>CAWDOA010000008.1:0-584781 GCA_963803875.1 uncultured Acidimicrobiales bacterium | reverse complement strand
TGGAGGGTGACGCGGATGCTGGGGAGAAGGTGATGGAGTTGATGAATCAGGTTGATTCCTATATTCCTGAGCCGGTGCGTGAGTTGGATAAGCCGTTCTTGATGCCGATCGAGGACGTGTTTTCTATTACTGGTCGTGGCACGGTTGTGACTGGCAAGGTGGAACAGGGGATTGTCAACACTGGTGACGCGCTGGAGATCATTGGTATTCGGGATACGCAGAAGACCACCTGTACCGGGGTGGAGATGTTCCGGAAACTGTTGGATCAGGGTCAGGCGGGGGACAATATTGGTGCCCTTTTGCGTGGGATTGAGAAGGATCAGGTGCAGCGTGGTCAGGTGTTGGCTGCTCCGGGGTCGATTACTCCTCATACCGAGTTCGAGGCTCAGGTGTATGTGTTGACCAAGGATGAGGGTGGCCGTCATAAGCCGTTCTTTGCGAACTATCGGCCGCAGTTCTATTTCCGGACCACTGATATCACTGGTGCGGTCACGTTGCCGGCTGGTACTGAGATGTGTATGCCTGGTGATAACACCGAGATGACAGTCGAGTTGATCAACCCGATCGCCATGGACGAAGGCCTCCGGTTCGCCATCCGCGAAGGCGGACGCACCGTCGGCGCCGGCCGAGTCACCAAAATCCTCAAATAATGGCTGCTTCACAGAAAATCCGGATCCGTCTCAAGGCCTACGATCACGACATCATCGACAAGAGCACCAAGCAGATCGTCGACACCGTCCAGCGCACAAATGCTGCCTTCCGTGGCCCGATCCCTCTGCCCACCGAGAAGCATCGCTTCTGCGTGATCCGCTCGCCTCACAAGTACAAGGATTCGCGAGAGCATTTCGAGATGCGGATCCACAAGCGGCTCATCGACATTCTGGAGCCCAACCCCAAGACGGTGGACTCGCTCCAGCGTCTCGAGTTGCCCGCCGGCGTCGACATCGAGATCAAGATTCAACAGGTCTGAGCCGTTCGTCGGCGCAAGACCTAGCCCGCTCGGGTAGTGGATTCGGCACATGACGCCGCAATGGGCGAGTGGTGGTCCATTCGTGCGCGGGTGGGCGTCCCGATCGAGGCGAATCCGGGTGGAATGCTATTCGTCACAGAGCTGCAAGGTGGGCAACATCGATGTGCCCGATAGCGTGTAGAAGTTCGGTCTGAGTAGGCCCTGCGCACCTGGCTCCAACGCCCGTGTGGGGAACCGTTCGGCATAAGACTCAACAAGTACGTGTACGGCCCAGGCCGCCCTGAGCCCGCTGACGAAAGTGCAAGCGATGACTGTAAAAGCAATCGTCGGCCGCAAGGCCGGCATGACACAGGTGTGGAGTGAAGACAACCATCTTCTTCCCGTCACTGTGATCGAAGTACAGCCCGTGCGGGTTGTTCAGATCAAGACGGTCGAACGCCACGGCTACAACGCACTCCAAGTCACCTTCGGTCCCGCCCGTCGCAAGATCAACAAGCCTGAACAGGGCCACTTCGACTCAGCCGGTGTCGAAGCGGGCCGCGAACTGCTCGAACTGCGCCTCGACGATGTGAGCGAGTACGAAGTCGGCCAAGAGATCTCTCTCGATACCTTCGCCGCCGGCGACATCGTCGATGTCACCGGAACCAGCAAGGGCAAAGGCTTCACCGGCGTCATGAAGCGTCACAACTTCGCCGGGCAGCGCGCCACCCACGGTGCCCACCTGGTGCATCGCATGCCCGGCTCGATCGGTCAATGCGCCACCCCCGCCCGTGTGTTCAAGGGCAAGAAGATGGCCGGTCACGCCGGAAACCAAAGAACCACTCAGCAGAACCTCACCATCGTGAAGGTCGACACAGAGAACGGCGCCATCATGGTCAAGGGCGCAGTGCCCGGAGCCAAGAACGGTGTCGTCATGGTCCGCAATGCTGCGAAGAAGAAGGTGAGCGCCTGATGGTTGCTGTAGCTGTCACGTCGGCCAAGGGATCCAAGGCTGGCTCCCTCGAGCTCGACGAATCCCTCTTCGGTATCGAACCCAACGTCGCTGTCATGCACCAAGTCGTCACTGCCCAACTGGCTGCCCGACGGGCCGGCACCCACAGCACCAAGACCCGAGCCGAGGTTCGCGGCGGCGGTGCCAAGCCGTGGCGTCAAAAGGGCACCGGCCGAGCCCGTCAAGGCTCCACCCGTTCGCCCCATTGGGTAGGCGGCGGTGTGGCCCATGGCCCCAAGCCCCGCGACTACAGCCAGAAGACACCCAAGAAGATGGTGAAGCTTGCTCTTCGCAGCGCACTGTCGGACCGGGCCGGCGACAACAAGGTTGTTGTCGTCGACAGCTGGGGAATCGATTCTCCAAGCACCAAGCAGGCCAAAGCCGTCTTGGCGGCCAACAAGGTCGAAGGCAAGGCGCTGGTCGTGATCGATCGTGCCGCCGACGCCGTCTGGAAGAGCTTCCGGAACCTCACCGATGTTCATGTGATCAGCGTTGATCAGCTCAACACCTATGACGTGTTGGTCGCCGACTACCTGGTCTTCGACAAGGAGACGCTCGTTGACGCCGGCGCCGCCTCGGCAGGGAAGTAGAGGCTGACCGATGTCTGAACTTTCGACCAATCAGCACGTCTCACCGCGGTCAGCCGTGGCCCGAGCGGCCCTTCAGAGCGGAAAGTAGAGGAGGAACCATGCGCGACCCCCACGACGTCATCATCAAGCCAATCATTTCGGAGAAGACCTACAACCAGGCAGAGGTACTCGATACATACACCTTTGTCGTTCACCCCACTGCGTCGAAGCCAGAGATCGCCGATGCGGTAGAAGCGATCTTCGACGGCGTGAAGGTCAAGAAGGTCAACACGATGGTTCGGAAAGGCAAGACCGTCCGCAACCGTCGAACCAACTCCACGTCCAAGCGATCCGACACCAAACGAGCAATCGTCACCCTTTCCGAGGGCTCGATCGAGCTCTACGGAAGCTGAGAGGTCTGAATCATGGCTATTCGCAAGCGCAAACCAACCAGTGCCGGTCGTCGGTTCCAGACCAGTAGCGACTTCGGTGACGTCACTACGTCAACTCCGGAGAAGAGCCTGCTGGCCAAGCAGAGCCAGACCGGCGGTCGCAACAACCACGGTCGCAAGACCAGTCGTCACCGGGGCGGCGGTCACAAGCGTCGGTATCGGGTGATCGATTTCCGCCGCAACAAGGACGGCGTAGACGGCACAGTGGCCAGCGTCGAGTACGACCCCAACCGCAACAGTCGCATCGCCCTCGTGCACTATCACGACGGCGAGAAGCGCTACATCCTCTGCCCCAGGGGCCTCACCGTTGGCGACAAGGTACGTAGTGGTTCCGGCAGCGACATCAAGCCCGGCAATGCGATGCCGATGCGTTTCATCCCCGTCGGTACCGTTGTTCATGCCGTCGAACTGAAGCCTGGTGGCGGAGCCAAGATGGCCCGATCGGCCGGAACCAGCGTGCAGCTCGTCGCCAAAGAAGGCGACACCGCAACGTTGCGCCTGCCCTCCACCGAGATGCGCCGAGTCCCCATCGATTGCGTCGCCACCATCGGTGAGGTCGGCAATTCCGAGTTCGAGCTCATCAAGGTCGGCAAGGCCGGTCGCAGTCGCTGGAAGGGTAAGCGCCCTCAAACTCGTGGCGTGGCCATGAACCCCGTCGATCACCCCCATGGTGGCGGTGAAGGTAAGACCTCAGGAGGTCGCCATCCGGTTTCGCCGTGGGGCAAACCCGAGGGTCGCACCCGTAAGAAGGGCAAAGAGTCCGATGATCAGATCATCCGCCGTAGGCGGACCCGTGGCGGACGGAGGTAGTTATGCCACGTAGTTTGAAGAAGGGCGCCTTCATCGACGAGCACTTGCTCAAGAAGGTCGATGCCCTCAACGAGAAGAACGAAAAGAAGGTCATCAAGACCTGGTCACGTCGTTCCACAATCATCCCCGACATGATCGGCCACACGATTGCGGTCCACGACGGCCGTAAGCATGTGCCGGTCTATGTCACCGAATCGATGGTGGGACACAAGCTCGGTGAGTTTTCCCCCAGCCGGACCTTCCGGTTCCACGCCGGCCAGGAACGGACGGGCAAGCGATGACCATCGCACCTACGCACGACCGGCCCCACGCACGGGCTGAGGTCAAGTTCGTTCGCATGTCGGCCTCCAAAGTCCGCGTCGTTCTCGACTTGATCCGGGGCGATCATGTGGTCGACGCCATCGAAACTCTGGCCCTGAGCCAGCGCAAAGCCTCCCAGGACATCGCCAAGGCGCTCCGTTCTGCGGTGGCCAATGCCAACCACAACGAGGAGATCCCTACCGAGGAACTCTTCGTGTCCGCCTGCTATGCCGACGAAGGACCGACGCTGAAGCGTTTCCGCCCTCGTGCTCGCGGCCGCGCCGGACGAATCAACAAGCGCACATGCCACATCACCGTGGAAGTCGCCCGATTGACCGACGACGAGATCGACCGTCGCGCTCAGGGGCTCGAATCCAAGGGCGGATCGAAGAAGAAGCCCGGCGGGGATCGCGCCGCTCGCGTGAAGAAGAGCCCGCGCTGAGGGATCAGAACCCTCCGCCGACAAGCCCAAGGCCGTTGCAGCAAAGGGGTCAGACCCCACCTCCGCCGACACCCCAACCTCTGAGGCCGTGGAGAGCGAAGCGGTCAGCACCACCATCGACAGCGATGGCGATGGCGAGGTCAATGCCGTAGATGAAACACCCTATGGCGAGGGCTCCCGTGCTCTGATCGACGGAGATCCAGACAACATGCCCGAGGGCTTCGAGATCAAGGGCAATGCGAGCTCCAAGCTCTACCACGTGCCGGGATCGAGCTTCTACAACCGCACCAAGGCAGAGGTCTGGTTCGCCAGCGCCGAGGCCGCTGAAGCCGCTGGCTTCTTACTACCCAAAAGCCAGCGTGACAGCGCAGGAGAGGAAGAGTAGATGGGTCAGAAAGTAAATCCCTATGGCTTCCGCCTGGGAATCACCACCGATTGGAAGTCCCGCTGGATCGCCGACCGCGACCAGTATCGCGACTACCTCATCGAGGACCGCAACATCCGCAGCTACCTCATGACCGAACTTCCCAATGCGGCGATCAGCCGCATCGAGGTGGAGCGAACCCGCGACAAGCTCCAGATCGACGTGCACACAGCTCGTCCCGGGATCGTGATCGGGCGCAAGGGGTCCGAAGCAGACCGCCTTCGTCAGGGGCTCAGCAAGCTCACCGGGAACCCTCGGGTGAAGCTCAACATCATCGAGATCAAGAGCGCCGAACTCGACGCTGCCCTGATCGCTCAGGGCGTTGCCGATCAGCTGGCCGGTCGTATGGCGTTCCGGCGGGCAATGAAACGGGCTGTCCAGCAGGCTATGAAGGCCGGCGCCAAGGGCATTCGGATTCAGTGTTCAGGCCGCCTCGGTGGTGCAGAGATGAGCCGTACCGAGTGGTACCGGGAAGGTCGAGTTCCGCTGCACACGTTGCGGGCCGATGTCGATTACGGCCTCCGTGAGGCGCACACCACCTATGGCCGAATCGGTGTCAAGGTGTGGTTGTACAAGGGCGACATCCTCCCCTACAAGTCTTCGGTAGCCGACAAGGCCAAGGAAGCGGCTGCAGCCGCAGCTCTGGGCGATGGTCCCGGCGATGCTCCCAAGAAGGTCGTGTCGTCTCGACGCCGCCCGGCTCGGGTCGAAGAGGCCGAAGGCGCAACCGAGCCTGCACCGCTGGTGCGTGAGGCCGACCCCGAGTTCGAGCGTCTCCTGGCCGAAGAAGAGGCCATTGAGGCATCCCTGAAGGACAAGACCGAGGATCTCTCGTTCCGACCTGGAGATGGTGACTGATCATGCTTATGCCCAAGAAGGTGGCCCACCGCAAACATCAGAGGGGTCGTACCCGAGGAGCCGCCAAAGGCGCCACTCAGGTCAACTTCGGTGAGTACGGCATCCAGGCACTCGAGCCTGGTTGGATCACCAGCCGACAGATCGAAGCAGCCCGTATCGCAATGACTCGTCACGTGAAGCGTGGCGGAAAAGTGTGGATCAACGTCTTCCCCGACAAACCCGTTACCGCCAAGCCGGCCGAAACACGTATGGGATCAGGCAAGGGAAACCCAGAGCATTGGGTTGCCGTGGTGAAGCCAGGTCGGGTGCTGTTCGAACTCTCCTACCCGAACGAGGAGGTCGCCAAGGGGGCCTTGAATCGTGCGATTCAGAAGCTTCCGATCAAGGCGAAGATCGTGACCCGAGAGGATGGATTCGATGGCTGACCTAGTAGCTGAACAGTCCGACGCCGAGCTCGTCGAGAGCCTGGGCGATGCGAAGAAGGAACTTTTCAACCTTCGATTCCAGTTGGCCACCGGTCAGCTCGCCAACACCGCCCGTATTCGGGAGGTCAAGAAGGATGTCGCTCGAATCAAGACCGAGCAGCGTCGCCGTGAACTAGCAGGAGCCCAGTGATGGCTGAAGAAACAACAACAGTCGAACAAGCCGAGCCAACCGCTGCGGAATCTGCAACAGAACCTGCCGCCGCAACCGGTTCAGATCGCAACAACCGCAAGGTTCGCGAGGGTGTTGTGTATTCCAACAAGATGGACAAGACCGTCATTGTCGAAGTCACTCGCCGCTCGAGGCATCCGCAGTACTCCAAGACCGTGCAGCACCGTGCCCGCTACTACGTCCACGACGAGGACAATACTCTCAACGTTGGCGACAAGGTCCGAATCACCGAAACCCGCCCGCTGAGCAAGAACAAGCGCTGGCGTCTCGTCGACATTCTGGAGCGTGCCCGATGATCCAGCAGGAAAGCCGCCTCCGTGTGGCGGACAACTCTGGCGCTCGCGAGGTTCTCTGTATCAAGGTACTGGGCGGCTCAAAACGACGTTACGCCGGAATCGGCGACATATTCGTGGCGACCGTCAAGGACGCTATCCCTGGCGCCCAGGTGAAGAAGGGCGACGTCGTCAAGTGCGTCGTTGTTCGAACCAAGAAGGAACGTCGCCGCCCCGACGGTAGCTACATCCGTTTCGACGAGAACGCTGCGGTTCTCATCAACGATCAGCAGCAGCCTCGTGGAACCCGCATCTTCGGCCCGGTCGGTCGTGAACTCCGCGAAAAGAAGTTCATGCGTATCGTGTCGCTCGCTCCGGAGGTGATCTGATGAAGATCCGTAAGGGAGACAAGGTCCGCGTGCTTGCGGGCAAAGACAAAGGACGTGATGGGGTCGTCACCATGGCCTTTCCTGATCGCGACAGAGTGATCGTGGAGGGCGTGAACGTGGCCAAGCGCCATACCAAACCCCGGAGTGCAGAAGACCCCGGAGGCATAATCGACAAGGAAATGCCGATCCACGTGTCCAATGTGGCGGTCCTGAGCCCCAAGGATTCCAAGCCCACCCGCGTCGGCTACAAGGTGAACGACGACGGTTCAAAGACTCGGGTCTGCAAGCGGACCGGCGTCGAAATACCCGAGGGAGAACTCTGATGAGCGCACCCGAACTCACCGTGCCTCGGATGAAGGCCAAGTACAACGACGAGATCCGAGCCCAACTGCTCGACGATCTCGGATTGCCCAACATCATGATGGTTCCCAAGATCGAAAAGATCGTGGTCAACATGGGTGTTGGCGAGGCGCTGCAGAACAGCAAGAACCTCGAGAACGCCACCAAAGATCTCGGCATCATCACCGGTCAGAAGCCGGTGGTCACCAAGGCGAAGAAGTCCCTTGCGAGCTTCAAGCTTCGCCAGGGCAACGCCATCGGTGCCAAGGTCACTCTACGGGGCGACATGATGTGGGAGTTCTTCGACCGGCTCGTCACGCTGGCGATCCCTCGCATCCGTGACTTCCGCGGCCTCAACCCTCGGTCCTTCGATGGCCGAGGCAACTTCACCTTTGGTCTCAACGAACAGCTGATGTTCCCCGAGATCGACTACGACACAATCGATGTCACCCGAGGCATGGACATCACCATCGTTACCACCGCAACCACCAATGAACACGGCAAGGCGTTGCTCGACGCCTTCAGTTTCCCGTTCCGACGCGAAGGGCAAGCCCAGTAATGGCCAAGAAAGCACTCATCGAGAAACAGCAGAAGAAGCCCAAGTTCAAGGTGCGGGCCTACACCCGTTGCAAGAACTGTGGTCGCCCAAAGAGTGTGTACAAGCGCTTTGGTCTATGCCGTGTGTGCCTTCGTGAGATGGCCCACAACGGTGAGATCCCGGGCGTGACCAAGGCGAGCTGGTGAGGAGGACTGCACAATGACAATGACTGATCCGATCGCCGACATGCTCACCCGCATTCGGAATGCCAACATCGCAATGCACGACGAAGTGTCGATGCCAGCCTCCAAGCTGAAGGAAGCGCTCGCCGGACTCCTCTACAAAGAGGGCTACATCGGTGCGTACGTCTCCGCTGACAATGCTGATGGGCCAGGCCGTACGCTGACCATCAACATGAAGTATTCTCCCGAACGGGCCCGGGTCATCTCCGGTCTCAAGCGGGTCTCGAAACCCGGCCTCCGGGTCTACACCTCCTCCACCGAGATCCCCCGGGTCTACGGCGGCCTTGGTGTAGCTGTTCTGTCCACCAACAAGGGACTTGTTACCGACCGTGAAGCCCGCAGGGCCAAGGTCGGTGGCGAGGTTCTCTGCTACGTCTGGTAGGAGCACGATATGTCACGTATCGGCAAGAGCCCGATCCAGTTGCCCAGCGGCGTCGAGGTGAAGATCTCGGGCCAGGACCTCGAGGTCAAAGGGTCAAAGGGAACCCTGACTCACACACTTCCCGAGGTCATCAGTGTCAGTTTGGATGACGACGTCCTCACCTTCGACCGCAGCAATGAAGAGCGTCATAGTCGCGCTCTGCATGGCCTGTCGCGGTCGTTGGTTGCCAACATGGTCGAGGGCGTGACCAACGGTTTCAAGAAGGAACTCCAGATCGTCGGCGTTGGTTATAGAGCCCAAGCCAAGGGACCCTCCAAGCTGGAGATGTCGCTCGGCTACAGCCACACGATCGATGTGAACGCCCCCGACGGCATCACCTTCGATGTACCCGACAACACTACGATCATCGTGAACGGGGTCGACAAACAAGCCGTCGGCCAGGTTGCCGCGGAGATTCGTTCCCTACGCAAGCCCGAGCCCTACAAGGGCAAGGGCGTCATGTACACCGGCGAGCGGATCATCCGCAAGGCCGGAAAGGCGGGCAAGTGATGGCGAACTCCAAGACCGAACTCAAGCAACGCCGTCAGGCCCGTGTGCGCAAGAAGGTTGTTGGAACTCCCGAGCGCCCCCGTTTGGCAGTGTTTCGATCCAACAAACACATCAGTGTGCAGCTGATCGATGATTCGAGCGGCAGCACACTGGCCGCTGCGTCCACCTACGAAGCCGATCTCCGCAAGGGATCTGGAACCATCGAGGGAGCCAAAGCGGTCGGTGCAACGATGGGGGAGCGGGCCAGGAAGGCCGGCGTCAACTCCGTCGTGTTCGATCGTGGCGGCAACCGTTACCAGGGGCGGGTCGCTGCCCTCGCAGATGCCGCCCGAGAAGCAGGACTGGAGTTCTAGCAATGGCACCTCCCCAAGGAAACAACCCTCGTGGAAACGATCGCGGCGATGGCCGCGAATCACGAGTCATCACCATCAACCGAGTGGCCAAAGTGGTCAAAGGTGGCCGTCGTTTCGCCTTCACTGCACTAGTGGTGCTCGGTGACCAAAACGGTCGGGTAGGCCTCGGCTACGGCAAGGCCAAGGAAGTACCGCTCGCCATTCAGAAAGGCACCGAAGAGGCGAGGAAGCTTCAGTTCGACGTGCCGATGGCCGGCGGAACGATCACTCATCCGGTGATCGGCACCCAGGGTGCAGGCAGAGTACTGCTCAAACCCGCCGCTCCCGGTACCGGCGTCATCGCCGGTGGCGCGGCCCGTTCCATTCTGGAAGAAGCAGGCATTCGCGACGTGTTGTGCAAGAGTCTCGGCTCGGCCAATCAGATAAACGTCGCGCGAGCCACCATCAATGCGCTTCAGTCGCTGAAGCGGCCCGACGAGATCGCTCGTCTGCGAGGACTCGATGCCTCGGAATTCACGCCCAAGGGCATGCTCGAGGCGTACGAGGAAACAGAGAAGTCACGCCGACGCAGCTCGGTAGAGGCTGGAAGTTAGGAGACCGAGATGGCGCAGATCAAAGTAACCCAGGTCCGTTCGATCATCGGGTCCAAACCAAAGACCCGTGGCACAATGCGGGCGCTGGGTCTCCGGGGAATCGGCAAGACCAACACTCTGGAAGACAACCCTGTTGCCCGCGGTGCAATCGCCCGGGTTCAGCACCTCGTCAAAGTCGAAGAGGTTTAAGACATGAAGGTTCACGATCTCAAGCCTGCTGAGGGCTCAACCCATCGCAGGAAGCGCAAGGCTCGCGGTATCGCCGGCAAGGCCGGCAAGACCGCCGGCCGTGGCCACAAAGGCCAAAAGGCTCGCGGCACAATTCCCGCACGGTTCGAAGGCGGCCAGCTGCCGCTGCAGATCCGTCTGCCGAAGCTACGTGGCTTCAAGAACCCGTTCCGGGTGGAGTACCAAGGCATCAACCTCGACACCCTGGTCGAGGCCAAGCTCACCGACGTCTCTCCCGACAGCCTCCGCGAAGCAGGTCTCACCCACAAGGGTGCTCTGGTCAAGATCCTGGGCCGTGGCGCTCCGATCAACAAGGCGCTCACGGTGAAGGCTCATGCCGTGTCCAAGAGCGCTGAAGAAGCGATCACCAATGCTGGTGGCACCGTAGAAATCGTGCCTCTGCCCTTCAGCGTGCGCCCGCCCGCTTCGGGCAACCAGCACATGAACCGCTAGTCCTGTTCTAGCGTCACTACATCCCATCCGGAGATGCCGCGCCTCAACTGGCGATCGACGTTCCCGCTCCACGGGCGTTTCGGTCGCCGGTTTGCGGGAGGCTCAACAGTTCGCCAGAACACATCGCCCGAGAGGGAGAACCTAGCTGGTCGCGATGGGATAGGGCATCCACGTACCTGATTCGAAGTCGTGGAGCTTGCAGGCCCGGACCGACGCCAGATAGTTCGACGGGCTGATGCGTTTCTCTTCGACGTCTTCGGGGAAGTGTTCCTCGATTGCCGCAGCGGCTTCTTCGAGGCGGTAACACGGAATGCGCATGTCAACGTGATGGGGCAAATGCACCATGATCCAGTGGAAGAAGAACTCCCAGCCGGGAGGTCCGCGGAACACCGTGGTGCCCTCTACTTGACCCCGATACCGGTTCCACTCACGGCGGGGCCACCAGCGAATGTCGGGATGGATGTGATGGACATGCACAACCCAGCCGATCACCTGGCAGAAGATGGCGAACGGGATGACCACCGCCTTCACCCAGGTCCATACGCCCGTGCCTCCCTGGAACCCAACCGCAGCTAGCAGCGTGATGAGGGCGAAAAGCCCCACCAAAAGCTGATCTCTGCGCATGACCTTTGCCCATCGTGGCGGCGGGGTGAAACGGATCATCTTGTTCCACCACACGTTCCGGCCGTAGTACAGCCCGGCGCCGAGAGGACCCCACTCGATTCGGTGGAGCAGACGGCCCCAGCGGCTCATGGTGAGATACTGCTCGGTGGTCGAGGGATGCCAAACGAAATCCATGCCCTGTTTGAGGGTATGTCCGTGGTGCACCCGGTTGTGCCCGAAGACCCAGATTTCGGTGGCATGGAGCGACGGGAGCATGGTGAGTCGAGCCGCAATTGCGTTTGCTCGTTTGGAATCGAAGAAGGCGTCGTGAGCGGCATCGTGACCGAGAACGAACAGCCCGGAAACGGCGAGGCCGGCGAGGATCCACAGTGGAACAACAAACAGCGGATTGTTGGTGGCCACCAAGCCAGCCACCGCCACGAGGTAGAGCGTCATGTCCCTGGCGATCAGGGCAAGACCCCGCCACGTCGACCGCTCATAACAATGAGCCGGGATGATCTCGACGACCTGTTTCAGTCCGGTCGGCTTGGTCGGAGACGAGGAATCGATGGCGAGATCCGGCTCGGGAATGCTGGCAGGCGCAGGCTGCTGCGCATCGAGTGAGGTTGTACCGGGGGTAGGCGCGGGCTGGCCCAAGCTTGCAGTCACGGGCCGAGCCTACCGTTCTTCTCGGCTGAGGACCGTAGGCTCCCGGCTACAACTGCAGAATTCATAGCCTCGACTCTGGCCGCCGGATCGGGCGGTGGGAAGGGACCAAAGCCCTCCCCCCATCGCAGGGTTTGTGACAGAGCACCGGGCGAGGATGTTGCGTCACCGTCGTTCAACCGGGCCGGCGACTACGTGACCGGTCCCGCACCACGCGGGAATGGACCGGTACCCGACCGAAATCGGTGAGAACGGGCTGTTGTACATCGACACCGGCGAACGGATGGATGGTCCTCAGCCGGGCTCCTTCCAGATCGATGAGCCGCCCCGCGGCCCGTCGTGTGCCACCGAAAGTCACAGCTGATGCCCTACGAAGTCGACGAGGAACTCGAACAATCCACGAACCGGGTGATGATGATCGGCGCCGGGCTGATGTTCGTCCTCGCCGCAATCTTTCCCCTCTACAGGTGGTTCGAGCCGAGCACCCGGGAAGAATCGCGGGCAGCGAACCTGGCTTCGCTGGCCGACAAGGGCCAGAATCTCTGGGGGTTCAACTGCTCGTCGTGTCATGGTCTGAACGGCGAAGGAGGAATCGGACCGGCACTCAATTCCGAGCAGTTCCTTCAAGCTGCGTCGGACAGCCAAATCGAGACGATCATCGCCGTGGGTGTGCCCGGATCGCAGATGAGCGCGTACTCACTCGACTACGCCGGTCCGTTGTCTTCAGAACAGATCAAAGCCATCCGGGTCTTCGTCCGCAGTTGGGAAGAAGATGCCCCTGATCGTCCGGACTGGCGCGAAGGGCAACCGTAGGCGGGATCGAGCAATACAGCCTGAACTCAGGAGCCGTCGGTGAACTTTGGTTCCGAGACCGCAAGCGTGAGTACTGGGCGATGAGCGGTGGCCACCAAACCCATTGTGATGCTCCCCATCGTCTTACGATGTGGATCGGTTCGACCGCGAGCGCCCGCCACCAGAAATGCTGCGTTCCTGGCGTTGGCAAACCCTTCGAGAGCGGTCACCGGATCGTTGCTGTGGATCAGCTCCCAGCCGTGAACGCCCGTTCCCTCCACCATCGAGGCTTGATCTTGGATGTAGGTGGCGACATCGGTGTCGATTTCGGAGCCGACGTCACCGACGACCTGTACCAGCCACAGCTGGGTTTTCAAGGCGTTCGACAGCGCGATTGCGGGTTCAAGTGCGGCCTCAGCCGACACCGATCCGTCGAGGCCGACGACGACGTCACCTTCGAGATCGAGTTCGTTGGCATTGGGCCCAAACAACAGCACGGGCACGCCGGCATGGAAGAGGACGCTTTCGGCTACCGAACCTTTGACCTTCCACTCATCGGCATGATCGGTGGCCATGACAAGCAGCGAGTGGGCCTGGACCGTTGCTGCGATACCGGTGGCGACGTCGTGTCCGTAGACATGGGTTTGGTGCACCTCGAGGCTGGGCTGCCGAGTCTTGAGATCCGCAGCGAAAGCATCGAGCTTTGGATCGGTGGCGTCCACCGACTCGGAGATATTCACCAGATGCAGTGGAATGGCCCACTTGAGCGCAAGTGTGATGGCGATCCCGGTGATCCGATCGTCGATGCGGGTGAACGAAACCGGTAGAACGATCTCGTTGACGGTGCGGTCACCCACAAGAGCGGGGGCGGTGGTCTGGGCTGGGTGTTCCATGCTTGCTCCGAACGTTTGATTCCTGTCCACCTCTGAACCTATGAGAAATGTGATGAGGCCGGAATGGGCTTAGGTCCCGTCCGGGGGAGAGCCGCTTCGGCGGACGTGATTGTGCATGCGGATGCCATCAAAAGTTCGGCCAGAGGGCCTAGCCTGAACGGGTGCTCGCCACGATCCGCAACGTTCTGCGTACGCCTGAACTTCGTAACAAAATCTTCTTCACAATCTTCATCGTGGCCATCTACCGGCTCGGCGCTCAGATTCCGGCTCCCGGGGTAGATCTCGACCAGCTTCAGCTGTTGCGGGACAACAGCGATTCGGGCAGCGGCGGAATCTTCGGCTACTTGAACCTGCTATCGGGCGGTGGTATCGCCAACCTCAGTTTCTTCAGCCTCGGAATCCTCCCCTACATCACCGCCAGCATCATCATCCAGATCCTCACTGTCGCCATTCCCAAGCTGGAGGAATGGCAGAGCCAAGGGGCGATCGGTCAGGCCAAGATCACACAGTGGACCCGCTACTTGACGGTTGTCCTTGCATTGATCCAGTCCACCGGCATCGTGTTCCTGGTGAACCGCAGCCCCGAACAGTTCTTCGGTACCGGCAGTGGTATCAATATCTTCCCCGAAGGTGGAGCGGGTCGGGTTCTTCTGGCCGTCTTGTGCATCACGGTTGGCACCGCCGTTGTCATGTGGATGGGTGAACTGATCACCCAGAAGGGCATCGGCAACGGCATGTCGATCATCATTTTTGCGTCGGTCGTGGCCGCCTTGCCCGCAACCGCGATCCAGCTCTGGGCTGCGGGTGAGAACAGCGTGCTCACGCGGTACGGCGTCATTGCGATCGCCCTGATTCTCCTGACGATGCTCGTCGTCGCAATCGTCTTTGTCGAGCAGGGTCAGCGGCGTATCCCGGTGAACTTTCCCAAGCGTCAGGTGGGTCGCCGGGTGATGGGTGGCAACAACACCTACATCCCGCTCAAAGTCAATCAAGCCGGTGTGATCCCCGTCATATTCGCATCGTCGCTGCTGCAGCTGCCCACCTTGCTGGTGAACGTGCTGCCTACATCGGGTGATCCCAACAGGGAGAACTGGACCTGGGGTGACGAGGTTCGAAACTGGGTGAACAACAATCTGTTCGATCCCACGAACCTGGGCTACATCCTCCTGTTCGGTGCGCTGATCATCGGCTTCGCGTACTTCTACAATTCAATTGCGTTCGACCCGATCCGCCGGGCCGACGACCTCAAGAAACAGGGTGGTTTCATTCCTGGAATCCGCCCCGGCTCCCAGACCGAAGCCCACCTGGCCAAGATCCTCAACCGGATCACGTTGCCGGGAGCGATCTTCCTTGGTTTGGTCGCCCTTATTCCTTCTGCCATGCTGGCGTGGTACCTAGGGGGCGCCGCAACTGCCGGCCTGGTTGGCTTCAGCGGTATTTCCATCCTCATCGGGGTGGGTGTTTCCCTCGAACTGCTCAAGCAGATCGACAGCCAGCTCATGCAGCGAAACTACGAAGGATTCCTCAAGTGACAGTTCGTCTGGTCATCTTCGGCCGACAGGGTGCCGGCAAGGGCACCCAGTGTGTCAACATCGTCAACACCTATGGCGTGGCCCACATCTCTACCGGCGACATGCTCCGCGCTGCGGTCGCTGCCGGTACCGAGATGGGGATGCGAGCCAAAGAGGTGATGGACGCCGGCGGCTTGGTCGGCGACGACATCATCAACGGCATCGTGGCCGACAGGATCTCTGAACCCGATGCGGTCGGTCCGGGTTTCGTCCTCGACGGATACCCGCGCACCCTGCCCCAGGCTGAGGCGTTGTTGTCCGCCGTGGGCGACGACGGCTTGGACGCTGTGATCAATCTCGATGTGCCCCTCGACGAGGTGACCGCTCGCATGAAGAGCCGCGGCCGGGCCGACGACACCGACGAAGCGATCGAGCGTCGCCTGTCGCTGTACGAGCAGGAAACCCGTCCCGTGCTCGACTTCTTCGATGAGCAGGGGCTGCTCGTAACAGTCGATGGTCTGGGAACCGAAGAGGAAATCTCCACCCGTCTGATCTCTGCAATCAACGAACACCTCTAAACGCCTCAGAGGTGGGCCGGATAGTCAGTGTGTTCTTCGAGATGATGGTGTGATTGCTTCGCTGTTTCGGGTCGATCGTTGAACTCTCGGCGGCGTTCGATCATGACATGCACTCGCTCGGCCACCAGTTCCAACTGCATCAGTGCTGTGAAGCCGCGAGGGTCTGCCACCGCCACCCGAGTTGGCGCAATGGCGTCGAATGAGACCGCGCGACGCCTTGGGCCATCGGGCCCGATCGCATAGGCGCCGAACCAACAACCGGGGCCGAGAATGCCCACCGGCACCGAGTCCTGTGAGACAACCACCTGCCCTGAGACGATGACGGTGAAGTCACGGAATGAACTCCCCTGTCTCCCCAGAACTGACCCCGGAGCCACGTCGAACACGGACAACACGTTCGCTGCGGCGTCAAGTTCATCCTCGTTCAGCCCTGCGAACAGTTCGAGCTCGCAGTTGATCGATGGGTCCGAACGTGTCGCGGGTCCGAAGATCCGGCGTTTGAGACCCATCCAGGCGGAGGTGCGTTGCTGTTCGCCCGCTCGTTTCATGTAGACACCAGACTCGGTGCCGAACGGGGCGGCCGTGAAAGCGCCTTGGGAAATGGGGGTTTGTAGCTGCATGTGACCTGTCCTCACCTCGACCGGAACGTGTTTGTTCTCCACTTTCAACTGATGGACCGCGGGCGTCTATGCAGATTTGCACGTACGCAACCGTTCGTCTGGGCCATCCGGCACATTCTGCGACGCTGATCGAGGCCTTCAAACAACCTTGGCCCGACGACGCAACCCGGTGAGATCCAGTATTTCGATACGAAGCCGACTGGTAGAGATGAGGCCTTCGTCGCGGAAGTCATGGAGGGCCGCTCCCGCCGCTCGCTGCGACACACCCGCCCACCCGGCGAGGTTTGCCTGCGACATCAGGGACTGGATGACGATGGTGTGCCCTTCCATCGTACGCAGCGGTTCTAGCTTGGGATCGACGGCGAGCTGCACCAGTCGGCGAGCCATCAGGACCGCCACTTTTTCGTCGAGCAGTTCCCCGACATGGTCGACGAGTTCTCGGACATAGCCGCTCAGCTCACCGAGGAGCAGCAACGCCACATCGGGGTCGTCCCGCACGAGGGACTCGAACCGTGACCGCAACATGCAGACCAGCCGGGTCGGCGTGAGGGCGGACGCGTCGACCAGTCTTGGGCCACCATCGAGGGCGGAGTGTTGTCCCACCAGGTCGCCCGCTCCGCGGATGGCCACAAGCGTGTGACCGCCGCTGGGAGAGTACTTTGCCAGCTGAACAAGGCCGTCGAGAACTACATAGACACTGTTGGAATAGGCCCCTTCGCTGTACAGCTGTTCCGCGGGGGTGAGGATCCGGATGAATCCAGATTCTTGCAGCCCCGTAGCAAGCGCCGGCGGCAGTCGGTCGAACGGTGCGTTCGCCATGTTCTCGATGTTACTACCGGTGTCAAACTCGGCCCTGAGAGCTGGCGTATCCGCCATCCGCGTGCCCTCGGTCGGTCTGCGGGAGAATTCTTGGGTGGTTCGCGGTTTCTTGGCTCTCGTGTGTGTTTGTGTGTTCGCTACGCCGGCCTCCGCCGCCGTGCAGAACTCCTCCGGTGCGGTGGCGCTGGTAGACGCCACCTACGAAGGTCTGCTGGGCCGGTCCCCCGACCCTGACGGTGGCGCCTACTGGGCAGGATTGATCGACGCAGGTGTTCGACCCGGCGAAGTTGTTCAGGCGATCGGAGACAGCACCGAATACCGACGAAAGCTTGTGACCCTCGCGTACGAGGCGATCCTCGAGCGTCGCCCCGATCCGTCAGGCCACGATTACTGGGCTGTGGGACTGGTCGATCGGCTCAGCTCAAGGTCTCTTTCGGTTCAGCTGCTCTCCTCCCAAGAGTACTTTCTCGTCGCCGGTGGAACCGATGAAGCGTTCATCGCCGCGCTGTATCGAACGTTGCTGGACCGCGAGCCGGACGCGGCTGGGGCTGCCTACTGGGTTGGGCTACTCGGTGACGGAGTCGCCCGGGCTGCGATCTCGGAACAGATCCTCGCCTCGGCCGAAGGAATCCTCCAGCCCGACCTGTCGATCGTGGAATCGAGTCCGGCCGCTGGCGCTACGGGGTCGGTGGACCGGATTCGCATCCGTCTGGACAGAGACGTCGACGTCGCCTCCAGCGCGGTGGTCGTCGCTGTGGACGGAGTGCGGGTCACCGGCACCGTGGTGTCCGATCCTGCGGATCCGGCGGTGCTGGTGTTCGCGGCCTCTTCAAAGGTTCCGGTCAAGGGCCAAGTGGTGGTCACGGTCTTTGCGGCCACACCCACCCCGGGTGAAGGGTTCGCCGTCTCGAGCGTCGACTACGAATTTGTTGCTGCCGTCGATCCAACTGCGGATCCCACCGGCGAGCTGATCGTGGCGTTCTACGGTCATCCCCGTGCTCCGGTCCTCGGAGTCGCCGGGGAGGGAACGCCCGAGCAAGCGTTGCAGCGGTTGCGAGCCCAGGCTGCCCCCTACGAGGTCACCGGCCGCCCCATCGTCCCGGCGTTCGAATTGATCTCAACACTCGTGACGGCAAGCCCGGGCCCGGATCGGCTCTATCGCAGCAGAGCAACCGATGCCGAACTGCGTCGTTATCTCGACGTGATCCGAACCGTGGATGGACGCCTGATTCTCGACATACAGCCGGGCAGGGCCGACGTGCTCGACGAAGCCCAGGCCTATGAGACTCTGCTGATCGAGCCCGAAGTGGGCCTGGCCCTGGATCCGGAGTGGGTGGTGGGGCCGAACCAGACGCCCAGCGGGCGAATCGGCTCTCTCGACGCCGCTGAGATCAACCGTGTCTCGGCCTATCTCAGCGGACTGGTTGGCGCCAACGATCTTCCCCCGAAGATCCTGATCATTCACAGGTTCAGGAGAGACATGGTGACCAATCCCGATCTCATAGAGAGTCCACCCGGGGTTCGGATCCTGTTCCACGCTGACGGCGAAGGAGGACCGGCGGCCAAGATCGGTGACTACGACACGCTGATGCCGGCCCGTTTCGAAAAAGGCATCAAGATCTTCTACGACGAGGACGTTCCCACCATGACACCGGCTCAGCTCTTGCAGCGAGCCAATCCCGATCCCACATACGTGTCCTATCAATAATCTCGATTCCGCTCGAGTTTGCTCGTTCCTCGCGCCGGGTCAGGGCACACGTAGGATTGGGGGATGGGACAGGACCATGATCACACCCCCCACGATCATTCACACATGGTGCACGTCCATCGCGATGTCCAGGGCGGCGCCGAGCGGGCGGCCATCTTCGGGATCAGCGATGGTTTGGTCTCCAATGTTGCCCTGATACTCGGCGTTGCCGCCGCGGCAGAAACGGCCGGCAGCGTAGTGATAGCGGGACTCAGCGGGCTCCTCGCTGGTGCGGCATCCATGGCGGCCGGCGAGTACGTGTCGATGAAGGCGCAATCCGAACTGGTGGAGCGCGAGCTCGAACGCGAACGCGAGTCTTTGGCCAAGAACCCTCGGGCAGAAACCCATGAGTTGGCCAAGATCTATGAATCGCGAGGTGTGGATCCTGATCAGGCCCGAGATATCGCGACCGCGGTGATGGCCGATCCCGAGGTAGCGCTTGAAGTTCACGCTCGGGAGGAGCTCGGAGTTGATCCCGCGGAGGTTGGCAATCCACTTCTCGCATCGGTCACTTCCTTTATTGCGTTTGCCGTCGGCGCAGTACTGCCGCTGATTCCGTGGTTCTTCACCGAGGGGACGAATGCGGCGATCTACTCGGCATTGGTGGGTCTGGGTGCGTCGGCCGCGGTTGGGGTGGCGTTAGCGACGTTCACCAAGCGATCCGCCTTCCGTACCGCTGCTCGCCAGGTCATTTTGGCGGCGGCGGCCTGCGCTGCGACCTTCGCGGTCGGTTCACTTCTCGGCGCCACCGTCGTTTAGAACCCAGAGTGGTCCTGACTCCCGCGATTGGAGCGACCCGGAGCGAGGAACGAGCAAACTCGGGCGGAATCATGAATTTCGCGTCGGAATGGTGTAGGGGCGGGGTTAGCATGGTCGGTCGGTCTCGCATAGGAGGAGCATTCTGTCCAAAGATGATGCAATCGTGCTGGAAGGCACAGTGAGAGAGTCGTTGCCCAATGCCATGTTCAAGGTCGAACTGGACAACGGGCACGAGGTCCTCGGCCACATTTCAGGAAAGATGCGGAGGCACTACATCCGTATTCTGCCGGGCGACAAGGTGCAGGTGGAGCTCACTCCCTACGACCTCACCCGTGGCCGCATCACCTATCGGTACAAGTAACTCTCTCCGAGCGCACCTCGAGCAACCCCACGCCAGTGCGGAATGCTCTCGGTAACCAAGAAGGATTCAGGCCATGAAGGTCAAAGCAAGCGTCAAAACAATCTGTGACAACTGCAAAATCATCAAGAGAAACGGTCGGGTCAGGGTGCTGTGCACCAACCCCCGCCACAAGCAGAGGCAAGGCTAGAACATGGCGCGTATCGCCGGTGTAGACATCCCCCGTGAGAAGCGGGTCGATATTGCTCTCACATACGTTTTCGGTATCGGTCGTTCGACCGCCAACCAAATAGTTGAGGCCACGAGCGTAAACCCGGCAACCAGGGTCAAGGACCTCACCGAGGCCGAGATTCTGAGCATTCGAGCCTGGATCGACACCAACACCAAGACCGAAGGCGACCTTCGGCGAGAAGTCAACCAGGACATCAAGCGCAAGATGGAGATCGGCTGCTATCAGGGCCTCCGGCACCGCCGTGGCCTACCTGTTCGTGGTCAGCGCACCCAGACCAATGCCCGCACCCGCAAGGGTCCCAAGCGCACCGTCGCTGGCAAGAAGAAAGCGAAATAGAGATGGCCAAGCCGGGTAAAGGCGGGCGCAAGCCTCGTCGCAGGGAACGAAAGAACGTCACTCACGGGATGGCCCACATCTCGTCGAGCTTCAACAACACGATCATTGCGATCTCCGATCAGGAGGGCAATGTCCTTTCATGGGCGTCGTCGGGCAATGTGGGTTTCAAAGGCTCGCGGAAGTCGACCCCCTATGCCGCTCAGATGGCTGCTGAAGCTGCTGCCCGTCGGGCGATGGAACACGGTGTACGCAAGGTCGACGTGCAGGTCAAAGGTCCGGGTTCGGGCCGCGAGACCGCTATTCGTTCGATTCAGAACACAGGTATCGAAGTAACCGGCATCAAAGACGTCACACCCGTTCCCCACAACGGTTGTCGTCCTCCCAAGCGTCGCCGGGTCTGAGGAGTCACATCGTTATGAAGGTCACAGCACAATGAGTCGCTATACCGGTCCCCGCGCCCGAGTCTCCCGCCGTCTCGGCACCAACATCTTCGGCACCCGCGGTGAAGCGCTCGCTCTCGAGAAGCGCCCCTACCCCCCGGGCGTCCACGGACGCACCCGGCGCCGTCCGAACTCCAACTCTGAGTACCTCGTTCAGTTGCAGGAGAAGCAGAAGGCTCGTTTCTCCTACGGTCTCACCGAGAAGCAGTTCCGCAACGTCTACGACGAAGCCAACCGCCGCGCAGGCGTTACCGGTGAGAACATGCTCCAGCTGCTCGAGCTCCGTCTCGACAACGTCATCTATCGCGCTGGCATCTGTGCAACTCGGCCCCAAGCACGCCAGTTTGTGAGCCACGGCCATGTGACGGTCAACGGAAAGCGTGTGAACGTGCCCTCCTTCCGTGTTCGCAAGGGCGACCTCATCGAGGTGAAGCAGGCATCACGAGAAAACGCCATCCTTCAATGGAACGTCGACGTGCTCGATCGCACTCCGCCGGCTTGGCTGGAAAAGGGTGATCACGCCTACGCGATCAAGGTGTACGGCGAACCCCTCCGCGAGCAGATCGACATCCCGATCCGCGAGCAGCTCATTGTCGAGCTGTACAGCAAGTAACCCTCTCACTCCCCCAAACCTCTTACTAAAGGACAGCAGACTCGATGCTCATTATTCAGCGTCCCACCGTTGAACAACTTGATGACGGCGAAGGGACCACCGGCCGCTTCGCCATCGGTCCGCTCGAGCCCGGCTTTGGCCACACGCTCGGCAACTCGCTCCGTCGCACCCTGCTGTCCTCGATACCGGGAGCGGCGGTCACCAGCGTTCGGTTCGACGCAGCCCTGCACGAGTTCGACACCCTCGAGGGTGTGGTCGAAGACGTCACCGACATCATTCTGAACATCAAGGACATCGTCCTGACCAGCGAGTCCGAAGAGCCGATTTCGCTTCGTCTCGATGCGAGGGGTGCCGGCGATGTGACAGCTGGTGACATCTCCTGTCCCCCCGAAGTCGAGATTCTCAACAGCGATGCTCCCCTGGCCAAACTGGATGCCAAGGGCCGGTTGGCGATCGATCTCACCGTCGAGAAGGGCCGAGGCTGGCAAAGCAGCATGCAAGCTGGCTCATCGACCACGATCGGCGTGATTCCTGTCGACGCAATCTTCTCTCCGGTTCGTCGCGTATCGATCAACGTCGAGGCGACCCGCGTTGAGATGAGCACAGATTACGACCGACTGATTCTCGAGATCGAAACCGACGGCGCCATGGCACCGCGCGATGCACTTGCATCAGCCGGCGCCACCCTTCGGACCCTCGTCCAGTTGGTGGAAGAGATGAGCGAAGAGCCCGAAGGTCTTACCCTCGGCGAGGCTCCTGCGGCCGCTACCGGTTCACCCGACCTCGAGCTCCCCATCGAAGACTTGGAGCTGTCCGAGCGTCCCCGCAACTGCCTCAAGCGCGCCCAGGTCAACAGTGTTGGTGAACTGCTCACCAAGTCCGAAGATGACCTTCTGGCCATCACCAACTTTGGTCAGAAGTCCCTTGACGAAGTCATTGAGAAGCTCGAAGAGCGCGGCCTGGCGCTGCGCACCGGTCGGCTCTAGCCCGCCGATCTTCGCAGGAGAAGGATCAGTCCATGCCCGGAAAACCCCGCAAGACCCGTCGTTTCGGCGGATCGGCTGCCCACCAGAAGCTGATGATGGCCAACCTCGTCGCATCATTGATTGCTGCCGAGGGCATTGTGACCACCGAGGCCAAGGCCAAGGCGATGCGCCCCATCGCCGAACGTCTGATCACCAAATCCAAGAACAAGGATCTTCACAAGTTCCGTCAAGTTCTGAGCTACCTCGGCGATGTTGAGATGACCACCAAGATGTTCGATGAGATTGGCCCCCGCTACGCCGACCGTCCCGGTGGCTACACCCGGATCATCAAACTTGGTCCCCGCCAGGGCGACAACGCCCCAATGGCCAAAATCGAACTCGTCTGATTCTCCCTCCGGGGTCGCCGTTCCTCTGCGCTGGCGCGCCTCGTCACTAACCGAGTTGCTCGCTGGCGCTCACAACTCGCAGGCGCGGCTCGCTTGACGAACCGGCCCTTCGGGTCGGCCCGGAACGGCTGATTCTCCCTCCGGGGGCCTCTCGCCTCGCCTGTTGCTTGCTGGCCTCGCTCGTATTGTCGACCAAGGCCCGCCGAGTGTGTCGATGATGGACTGATACCCGGGTAGTGCGGGTGAGGGTCGATTCGGGACGTAGCGGGCGGGTGGGTGTCGACTCAAGGCGTAGCCTGTCACCGTGGCTCGGTACCGTCTGACGATTGCCTATGACGGCACGAACTTCAGAGGCCTTGCACCCAACGACGGCGTGCGTACGGTGGTCGGCGAGTTACAGCCGGTGTTGGAAGCGATCCTGGGCCCGATCGAGGAGATCCACATGTCGGGCCGTACCGATGCCGGCGTCCATGGTCGCCAACAGGTCCTGAGCTTCGACACCGACGCAACCCTTGACCCGGTTCGTGTCATCAAGAGCATCAACTCCCGCCTCGGGCAGGAGGTCGTAGCCTCCGACCTCCGAGTCGCTGAATCGCCACACTTCCATGCTCGTTTCTCCGCCACCGGCCGCAGGTACCGCTACACCGTTCTGAACCATCCCCATCCGATGCCGTTTTCGGCACGGACCGAATGGTGGGTGAAGGAACCGCTCGACCTCGACGCGATGAACCGGGGATGCCAGCATCTGCTAGGCGAGCATGACTTCTCATCATTCTGCCGACGGCCCAGGCAGGGTGATCGGGACGAACCGCACTCGCTGGTTCGTCGCATCGACAGTGCGGCCTGGACCGAACACCGCGACGAAGCTGGCCATCGGCGGCTGCGATTCCACATCGCAGGACCGGCGTTCTGCCATCAGATGGTGCGCAGCATCGTTGGAATGGCGGTGGCGGTTGGCGCAGGTCGGCGCTGCCCTGAAGATGTGGTGAAGGTTCTGGAAGCGAGGGATCGGAATGCCGCTCCGTCGCCAGCGCCGCCCCATGGCCTCATGTTGTGGGAAGTCTCGTACTGATCAAGCTGTTTGGACCGGATGCCTCCCAAACGAGCAGCCTGTTCGATACCAATGGCCGACGTCGGTGGGACGGTGGCCAACCGCCTATACGATATTGGGTCGGCTCTGCGTGTTCGCAGCGGCTGCTGCGGCTCGGCCGAGCCCAGACCAGAGGAATGAAGATGACTATCAAGCAGCAGGTCAAGACCTACAGCCCCAAGGCTTCAGAAATCCAGCGTGACTGGTGGATCGTCGACGCCGAGGGTATGACCGTCGGACGTATGGCTACCGAGGTTGCTCGCATACTGCGCGGGCAAGCACAAGCCCACCTATGCCCAACACATCGACACCGGCGATCACGTGGTCATCATCAACGCCGGCAAAGTGCGCATGACCTCCAACAAGACCGATCGCCAGCTGATCCATACCCACTCGGGATATCCGGGCGGTCTCACCACCCGCACCTATCAAGAATCATTGGATCGCCAACCAGCCGACACAGTCCGAGCGTCCATTGTGGGCATGATCCCCAAGAATCGGCTAGGTCGCCAGCAGGCCACCAAACTCAAGGTCTACGCCGGCCCCGACCACCCCCACGCTGCCCAATCACCCAAACCACTCGATATTCCCGGAGCCCGCCGGGAGCCCGGAAATCGCTGAGGAACGAAGAACCAATGTCTGTCACCATCGCAACCGGTCGTCGCAAGCAGGCTGTGGCCCGTGTTCGCCTCGAGCCCGGCACCGGCCAGGTAACCGCCAACGGGCGGTCCTTTGAAGACTATTTCCCTTCGGCCGTGCACCGCACCCTGATCACCGAGCCCCTTCGGGTCACGGGCACAGAGGACAGCTACGACATCGTCGTGAACCTCCACGGCGGCGGGTTGTCCGGTCAAGCCGGAGCCTTCCGCCTCGGAATCGCTCGTGCGCTCATTGATATCGACCCCGAGGCCCGCGGCGGCGTGAAGGCAGCTGGCCTGCTCACCCGCGACCCACGGAAGAAGGAATCCAAGAAGTACGGCCTGAAGAAGGCCCGGAAGGCACCTCAGTACTCCAAGCGCTAGGTCGCTTGCGAACTCGAGGACGGCCGAGGATCCCATAGACCATGCCCGCACCCCGGTTTGGTACCGACGGAGTCCGCGGCCTCGCCAATTTCGATCTCACCCCCGAGGTTGCCACTGCGCTGGCTCGTGGCGTGAGCCTTACCCTGCTGCCCCGGCGGGTCTACATCGGGGGAGACACCCGTGAATCGGGCCCGATGCTCGAAGCTGCCCTCGTGGCAGGGTTCGTGTCGAGCGGAGTCGACGTGCTGCTTCTCGGTGTCGTTCCCACTCCGGCGGTTGCGGCCGCTGTGGCCAACGCTGACGACGGCACGGTTGGCGTCATGATCTCCGCCAGTCACAATCCTTATCACGACAATGGAATCAAGGTATTCGGACCGGGCGGTCGCAAACTGACCGACGCCGATGAGGCCGACATCGAGGAGGCGTACATGGCGTTCCTCCATCGATTGCCCTCCGAACCTTCTCCGGAGCTGCCCGACGGACCGATCCGGCCCGGCTCGGCGATTTCGTTGCCTAGCCCCATCGATCATCTGGGTTCGGTACTACAGGCCGCCGATGCCGACCTTTCAGCCATGACCGTGGTCCTCGACTGCGCCAATGGCGCAGCCGCTCCCTGGGCCCGCCAGATCTTCGAACAGGTTTGTGGAACCGTTCATGTGATCGGCGACCACCCCAACGGCACCAACATCAACGATGGGGTGGGTTCGACCTATCCCGAAGCTCTCGTGTCGGCGGTGCTCGAACATGGTGCCGATCTTGGTCTCGCGTTCGACGGAGATGCCGATCGTTTGATCGCGGTCGATCACACAGGGGGAATCGTCGACGGTGACCGGATCCTTGCTCTCCTCGCCGTCGATCGAAAGCAGCGCGGCAAGTTACCCCATGACACCGTCGTCGTGACACAAATGAGCAACCTGGGGTTCCTACGTGCCATGGAGGCGGCTGAGATACACGTGGTAGTCACCGGTGTCGGCGATCGCTACGTGCTCGAAGCGATGGCCGCGGGCGGCTACGTCCTGGGAGGGGAACAGAGCGGCCATGTGATCTGTGCCGACCTCGCCCCAACCGGTGACGGAATGCTCGCTGGCCTACAGCTACTCAGCGTCGTGGCTCGGTCTGGTCGGTCGCTGGCCGAACTGGCGACAGAGGTCATGGTGCAGTACCCCCAAGTCCTCAAGAACCTCAGGATGAACGAACAGCACCCCGAACTGATCGAGGAAGCTTGGTCCCGCCATCGAGGCTGCAGAGCGAGAACTGGCCGACGAGGGACGTATTCTCGTTCGACTATCCGGGACCGAACCGCTTCTCCGTGTGATGGTGGAACATGCCGACCAGTCTGTGGCTGATGCCACTGCTGACACCCTGATAGCCGCTGCTCTATCCTTTACGGGTTAGGTGTTTCTTCCGATGGGAAGGGAGCCAATGCGGCCGGACCGAGAAGAAGTGGGTTTTTATGTGTGGAATCATTGCGATCGTGAGACGCCGGACAGACCGGGCCATCCCCACCAGGTCCGAAGTCCAGTCACTCCTGCAATCGGCCTCTGAACTCCTACCCGACGCTGCCGCCGCCGGTGCTCGTTACGGCGAGCTGAATGAGCTCCTGAAGGGTGAGGCCGGCGTTCGAGCCCTGCTGGCCGACGGTGAGCTTGCGAAATTGATCTCCTCCAGCCTGATCGGCGCTACGGCTCAGGTTGATCAAATCGAAGCCGACATCGAAGCCGGAATAGGGGACGATCTCGAGGCCCGCAACCAGGACCTGACCCTCCTACGTGATGCGTTGTGGGCTATCGACCGCGACCGACTTCGTACCGCCCGTGAGGTTGCCGCCCTCGCTGGGCCCGACGCCGGTGGGGCAGCGATCACTGCCTACCTGAGTATCCAGCAGGCGTTGAGCGCTCTGGACCGACTCGAAGTTCGGGGCCGGGATTCTGCAGGTCTTCATGTGTTGGTTCGCAACCATCACCTTGATTTGTCTGATCCAGAAATCGCTTCGATGGTTGCTTCGCGCCGCGATTCTTCGCCCCTCTTCACCCACACCGCTGTGCGCACGCCCGACGGTCTGATGAGCTTCGTCTACAAGGCAGCTGCCGAGATCGGCGAATTGGGTGACAACACCGCAACGATGAGAGAAGCGATACAGAACGATCAGTTGCTCGCCAGGGCCCTCGCCGACGAACGGGCCGAAGCAACGGTCCTGGGTCATACCCGCTGGGCCAGCATCGGAATCATTTCGGAACCGAATGCCCATCCGGTGAACAGCGAGGAAGTGGGCGGGGAGGACGGGCCCTACGTCCTCGGAGTGCTCAATGGCGATGTCGACAACTTTGCGGACATCATCGCCGCCGAGTCGCTGCAGATTCAGACCGAGATCACCACCGACGCCAAAGTGATCCCCACCACGATCAGTCGGCAGCTGGCTGCCGGACAGCATCTCGATGAAGCGGTTCGTTCGGCCGTCGTTCATTTCGAGGGTTCCGTCGCGATCGGAGTTAGTACCACCGACTCCCCATCGGACCTTCATTTGTGCCTGCGTGGCTCGGGCCAGGGTGTCTTCGTCGGTCGATCCGACGACATGTTCGTCGTGGCGTCCGAGCCCTACGGCGTAGTGGAAGATGCCACCTCGTACATACGCATGGACGGTGAGACGCCATCGGATCCAAACAACCTCACCGGTTCACAGGGCCAGATCATCCGGTTGAGCGGCGGCTTGGCCGGCCACGTCGAGGGTCTCAGCCGGGTGAGTTACGACGGGACTCCTCTGCCGATCGACTCTGCCGAGTGGATCGCCCCTGAGGTCACAACCCGAGACATCGATCGTGGCGATGCCCCCCACTTCCTCCTGAAAGAGATCGTGGAATCACCCGAGTCGTTTCGCAAGACACTACGAGGCCGATTGATCGAATCCGGCGAAGGACTAGCTGTCGGTCTGGCCTCGGAGACCCTGAACAAGGAGCTCATTGAAGAACTTCGGACCGGCAAATTCGAACGAGTTTTTGTCATCGGGCAAGGCACTGCCGCAATCGCAGGTCGAGCCGTAGCCGGAGCACTCCAATGGACCCTTGCCGGAACGGGGATCCCGGTGATCGCAGTAACTGCGACCGAGTTGTCCGGGTTTGGGATCGACAACGACATGAGTGACTGCTTGATCGTTGCGATCAGTCAGAGCGGTACAACGACTGACACAAACCGAACTGTTGACATTCTCCGGGCGCGCGGCGCTCGGGTGCTCGCCATCGTCAACCGGCGAGGAAGCGATCTGGTCGACAAGAGCGATGGGGTGCTCTACACCTCCGATGGCCGCGACGTCGAGATGAGCGTTGCATCCACCAAAGCGTTCTATGCCCAGATCGCAGCGGGCTTCTTACTCGCAGTTGCTATCAGCGATCATGTCCCAAACTCCGCTGTTCCCACCGCCGAGGTTCAGTCGCTGCTGGCATCGCTCCGCGCCATGCCCGATGCGATGGTTCGAACCCTCGCCAAACGCAAAGAGATTGCGGTGGCGGCCGGTCGGCACGTACTCAGCCGCCGGTACTGGGCGATGGTGGGTAACGGTCCGAATTTCGTTGCCGCCAATGAGGTGCGGATCAAACTCAGTGAGCTCTGCTACAAGTCGATCGCATGTGATGTCACAGAAGACAAGAAGCACATCGACCTTTCCTCTGAGCCGCTCATTTTCGTCTGTGCTGCTGGGCTTCAGGGTTCCAATGCCGACGACGTGGCAAAAGAGGTGGCGATATTCCGGGCCCACCAAGCCGCTCCCATTGTTGTCGCCACCGAAGGGGAGAACCGGTTCAAGGCCGCTCTGGAGGTGATCTCAGTCCCGGAGACCCATCCCCAGCTCGCGTTCATTCTCTCCACCGTTGTCGGGCATCTGTTCGGCTACGAAGCCGCCCTGGCGATCGATGGTTCCGCCCGCCCGCTGCGAGAGGCTCGGGGATTGATCGAGAAGTACGTGAGTCCCACCGACCCGGGGTGGTTCGATGAGTTTGGTGACGACCTCGAGCCATTCGCCCAGAATTTCTTCGACGGCTTGAGGACCAAGCAGTACAACGGTCACCTCGAAGCATCGACCGCGGTGAAGGTGGCGTCGATGCTCCGTTTCGCCATGGGTCAGAACCGTTTCGAGAACTATCAGCTCGAGTTCGGCAAGGTGGGAACCCCGGGCGTCGTTGTCGACGATCTCGCCTCGGCACTCACTGAGGCAATCGAAGAGTTGACCCGACCCGTTGACGCAATCAAGCACCAGGCCAAGACTGTGACCGTGGGAATCAGCCGAAGCGATGAAAGCCTGCTCCAAACCGATCTTGTGAAAGCAGTGCTGGACACCGGTTGCCCCCGCGACCGGCTCACGTACCGGGTGCTGCGCACGCTTTCCTCCATCGATCCTGCGATCGCCGAGGTTGTCGGCTACACGCGCTACCGGATCGAAGGAGACCCCGAAGGGGCCGCGAGCCTGCACGTTCTCGACAAGAGCGGTATCGCTGCTGGCCTCGTGAGCCGGGCCGAACGAGATCCGGTTCTGCGAGGTAACAAGCACCGCGTGGCCGCCGAACGAGAAGCCCTCGTTACCGTCGGATCTGACGGGCGAGTGGTACTGATGGTTCCTGAAGTGAAGGATTCCGAGGCAACGGGCATAACCCTCTGCCATCTGAAGCTGGCGCCGTCGCTCGATGCGAACGCTGCTCGCGCCGTACTACAGGGCTACCGCAACCGCTATCGAGGCCTGGTCGATGTGGTAACCGAACGGGAACCAACCTTCCGTGACGACCTACTGGCCGATGTCCCCGTAGTTGACCTTCTCACCGCTCCAATCTCTGATTTGGCGTCGCGCTGGATTGGGTAACCTGGGCTGGTGGAGCAGCCGGTGATCCTGTTTGACGGTGTCTGCAACCTCTGCAATGCCTCGGTGGACTTCATCATCAAACGCGACACCGAGGGTGTATTCCAGTTCGCCCCCAACCAGAGCGAGGCCGGTGAGGAGATCATCAGCCAGGCCAGCCTCGATGGCTTCGAAGCCGACACGTTGGTGTTGTGGGAAGACGGTGCCGCCTACGTCAGGTCCACGGCTGTGCTGCGGATCGCCCGCCGGCTGGGGTTCCCATGGAAACTGGCGTACGGATTCATGATCGTTCCACGAAGCATTCGAGACTTTTTGTACCGATTGGTAGCCAAGAATCGCTACCGCGTTTTCGGCAAACGAGAGACTTGTCGGCTCCCAACGCCCGAAGAACGCTCGCGGTTCCTCGGATAGAAACCGCTTCCGGGCAGCCCACTGGGGCCACCGCACCCGCCTAACGTGGAAGCGTGCTGTCCACGACCGCTCACTACCGCACTCGTTCGCATCCGCCGCGAATTCCCATCCGACCTGGTTCTGGTCGATGAACTCGCTGCCGACGCCGCCCTCGCTGTCGCTCGCACAGACCTGGAAGCTTCGCTGGCCCGGTTGTTCGAACTGGTTTCGGCCGATGAACTCGGAGATCGGCACGCGTACGAGGTCTTTGATTTGATCGGCGAGGCGGGCTGGCTCGAATGGGACATGCCCGCCGTGCAGGCCATCACCGCATGGGCCGACGCATGGTGGCTGACCTGCCTGATGACCGAACCTGAGTTTGCCAACGCCGGTGACGTTCTCGGCCAACTGACCCATCTTGGCCTGCCGATGGTCAAGTGGCTCTCCGTCTGGCTCGATTCGCTCGATGGGACCGGAGCTCAGCACCTCGCGAACTTTCTGATCGATGGATCTTCGCACGCCGGGTGGGACGGTAGGAGCGATGAGCGCCGTCAGGTACTGGCGTGGGCTCGATCCGAGGCCGTTGTCAACGGGTTCATGATGATCGGTGCCATCCATCTCGAACCCGGGCAAATGGCCATGATTCTGGACAGGACCATCATTGCGCCGGGTCTGGCTGCGGACGTGAACTAGATGGCCAGAGCGTTTGCCGAAATAGATGCAGCTGCGATTACATTCAACACGGCAACTCTTGCTGGCCGAGCGCTCACCAGTGAAGTGTGCGCGGTGGTGAAGGCAAACGGGTACGGCCATGGCGCTGCAACCGCGGCTGCTGCTGCTCTTGCGGGCGGGGCCACTCGCCTCGGCGTTGCCCAAGTGGGGGAGGGTATCGCACTGCGGGAGGAGGGTTTCGACGCTCCGATCTGGCTCTTTTCCGAGCCCGATCCGGGGGAACTGGTTGATTGTGTTCGGTACCGATTGGAACCACCCCTCTACACCGAACGAGGTTGCGATGCGGCAATCGAAGCGGCCCGTGGTTCCACTCTGCCCGTGCACCTCATGATCGACACGGGCATGCATCGGGTCGGAGTCCGGCCCGAGAACGCTGTTTCTCTGGCCACGTATCTGGCGAGTCAGCCGCACCTCGAGTTGTCGTCGATTTGGACACACTTGGCGGTAGCTGATGAGCCCGGCAACCCATACACCGACCGGCAACTCGACGTCTTCGAATCGGCGCTCTTCGATATCGAAGCCGCTGGTGTAGCCGTTCCACTGAGCCACGCGGCGAATTCGGCTGCCACGATTGCCGTTCCCAGGGCTCGTAGAGATGTCGTGCGACCCGGAATTGCCCTCTATGGCATGCCTCCTGGCCCGGCCATCGAGGGCTTGGTTGAACTCAAGCCAGCGATGAAGCTGTGGTCAACTGTCAGCTTCGTGAAACGGTTGAAGGCGGGAGACCGGATCTCATACGGACTCCACACCACGCTGTCCAGCGATGCCACCATTGCGACAATCCCAATCGGGTACGCAGATGGGGTTGCTCGGCGTTGGTGGAAGAAGGGAGTGGTCCTTGTCCACGGCCAACGGTGCAAGATCGCGGGCGTTGTCACAATGGATCAGATGATGGTCGACGTTGGCGACTTGCCGGTGCTCACTGGCGACGAAGCAGTGCTGATCGGTCGCCAGGGAGACGAAGAGATCTCAGCCACTGAATGGGCCGATGCGTTGGGCACGATCAACTATGAGATCACCTGCGGCATCGGACCGCGGGTTCGTCGCATCTGAACCCGTCGCGCTCCCGGACCGGCCGCTGGCGAACGATATTCCGTTCCTCGCGCACATTTCTCCGAAATCCCGTCGAGGCAGCACACCACATGTGCTCCTGGAACGGAATATCGAACGGATGTGGCTGGGGAACGGAATATCGGGAAGCTGGGTGGCTCAACCGTGCCGGTAGCCGGAGAATCCTCGCAGTCGAAGGCTGTTGGTGACCACGAAGATCGAGCTCAGCCCCATCGCCCCGGCCGCGATCATGGGATTCAATACGCCCAGAGCCGCGAGCGGAATAGCTGCCGAGTTGTAGGCGAATGCCCAGAACAGGTTGCCCTTGATCGTCGCCAAGGTTCGACGGGAGAGGGCGATCGCGTCGGCTACGGCTCGGAGATCGCCCGAAACGATGGTGAGATCGGAGGCCTCCATCGCCACGTCCGTACCCGTCCCAACCGCAATCCCGAGGTCTGCTTGAGCGAGCGCCGGTGCGTCGTTGATCCCATCACCGACCATCGCCACGCGGTGACCGCTGGCCTGCAGCCGCTTGATTTCGGAAACCTTGTCGGCGGGAAGCACTTCGGCAACCACGTGATCTACACCCACTGCGGCTCCGACATGTTCGGCGGTTCTGCGGTTGTCGCCGGTGAGAAGTGTCACCTCGAGTCCCTGATCGTGGAACGCTGTGATGGCCTCGGCCGAGGTGGATCGAATAGTGTCACCAACGATCAGAACGGCCTCAGCCGTTCCTCGTGTGCCAACCAAAATGGCGGTGGACCCCGAGTCTTCTGCCTTCACCATTACCTCTTCGAGGGCGTCGGGAACGGTGTCGAACAGCGACCGCCGTCCGACCCTGACGGGATGACCGCCCACCGTTCCGGACACTCCTTTTCCGGGGTGATTGAGGAAGATCTCAGCCCGCCGGCCGGACGGGTCAGGCGATGCTGCCGCCACGATGGCAGCGGCAATGGGGTGTTCGGACCGGGACTCGAGCGCGGCAGCCAACCGGAGCAACTCGTCGGGATCGGCGTCCGGTGCCACGACCTCAGAAAGCTCCATCCGACCTTCGGTGACGGTCCCGGTCTTGTCGAGCACGATCGCATCGACGGTCCTGGTGTCTTCCAGAATCTCACCGCCCTTGATCAATACCCCCATCTGGGCGCCCCGTCCGGTTCCCACCATGATCGCCAGCGGTGTCGCCAATCCGAGCGCGCACGGGCAAGCGATGATGAGCACCGCCACCGCTGCGGTGAAGGCGTCGTTGGCGTCGGACCCCGTCGCCAGCCATGTGATCAGGGTGAGCAGGGCAATACCGATGGCCGTCGGGACAAACACCGATGCAACTCGGTCGGCCAGCCGTTGGACGTCGGCCGTACCGCCTTGAGCCTCATCGACCATACGGATGATCTGGGCCAGCATCGTGTCGGAGCCGACCCGGGTGGCCTCGACGATCAGCGACCCATTGGTGTTGACGGTGGCTCCGACCACTTCATCGTCGATCGACTTGGTGACCGGGAGCGGTTCACCGCTGATCATCGACTCGTCAACGGAGCTGGTCCCGTCGACCACTCGTCCGTCGGTGGCGATCTTCTCACCCGGCCGAACCAGGAAACGATTCCCAGGCTGAAGAGCCTCGATGTCGACCTCGGTGCCGTCTTCGAGCACCACCGTTGTTGCGCCCAGATCGGCGAGCGCGCGTATGGCGTCGCCGGTGCGGCGCTTGGCCTTGCTCTCGAACCACTTGCCGAGAAGGATCAGAGTCACGATCACCGCACCGGTTTCGAAGTAGATGTGGCCTCCTTCGATGCTGGCCGCCAAGACAACGGCCGACCACAACCAGGCGGCCGTCGACCCCATCGAAACCAGCGTGTCCATCGTGGTGGAGTGGTGCCGCAGGTTCAGAAGTGCCGCACGGTGGAACGGCCATCCCGACCAGAAGATCACGGGAGTGGCCAGTGCCGCGACGACCCACTCCCACCCGTCGAATCGCAGCGCGGGGATCATCCCGATCAACATGGCGGGAACGGCCAGAACAGCGGCGACGATCAAGCGACGACGGAGATCGTCCTCGCGTTCGGCCTCGATCTCTTGCACGGAGGTCTCCGGTGCGGCGACCCCGTATCCGATGGACTCGATCGCTCGATTCAGGGCCACCACGTCCGCGTGGTGGAGGACCGTGGCCTTGCCAGTGGCGAAGTTGACCGACGCCTCGGCAACGCCGTCGACCTTGGTGAGCTGTTTGGCAACCCGATTGGCACACGCGGCGCACGTCATGCCGGTCACTGCGATGTCAGTACGCTCAACAGTTTTCACGGTCCAAGTGTAAACCTTCTAGTCGAGTGTAAGGTCAAATCGGAGGGCGGCTAGTTGGCGATGATCTGGCAACGATTGGGATCGGTGCAGCTGGCCGGGTCCATTCCCCTGGCCCGGTTCGTGAGCTCGGTCAGGGCGATCCGGGCAGCGCTTAGTCGCTCGATCTGTGCGTCGATCTCGTGGAGATGACGCTCGAGCAACGCAGTTGTATGAGCGCACGATCGCTCCCCAGCCTGCTTGAGCTCCAAAACCGACGCGATCTCGGCCAGCGTCAATCCTGAGGCCTGGGCGTCGCGAATGAACCCCAGGCGCTCGACCGCATCGGCTGGATAGTCCCGATAGCCGCTGTCGGTTCGTGCCGGTTCGACCAGCAACCCGATCGACTCGTAGTAGCGAACCGTTTTGGTGCTGACTCCGCCGAGTTCTGCCAGTTCGCCGATTCGCATGGTGCGAGCCTAATTGCTCGGTCCATACTCTCTCCCCATGAGAGTGGTGCTGTGCGAGCCGTGGTTGGGTGGGTCACACGGTGCCTGGGCTTGGGGTCTGGCCGAACACAGCTGTCACGACGTCGAAGTGGTCGGACTGGAAGATCGAGCCTGGCGGTGGCGTCTGCGGGCATCGGCACCGTGGTTCGCGGAGCGACTTCACGGCGTCACTCCACCTGATCTCTTGATCGTCAGTGGCCTCGTTGACGCCTCGGTTCTCCGGGGATTGATCGGTAGGACGGTTCCTCTGGTGGTCTACATGCACGAATCGCAAGGCGCCTACCCGAACCAAGCAGGGGAATGGGACCTCGATTCAGCAGCACGGAATTGGCAGTCGATGTTGGCGGCCGATGAGGTGTGGTTCAACAGTGCCTACCATCTGGAGATCGCCGTGGCCCAGGTGGACCGTCTGCAATCAGCGATGCCCAGAGAGCAGCGGGTCGCGACCTGTGACCTCATCAGAGCGAAGGGTCGCGTCGTCTATCCCGGGGTGGATCTGAGCTGGGCAGAACCCACGTCTCGAGAGCATGGTCCGCCAGTGATTCTGTGGCCTCATCGGTGGGAGCACGACAAGAATCCTGAAGTGTTCGAGCGATCACTCCGTCGTCTGCGGGCAAACAACCTCGAGTTCAGATTGGTAGTCGCTGGTTCTGACTCGACACCAGCCAGTGAGGTTCGGGAGCGGCTGCTGAGGGACTACGACGGTCTGATCCTGGCCGCTGGTCCTTTCAACTCTGCCGGCTACCGCCACTGGATGGCTCGCAGCGACATCGTCGTGAGTTGCACCGATCATGAGTTCTTCGGTATTGCCGTGGTGGAGGCGCTGGCGGCGGGGTGCAGGCCGGTTCTGCCAAATGGATTCAGCTACCCGGAGGTGGTCGAGGGTCAGGCGGAGCTGTACGAACCGGGTTCGTTCGGTTCAGCCCTGGAGGCTTCGGTGAGATCCTTCGACCCGACCGCCGAGGCTGTCGATGTGCGTCGGTTTGACTGGCGAAACCGGATCGGTGAGTACGACGAACTCATCGCAGCTCTGGTCGGCCGTGCGGGCACGAAACCGATCGATTAGGTGGCGCTCACAGCCACGTTGCCTGCGAGGTACCGAGCCGATTCGGCCCGTGTTGCCACCGTCCGATGAAGGGCTTGACGAGCTCGACCCGACCGAAGTCGCTGTCGATCGTCTGGGTTTGTTCGCTGGTGGGAACGATCGATCCAGGGGTGAAGTCTGCAGGCCCTCCGAGACCGACCAGCCAGTTTCGGGTGCGGAGAAGCGACAGCCTTGCGTTGCTCGATCCGCCAAACTTGTGGCGTCGGTGGATCGCTCTGATCGCGGCAGCCGCGGCGAAGAAGCCCGTGGCGTAGTCGAGGGTCTGAACCGGCAGGTGCACAGGCGTCTGGCTGCCGCTCATCTCGGCTCCGGCGAGTGCGATCCCGGTGGTCGATTGCACGATGGAGTCGAAACCTCGCCGGCCGGCCCAGGGTCCTACCCAATCGAAGGCACAGATCTGTACGACGGAGGTGGTGGGCGAGATGGCGGCGATCTCGACCGGACCGAAACCGAATTGTTCGAGGGCGCCGGGCCGGAAAGCGTCCAGTACCACGTCGGCGTCTCGGAGCAGCTGTACGAAGGTCTCCCGACCATGCGGCGAGCGCAGGTCCAACGATGTGTTCCGCTTGCCGGTCCCGGTGGCGATCACGGCTGTCTCCACATGCGGCAGGTGGTCCGCTCCGACTCGGAGGACATCGGCACCGAGGTTGGCCAAGGTTTGGCCGGCCACTGGACCAGCGAGAACCCGTGAACAATCGAGCACTCGAACCCCCGAGAGCGGTAGTTCGACCGTCGGCGAGGTTGTGTTGATCGGATCACCCGGAGCGAGTGGCGCCATTTCGACAAGTGGCAAACCACCTGTGGCCCGGGCGTGGGGGTGGCCTGACCATTCGTCCATCGTCCGATACGTCGCGCCGATCATTCCGTCGGCGATGAGCGCAGTCTCTAGATCGAGCGCCTTCCATGTAGCGATCGCAGCCTCGAAGGCTTGGCGGTCTTCTTCGACTCCGAGCCTGGCGGCGGCGCCAGCAGCGTGGTGGGGGAAGTTGCAATGCAGTTGTACGAAGCGTTCGTCGGCGGTGCGATAGAAACCCGAAAGGCTTGCCCATTTCGGCAATGGTTCGCCGTTCACCAGCGCATGGGTGGAGAAACTGGCCAAGGCGAGCGACTGGTCGATAGTTGCCACGGGTTCGTCAGCGAACTCTGCGACGGCTGCGAGAACAGCGCCACACGATGCGCTTGCAGCCAAGCCGGTACGAAAGGCCGACCGGTCTTGCACCGCCTGTGTTGCATGCAATGCGGGGGTCGGTGTGGTTCCGGTGGCAGACCAGAAGGGTGTGAGAGCGGATCGAATCGCTTCGGCATCGGTCATTCCTCCACCCTAAGGTGGCGCGGATGGGCCTCGAAATCCCGACCCTCAACTCCCGACGTCTGACCCTTCGATCCTTCGGGTCATCAGATTTCGACGACGTCGCAGCCTTCTTTGCGCATCCCTCGAGCAGCATGTACGGAGGTCCATGCGAGAGGTGGGAGGCGTGGCGAAAGCTTGCCGCCTATCTCGGCCACTGGGCCCTCCGGGGATTCGGCCCGTTCGCTATGGAAGAAACTACATCCGGCCGGTTGGTCGGATGGACCGGCATGTGGGCCCCTGAGGGCTGGCCCGAACCGGAGATCACCTGGGCTCTCCTACCTGAGTTCGTGGGAAGGGGGTTTGCAACAGAGGGAGCCCGGCGAGCACTGCGGTCGGCGTATGAGGACTTCGGTTGGCACACCGCAATCAGCCTGATCAACGCACAGAATGGCCCGTCGATCGCTGTTGCTGAGCGACTGGGTGCGACGCTGGAACGGTCCGAGGAGGTCTTTGGGAGCCCCGGCCTGGTGTACCGGCACGTTCCGCTTGACCAATTGATCTAGCTGGATGCGCCGGCCCGTCTGCCTGCCTCTGTGCCGAGGTCGTCGAGAAATCCCCCAAAACCCGTTTCCAGCTGGCCGTCCATCACTCGGCCAACCAGCCCCTTGAAAGGTCCACCCTTGGGTTCATAGTTGTAATTGACGGTTACCTCGGTGCCGGTTCCGGCGGGCCTGAGCAGGAACTCGACCAGGGCCCGTTTCATCGGCAGGCGCTTGGCCGAGTCGATACTGACCACTGCGCGATTGGGTTCCTCCAGTTCGACCAGTGTTTCCTCCAGTTGGCCCGTCGGCTTGAGATCGCAATGACGCTGCGCTCCAACCCCCAGCTCGGTTCCTGTTGCGAATGACGTTTGGACACCGGAGTTCCACTGAGCAATGTTGGGGAAGTCATACAGCACCGCCCACACGCTGGATTGATCGGCATCGAGGGTCTTGGTCACCTGGACTGTCCGCATGTGGCAACGCTAGTGCGTTACACGGGCTCGAGCCGTGCGGCGACGTGTTTGTGAAACGGGGTGCCGGCAAATTCGTCGCGGTGGTCGGTGTCGGTCAGCCGATTGGCCGCTACGCCGATCGCCGTGTGCTCACCGGATTCGTCGGGGTAGTCGAGTCCGAGCCCGTTGGGGATCGAGACGTTGCCGGGCTGCATGATGTCGGTGATCTCGATCGTTGCAATGGCTTCCCCCTTCGACGTGATGATCTTCACTCTGCTGTCCTCATCGAGGCCGAGTTCGGTGGCGTCGGTGGGGCTGATCCGCAACGCGCCGCCCCTGTCTCTCTTTCGCCAGTCGGGATCCCGCATGATCGCATTCGCGGTGAACGAGCGACGTTCGCCGGCTGCGAGAACGAATGGGAACTCCGTACTGGTGATACGAGGACCATCGGGCCTGAGCCCGTCGAGCAGTTCGAGCATCTCCGGAATGTCGATGTGGATCTTGCCGTCGGGAGTGTTCACGTAGTCCCAGACGTGGTCGTACTCGTCCCGGCTGAAGATCACTCCTCGCTCGGAGTCGAGAAGTGCCTCGAACAGGTTCTCGCCCAGTTCAATGCCTTCGCCCTCGATGCCGGCCCGGTTGATCGCAGGGCCGAACCTGGGCGAAATGCGATGAGCGATCGCCCAGAGCAGAGCAGCCGGCTGGGCACCGTTCGCCAGTGTCGGGCCGAGTGCGTCATAAAGCACGATCTGCGCAGCTGCCCCTACCACGGGATTGTCCGCTGCCGCATCGAAGAAGGCGGCCGCAAACTCCGCCCGTCCTTGCGTGGCTGCGTTGCGAAGTCTCTCCAGCGTTGCTTCGGGGATCAACTGTGCTGCCCTGAGGATCCGGGAGTGGATCTCGGCTTCGGGAAGTGTTCCTTCAGCGGGAGGAAGCAGCGGTCTCCTGAGCTGGAAGACGTTCTCGGGGAACTCGCCGGTGAAGAACGTCGCTTCCCACTTTTCGTATTGAGAGGCAGCAGGCAGGACGTAGTCGGCGTGGCGGGCGGTCTCGGTCATCGCCACATCGATCACAATCACGAAATCGAGTGATCCGAGGGCTTCGATCCACCTGGGGGTGTCGGCCAGCGACGACACCGGATTCGAGGATTCAACGATCATGGCACGAAAACGAGCGGGGTGATCGGTGAGAATCTCATCCGGGATCACATTGCACGGCACCAAGCCGGCGATGATCCGCTCGCCAGTAACTGGGCTGACGCCCGACTGGCGGCCTCCACCGGTGATGTCGACCAGATGGGTATGACGGTTCTGTCCGCCTTCCTTGGCGAAGTTGCCTGTGAGGACCCACAACATCTTGTTGAGGTAGGAACAGAGCGTGGAATTGATGCCCATCTGGATGCCCAGATCCTCGTACACACAGGCGCTGGACGCGGTAGCAATCCTGCGAGCTGCGGCCCGGATGTTGTCCTCGGGCACACCACAGACGTTGGAGTATTCGGCGACGGGCACAACTGCGAATCGGGCCAGCGGTTGGTCAGAGCCCACCACGTGATCCCGAAGGAAGTTGTGGTCGACCAAACCTTCTTGCACGAGCGTGCCGAGCAGAGCCAAGAGGCACCATGCGTCGGTTCCCGGTTTCACCTGGAGGTGGTGATCGGCGAGGGCCGCAGTCTCGGAGACCCGCGGGTCGATCACGACCATCGACCGGTTCTCGTCGGCCGCGATCGCCTTCAGTACGCGGCGTGCTTCGGGGATGCCGTGGGACTGCCACGGGTTCTTACCGACGAAGATCGCAACCTCGGTGTGATGAAAGTCGCCGACGGTGTGGCCCCCAACCATCTGCCCGTCGATCCAGAATTCGCCGGTCTTCTCCTGGGCGAGCGCACCGCTGCGATAGCGTCCGCCGAAGGCGCGGTGCAGTGCGATTCCGTGTGGGGGATTCAGGTGGTTCCCTTGCCCACCTCCCCCGTAGTAGAAGATCGACTCACCACCGTGGGTGTTGCGGACGGTGCGAAGCCGGTCGGCGATCTCGGCAACAGCGGTGTCCCAGTCGATGGGTTGGTGGGTTCCATCGGGCATTCGTTTCATCGGCGTGGTAAGTCGGTGGCGGCCGTTCTGGTAGTGGTCGAGCCGAAGTGCCTTCTCGCAGGTGTACCCCTTCGACTCGGGATGGGATTTGTCACCCCTGATCCGTGTGAACCGACCCTGTTCGCTCACCTTCACCTCGATACCGCAGTTGTTCTCGCACAGGATGCAGGCGGTTGCATGCCACTGATCCGGATCATGGGGCAAGAGCGGAGCAACAGTGGCTTCGGGGTCGGCGAGATCGGTCATGGCTCGACCGTAGCCCGGTACTATGGTGAACGCCATAATACGACCGCTATCAAGTAGAGTGCGGGTATGCCGAGGAGTTCCGACGCTCGAGAACGGGCGATTCGAACCACCGCCCGGTTGCTGTGCCGGCAGGGGTATGCGGCCACCGGCCTCGCCGAAGTGCTCGAGCTGAGCGGAGCTCCGAAGGGTTCGTTCTACTTCCACTTTCCCGGAGGTAAGGAGCAACTCGCCACCGAGGCGATCGAGTCCGCCGATGGCTACGTGAACCACATGATTCAGTCGACCCTTGATCGGAGTGAGTCGCCGGATCTCGCCGTCCGTGGTCTCGCTGCTCTCTTTGCCAGCTGGTTGGAGCGATCGGGGTATGTGGAGGGTTGTCCGGTAACCACGGTGACCCTCGAGACCGAACCGGGGTCAGGGCCTCTGGCCGACGCGTGCGCTTCATCGTTTCGTAACTGGGAGGACTCCATGACGCAGTACCTGGAGGCCAACGGCTACTCCCCTGATCGCTCGGCAAAACTGGCGAACCTCATCCTGTGTTCGCTCGAGGGAGCGTTCGTGCTCAGCCGTAGCCAGGCGAGTCCCGAGCCGTTCTCAAACGCAGCCGACCTCATGGTGGAGCTCCTCTAGGGGTGGATCATGGCGCTCCTTGGCGCCGACGACGCGAGCGGAATCAAAAGGACGTATTCGCTCCGCACACGATGATTCCCACTCGTTTGCTCGCGGTGTCACAGCGGCCGCTGCGGTGGGCGGCGATAGCCACTGCGGCCGAGTGCTCGATCAGCAGCCGGAACTCGTCCCACATCCACTGACGGGCCGCGATTGTCTCTTCATCTGAGACAACTGCGCTCGTGGTCGGAGTCGATCTCAGAATGTCCCACGCCAGTTCTCCGATGCTCGTGGCGCCGAGGGCGTCGGCTGCGATGCCTGACACTTCCACTTCCACCCGGCGGCCGACGGCGGCCGACGCCGCAAACGCGTCCGTGGTTTCGGTCTCGCAGATCACAAGCTCGGTTCGGCCGTCGAACCACGCCGCGGTTCCGGCCGCCAAGCCCCCTCCGCCGCACGACACGAAGACAACGTCGAGGGGTCCTGCGTCCTGTTCCATTTCCATCGCACATGTGCCCGCTCCCATGACCACGTTCGGGGCTTCGTATGCGTGGATGCTGAAGCCACCGTTGTCGTTCCATGAACTCTGGCTGGCGGCCAACGATTCGGCATACACATCGCCAACCTGATGGACGGTTGCGCCGTAGGACCGGAGCCGTTCAACCTTGGTGGGAGAAGAGATCGTGGGCACGAAAATGTTGGCCGGCACGCCCAGCTCCTTGGCCGCCCATGCGACCGCTGCTCCGTGATTACCTCCCGACGCCGCCACCACACCGGCATCTCCAACCTCCCCACCCTCGATCGCCTTGACAAGTGCGTGCGTTGCGCCCCGAGCCTTGAAGGTGCCGCTGTGCTGTAGCAGTTCGAGCTTGTAGACGATGTCGTCGTCGATCAGCACCGGCGTCCGCCGAAGCCTTGGCTGAATCACATCAGCTGCCGCTTCGATATCGGAGGGTAGAACGTTGCGGGCTGGGTCAGAAGTGTCGGTGGGCGGACTCATTGTCAAGGCAGACTAACGGGGTCGTGTCCACCGTTGTTCTCACATCCATTCGATCCGAATCTCCGGATCATACGGTTTCCATCGCTGCGCAAATAGGCGCTGCATTGTCGACCGGGGACTTGATCGTGCTCACTGGTGACCTCGGTGCGGGAAAGACCCAGTTCGCCAAGGGCGTCGCACTGGGTCTCGGTGTCGACGATCGCGTCACCAGCCCAACGTTTGCCCTCCATCAGCAATACCAGGGCCGAGAACTACTTCATCATCTGGACGTGTATCGACTCGATGATCTGGCGGAGACGCTCGACCTCGATCTGCCGGAGCTGATCGAGAGTGGCGTCACCGTGATCGAGTGGGGCGACACCATCGAGGATGTCTTGCCGGTTGAACGTCTAGTTGTTCGTCTGGTCGCCGATTCCGATGACGAGGATGAGAGAGTGATCACTGTCGAGGCGGACTCCCAAGTTCTCGACCGGTGGCGGGAACGGCTGGCAGAGGTGGAATGGTGATTTCTCTGGCCATCTCGTCGTCGACTGCGTTGGTTGGGATCGCTCTCGCGAAAGACGGGCATGTTCTGGCCGAACGATCAGTCATGACCGATCGTCGGCATGCCGAGGAGATCACTCCGATGCTGCAATCGGTCCTGGCTGAAGCTGAGATTTCGCTATCGGGTGTCGATCGGATCGTGGTCGATATCGGTCCCGGTCGTTACACCGGAATGCGGGTGGGGATCGCAACCGCGAAGTCACTGGCGTTCGCCCTCGATGTGCCTGTTGTCCCTGTCAGCTCGCTTCAGTTGCTGGCAGCGGCAGCCCCTTCGCACGACGGTCCGCTGTTTGCAGTCATCGACGCTCGCCGCAATCAAGTGTTCACGGCCGACATGTCGGCCGAAGGCGAGCCGCTCGTTGTGAGCCCGGCTGAACTTGTTTCGCTCCTGTCCGCTGATGCTCTGTGTGTGGGCGATGGAGCGGACCGTTACATCGACGAGTTCGAGGCGGTTGCTTCGGTCCATCGGGGCGTGGTGCCAAGCGTTGCGGCCGCTGCGCTGATCGGACCAGATACCGCGTCGCTTCCGGCTTCAGCGATCGAACCGATGTATCTGCGCGATCCTGACGCCGCTATCAACATCAAGACACGGCCGGGGGGTGCTGGTAGATCATGACGGAGTCCGCGGCACTTCAGGTGCGGGAATTCGCCAGCGCTGATCTCGATGATGTGGCTCGAATCGAGCTGGCCGCCAATGCGTCGCCGTGGTCACGGGCGCTGTTCGAGGGCGAGCTGCGCATGAGCCCTGAAGAACGTCTGTGGCTGGTCGGGTCACTCGATGGCGCCATCGTCGGTTTCGCAGGTGCAATGTTCGTGGGGGATGACGTCCACATCATGAACGTTGCCGTCGACCTCGGGATGCGGCGTCGGGGACTGGCACGGATCCTCCTCGCCGAACTACTGCGGCGGAGCGTGGCCGGCGGCAGCAGGAACGCCACGCTGGAGGTTCGGGCCGGGAACGATTTGGCGATTTCGCTGTATCGCCGATTCGGTCTGGGACCGGTTGGTATTCGAGCTGGCTACTACCCCGATGGTGAGGATGCACTGATCCTGTGGGCTCACGACATCGACAGCGCCGAATACGATGCATTGCTCCAACGCCTCGGAGAACGGACCGGTGGGGTACGTGGCTGACAATCTGATTCTGGCAATTGAAACCAGCTGCGATGAGACCAGTGTTGCGATCGTGGAAGGCGGAACCAGGGTTCTCTCGAATGTGGTGTCCAGCCAGATCGAGATACACGCACCCTTTGGCGGGGTCGTTCCCGAGGTGGCCAGTCGCGCCCACCTGGAGACTCTCGAACCGGTGTTGCGCACGGCCTTCGACCAAGCTGAAGTGGCACCGCACGACCTGACCGCCGTCGCCGCCACGAACGGGCCGGGCCTCATCGGAGCCCTTCTGATCGGCGTGACTGCTGCGAAAACTCTGGCACTGGCCTGGGACAAGCCCTACGTGGGTGTGAATCACCTCGAAGGTCATCTGTTTGCTGCGTTTCTGGAACGGCCCGACCTCGAGGTTCCAATGGTCACGATGTTGGTGAGCGGAGGCCACACATCGATCGTGTACGTGAAAGACCGTGGGGATTACGAACTAGTCGGGTCCACCATCGACGATGCCGCAGGCGAGGCGTTCGACAAGGTCGCCCGGTACCTCGGGCTCGGTTATCCGGGTGGACCGGTGATCGATCGGATCGCCCAAGTATTCGAGGGGGAGCCGATTCACTTTCCCCGGGGGTTGATGGACGGCAGCCTCGACTTCAGCTTCAGCGGTATGAAGACTGCGGTCATCAACTACGTGCGCAAACATCCCGAGACGTCCAACGATGCCTTGGCGGCTGGCTTCCAGGAGGCGGTGGTCGACGTGCTGGTGACGAAATGTATGCAGGCGGTGGATCAGTTCGGAGTGAAGACGGCGTGCTTGGGCGGGGGAGTGGCCGCCAACTCCGAGCTTCGGGCTCGTTTTGCTGCCGAATGCGCCAGCCGCGGCGTGGATGGCCTCGTCCCGGCCCGTCAGTTCTGTACCGACAACGCCGCCATGATCGCTGCCGCGGCTCACTGGCGGCTTCAAGCCGACGGCCCCACAGCCCTCGACACAGGCGCCACCCCCAACCTCCGCCTCTAACCCCTTCACCCCCCCTCACCGAAATCTCGGCTGAGGTCTACATCAAGTGTCGCCCTGGGCCGAGAATTGGCTCTGAATGTCGCTGTCGGCCGACAGATCGGGCTCAGCCGGAGACACGTCGACCGTAGGATGGGGTCTATGACGATCCCTGAGAACTACCAAGACATGTTGTCCAAGGTTGCGTTCTGGCATGTAGCTACGGTCGGACCTTCCGGTAATCCTCAGAGCACGCCGGTCTGGGCCGGAGGTGATGCCGACGGCAACATCAGGTTCTCACTCACTCGGGGTCGACAGAAGTTCCGGAATCTGGAAGCCAACCCCTCGGTAGCGCTGAGCGCCACCGACCCGGAGAACCCGTACCGTTACCTCGAGATTCGTGGCGAGGTCACGCGGGTCGAAGACGACGGTGACCATTCATTCATCAACAGCATGGCCAAGAAGTACATGGGCGTTGACGAGTACCCGTTCCATCTGCCCGGCGACGAACGGGTGGTCATGGTGGTCAGGCCCGAACACACAACCCAGATGGGCTAGCGCGATCAATGCTCCCAGTTGTTCTTCAAGAGATCGGTTGAACCATGAGTGGCGAAACCGAAACCGACAAGACTCTGGCTCGCCCCGCAGTCCTTGGAGCCGGCCCGGTCGGTCGGGCCCTCGTCGATCGACTTGTGGCGCTCGGTTTGAAGCCCTTGCTGATCACCCGCTCCGGATCAACCCATCGTGGGTCACGGGCGGTTGCCGCAGACCTCGGCGACCCATCCCAGGCAATCGACGCCATTGGCGACGCCACGATCGTCTTTCATGTGGCCGCGCCGCCCTATCACCGTTGGGTCGAAGAGTTCCCGGGCCTCCAGCGTGCGATTGTCGAGGGCTGCCAGGCAGCGGATGCTCCTCTGATCGTTCTCGAGAACCTGTACGGCTATGGACCGGTCGAGGGTCCGATGACCGAGGAACTCCCTCTGACCGCAACGACCCGCAAGGGACGGGTCAGAGCCCGGCTCTGGAACGAACTCCAGGCCGAGCACTGGGACGGACGTCTTCGCGTGGCAGCGGTTCGTGCAAGTGACTTCTACGGACCCGGCGTGGTGGCCTCTTCCTTTGGGGAGCGGTTCATGAAACGCGCTGCCATCGGCAAAAGAGCTCCGATCGTGGGTTCACCTCAAGCACTGCACTCGGTCACCTACGTGCCAGATATCGCCGCTGCGATGGTGACGCTCGCCTCGGAGCCGTCGGCGTGGGGAAGGGCTTGGCACTGTCCCACGGCCCCGGCGGTGACGCAGCTGGAGCTGGCCCAACTTGTCGCTCGATCGGCGCAAGTCGAGGGCAAGGTCTCAGCCATGCCGAGCTGGCTGCTGGGGATCCTGGGTCGCTTCGTCAAGCCGCTCGGCGAGCTCATCGAGCTCCAGTACGAGTTCGATAGCGACTTCGTGCTTGATTCTTCCGCCTTCGAGGCTCGGTTCAATTGCGTGCCGACGCCCCTGGAAGCTGGAGTTGGGGCAACCCTTGCTGCGCTCTGAAGGGTCCCGAGCCGGTGAAATCCCGGTTGATAGCCACATTCGGACGTTCTGCCAAGCTGAGAGCCACGTCCAGTGTGGGTATCCACAGGAATTTGGGCAGTGGGGGGCGATTGGCACTCTCGGGGGAGGATTGCCAAAAAGTAGCCGCGGCATGTTGTTACGCGCCGCTTCGATTTCTAGCATTATCACTCGTCCTATGAGAGTGCTAATCGCCAATGGAGGCACGCACGAATGAAACTGCAACCACTTGAGGACCGGATTGTTATCCGGGCCAAGGAAGCCGAGTCCACCACCGCTAGCGGCCTGGTGATTCCCGACACTGCCAAAGAGAAGCCCCAACAGGGCGAGGTGGTCGCTGTAGGCATCGGTCGCCGCAGCGATGCCGGCGAACTGATCCCCATGGATGTCGCAGTCGGCGACACCGTGGTCTACAGCAAGTACGGCGGCACCGAAATCACCATCGAAGGCGAAGACCTTCTCATTCTCAACGCTCGCGACATCCTCGCGAAGCTCGCTTAAGAGGTAATCACATGGCAAAAATGTTGAAATTTGACGATGAAGCGCGCCGCGTGCTCGAGATCGGCGTGAACAAGCTCGCCGATGCGGTGAAGGTGACGCTGGGCCCCAAAGGCCGAAACGTGGTGCTCGACAAGAAGTTCGGCGCCCCGACCATCACCAACGATGGTGTATCCATCGCTCGTGAGATCGAGCTTGAGGATCCCTTTGAGAACATGGGTGCCCAGCTGGTCAAAGAGGTCGCCACCAAGACCAACGATGTAGCCGGCGACGGAACCACCACCGCCACCGTGCTCGCTCAGGCCCTCATCAAGGAAGGCCTCAGGAACGTGACTGCCGGCGCCAACCCGATGGTGCTCAAGAAGGGCATCGAGGCTGCTGTAGCTGCCGCCGTCGACGAGATTGGCAAGAACGCCGTAGCCATCGAAGACAAGAAGCAGATCGCTCAGGTCGCTTCCATCTCCGCCGCCGATGACAGCGTTGGCAAGGTCCTTGCCGATGCCATCGACAAAGTGGGCAAAGACGGCGTTGTCACAATCGAAGAGTCGAACACCTTCGGAATCGAGCTCGAGTTCACCGAGGGCATGCAGTTCGACAAGGGTTACATCAGCCCCTACTTCGTGACCGACCCCGACCGTCAGGAAGCGGTTCTCGAGAACCCTTACATCCTGTTCAACCAGGGCAAGATCAGCAACGTACAGGATCTCCTGCCCGTGCTCGAAAAGGTCATGCAGAGCGGCAAGCCGCTGGTGATCATCGCCGAGGACGTCGACGGTGAAGCCCTGGCGACCCTGGTCGTCAACAAGATCCGTGGCACCTTCGCCTCGGTGGCCGTCAAGGCTCCCGGCTTCGGCGAGCGCCGCAAGGCAATGCTCCAAGACATGGCCATTCTCACCGGTGGTCAGGTCATTGCCGAAGAGGTTGGCCTCAAGCTTGATGGCGCAACCATGGACCTGTTGGGCACCGCTCGAAAGATCGTGATCACCAAGGACAACACCACCATTGTTGAAGGTGGCGGCGACAAGGCCGACGTTGATGGCCGCATTTCGCAGATCCGTTCCGAGATCGAGAACACCGACAGCGACTGGGACCGTGAGAAGCTCCAGGAGCGTCTGGCCAAGCTGGCCGGCGGCGTTGCTGTTGTCCAGGTCGGTGCAGCCACCGAAGTGGAGCTCAAGGAGAAGAAGCACCGCATCGAGGATGCCCTGTCCGCAACCCGCGCCGCGCTCGAAGAGGGCGTTGTCGCCGGTGGTGGCACCGCACTGCTGCGGGCTCGTCCCGCCGTGGAGAAGGCCATCAAGAAGCTCAAGGGTGACGAGAGGACCGGTGCGGAGAGCGTGTATCGTGCGCTCGCAGCTCCGACTCGCCTCATCGCCGAGAATGCCGGTCTCGAAGGTGCCATCTGGATTACCCGGGTGCAGGAAGCCGAAGGCAACGTCGGTCTGAACGCGGCCAAGGGCGAGCTGGAAGACCTGATGAAAAGCGGCATCACCGACCCGGCCAAGGTCACCCGTGCAGCTATTCAGAACGCAGCATCCATTGCAGCGCTCCTCCTCACCACCGAAAGCCTCGTCGCCGACAAGCCGGAGCCTGAAGGCGCCGGCGGCGGCATGCCCGATATGGGCGGCATGGGTGGTATGGGTGGCATGATGTAGCCGTCAGCTCACGCTGATTTCTCGGGGGCCGGCCTTTGGGCCGGCCCCTTTGTTTTTGCGGTACTGCTGTCGTTGCGATCGTGCGGCCGGGAAGCAACCCGTCGCTACTGGAGGCGGTACAGCCCTGCATTGGTGTGGGTGAAGCCACAGCCTTTGAAGTAGAAGTCCGCAGCGTCGTCATCGAAGTCGACGTGTAGCCATTCGCATCGTGCCTCTTTGGATCGTTCGACCGCAAGGGCGACCAGCGCTCGGCCTACCCCTGACCGCTGGTGGGTGGGCAGCACCATCACGTCCTGAAGCCAGCTGTGCACGAAACCATCCGACACGACATTTGCGAATCCAACGAGTTGCCCCTTGGAGCGTGCGGTGCACCAACCAAGGCTGTGGCGATGAACGATCGATCTCCAGTCCCATTCCTCAGCGGTGCGGAGCCGGGTGATGAAGGCTGCGGAGTGGAGCGCGTTCGCTTCTTCGCTCTCGAAGTCGCCTCGCCATTCGATGGAGACGTCCCCGTTCGTTTCTGACTCGCTCCCCATACCAACAACCTTGCCCGATCCAATCGGGGTTGCGGTACTCAGGCCGCGGGACCCGATGATGGTTTGTCTGCCACTACTGCGAGCTGGGGCTCTTGGGGTGACAGGGCGATACTGGGGACATGAGACGTCCGAACCTGTTGTTCATCATGAGCGACGATCACGCCGCCCATGCGATCAGTGCCTATGGCAGCGTTATCAACCAGACACCGAACCTGGATCGGATCGCCGTAGGTGGCATGTTGCTCAACAGCTGCTTCTGTACCAACAGCATCTGTACCCCGAGCCGGGCGGCGGTGCTGACAGGAACCTACAACCACGTGAATCGGGTGACGACCCTCGACACACATATGGACAATCGGCTGCTCACCTTCCCCAAACTCCTCCAGGCTGCTGGCTACCAGACCGCCGTTGTGGGCAAATGGCATCTGGGTCATGGCCCTCTCCACGATCCAACCGGATTCGATTTCTGGCGGGTGCTTCCCGGACAGGGGCACTATCACAACCCGGTCATGCTTCAGAGCAGAACCGACGGAGCGGCTGGTTACGACATCGTTGAACGAAGTGGGTACGTCACCGATCTGATCACCGACGACAGTCTCGCCTGGCTCGATCGTTGTGATCGCGACCGCCCGTGGATGATTCTCACCCATCACAAGGCGCCACACCGCACCTGGGAGCCATCGAAGAAACACTTCACCTTGTACGACGACGTGGAGATTCCGGAGCCGGAGACGATGTTCGACGATCACCACACCAGGGCCGCGGTGGTGCAGGCCATGGAGATGCGGTTGATGGATCTCGATCCGATCGTCGATCTCAAGTCACCTGTGCCTCATGGGCTGACCCGGGACGAGGAGATCCGGTGGCGGTATCAGCGGTACATCAAGGACTATCTGCGCACCATCGCCAGCATCGACGACAGCGTGGGCCGGATGCTCGACTATCTCGACAGCACCGGCCAGGCTGACAACACGATCGTGGTGTACACCTCGGATCAGGGGTTCTTTCTGGGTGATCACGGTTGGTTCGACAAACGACTGATGTACGAAGAGTCGCTCCAGATGCCGTTCCTCATCCGGTTCCCGCAAAGGATCGAGGCCGGCACGATCCAGGATGCAATGGTTCTCAACGTCGATTTCGCCCCCACGTTCTGTGACCTGGCCGGCGTCGAGATCCCCGGCGAGATGCAGGGGACGCAGCTTCGTGCCGGTTCTCGATGGCGAGACACCTTCGGATTGGCAGACGTCGATGTACTACCGATACTGGATGCACAGGGACGGTGCCCACAACGTGCCCGCCCACTACGGCGTGCGAACCCTCACCCATAAGCTGATCTGTTACTACAACGATCCTCTCGGGCAGGCCGGCGCCCATGGTCCCACCGATCCGGTCGAGTGGGAGCTGTTCGACCTCGAATCCGATCCGCTCGAAACCACCAACGTGTATGCCCGACCGGAGTACGCATCCGTGCGATCAGACCTGGAATCTGAACTGGCGCGACTACAGGCCAAGGTTGGCGACAACCCAGCTCATTGAGCAGGTACCGTCGTTCCGGAGCGACCTGGAGGGCCGGGTCCATCGAGGGAGTGGCGACGAGGGACGAGGAGACGCGAGTGAGTAGATGGACAGGAAGGCCCGGAGGCGAGCGAGGACGCCGCCGTTCGTCGGCGCTACGCGCCTCCTCTCCAACCGAGTATCGGCGCTATGCGCCGAACTCGCCCCGGAGGGAAGTGAATTAGTGGGATGGTTGAGCTGGCGATGGGGGGTTGGCGGCGCTCTCCTTGCGATCGCCGTGTGGCCCTTCGTCACCGGGCTGCTCCGATCCTTTGCTCGTGAGTTCGGCATCGTCTCGGCCCTGTATGCGGTGTGGAATCTGGGTGGCCGCATCAAGGCGTTCGGCGTCGATCAGGCCTTCGAGCGGGGCGAGCAGATCTGGGATCTACAGCGTGCTATCTACCTGCCCAGTGAGACCTGGATGCAGGATCTCATTCTGCCGTATCCGTGGATCGTCAAGTCGGCCAACATCTACTACGCCCTTGCCCACGTCGCAGTGTTCGGTTGGTCGCTGCTGTGGATGTGGTGGCGAAACCGTGATCATTACGCCAGCTATCGAACCCAGATGGCGCTCTTCACAGGCACGTCCCTCCTCATTCAACTGGTTGCGGTGGCGCCGCCCCGCTTCATCGAGCAGACAGGGATGATCGACACGGGCATCTTCTACAACCAATCTGTCTATTCGGCGCTGGGTCGAGCTCAAATCGGCCAACTCCAGGCAATGCCCTCGATCCATGTGGGTTGGGCGTTGTTCGTCGGTGCCGCCACCTATCGGTTTGCGACGGCGCCGTGGCTGAAATGGCTGGGGGTTGCCCACGCAGTGCTCACCATGTGGGCGGTGATGGTGACCGCCAATCACTACTGGATGGACGGAATCGTGGCGGCCGCCATCATGGTCTTCTGGTACGGCGTGCTCCATGGGGGTCGTCGACTGGTCCGGTCCCGGGAGTCAACGGTCGAGCAGCCGGTCCCGCGATTGGCACCGGTACCGGCAGGACAGGTTTAGGTCACCGACCGCCTGCGATCAGTGCGATCAGGTGGTCACAGATCTGTTGCGGCTCATCTTCTTGCAGGAAGTGACCACCACCCTCGATGGTCACATGTTTCTGGCCTTGGGCCCCAGCAACTTTGTTCTGGAACACAACCTCACCTCCTGCGGTAACGGCATCCTTGTCGCTGAAAGCGGTGAGAAACGGGCGGTTGAAAGCCGAGAGCGATTTCCACGCCTTGATCTGGGCCTCGCGGGCCGGATCCTCTGGTGTGGTCGGTACCAGGGTGGGCAGAATCCGAGCACCTGATTTGTAGGTTTCGTCGGGGAAGGGAGCTTCGTAGGCGGCCAGTTCGGAGGGGGTCAGCGCAGTCTCGCACCCACCCTGCACGATGATGCTGGTTGGAAACTCGGGCACGGCCTGGCTGAACATTTGCCACTCGAGGAACGCCTGGGGCGGGGTGCTGTTTCCCACCGGCATGCCGGTGTTGGCCGCCATGACTCGTGCGAAACGGTCGGGATGGGCTGCGACCAAGCGAAGCCCGATCAGACCGCCCCAGTCTTGGCAGAACAGTGTGATGTTCTCGAGGTCGAGCTCGGTAATCAGTGCCGCTTCCATCCAGCTCACCAATCGGTTGTAGGAGTAGTCGCTCTGCTCGGCTGGCTTGTCCGATCTCCCGAATCCCACGAGATCGGGTGCTATCACCCTGTGGCCGGCCTCGACCAGTATCGGGATCATCTTGCGGTACAGATAGCTCCAGCTCGGCTCTCCGTGCATCAGGAGGATGGGGGGTTGGTCGACGGGACCCTCGTCGAGGTAGTGAACTCTCAGTTGTTGTTCGTCCGGATCGCCTGCGGGGACGTTCAGGTAGTTCGGGCTGAACGCGAAACCGTCGAGGTTCTCGAAGCGGTGATCGGGCGTGCGGAGAATCTCCATATGGCGAACCTAATCGGGTTCGACCACCGACCGAGAAACGATTCGACCTGGCGCTACGCCGGTGAGTTCGTTGAAGCTCACTATCTCGTTGCCGGCCACCAGTGTTGAGACCAGGCCGTCGGTCAGCTCATTGTTCAGGTGGACTTGATCGAGAACGTTGAGATCAGCGCGGCGATCGGTCGCAATGATTCCTCGGTCGTGAAGTCCGAACGACCGTGCCATCGTTGCCCAACACAGCGCAACCGGTTGGATATCTCCATCGGCAGGATTCAATTTGCGAACAAGGCCGAGCGGGTTCAGTCCCGGTCCGGCGATGATGTGGGACTCCGGTGGATGCTCGGCCGGTGGGGTGCCGTCGGCATGCGGGCGAATGGCCGAGACCACCTGGTCATCATCGAGCGGTTCATCCGTTGCGACTACAACTGCACCAACGCCCTTGACGCCGGCCAGAGATCGGCTCACCTCCAACAACTCACCGGACTCTCGTCCTTGGGCGTTGAGAACGACAGTGGTAGTCGCGTCGGTTTCGGTGCGGACTGTCAGCTGCTCCACGGTGGCGCGGCAGGAGTCGTTGGAGCTCGTCGAGTTCACCTTCCAGTTTGGAATGCAGCCCGAGCGCTCCGGCGATCAGCCCGTCAGCGAAAAGGTCGACCATCCGCTCGAGGTCGCCGACCGACGGTGCGAGGTGATCGCGAATCTTGTTTCCCATCACCCGCTGACGGATGGCGTCATGGGGAAGCAGGAAACCGCGGTCCACAAGAAAAGGACCGCCGACAGATTTTCGATAGAAACGGGCAACGTCGTCGATTTCGACCGACGGCGGAAGTTCCTCGATCGTAGTGGTCACCCCCGGTGCGTGATGACGCTGGCGGTTGCGCTCGAACTCGGCTACCTCGGCTGGCGGCAGTAGGGCAACAAGACCTGGTATCACCAGGGCGCCGTCGGCATCGATGACTCGATGGGCTCGATCTTTCACTCGGCCGATAACAGCGATGGCGCCGTCCCGGACGGCAATGTCGGCAGTATGGGGTGACGTGGCGAGCCCGCTGACGACCCGTCCGGCACGAACGATCAGATCATGAACTGGCACGTGGATAGTGTGCCGCCACCGCCGCCGGCAATGATGGTCAGGCGGCCATTCGTTTGTCGTAGTCGTGCAGGATGGTTGCCAACGGCTCAGCCGCGCAGACCGAGATACGCCCCTCCGGGGAATAGGTCATGCACGGTTCGAGCTGTTCGGGTCCGCGGTACCACAAGACGCTACGGCTGACCGGATTCGGTTCGGTGTGCTGGCGCAGGATCGACATCACCATGAGTGGTACAACAACGGGCGGGACCTCGGCGAGGTCGGCGATGGGCATCACGTACAGCTGGTGAGCGGTAGGAGCGCACACGAGGGCGCCGTACTCGCCAATCTGCCCGGCAAACAGACCGGTGAGGTCGGCAGCAAGGCCGGTGGTGTACATGTCCCCGTCGAAGCAGTGAAGCGCCTTGTCGAACGTGAGCAGAGCGGGATTCCCGCCGGCCCCTGCCACATGGTTGATTGTTCTCCGGCGCACGTTCGGTGGGTGCATGCTCTGTCTGGTGGCCCGGGCCCAGACCGCAGCCCTGTTCACGCCCCAGTCGTCCAGCCATGCTTGGGCCACGGGGGCGCAGCCGCTTTCGGTTGCGATCGCCACCACCCAGTTGGTGTAGGGATCGATGGGATCGTCAACGAGCTGCCACGGACATTCCCAGTTGGCCTGAAGGCGGCGCCGGAGCCGAGGTGCTACCCACTCCCAATCCTTGAACAGTTCGTTCTCTCGCTTCATGTCGTCGAACATCGAGAAGAAGTTGTAGAGGCCGGTCCGTTGTGTGAGTGTGTCGAGGCCGACCGCGTCCTTGGCGAGGTTGTGAATCTGGGCGATCCGGCCATCGGTGTGCTCGGCTCGGCCCCAGAGATAGTTGAGCGTGATGTCGTTTCCCCAGCGGGTGTGGGCTATCTCGCAGACGAGATCCCAGTAGTCGTTGGCCGCTTGGGCGTCGTCGAATGGTTGGGCCCATTGGGGCAGTAGTTGATCCACTTGTCTGTCTCCACCGTGTTGATCTTTCCCTGAACGATCGGAACCCTGAAGAGAATATAGACGTAAATAAACGAATCAACAACTGTCGATCCGAATCTGTAGACACCTCATCTCGCGGGGTAGTGAGAGCTGTGATCGGCGAATGGCCTTCGGGTCGGGCCCGATATCGTCTAGCGAATGCCTGGCGAGGAGTCTTTGCGAGTCGAACTGGTGCTCGGTGATATCACGACCGAAAAGACCGATGCGATCGTCAACGCTGCCAATCTGTCTCTCTCGGGCGGTGGCGGTGTTGACGGCGCGATTCATCGCGCGGCTGGCCCCCGTCTTGTCGAATACTGCCGAACTCTCGGAGGCTGCAAGACCGGTCAGGCGAAGATCACTCCTGGATTCAACCTGGCCGCTTCGTGGGTCATCCACACCGTTGGACCGGTGTGGCGAGGTGGGGTCAACGGTGAGCCTGAACTCCTCGCCTCGTGTTACCGCGAATCGCTTCTGCGGGCCGACGAAGTGGGGATCAAGTCGATCGCCTTCCCTGCCATATCAACCGGGATCTACGCCTACCCAATCGATGCAGCTGCCAGGGTGGCGGTGGACACCGTTCTCTCAACCAGAACCGACATATCGTTGGTGCGGTTCGTTTGCTTCGACCAGATGACCTGGAACGCATATGCCCGCATTCTCCCCGAACCTCAGCGTTAGAGCAGCGAAGCGACCTGGAGCGAGGAACGAGCGCAGGCGAGCGGAGTTGGTGGTGGCGTTGCGGAGGGACGGAGCAGCTCTTGGGATGAGGGCCGGATAGCGAAGCGATTGGAGCGACCTGGAGCGAGGAACGAGCGCAGGCGAGCGGAGTTGGTGGTGGCGTTGCGGAGGGACGGAGCAGCTCTTGAGATGAGGGCCGGATAGCGAAGCGATTGGAGCGACCTGGAGCGAGGAACGAGCGCAGGCGAGCGGAGTTGGTGGTGGCGTTGCGGAGGGACGGAGCAGCTCTTGAGATGAGGGCCGGATAGCGAAGCGATTGGAGCGACCTGGAGCGAGGAACGAGCGCAGGCGAGCGGAGTTGGTGGTGGCGTTGCGGAGGGACGGAGCAGCTCTTGGGATGAGGGCCGGATAGCGAAGCGATTGGAGCGACCTGGAGCGAGGAACGAGCGCAGGCGAGCGGAATCAACGTCATTGACCGTCGACGTTGGCTTCGTTGTCGAGTTGCCAGAGGTTCCTGGAGGTCTGGCCAGCCAAGATCGCAAATGCAGCTACGTTGATTGCCACGATGACGGGGACACCCCAGCTGAAGATATCGGTGCCTGCGAAGGCCACGAACGTATTGAGGGCGATGTAGCCAATTCGGACCTCGGTTGGGCCGAGGCCGTAGTAGGCGATCTGGAACTGGTTGGTTGCTGCGAAGCTGAGGAAGCTGGTTGCCATCGTGGCGCAGGTGATGAGCAGCAGGATCAGAAACAGGAACTGAAGCCATCGGGCCTGTACCAGGAACGAGTAGGCGATTACCACCGAGCCGGCGAAGATGAGGTCGAGTATGTGGTCGGCGAAGAAGCCCCACCTGACCAGACCCTGTTTGCGGTATCTTCCGAGGGACCCGTCGAAGGAGTCGGTGAGCCACTGTCCGAACACCATGACCGACATGCCATGGAGCCAGTGCAGGTTGTCCTGGGCCAGCCATCCGAACAGAACACAGCCCGCTGACCACAGTGCGGTGACCGCGGTGAGATGGTGGCTCATGATCGGCTCGGGTATGCGGGGGATGGCGGCGTCGATGAACCTGCGTTCGTATGGTCCCAGGATCGATTGACCCTTCTTCTTGTCGCCGGCGAACGTATCGCTCATGTAGCTCCCATCGGTCAGTGTCAACTCCGGGTGAGCTCGAAGATCCGTGCTTCGACGTCGGGATAACGCCCGGCGAGGTCGACCCGATCCCCGGGAATGTAGTCCTCCATCCGAAACGCGGGCGCCATCGCCGTCCCCACCAGCGACCACGCCCCAGTCGAGCTCGATCCCTGGAAACTGCCACCGGGTACCACGTACTGAAGGTGATGGCCGCCAGCGACGTCGGGACCGATCAACACACGTCGAGAGGAGCCGCTGGGGTCGAGGATCAGCAGGTCCAACGGAGCACCCAGTTGATAGAAGTAGATCTCCGGACCGGGCAGTTGATGAAGCAACGAGCACTGACCTTCGGTGAGCAAGTAGTGGATACCGGTGCCGTTCTCATCGATGTGGCTCTGGCTCCACCACCCTCCTTCGGGCTCGAGTGGCTCCATGCCGAGCCGGGAAATGAGCTCTTCAGGACTCACGAGCCAACCTCTCAGCCCGATGTTTTGCGTCGACCACCACGGCCTCTATGTCGACGGTTGTCATCTGGCGATCGCTCACCACTTGCCGACCCTGGACCCACACATCAGTGACCAAGTGAGGCCCTCCACCGAACACGATGTTGGCGATCAACTCGTCATCGAGAGCCGGAGCAAGGGCGGGATGGTCGGTGTCGAGCCGGATGATGTCGGCCGGCCGGCCGGCGCTCAGCGTTCCAACCCGAAGACCGATGGCGGTTGCACCATCGGCTGTCGCCAGCCTCAGCGCGGTTGGCGCATCAACGATTCCGGCACTGAGGCCTGTTCCCCGTGCCAATAGGGGCGCCAGTGCTAGCTCCTGCCACAGACTCAGGTTGTCATTGGATGCCGGCCCGTCGGTTCCCAGGCCCACCAGCACTCCAGCATCGAGGGTCTTTCGAAGTGGCATGACACCGGAACCGAGTTTCAGGTTGGACACCGGGTTGTGGGCGATCGCGGCTCCCGACTCGCTGAGAATCGCTCGGTCACTGTCGGAGAGCCACACACCATGTGCCGCGAGCACGGGCCCGTCGAACACGCCTTGCTCGCCTAGCAGTTCGGTAGCCGGCGCGCCGTGCTGCTCGATTACCCGGTCCCGCTCCACCTTGGTCTCTTCGAGATGGACGTGGATGAATGTCTCGAGTTCTCGAGCCATCGACGCGAGTTCGCCGATTTGTTCAGGTGTGAGGTCGTAGGTGCTGTGCGGGCCGACCCCAACGGTTGTCAGCCCAGCGGGATCATGATGAGCACGGACGAAGTCGGCCACGGCATCGGCCCGGCTGGCGCCGGCTCCGAACGTGGAACCGTGGAGAGCGGCGAGGATTCCCGGCGTTATGACCAGACGGGCCCCGGTTTGGGTTGCGGCCTCCACTACCTGCTCTTCGAAGAGGTACATCTCACAGCTGGTCGTAACACCGGCCAACAGCATCTCTGCCGATCCCAACATCATGCCCGCTCGGACATCTTCAGGGGTCATGATCCCTTCCCGCGGCCACACCGCGTCGATCAACCACGATTGCAGTGGCATGCCGTCGCCGGCGGAACGCATCAATGTCATCGGTGTGTGGGCGTGGGCGTTCACCAAGCCTGGCATCAGCACACCCCCCAGGACTCGTCGATCCGCCGGCGCAGGGCCCAGTTCGGACTCGGGACCGACCGCGACGATCGTGCCGGCAGAGTCGATGTCGATGGCACCATCGACGATGATCGGGGCACCGTCCGCAACGGGCACGACCCGGTCGCCGACCAGTCGAACGGCAGTCACTGGAGAGCATCCTCGGGGTTCAGCGAATCGATCCGCTTCAGGGCTTCACCCTGATCCAGCCGAATCACCCTCCGCTCGGTGACGATGGCGGTGATCAATGATGCCGGTGTCACGTCGAATGCGGGGTTGACCGCATCGGTGTGGGGCTCGGCGATAGGGGTGCCCATTACCGAGATGACCTCGGCCCGACCGCGATCCTCGATCTCGATGTCGGCTCCGGTGGCGGTGTCCATGTCGATCGTCGATTCGGGGGCAACAACGATGAAGGGCACACTCGCGTGGCGAGCACCCAGTGCGAGGGAGAACGATCCGATCTTGTTGGCGGTGTCGCCGTTGCCGGCAATTCGATCCGCCCCGATCAGCACCACGTCTGCAGCTCCGCGCGAGAGAAGAAAGGGCCCCGCCGAATCGACCAGAAGGCGGAACGGTGCGCCCATCCGATGAAGCTCCCAGGTCGTCAGGCGCCCGCCTTGCAACAGAGGTCGAGTTTCGACCGGAAGCGCTTCGGTGAGTTGGCCCAATTCGTGGAGACGCTGAATCGTTGCCAACGCTGTTCCCCGTTTGACAGACGCGAGTCCTCCGGTGTTGCAAATCGTCATTGCCCTGATGGGTCCGCCGTTACACAACTCAAGCGCAAGAGCAGCGCCCCTGTCGCCCATCGCCACCGACGAAGCAAGCTCCTCGCTGCGGATTCGATCGGCGGCCGCCAGGGCAGCTACAGGAGGTGATTCCGCTGACTCCGCGATCTCGTGAAGTACTTCATCGACCCGTTTGGCCAAGTTCACTGCGGTTGGACGGGCGGAACGAATGGAGGAAACGGCTTCGTCGAACCCCGCCCGATCAGACTCGATCGGAAACTCTCTTGCGGCCAGTGCCACGCCGTATGCGCCCGCAACCCCGATTGCTGGAGCCCCCCGAACGGCGAGTGTCTTGATGGCATCGATCAGGATGCTGACGCGATCGGCCTTCACGATCGCGAACTCGCCGGGCAAGCGGGTTTGATCGATCAGGTGGATGGAGCCATCCACCCACTCGATCGTCGGTGTTTCGGCGTCGGGAGTGTCCACCCGAATAGCATTACACATGCTTCATATAGATCTGTCTGGCAAGGTCGCGGTAGTCACCGGGGCACGGGCCGGCATCGGGTCCATCATCGCCGATGTCCTTGCTGAGGCTGGGGCTCACGTCGTACGCCACACAGGACGTTCGGGAGAGAACAGCGCCGACCTGTCCGACCGTACACAGGTCGATCGGTTTCTCACCGAAGTGACCCAGCAGCACGACGGGCTCCACATCGTGGTCAACAACGCTGCGCTCCAGCCCGTCACCCCGTTCGACCAGATCAGCGCTGAGGAGTGGACCGAGGTTGTGGGTGCAGGCTTGTCAGCGGTCCACTACGTCACCCAGGTTGCAGCCGGTTTGATGGGAGACGGCTCATCGGTCGTCAACATCGCCAGCATCGAAGGACTCCAGCCGGCCATTGCCCACAGCCACTACTCCACGGTCAAGGCGGCGGTGATCATGCACACCCGTGCGGCTGCGGCTGAACTGGGGCCCAAGGGCATTCGGATCAACAGCGTCAGCCCTGGTCTCATCGACCGGGATGGACTTGCCGATGCATGGCCCGAAGGCGTAGATCGTTACACCCGGGCTGCTCCGCTGCGACGCCTGGGCACCGGCCGCGATGTTGCCCTAGCGGTTGCATTCCTGGCATCCGACCTCGCTCGATGGATCACCGGCACGAATGTGGTTGTGGACGGCGGGGTGCTCGCTACGAGCGCCTGGTAGTCCTCAGACAATCCGCCGTTTGGCAGCCCAGCGCGTCAGCTCGTGCCGGTTCGAGACCTGAAGCTTGCGGAGCACGTTTGATGCATGGGTCTCGACGGTCTTGATGCTGATCGTGAGACGGCGGGCGATCTCCTTGTAGGCGTACCCGCGGGCCAGCAAACGCATGACTTCCTGCTCGCGAGGCGACAGCAGATCGAGTTCGGGATCTTCGGGCGCTGGAAGCGTGGCGCTGAACGCATCGATCACGAACCCGGCCAGCCGAGGGGAGAAGACCGCATCGCCCTCGGCGACCCTCAGGACGGCGGCAGCGAGGTCGTCGCCGCTGATGGACTTGGTGACATACCCGCGCGCCCTGCTCGAATAACGGCGATCACGTCGTCGGGCGCATCGCTCACCGAGAGGGCAAGGAACCGAACATCATCACCACCGCCGGAGCGAACACCGGTGATCACGTCGGCTCCGGTACCCGACGGGAGGTGGACGTCGAGCAGGACAACCTCGGGCGAACGGTCGAGGATCTTGTTGATGGCTTCTCCGACATCGCCGGCTTCGGCCAGCACCTGCACCCGGTCTCCGAGTTGGGCGGCGACACCGGCCCGAACCATGTCGTGGTCGTCGACGAGGATGACGGTTGGTGCGTAGGTCATGGTTGCTCTTTCGGGTCGCGATCGATGATCAGTTCCACTTCGGTTCCCTCCCCGATCTCGGTGGTGATTGTGGCCGAACCCCCGGCCCGTTCCATTCTGCCAATGATCGATTGGCTGACCCCGCGTCGATCGGTCGGGATCGCCCTGTGATCGAAGCCGTGGCCGGTGTCGCGGACAAACAGTTCGACGCGATCGCCGGTGACCTCGAGGAAGATGTCCACCCGAGGGGTCCCCGAATGCCGTACGGCGTTGAGCGTGGCCTCGCGCGCAGCCTTGAGAAGGGGTTCGACCTGTTCATCGACGAGGGCGTCACCGACTGCGACCACCTCAACCGGGACCCCATGGAGTTCCTCCACCTCGCTCGCCAGTTGGTCGAGATGGCCCCGGATGCTGCCGCCGACGCGAGAGGCTCGGTTCGGGTCGAGCCAGTTGCGCAGCTCACGTTCCTGTCGGCGTGCCAGGTTCTTGGCCGTTCGGGGATCGTCGACCTGTTGGATCAGGGCCAGGGTCTGAAGAACCGAATCGTGGATGTGAGCGCCAACCTCGGCCCGTTCGTCGGATCGGATGCGAGCCTGCCGTTCGGCATCGAAGTCACTCAGGACCTGGTAGAGCCACGGGCCGGCCACCACGACCGTGCCCACCACGGCGATGAGGCCGGCACCGAGCGTGAGTGGCAAGGCGTCGATCTGGGTCAGAATCAGAGTCAGGCCGAGCACCACGGCAACAAGACCGCCGGCCAGCTGACGGATCCGCTCTCGGCCCGGCATGTCGGTGCGGTCCATCGAGCTTGTTCGCCATGCCAGTCCCAAACCCATTGCGACCGTGGCCAGTCCGTAGCCGAGTCCGGCGTTGCTGGGCAGGAGCGGTACACCGCCCGCGGCGATCCCGACGGTGATGAGAGTGACCGCCAACAATCGGTGACGCTCCGACTTGCCCCGAAGCCCCATCGGCTCGCCGCGAGCTGCTCCGATGCCCGATGCATGGGCCCACCTGAGAAGTGCCCACAACGTCACGTAGAGGAACCCACCCAGTCCCTGAACGGCGAAGAGCGCCACGAAGGCGATCCGAACCCAGTGGCGGGGTACGCCCAGCTCACTGGCCACGCCGCTGGCCACTCCCGCAATGACGGCGTTGCCTTCATCAAGGTCGGGCAGACGCCAGTGGGCGTTCCGAATTGCTGCCGTAGGAGCGAATACGCCCGACGGTGGTTCCACAGATGACATCTGTTGTCATTGTCGCATGTGATGACGTCAACAGCATCGGGGTCCTACCCTGACATGACCCTGAGGTTCTCAGGGTCCGGTCAAGGTTCATCCGGATGGGCGAGAGTGTGTCGGGAGAGGAGGATCCAAGCATGAACACATCAGCCCACACCTCATCACCAACCAACCTGCCAGCCCCCGAACAGCGCCTTCGACGCTCGGTCAACGGTTCACTCGGCGGAGTCGCTCAGGGTTTGGCCAATTTCTTCAAAGTGGAAGTGAAGTGGGTTCGCCTCGCGTTCCTGCTGAGCATTCTCTTCGGTGGCGTCGGTTTCCTGGCCTACATCGCCCTGTGGGCGGGCCTGCCCGACGAGCTCGACCCCCGCGCCGCCAAGTTTGCCGTGACCCAGAACCTCACCCGCCTCGTTGTCGCAGGAATCTTCGGAGTCTTTGCCTTCGGGGCCATGAGTGGTTCCGCCGGCATCAGTGCCGGACTCCTCCTGCCGGCAATCCTCGTAGGCGGAGGAATCTACATTCTGAGCCAGGACAAGGAATCTGAGCCTGCGGTTGGAGGGCAGCACCCAAAAGCTGAAGCCTCGGCCGCTGCGACTGGGACGGTGCGGCCGCCGTCGCCACCGGCGACCGAGGTTCCCGACAGCCGCGACCCGCTTCTGATCGAAGCCGAGCGTCTCATGAGCGGCGACGCGCTGGCTGATCCCGCCGGCCCCCATGCCTTTGCCAACGACCCCGATCATTGGGCGATGACCCGCACCGAAGAAGCGGCGGTGACAACCCGGCGGAACCGTCCGCCGGTGGTGACGTTCGCCCTCGGCTCGGCGGCTCTGGTGAGCGCATTGTTGTTGGTCACTGGGGCCGGAGTGCCGTTCTTCGTGTATCCGTTCATCCTTCTCGGATTTGCTGTCTTCGGGTTCTTTGCCAGCCTCTTCTTCCGCCGTCCGGCATGGGCTCTGATTCCGATCGCCTTCCTTTCGTTCGGAATTGCCATGACCACGTTGTTCGCAGGCGAGGTGTTCGATGACGGCGTAGGGGAGAGGACCTACGAGATCGAGCGTTTCGACAATCCGGGCTTCGCGACCAGCTACAGCCTTGGCGCCGGCAACATGGCGCTCGATTTCGATGATCTCGAACTGACCGAGGATCAGACGGTGAGCACCCGTCTCATCGCCGGTTTGCTCGAACTGGATCTTCCCGATGACCATCGGACCGAGGTCGTGCTGGTCGACGGGGGCGACGTCACGTTCGGTGATCGCGTCAACCGGGACTTCCAGGACGGCGCCACGCTGGTGTTCAACCAGGAGCTGGACGGACCCACCCTGAGGATCGAAGCCGATCTGAAGGTCGGCGAGATCCAAGTGGACATGGATTCCGACGAGTACGAATTGATCGACTGAAGTCGCCCGCGACGCCATCAACGGTGTCGCACCCCGCCAATAGGTTCGGTGCCATGGCAAGCTTGACGATCCAACCCATTCGGCCAACAGCAGACGAGGTGCAAACCGAGGTCGCTCAGCATGTGCAAACCCTGGCCGGGCCCGACGCCCGGCCACGGCCCGAGCAATTGTCGGCGGTGCAGGCAATGTTGGTCGACGGGCATCGAACCCTGCTCGTGGCCAGAACCGGGTTCGGAAAGTCAGCGGTGTACTTCTCGGCAACCCGGATGCTCCGGGATCGAGGGTGGGGTCCAACCGTGGTGGTGTCGCCCCTCTTGGCGCTCATGCGGGATCAGGTCGCTGCGGCCGAGAAGCTTGGCCTCAGCGCAGCCTCGATCAACTCAGCCAACAACGATTCATGGCTCGAAACCGAACAGCGCATTCTCGCCGATGAGGTCGATCTGTTGCTCATATCTCCCGAACGCCTCGCCAACCGGCGGTTCGTGGCCCAGGTGTTCCAGACCATTCGGCAGCGACCGTTTGCCCTGGTGTGCGATGAGGCTCACTGCATCTCCGATTGGGGTCACGACTTCCGTCCCGACTACCGGCGGTTGCGCAGCTTGCTCAACGAGTTGAGTCCGGACACACCGGTGCTGGCCACCACCGCCACGGCCAACCAGCGGGTCACCGATGATGTGGCGGCACAGCTCGGCCAAGACACAACCGTCTTGAGGACTTCGCTCGATCGCCTGTCGCTGCACCTGTCCGTCGTCGACCTCCCCGACGATGCCCACCGTTTGGCCTGGCTCGCCGAAACGATCCCCAAGCTCAGCGGATCGGGAATCGTGTACTGCCTCACGGTTGCTCAAGCGGAGGCGACGTCGGAATGGCTCCAACGGTCAGGGGTGAGCGCCCAGTCCTACACCGGCGCGGTACCACCCGAGCAACGGTTGGAACGGGAGGAGGCGCTCCGCACCAACCGAATCAAGGCGCTGGTCGCCACCTCGGCCCTGGGTATGGGTTTCGACAAGGGGGATCTGGCGTTCTGTGTGCATCTTGGCCTGCCGCCGTCCCCGGTTGCGTACTACCAGCAGATCGGACGGGCGGGCCGAGCCATCGAGCGGGCCGAAGTGATAGCCCTACCCCGTCCGAACGAGGATGAGCAGGTGTGGAAGTGGTTCGAGTCGGTGTCCATGCCCACCGAGCAGGTGTGTTGGACGGTTCTGGATCAGCTGAACCGGGTTTCACCCACGTCGGTGGCTCAGCTCGAGGTCACTGCGAATCTCGGCCGAAGCCGCCTGGGGACGCTGCTGAGCATTCTGGATGTCGACGGTGCCGTCGCACGGGAGGGGAGCGGCTGGATACGCACAGACCAACCGTGGGTCTACAACGGTGAGATGGTGGCCGCGTTGAAGGCACTACGGCGCGACGAGAGCACCCAGATGCGCCACTGGGCCAATCGTGATGGGTGCCGGCTTCGCTACCTGCGCGAAGCGTTGGACGACCCCGAGGCCTCAGACTGCGGCCGCTGTGATCACTGCGCCGATCTCAGCTGGCACCATCAGCCTGATCCCACTCGGGTCGCTCAGGCGTCGGAGCTGCTACGAGGCGGCGACATCGTGATCGAACCCCGCAAGCAATGGCCCTCGGGTCTGGAAACTGTGAAAGGGCGAATCAAGCATCAAGCAGAGCCCGGTCGCGCCCTTGCCCGTATCGGTGACGGAGGCTGGAACCCGATCGTCCAACTCCTCATCGATGAGACCGAGGCCGGCAACCGTCCCGAGATCCCAACCGAGCTCGTTACGGCCTGCGCTCAGGTGCTCAAGCGCTGGGATTGGGTTGCTCGGCCCAGCTGGATTTGTGCGATGCCGTCACGGCGCCGGTCCGATCTGGTGATCGGCGTGGCCGAGGCCATCGGGTCACTGGGAAAACTTCCGGTCTACTACCCGCTGCACTCCAAACCTGGACACGACGTCTTCCAAGACACCATGTCGAACTCGGCTCACCAGGTGAGCAATGCCCAGGGTCGCCTGCTGCTCGATACCAACGGCATGCCCACACCGGAGCTACTACGAGGCCCGGTCTTGCTGGTCGACGAGGAATGCCGCAGCCGCTGGACCTTTGCTGTCGCAGCGTCGCTGCTCATGGACGCGGGAGCCAGCACCGTTCTACCCTTTGCGCTCCGCTCGTACTGAATCCAGAGCGGTGAGCGCAGCGTCGGCGGGGTCTCGCTCACAACCACAACAGCGGCGACGTACTCAGGAAGCAGTGAGTTCCACGCGGCGGTTACGAGCTCTGCCATCGCGGGTGGTGTTGGTATCAATCGGCTCGGACTCGCCCACGCCGCGAGCGGTCAGACGTTCGGCCGGTACACCGATTTCCACCAGGTACGCCATGGCCGCGTTGGCTCGTTCCTCGCTGAGCTTCTGGTTGCCGCCTTCGGAGCCGCGGTCGTCGGTGTGGCCTGCGATCTCTACCTGCACGGCGGGATGGCGGGTGAGGATGTCGGGAAGCTGGTTCAGAAGAGACTTGAACTCGTCGGTTGGCTCATTCTTGCCGGTGGCGTAGAGCACCTCGTCGCGCAGGCGTGCGTTCATGCTGTCCAGTTCTACCTGTGCAGCGGCAGCGAGTTCGGCTTGAGTGGGGGGAGGTGGCGGGGGCACGGTCACCTCGTTGACGGTTTCTATTCCCGGTGACGCTGCAGCGACAGTGCTCAGGAGCGCGTTGACCGCTGCAGCTGCCTCGGCGTCAGTGGCTTCACCGATCACTTCGAATCGGCCGTCGGCGCTGGTGGCTGCGATCGTGACGCCATCCGGAACGCCGGTCAGGAAGCTCTGAAGCGCGACCACACCGTTGTCACGGCCTGTGGATGAGGTAAGCCCGGTTGCAACTTCGAGCTCGTCCTCCACGCGGGCCGGGCCGACCCGCCGCCGCGCTGCGTCTACCAGAGCGTCGCGCTGGCCTTCGGTGCTCACGAGTCCGTCAAGCACTATGCCGGTGTCACTCACCCGAGCCGTGGCCAGAAGCACCCGCTCGGTGGCCTGATCGCCGTCGTTGACCGTTTCGTTGGCGAGGGCCGTGTCGGCCGCCTCGTCGGCGGTTTCGGGTTCAACGACGTCGTCGGACAGCAACGCAGGCACTGCGAGGACAGAGAGCCCGAGGACCAGCAGCGCCAGGAGGGAAAGAAGTCCCAATCGCGTGAGGGGCGCGGAAAATGCGTCGATCGAACAAGTGAAGCAGACTCGGCTCCCGAGCTTGGGTTCACTGCCCGAATCGCGTTTGGGATTGCCCTGCGGAGGGTCGCCGGTCACCCCACCACTACTGTGACTGTCGTGCTCCGACGTTTGAGTGTGAAGTCCAAACTCCTGGCCGCCGTTCTCTGCGTTTCCATCGCCTCGGTTCTGGTTGTCGCCGCGATCAGTTTCACTTCCAGCCAGCGAGCGATCAGCGATTCGGTGTTGGACAACCTTTCTGCCCAGCGGGCATCACGAACCGAACTCGTCGAGCGGTACATCGCCGGGATCGAGGCCCAGGCGTCAATTCTCAGCCAAGACCGGAACATGGTCACCGCCGCAGCCGAGTTCACGGTTGCCACCGAACAGCTGGCACAGGAGGAAACAATCCCCGGATGGGGCGAATCAGCCCAAACGTTCTACCGCGACTTCGCTGCCGGGTTCGATCCAAACCTGAACCTGACGGTCGACCAGTTCCTGCCGCGCGATCCGGTGACGCAGTACCTTCAGCACTACTACGTTGTGAACAATCCCGAACCATCCGGGCAGAGGGCTGGTTTGGATGAGGCATCGGACGGATCGTTCTACAGCCGTGTGCACGCACGATTCCATCCGAGCTTCAGAAACTATGCGGAACGATTTGGCTATCACGACATCTTCATCATCGAACCGGTCGACAATCGCATCGTGTATTCGGTCAAGAAGGAGGTCGACTTCGGTACAAGCCTTTCGTCGGGCCCTTGGGGCAGGAGTTCGCTGGCCGACCTGGTGAAGGAAGTGGAGCGCAATCCATCCCCTGGCGCGGTGACCTTCGTGGACTACGACTTCTACCGGCCTCTTTCCGATGAACCGGCTGCGTTCGTAGCGGCCCCCATCTTCAACCCGGTGGATCAGCGGCTGTTGGGGATCTTGGCGTTCCACCTTCCGATGGGCGAAATCAACAACGTGATGACAGCGAGCCAGGATTGGGCCGTCGCCGGTTTTGGGGACACCGGTGAGGCCTACCTCGTGGGTCGCGACGAGGCCATGCGTTCGACGTCGCGTTTGTTGAGCGAGGACCCTGGGGAGTATCGCGCCAGAGTGGTTGAGGCTGGGACGTCGGCAACCACCGCCGACGCGGTCGTTGCTGCGGGACACAGTGTTCTACGGCAGCGCATCGAGACTGTTGCGGCACAAGATGCCTTGCGGGGTCGGTCCGGGACTGAAGTGATCACCTCCTATCACGGAGCCGTGTCACTCAGTAGCTTCGGCCCGTTGGAGCTACCCCCCGGGCTCGACTGGGCAATCGTCACCGAACGGGACCTGAGCGAGGCCGAGGATCCGGTGACTTCACTCCAACAATCGCTGCTTATTGCCCTGGGAGCGATCATCCTCGTACTCACAGCACTCTCGATGATCCTCAGCGCCCAGTTCGTCAAACCGATCAACTCCTTGATCGCGTGGACGCGCGAACGCCGGAGACGCAGAGTCTGATCGCCCGGTGCCCGTCGGCAGGAGCGACGAGATCGGGCAGCTGGCATCTGCGGTGGATCACATGGTCGGCGACATGCGATCTCAACGCCAGACGATCGAGCAGCAACGATCCGAGACCCAGTCGTTGATCCTCAACCTCATGCCGGCCAAGATCGCCGTTCGAGTCAGCGCCGGAGAGTCCGAGGTCGCGGACACCTATCCCAACGTCACGATCATCTCTGCCAGCCTGGCCGGGTTCAGTCGATTCGCTCGAAGCGCATCTCCCGGCGATGGGAAACATGTCCTCGACGAGATCATCGGCACCTTCGATTCGCTCGCAGCCGAGGCCGGAGTCGAAAAGATCAGAGGTGGAAGCTTGGGGTATCTGGCTGCTTGCGGGATGATGGAGCCACGGCTGGACCAGAGGCAGCGGGCCATGGAGTTTGCGGTCGCTATCGATCGAAAGATCGAGTCCCTGAGCAAGCTCAACAACTGGGGTCTCGATCTTCGGGTTGGGGTCGCTGTCGGGTGACGTGGAGGCGGGCATCGTGGGGGATACCCAATTCTCGTTCGAAGTGTGGGGTGACCCGGTGAGCGACGCACTGGCCCTTGCCGATCGAGCAGAGCACGGCTCAGTGCTGGTTGGCGCTGACATAGCCGAAGCGGTCAGCGAACGTTACCCGTTCGAACGCGTCGCCGATGTCGACGTGGACGGCAACTCGATTCCCGCCTTCCTGTGGATCGAGGACCACTGATGCTCGGGCGCACCATATTGTCCGAAAGCTGGTTTCAGTGGGGGGCTGCGCTGGTGGTGGGGTTTCCCGTCGCCGTGTTCGTGCTCGGAGAACTTCTGGCGCGTTTCGAGCGCCGTAAGAGCCAACTCGCAGCTCCGGTGCGGTTGCTTCGCAACGTATTCGTTCCCTTGCTGGTGGTTGTGCTGTTCCTCCAGCGCGTTGCCGGGATCAACAACGACGTCGATGAACCGAACACCGTGTTCCAGGTGTCCGCCACGATCATCTCGGTCGTTGGCCTGGCAATCCTGCTCTCGATCATCCGCGGGCTGATCACCTCCCAGGCTTCGTCGGAATCGTGGAGAGGGCGGGCGCCTCGACTGTTGATCGACATCGTCCGATTTGTTCTGCTCGGCATCGGAACACTGTTCGTCCTGTCCAACGTCTGGGGCCTCAGCATCACGGGTACCTTCGCCGCCCTCGGTGTTGGCGGGATCGTGATCGGGCTGGCCCTACAAGACACCCTGGCGAGTCTGATCGGCGGTATGGCGATTCTCAGCGAGAAGCCGTTCGCGGTGGGCGACTGGATCGAACTCGACGGAATCGAGGGCAAAGTCACCGACATCAACTGGCGGACCGTGCGTCTCCGCAACCGTCAGAGGGATCTGATCGTGGTGCCGAACATCGTGTTCGGGAACCAGGTCATCATCAACAACTCTCGGCCCGAGATTGAACACATCGAGCCGATCACGCTCGGATTCAGCTACGACGATCCGCCGAATGCGGTGAAGGCGATGCTCACCGAGGTGGTGAATGGAACCCCCGATCTGGTTGGTTCACCGGTCGACATCCGCTGTGTGGGATACGACGACTTCTTCGTTCGCTACGAGGTATGGCTCGGAGTTGTGAACTACGACGTCATGCCCAAGGTTCGGGATCACTTCATGACCAGGATCTGGTATGCCGCCAAACGCCACGGCATCACGATTCCGTTCCCGATTCGGACCGTGCACCACTACGACGGCGGCGAGCTACCTCAGCTGGAAACGCCCGAAATGGTGCAGCGACGCGTCCGCGGGTTGTCCGCCGGGGCAATCAACGAAAAGGTGGCCGACCAACTCCATCGATCGGCGACACAAAGCCAACAAGCCGGTGGGCGTTCCGCCGACAACCACCTTCTCTCGTTCGCGGCCGGTGAGATACTTCAGGTGGAAGGCGGGGGCAGCCGCGGGTTGGGGCTCATCCTCAGTGGCACCGCCGTCGGTCTCAGTCGCGAAACCGAGGTGATAACGCTCACTGAAGGAGATGTCTTCGGTGAACAGGGCATGTTGGGCTCTCGAACAAATCTTCTGACGATCCGGGCATTGACCGACGTCGAAGCAGTGGTTGTCAGCGGCCGAGCCGCCGACTCGATCGCCCAGTCGAACATGGGATTCGCCGAGGAGATCCAGGCCATCGTCTTGGCCCGCCGGGCTGCAGTGGTCCGATCCGGATCAATCGATCTGACCCACGACGGGCTACGGGAGTGAGACCAGCCCGCTCGGCTTGGCGAGTTCTCCACGCGACCGTCTTGGTCGGTCTTGCGCTGGCGGCTTGTTCGACCGATGTCGCCGTCTACGACCCGACCATTCAGCGAGGTGGGCCCCTGGACGGTGAGCAGATCTTCGGTTCGGGCACGGTCGTCCTGGACAGCGGCGCCACCGATCGCATCGGCGAGGACGAACCGACACTCCGAAACCGGATTCCCGCATTCATCGCACCAGGTTTCGATCCCGAGCTGGGGGCGCTGTCACAACTCGATCCCGAACAGGGTGGGATGGTCACGATGCTCGGCCCCGAGACGGGCAGCTCGGCCGAGAGCATCCAATTCGCTCTCACCGCGTTCACCAACGCCACGGGCACCAAGGTGGACTACATCGGCGCAGCCGACGTCGATCTGCTGCTCGACGAACTTATCGGTAGCGGGACACCTCCCGACGTGGCGATCCTCGAGCAGCCGAGTCAGATCACCAGCCTCGCGCAACGAGGGCTGCTGATCCCGCTTCCACAAATCATTCAGGCTCAGGTCGAAGCCGGCTACGACAGCTTCTGGCGCCGATTGGCCACCGTGGAAGAGAGATTGTTCGCCGTGCCCCAGGCGGGGAGCGTCAAGAGCCTGGTCTGGTACAGCCCGCAGGTGTTCTCCGAAAACGGGTATACGCCGCCGGCAACCTTCGACGAACTCGAAGCACTCGTGGACCAGATTCGATCCGATGGGCTGATTCCGTGGTGTGTGGGCCTGGGGTCCGGCGCCTCTTCAGGTTGGCCGTTGAGCGATTGGATCGAGGACTACATGCTCCGGTTCGAAGGGCCTGACTTCTATGACCGATGGGTGAGGAACGAGGTCCCCTTCAACGACCCCAAGGTTGTAGCGGTGATCGAACGGGTCACGTCGACGTGGTTCGAACCGGGAAATGTCAACGGCGGCCGAAGTGCGATCTCATCGACGAGCTGGATCGACGCTGCCATCGACCATCTGAACGGGGAATGCGTTCTCCACCGACAGGCCAGCAACGTTGTGGGCACCTATCGCGACGCCGGGGCCGATGTCGGAGCTCGACGCGACATCAACGCCTTCTACCTGCCAACAGTCACCAACGATTTCGGGCGGGTGGTTCTCGGTGCACGGCAATTTCGCCGGCCGCGTTGAGCGACGACCAAGCGACCCTGTCGCTGATGGCGTACATCGCAGCACCCGACTACGCCGAAGCTCGCATATTGGCCCGGCGGGGTGGCTACTTGAGCGCGCACCGGCTTCACGACACCGGCCTCTACAGCGACCAAATAGACCGCGATCTGGCCGCAATCCTCGTTTCCGCCGACCCCTTCCGTTTCGATGGTTCAGACCTCATGCCGGCAACCGTCGGATCGGTGCTGGCACGCAGCGGCACGGTTCTGGTCGGAGGTACAACCGACGTGTTCGACTTGGTCGACGAGGTGGAGGCATCGTGGGGATGATGCACTGCTACGATCTATCGATCCTGCCCTCGTAGCTCAGGGGATAGAGCATCGGCCTCCGGAGCCGTGTGCGGAGGTTCGAATCCTCCCGAGGGCGCCACACACGTCTGTTATTGCTGTCGGTTGCTCAACAGCCACCGCCTACAGTTGACCGGCTACCTATGGTTCGTTCCACGATCGTCGACGCAGTACACGAGGCGCTACATGCGTTGGGTGTTGACCCGGTACCCCCCTCGGTCGCGGTCGAGCGGCCCGCCAATCTCGATCACGGCGACTGGAGCACGAACGCGGCGTTGGTCTGCGCAAAACTGGCCAAGAAGAACCCCCGTCAGTTGGGTGAGGAACTGCTGGCCGAACTCAATCGAGCGCAACATTCCCCATGTCGAACGGCTCGATATCGCCGGGCCGGGTTTCATCAATTTCGTGTTGGCACCCACGTGGCTTCATGACGAGCTACGAGAGGTCGTCGAAAAGGGCACCGATGGCTACGCCCGACCCGAGATCGGCGCCGGCATCGAGATCAATCTCGAATTCGTGAGTTCCAATCCCACCGGTCCGCTCCACGCCGGTGGTGGTCGGTGGGGCGCCTTCGGCGACAGTCTCGCCCGCATTCTGCAGCGGTGCGGGTATGTGCCTCATCGCGAGTTCTACATCAACGATCGGGGCACGCAGACAACGCTGTTCGGTCAGAGCCTGTCGGCCCGAAAAGGGGGGAATGACCTTCCCGACGGCGGCTACCAGGGTGGCTACGTCATCGAGTGGGCCGGGGAAATGCCCGACGACGCCGATCCTGTCGAGTGGGGGATCGAGCGCGCGCTTCGGGAGGTGCGAGAGTCGCTCGCCTCCATGCACGTGCGCTTCGATACGTGGAGTAGCGAGAACGCGCTCGTGGAGAGCGGTGCGGTCGAGGCTGCGCTCGAGCGTTTGCGTTCGAGCGGTCATGTCTACGACAAGGACGGTGCCACCTGGCTGGCCACATCCGAATATGGCGATGATAAGGACCGGGTGTTGATCAAAGCCAACGGCGAGTACACCTACCTTCTACCCGACATCGCCTATCACCATGACAAGTACAATCGAGGTGACGTCGTCATAGACATCTTGGGCGCAGACCACCACGGCTACGTGCCCCGGATGCGGGCCGCACTGGTCTTCATGGGCCACGAGCCCAACGACTACGAGGCGATCATCGGGCAGAATGTGAAGCTGGTACGCAGCGGCGAAGAGGTGAAGCTCAGCAAACGCTTCGGAACGATGATCGCGGTAGACGAACTCATCGACGAACTCGGTCCCGACGTCACCCGCTTCGCCTATCTGCTCCAGAGCATCGATACCACTCAGACCATCGACATCGATGTGTGGAAAGCCCAAGCCAGCGAAAACCCGGTGTACTACGTGCAGTACGCCCACGCCCGAATCCATGCCATCGGCAGAGAAGCCGAGAAGCGTGGCATCGAACGGGCCCCTATTGAATCGGTGGATCTCAGCGGCCTTGTCGACCCCAACGAACTGGCCGTGTTGCGTCATCTGCTCGAACTCGAAGAGGTCCTGCTCGCTGCCGCCCGCGATCGAGCACCCCACCGAGTGACCACCTGGGTTCAGAGAATTGGCTGCGGCGTTTCACAGCTTCTATTCGCACTGCCCCGTGCTTCGCAGCGACGTAGACCCACAGCTCCAACAGGCCCGTCTTTGGTTGGTCGATGCCAGCCGTGTCGGCCTTGCGGGTCGGTCTCGATCTTCTCGGTGTCGAAGCTCCGGAGCAGATGTAACGAGCATCTCGGTCGCAGACGCTCGTAACATGCGGGGGTGAAACCGTTGCCCTGGGGCCTGCTCCCCGACACGTCTGAACTCGGCGAATCCGGTTCGCTCGTGATCGGAGGCTGTGACGTTCTCGACGCTTGCGAGCGAGTTCGGAACGCCGGTCTTCATCTACGACGAGGAACACCTTCGCCGTCGTTGCCGCGAGGCGGTTTCCCTGTTCGGCCGGCGGGCTACCTACGCCACGAAGGCATTCCTCTGTATGGCGATGGCCAAGCTGGCCCACGAGGAGGGCATGTCGCTCGACGTGGCCACCGGTGGCGAATTACATGTGGCGTTGAGCGCTGGCAGTTCCGGCCGCAGACTTGGTGTTTCACGGCAATAACAAGAGCCGGGCAGGAACTGCGTTCCGCTATCGAGGCCGGGGTCGGCCGAATCGTGGTCGACAGCTTCGACGAACTCGATCGTATCGACTGCGCTCGATCTCGACACCGCTCCAAACATCCTGCTGAGAGTGACCCCGGGGGTGGAGGCCCACACCCATGAGTTCATCACCACCGGGCAGGACGACAGCAAATTCGGGTTCACCGTGAGTACTCGGGTCTAGCCGCCAAGCCGTCGCCCGGGCCCGGGGTGTCCGACACCGTGAATCTGATCGGCATTCACGCCCACATCGGATCGCAGGTCTTCGTCGTGGAGAGCTTCGCCCGGTCCCTCGACGTGCTCGCCGAGTTCGCCGAACCTCTCGAGCTGCCGGAACTGGTCATCGGCGGGGGGTTGGGAGTGCCCTACGTCGACGGCGAAGAGGCGCCGACGATCAGCCAGTGGGGCAAGATCCTCAAAGAGCGTGCCGCTGCTGCGGGGATAACTGCCGAAGCTGGGCATCGAGCCCGGTCGGTCGATCGCCGCGGGAGCTGCGATCACCGCCTACACCGTGGGGACCATCAAACACCTGGAGGGCATTCGCACCTACATCGCGGTCGACGGCGGGATGAGTGACAACCCTCGGCCTGTGCTGTACGGCAGCGGGTACGAGACCTTCCTACCTCGTGCGTCGCGGGCTGAACGACCGTTGACGCGCCCGGATCGTCGGCAAACACTGCGAGAGTGGTGACATTCTCGTGCGAGAAGCGAATCTTCCGGCCGACACTGTGGTCGGGGATGTACTGGCCACGCCGGTCACAGGCGCCTACGGACACAGCATGGGCAGCAACTACAACAAGGTTCTCCGACCGCCGGTCGTGTTCTGTTCGAACGGTGACGCCCGTCAGGTAGTGCGCAGGGAACGGTACGCCGATCTTCTCCTCACCGATCTGGGCTGACGCCGGTCCGACCACCCCCTCACAAACTTCCCGCCAACGGTGTGAGACGATGAGTGGGTGCGTCGTGTGGTTCTTGCTGTTGTCGTCGTCGCCGGTCTGCTGGGATTCGCAGTTCCAGCCCAGGCCGCGACCGCACCTGTCGATTCACTCGCATCGTCACGCATTCGGATCACCACCACGTTTGTCGGGCTCGCCGCCGATGTGGACGGGGGTCGAATGGATTTGTCCGCCAACGGCCAGTTCGTGATCTTCGACCGTCCCGGCGCCGGTATCGGGCTGTACGACTCGGTACGAAATCAAACCGTTGTCCTGGGCGATGAGACCGCTCGCCCGTTCGCAGTGTCCGACAGCGGCGGGCGTAGCTCTCTATACGAGCATGGGCCAGCCCTACCGCTGGGATCGGGCGACCGGTGAGAGTCTCGCGCCTGCCATGGTCGGGGGGACTGATCACCGACATGGCCCTCGATCAGAACGGTGACCGTCGTCGCCTACACCGAACGCACGTCCGGATCGAGTGGAACGATGCGGGTCTGGACAGCCGAACGAGTCCGTCAGTTCGGTGCCACGGTGACCCAGAGCCCCGATCGTTCCGACCGCGACGTGTTCGTCACCGCGAACGGTCAGAAGGTGTATTTCCGATCCGGCAGTGGTATTCGGACCGTTGACACGGCGACCGGCAGCCCCAGCTTCAGTGTGCTCACCACCCTCACCGGGCTGAGCCGAGCCGGCGATCTACAGGTGGCAGGAGGCGATGGGGCTCCCGTTCGATTCAGAATCGGCGCCACAACGACCACCGCACGAACCGAAGTGGAGTTCCCGGCGCCAAGTGACTCCGAGCTCGACGGCGTGGCCATCTCCGGCAACGGAACAGCAGTTGTGTTCCAGAGTCAGGACGAGTTCTACCGGTGGAAGACCTCCGGCGAATTGCACTATCTGCAACCCCGGACCTCCGCCGCAGTCGGCGATCCTCGCGACGCGTCGATCACCGGCCGTTTCGTGTTGACCTCTCGCCCCGGGGCCACCAACGGAATCCTGGAGATTGTCGACCTCAGCGGTCCCGAGATCCCGATCGTCGCCAGCGAGACCCTGCAAGGTCCCCAACTCGGCGATCAGATCCGGCGCCTCTATTTGGCCTACTTCGATCGTCAACCCGACAGAGCGGGATTCTCTGCTTGGAAGGTCGTCCGGGCCACAGGGGCATCGCTCGATGCGGTATCGGCCGAGTTCGCGGCTTCGACCGAGTTCCAGAACACCTATGGGGCACTCGACGACGGACAATTCGTGGACCTGGTCTACAACAACGTGCTGGGCCGCGACCCCGACGCGGCCGGCAGGTCATTCTGGATCAGCCGGCTGCAAGCCGGTGCCACCCGCGGGTCGGTGATGACCGGGTTCTCCGAGGGAGAGGAATTCAGGAATCGCACGGGAACCACCGCCGCGGCCAACGCGCCTCTGGCCCACCAGATCGAGCGGCTCTATCGTGCCTACTTCGACCGATCGGCCGATCAAGGCGGGCTTGACTTCTGGCTGGAACAGTTCGTTGGTGGTGCCGATCTCGGGGTCCTGAGCCAAGAGTTCGCGGGGTCGGCCGAATTCGTGGCGACCTACGGCGAACTCGACAACGCCGGCTTCGTCGATCTGGTGTACCTCAACGTGCTCGGCCGGCTTCCCGACGACGCCGGGCGGTCGTTCTGGCTGGATCGCCTCGATACCGGGTCCAACACCAGGGGAGAGGTGATGATCGGCTTCAGCGAGTCTCCCGAGTTCATCATCGTCACCGACACGCTGCCAGGCATTGCGAGCTGAGCGCCGATTCGGCTGCGCCCAGCGCCGATCTCGGCTGAGAGAAGGCTCGTAGCGACCCGATCGAGCGGCGGCCTAACCTGCCTCGCCTCCGGCGAAATCGGCGTGCGCTCCGGCACCACCCGAATAGGCTGGCCAGGTGACCCTCGGAATCGGATTACTCGGATGCGGAACAGTCGGCGGAGCACTCGTCGATCTCATCAGCCATCAACCCGGGCTCGAGATTCGACAAGTTGCGGTCCGCAGCACCACGAAGTCTCGATCGGCCGGCATCGACACCTCGCTGCTCACGACCGACGCCGAGGCGGTCGTCGCCCGCTCCGATGTCGACATCGTGGTCGAGGTGATCGGCGGCATCGAGCCGGCCCGGTCACTGATTGCTGGCAGCGCTCAAAGCCGGCAAGCCCGTCGTTACCGCCAACAAGGAGCTCATAGCAAACTGTGGTGCCGAGCTTCTGGCCATAGCGGAGGACGCCGGGGTCGATCTGCAATTCGAGGCCGCTGTGGCGGGCGCCATTCCGATCGTTCGTGCTCTGCGAGCCAGTCTCGGGGGCGAAAAGATCCTTCGAATCGCCGGAATTGTGAACGGCACGACGAACTACATCCTCACCAAGATGACCGAGGAAGGCGCAGCGTACGGAGAGGCGCTGTCGGAGGCTCAGCGATTGGGCTACGCCGAACGGGATCCCACCGCTGATGTCGAAGGGTTCGACGCCGGTGCCAAGGCAGCGATCATGGCCTCCATCGCCTTCAACGCAAACGTTGTTGCCGGCGACGTGTTCCATGAAGGCATCAGCGCGGTCACCAGCTCCGACATCGATTTTGCCAGTCGTCTCGGCTACCAGATCAAGTTGCTGGCAATCGCCGAACAGTTCGATTCCGACGGCGATGACAAACGATCGGTCGGTGTGCGCGTGCATCCGGCCATGGTGCCCAACAGCCACCCGTTGGCCAGCGTCCGCGACAGCTTCAACGCCGTGTTCGTGGAAGGTGCAGCCGCCGGTGAACTGATGTTCTATGGCCGAGGGGCCGGCGGTGCTCCAACCGCCTCCGCAGTGCTCGGCGACGTGCTGGAAGCTGCCGCAGCACTGAAGCTCGGAGGCCATCGCCCGATGCCTCTGGCCGAGCGGCTTCCAATCAAACCGATCGACGATCTTCCCAGTGCATTTTGCGTGAACCTGCTCGTGGCAGACGAGCCGGGAGTGCTCGCCCAGGTCGCCGGCGCCCTGGGCGAGAATGGAGTCTCGATTCGCGTGATGGAACAGCACGACATCGCCGGGGAGGAAGTGGGCACCGCGCGCTTGATATTCATCACCCACGTAGCCCCCGAACGCCAGCTTCGACGAACCCTCGCTGCATTCGATCAGCTCGACGTGGTCAAGGCCACCGACAGCGTCCTTCGAGTCCTAGGGGAGTAAAGCGGTTGTGATCTCGTATCGGTCAACTCGGGGTCGCGCCCCCGAACTCGGGTTCAGCGACGTGATGCTCGCTGGGCTGGCCTCCGATGGTGGTCTCTACGTCCCCGCCCAGATCCCGGCGCTCGATCCGACGATACGCCCCGACGATTCGTATGCAGAGATCGCGGCCGCCGTCATGTGGCCCTTCGTGGATGGGTCGATCGACCGAAGCGAGTTCGTCTCCATGGTCGATGACACCTATTCGGTCTTTTCCCATCCGGACACTGCGCCCCTGATCGAACTGAACCCGGGGGAGTGGCTTTGTGACCTGTCATTGGGTCCCACTTTGGCGTTCAAGGACTTCGCACTTCAGTTGCTCGGTCGTCTTCTCGATCATGAACTGAGCAAACGGAATCAACGGGTAACGGTGATCGGTGCAACATCGGGTGATACTGGTTCGGCTGCCATCCATGCTCTCGCCAACCGGGACCGCATCAATGTGGTGATCCTTCATCCCGAGGGTCGCGTGAGCGAGGTGCAACGTCGGCAGATGACCACGGTCGATGCCCCCAACGTCACCAACCTTGCCGTCAGGGGCACCTTCGACGACTGCCAGGACTTGGTGAAAGCCGCATTCGGCGACAAAGCGCTCCGTCAGCAAGCGGGCCTGGCCGCCGTCAACAGCATCAACTGGGCCCGAGTCATGGCCCAGACCGCCTATTACGTGAGCGCTGCGCTCCGGGTTGCGCCCGACCAGCCCGTGAGTTTCAGCGTTCCCACCGGCAACTTCGGCAACGTGCTTTCGGCTTGGTACGCCAAACGTATGGGATTGCCCATCGATCAGTTGATCGTCGCATCCAACCGGAATGACGTTCTCACCCGGGTGGTGAAGACCGGAGCTCTCACTGCTGCTGAAGTGATCCCGTCGTTGAGTCCGAGCATGGATATTCAGGTGTCGAGCAACTTCGAGCGTCTGCTGTTCGAAGTGAGCGACGGTGATTCGGCCGGTGTGACGGAGTTGCTGGCACAGTTCAGAGCAGAGGGCCACGCCGTGGTGGATCCGAAGTGGATGGAGCGGATCCGCAGGGAGTTCGATGCCGGCCGACTGGACGATTCCGGGACCCTGGCCGAGATGCGACGTGTCTTCAACGAGCATCGACTGCTCATCGATCCTCACACCGCGGTCGGGTTGTCGGTGGGTCGAGAACTGCGGCGTGGGGGCGATGTTCCCCTGATCGTGATGGGAACCGCCGATGCGGCCAAGTTCGCCGACGCGGTCAAAGAGGCGACCGGGCAGGTTGCCGAACTGCCCGATCGAGTAGGGGATCTCATGTCACGTCCCGAACACCTCGAGGTTATTCCCAACGAACTCGATGCCGTTCGGCCCTTTCTGCCGCTACAGTCCGAAGCCGGCGACAACGACTGAAAGCGCACCTCGAGCGCTCCCAACACCGCTTGTCCCAACACTCGAACAATGCTTCCAAGCGAAACAACCGGAGAGTTCCACAGTGAGTGACGCCACACCCGGCCGCGCCGATCTTCAGAAGAAGGACCGAGGCGAACTACAAACCATCATCACTGCCCTGGGCGGAAAGCCCTCTAGCCGGGCGAAAAAGGATGATCTCATTTCCATGGTTCTCGAACTGACCGGAGCTGACTCGGAGCCCGCTGGATCCCAGCCCGATGCGGACCAAAGCGACAGCGAGCCACCTGCGGCGGAACAGTCGCAGGTTTCGAAATCTGGCGACGGGAGCGCCCCGGAAAGTGAGACCGCTGAACCAGCGGTGGAGAAACAGGGCACAAATCAGTCGGGCCGAGGCCGCATCGGTTCCAACGAGGGTCGGAACCGACAGGGCCGCCAGGGCAACGGACCAGCCAACGCCCGCCAGGCAAACTCGCAGGCGGAAGCGGAGTCGAAAGGCGTCGATCCGAATCGTACCGAGCCCCAAAAAGACGACGGCAATGTGAAGTCAGACCAAGGGTCTGAAGACGACGACCAAGGCAACCGTCGTCGTCGCCGTCGCGGCCGCGCTCGTGATCGCGATGAAGAGCAGGTGAACGTGGAGCCTCAGGCCATCGGCGGAAACTTGGATCTTCGCGAAGAAGGCTATGGGTTTCTCAGAGTCGATGGGGCGCTGCCGTCTCCCGAAGACGTGTACGTTCCGCTGAAGACCGTCCGGATGTACGGGCTCCGCAAGGGCGATCATGTCGCCGGTACCGCCCGCCCGGCCTCCCGTAACGAACGCAACGCCGCGCTCCATTCTCTCGATTTGATCAACGACAAGGACCCTGCGCTGGCGAAAGACCGACCTCGATTCGAGAAGCAGACGCCGGTCTTCCCCACCGAAGCGCTGCCGCTGGAGGTGGAAGGTTCCAACACCGGCCGACTGCTCGATCTCCTGGTACCACTGGGTAAGGGTCAACGAAGCCTCATCGTTGCGCCTCCCGAAACGGGGGCGTCGACCCTCTTGGGCGATATCGCCGTCTCGATCGAGACCAATCACGCCGATGTTCGGCTGATCGTGATGCTCCTCGATGAGCGTCCGGAGGAAATCACTGCTGTCTCCCGACGATTGGAAGGCGGCGAAGTCATCGCCTCGGCGTTCGACCGACCCCCTGAAGAACAGGTGGCTGTCGCCGAAATGGCTGTCGAACGAGCCAAGCGTATGGTCGAAGAGGGTGAAGACGTGGTGATTCTCGTCGATGGTCTCACGGCCCTGGTTCGAGCGTTCAACCTCACCGCGTCCGCCGGTGGGCGGCTTCTTGGCGGAGGTGTCGATGCGTCGGCGATCTACCCCTCCAAACGGTTCTTCGGTGCTGCTCGCGCTCTGGAAGAGGGAGGGTCGCTCACCATGATCGCCACGGTCACCGCCGAGACAGGATCACCGGTCGACGAACTGATCCTCGATGAGTTCAGGGGCACGGCCACTGCTGAAATCCGTCTGTCACGCCACCTCGCCGACCGGGGCGTCTATCCGGCTGTCGACCCTGAGCGTTCCTTCACACGGGCCAAGGATCAACTCTTCGATCCGGATGAAGCTGCGATGGTGCAGAAGTTTCTTGACTCGGTGAGGGGGGAAGACCCCCTTGCCACCATGCAGAACCTGCTGGCCAAGCTCGAACGTACCTCCTCCACAGCCGCACTTCTAGGTTCGGTCTGAGCTCGAGTCCGCGTCCGGAGTGCTGCGCCGCAGGTAGCCGAATGACTCGTGGCGGCGCTATCCTTGCCGGTCTTATGAAGTCTGGAATCCACCCCACGTACCGGCCCGTTGTCTTCCAGGACTCCTCGGCCGATCAGTACAGTTTTCTCACCCGGTCGACCATCGAGACCGAGGAGACGATCGAGTGGACCGACGGAAAGACCTATCCGCTGTACAAGGTGGAGATCTCGTCTGCCAGTCACCCCTTCTTCACCGGAACGATGAAGATCGTTGACACCGCAGGCCGGGTCGAGCGCTTTGAGCGCCGCTTCGGTTCGCGGAAGAAGAGCTGAGCTCCCCAACCCCACCTCCGCACCTGGCCGCCAACGTTCTGGCGGCCGTCATTCGCAACCGGTTCGGGACCACTCCGGAGCCGATTTCTTGTGGATTCGCGGCTGCCGTTTCCGATTCTGAGCGGGAAGCGATCCTGCTTCCCGAGCGCAGTGACGATGACGGGTCCGATGTTCGCGATTTCGGCCTCGGCAGCGTTCTCCTGTGGGGCCGCTCCCGCTCTCTGCCCATCGTGGTGATCGCACCCGCTGACCGTGCTCCCGACATGGCCCGTCAGGCTGGCGACTTCGATCGAATCAGCATTTGGGCCTTGGAGGGTACCTCGCTGGTTGAGATCGGGCCCGACCCGCTGCCCGAAGTGCCCGCCTTGAGCGCAGCGGCCCTCGAACACACCGATCTCTTCGATTCTGTTGGAGCGGTTGCCATCGACGACTTCGGGTGGTTGATTGCCGAAGTCGAAGGACTCGAGATTGCCAGAGCAGAAGCTGCCACCGGCGACCTGCTGGTCGGCGTGGGTGCTGCCGATCGAGAACTGCACGGCTACGTTCACGGTCATCAGGAGGTTTCGGTTTCTTTGACCAAGGCAGCGACCGCAGTCCGATTGATTCGCCGGCAGGGCGCCGCTGGTCATCCGCTCAATCGGAGAGCCCGGCAGCGATGGCTCCGATGGTCAGCGCGTACGCTGACCCCGCCGTTCTGGACTCGGGTCCACTCGAGATGCTGCCGCCACTAGGTGAGCGGCTGCTCCAACTTGGGCCTGAGCCGTGTGCGGCCATCGATCGCTGATGCGGACACGATGTACGTCTTCTCTGCTGGAATCGACCCCGAGGTGGTCCCGGTTGCGACCGACTACCGGCGTCGGCACCGCCCCGAACGAACCGTGATCGTCACCAGCGTCGCCGATGCGTTCGCAGCCACTGTCGAGATCGCGTCCACCGTCGGCATCGAAACCACAACCATCCCGGCCCCGTACTAGCTGTCGCCTGCAGCGGGCCCACCTGTGCGTGGGTTTGGTGGTTCTCTTCCCGACATAGCTGAGGCGGAGTGGGCCATGAAGCGAGCTCGACGAGGTACGAGGAGGGCGAAGTGAGGACATGGCTCGTGGAGCGAGGCGCCCCGCGCCAAGGTGGGATCTTTGTGGGCGGAGGATTGGTGGCCACGGGCTAGGTGTCTCCGTGGCGATGGAACGGGCCCGCTGCAGGCGATACTGAAATGTGCTTGAACGCCTCGATTCGCTGCTTTCTGAACACTCCGAGGTCGAAGCACGGCTCGCCGACCCCACGGTGGTCTCGGACCAGAAGCGCTTCATCGAGATGTCGCGCCGCTACTCCGAGCTCAGCAAGGTCGTGGAAGTAGGGCTCGCGCTTCGGGGTCGGAGCGAAGATCTCGAGGTTGCCCAGGAGATGTTCAGCGAATCCGAAGGTGATGATCGAGAAGAGCTACGGATCGAGATCAACGAGGCAACGGCCGACATCGAGCGGCTGGAAGACGAGTTCCGATTGCTGCTGTTGCCGCCCGATCCCAATGCCGGTCGCAATGTGATCATGGAGATCCGCGGTGCCGAGGGTGGTGAGGAGGCCAATCTCTTCGCTCGGGATCTGTTCGAGATGTACCAGACATTCGCCAGCACCAAGGGCTGGAAGATGGAGGTTCTGAACAGCCAGTCATCCGATATGGGAGGCTTCAGCGACATCACATTCCGGCTCGCAGGCGAGGAGGTGTGGCCTCGCATGAAGTTCGAGGCTGGAGTTCATCGGGTGCAGCGCGTGCCGGTAACCGAGTCGCAGGGTCGGGTTCACACTTCCTCTGCAACTCTCACGGTTCTGCCCGAGGCCGATGAGGTCGATGTCGACATCGACGCGGGCGACATCCAGGTCGACACGTTTCGGGCCAGTGGTGCCGGTGGTCAGCATGTCAACAAGACCGAATCCGCCATCCGGATCACGCACAATCCGTCTGGTCTTGTGGTGTCGATGCAAGACGAGAAAAGTCAGTTGCAGAACCGGCTTCGAGCCATGGCAGTTCTGCGGTCGAGACTGCTGCAACTCGAACAGGACAAGGCCGACGCTGAGGCATCGGCTCAGCGCAAAGACCAAACCGGCTCCGGTGGAAGAAGCGAGAAGATCCGAACCTACAACTTCAAGGAGAATCGGGTCACCGACCACCGCATCGGCCTCACTCTGCACCAGTTGGACAAGGTGTTGGCCGGAGATCTCGGTCCGATCAGCGATGCGCTCATCCTGGACGAACGGGCAAGGCAGTTGGCCGAGGCCGAATAGTGATCGACGGAACGGTCGCCTGGGGTCAGCTCGTGAGCGAGACCACCGCTCGATTGTCGGAAGCGGGAGTCGAAGACGCAGCTGTTTCGGCTCGCAGAATGATCGAGGAAGCTTCGGGTTGGGATGGTGCCGAAATGGGCGTCCACCTTCAGGATCCCGCCACCGAGCGTGGAGTGGCGTATCTCGACGCAATGGTTGCTCGGCGACTGTCGGGCGAGCCTCTCCAGTATGTGGTTGGCCGTTGGTCGTTTCGGACGCTGGATCTCATGGTCGACCAACGGGCTCTCATTCCCCGTCCTGAAACCGAAGAAGTGGCAGGTTGGGCTATCGAGGAAGCTCTCCGTTTCGACGATCCTGTGGTTGTTGACCTCGGAACAGGCTCGGGCGCTATCGGGTTGAGCGTCGTGACCGAGGTTCCCACCTCAACCGTCTATCTCACCGATGTTTCCCACGATGCGTTATCGGTCGCACGAGCGAACCTCGCCGGTGTTGGGCGGGTCGGATCCCGGGTAACGGTGTTCAGTGGTTCATGGTTCGAGGCGTTACCCGGTGAGGTCAAGGGCGGCATCGACGTGATCGTTTCCAACCCCCCTTATGTTCCCGAGCAGGACCATCTCCCTGCGGTAGTTCGGGACTGGGAGCCGCGGCTGGCTCTTCGTGCCGGTATGGACGGTCTTCGAGATCTCCTGCCTCTGGTCGAACAATCGATCGAATGGCTTGGGCCCACCGGTGTTTTGGTGCTCGAAATGGCTCCCGATCAGACCGACACCATCGCCGGTCACTGCCTCAGCTGCGGCTTTGCCGAAGCCGATATTCGTGTCGACCTCAGCGATCGTCCCCGCTCGGTCATTGCTCGCAAACGGGTCTGACTTCGAGACCGGACACGGTCGGAGACTAGAACATCTTCACCGGCTCGGCGCCGGCACGAAGTGTGAGCACCGAAGCGACACTCTTTTGGAGTGATCGGTAGCCCAACCGTTCGTAAATCCCGTAGGCGCCCGTGGGGTTGTCCGAATCGACACCCAGCATCGAGCTGTTGAGGCCGGCCGCTGCGAACCCATGAAGCGAACCGACGATCAGGCTGCTGGCTATCCCTTGCCCTCGGTGGCTGGCGAGGGTGCAGATCGAATCGATCCAGCCGTCGCGTCGGCCCGTGAGCTCTTCGTCGTCGGGGTAGTGGCCGTTGAGGCAGTAGGCCACCATGTCGTCGCCGTCGAACGCTACGAAGCTGAGATCCAGTCGTCGTCCGTGGGTGTCGATGACATCGTGCTTCCAAGCCTCGCTGGATCGCGCTGTGGTTCCCCAGTGATCCAGGAAGGCCGAGTTGTAGACGCGTCGGGCGAGTTCGTTGTGCTCTGCCTGCCAGGGGACGATCGTGATGCCCTGGAGTTCGGGGAGTGGGGGAAGATCGTCGAGGTCTCGTTGCAGTTCGTCGAACCATCGAACATCGGCGAATCCGGCTGAGCCGAAGAGTGCCGCCCTGTCCTCCTGCCAGAGATACCGGTCGGCAATGGCGATTGCCTCCAGCGATTGGGGCGTGTCCTGTAGTCGTTCCCTGGCTCGCTCGACCTGCCAGGCCAGCAGCTGAGTACCGAACCCACAGCGCCGGTGGTCGGGGTGGATTCCACCGTGAAGTAGTGCCCGCTCCAGCTTCACCCCCGAAGGGGAATGGGCGACGTGGCCCCACCCGATCAGATGTTCGCCGGACCACACCAAGCGCAGATTGGTCTCGGCCGGGTTGACCGGATCGCGGAGCAGCTCCTCGACCTCGCCCTCGCTGGTCAGGAACGGCTGGTCGTCGCCCAGTTCGATGTCGCGGATCAGCGCGTGAAGGGCCTCGGTGTGCTCCTCACGAGCGGGCCGAAGAATCCCTGGCGCAGATCTCATGCCCAAAACACTATTTCAAGTACTCCGACGACGTCAGCCGAGTTTGGCAACCCGTGTCGCGTGCCGACCGCCCTCGAACTCAGCGGCGAGGAATGCGTCGACACAGTCCAGCACGACCTGCTGGCCCAGAAACCGTTCGCCGACGCACATCACGTTGGCGTCGTTGTGTTGGCGAGCAAGGCGCGCACTCGTGACGTCGTGAACGGTGCCGGCCCGAATGCCCGGCACCTTGTTGGCTGCGATACAGATCCCGATCCCGCTGCCGCACACTGCGATGCCGAACCTGGCATCGCCAGCCACCACCGCCTCGCCGAGCGCCTTGCCGAAGTCGGGATAGTCCACTCGGTCCGTACTACCGGTGCCGAGATCGAGCACGTCGTAGCCCCGATCGGCCAGGTGTTTCGAGATCATGGATTTGTAGGCAAAGCCGGCATGGTCAGAAGCGACCGCAACGATGAACGACATTGGCCGAGTCTATTCTTCAAGCATGCTTCGACGCCTCTGGAACCGGCTGATGAGGAACCTGGCGGCCAGAGACGAATCCAGGCCGATGATTTCGAAGGTCGATGCCGATCCCGCGGAGATCGCTCGCGGTCAGAACGCCTGGGATGCCGGTGGTGGCGGTTAGAGATCAGGGTAGGGAGTGAAGCCGCTGCAGAGCTGGCGTACTTCTTCCCTGATCGCCGCCACTGCGGCCACGTCGGTTCTGTTTCGTAGCGTTTGGGCTATCAGTGTGGCGATCTGTTGCATCTCGCCTTCCTTCATGCCCTGTGTCGTGACTGCCGGCGTGCCGATTCGGATGCCGGAGGTGACGAACGGTGAGCGGGGATCGTCGGGGATCGTGTTGCGGTTGAGTGTGATTCCCGCTTCGTCGAGCACGATTTGAGCTTCCTTGCCGGTGAGGTCCTCGTCGAAGGAACGAAGATCGACCAACAGCAGGTGAGTGTCGGTCCCACCGCTCACGAGACGGAAGCCTTCTTCGACCAGTGTCTTCGCCATGGCTTGGGCATTGGCCACTACCTGAGCGGAGTACACCTTGAACTCCGGTGTCTGAGCCTCGGCGAAGGCGACCGCCTTGGCGGCAATGCTGTGCTCCTGAGGGCCACCCTGTTGACCGGGGAAGACAGCGGAGTTGATCGCTTTGGCGTGTTCGCTGGTGGAAAGGATGCACCCACCGCGCGGTCCTCGCAGTGTTTTGTGGGTGGTGAAGGTCACGATGTCGGACACCTCCACCGGATTGGGGTAGACGCCGCCGGCGATCAGCCCGGCCACGTGGGCGGCGTCGAACATCAGGTACGCGCCGACGCTGTCGGCGATCTGCCGGAACGGTCGAGCGTCGATAGTGCGGGGATAGGCGGTGGCTCCTGTGACGATCATCTTGGGATTGTGCTGCTCAGCCAATCGAGCGACATCGTCCATATCGATCCGCTGGTCGCTCTTGGTGAGCCCGTAGCCGATGAAGTCATAGGTGAGTCCGGACGCATTGACCGGGGATCCGTGGGTGAGATGTCCGCCGTGGTCCAGGCTCAGGCCGAGCACGGTGTCGCCTGGCTTCAGCAGAGCCTGGTAGACGGCCATGTTGGCGTTGGCCCCGGAGTGGGGCTGCACGTTGGCGTGCTCGGCGCCGAACAGTTCCTTGACTCGATCGATGGCCAACTGTTCGGCCTGATCGACGACGGCGTTACCGCCGTAGTAACGCTTGCCGGGGTAACCCTCGGAGTACTTGTTGGTGAAGACCGAGCCGGTCGCTTTCATGACAGCGGGTGAGGCGAAGTTCTCGGAGGCGATCAGCTGCAGGCCTGTGTTCTGCCGTTCGATCTCCGCCCGCTCGATTTCGTTGTAGATGGTGTCGTCGACAATGGGCCAAGGCATTCGATGAGGATAGTGGGGGTTTGGCTCAATGGACCGGCTCGGTTCGCCCACTGACCGACGGTACCAGAAGCGAAGTTGCAGTACCGCAGGGCCGGTGGGAGACTGCCGGCATGAAGAACGACATCACCGAGCTGTTCGGCATCGAGTTCCCGATCTTCGCCTTCAGTCATTGCCGAGATGTGGTGGCTGCGGTATCGAAGGCGGGCGGTTTCGGTGTCCTGGGGGCGGTGGCTCACACGGATGAACAGCTCGAAATCGATCTCAACTGGATCGAGGCGGAGATCGGCGACCGTCCTTACGGCGTCGACCTGATCATCCCGGCCAAGTACCTCGGCGACGACGAGGGTGGATACTCGTCGGAGCAAATCCAGCAACTCATCCCGGCTGAACACCGAGCATTCGTCGACGACATCCTGGCCCGCTATGAGGTTCCCGGGGCCACCGATGACGACGAAGCGCTGATAACTCGAACCGGCGACGCTACGTTCTCCGGCCAATCGGGCTGCCCCACAGCTCGAGATCGCACTGGCCCATAAGGCCCGATTCCTCGTAAACGCCCTAGGCCCACCCCCCAAACACATGGTGGACCGGGTCAAAGAAGAAGGCCGGCTGGTCGGGGCGCTCGCCGGCAAGGCCCAGCACGCCGAGCGGCACGTGAACGCAGGGGTTGATGTGATCATCGCTCAAGGATCTGAGGCCGGAGGTCATACAGGCGAGATCGGCACGATGGTTTTGATACCCGAGGTGGTCGATGCTGTCGACGTTCCGGTACTGGCGGCCGGAGGCATTGGACGAGGGCGCCAGATGGCGGCAGCCATGGCGCTGGGTGCGCAGGGCGTGTGGTGCGGGTCGGTGTGGCTCACGACTGAGGAGGCGGAGACCCATCCGGCGGTCAAAGAGAAGTTCCTGAAGGCCACCAGCTCGGACACGATTCGCTCGAGGTCTCGAACCGGCAAACACGCCCGGATGCTGAAATCGGCGTGGACAGACGAGTGGGAGAACCCCGATACCCCCGCCCCACTTGGTATGCCGATGCAGCCGATGCTGATCGACGATGCGATCCGCCGGATCGACCGCGCCGCTCATACCCCGGGAACCGGGGCAGAGAAACTGGCGAACTACTTCGTTGGTCAGATCGTTGGCGACATGAACAAGACAAAGCCCACCAGACAAGTGGTGCTCGACATCGTCGACGAGTTCATCGATGCAACTCAGGCGCTGATCGCACAACTGGAGCCCTAGCCAAACCGAAGCATCGGTGGCACCCCGGCCCGCCCGGGCCGCAGTTGTCAAACCACTAGGCTCGCAGCGATGCAGGTCGACCTTTTCTCCTACTTGGCGATCGGCCTCGTCGCGGCGATTGCCACGGCGGCAACCGTGCCGGTGTTTCGGATGATCGCTGTGACCCGAGGAGTTCAGGTGCTCCCCAACGAGCGGGCAGTTCACGCCGAGCCGACACCTACACTCGGTGGAGGCGGGATGTTTGTGGGGTTCTTGGCAGCCATGGCGGTTGCCGCGGCAACGGGCTGGTTTCCCGACGCGTTCTCGGGAACGAGCGAACCGTGGGCAATCCTGGGGTGTGGGATCATCGCCTACGGCGTAGGCGTGCTGGATGATCTGAGGGAGATCTCCGCGCCGGCCAAGACTGCGGGCATTGTCCTCGCCGGCAGCATGCTCTACCTCTTTGGTGTGAGCATCATCTACTTCCGGATTCCGTTCATAGACCCGATCGTGGTGGACCCGGGATCTGGCCTACCTGCTCACGGTGCTGTGGGTGATGGGAATGGCCAATGCGGTGAACTTCATCGACGGTCTCGATGGACTGGCCGCAGGAATCGTAGGGATTGGCGCTCTCGCCTTCTTCTTCTATGCGCTGCGGCTTCTCGAGGTGGGATTCCTGATCTCCACCATGGGACCGCTGCTCTCATCATCGTCTTCGGTATCTGTGTTGGTTTCCTTCCCTACAACGTTCATCCCGCCCAGATCTTCATGGGGGACGGAGGTGCAATTCTGCTGGGTTCGCTGATGGCGGCAAGCACCATGGCCGTGGGCGGCCGTACCCCCGATCCCTTCAGCGGGCAGACCTTCTTCTTCTACGCACCGTTGGTGATTCCACTGGTCATCCTGGGTGTACCCATCGTCGACACGATCTTCGCGATCATTCGTCGCGCCACCCGCCGCCAGAGCCTGGCTACGGCCGACAAAGATCACATGCACCATCGCCTGATGCGGCTCGGCCACGGACACGCTCGCAGCGTCTTCATTCTCTGGGCCTGGACGGCGCTGCTGTCGGGCTTCGTATTGTGGCCGGTCTACAACGAGGGTTCCGGAGACGCCATCGTGCCGGTCGGAGTGGCGGCGCTGGGTCTGATCTTGTTCACGCTGTTTGCGCCAGGCTCCCAGCGGCAGCGCGTCACCTGAGGCGAGTTCACCGAACGAAGTAGTTCGAGTACCTTGAAGAACATGAAACTACTGCTTCATCCGGGAGGAGCGCTCTTCGTGATGGCGGCCCTCGCATTCATGCTGCGGCGGTTCGTGCCCATCGATCGGGTCCCGCTCGTCGGTGGCGCACTGATGACGATCGCGTTCTTCGCCATGATCTTCGGAGTGATCGGCGGGGTCTTCCTCACGATCATGATGCGGAAAGGCGAGGCGTCCGCCTGATGGCGGATAAGAAGCCGGCCAAGAAAGTCCGCCAAGAAGTCGGCCAGGAAGAAGGCGGTCGCGAAGAAGGCGGTGGCGAAGCGAACCGCCAAGCCGACGCGGATGGCCTTTCCGGACATTTCGGCTGCGTCGTGGGAGCACGCCACCGATCGGGCAGCGCTCCACGCTTTGCGAACCATTCCCGGATTCGATCGTGTGATACGCAAGGTGATCGGCGCGATCGGAGAACGGAACGTGAAGTTGATCTTCACCGCCCAGGCACTGGAGGTTGGACCCACCCAGTATCCAGATCTTCACAAGACCCTGGTGGAGGTGTGCGCCACTCTCGACTGGCCGGTCCCTCGCCTGTACGTTTCCCAAACGCCGCTGGCCAACGCCGGCGCGGTTGGCGTCGACAAGCCGTTCATCGTCCTCAACAGCTCGCTCATCGAACTGTCGAACCCGGAAGAGGTTCGCTTCGTCCTCGGCCACGAAGTCGGGCACATCATGAGCGAGCACGCCCTCTACAGAACGTTGCTCTTCCTGCTCCTACAATTCTCCGGCGCCGTCCTGCCCGTCATCGGACAGGCGGTTGCACCGATCACGCTGGCACTGCTGGAATGGAATCGGAAAGCCGAAATCTCATGCGACCGCGCTGGATTGATCGCGGTGCAAGACCTCGATCGTGCCGTTGGTGCTCTCGGCGTGATGGCCGGCGGTGTCCGCGGGAGGGAAGGGACAATCAACGTCGATGCACTGCGGGAGCAGAGTCGCGATTACAGCGACAGCCAGGGCCTCGACACTTTTTTCAAGTTCATGGCGACTGCGGGCCGAACCCACCCCTTCCCGGTGATCAGAGTTCGGGAGCTGGATCGATACGCAGAGGAAGGCAACTACACCGATATTCTCAAGGGCGACTATGTCAGGCGAGGCGATGAACCGCCTCTCATCGACGACCTATCGACAGCAGGCGCCGGTTTCAGTGACTCTGCTCAGACGGTGTTCACCAACGCCGACGAGTACGTCGGAAAGGCCCTCACCAACTTTGCGTCAGCCCTTCGCCGAAAGGTCAAGGACTAGGAGACTGCTGATCAATACATGCCGGGCCCAGAACGCCCTTCCATCCGCCCACGCTTCGTCCTCAATCCTGCCATTCCGCTCACAAGGAGTGTCAGAATCTGCGTCCTTGCGTGGACGGCGTCTGGCCGCCCTGAACCTCAACGGCATTAATCAGCAGCCTCCTAGCCGAGCGGGCCGCGTCCCGACCAGGCCCTCAGAGCCAAGCGTCTGCACAGCCAGATGCCTGGATCTGGTCAACGGGCGGTCGGCGGCCGCAGAAACAGGGTCGGTGTGGAGGCCTTGTACTCCTGATAAGCGGGCTCGTCGCCCCACCTTTCGTCGCTGCGGGCCTCGAGCATGGGGACGCCGCTGACCCGAGTCAACAATGCGAAGACGAAGACCGGAGAGATGAGCATCAGCCAACGCCAACCGGACAGGATTGGCAGTGCGATGACGGCGATGCCGGTCCACAAAACGATCTCCCCGAAGTAGTTGGGGTGCCGCGACCAGGCCCACAAGCCGACGTTGATGAAGCGGCCCTGATTCACAGGATCTGCTCGGAACGCCTTCTTCTGGTTGTCGGCGATCACCTCGATTGCGAAGCCGGCGAGCCACACCACCAGACCAAGCGCAGCAAACACGCCGAACTGCTCCCGTTCGGCGCTGGTGATGATCGCCAGCGCGCAGGCTGCGGTGAGGAAGACCCAGAGGCCTTGGATCGACCACATCATGAAGAACCGCAGCGGGTCATGCTTGATCTTGTCGAACCGGCCGTCGCCGCCATCACGCTTCACTCGGCGAAAGAGGAACGTCCCCAGTCGGCTGGCCCAAACCACGACGAGGACCGCGGTCACGGCGGCACGAGCGTCGAGATCGTCGGAGGCCACTACAGCGACGGCGATGGCGGTGAGGTAGGTGGCGCTGCCAGTGAGGTCGTAGTAGTGCTCCGTGCGGGCCATATACGACGGCACGAAGACCACGAACTGGATTGCGAAGGCGATGATGCCGCACAGCGCGAACACGGCGAGGCCGCCCACCTCCGAACTCCCCTGACCTCCGGCGAGTGCGATGAGTAGCCCGACGCCGACGCTGACGGCGATACCGATGATCGAGGTTCTTGTGCGTCGAGTCATCGTGGTCCTCTCCGTGAGCGGAGCCCACGATCGAGCCGCCATGGTACCGAACCAAGTTCGATGCTCTCCAGTCGGGGTAGCGGGTACGAACTGGCGGCTCTTCGGCTCAGACCATCGCCGAATCCAGAACCGAGCTCAACTCGCAGTTGGCACGAGGTCTCGGCGAGACTGGGATGGTGCAGCGACAACCCGAACCGGTTGACACCGGTGAACTGACTCCCGCGACGGCGCTCTTCAGGAGAATCCCCCGATCGACGTATCTGGTTCTCGGAGTCAGCCTGCTGGCGCTCTCGTCGGCAATGATCGTCATCGCTCAGCTACGTGAGTCGGGGGATGCCCGTCCCGCGGTTGCGATAGAGAATCCGAGCGGGGTCGATCTCACAGCCGCCGCCACGAGGGTGGCCACCGGGCTACAGAACCCCCGTGGTGTTGCGGTGCTGCCTGACGGCCGGCTGGTGGTCGTTGAAGCGGGCAATGGGATCGAGACAAAGGACCCAGAGTTGGAGACCGGACGCGTCAGCGTCTTCGATGACATGAATGACGACGGCGACTACGACGACCCTGGCGAGATCGAGCCGATAATTACGCAGATCGCGAGCTACAACACGCTGACCCAATTCGGGACCGGCCACGATGAGGTTGGTGGGATGGGCGACATCGTCGGGTTGGACGACGGAACGATGTTTCTCACGCGTGATGACCCCTCGGAGGGCTACGTCGCCGATGGCAGCCCGGTGGGAATCAATGTGGTCGAACTCGACATCGAATCGGGCTTGGGTCCCACCCTCATCGTCCGCAACGCAACGATGAACACGCTCGCGTGGGATGGCGCCGCGGAGGCGCTCTACGTGGTCGAAAGCGGGGCGAACCGGCTGATCGCCGTCACGATGGACGGGGAGATTCGCATCGTCGCAGAGTTCTCCGAACTGGAGCGGGGGCAACAAGCAGTCCCCGCTGGAGTCGCAATCGACCCGACCACAGGCGATGTTCTGGTGGCGCTGTTCTCGGGCCAAATTGGCGATTACTTCGGAAGCGTCCTCTCCTTCTGGCCTGGTGACTCCGTGGTCGTTCGCGTCGATCCGGAAACAGGGCGGCAAACAGATGCGATCATCGGTTTGACGACCGCGGTCGATGTCGCCGTCGACGAAGCCGGCAATGTCTTCGTGGTCGAGTTGACAAGCGTCTGGCCCTCAGCGCGGATGCCACGAGACTTCGATCTCTTCGATCCGGATGCAGCGCCGGATCCGGGAGGTTACGCCCGCTTTGCTGGAAGTGTGACCATGTATCCCACCGATGAAGGTGAGCCCGTTGTGGTGGCCAACAAGCTCGATCAGCCGACGAATATCACCCTGTCCGACGATGCCCTCTACGTCTCGGTCGGCCAGGGCACGCCGGGTCGGATGGTCATCGGCCCTACCGGATCAACGCCCATCACCGGTGAACTTCATCGCATACCACTCGACTAACTTCTGAGGTCAAGGTTGATCGATTGGCCAAAAACATGGAAAGAGGACCGATGACCGACACCGCCCATCCCCTCGAACGTGCCCGGTCGGCTGCACCATCGATGATCGAGCAGCTCGGCGAGGCCGAGGTCGCCGTGGTCCTCGGCTCAGGCTGGGCCGCTGCGGCCCAAGCCATCGGTGCGGTCCGTGCCGAGATGCCCCTCGAGGAGATTCCCGGTTGCGTCGCCCCCACCGTCGCCGGCCATTCCAACGTGGTGCGGGCGGTCGATGTGGACCAGACCTCGGTGTGGGTCTTTGGAGGTCGCAGTCACCTCTATGAGGGCTACGGCCCCCACGAGGTCGTACATCCGGTGCGGGCGGCCGTCCTCGCCGGCTGTCGAACAATCATCCTCACCAACGCAGCCGGAGGTCTCAACCCGAACATCCCTCCCGGCACGCCGGTGCTCTTGAGCGACCAGTTGAACCTCACCGGGACAACGCCGTTGGTGGGGCCCGAGCCACCCTCGGGCTTCCCGGGCCGGTTCTGCGATCTCACCGAGCTCTACTCGAAACGTTTGCGCAATGCGGCGATCCGTCACGACGCCTCACTCACCGAAGGGGTGTACGCGGGACTGCTCGGAGGAGCCTTCGAGACACCGGCGGAGATCCGGATGTTGGGTGCGATGGGCGCAACCCTGGTCGGCATGTCCACGGTCCTGGAGGCCATCGCTGCCAAACACCTCGGCGCCGAGGTCGCCGGGGTCTCCCTGGTCACCAATCTCGCAGCCGGTCTGACCAGCTCTCTGAACCACCAGGAGGTGCTCGAGGTCGCGGCCGCATCGACCGACCGGATGCTTGGGCTGATCGACGCTCTGGTGCGAGCCGTCTAGCCCGGATCTGTCCTGGGACTGCCTGAGCGCAGGGGCTGCGGTAGCGGTGAGTGCTCGGAAGGCGGTTCGGACTCGGCCGATGGATTCGAAGATGCGATGGTCCATTGCCAGTTGGGCTAACAACCACCGTGAAGCGGCCGAGGGGGTACGAACGTTGATGAAAGCCTTGCCGTTACGTGCCTTCAAGAGTGGAACAAAGAATGAACACCTTCTCTCCGAAATATGTCGCGGACAAAGTTCCTCATACTTCCATTGTTGATTTTGTTCTCACCCGTGATGTTGTTGATCGCGATCGGTATCCGGCTGGAGGGATTGTGGGACAGCGAGGCTCGTGGGCCGGTTTTCTACAGTGAAACTCGAATGTCTCAAGGGCAACCTTTCAGTTTGTACAAGTTTCGTACGCTGAAACTCTCGGTGATTCAAGGCCTGACGGAGCGGGACTCCGCAACCTTCTTTCAGTTCGACCCCAAGAATTCAACTCGCATGGGTCGTTTGATCATCAAGGGCTATCTCGACGAACTGCCTCAACTGTTCTGCATCTTGATCGGAACGATGACGCTGGTGGGGCCGAGGCCTCGCATCAACAGCGTGTACCAGAAAGACCTGAAGAACGGCAATACGGCCTTGAAGTATCTGAGGGCAGGCCTGACCGGAAGCCATCAAATAGGGAAGGGCACCGAAGAGTTCTCCATCGATCAGAGCGATGCATACTACGAACGGGTTCAATCCTCGAGCGCATATGCGTTGCTGGCTTTCGATCTGTCGGTCTTGTATCAGGTCATTTCTCAAAATGGTCAAGGCCGAAGGCCTCTAGAGGAAGCGGATCACGTTCGACCCGTTCAACCATCTCGGAGCGCACTGCTCGATCCAAGTGTTTGACGGCCACGACAACAAGAACGACTGATCACCCCCGGAGTTGGGTCCGAAACGGGCCCAGCTCCGAGTGATTCTGCCATATGGGTTAGGTGAGGCCGGGAGTTGTCAGGGGGCCTCGGCCCTGTTCACCATGACTGTCAGGAAGAACCCGCCCACCAATCCGAAGATCATGGTGATGAACGCCGCGAACTTGATGAACCCGCCCAGTATCGGTAGCGACGGCGCAGCAAGCCAAACGATGAGAGCGAGCACAGCAAGCCCGAACAGTGCTACTCCGGGGTGCATCAACAGTTTCACAACGATGTCCTTCGTCACTTTTCTTGTCCGGCTGAAGCGACCGGGTACCTTCGCCCGTGGTGATGGCCGGTCAAGCCACGACGCCGCGGCTGTTCAGAATGTGTTTTGCGGTTGATGCGGCGCTAAGCTCTGTCGGGTCCGGTCAGCCCTCCGGCCATGCTTCATGCCCATGAACAGCCGTCCTACACCACTCACCGAATCGGTGATGCACAGCACCGGAGCATACGAGCTCGTGTTTTCCGCCATGTTGGTCGGTCTGTTCGGCTACGGACTCGATCGGTGGTTGGGAACCGGACCCTACCTGGTTGTCGTGTTCAGTGTGTTCGGGTTCATCGGAGCGTCGGCCTCGCTCTACTACCGGTACAAGAACTTGGTTCGGATCATGGCCGAGGAGGCCTTGTGAGCAGCGCCGGGATCAACGAGCAGCTCGATCGTCTCGAAGGGCCGTCACCCGCCACGCAGGTCGCGCTCGACATGGCAAAGCGGTCGGTGTTCCTGATACCGGTCGTGATCTTGTTTGGTGCGCTTCTCGGCGGAACCGACGGTGTCCTGTCGGTCGGTTATGCCGTGGCGATCGTCGTGGTCAACTTCGTGCTCGCCGCCCTGATGATCGGAAAAGCGGCTCAGATCAACTTCGCACTCGTATTCGGGGCCGCCCTGGGCGGCTTCGCACTCCGCCTCGGGTTGATCTTCCTAGCGATCCTGGCGGTTGCCGATCAAGAATGGGTCCGAATCGTTCCAATGGGAATTACCCTCATCGTCACCCACCTCGGGTTGCTGGTGTGGGAACTTCGTTACGTATCCGCCTCAATGGCCTACCCAGGCCTGAAGCCGAAGGAGCATCGTCAAGGTGTCCGTGAACCTGTTCGCAGCTGAAGCCGAGGGTGGTGGGGGACTCCAGTTCCCTCCAATCGAGAACCTTGTCGAATGGCCGGCCTACCTTTTCGAGGGTACGTTCGCCGAGTTCAACAAGATCGCACTCATTTCTGTGCTGTCCATGGCAATCCCCACGATCATGTTCCTCGCCGCCAGTCGCGACAAGATTCCATCCGGACTTCAGAACCTCGTCGAGGGATCGGTGGACTTCATCGATAATCAGGTCATTCTTCCCGCCATCGGGCCTGACGGCTTCAAGTTCCGGCCGCTCCTGCTGAGCATCTTCTTCTTCGTCTTCATCGGAAATCTGTTCGAGGTGATTCCCACTTTCCAGATGCCGCTCAATGCCCGGATGGCGGTCCCACTCATTCTGGCTCTTCTGGTTCTGGTCACGTTCGTGGCGGTCGGGATCAAGGCTCAGGGGCTTGGTGGCTATCTGAAGAGCTCACTCTTTCCCCCGGGCGTTCCCGCAGCGGTCATGCCCTTGATGTTCCTGATCGAACTTCTTTCGACGTTCTTGATCCGTCCCTTCAGCCTGGCGGTTCGTCTTTTCGCCAACATGCTGGCGGGCCACATCCTTCTCGTCACCTTCGGTGTGTTGTGTATTGCCCTGTGGCAAGCCAGCGCACTGGTGGTCGTTCTTCCGTTCAGTTTCGGCATGCTCGTCGCCCTCACCGGTTTCGAGATCATGGTGTCGTTCCTCCAGGGGTTTGTGTTTGCCCTGCTCACCGCGGTTTACATCGGTGGCGCATTGCATCCACACCACTAGAGGCGTCTGAACAACTCGCCTTCGGGCGTGCAACCAGGTCGGCGTTCCTCACAAAGGAACAACGAAAAGCGAATCTCAACAAGATTCATCAATAACTAGGAGACAACCGTCAAATGAGTGCCATCGCAAGTGCAGCCAGCCAGGCCATCGAGCTGGCAGTAGAAGCAACCGCCGACGAGCAAAAGGCCAGCGCCGCAGCCAGCAGTGCCGGCTTTGCCTACGGCCTCGCCGCCATCGGCCCGGGTATCGGCATCGGCTACCTCGTGGGTCAGGCCGTCCAGGCCATGGCCCGCCAGCCTGAAGCCGCCGGTCAGGTACAGACCACCATGTTCCTCGGTATCGCATTCACCGAGGCGCTCGCCCTCATCGGCTTCGTGGTGTTCATTCTGCTCAAGTTCGCGTAGGGACAGGTCACAACGTGCTGACACTGTTCGCCGCCGAAGCCGGAGAAGTAACCAACCCGATCCTCCCCACCCTCCCCGAGATGTTCTGGGGTGGATTGATGTTCGCGCTGTTCTACGTGTTGATGCGGTACGTCCTTCTTCCTCCGGTCCAGCGGACCATGCAGGAGCGAGATCAAGCACTTCGCGCCGATTGGGACGCAGCCAAGGCCGCCCAGGCCAAGATTGCGAACGCCGACGCCGAGGTTGCCGACGCCCTCGCGCCCGCCAGGGCAGAAGCTGGCGCCGTCATCGAAGCTGCTCGGGCCGAGGCTGAGGCCGAACGCCAGCAGATCATCAGTGGGGCTCAGGCCGAGATCGATGCGATGCGCCAGATGGCAACCGCACAGATCGACGCCGCACGCGCCGAAGCCATGGGCGGTGTTGGGTCTCAAGTAGCCGAACTCAGCGCTCAGGCCGCATCAAAGGTCATCGACCGACCGGTCACCGCCACTGACGCCCAGGGCGTGGTGAACCGGATCATGTCTGAACGGAGTTAGGAACTCTCAATGTTGCTCTCGATATTCGCAGCCGAAGGACCCAACGGTCCACAGTTGGCATCCGACATCAACGAGGTCTACTGGGGTTCACTGGCGTTCTTCGTCATCCTCGGCGTTCTCGTCTGGAAGGCCGGGCCGGCCGTCATGAAGGCACTCAACGGCCGCACCGACCGAATCCAGCGGGAGTTCGATGAGGCCATGTCCGCCCGGTCAGAAGCCGAAGCGGCTCTCTCGGCCAGTTCTGCCGATACACCCGACATCGGTGCCGAAGCGGCCCGGATCAAGAAAGAGGCCGAACAGACCGCTACTCGGCTCCGAGTCGACACCGTCGCCAGAGCCAAGGCTGAAGCCGTAGCAATGCGGGAGCGGGCCGCCAACGACATTCAGAACCAGACCAGCCAGGCGCTCGCCGACCTGCGCGAGGAAATCGCATCGCTCACCCAGACCTCCACCGAAGTGCTCGTGGGCGAGAAACTCGACCCCGGTTCCCAAGCGAACCTGATCGACTCGTACATCTCGTCCCTGGAAAGGTCATAGCCCATGAGCGTTATCTCCTCCTATGCCGACGCAATCAACGCCATCGCCTCAGCCGAGGGCGACATCGCCACCACCAGGTCTGAGCTCCTGGCCTTCTCCCAGGCTGTGCAAGGCAACACCGAACTGCGATCCACGCTGGCCAACACACTGCTCCCCGCCGATAGCCGAAACAGCCTTGTGGATCAGCTGCTGGCCGGCAAGGCATCCGATGTCACCCGTTCGATTGTGGGACTGATCGTCAACGCTGGCCGCGGCAGTGAATTGTCCGAGATCGTCGACGAGTTCGTCTCGCGGGCAGCTGCAGCGTCTGGCAAGCGCCTTGCAGTCGTTCGCTCGGCCGTGCCGCTGTCGGCCGATCAGCAGGCCCGACTGGCAGCAGCACTGGCCAAGCAAGCTGGCGGACCAGTAGAACTCCAGACCGAAATCGACCCCACCGTCGTCGGCGGCGTTGTCACCACTCTTGGTGACACCGTCATCGACGGCACCGTTCGTAGCCGAATCAACAAGATGCGAGAGGCGCTGTAATGGCCCTGACCTTTGATCCCACCGAGATCGCAAGTGCGCTCAAGAAGAACCTCGAGTCCTTCAGCACCGATGTCTCGTCCTCCACTGTCGGCAAGATCGTCCAAGTTGGCGACGGAATCGCTCGGGTTAGCGGCCTGCCCAACGCAGCCGTCAACGAGATGTTGAGGTTCGAAGACGGAACCATCGGCCTGGCGCTGAACCTCGATGAAAAGAGCATCGGCGCCGTGGTGCTGGGCAATGTCGACAGCATCGAAGAGGGCCAGAATGTGGTGGCCACGGGTGAGATTCTCTCTGTGCCCGTCGGTGATGGACTGCTGGGTCGGGTCGTCAACACCCTGGGTGAACCGGTCGACGGCAAGGGACCGCTCACCAACATCGAGCTTCGGCGTATGGAGGTGCAGGCACCCGGTATCACCGGCCGCCAGCCGGTACACGAGCCGGTCCAGACCGGCATCAAGGCCGTCGACAGCCTCATTCCGATCGGTCGTGGCCAGCGTGAGCTGATCATCGGCGACCGAAAGACCGGCAAGACCACCATTGCCACCGATGCGATCCTCGCCCAGAAGGGCACCGGAATAAAGTGTGTCTACGTTGCGATCGGTCAGAAGGCATCAACTGTTGCTCAGACCGTGGCCAACCTCGAGGCAGCGGGAGCCATGGAATACACCGTGGTCGTTGTTGCTCCTGCATCGGACCCCGCTCCGTTCAAGTTCCTGGCTCCCTACTCCGGCTGCGCCATGGGTCAGCACTGGATGGACAATGGCGGACATGCGCTCGCCATCTACGACGACCTGTCCAAGCAAGCCGAGGCGTATCGCCAGGTGTCGCTCTTGCTGCGCCGTCCCCCGGGCCGTGAAGCGTTCCCCGGCGACGTCTTCTACCTCCACTCCCGGCTGTTGGAACGGGCAGCCAAGTTGTCCGATGAACGGGGTGCGGGTTCACTTACCGCTCTCCCGGTGATCGAGACCAAGGCCGGCGACGTTTCGGCGTTCATTCCCACCAACGTGATCTCCATCACCGATGGTCAGATCTATCTGCAGGACGATCTCTTCAAATCCGGCGTACGCCCCGCCGTCGACGTAGGTATCTCGGTTTCCCGGGTTGGTTCCGCAGCTCAGATCAAGGCCATGAAGAGCGCCGTCGGCACGCTGAAGTCCGATCTCCAGCAGTTCCGTGAGCTCGAGGCCTTCGCAGCCTTCGGCTCGGATCTCGATGCTGTGTCCCAGGCCCAGCTCGATCGGGGCTACCGCCTCACCGAACTTCTCAAGCAGGGCATCAACGCTCCAGTACCGGTGCAGGAACAGGTTGTGCTGCTCTACGCCGGCACACGTGGCTACCTCGACGTTGTCGATGTGACCGACGTGAAGAAGTACGAAAACGAAATTCTCGAGTGGTTCAACAGCCGCCACGGCGACATCATGTCGGCCATCGTCGAGACCGGTAAGGTCCCCGACGAGGAGGCACTCGAAGCAGCCATCGGTGTGTTCACCGATCAATTCCAGGGCACGGTCGATGCGCCCCATGAACCCGACGCCGAGGCACAAGCCGCTGCTGCTGAAGCCATCGTGGATGCACCCAACATCCTGCCCGAAGCCGACATTTCGCGGGCGGAGGGCTAACCGATGCCCGGTGGTGCAGAACGAGTCTTACGCCGACGCATCGGCAGCGTGAAGAACACCAAGAAGATCACTCGCGCCATGGAACTCATCGCCGCAACCCGGGTCGCTCGGGCTCAGCAACGTGCCAACGCCGCCCGTCCCTACGCCGAGCAACTCACAAGCGTCATCGAGAACCTGGCTGCCGGGGGAGCTGATGTTGATCATCCGCTGCTACGCCAGGTCGAGAATCCCCAGAGGATCGCATTCATTGTGTGTGCCGGTGATCGTGGACTTGCCGGTCCCTACAACAGCGCTGTCATCCGGATCGCCGAGCGGGAAATCCAGGCTCACCGGGCCGAAGGGGGCGAATACCGGATCGTGACGGTCGGTCGCAAACCCAAGGACTACTACACCTTCAGGGGCTATGAGATCGACTCTTCATTCGGTGGATTCACTGACAACCCCACCTTTGCCGATGCCCGGGCAATTGCTCGAAGAGTTCGCGAGCTGTTCGAGAGTGAAGAAGTGGATCAGGTCGAGCTGATCTACACCGAATTCGTCTCGCTTGGCACGCAACGACCGGTTGTTCGTCGGTTCCTACCGCTGGAACCCACGGCAGTGTTGGCCAAAGCAGGCGGCGGTAGCGCCGCTGCGATCGCCGGATTCACTTTCGAGCCCTCACCTGAGGGTGTGCTGGGTGATCTATTGCCCCAGTACGTGGAAGCCCGTCTCTTGGCGGCGTTGCTCGATGCTGCCGCATCCGAACATGCCAACCGGCAGCGAGCCATGAAAGCGGCCACCGAGAACGCCGAAGAACTGATCACCAAACTGGCCCGGGAAATGAACCGGGCCCGCCAGGCCAGCATCACCACCGAGATCATGGAGATCGTCGGTGGCGCCGCTGCGCTCGAAGAAGACGACGAAGTCGCTGCCTAACAGGAGCCAACCAAGAATGACCATGACCGAACCCTCAACCAACCTCGCTGAAGGCCGAATCGTCGGTATCGCCGGCCCCGTGGTCGACGTCGAATTCCCCCGTGGCGAATTGCCCGAGATAAACGGTGCTGTCGAGTTCGACGTGGAACTCGATGGCGAGATCACCGTCGTCATGGCCGAGGTGGCCCAGCATCTCGGTGGCGGTCGCGTTCGAGCCGTGGCGCTCAAGCCCACTGACGGCCTGCGGCGCGGTCAGGCGGTGCGCAACCGAGGCACCGGTATCACCGTGCCCGTCGGCGACGTAACGCTGGGTCACATCTGGAATGTGATCGGTGAACCGCTCGACGTACCCGCCGACAGCCTCGAGATCACCGAGCGCTGGCCGATTCATCGAGACCCTCCCGCATTCCACACCCTCGAACCCACCAAGCAGGTGCTCGAGACCGGCATCAAGGTGATCGACCTTCTCACCCCATACCTTCAGGGCGGCAAGATCGGCCTGTTCGGCGGCGCCGGCGTGGGCAAGACCGTGCTCATCCAGGAGATGATCACCCGCGTGGCCACCAACCACGGCGGCGTGTCAGTGTTCGCCGGAGTGGGGGAGCGCACCCGCGAGGGAACCGACCTGTTCCTCGAGATGGGAGAGACCATGATGGGTGACGGCGTATCGCCGGTGCTCTCCAAGGCCGCTCTCTGTTTCGGTCAGATGGACGAGCCTCCCGGTGTCCGCCTTCGCGTGGCGCTGTCGGCCCTCACCATGGCCGAGTACTTCCGCGATGCCCAGGGCCAAGACGTGCTCCTCTTTGTCGACAACGTGTTCCGCTTCGTACAGGCCGGATCAGAGGTGTCAACCCTGCTCGGTCGTATGCCATCCGCGGTGGGCTACCAGCCAACGCTGGCCGACGAGATGGGAACCCTCCAGGAGCGAATCACCTCTACCGGCGGCAACTCCATCACCTCGCTCCAGGCCGTGTACGTGCCCGCCGACGACTACACCGACCCGGCACCGTTCACCACGTTCACCCACTTGGATGCCACCACCGAGCTGTCCCGTGACATCGCCGCGCTGGGTATCTACCCCGCGGTGGATCCGCTGTCGTCGAGCTCCACCATCCTCGCCCCCGAGGTTGTCGGTGAACGTCACTACCGGGTTGCCACCCGAGTGCAGGAGATCCTCCAGCGCTACAAGGAACTCCAGGACATCATCGCCATCCTCGGACTGGACGAACTGTCCGAAGAGGATCGCATCACGGTGAACCGGGCCCGGAAAGTACAGCGTTTCCTGTCCCAGCCGATGTTCGTGGCCCAGGTCTTCACTGGTTTGTCCGGGATCTTCACCCCGGTTGACGAAACCATCGACAGCTTCGAACAACTGGTCAACGGCGATCTCGACGACCTGCCCGAGCAGGCCTTCCTCAACGTTGGCGGCGCCGACAGCGCCCGCGAGAAGGCCGAGACCCTCCGTAAGAGCGTGGGATAAACATGGCGTTTGCGATCGAGTTCGTTTCGCCTGAGACCATTGTCTACTCCGGCGAAGGCACCATGGTCACCGCCCGTACCCGTGGTGGGGGCGATATCGCATTCCTGGCCGGTCACGAACCGTTCATCGGCACTCTTCAGACCGGTGAGGTGAAGGTCACCGAAGCCGGGGGCGACATGATGAGCTGGGCGGTGCGCAGCGGCTTCGTCAGCGTCACTCCCGACAAGGTCACTGTTCTGTCCGACATCGCTCTGCCGGCTGCATCGATCGATGTGGCGGCGGCGCGAGCCGATCTTGCCGATGCCGATTCCAGACTGGCAGCCGATCAACTCGACGAGTTCGCACTGAGCGACAAGAAGTGGGCCGAACTGCGCCTCACCATGTCAGGTGCCGACGTCTAAATTCCTGTCGACACCCACATTCAGACCAAATTCCTGTCCATAGCCACAAACCCTGTGGCTACTGACAGGAATTTCGTGGGTTTGTGGCTCTGAGCAGGGATTTCGCACAATCGGGTTTATCGGCCACGAATGGACACTGCGCCTTTAGGCCGCCCCGGAATGCCCGAGTACGCTGCATGGACATGAGCGAAGCGCGAATGGCCCCCGAAAGTAACCTGGCCCTTGAGTTGGTCCGAACTACCGAGGCAGCCGCCATGGCCGGCGCTCGCCTTGTGGGTCGTGGTGACAAGATCGCCGCTGACCAGGCCGCCGTCGATGCGATGCGGCATGTCCTCAATGGCGTCGAGATGACCGGCACTGTGATCATCGGCGAGGGCGAAAAGGACGAAGCTCCAATGCTCTTCAACGGTGAGGTAGTCGGCACCGGCGAACCTCCCCATTGCGACATCGCCGTCGACCCAGTTGATGGCACCACACTCACCGCTGAAGGCCGTGCCGGCGCGATCGCTGTAATTGCTGCGTCCGAAGCCGGCACGATGTACAACCCCGGTTCGGCGGTCTACATGGAGAAGTTGGCTGTTGGTCCCAGCGGCGCCGGGATCGTCGATATCCGCTTGCCGGTGAAGCGCAATATCACCGCTCTGGCCAAAGCGAAGCGGGTCGAGGTGTCCAACATCACCGCAGTCGTTCTGGACCGCCCTCGCCACGCTGAACTGATTGCCGAGATCCGTGACGCAGGTGCCCGAATTCGTCTCATCTCCGACGGCGACGTGGCCGGTGCCATGGCCTGCGCAATGCCCAACACCGGTGTCGACATCTTGTTTGGGATCGGGGGAACCCCTGAAGGTGTGATCACAGCAGCTGCTCTCAAGTGCATGGGCGGCGACCTCCAGGGACGGTTGTGGCCCCGGACCGATGAGGAACGGGAATTGATCGTTGCCGAGGGCAGAGACCCAGATCAGATTCTGGGCCTCGACGACCTGATCACCACAGAAAACTGCTATTTCTCGGCCACGGGTATTACCACCGGTGATCTCCTACGGGGCGTTACCTACACGCCTGGAGGCATCACGACCCACAGCATGGTCATGCGCGGACGGACCGGCACTGTCCGCATGGTGGAGGCCCATCATCGCAGCGCCAAGCTCAAGAAGATTGCGGGCATCGGCTACACATAGTCGACCGGGCCCTTCACAAGGCCTCACGGCCCTTTCGGGCGTAACGTACGCTCAGCTCAATCGCCGGTGGCGCCGATGCCACCCTTGCTCTGTCTGGAGGCAGCGAGGCCGACCACTGCAGCGACGCCGCCGGCAACCAGCAGCCAGAACTGTAGGTCTTTGTCCTGGTCACCTCGTTCGAGGACGACGGCCGCAACGAATACGGCGGCGATCAAAGCGTTGAGCTTCACTGCTTCAGTCACCCCTGATGACTGTCGGACAGGCAGAACTCGTTGCCCTCGGGATCGAGCAACGTTGTCCATAGCGTGCCCCACTCGTCCTTGTCGTGCAGATGGGTTGCGCCCAGCGCGATCAGTCGCTCGACTTCAGCGCTGCGGTCGGGCGTACTCAGGTCGAGATGGACCCGATTCTTGGCGGTCTTGCCCTCCGGCACCTTGATGAACATCATGATCGGTCCCGTCCAGCCATCGATCGTGCGCCCGATCGACTGGAAGAACGGTCCGGTGGCCCGCTCGTCCGGATCGGCGTCGACGCCGAGAACACCGGCCCAGAATCCCGAAAGGGTCTGGGCATCGTCACAGTCGACGGTGATGGAGGCGATCGATGACGTCATTGCTGTTCCTTCTGGTTGAGCGTGTCTGGAACCATCATGCAGTCTCGCACCGGTGGGGAGTCAAGCCGATGATGCTCCTACCATGACCGGATGCTTCCGCTTTCGGTGCTCGACCTCGCCATGGTTCGAGACAACGCAACTACCGGCGACGCTCTCGCCGAGACGACCCTTGTGGCCCAGGCGGCGGACCGATTGGGCTATGACCGTTTTTGGGTAGCAGAGCACCACAACATGCCTACGGTCGCCAGTACCAGTCCACCGGTCTTGATCGCCCATTTGGCATCGGCGACCGATCGAATGCGCATCGGATCTGGCGGCGTGATGCTTCCCAATCACAGCCCGCTCGTCGTTGCCGAGCAGTTCGCCATGTTGGAAGCGCTGTACCCGGGTCGAATTGACCTGGGGATCGGGAGGGCACCGGGAACCGATCGGGCAACGATGGCCGCCCTTCGGCGGAACTCACCGGGGACCGAGGAGGAGGAGTTCCCACGGAACGTGCTCCACGTGATGAGCATGCTGGGTGATCACCGATCCGAACACAATCCTCCGGTTCACCTGATGGCCACGCCCAAGGCGGACTCATCACCATCGGTTTGTCTGCTCGGCTCCAGCGGGTTCAGCGCCCAGTTGGCTGGAATCCTGGGGCTGCGGTTCGGTTTCGCACATCACTTCGAGATGGGAGGAACGTTGCAGGCTGCGGAGATCTATCACAATTCGTTCGTGCCCTCGCCGGTGCTGGAGGAGCCTCATCTGATCGTCACCGCAACCGCCGTGGTCGGTCCCAGCGCTGAGAAGGCCGAGTGGTTGGCGAGCCCGAGTCGTCTCCGCCGGGCCGGGCTTCGCCGCGGTCGATTGCTGCCACTGCTGCCGCCCGATGATGCGCTTCGGCATCCCGAATTTCCCGGCAGCGAACAGCCCGGCGGTCTCATCGGAACCGTGGAATCGGTTGTCGAGGGGATGTCGGACCTGGCCACAGCAACCAACGCAGCGGAATTGATGTTGTATCCAGTCGCCTATGACGTCGTCGATCGCATCGGCACACTGGAGGAAATAGCCGGGGTCTGGGGCCTGACCGGTGATGCATAGTCACCCATGAACCGCTAGACAGGGTGCCATGTCTCTGGTGAAAATCAATGCACTCGAAATCCCGCCCCAGGCGGGCGAGGAGATCGTGAAGCGGTTCGCAGCACGAATGGAAGGTCTGACCGACGTCGCCGGATTCGAGGGTTTCGAGTTGCTCCGCCCCACCGGCGACGCCGAGACCAGATGGTTCGTGTACACCCGGTGGGCCGACCAGGACTCCTATGACGCCTGGCGAGATGGCGACGGTTCCCGAAACGCACACGCCCAGTCCAGCGAGGGCGGACAACCTCAGCGACCCATGAGTATGGGCTCCGCACTGCTGGAGTTCGACGTAGAACTCAAGATGTAGCGGTTCCCTGGGACTTCATAGCGGGGTCGTCGTGGGTGCCGATCACGCGCTACTACGGTGGCCTCCATGTTCGACATTACGAAGCTGCGGGTGGACGGAAAAGTGAAGCTCGATGAGATCGATCCGCAGGGAACGGTCGAGTGGGACGGTGATAGGGCTGAGGCCGAGGCCCGAACCGCTGAGCTGAACCAACGCCTGGAGGAACTCCAGGAGCTGTTGTACGCCGAGGGCAAACACAGGGTGCTCTTTGTGCTCCAGGCCATGGATGCCGGCGGCAAGGACGGAACCATTCGGCACGTTCTCGACGGGGTGAACCCTGCCGGTGTGCGGGTTGCTTCCTTCAAAGCTCCCTCCAAGAAGGAGTTGGCTCACGATTACCTCTGGCGAATCCACGCTCAGACGCCGGGCAAGGGGGAGATGGTGGTCTTCAACCGCAGCCACTACGAAGATGTGCTGATCGTGCGGGTGATGGATCTCGCTCCGAAGTCGGTTTGGTCGAGGCGCTATGACCACATCGCCAATTTCGAACAGATGCTGGCTGACGAGGGCACGACGATCATCAAAGTGATGCTGCACATCAGCAAGGAAGAACAGCGGGAACGTTTGCAGGACCGGTTGGACAAGCCCCACAAGAACTGGAAGTTCGACAGCGGTGATCTGGTTCATCGCGAGAAGTGGAACGATTACTTGGAGGCATTCGAGGACGCTCTGGCCAAGACCAGCACCACCGACGCTCCGTGGTACGTGGTGCCGGCGAATCGCAAGTGGTACCGAAATCTGGCCATTTCCGAGATCCTGGTGCAGACGCTGGAGGGGTTGGACATGGAGTACCCGCCGGCTCCGCCCGACATCACCGAGATGGTCATCCCCGGCTGATGGCCATCAAGGGTCTGATCCTGTTCCACGGTGCCGGTGGAGATCGAGACCACCCGCTGTTTCTGGCGCTGGAGGAACACCTCGACATTCCGGTGGAAAGGGTCAACTTTCCGTATCGGCAGAAGGGGCCTGGTCGTCGACCGCCGGATCGAATGCCCAAACTGATCGATGCCGTGAACGAGGCTGTGGCTGCTGCGTCCGCGAAGTGGGACACCGCAGTCGACGAAATTGCCGTCGGCGGCCGGAGCCTGGGGGGCAGGGCAGCCAGCATGGCCATCGCCGAAGGACTCGAGGTCGGCGGGCTCGTGCTCCTCAGCTATCCGCTTCACCCACCCGGCAAACCTGACAAGCTGCGGGTAGAACACCTCGGCGACCTGGACCTGCCCGTTCTTTTCGATTCAGGGCGACCGCGATCCGTTTGGGAAACCCGACGAGTTCGCTCCTCACCTCGCATTGATTCCAGGGCAGGTCACCGAGGTGTGGCTGACCGGCCCTCGCTCGGGCCACGACCCCAAAGGCAGAGAAGACGAGATCGTCCCCGCGGTCACCCAATGGCTTGAGGATGCCTGAGCGCCCTGGCACGAGCGCGAGTTCCAGCGCAATGGTTGGTGGCCAATAGAATTTGAGGCCGCAGGCTCAAGCCTGCGTGGCGCCAGAGATTGCGAGCTCTGCGAGCAAACTCGGAGGAACTCCCGAGGCCGCCAGGCCGAAGAGTTCCCCGGAACGCTCCCCACCGAAGGTGGAATTACAGCAGAATGTCGCTGGGCCTGGCTCAGTTCAGAGATGCGGGCTGCTGCCTGCTGTTCTGCGGCCCCATGGTCGGGGTGGGCATCGCGGAGCAGTACTCGGTATCGCTTCAGCACACTACGGCGGGTGGCGCCGGGTTCCAGTCCCAGTGTCTCGAGGGCCCAGCTCACCGGATCATTCCAGGCCCGCAGATCTTCGAGCGAACTCGCCCGCCCACCCATGATCGAGGAGATGAATCGTTCATCGACCGGCTGACCCCACACCAGAGCAGCGCGGAGGGAGTCGAAAACGGGGTCCCTCACAGCAGCCGGGAGCTGTCCGGCCGCGTACAGCGCACCCAGGGCATGCTGCACGGGAAGTCCGCGCTCGCCTTCGAACTCAAAGGTCAGTCCACTGGGCAGTGCGACCAATCGATGGCTACTGCGGAGCAGGCCGACGGTGTCGATCTGGAAGCGGTGACGCACGCGGGGTTGAGGAATTCGCCTGCCGGCGGCGAGGTCCTCCAGCAGGTGGTACAGATGTTCCCGCAGGTCAGACTGCACTTCGGTTGCCATCTCACCGACGATTCCGGCAAGCAGGAGTCCGCCCGCGCCGGGGCGCAGGATCCACGGGGAGATTGCGTTGACCAAGTGCAACCCGTCGGGTCGGAGCGATGGGCCGGGAGTGGTAGATCTCCAGTTCGGCGACGATCACCGCGTCGACGGTACAACCGAAGTATTCACTGTGTGACACCGGGGTCTGGTGGGTTCGTGGTCACGCTCGCGGTATCGGCGAGCAAAGGATCGGTTGGGTTCAAAACCTCTAGCTCCACGCCGGCGGTAACCGGCAGTAGCAATGGGATCAACAGCGCAACCAGCAGCGGCAGCGGCAGAAGGTAGAGCAGCGCCTCGCCGATCGATCGATCCCCTTCGATCAGCTGCCCGGCAATCAGCAACCCGATTGCGGAGCCGGCGACAGCGAGAAGATCCAGCCAACCCCCCACCAGCGCCCGCGACCTGGTGGGGAAAAGCTCGGTTTGGTATGCCCGGATGACGGGGAACGCAGCGCCACCCAGCCAGGCCGAAACTCCGGCTGTCATCCATAGGGCGGTTCCCTCAACCCGGAAGAACACCGCTGCCATTACCGAGCCGATCGCCAGGCTCACGGCGGCGATCATGCGGCGACCCCGGCGATCTGCCATCCAACCTGCCAACAAGATGACGAGACCGGCGGGAGTGGTGATCAAGATCCGAAACAGACTGATGTCCCCAGCGCTGAATCCGAGGTCGTCTCTCAGATATTCGTTCTGGAGTTGACCGGCCGGTGCCCCGAAGACGCTGACCGCTGAGTAGATGAAAACGATCAGTACAAACCATCGCAGATTCACCGAAGAGAACCCGGGGGAGTGGACGAGATCGGCTGCTGCGAAACGTCGAGTTTCGGGCATCACCCGCCAGATCCACAGGATCACCGGAATGAAGAGCAACGGGACGAGGTAGACCAATCGCCAGCCCCGCTCGTTGATGTCGGCGAGAGGAAGGAACCACAGCACCGCACCAGCCCCCAGCGCGCCGCACAACGTGAGGATCGACAGAATGAACGCTCGCATCGTGCGGGGAATCTCTTCGGTAGCTGCCAATGTGACCAGCGTGAGGAGGCCGGTAGCGAAACCGCGGGCGATGGCTTGAGTGACCGTGAGGAACAGCAGAGACGTCGAGAACGCACCGGCAACAGTGAAGGCGGTTGCGCCCAACGCGAACGCCACCAGCAGCGGCTTTCGACCGATTCGATCCGCTCGCCAGATGATCAGGGTGGTGATGATCACGCCGACCCTCGTGGCGGCCAGCGCATTCGCTTGGGCCGTGTCGGTAGATCCGAATTCTCGGCTCGCAAAGGTGATCGTCTGACCGATGTTCACGCCGATGTAGGCGCCGATCATCCCGAGGAGGGAGAGCAGCGAGATGATCGTTGTGGTGTGGGAGGTCACGATTTGGTCGGGCCACCACCATCTATGTCGGGGAGTGCGGTCGACGATCCCGCACCGCAGTTCCCATGAGGATGTCCACTGCGCGACCCCAGAACGGGATCGCAGTCCGGAACGATGTGGTCTCGGAATAGGTCACCGAACCGTCGCGGTTCGGGGTGAGCTTCGCCTCACGTCTGTACGTCTTGAAGGGCCCGGCCTCCTGGGCGTACACAGCTGATCTCTGATCCGTTTCCGCCTCTGGTGATGTCTCGATGAGAATGTCGGTCCGGGGTCGCAGGAGCTGTTCAGCTTCAGCCAGCGGCAGCTCGAGTTTCAGTCTGCTTGTGGGCACGAGCTTCCGTTCACTACGAATCTGGCGATGGCTCGGTGGTCGCCGAGTCTGATGGGGTCTCCAATTCAGCGAGCCGTTTCTTGAGACGACGGTTCGCGAGATGGAGTAGACCGCCGATGATCACCAACGGCCCGCCCACGAAGAGAACCTCATCCCAGCCCCCTTGATGAGCAAAAAGCGCAACGCTCGACACCACACGTCTAAGCGTAGGTCGGTACCTTGGAACATGACTTGCCACCCCGGGGTTATGTGGGGTGATCCCCAGCGGAGAACGTTGTTATGCCCGAAGAAAAGACCTCACCTGTCGCAGCCAGCGCAAGCGAAACCTCCAAAGGGGGCGTCGCTACCATTGATCGCGACACGGTTCAGAAGGTTGTCGACATCATGCGGCCGGCCATTCAGGCCGACGAGGGCGACATCTTCCTTAGAGATGTTGATCTCGAGACCGGCATCGTGTCGGTAGAACTCACCGGGGCATGCGTCACTTGCCCTGCGTCCACCGCCACCCTGAAGGACGGGATCGAACGCATCTTGAAGAAGCGGGTCGACGGTGTGACGGCGGTTCAACACGTTGGCGAGTCTCTCTCGCCGGCCGAAGAGGGAACGATCGTCAGCCTCTAGTGACACCGATTCATACGCTTGTGGCGCAGAAAGCACAGCGGCCCCACCGAAGTGGGGCCGCAGATGATTGAACGACGGCCCGTGCGGGCCGTCGCGCACTTGCCGCTATGCGTTCAGGCCGTCGCGGATTTCGGTGAGAAGATCGATCTCGGAGGGACCGGCTTCTTCGGCTTCTGGTTTGGTAGCACGGTTGTACAGCTTGACCATCATGAACAGCACGAAGCCGATGATGACGAAGCTGACGATCGTGTTGATGAACATGCCGTAGTTGATCGCCGCTTCTTGGACGGTTCCGTCCTCGAGGGTTTCTTCAACTCCGAGCCCGATCTTGAGGCCGCTGAAGTCGGGTTGTCCGAAGATCGCTCCGACGATCGGCATGATCACGTCGGCGACGAGACTGTCGACGACCGGTTTGAAGGCCAGCGCCATGATCAGGCCGACGGCGGCTTCGAAGACGCCACCTTTGTTGATGAAGTCTTTGAATTCTTGAATCATTCTTTGCTCCTAGAAGCTTGTTGTCGCCCGCAGCCCAGCGAGATGTATAGCGGGACGGACTCCGGTTTGTTGGCTTTGGAGCCTTTTCGCAGAAGAGAGATCAGTCACAGTGATCGATGAAACCACTCGCTGTTATCGACATCCGGATCGACCGGCGGCCACTGGCTGTCAGCGATGCGGTCGTCCTATTTGTACCGAAGACATGCATTCAGCGTCGGTGGGATTCCACTGCCCGGTGTGTGTCGCCGAGTCCGGGCAGCAGGTCCACACGCCCAGCGATCTCCAATTTCAACCGCAGGCGACCCTGGCGCTCATCGCACTCAACGTCGTGACGTTTTTTGTCCAACAGAGCTCCACGATTACCGACCGCGGTTTCGTCTCCGGGTTCACGGTGGCTCAGGGCGAGTGGTGGCGGCTGGTGACATCGGGTTTCCTTCACACCAGCCTTTTCCATATCGGTTTCAACATGTATCTGCTGTGGATTCTCGGGCCACAACTCGAGCGAGCCTTCGGCAAGGTCAAATTCCTGCTCATCTACTTCGGCAGCATGCTCGGCGGTTCGGCTGCAGTCACGTTCTTCAACTGGCCTTCGGGGGCCATTGGAGCCTCCGGAGCGGTGCTGGGTCTGGCCGGAGCGATGGGAGCGATCTACCGAATCCGAGGCTTCGATGTTCGCCAGAGCCCGGTGTTCGGATTGGTGGTTCTCAACCTCGCACTTCCCATCCTCACCTCGGTCGTGGATCTTGGTTTTGGCCGAATCTCGTTCTGGGGACACCTCGGTGGCATGCTCGGTGGTGCGGCCCTGGCAGCGGTGCTCGTCTGGCTCCCCGAGAGGGGAACCCTTCCCGAGAACATCGCCGTACCAGCCGCATTTGGCGCAGTTGCGGTGTTCGGGATTCTCGGCCTCGTCGGGGCCGAGTTGATGCTCACGCCAATCCTGTAGCCACAGATCACTAGCGGTACACCGAGACATGGGTCTCGCTCGATTCGTCGAACGGGGTTTCGTTCCAATCGGCGAAGCGCTCTATCAGTTGTAGCCCTGCTGCGACAGCCATCGCATCGAGTTCGGCCGGTGTACTCCACCGAAGATGCCAGGGGCGCAACGTGATCCCCGCCTCGCTGATGTCTATGTGCTGACCGGTGATCGTCTGCGCATCGTGATCCACCACGGTTGCGGCAAGCACCACCGAATCGGCTTCCAGCCGCACGACGCCAACCGATTGGCCATCGGCCTCGGCGAGCGCGGCGCCGGTCACTGCTTCGAGCACCAGGGGTCCGTCGACAACTGAGGCAGCTTGGATCATCACCTCCTGCTGAAGCCCCGCCGTCGGGAGGTTGAAGAGAGTGTTGAAGGCACACAGTGCCCCACCGATTCCAGCTCGTTCCCGAACCGGGAGTGCCGAGATGTCACCTCCGATCAACACGGCGTCGGCGGTGACTTCGCCCAACATTTCGGTGGAACTGTCAATGCCGATCACGGTGAGACCGGTTGCTCGCATTGCATCGACGAGTCGCCCCGTGCCCACGCCCAGCTCCAGGACGCTGGGACGCGTACACCGGGCTGCCATGAAACGGGCGGTGGCTTCTGCGTCGGTGATGCCCGAATACCACCGGTCGTATACGTGAGCGAAACTCGTGCCGTAGGTTGAGGGTCCGAACCCGGACGGAAACCGACCTGACTGTGCTGTCACAGCTGCAAACGGTAACAAGGCTCCGCCACTGACGGTCCTCCAGCGGCGACACTGGAGCTGTGGAAGCGGAGCGGCAGGCCGTCGCAGTTACGGATCGTCCACTCCGAGTGATCGATCTCATCGACGGTGCATTCGCAGCGCTTCGCTATCGACCCCGGGTGGTGTTCATCAGCCTGTTGTGGATTGTGGTTCCGATGTCGCTCTTCGAAGGTTGGCTCTCCAGGGGGGTCCTCGGCGGCGGGGGGTTGCTGGGGGCCTTGAACGATCCCGATCTCTTCGAAGAAGCCGCGAACCAGGGCACGAGTTTCACAACGACGTTCTTCACCTACATGGTCGACTGGCTCAGGATTTCCCTGATCGGGGTGAGCGTCGCCTATTTGGTCAACAGCTGGGCTGATGGGCGTGATCCCACGATTTCAGAGGTGATGCGCTTCACTGCCCGACACCTTGGGGTGTGGGCTGTCACCTTTGTGCTGGCCAAGTTGGCGATCGGCCTCGGCATGCTCCTGGTAGTCCCAGGTGTCGCCCTGGCGCTTGCATTCACCATGGTGAGCCCGATCATCGCCATCGAACAGACGGGACCGCTCACGACCCTGAAGCGGGCCTGGCATCTCATGCGACGGCGGACCGCACCGCTACTGGGCCTCTACGTTGCATGCGCAATTGTCGGTGGTTTCGTGTCGAACGCGCTCACATCGATTCCTTCCCTCGTCGCACTCCTGGTCGGTACCGATGTTGCGTGGCCGCTGATTTCGGTAGCCTCCATCGTCTCAACCTCGCTGCTGGCTCCGTTCAACGGCGCAGCGATGGCGTTGATGTATCACGACATTCGATTCCGGACCGAAGGCCTGGACCTGAAGCGGGCCGCCGACACCGTGTTCCCCGTCACCACCAACCCTGGGACTGTGTCGGCGATTCGGGTTCCCAACCGGCCTCTGTCGGGGAGTACAGGTCGTGGCTGAGGAATTGCCCGAAGATCTTCGCCGGCGCGCCGACGAAGTGCTCGCCCAGGACAAGTTCCGGGCCGACGAACCGGGTTTGCTCGACCGTGCCTGGAACCGCGTCACCGAGCTGATCGACGATCTTCTGTCGATCGTCACCAACAACACCGTCTTTGGTGGGGTTGGCGTTGGATGGATTCTCCTCGGTTTGATGATCGGATTGATCGTCTTGTTCCTGGTTCGTTACCTGCCGCGCGTTGCGAGCGGCTCGCCGCCCCCCGATACAAGCGACCACAACAACCCACCAGAACCGGCTGTCTCGGGCCGAGTGGTTGGTCAAGGCCGAGGAATCGGAGCGGAATGGGCTGTACCGGGAGGCGGTTCGGGCCCGGTATCGAGCGACCGTGGCTGGTCTCATCGACGACATGGAGTTGCCGGACTCACCGGGGGCGACCGCTACCGAGCTCCAGATCTCCTTTCGGGCCGATCCGGCCCGGACCGATCCCTTTGCCAGTTCGACCGCAGCGTTTTCCGACGTCTGGTACGGAGGCGATGACGCTGACCGCAACGACTCCGAACAGCTCGACCGCTGGGATCGCCAAGTCGTCAAGAAGGGCTCGTCATGAACCGGCGTTCAACCCTTCAGGTTGTAGGTGTATTCGCAGCACTGCTCATCGTCGCGCTCATCCTCGGTCGCCCCGATTCCGATGGTCCGCCGCTCGACCCCGAGTCCGTCGGGGACCTCGGCACCCTTGGCCTGATCGAATTCCTCGAACGCAGCGGGGCGGAGATCGAGAGGGGAATACCCGAGCCGGGAAGCGAGATCGATGTTGCCCTTGTCCTTCGTGATCGGTTGGGGGGCGATAGCCGTGAGCGGCTACTCGATTGGATTCAAGATGGCGGTACCGCGGTCGTCGCCGATTCCACCAGCCCGCTTCTGGCAACGGGTCTGAGCGGATCCTTGTCGGGAGAGGACCTTGGGCGTGGCATCTGTGGGATCCAAGGACTGGATGGGGTGAACGAGCTCTCGGGATCGGCCCTTCCGCTGCTGGTGCCGGTTCCCAACAGTCGGATCTGTTTCGGCGATGACCTGGGGGCCTATGTCATTCAGTTTCCCGATGGGAGGGGACAGGTGACGGGTTTGGGGGGAGCGGTTCCCCTTGTCAACGCGCAGCTCGATCAGGCCGATAACGCAGTGCTCGCCGGCCGGTTGCTGCTGTCCTCCGCCGAGCCCACGGTGACGGTGATCTACTCTCCACTCCCTGAAGCGGTCGGTCAGCAGTCACCCTTGGATCTCATCGGACCGAATGTTCGATGGTTCGGCTGGCAGTTGGTTACGGCAACCCTGGTAGGGCTTCTCTGGGCGATTCGTCGATTCGGCCGGGTCGTCCCCGAACCAGAAGTGGTGGAACTGCCCGGGTCGCTGGTCATTCGGGCCACAGCAGAACTCCACCGGCGGTCCGGCACCCCTGAGCGCTCGTTGGATGCCATACGACGCGAACTGTTCGGTCGGCTTCGACACGAGTATCGCCTTCCGCCCGAAATCGATGCCGACTACGCGGCCCGGATCGTCGCGGACCAGAGCGGAATTTCACTTGCTGACGCCGCCATCCTCACCGGAGCGTCGAATTCGACCGAGGCCACTCCACTCGATTGCGCCAAGGAGCTTGACCGGATCGGTCGTCGGGTCCTCGGTGAACCGAACCCGGTCCGTCGTTCGAACGGCACGGCTTCTGCCGCCAGCGACGTCGCACTCCACCCCCAACTCACCGATCTTCCAGAAATCGAGGAACCCAGCAATGTCTGATGTCCCACCCCGCGTCCCTCTCCCCGAACCGAATCCGGTATCCAGTGAAGGCGAGACGAACCCATCCGCCATCCTGTCCCCCCAACGGGTCCGGATGGGGGCCATCCGTGATGAGGTCAACAAGGTGATCGTGGGCCAGGGAGGAGTCCTCTCAGGTTTGCTGTGCGCATTCTTGGCCGATGGTCACGTTCTGCTCGAAGGTGTCCCCGGGACTGCCAAGACCGCCCTGGTGAAGTCGATGGCGGCAGCCGTGTCGCTGGAGACGACCCGCGTCCAGTTCACACCCGATCTCATGCCGTCCGACGTCCTGGGTCAAATGATGTTCGAGAACGGCAGATTTCGGTTCCGCGAGGGCCCCGTCTTCACCAACCTGTTGTTGGCCGATGAGATCAACCGGACCCCACCCAAGACCCAGGCGGCATTGCTGGAGGCCATGGAGGAACGTCAGGTTTCGATCGACGGGGTTACGCACACGTTGCCGAGACCGTTCATGGTGATCGCCACGCAGAACCCGGTTGAGTACGAGGGAACCTACCCGTTGCCTGAGGCTCAGCTCGATCGGTTCCTGCTGAAGCTGCTGGTCGACTACCCCTCCGAAGAGGACGAACTCGAGATCTTGGTCCGTCACCATGCAGGAATCGATCCCCACGACCCGAAGGGCAGCGGTATTCAGGCAGTCGCGAACGCCGGTAGTTTCCAAGCGGCCAGAGCCGAGGCAAAAGCCATGGTGGTGGAAGAGCCGGTCATGCGCTACATGGTTTCCCTGGTGCGGGCCACCCGGAACTCTCCCTCGATACAGCTCGGCGTCTCGCCCCGTGGAGCGACAGCACTGCTGGCGGTCAGCAAAGCCTGGGCATGGCTGATCGGTCGCCCGTATCTGACTCCCGACGAGGTGAAGGCAATGGCCAAACCCACCCTGCGGCACCGGATCCAACTCCGGCCTGAACTCGAAATCGAAGGCGTCACCGCCGACCAGGTCCTCGATGGGCTGCTCGCCCAGGTTGCAGTCCCGTGAACCGACCGGTTGTAACCGGCAGGGCTCCGATCGTGGCCTTGATCCTCGGCGCAGCCATTCTGTTCCTTCCCGCAATCGGCGGACTGGAGCTTTTCGGCGTCGGGGTCGACGGCAGGTTCGTGGTGGTCAACGCTGTTCTTCTTGGTCTGGCGTTGGTCGATTTCTTGTTGGCACCTTCGCCCGTGGGTATCGAGATACGCCGGCTCCACCCCAGCTCTGTCACCCTCGGATCGCACGCATCGATTTCGTGGCAGCTGGAACGAGGACCGGGGCGGCGCAAGGTGCTCGTGAGCGTCGCCGATGAAGTGGCGCCGTCGCTGGGAGCAGAGGATCGACGCTTTTCGGCGTGGGTTCCGCCCAACAGCACTGTCACCAGCACCTTTCAGATGACGCCGACCCGAAGGGGTCGATTCAACCTCTCCCGTCTTGTAGTTCGGACCAGCGGACCACTCGGTTTGGTTCAGAAGCAGCGATCATTCGACGTCGAAACGGTGCTCCGAGTGTTGCCGCCGTTCCGCAGCGCAGAACAGGCCGAATTGAGCCTGAAGAAGGCACGACTTCTCGAGGTTGGCATCCGCGCCGCCCGAGTGCGGGGCAGTGGAACCGACTTCGACTCGTTGAGGGAGATGGGCCCCGATGACGAGAGCAGGCGAATCGATTGGGCGGCGACCGCACGAACCGGTAAGCCGATCGTGCGCGTCTTTCGAACCGAGCGGAACCAGACCGTAACCGTGCTGCTCGACAGCGGCCGCATCATGGCGGGACGAATCGAAGACGTACCTCGTATCGAACACGCCATGGACGGAGCCATGATGCTGGCCGAACTCACCACTGGGCTTGGCGACAAGATGGGCCTGGTCGCTTTCGATCAAACGGTTCACACCACCATTCCCGCTACCAACCGCCGGAGACAGCGTTTCATCATCGCTGAGCAACTCTTCGACCTTCAACCGGGGCTGGTCACGTCCAACTACCAGGCCTTGGTCACCGCGGTCCTGGCCCAGCAACGACGTCGTGCCCTGATCGTGGTGATGACCGATCTCGAGGAACAGGCCGTTCGTGAGTACCTGTTGCCGGCCCTACCGCTTCTGGTGCGAACCCATCTGGTGGTTGTGGCGTCGGTTGCCGATCCCGACGTGCACTATTGGACCACCCAGCCAATTGTCGACGAGGAAACCATGTACCTGCGGTCAGCCGCCATCGAGGAGAGTCAGCGTCGACAGCGGGTCGCTGCCGATATCGCTTCCCTCGGGGTTCGTGTCATCGACGAACCGCCTGCTTCTTTCGCTCAGGCTCTGGGTGACATGTACCTCGATGTCAAGTCCATCGGGCGGCTGTAGTTGTCAGGACACGCTGGCAGCGGCTCGTTCTTCGGTCTCGGCGATGAGACCGGTGAAGCCGGCCAGTTCGGCTCGGCGGCCGAATACAACGATGTACACCACGAACGCAGCCCACACGCTGGCTCCAACTGCGATTCGGGGCCAGAGCGGCAATCCGGGGGTCACGAAGCCCTCGATGAGACCGGCAACGATGAAGGCCAGAATCAGACCGAGGATCACCGAGACCGAACGTTTTCCTTCTTCGCCGAAGGCTCTTGAACGCAAGCGGTCTCCGGGATGGACCAGGGCCCAGCCCATGGAGATGCCGGCGGCCCCGGCGATCACCACCGCAGACAATTCGAGCAGTCCGTGAGGGATGATCAAACCGAAGAAGGTGCCCTGAGCCCCGGCGGCGATGAAGACACCGTGGCTGGCGCCGACGTTGAAGCCGTTGAACGCCAGGATGTAGAGCGTCCCAATACCGAAGGTGATGCCGAGGGCATAGGCCAGGAACGACACCTGGATGTTGTTCACCAAGACCCGAACCGCGAATTCTTCTGCGGCCGCTGAGGAGTAGTAGTTCTCGAAATCTCGTTCCACCAGAGCGTTGCGGGTGGGTTCGTCGATCGCCAGGTTCAGGGCCTGGTCGTTGGTGCCCAGCCAGATCGCCACCACGGCCCACGGAATGAACAGCGCCAGGGCGGAGACTCCCACCGCCCGCCTGATGTGCCAAACCGCTCCCGGGAACGAGATGGAAAAGAATCGTCGTACCGCGCTTCGTCGCGACGAGGTCCGCCGGTACAAGACCGAATTCGACCCGGCCACGAGACCGTTGAGTTCAGCAACAAGTCCCGGGTCGGCATAGAAACCCCGCACGAAGCTGAGCTGGGCTGAGACCCGGTGATGCAAGGCGACGAACTCGTCCTGGTCATCCCTTGTGACCGATTGGGGCGAGCGTCGCACCGACCGGGTGAGGGTTCGCAACCGTTCCCATTCGCCGCGGTGGACAGTGACATACCTATCGAGGTCCATGACCGTCCGCTCCCCGCACGATGAACCCTCGTTCTGTCTGCCTGCGCTGCCCGGCGGAGTTCGGCACGTCCATTACGCTACTTGAGTGCGCGGACCGACTGTTGCCAACCCCACGGTGGAACGGTCGAGCGCGGTGACGGGCGTGGTCACGCCGCAGGCCGTGCTGCTCGAGTTCCGGACCGCCGGAATCGGCTCCCGAGTCCTGGCCAAGGTGATCGACCTCGCGGTACAGCTGGGTCTGCTCATCGTCGTCGCCATCATCAGCGGGTTGACCTCCGGAAGTGCATCGTTCATCATCGGGGCCGTCGGCATCTTCCTGGTGATCTTCGTGTACCCGGCCACCGAGGCAGTATTGAACGGTCAGACCCTCGGCAAACGGGTGCTTTCGATCCGAGTGATCACCACCGACGGCGGCCCGGTTCGGTTCCGCCACGCGGCGATCCGAAGCCTGATCGGCTTCCTGGAACTCTTCGTCCTCCTGCCGGGCGGCCCGATCGCGTTGAGCAGTGCGCTTCTCACCAAGAGGAGCCAACGGGTCGGTGACCTTGTGGCCGAGACATTGGTGATTCGGGACAAGGTCGACCCCATTCATCCTGTCTTCTTCAATCCACCCCTCGGGGGCGAAGAGTTCGCACTCAACCTCGACACCACCCGCTTGACCCACCCCCAGTATGGAGTGTTGCGGCAATTCGTGTTGAGAAGTTGGGAACTCGACCCCGAAGCTCGGGTCGATGTCGCCGACGATTTGTGCCAGAAGCTGGCAACCGTCGGGATCGTTCAGCCCGAGGGAATGGATCCATCCCTCTTCATCTCGGCTGTGGTGTTCGCCCATCAGCGTCGGTATGCCGCCAGCAGCCCCGCTCCGGTTTCCATGGCTCCGCCAACAGTCCCACCGGTTGCCATGCCTGCGCCTGCTCCGGGTGCGGTTGGGGTGCCGCTACCGCCGCCCCCGCTTGGGCGGTGAGGAGCGGCGCTGGGTAGGAGCTCGTGGCGGCTCGGTAGCCTGGAGTGATGGTCTTCTATCTCGATCACGCTGCCAGCACTCCGGTGCACCCTGCTGCGGTGGCAGCGATGATGGAGGCTCTCGCAACGACGTACGCAAACCCGTCCGGTTCGCACCGGCTGGCTCGAGAAGCCAACCGAAAACTCGATGAAGCCCGGGCAACTCTGGCCGACGTCTTCGGACTGGCGCCCGGCAACATCGTCTTCACCAGCGGTGGGACCGAGGCCGATTCGCTTGCGATCAACGGAGCGCTCCGCCGTTCCGCTCCCAATGGCCGACGCAGCGTTGCGGTGTGTTCGGCCATCGAGCATCATGCCGTACTCGAACCGGTCGAAGAGTCCGGTGGGTGGACGGTTGCGGTGGATCAGGATGGGGTTCTTGACCTGGTTGATCTCCGTCGGGTTCTCCAGGACCTGGCCCAACGGGACATCGACGTTGCCGTTGTGTCGGTGATGGCAGCCAACAACGAAACCGGGGTCGTCCAACCGGTGACCGAAGCTGCCGCGATCGTGAGGGAGCTCGCCCCAGGTGCTCTGGTCCACACCGATGCGGTCCAATTCGCTGCATGGCACGACACCGCAGAGATCGCCGAGTCTGTTGACCTGATGTCGGTCAGTGGCCACAAGTTCGGGGGCCCGAAGGGCGCCGGGTTCTTGTCGGTGCGTACCGGTGTGGATCTGCCGTCGATCCAGCTCGGTGGTGGCCAGGAACGAGGGCGCCGGGGCGGTACCCAAAACGTGGCCGGCATCGTCGGCCTTGCGGCCGCCGCGGCTGCAATGGACAGCGACCGCGCGTTCTTTCTTCCCGGGGTGTGGGGACTTCGTGACCGGTTGGCTCAGGAGATCCTCCGTGGTGTCCCCGATGCCCACCAGACAGGCGAGGCCGTCGAACGACTTCCCAACATCGCCCACTTCTGCCTTCCGGGCATCGAGTCCGAGCCGTTGCTTTTCCTGATGGAGAAGGACGATGTCATGGCGTCGGCTGCGGCTTCCTGTTCGAGTGGAGCCCAACAGGCCAGCCACGTGCTGGCCGCGATGGGCGTCCCTGCATCTTCGGGAGCTTTGCGGCTGAGCCTTGGCCCTCGCTCCACCCCCGACGATGTCGATGCGGCGGTTGCGTCAGTACTTCATGCTTGTGAGAGGATCCGGTCCCATGGCTGATGTCCTCGTGGCGATGTCCGGTGGGGTCGACTCGTCCGTGGCGGCGGCGTTGCTTGTGGACGCGGGCCACAATGTCACCGGCGTGACGCTGAAGCTGTGGGGTGGGGAGAGCGACAGTGGCTGCTGCTCGGTCAGCGATGTGGATGATGCTCGCTGGGTGGCCACCGCCCTCGGCATCGATCACCACGTGTTCAACCTGGGCAACGAATTCAACGAGCATGTTGTCGACCGCTATGTCGCCGACTACGCAGCCGGATTGAACCCGAATCCATGTATCGAATGCAATCGACACATCAAGTTCGACAAGCTGCTCGATCGAGCAGACCTGTTGGGCTTCGATCTCATCGCCACCGGCCATCATGCAGCCATCACGCACGTCGATGACCAGTCCTTCTTGATCCGCGGTGCCGACGCCGCCAAGGATCAGAGTTATGTGCTTCACATGCTCGGTCAACACCAGCTACGACGGCTCCTGCTGCCCGTGGGATCGATGACCAAGGATCGGGTTCGAGCCATCGCCGAAGACCGAGGGCTGGTCACCGCCGGCAAACCGGATTCCCAGGACGTGTGTTTCATTCATTCCAAGGGCGGCCGGCAAACGTTCCTCGGTGATCGGATTCGGTTGACGCCTGCAACCGTGATCAACGAGAACGGTGCCGAAGTTGGATCGGTGTCGGCCGTGGAACTTGTCACCGTAGGGCAGCGGCGGGGGCTCGATGTGGGAGGGAATCCGGGGAGAAGATACGTCACTATGATCGATCGCGCCACCAACACCGTCACCTTGGGCGATCGAGTCGGAAGTCTTCGTGATTCGGTGGAGCTGGGCCGGTTGGCTTGGGCGATCGGTCCGGTTGAAGGCCCGGTAGAGGCCCAGTACTCGGCCCACGGCCACACGGCCGCCGGTGTGCTCACGATCGAGGGAGACGGTGGAACCCTTCGCTGGGATGAGCCTCAGACTGCGGTCGCCCCCGGCCAATCCGTAGTGTTCTATGACGACGATCGGGTACTCGGTGGCGGAATCGCCCGTTAGGACCGAACTGCTCCCCACCACCGATGCCGGAATCGCTCGGGCTGTGGAGATCCTTGCCCAGGGAGGTCTACTCGGCCTTCCCACCGAGACCGTCTATGGCCTTGCCGCCGATGCGGAGAACGACCGTGCTGTCCGCAGGATCTTCGCCGCAAAGGGTCGACCGGCGGATCAGCCGCTGATCGTGCATGTTCTGCCCGAGTGGGCCGATCGATACGCATCGGTGTGGTCCAGCACCGCCGCACGACTGGCTGAGGCCTTCTGGCCCGGACCGTTCACGATGGTGGTCCCCAAATCGGACGTACTGCCTCCTGCTGTCACCGGAGGTCTTCTCACTGTGGGTCTTCGCAGTCCCGACCATCCGGTAGCCGCCGAAATCCTGCGCCGGTTCGGTAGGGGCGTTGCGGCGCCTTCAGCCAATCGCTATGGGCACGTGAGCCCGACAATTGCCCGGCATGTACTCGATGATCTCGACGGACTCATCGAGGCCGTGCTCGACGCCGGACCCAGCAGTGTCGGGGTCGAGAGCTCCATCGTCGAGGTTGACGACGATGGCTCGGTCGGACTCTTGCGGCGAGGCGCGATCACCGACGACCAGATCGCCAGCGCTTCGGGCGTGACGGTGACAGATCGAACCGCAGGGCCGGTGCTGGCCCCAGGGATGGTCCTCAGTCACTACGCACCCGATGCACCGGTCGAAATCCTCACCGAAGCCGACCTCAACCAGCGAATTCCGGCACTCGATTCGTCTGTTCTGGTCATATCGTGCCGGCCGGTGGCACACGTAAGATCGGTAGTGCTCGAGGGCGACCGAGCCTTCGCCGCCGGACTCTACAAGGCCCTTCGACTCGCCGACGATTCAGCGGTTGCGTCGGTGATCGTCGTTCCGCCGACCACGGGAGAGCTTGCTCCAGCGATCATGGACCGGCTCGTTCGAGCTGCGCATCGCGAATAGCCAGGGCCAGCCCGACGATCACCAGCGGGGTTCCTATCACGGCCAACGCTGGTGGAACCTCATCGAAGATCAGCCACGTCAGCGCCGATGCGACAATCGCCTCGCTCAGCAGAGCAAGACTGACCAGGACGCTCCCGATCCGACCGAGCAGCAGGTTCAAGACGGTATGGCCGCCGAGCTGGGGACCAACGATCATGCCGCCGATCGCCAGCCACGTGGTGGTATCGAAACCCGACAGGGATCGACCGCCGATCGCGGCGATGGGCACCATCGTTGCTGCGGCGACCGCGTACACGGCCGGCGCATAGATCACGGTGGGGAGCTCGGACCGAAGGCGATCCCCGATCAGCAGATATCCAGCCATACATGCGGCGCCAACCAATGCCAAGCCATCGCCGTCGAGACCGTCGAGCACGTCAGAAGTCACGACATCACCCGCCGCCAGCATCCCAACACCTCCGACGGCCAGTACCACACCGAGCACGGTCGTTGAGCCGGGCCGACGGCCGCTGAGCCAGTGCCAACCGACCACGAACAGGGGCGCGGTTGAAACGATCGTCACCGATGCCGCAGTTGAAGTCATTTCCAGCGACGCCAGCCATGTGGCGAAATGAAGTCCGAGTGCAATGCCGGCTGCCACCAACCAGTACCAGACCCTTTTCACGTGGGCTACCGCCGCTGGGTCAGCCACCGCTCGGGGAGCAAGAATGACCGCGCCTCCGAGGCATCGCCAGAAGGCAAGCGCAACCGCCGGCGCAATCGCATATTCCACCAGAACCGCCGATGAAGCAATGGACACCACGGCGACCACGAGAAGGCTGGACTCGACCGGTCCAACGGATCGATCGGGGTGGTGGTGGGAGCAGACCTGCGATGAGCCGAGCGTACTGAGCGGCCGCCCACCGCAGAGCAACCACAACCGACCTGCTCAACAGTGGCGGAAGGCCTGTTGTTGAGCTGCTCAGGGTTCTACCATGAAGGCGTGACCTCGGATTCTTCTGGCCCTCAACTCGTGATCATGGCTGCCGGCCTCGGAAGCCGCTTCGGTGGCGTCAAGCAGCTCGCTCGGGTGGGATCCAGCGGTGAGGCTTTTCTCGACTTCAGCATCAACGATGCGATCGCCGCCGGCTTCGGTGAGATAGTCCTGATCGTTCGAACCGAGATCGAAACTGACGTCCGAGCGCATATGGCCGAGCAGCATCCCGACCTGCGAGATCGTGTACGTATGCCAGGACCACCTCGGGCCGCCACGAGACAAACCGTGGGGGACCACCCATGCGGTGCTCAGCGCCGCCGGTGCCATCAACCGTCCGTTCTCGGTGATCAACGCCGACGACTACTACGGCGAGCAGACCTTCCAGCTGGCCTTCGATGAACTGCTCAAGAGCGCCGTCGGTCGTGCCGCCAACGTCGCGTTCGAAATGGGCAAGACCGTGCCTCCCCGCGGTGCTGTCGACGCGCGCTGTCGTGCAGATCGAGGGTGATGTGTTCTCCGGCCTGGTCGAAACCGAGGGGTGCGAGCGGCTCGCCGACGGTTCTCTGGTGGCCGGCGATCAGTCGGTGAACGAAGACACCCCGGTGTCGATGAACTTCTGGTGTTTCGATCCATCGATACTCGACCAGTTCCAGGCCGAGTGGGAACACTTCCTCGCCGCCCACCGAGACGAACCCAAATCCGAAGCTCAGCTGCCCACCATGGTGAACGATCTCATCAACAGGGGTGAGCTGACCGTTGCAGTGGTTCGATCACCGGAGAAGTGGATCGGCATCACCAACCCCGAGGATCTCGATCTGGCCATCGCCGCGTTGGGCTCCCGGTAGTACTGAACGCATACCCTCGGGTCCCATGCACCATCGGGTCGGCGACGCCAACGCAACATTCTCGGCGGCACTTGTCGACCAGTGGATCCGATGTGGCCTCCGTGCTGGGTTCGTAGCGCCCGGTTCTCGTTCCACTCCGTTGGCGGTGGCTCTGGCCGACCGAACCGAACTCGGTCTCGAACTCTTCCACGACGAGCGGTCGGCCAGTTTCGCTGCGCTGGGATGGGGCCTCTCCACCGGAACACCAGCGGTGGTGTTGTGCACATCAGGAACGGCCGCTACCCACTTCCACGGAGCGGTGGCCGAAGCGGGACTCAGCTGTGTCCCCATGCTGGTCTGCACCGCCAACCGACCGCCCGAACTGTGGGGGGTCGGTGCACCCCAAACCATCGATCAAACCGACCTCTACCGCGCAGAGCGTCCGACAGTTTCCTGCGGCCGGGTCCGCCTGATGACTCCGAACCGGGCGCAGCCCGCAATCTTGCCAATCGAGCGTGGGCGGAAGCGACCAGTCCGAAGAATCCGGGACCGGTCCAGATCGACCTGAGCTTCCGGGAGCCGCTGTTGGGAAGTCCAGGAGACCTGGGAGAGCCCGTACCTCCGCCCATCGTGGGTAGCCCGGACACAGCCTCACCGGAGGAAATCTCCATCGTTGCCGACCGGATCCTGGATGCTGGCCAACCACGACCGGGCGTCATCGTTGCCGGGCGAGGGGAAAGCCCGCCCGCCACTCTCGCCGACCTCGCCGAGGTGCTCGGATGGCCGGTGATCGCTGACCACCGCAGCGGCCTGCGCAACGGGACCGCGATCCGCTTTCACGATCCGCTGCTACGTCACCCCAGCGATCTCCGGAGTGAGAACGAACGACTGCTCCGTTTCGGTGAGCCGCTGTCGAGCAAAGCGCTCACGCGTTGGATCACGTCCCTCGGTGAACATCCGGACGCGGTCACCGGTTTCGAGCCGTGGAGTCGAACGATCAACCCCGAGTTGGTGATCCACCACCGCCTTCCCCAGTGGGGTTCGGCCGAAGCGCTCGTTGCCGAATTGCAGCGTCGAGGAGTTGATCCCCTCGAAGGCTGGCGGCGACGTTGGTCGAATGCCGATGCGGATCTCCTGGCGCGACTGCGGGACCCGCTCGCCGATCCCACAACTGAACCGGGAGCCGCTGCAGCCGCGATCAATGCGGTGCCAACCGGTGGGGCGCTGGTTGTTTCTTCTTCGATGCCGGTTCGCGATGTGGAATGGTACGGACCGAATCGAGCTGACATCGCTGTGTACAGCAACCGCGGCGCCAATGGGATCGACGGCGTCATCGCCACGGCCGCTGGCGTTGCTGCCAGCGGTGTACCTACCGTCTGTCTCATCGGCGATGTTGCCTTCCTCCACGATCAGTCGAGCCTCACGGCGCTGCGCCGTCGGGCAATCGACCTGACGGTCGTGGTCATCGACAACGACGGCGGAGGGATCTTTGGCATGTTGCCCCAGCACGATCTACTCGACCGTGATACCTATGAGCTGCTGTACGGAACGCCCCATGGCACCGATATCGCTGCACTGGCCGCTGCTCACGGCATACCGGTCATCGCCGGTGCCGATCATTCCGCCCTCAAGCCTGACGGAGTCCGCATGGCGCTCGTACGCACGGGTCGCGACAGAACGCTTGTCTTGAGGAACTCACTCAGCGGCTGACGGTGCAGGTGCTGCCCTAGGGCGCATCAGAGCGCTGAGCATGGCCTGAAACTTGGCTCTGGTTTCGCTCAGTTCGGCGACGGGGTCGGAGTCTGCGACCACACCGACCCCGGCCCACAACCTGGCCTCGGTGCCGTGGATCTGGGCACTGCGAATACCGACCGCAAACTCGCCATTTCCGTTGCCGTCGAGCCAACCGACCGGGCCGGCGTAGCGACCCCGTTCCATTCGCTCCATCGCCGCGATTAGTTGGAGCGCCCGGTCCTGGGGTTGGCCGCCGACCGCCGGGGTCGGATGAAGCGCGCCCACCAGTTCCAGAGCACTGGCCGGCGGAGACGACAGACGGCCCTCCACCCTGGTTCCGAGGTGATGGACATTGGCCAGGGTGACGATCGTCGGTTCCGGCTCGGCATCGACGAAGCTGCAAAACGGCAGCAGGGTGTTGAGCAGCCACTCGATCGTGATGCGGTGCTCCCAGCGGTCCTTGTCGCTGGCCAGCAACGAGGCCGAGCTGCGTTGGTCCTGGGCGGGATCGGAGGAACGTGGAGCAGTGCCAGCCAGTGGATGGGCTCGCACGATTGAATTGATTCGGGACACCAAAAGCTCCGGTGAAGCCCCGATGAACCCGTCGACGCTGAACAAGATGGCGTTCCGGTAGCTCCGGTCGAGCCGTTCCAGTACGTGGGCCGGGTCGATGGGATGATCGGTCCGCAGGACGAGCTCTCGAGCCAGCACCGCCTTGTCCAGCTCGCCTGCGGCGATACGCGACCGTGCAAACTCGACTACTTCGTCACGCCAGATCTCGGGCGACAGGGTGGAGACGAGGTCGAAGCTGGTCGGCTCGGGACCCTCAGGGACAGGACGGGACCCGGCTGCGCAGATGCGCTGCAACGAAGCTTCGGAATCGACCGGATCTCCCTCGGGTGCTGTCACCGTGATCCACCGGCGGCCATCGGGAGCAATCCCCAGAACAATTTCGGGTACGACGAGCGACCCCACCGCCTGTCGCTCGAAGGGGAGTGCGCCGAAAGCGACGGCTCCGGTGCCGTACCCCGATGCCGTCGACGCGTCGTCGATCTCTATGTTGGCCAGCTGATGCATTGCATCGTCGGTGTCGTCGAGGCCGGCAACCTCGATTCTGGCCGCCTCACCGAACCCGGCGAACTGCACTCCATCCCGGCTCCACAGGATCCCCGTTCTCGAACCGACGGCGATGAGATCGGGCATCGTGTCAAGCGTCAGTGAGGTGGCGATCACCCCTTCACCGTAATACTCCCCGGCCGTTGCCTCTCAGCCGGGAGATTGGTGTGATTACCTGGACGCGATCCGATCTGCGCCACACTGGGGATGTGGACAAGACGATCGAAGCCGTTGTCCAGGCGGAAACCAGCAGTGTGCAGCGGGTGTTGTGCGAATTGACGACCTATCAGCACTGGCTCGATCTGGTCGATCATGTGGAGACGGCTCCATCGGTCGATGGAGACTCCGGTCCTGCCGATTTTGTCACCCTGATCGCAAGGATCGGCCCCTTCGCCCGCCGAAAGCGTTTACGTATGGTCCGCTCCGACTCCGGCGACGACGGGGCCACGTTCGAACGACGTGAAACCGACGGTCGCGAGTATTCGTCGTGGGTTTTGGGAGCGCACGCTCGAGTGGGAGATCCGACGATCGTCACAATGCGCTTGGCCTACGGCGGTGGGCTTTGGTCCGACGTGCTCGACGGCGTGTTGGAGAGTCAAATCGCCGGAGCGGCCGAGGGTCTGGCCGTCTACGCCGAGCGGCACACCGAAGCCGGTTCCTAGCGAGTTCTCGTGGCAGGTGTGACAGCGCTGGCGATGCCGGCCGGCCCTTTGTTCGTCACTGCGCTGTTATCAGAATGGGATCGGGGATGTGCGGTAGCGCCGATCGATCTTCGCCTTGATGGCGCTGAACAGCACCGCATGCTCGACACCCTTGCTCCGACCGCTGTCATCGGTCCTGACGGTGAGCGGATCGAGCGACGATCGGGACGCCCCACCGACGACGGCGACGCTCTGATCGTTGCCACCAGCGGCTCGACCGGCCATCCCAAGGGCGTGGTTCTGAGTCATGAGTCCGTGCGGGCCTCGGCCGATCTCACATCCCGACGGCTCGGAATCGATTCATCGGATAGGTGGTTGTGTTGTCTGCCCGTGGCCCACATCGGAGGGTTGTCGGTGATCACTCGCGCTGTGCTCACCGACACTGCGCTGACGGTCCACGATCACTTCGATCCCCAAGCTGTGATCGAAACGGTTCGACGGGAGGGTGTCACCCGGGTTTCGTTGGTGACCAGGGCGCTTCGACAGGTGGATCCAGCGATCTTTCGAACCGTTCTGCTGGGCGGAGCTGCACCGCCTCCGGACAGAGCGCCCAACGTGATCGCCACCTACGGCAGTACTGAAACCGGATCGGGGGTGGTCTATGAGCGGAAGGCGCTCGACGGGGTGGAGCTACGCACCGATACCGACGGTCAGCTCTGGGTGAAGTCCCCGACCCTTTTGCGGTGCTACCGCGATGGGGTCGATCCCAAGGACGCGGAGGGCTGGTATCCCACCGGCGATGCCGGAGAAGTCGTGGATGGGGTCTTGAGTGTTTCAGGCCGCATGGCCGATGTGGTCGTGACGGGCGGTGAAAAGGTGTGGCCGGCCCGTGTCGAACCGATCATCCGGTCCCTGCCCTCGGTCGCCGAGGTCGTGGTGGTCGGCCGAGCCCATCCGGAGTGGGGTCATCAGGTGACCGCAGTTGTTGAACCGGCTGACCCGGCGGCTCCACCCACCCTGGAAGAAATCAGGCAGGCGGTGCGAGCCGCACTTCCGCCATGGTGGGCTCCACGGGCAGTAGAGCTGGTTGAGAGTTTTCCCCGCACACCCCTGGGCAAGATCCGCAGGACCAAGATCTAGTCCCGGACAGGCTGGGGTCGGGCCCGAAGTCGTAGGATCCGATCATGGTTTCTGAGATCTTCGCCAGAGATTCGTGGACTGAGGTTGCCGGCTTCGACTTCACCGACATCACCTATCACCGGGCCAACGATGTGGGGGCGGTTCGGATCGCGTTCAATCGACCCGAAGTTCGGAATGCGTTTCGGCCTCACACCGTTGACGAGCTGTATCGGGCGCTCGATCACGCCCGGATGAGCAGTGACGTGGGATGCGTGCTGCTCACCGGCAATGGACCCAGCCCCAGGGACGGTGGGTGGGCATTCTGCTCAGGTGGTGATCAGCGAATCCGGGGACGGGACGGCTACAAGTACACCACCGACGCCGGCGAGACCGCTGACCAGATCGATCCGGCTCGCGCCGGACGGCTTCACATCCTCGAGTGCCAGCGGTTGATTCGGATGATGCCCAAGGTCGTCATTGCGGTCGTTCCCGGTTGGGCGGCCGGAGGCGGCCACTCCTTGCACGTTGTTGCCGACCTGACCCTGGCCAGCGAGGAACACGCACGATTCAAACAAACCGACACCGACGTCGCCAGCTTCGACGGAGGATTCGGAAGCGCCTATTTGGCCCGCCAGGTTGGACAGAAACGTGCTCGCGAAATTTTCTTCCTGGGTCGCACCTATACCGCCGCCGAAGCTCATGCTCAAGGAGCCGTGAATGCGGTGGTCCCCCACTCCGAGTTGGAGGTGACCGCCCTCGAATGGGCAAGAGAAATCTGTGCGAAGTCCCCGACCGCACAACGTATGGCGAAGTTCGCGTTCAATCTGATCGATGACGGACTGGTGGGCCAGCAGGTGTTTGCCGGAGAAGCAACCCGTCTCGCCTATGGCACCGACGAGGCCCAGGAAGGTCGGGACGCGTTCTCTCCAGAAACGCCCTCCCGACTGGAGCGACTATCCCTACGCCTTCTAGGACACCTCAGTATCGAACCGCCATCGGAGAATCGCATCGGCGGTTTCTTGCGGACCCGCACCTGTTGCGGGGAAGGATCGTGAGCCGCAACGAGCGAAGCTCGAAGAGTTGGCTCAAGAAGTCTGTCCTCAACTCCCACAATCGCATTGCGACCGCAAAACACTCCTGAACGTCACGTAGAGTGGGCGTCGTTGCTGATAAAGCCGGCCACCCAGGATGCGGACCTTCGTGATGAAAGTAGGCGATAACAAACAAATCGCTGCGGAAGGGCAGTGGCGGGGTCGTCCGGTGTTGGGGCGCATCCTCCAGATCGCGCTGTTCGTCCTCCCGTTTGTGCTCGCGCTCTTCGTGTCGTACGGGCTCGTCAAGGGGATGTCCACTCCTGAGGACTGGGCGGGTCAGATCTTCCGAATCGCTGTGCTCATGGTGGTGTCGTTCATCGTGATGGTGGCAACCGAACGGGTGGCTCGCCTCGCCGCCCCGGTTGCATTCTTGCTTCGGATGACAATGGTTTTCCCTGACAAAGCACCGAGCCGAATCAGAATCGCCATGCGCAGCTCCTCCAACGACGAACTACGCCGAACGATGGCCGAGGCAAAAACCGAAGGCCTCGGCACGAGTGCCAGTGAGGCAGCCGAGACCCTTATGGTCTTGGTCGCAGCCCTTGATCGTCATGATCGCAACACCAAGGGTCACAGCGAACGGACCCGGGCCTACGCCGACGTGATTGCTGGGGAAATGGGACTCACCACCGAAGAGCGGTCCAAACTTCGTTGGGCTGCGCTCCTGCATGACGTGGGGAAGATGCAGATTCCCAGCGAGATCCTGAACAAGCGGGGCCGTCTCACCCATATCGAATATCAAATCCTCAAGCAACACCCGACCGTCGGTGCCGAACTGGTTGAACCGCTGCGGGAGTTCCTGGGTCCCTTCGCCGATGCGGTTGCCCAACATCACGAATGGTGGGACGGCAAAGGTTATCCCGACGGGCTCGAGGGTCATGAGATCTGTGTCGGAGCAAGGATCGTTGCCGTCGCTGAAACCTTCGATGTGATCACGTCGCTTCGCTCCTACAACAAGCCAGTCGCGGCTGGCCAAGCGCGCCTGGAGATCGCTCGGTGGGCCGGAAGCCAGTTCGATCCCGAGGTCGTGAGAGCCTTTCTGGCCATACGCCTGGGCCGATTCAGGTGGGGACTCGCACCGCTTTCAATCCTCACCCGGATCCCTCAGCTCGCTGCCTTCGCTGGATCAATGACCACAGTTGCGACCGCCACGCCGTTTGCACTGGCGGGTGCGGTCACGATAGGTGCACTGGCAGTGGCAGCAGATCCTACGCCGGCCGATGTGGCTGCTGACGGTGAAGAACTGTTGCTGCTCGAGTCAGCCGCCCCTAGCCCTACCGCTGTGGTCGTCACCGAACTCCGAGACCTGCCGACGACAAGTTTCTTGGAGGTTGTGGCTGAGACTTCAACCGCAGAAGCGACCCCTCCGACGTCGCCAGCCCCTGCGGTGACTGTTCGCGTTACGACGATCCCGACGACCGCAGGTGCCAGGGTGGCCACCACACCGTCGACGACCTCGTTTCTCACAACCTCGCCTCTCACGCCCTTGTCCTCCACGACCTGGCCTTTCACGACCCGGCCCCCGACGACCCAACCTGCCACAACCCGGCCCTTCACAACCTTGTCTCCTACGACCCGGCCTCCCACGACCCGGCCTCCCACGACCCGGCCCCACAACCTTGCCTCCCACGACCCGGCCTCCCACGACCCAACCTGCCACGACCTCGCCTCCTACGACCTCGCCCCCCGGCAACCCTCCCAACGGGGTGTTGCCAAGGGTGGTCCAAGATTGTCTGGGAGAACCGGGAGTCACGGCACAGGATCTACGGAACCGGGGAAGCGTGGACTTCTACGGATGTGACCTGGGTTCGGACGGGCCGCTCGATCTTTCCGGGTTCGACCTGTCCGAAGCACGTTTCCGCGGAGGCAACTGGGACGGAACGATCTTCAACGGCGCCGACCTGTTCAAAGCCAAATTCGAGGATCTCTCGATGGACAACGCTCGGTTCGTCGGAGCTGATCTTCAGGACTTCGAGGCCAAGGACTTCTCGATGGTGGGAACCAACTTCCGCACTGCCGACCTCACCGACGCCAAGTTCGACGCCGGAGATCTGCGAAATGCAAGCTTCGCCTCCACTGTCATCGACGGCGCAGAGTTCAAGGATGTGAACAGCAGCGGTGCGACCTTTGCAGGGGCCAACATCACCGACACCGACATGGAGAAGATGGGAGCGGTGGGGGCGTCCTTCGAAGGGGCCAGGCTCCAAGGCGTCAAACTGGAAGAGGCCAACATCCGGAATGCCAACTTCAACAACGCTGTGCTCCAGAAGGTGAAGCTTCAGAAGGCCGATATCTCCAACTCGACCTTCTCCGGTGCCGATTTCGACGACGTCAACCTCGACAAGGCGTCGGGTGAGGCCCAACTGGGAAGCACGGGTCGGTGGGACGATTCCAAGTGTCCAGATGGTGACGACGAAACCCCGTATCGCACCTGCAACTGGATCGAGTAGGCCGCCGAGGCGCATGCTCAGGGTGCGGTGAACGCGGTGGTCCCCCACGCCGGTCCTCCCGACTGGACCAACTATCCCTACGCCCCCCGGTTGTCACATCTAGGGCACCTCAGAATCGAACCGCCATCGAAGAATCGCATCGGCGGTCTCATCCGGACGTTGCAGATGGCAGGCGTGACCGGACTCCTCCACCGGGGCGAACGAACCGTTGGCCCCGATTCGATGGGCGAGGGAACGTCCGATTTCTGTGAACTTGGTGTCTTGATCGCCGGCCAGAGCCAGGGTGGGTATGTCGATCTCGGGGAGTCGTGTCCATAGCGGTTCCATGCTCCCGGTGCCCCGATGCTCGAGGGTCTCGGGCACCCCGGTTCCCCAATGAGCCAATCGCTGGGCCCGAAACTGTTGGGCGTCGCTCAAGGCATCGAAGAGTGGCAGCCGCAACCAGAAATCAAGGAACCGCTCCGCGCCTTCGGAACGGATTCGTTCGGCGAGTTTGCGGTCGGCCTCTCGGCGTTGATGACGGTCGCCGGGATCGGCCAGTCCGGCGGTCGCGCCAAGAACAACCAGCCAGCCGCACACCGCTCGACGATCGACGGCCAAGCGCAACGCCATACGCCCGCCCATCGAATAGCCGATCAGGGTGTCGATCGGTCGATCGACGGTGTCGAGAGCGTCGCCGACGAGTTCAGATGCTTGCTCGAACGTGACGTCGCTTGCTCCGCTGTTTCCGTGACCGGGTAGATCGACGCCCAGCACGGTGAATCGTTTGCCGAGAGCGTCAGCGAACGGGCCCCAACAGTGACGGTTCTGGGTGAACCCGTGAAGCAGCACGGCGACGGGGTCCTCCTCGCCCAGAACCGGGCCTGAGATGTGGCCGATTGCGAGCCGGCGATCGCTCATGACGGTTCACCAACACTCCGTTTGTCGGATGCGATCGTGTAACGGTCCAACAGCGCGAGATTGGGAAGTGTCGCGACACCTGCTGTCGTCGGCACGGTGATCCGACCGTCGATCATCTCGACATCGTCCCAGGGATCGTCTGCCAGCCACCGTTGCGCAGGTGAGACATCACCGGTGATCGTGCACGCCTCGTGAGCAGCGACAACGGCCAGAGCTGAGCGACCCAGACCCGACTCCTGCATCCCACCGGCGGCGACCGGAACGCCATTCTCCAGACACCACCCCATGAGTTCGAAAGCAGGGAACAGTCCGCCAAGCCTGGATGACTTCACCACAACGCCGGTGCACGCTCGACGTTCCACCAGCTCTGCAACTGCGTCGAGGCTGGTGGCGGACTCGTCGGCAATGATCCGAAGCCCTCGAGCGACCAGCTCGGTTGCCAGCTCTGAATTGTCGGGTGGAAAAGGCTGTTCAACCGCGGAGGCGCCGGCTGCAACCATTCTTTCAAGCTCGGCGACGGAATCAGAATCGAAACTTCCGTTGGCATCAACGTGTACCTCCATCTCCGCAAACTGAGTCTTGATGGCAGCGACCACCGCGACCGGATCGATGCCTGACTGAACCCCTGGTACCACCTTGATCTTGACCCGAGCAAACCCCTGCTGATCAGCCAAGTGGGCTGCTGCACTAGTTGCCTCTACCGATCCCAGCGAGATGACGGCTCCGGCTGGAACGGTCGTTCTGTCGACGCCGAGGTAGGACGCCAGCGAAATGCCGAGCGAGCGCAGGCGCAGGTCGAATTCCGCCATCTCCAGGGCGGCCATCGCCATGGGTGCCTCCGCCCTCACATCGTCGCCCCCTCCATGGGTCGAGAGCCTCGGATCACTTGTGAGCAGGTCGTATGCGGTCTGGGCGCTTTCGGATGAGTAGCCGACCCGATTGAGAGCCGAACACTCTCCCCAGCCGACGTGGCCATCGTCGGTTTCCAGCCGAACCACGGTGAGAAGCCGTATCGATTCGGGGGCAGGATCGTGGGCTGCAACAAGCGCCGCTCGAATGGGCAGGGCAAGCAGCCTGACCTCAACTCCCATGGTGGCCATGAAGTGACCGTATCGGCCCTCTCGCACGCCTCGTAAGGGTGGGCGTTTTTGCTGATCAAGGGCGCGCCTCAAACTGCCGATCTTCGGAGGGATGACAGGCGAGAACGAACAGACCTCTGCCCAAGGGCAGTGGCGGGGTCGCCCGGTGTTGGGACGCATCCTTCAGATAACGCTCTTCGTTTTCCCGTTCGTACTCGCCCTCTTCGTGTCGTATGCGTTCTCGAAGGGGATGTCCACTCCGGAGGAACGGTCGGGTCAGATCCTGCGAATTGTGGTGCTCATGGTGGTGTCGTTCATCGTGATGATGGCAACCGATCGGGTGGCTCGCCTCGCCGCCCCGGTTGCTCTGCTGCTGCGAATGACCATGGTCTTCCCCGACAAAGCACCGAGCCGTATCAGGATCGCAATGCGCAGTTCCTCCGACGAGGAGCTGCGTCGAACCATGGCTGCGGTGCAAGCCGACGGTCTCGGCACGAGTGCCAGCGAGGCTGCCGAGACTCTGATGGTTTTGGTTTCAGCCCTCAATCATCATGATCGCAACACCAAAGGTCACAGCGAACGGACCCGGGCCTACGCCGACGTGATTGCCGGGGAAATGGGACTCACCACCGAAGAGCGGTCCAAACTTCGTTGGGCGGCGCTCCTGCATGACGTGGGGAAGATGCAGATACCCAGCGAGATCCTGAACAAGCCGGGCCGGTTGACCGACACCGAGTACGAAATCGTCAAGCAACACGCCACCATCGGTGCGGAGCTCGTTGAACCGCTGCGGGAGTTCCTGGGTCCCTTCGCCGATGCAGTTGCCCAACACCATGAATGGTGGGACGGCGGAGGCTACCCCTACGGGCTCGAGGGCCACGAGATCTGTGTTGGAGCAAGGATTGTTTCGGTTGCGGACACCTTTGATGTCATCACGTCGCTTCGTTCCTACAAGAAGCCGGCCCCGGCCGCTGAAGCGCGCCGAGAGATCGCTCGATGCGCCGGAAGCCAGTTCGATCCTGAAGTAGTGAAGGCCTTCCTGGCGATCAGCCTGGGCCGGTTCCGGTGGGGGCTGGCGCCGCTTTCGATCCTCACCCAGATCCCCCAGCTCGTAGCGTTCGCATCACCCGTTGCCGGATCGATGACCGCCGTCGCGACTGCCACACCGGTTGTTCTGGCCGGTGCGATGACCATGGGTGCGGTGGCAGTGGCAGCGGAATCTCCGCCGGTTGATGTGCTTGCTTCCAGTGAAGAAGAGTCGCTACTCGAGTCACCGATCCCCAGCTCCACCGTGGTCGTCACTGAAGCTCGAGGCCGGCCGACGACCACTGCGGTGGAGGTTGTGGTTGACACCCAAGCCGAGCAAGAGACCCCGCCGGCTTCGGCAAACCCTCCAGACACTGTTGGCGTGTCGACGGTCCCAGCCACCAGCCGAGCCGCCGTTGTCACGGTGATCACGACGACCCCGCCGACGACTCGGACCCCGACGACTCGGCCTGCCTCGACAACGCCGACGACTCGGCCTCCCACGACTCGGCCTCCGACGACTCGGCCCCCCACAACTCCGCCGACGACTCGGCCTCCCGGGAACCCTCCCAATGGGGTCCTGCCCAGTGCGGTGGGAGATTGCCTGGGCGAACCGGGGATCACAGCACGGGAACTGCGTAACCGGGGACGCGTGGACTTCTACGGATGCGACCTCGGCGCCGACGGACCCTTGGATCTGTCAGGGTTCGACCTGTCCGAAGCTCATTTCCACGGTGGAAACTGGGACGGAACGATCTTCGACGGAGCCGATCTCCGCAGGACAGACCTACACGATATCTCGCTGAACAACGCCAGCTTTGTGGGAGCGGATGTCGAAGACCTGTTCGCCAGAGACTTCTCGATGGAGGGGGCTGATTTTGGCGGCGCCGATCTCACAGGTGTGAAATTCGAACGGGGAGATCTGAGCGGTGCCAACTTCTCCTCCGCAATCGTTGACGACGCAGACTTCAAAGAAGTTGACAGCAGCGGTGTCAGCTTCGCCGGGGCAACAATCATCGACACCGACATGAAGGAGATGGGGGCGGTTGGCGCCGTCGTTCGCGGGGGCCACGCTCCAGAAGGTGAACCTGGAAGAGGCCACGATCCGGAACGCCAACTTCAACAACGCCGAGCTCGACGAAGTGAAGTTTCAGAAGGCGCATGTCCGCAATTCGACCTTTTTCGGTGCCGATTTCGACGACGTGAACTTCGACAACGCATCGGGAGCGGCCCAACTGGGAAGCACGGGCCAATGGAACGAGGTCAAGTGCCCCGACGGTGACGACGAGACTCCGTACCGAACCTGCAACTGGTCCGAGTAGGCGGTTGACACTCGTCGTTTGTGGTCGACGACTGGTATCGTTGCCTCCGGCCGTGAAACGGCTGATCACGCAGCGAAGTTCGGTTTGATTCCGACGCTGTCCCGCAACTGTGATGCCAGTCGACGCCCGTTGTCTCGGGTCGAGCATGGTGAGCCAGGTCGCCTGTGTGATCCAACCCAAAGCTCCCAGAGAGCCTTCCCGAGGTAGGAAACCCACCATGAACACTTCACTCATCCGCTGCAGTGGAGTATTACTGGCCGCAGTTCTGTTGTTTGCCGCATGCTCGAGTTCGGCGCCCGAGCAGACGACTCAGCCCACTACCACAACCGAAGCTGTTGCGACCACAACCGAAGACGTGCCTGTGGCCGAGGACTTCCCGGTCGAGATCGATGGCGTGATCATCGCGGCGCAGCCGGAAAGGATCGTGAGCCTGTCGCCGTCGGCAACCGAAATGCTCTTTGCCATCGGTGCCGGCGATCAGGTCATCGCCGCTGACAGCTTTTCGAACTTCCCAGCTGAAGCTCCCACCCAGGAAGGCCTTCAAGCGTTCACGCCCAACCTCGAGGCCATCGCCGCATTCGATCCCGATCTCCTCATCACCAGTTTCGACCCCGAAAATGCTCTCGCCACCGCATTCGCAGCGTTGGAGGTTCCCGTGATCGTGCAACCGGGGGCCCTCACGATCGATGACACGTACGCCCAGATTGCAGCGCTGGGGCTCGCAAGCGGAAACATCGACAAAGCGGCTGCGGTCAACGCTGACATCCGCGCTCGCGTCGACGCTGCGATCCAGGTCAGCTCAGCGAGCAGCGAGGCGCCGGTTCGGGTGTACCACGAGCTCGACGACACGTTCTTCTCCGTCAGCTCGGCTTCGTTCATCGGTGATCTCTACGCCCGGCTCGGCTTCGAAAACGTTGCGGATCCAGCCGATCCCGATGGTCTGGGCTACCCCCAGGTCACGGCCGAGTACTTGGTCGAGGCTGACCCGACTCTGATCGTGATCACCGACTTGGTTGGCTACGGACCTGACGACGTTGCAGCTCGACCGGGGTGGGATTCGATGACCGCAGTCCAGTCGAACAACATCGTGCAGATCAATTCAGATGTCGCCTCCCGCTGGGGCCCCAGAGTTGCTGATCTGGCCGAGCAGCTCGCCCAACTCGCCCAACCGGTCGCCACAGGGTGATGGGAATGGTGACCGGAACGACCGTTGCTGCGCCCGAGGCGCTGCGCAGTTCGTTTCGGTTGCCCCCGATGGCGGCAACAGGCGCACTCATGGCTCTGGCGGCGTGTGCGATCGTGAGTCTGACCAGCGGTGCTGCCGACCTTCCCGTGAGGGGTGTCGTACTCGAACTCCTCGATCGATTGCCGATCGTCGCCGTCGACAGCGGCCTGTCGGACCGCCAGGCGACCATTCTCAGCCAGATCAGGCTGCCGCGGGTCATACTGGGCGGCCTGGTCGGTAGCTCGCTGGCGATGGCCGGTTCGGCCTATCAGGGCGTGTTTCGCAATCCGCTGGCTGATCCTTTTCTTCTCGGCATCGCCGCTGGTGCAGGCCTGGGTGCCAGTGTGTCAATGATTCTCGGTCTCGACTGGGCGGTCGGACCGATAGGGGCGCTTCAGCTGCTGGCCTTCGTCGGAGCATTGATAGCGGTTGCAGTGGCACTACTGATCGGGCGTTCCGCACCCAATCAGATCGCCTCTCTGTTGTTGGCCGGCATCGCCACCGCATCGTTCTTCACGGCGGTTCAGACCTACCTGTTGAGCCGCAATGTGGATACCCAGCGGTCGATCATCTCGTGGTTGTTCGGCACCCTCGTTGGAGCAAACTGGGATCGGGTGGTTGTTCTCACGTTCTACCTCGTGATCTGTGGGGGAGTTCTGGTTGCGCTGCGACGCCAGTTCGATGTGCTCCGGGTAGGGGAGGCCGAGGCGACAACGCTGGGATTGCGTCCGGATCGTGTCAAGCTCATCGCGCTCATTGCGGCGTCGCTCCTCACCGCTGCCGCGGTCTCGGTGAGTGGGCTCATCTCATTCGTGGGCCTTGTGGTTCCCCACATGATCCGACTGATGATCGGATCGAGCTACCGAATGGTGGTCCCACTCTCGGGTGTGGTCGGTGCAGCGTTCGTGATTCTCGCCGATTGGATCAGCCGGTCTGTTGCAGCTCCCGCAGAGCTGGGAATTGGCGTTGTAACTGCGTTCGTCGGCGCACCCTTCTTCGCCTTCCTGCTCTTGAGAACCAAGGCCGGGTCGCTGTGAGCGCAGCGATCGTGGTCGATCGGCTTTGTGTTTCCTATGGCCCTACGAAGGTGTTGGACAACGTCTCCGTACGGATAGAGGCCCGGAGGTGGACGGCTGTGCTCGGCCGAAACGGGGCCGGAAAGTCGACGCTGATGTCGGCAGTGGTCGGCTCCGGGAAGGGAGGCGAAGCCGTGTCATTCCCCGAGCATTCAGGACCTCGTGCTCGCTTCTGCGCGTACGTTCCGCAATCCCCGGTACTACCGGCTGGGATGACCGTTGCCGAATACGTGCTCCTTGGTCGGACCGCCCACCTCGGCTGGCTCGCAAGCGAAGGTCCCGATGATCGCGCCCTTGCCCATGATGCGATGTGTCAGTTGGGGATCTATCAATTCGCCGGGAGGTTTCTGAACGAACTCTCCGGTGGCGAGGCTCAGCGGGCGGTGCTGGCTCGGGCGCTCTGTCAGGATGCAAACATCTTGGTGCTCGATGAGCCGACAAGCTCTCTGGACGTTGGCCATCAGCTCGAGGTGATGGACCTCGTGGCCTCGCTCGCCTCGGAGCAGGGTCTCACCGTTCTGTCGGCGGTGCATGACTTGACCGCTGCGGTTCGGTATGCCGACGATGCGCTGTTGCTTGACCAGGGCCGGTTGGTGGCGGCGGGCCCAGCCTGGGATGTACTGGAGGCTGAGACCCTGACGAAGTACTTCGGCACACCGATGCACCGTATGATCGGGCCCGACGGGTCTCCGGTGATCATTCCCCTTCACACACTGCAAGGAACCACCCCATGACAGACGAGACGTCGATTCCAACCGAAACTCCTGACAAAGGCAAGTTCGTGACCGCACCGAGTCTTGTGCTGGTGAACACCGGGCACGGCAAGGGCAAGTCGAGTGCAGCCTTCGGTGTCGTGCTGAGGGCACTCGCCATGGAGTGGCCCGTCGCCGTGGTGCAGTTCCTCAAGAGCGGTGACTGGAACACCGGCGAGGAAAAAGTCCTTCGCGGGCTCGGTGTGCAGTGGTTTGCTGCCGGCGACGGTTTCACGTGGGACTCCGACGACCTGGATGAGTCCAAGGCCAAGGAGGTCGCAGCGTGGGCGTTCGCCAAGGAACTGATCAGCCAAGGAGACCATCGTCTGGTGGTGATGGACGAGATCAGCTATGCCATGACATGGGGGTGGATCGACGCACACGACGTCGCGTCGACCGTGGCCAACCGTCCGGCGAAGACCAACATCGTTTTGACCGGTCGCGACATGGCCCAGGAGGTGATCGACGTTGCGCACACAGTCACAGAGATGAAGGTGATCAAACACGCCTTCGATCAGGGAATCGTTGCCAAGAAGGGCATCGACTTCTAGCTCGCCCGCACTGAGATTCCTGCTGGAAGCTACCCACGCCGTAACCCCCAGCAGACCGAACCCAAGAACATCAGGCTCAATCCGAAGATCGTTTCGCGACCGATGAAGTGCCGGTCGGAAAGGAAGCGGCAAAGGCGCAATACTTCAAGTGTGACCCCGGCGATTGTGTTGCTCGAGAAGCGGAGGATTCCGCACGAGGTCTTGAGCTACGAGCATGATCCGGCGGTTGAGAGCTATGGCACTGAGGCTGCCCAGGCCCTTGAACTGGACCCAACTGTCGTATTCAAGACCCTCCTCACGGAGGTAGATGGGCTTGGGCTCGCGGTTGCGATTATACCGGTTGGCCAGAAGCTGGACCTGAAGGCGCTGGCCAAAGTGCTCGGAGCGAAGAAGGTCAAAATGGCCGACCCCGAAGACGCGTTCCCGCACCACCGGCTACATCGTAGGAGGAATCAGTCCTCTGGCACAGAAGAAACGGTTGCCCACCGTCATCGACTCGTCTGCGGTGACTCTCGATTCGATGCACGTCAGCGCTGGTCGCCGGGGGCTCGAGGTCAAGCTGGCTCCCAGCGACCTCGCTACCCTGACCAACGCAACAGCGGCCCCCATTGTCAAGTAGCACCGGGGGCCCTGCGCCCGCAGCGCAGTGTGAGGTTGCGGAGGGACGGAGCAGCGTGGGTTGTGTTGGCCGTTGTTTGAGCGTCAGCGAGTCCGAACGACGAGAACGGGCGCCCTGCGCCCGCACCGCAGGAGGGAGGAGATGATCAAGGATTACACCCGTTCGATGATCATGGCCATTCCTTGGCCGCCGCCGACACACATCGTTTCGAGGCCGACGCTCTTGTCGGCATCCTGGAGACCGTTGATCAAGGTGGTCATGATGCGGGCACCGGTCATGCCGAACGGGTGACCGAGGGCAATGCCCCCACCGTTGACATTGAGCTTGTCGTGGTCGATTCCGAGATGCTTTGCCGAGGGGAGAACCTGGGCGGCGAACGCTTCGTTGATCTCGACCAGATCAACGTCGTCGATGGTCATGCCGGCCCGCTCGAGGGCCATACGGGAGGCTTCAACTGGGCCGAGTCCCATGATCTCGGGGTTGAGGCCGGTCACGCCGCTGCTGATGATTCGGGCCAGCGGCTGGATGCCGAGTTCCTTGGCCTTGGTGTCGCTCATGACGACAACGGCGGCCGCACCATCGTTCAACGGGCAGGCGTTGCCGGCGGTCACGGTGCCGTCGGGGCGGAACACCGGATTGAGCTGGCTCACCTTTTCGTAAGCCGTGCCGGGTCGAGGGCCATCGTCGGCCTTGTAGATCGACCCGTCGGACAGGGTGACGGGAGTGATGTCCATCTCGAAGAAGCCACGATTGATGGCTTCTTCGGCCCGGTTCTGGCTGCGCACGCCCCAACGATCTTGCTCTTCCCGGGTGACGTTTTCGATCTGGGCTACGTTCTCGGCGGTCTGGCCCATGGTGATGTAGACGTCTGGTAGCCCTTCGGGTGCTTCCCAAATGTCGGCACCGCCGGCCTCTCTGGCCTTGGTTCGGGCCTGGGCCTCGCCGAAGGTCGGGTTGACGGCATCGGCATTGTCGGATGCACCGCTGAGGTAGCGGCTCACGAATTCGGCCCCGGCGGAGACGAACACATCGCCTTCGCCAGCCTTGATGGCGTGGGCGGCCATACGAATGGTCTGAAGCGAACTGGAGCAGTACCGGTTCACGGTGACGCCCGGGACGTTGTCGAGTCCGGCCATCACCGCAACGACGCGGGCCATGTTGAAGCCCTGCTCACCGGCGGGGGAGCCACAGCCGAGCATCAAATCCTCGATTTGATCCGAGCTCAACTCGGGAACCTTGGCCAAGGCTGCCTGAACGATCTGGGCCGTGATGTCTTCGGGTCGTTCATCTTTCATGGTGCCCTTGAAAGCTCGGCCGATGGCGCTGCGGGCGGTGGAGACGATTACTGCTTCGGTCATGGCACCCAGCGTACCGGTCTTGACCGTCGGTCTTGACCGCCCGGTCAGGGCGAACGCTTTCGTTGTGGGACTGTCTCCGGCTCGAGGTCGCGCTCTGGTCGGGTCGCTTCGGCCACGTTTCACGGAGCCGGCGAGACCGTTGAAGGTGTCTGTTTCTGGCGCATGCGCGCCGAAGAAGGTTGCGAAGAACCACAGACCTCCAAAAACGGTGACCGGCCACCAGAACTCGCCGCTCCACCGTTGGGTGAATTCATAGCCCAGCCCCCGACCGAAACCGAGAGCGCTCACGGCCATGGCGATCGATTGAACTCGAGCGTCGTACTCGAACAGGCCCAGCGCTTGGCCGCAGTAGGCCACGGTTGCGGGGACGCAGAGTAGCCAGATCGCAGCCATGTCCCACGACTCGGGCCAGCCGACTCCCACAGCGAAGAGAAACGCCACGACAACACCGATCGGGTACAGAATGCTGCACCGCCGACAAACCCAGTGACCACCGATCCTGACGCAGCGATCTCCGTAGGGCGTCTCAGACTCGGGATCGGGGTGGCGGTGGCTGAGCCACATCGGGCCACGAACAACTTGGGTGACAGCACCGTCGGACCTTCCCTGCTCGTTCGTAGCCCGCATTTGGGCCAGCTTCGCCTCGAACGCTGCATCTAGATCCGACGGTGCCGTCACAACTCGCCTATCGGATCATGGCAAACGAAGTTGAGGTTCTAACGCACCGAGTCCAGCCAGCTGCGGTGATCCTTTTCTGTTGCTCGACTCAGTTCGTTTGCAGCGTGGTTGATCTGTCTCACCAGCGCTGGGACGTCATCGATTTCTCCATCCCGATCGGATGCCTGCTCCAGGAGATCACAAAGTCTGCGCACTGATCTGACCCGTGGCTCGTTGTTGGCAATACCAACGATCTGGTAGAAGTCCATAGAGAGCGCGGGTCGCAAGATCGAAGCGCTCGAGGTTGTCAAGCGTTGGATTGTTGCGGAAGTTGGTCCAGCCGTTGCCCATGTTCTCGAACAGCCGGTTGGCCTCTTTGCGCACAACTTTGGTGGGGATGGAGGCATCGCGTGTGCAGCGAGTCGGTCGCGCATGGCGGTGAGCAGAGCTGTGGTGTAGCCGATCCGGTGCCGAAGATCTGGGCTGAAGGGTGGCGTTACGATGTCGGCTGGTTCAACCATCTGCGCCAACGGCAGCAGTGTGCGACGAACCGCTTCCAGCACCGGCTCCTCGCTATTGGCAGAACTCGAAGGGTCCGCCAAGCAGGGTCACTGCCAGTTGCAGCTTCATGAGCGGCTGTGGGATTTTGCGGAGACTCCCGACCACGTCGTCCTCGACCGACCCGAGAATCAGGGTGAGTGAGTCGATCGCCTCGATCGCTCGCTTAGTTGTCCGTCTGCCCTGTTTCTGGCGACCCATTACACCCCCGAAGCTCCCTCACTCACCGTATCAACAACTGCGTTCAGTAAGCCATTGCCTACCAAGAGTGTTCTTACCTGCCTGGACGGTCCTGGGTTCGCTTGTGCTGGGTGCGGTTGATCCACAACAATCGGGCCTATGAGCGAACCGGGTACAAACGACGCAATCGAAGCCCTGATGGATGAGCGGCGCACGTTCCCACCCTCACCAGAGTTTCAGAGTCAGGCGTTGATCAGTGATCGTTCCATGTACGACGCGGCCGCCGCTGATCGGTTGGGCTTCTGGGCCCAGCAGGCCGAGCGGCTGACCTGGTCCAAGAAATGGAGTCAGATCCTCGACTGGTCCGACGCTCCCTTCGCCAAGTGGTTCATTGGGGGAACGCTCAACGTGTCAACCAACTGCCTGGACCGCCATGTAGAGGGCGGCCGTGGAGACCGCGTGGCCTATCACTTCGAGGGTGAACGCGGTGACACGCGCACACTCACCTATTCCGATCTGCTCGACGAGGTGCAGCGAACAGCCAATGCGCTGAAGTCGCTCGGGGTTGCTCGCGGTGACCGTGTGGCAATCTACATGCCGATGATTCCCGAACTGCCCGTCGCCATGCTGGCGTGCGCCCGCATCGGTGCAGCCCACTCGGTAGTGTTCGGCGGCTTCAGCGCCGCATCACTTTCGGATCGAATCAACGATGCTGAAGCCAAGTTGGTGATCACGGCCGACGGTGGGTACCGCCGAGGTGCGCCAAGCATGCTCAAGGGGATCGTCGACGACGCGCTGGAGAGCACAAGCACCGTCGGCAACGTGTTGATGGTGCAACGGATCGGTGATGCCGCCGAGCCCGTCAACTTCGTCGACGGACGGGACGTCTGGTGGCACGACATCGTCCCCTCGCAGCCGGCAGTGTGTCCGCCCGAAGAAATGGATGCCGAGGATCTGCTGTTCCTGCTCTACACCAGCGGAACCACCGGCAAGCCGAAGGGGATCATGCACACCACCGGCGGGTACCTGACCCAGGCGGCGTTCACTCACAACTACGTGTTCGATCTCCACCCCGACACCGACGTGTACTGGTGCGCCGCCGACATCGGCTGGATCACCGGCCACAGTTACATCGTGTACGGACCACTGACCAACGGTTGCACGTCGGTGATGTACGAGGGCACACCGGACACCCCTCGCGAGGCTGACCGCACCGGGGAACGTTCGAGCTGGGCCAAGGATCGGTTCTGGGAAATCATCGAGACCTATGGGGTGACCAAGCTCTACACAGCCCCCACTGCGATTCGCACGTTCATGAAGTGGGGCACCCAGTGGCCCGAGGGTCGCGACCTTGCCTCGCTCAAGGTTCTCGGATCGGTGGGTGAACCCATCAATCCTGAGGCCTGGGTGTGGTATCACACCAACATTGGGCGGGGGAACTGCCCCATCGTTGACACCTGGTGGCAAACCGAGACAGGCGCAATGATGATCTCGCCGCTTCCGGGCGTCACGACCGCAAAACCGGGTTCGGCCTCTGGTCCCCTTCCCGGCATCAGCGCTGAACTCGTCGATGACGACGGCAAACCTGTCGGTGTTCCCGGTGGTGGTTATCTCACCCTCACCGAGCCATGGCCTTCGATGTTGCGAGGAATCTGGGGTGACCCAGACCGCTACCGCGACACCTACTGGTCGCGATTCGCCGGGCGGTATTTCGCCGGTGACGGTGCAAAGCTCGATGACGACGGCGACATCTGGCTCCTGGGTCGAGTGGACGATGTGATGAACATCTCGGGTCACCGGCTCTCGACCACCGAAGTCGAATCGGCTCTGGTCGATCATCCATCTGTTGCCGAGGCCGCCGTCGTTGGACGGGACGACGACACGACCGGTCAGGCCATCAGCGCCTTCGTGATCCTCCGCAGCGGAATCGAGGCCTCAGCCGACCTGAAGGCCGAGCTCAGAAATCACGTGGCGAAGGTGATCAGTCCGATCGCCAAACCGGCCGATCTCGCTCTTGTGCCCGAACTGCCCAAGACACGCTCAGGCAAGATCATGCGACGCTTGTTGCGCGATATGGCCGAAGGTAGATCGATTGGTGACACGACAACCCTGGCGGACCCGGGCATCGTTCCAATTATCGAGCAGGAACTGCAGAGCCGAGACCGATAGGGCCATCGCTTCAGTCCACTTTGGTTTCGCAGAATCCGTGGGTCAAATACTGGTTGGTTCCGCAGTCATGGAGAGCTGATCAAGGGCGGCCCCCCACCATTGGTTTTCCACAACCGTGAGCCCCGGTACGTCGGAGAGCAGATCGTCGATAACTGCAACCAGGCCGGGAGTATCGAACTCGAGCCGGAGATCCAAGAGATGATCGATGACCCGGTTCCGGTCTGAAAGCTGCCCATCGATGGCTGCTCTGAGGGTGGCGATGCGTTGGTCCAACGCATTCGGTTCATTCATCACGGTCCTCATACTCTCATCTATCGGCATCGTTGCCCCTATCGGGTAAAGGTGTCATCCGACTCATACTGTGGTTCGGATGGCCCATTGCGGCTTGAGCGGAACGACCACTGCTAAACACAGGTTCGCACGGCGGTGTCGACTGCGGCCTGATAGAGCGTGAACTTTCCCGCCCTTTCGTCGCCGGGTTCTATCTCGTCGATCACCGAGAAGCTGTTGATCTCTTCTTCGGTCAGCCCCGGTGTGGCGTACAGGGCGTTGGCCACACAGTTGGCTTCTGCATCGCTGAGCTTGGCCTCCTCCATCAGGATATCGATCAGGGCTTCGCGACTGGCTCCGACGCCAAGGCCGCATGCGGTGGCAACGACGGAAACGCCGAGGAGGAGAGCGAGGAATCGTGCGGTGACGCGCATGTCTCTAGTCAATCAGCGTCGGTGGAGGTTTCGAACCTGGCTGACCCGATGAGCTGAACCAGCCAGCCGAGGATCAGAATGCCGCCGAAGAGCCTGAGAGCCTCCGGAAGCCGTTCTCGGATCGGACTCAGCGGCTGGGAATCGACCCGAACGTATCTGGGCGTCACTGCGCTCAGCGCCGCTTGGGCTCGGTCGAGGTCACCCTCCAATCGACCAAGCAACACCGCAGTTCCTTCCAACCGCGCCGAACGAGCCGCGATTTCGGTCGCATTGGACGCTGTTTCCCCGAGTTGTTCCTGTTCGTCGAACTCGTCCCAGACTCTCGATGGCGATCTGGATCGCGTCTTGTTCGGTCTGGAACGGTTCGAGTTGAAGATCCCAATCGTGCTGCAAGAAACCTGCCGCACTGTCTTCGGCGGCTTCGAGTGCCTCTTGGTCCGAGGAAGCGGTAGCGACAATCCGGAGTTGTTCGATATTTGTAGGAGGCAACGCTACAACTGAGGATTTCTGTGCCCATTGCTCACCAGCGGGGGAGTTGATCCACGAGGCCGATGCCCGTTGGATGCTGGAATACCACGGCCATGAGGTGCCATCCTCGGTCAGCTCGAGATCCACTGCGTGCTGGGCATCTCCGGCACTGGCGACGCCGAACAGCAGGTAGGCGAGTGCCAGCAACAGGGCCATTCCTGCTGCCTTCACGCCGTCGCCGAACATTGCCCTGAGGGTATTCGATCGATTGGTCCGCTCTTGTCGCCTCGCCCCGGAGGCGTGAAAGTCCGAAACTTGCCATCACCCTGAGAGCCGAGGTTGGCGGCTACTTTTTGCAGCGTGAGCGGGTTCATCTTCGGTGTTGACCTCGATGGGGTGTGCGCTGATTACAGCATCGGTTTCCGAGACTTTGTCGCTTCAGAGCGCGGTGTGGACCCGGAGTCGTTGCCCTTGGAGCGCAGCTGGGATTTCCGCGAATGGGATCTCGACGAAGCCGAATTCGGTCGGTTGCACCACAAAGCGGTCTCCGAGGCGCGCATGTTGCGGCACTTGCCCGTGATCGACGGCGCAGCCGATGCCCTCTGGCGGCTGAGCGATGCCGGCGTGTGGATTCGAATCATCACCCACCGCCTCTATGTGAATTGGAGCCATGAAGCCGCCGTATCGGACACGGTCGCATGGCTCGACGAAGCTCGCATCCCGTACCGCGACATATGCTTTCTCGGCGCCAAGCCGCAGGTGGAAGCGCATGTGTATATCGATGATGCCGAGCACAACATCAGCTCGTTGCGTCGTGCCGGCAATGACGTGATTGTGTTCGAACAGCCCTACAACAGGGGGCTGAAAGGGCCGAGGGCGGTCAATTGGGTAGAAGTGGAGGAGATCGTTCTCGATCTCGCCAGCAAACATCGATGGCTTCAGCCTCAGCTGCCCGGGATCGACAGCGGTGCTGACCGGCTCACCCGCAAGAAGTCCGCCGGTTCGGACCACTAGGCGATAGAACTGAAAGCTGGGGAGTCAGGGGTTGTCAACGGTGGAAACGTACGAGTTTGTGGTCGGACCGGGTCATGAGGACGCCGATGCTGTGGCCAGTGCAGCACTGTTCGAACTACCGGCCCAGCGGCTGGTTCGGTACCGTCTGGTGCACCTGCGAGGGCACCTCACAATGGCCCACGTCACCGAGGTGGCCACCACGCTCTGTGTCGATCCGGTTGACGGCTGGTGGGAGCCCGCCGAAACAGGGACACGAGCCCGGCCGCCGGCGGGTGTCCTTCAGATCGAGACCGGGCTCCGTCCCGGTGTGACCGACCGCGAGGGTGCCGAACTGGTGAGGGCCTCGAACGAGGCTGGCATTCCGGTCGAAGCCGCCACAGTGGGAACCCGGTGGATCGTCCACGGTGAGCTGTCGAATGAACAGGTACAGCGGCTCTCTGATCGTGTTTTGCACAACGAGGTGATCGAACGCTGGGCGATCGGTCGACTCGAACCCAGCTTCGTCGGTTCTCTCGCCGGCTCTCCGGCCACCGCGATCGTGCCGATGCGGGGGCTCTCGGCCGATGAGCTGGCGACCATCAACCTGCAACGGCGTCTGGGACTGGATCCCGAAGAGATGGCGGTCATCTCCGCCCACTACGAATCGCTCGACCGAGACCCAACCGACGCCGAGCTGGAGACCCTTGCGCAGACATGGAGTGAGCACTGCGCCCACAAGACATTCCGGGCTCACATCACGGTCACCGAGCCCGACGGATCCACGACCGAGCTGGACGGTCTACTCAACACCTACCTCCGGGCTGCCACCGACGCCATCGACGCACACTGGGTACGGAGCGCATTCGTCGACAACGCGGGAATTGTGCAGTTCGACGACGAGTTCGACATGGCCCTGAAGGCCGAGACCCACAACCATCCATCGGCCCTGGAACCCTTCGGCGGAGCCAACACCGGGGTCGGGGGAGTGGTGCGGGACATCCTCGGCGTGTCGGCCAAGCCAATCTCGGTCTCCGACATCCTGTGTTTCGGTCCTGAGGAAACGCCAGCCCGGTCGCTTCCCGACGGTGTGCTGCACCCGCATCGGATCCGCGACGGTGTGATCGCCGGTGTCGGTGACTATGGCAACAAGATCGGTGTTCCCAACATTGCGGGTGCGATCATCCACGACACTCGCTACACCACCACACCCCTTGTCTTTGCCGGCTGCATTGGCCTGTTGCCCTCCGGGTCCAACCCCACCAATCCGACCGCCGGCGACAGCATCGTGGTCCTCGGCGGTGCAGTCGGGCGTGACGGTGTGGGCGGAGCGACCTTCTCGAGCCAGACGATGGGCGCCGAAACTGCCCAAGTGGCCGGGTCTTCAGTGCAGATCGGTGACCCGATCGTGGAGAAAGGACTGATCGATGTAGTCCTCGAGGCCCGCGATGCAAAGCTGTACACCGCCATCACCGATTGTGGTGCCGGCGGCCTCAGTTCCGCAGTCGGGGAGATGGCCGAGGAGCTGGGCGCCCGTGTCGACCTCCGCCTGGTACCCCGCAAGTACTCGGGGCTGGCGCCGTGGGAGGTGTGGCTCAGCGAGGCTCAGGAGCGGATGGTGCTCGCCGTACCGGACCCGCAGCCACTGCTCGATCTAGCGGCACGGTGGAGTGTCGACGCAGCGGTGATCGGCTCGTTCACCGGCGATGGTGTGCTCAGGGTGGTCGATGGTGACGATCCGGTGATCGAGATCAGCTGTGGCTTCCTCCACGACGGTCGGCCCAAGCGCCGCATGGAGGCCATCGTCGCCGCGGACTCGCCCCGTGACCCGTTCGAACTCGTGGCCGAAAGGTTCGACCCGGTGGGCGATCTCCTCAAGCTGCTGGCCCACCCCAGTATCCGCTCGAACGAAGACGTGGTTCGGACCTTTGATCACGAGATCATGGGCGGCACGGTGGTACGGCCCTATGGCGGACCCAACGCCGACGGCCCTGCCGACGGCACAACCCAGATCCCTCCCGGCACCACCAGTGGAAAGGCGATGACAATCGGTATCGGGGTCAATGCCCTCATCGGAGATCTCGACAGCTACGCCATGGCCTGGCATGTGGTCGACGAAGCCGTACGAAATGCGGTGCTCGGCGGCGCGAATCCCGACCAGCTGTCGTTGCTCGACAACTTCGCCTGGGGCAAACCAACCAATCCCGAAACGCTCGGGCAAATCGTGGCCGCCTGTCGCGCCTGTCACGATGCGGCCTTGCACTTCAACGCCCCGTTCGTGTCGGGCAAGGACAGTCTTTACAACGAATTCGTCCGGCCCGACGGCACTCCGGATCCGGTGGCGCCCACGCTGGTCATCACTGCGGTAGGAATCGTCGACAACCCGGGAACGGTTCCGCTCACCGGAGTGGTGAAGCCAGGCAATGACATATGGCTGGTTGGCCCGGCGGAGGGTGCGTTGGGTGGCTCACATTTCGAGGAGGTCCATGACGAACTCGGCCACGGAGACGCGGGTCCGGTCCCTACCCCGGTCACTGACGCCCTCCCGGTACATCGTGCCGTGGCGGCGTTGATCGCCGACGGACTGGTCGAGTCCGGCCACGATCTGTCCGAGGGCGGGCTGGCCGTTGCGGCAGCCGAGTGGGCCTTCGCCGGTCGTGTGGGTCTCACCCTCGACGATCCCGGCCTTTCCAACGATCCGCATGTGCTCTTCGGGGAACGGGCCGCTCGGTACCTTCTGGAGGTGTCACCCCAGAACGGAGCGGTGGTCGAAGCCATTCCGGGCGCACGTCGGATCGGAACCTCCACCGACAGCGACACCGTCGTGATCGGTGAACTGTCCGTCACCCTCGCCGACATCGAACACGCCTACCGAGGACACATCCAATGATCCGCCCCCGCGTACTCATCCCTCACGCCCTCGGCACCAACCGCGACGCCGACCTGGCCGATGCCTTTCGAATGGCGGGCGGCGAACCCGAAACGGTGCCGATGGCCGACCTCCGGCAGGGTGGACATCGCATGAGCGACTACCAGATCCTTGCCGTCCCCGGTGGCTTCAGCTACGGCGATGCGCTCGGAGCCGGACGGCTTCTCGGGCTCGATCTCATGGGCTGGTTCGGCGACCAACTGCATGAAGCGGTGGAAGCCGGCAAACCGATCTTCGGTGTGTGCAACGGTTTCCAGGCACTTGTCCGAACCGGGCTGCTTCCCGGCGGAGCCGCTCGGTCGACTCTTGCCGAGAACGTCTCGGAGCGGTTCGAGTGCCGTTGGGTCACCTTGCACCCGAGCCCGGCCAGCATCTGGACCGCAGAACTAACCGAGCCGCTGCGATGCCCCGTGGCCCACGGCGAGGGCAGGTTTGTTTCCGGCGGTCTGGACGAACTCACCGATCGTGACGGGGTGGTGCTCCGATACGAAGCGGGCGGGTATCCGAACAACCCCAACGGGTCGGCCGGCGATGTTGCCGGGGTGACCGATCCCACCGGGATGGTGCTGGGTCTCATGCCTCACCCAGAGAATCACATCCACGATTGGCAGGACCCCCTTCGCGGCCGGGCGCCAAGCGGCAACTGCCTTCCGCTGTTCGAGGCCGGAGTCCGCGCCGCGTAACACCTTCGCCCAACTCTCGATGGATTCGTGGGAGCGAAGGGCGCCTCCATCACGAGATCACCCCACCGGTGATACTGTGGCGCTTCGCCGAGAGGTAGGTCACAACCGATGTCAGACGCAGAGGTCGCAATCATCATGGGCAGCCAGTCCGACTGGCCCACCATGCGCAACGCTGCCGACATCCTCGACGCCCTCCACGTCCCCTACTACACCCGGATCGTTTCGGCCCACCGCACCCCGGACCGCCTGTGGGAATTCGGAACCACAGCCGTTGAACGGGGATTGAAGGTGATCATCGCCGGAGCCGGGGGAGCCGCCCACCTGCCCGGAATGATGGCCTCGAAGACCCGCGTGCCCGTGATCGGTGTTCCCGTCCAGACAAAAGCCCTTTCCGGGGTCGACAGCCTCTACTCAATCGTTCAGATGCCACGAGGATTCCCGGTGGCCACTATGGCGATCGGGGCGACCGGTGCCGCCAACGCCGGCCTCATGGCTGGGGCCATTCTCGCCATCGGTGACCCCGATCTCGCAGCTCGGCTCGACTCATGGCGCGCCGCCCTTTCGGCTTCGATCCCCGAGGCCCCCGAAGATGACTGAACCACTGCCGCAAGGTGCGGCTATCGGGATCCTGGGCGGAGGACAGCTGGGCCGCATGCTGTCGATGGCGGCAGCCAGGCTCGGGTTTCGCTGCCACATCTTCGAACCCGGCGCCAACCCGCCGGCAGGCCAGGTGGCCGAACGGGTGACCACCGCCGACTACGACGACCGGGAGGCGCTCGTCGCGTTCGGGGACTCCGTCGACGTCATCACCTACGAGTTCGAGAACATTCCCAGCGCAGCTCTCGACGTGCTCCAATCGTTCGCTCCGATCCGCCCCAACCGTGATGCACTCCGTATCAGTCAAGATCGGTTCACCGAGAAGGACTTCCTGAGCGAAATCGGCCTCAGCGTTGCGCCGTACAGAGCCGTCGACGACGCCGCCAGCCTCACCGATGCCATTGACTCGCTCGGGGTTGTGTCGATCCTGAAGACCCGACGATTCGGCTACGACGGCAAGGGTCAGGTCACGCTGACCCACCCGAATCAGGCCCCGGCGGCGCTGACCGAGATGGCTGGCGCCTCGGCCGTGCTGGAGGGATTCGTTCCGTTCAGTTCCGAGATCTCCGTGGTCGCAGCCCGCGATATCTCGGGCACGGTCGTCTGCTTCGACCCGGGCGAGAACGTTCACCGGGGCGGCATTCTCCGCACCAGCACCGTGCCCGCCCCGATCGGTGACGAACTGCGGGCCGACGCCGTGGCCATCGCCGAACAGATCCTCAACGCGCTCGACTATGTGGGCGTCCTGGGGGTTGAGCTGTTCGTTGCCTCCGACGGTTTGGTGGTGAACGAGATCGCTCCTCGGGTGCACAACTCGGGTCATTGGACCCAGAACGGGTGCGTGGTCGATCAATTCGAACAGCACATTCGAGCCATCGTTGGTTGGCCCCTCGGTGACGGTCGACGGCACTCCGATGTGGTGATGGAGAACCTCATCGGAGATGACATTGACCGCGTACCCGAACTGTCCCTCGATCCCGACCTGGCACTGCACCTCTACGGCAAAGCCATCGTGAAGCCGGGCCGGAAGATGGGTCACCTCAATCGGATCGTCGGCCCGGCCAGCAGCTGAACCCCGATGGGCGGGACGGTCGTGGAGGGGCGGCCGCTGAGGCGATAAACTGCATCCGTGGGAGCGCCAAGAACCCTGGATGACATCTCCTTTGAGTTGCCAGGGCACAGCGCTGGAAAGGTCCGGGAATCATGGGTTCTTCCTGGTCAGCGCAGGCTTCTGGTCACCACCGACCGGCTCAGCGCCTTCGACCGGGTGATCGGGCTGGTCCCCAACAAGGGGCAGGTGCTCAACCAGTTGGCGGCGTGGTGGTTCGACCTCACCTCCGACATCGTCCCCAACCACGTGATCAGTGTTCCCGATCCGAACGCTTTGATCGCGGTCGATGCGACGCCGCTGCCGGTGGAGGTAGTGGTTCGTGGCCGACTCACCGGGTCCACCAGCACTTCGGTGCTGCCGCGCTACAAGGCCGGCGAGCGCCTGCTCTACGGCCACCAGCTTCCCGATGGGATCGAGGACCACGGCGCCCTCCCCGAGCCCCTCATCACCCCAACCACCAAGGCCGTGAAAGGCGGGCATGACCAGCCTTCCACGATCGATGAGATTGCATCGTCAGGACTGGTGGCAGCCGACCTATGGTCCGAGATCCAGAACGTGGCGCTCGAACTCTTCGGCCGGGGAGCCGAAATAGCGGCCGATGCCGGATTCATCCTGGCCGATACCAAGTACGAATTCGGGCTCGCGCCTGACGGCACTCTGCTCATCATCGACGAGATGCACACCCCGGACAGCAGTCGGTTCTGGGCCGTAGCGTCGCTGGAGCAGCGCTTGGGTGAGGGCAAGGTGCCCGAGTCGTTCGACAAGGAACCTGTTCGACTCGCCCTGGCGGCTACCGGCTACAGGGGCGACGGCCCGATTCCGGAACTTCCCAGCGAGGTGTGGGAAGCAGCGTCGGCCCGATACGTGGAGCTCTACGAGCGCCTCACGGGCCTCACGTTCGTCCCCGGCGAACAACCGGCCGTCGACCGTATTCGCACCAACCTCCGAGAAGTTCTCGCCGACGCGGTGTCGTCCACCGAGCCCGCTGAGAATCCCGCATAAGACACGAGCCGGCATCCACTGAATACCCACCCAAAGGCACCCAAAATGTTCGAATCCGACCACCCCAAAGAGGAGTGCGGCGTCCTGGGCGTCTCGCTCGGCCACGGAGATGCCGCTCGGGCCGCCTTCTTCGGGCTCCATGCGCTCCAGCATCGTGGTCAGGAGGCTGCTGGAATCGCGGTGAGCGATGGCCGGGCGGTTCGGGTCCACAAGGGTCAGGGTCTCGTGAGTTCGGTCTTCGGGCCCGGCGTACTCGATCCCCTTGTCGGTTCGATGGCGATCGGCCACACCCGTTACTCCACCACCGGCGGGAACACCGAACGTAACGTGCAACCCTTCGTTGTAGAGACCCTCCACGGCCCACTTGGGGTTGCTCACAACGGCAACATCACCAACGCCGACCGCCTGCGCGACGGTCTGTTGGCTCGCGGTGCTGGGCTCATGAGCTCCTCCGACACCGAAGTGATCAGCCTCATGCTCGCCGCCGCCGACGGCGCTTCGTGGGAGGAACGTCTGGCCAACACGATGCCGTTGTGGGAGGGCGCCTTTTCCTTGGCGCTGCTGGCCGGGACCAAGGTGGTCGCCTGCCGTGACCCGTGGGGTTTCCGTCCCCTGAGCGTGGGCAGACTGCCCTCGGGTGGACATGTGGTGGCGTCGGAAACCGGAGCGCTCCGCACCCTCGGTTGTGAGAAGATTCGCGAGATCGATCCCGGTGAGGTGGTCGTGATGCAGGGGCCGCTCGTGAAGAGCGTTCAGGCGGTCCCCGCCAAACAGCGCCAGGCCCGCTGCACGTTCGAACACATCTACTTCTCCCGTCCTGATGCGGTGTGGGGCGGCAAGAGCGTGCACGGCGTGCGCCAACGACTCGGAGAGGAACTCGCCCGAGAACACCCAGTCGACGCCGATGTGGTCATACCGGTGCCCGACAGTTCGATGCCAGCTGCCATCGGTTACGCCGCAATGTCCGGGATCACCTACAACGAAGGGTTCGTGAAGAACCGCTACATAGGACGCACGTTCATCGAACCCACCGACGAGCTACGCCAACAGGGCGTTGCGCTCAAGTTCATGACCCTGGAGGAAAACCTTTACGGCAAGCGGGTGATCATGGTCGATGACTCCATTGTTCGAGGAACCACCAGCGGACCTCTGGTTCGGCTGGTCCGCAAGGCGGGAGCGACCGAAGTGCACGTTCGGATCACGTGTCCCCCGATCGCCCACCCGTGCTTCTTCGGGGTCGACATGGGTTCCTACGACCAGCTGATCGGCCACCAGCTGGGAGTCCCCGAAATCGCCTCCCATATCGGTGCCGATTCGTTGGGCTTCATCAGCGTTGATCGAATGATGACCGCCATCGGTCCCGGCCACGGTGAGGAGACCGATCTCGCCAACCACGGCTACTGCAACGCCTGTTTCACCGGTGAGTATCCGGTTCCGGTTCAGTTGACTCTTGCCAGCACAAAGCAGCGCTTCGACGGAGTTCTGGGGTGACATCCGAAAGCGCCGGGAGCGACCCGATCCTCACCTCCGACATCGAAACCGACATCGCTTTTCCCGAGACTCTGGTGGTGCCCGGATCGGCACCTGAGGGAACGGTCATCGAAACCGAACTGGAAGAAGCTGGCGGGCCAGAGGATGAAACCGACCGGCATATGGGTCTGCTCGACGTCTTGTTGATCGGCTCGGGGGGTCGAGAGCACGCGCTGGCCAACGCCATTGCCGAGTCTCCCCGGCTTCGTGACCTGTATGTTGCGCCGGGGAATCCAGGCACCAGGCAATACAACGTCGCACTCGATGTGGATGATTTCAACGAGGTCATCGCCTTTTGTTCGCAGAAGGTCATTGACCTGGTGGTGGTCGGACCAGAGCAGCCACTTGTCGATGGTCTGGCCGACCACCTCACGCAACACGGAATCAACTGTTTCGGTCCATCCGCCGCTGCTGCCCAGCTGGAGGGATCAAAGAGTTTCGCTCGCTCCTTCGCGCAACGTCACGGCATTCCCGGTCCGGTCAACAAGACCTTTACCGATACCGACGCTGCGTTCCAGTGGCTTGCTCAGCAAGACTTCGAGGTGGTCGTCAAGGCTGACGGTCTGGCTGGGGGTAAGGGTGTGGTCGTACCCGATGATCGTTTGGAGGCCGAGTCCGCAATCCTCGAATTCCTCACCGAAGGGATCATGGGCGAGAGCGGTCGAACCATCGTGTTGGAGGAGAAGATCACCGGAGAAGAGCTGAGCCTGTTCGGCATCTGCTCGGCTGATCAGATCGACCCTCTGGGTGGCCTCACCGCCCAAGATCACAAACGGGTAGGCGAGGGTGATACCGGCCCCAATACCGGAGGTATGGGGGCATTCGCACCGGTACCCGACATCGATCCGTTGCTGGTCGAGACACTGGTGAACACCTTCCTCGTTCCCGTACAGGCCGGCATGGCGAAAGAGGGTACGCCGTATGTGGGTGTGGTCTACGCCGGGATCATGCTCACCAGGTCAGGTCCTCGACTGATCGAATACAACTGCCGGTTCGGTGATCCTGAGGCTCAAGTTGTTCTGCCGCTGGTCGAGGGTGACCTGCTTTCGGTGATGTACGCCGCCGCCACCTCTCAACCATGGGAACCACTCAAGGCGCGGGACGATCGAACCGCAGCGACGGTGGTGGTATGTGCCGACGGCTACCCGAGCTCGCCCCGCACGGGGGTGGCGATCCCCGATGCAGTGGCCCCCGAGGGTGCACGAATCATCCACGCTGGAACTCGCGACGATCAGGGACGTCTGGTGAGCTCCGGCGGTCGTGTGCTGAACGCAGTTGGCGTTGGGGCCGATCTCGACCAGGCCCTCGAACGCAGCTACGCCGTTGTTGATCAGTTGGTCGGCAATGGGCTTTTCGCTCGCAGCGACATCGGCTGGCGTTACGTCGACCGTGGCACCAAATCCCAGTTCCCAACTACAACCGAGGAAACGTCTGTGTCCACAATTGAAAACGACGCGTACGCATCGGCCGGGGTTTCACTCGCCGCCGGAGCCGCCACCACCGAGCGCATTTCAGCTGCGGTCAAGAGCACGCACGACGAAAGGGTCATCGCCGGCCTCGGCAGCTTCGGAGGGGTTTTTTCAGCGTCACAACTCCTCGGTATGAACGAGCCGCTCCTCGTAGCGAGCACCGATGGCGTGGGCACCAAGACGATGCTGGCCGAAATCATGCTGGCCAACGGACTTGATGCGTCGGAGGCGTGGAACGGTCTCGGTGCCGACATCGTGAATCACGGCATCAACGACGTGCTGGTCCAAGGGGCGGTTCCACTCTTCTTCCTCGACACCGTTGCCGCGGCGAAGCTGGACCCGGAGATTGTGGGCCAGATCGTCGATGGAATGGCAGCAGCATGCCGCGACGCCGGTTGTGTGTTGCTGGGCGGAGAGACAGCCGAGATGCCCGGTGTTCTCACCGATGGTTCGGTCGATATCTCCGGAACGATGGTCGGAGCGGTCGACAGACCCGACCTGCTTCCCACCCCCGGGATCTCAGCCGGTCACGTCCTCATCGGCATGCGGTCCTCTGGTCTTCACACCAACGGTTACAGCCTCGCCCGCAAGGTCGTGCAGGGCAAAGACCTGAACGCAAGGTTGCCAGGCGGAGCAGGCGAGTCGCTGTTCCAAGCTCTCCTGGCCACCCATCGGAGTTATCTGGAGCCGTTGCGGGACGCACTCGCCACCGGCAAGGTTGCGGCCCTCGCTCACATCACCGGCGGCGGTTTGATCGACAATCTGCCCCGAGTTCTGCCCGACGAACTGGGTGCCTTCATCGACACTTCCGCTTGGACCCAACCGGCGTTGTTCCAGTACATCATCAAGCAGGCCGGGCTCAACCGGGAAGACGCACATCAGATCTTGAACTGCGGGATCGGGATGGTGGTTGTCTGTGCGCCTGGCGACGTAGCAGAGGTGCAGGCTGCGATTCCCGAGGAGACCTTCATCGTCGGCGAGGTCACCGCTACGCCCGGGGTTGTTCTGTCTTGAAGCGCACGATCCAGCGGGTTGTCATTCTGGCTTCGGGCAATGGGTCCAACGCTCAGGTGCTGCTGGATTCTGCGGAGACTTCAGACCCCCCCTATGAGGTCGTGGCCGTTGTCAGTGATCATTCCGATGCGAAGGTTCTTCAGAGAGCTGCTGTCGCTGGGGTTCGGACCGAGATTCTCGAGCGACAGCCCGGAGAACCCCGTGACCGCTACGACATCCGATTGGAGCGGGTGATCTCACCGTACGAACCGCACCTGATCGTGCTGGCTGGTTGGATGCGAATTCTCACCGGTGAGTTCTGCGCTCGGTTCAAGATCGTGAATCTGCATCCGGCCAAACCGGGTATGTTTCCGGGCGCTTCGGCAATCTCCGAAGCACTCTCTGCCTTCACCGCCGGCGAGATCAGCGAAACCGGGGTCATGGTTCACTGGGTCCCGGATGCAGGCGTCGACACCGGTCCGGCGATCCGGACCGAGACCGTGCCGATTGTCGCCGGCGACTCGCTCGACTCGCTCACCGATCGAGTGCATGCTGTAGAGCATCGACTTCTTCCTCTGGCAGTCGCCGATGCTCTTTGCTCTCTCTCCTGTTCTGATACAACCACGCTCGAGGTTTCCTGATGACAGCCCGTGAAACGAATGCCCGGCTCTTCGACTCCTTCGAGGCCCTCACCTTTGACGATGTGCTCGTCGTTCCCGGGTGGAGCGAGGTCCTTCCCCACGAGGTCGACATCTCCACCTCGATCTGTGGTTTCAGGCTGGAGACACCGCTCATATCGGCCGCCATGGACACGGTTACAGAGGCCCCGCTCGCCATCGCTCTCGCCCGGGAGGGCGGCATCGGCGTTCTGCATCGGAACTTCTCCGTCGAGCAACAGGTGCTCCACGTCGACCGGGTGAAGCGGGCTCAGAGCGGCATGATCGACGCGCCGATCTCGCTGCCGCCCCACAGCACCCTGGCCGACGCCGAATCGCTGATGAACCACCACAAGATCAGCGGGGTACCGATCTGCACCGACGACGGTGTGCTGGTGGGGATCCTCACCAACCGCGATATCCGCTTCTGCGGACCCGACGAATACGAGCGGCCGGTCACCGAGTTCATGACCAGTGATGGCCTCGTCACCGCACCGGCGGGCACCAGTCTCGATGATGCAGTTGCCATCCTCCACAGGCACCGGATCGAGAAGCTTCCGCTGGTCGACGGAGCCGGCCGGCTCACAGGGCTGATCACTGTCAAGGACATCACGAAGCGGATCGAAAAGCCCATGGCGTCGCTCGACGACAGGGGCCGCCTGCGGGTGGCGGCGGCGGTAGGGGTCACCGACACCGCCGAACGCACCGAGGCTCTCGCCGAGGCCGGCGTCGACATGCTCGTCATCGACACTGCCCACGGCCACACCCGCGGTGTCATCGAGGCCATTCAAACCATCAAAAAGGGGTGGCCCGATGTACCGGTGATCGGCGGCAACGTCGTCACCCGTGAAGGAGTGGAGGCCATGGTCACCGCCGGGGCCGATGCGGTGAAGGTCGGTGTCGGTGCCGGTTCGATCTGCACAACCAGGATTGTCGCTGGAGCAGGTATGCCCCAGGTGACTGCGATCTTCGAATGCGTAGAGGCCGGGCGAGAACTGGGAGTGCCGATCATCGCCGATGGCGGCGTGGTCAACAGCGGGGACATCGTGAAGGCCTTCGTGGCCGGTGCTGATGTGGTGATGCTCGGCAATGCTCTGGCTGGTTGCGACGAGGCACCCGGTGACCTCGAGTTGGTTGACGGCGCAATGTGGAAGACCTACCGAGGGATGGGCTCGGCGGGAGCGATGCGGGGAAGAGCAGCCGATCGGTATGGCAGCGGGACCGGTTCGACACCTCAGAAACACGTGCCTGAGGGAGTGGAAGGTCGGGTTCGTTACGCCGGTGCTCTCACCGAGTTGGTCTCCCAACTCGTGGGAGGGGTCAGAAGCGGGATGGGGTATGCCGGGGCAGCCAGCTTGGCTGATCTTCAGGACAACACCAGGCTCACCAAGATCACCGGAGCCGGACTCCGGGAGAGTCATCCCCACGACATCTCGATGTACACCGAATAGACCTCCCGCCGAACTTTCGATGGATTTACGCTCTCACCGGCACGATTCCATCAGGAGATCAGGGGTTGTTGACCGCTTTCGAGGTCGAGGAGCAACCGTTTGGCGTCGAGCCCGCCGGCGTAGCCGGTGAGTGTGCCGTCGGAACCGATCACACGATGACAGGGGATCACAATGCTGATCGGGTTCTTGCCGTTGGCTGATGCCACCGCTCGCACGGCGGTAGGTCGACCCAGGCGAGCAGCCTGCTCGGCGTAGCTGACCGTCTGACCGAACGGGATCTCAGTCAGCGACTGCCACACCGCCTTCTGGAATTCGGTGCCCCGCAGGTCCAGGGCAACGGTGAATTCGGTTCGAGTGCCGGTGAAGAATTCGGCGAGTTCGCCAGCGACTTGTTCGGCGATCGGAGTGGTGCCGTCGGTGGTGGCGTAGTCCCACCGTTGATCGGCGGGCCAGAGAATCGCAACGACCCCACGTTCGCTGGTGATGATCTGCAGTTCACCGACCGGCGTTGGGGCGAGGGTTCTGACAAGGGTGCTCATGATCGGTCCTGTTCGTCGAGGTAGAGGTTCCAGAGGTGGTGCATTGCATACGAACGCCAGGGTCGCCAGCGTTCGGCGTACTGTTCGAGATCGGTTGGGGATGCTGGGAGTCCCAATCGCTCTGCTTGCCTGAGCAGGGCGAGGTCGCTGGCGCCGAAGGCATCCGGATCGGCGAGTGCCTTTGCCGCAACAACGTTGGCGGTCCACGGTCCGATTCCTTTCACCTGCTGTATCGAAGTGAACGCCTCACCCCGGTCGGCCCACGGAGACAGGTCCACCCAGTTGGCGTGTAGGGCCGCTCCGAGGTTCACGATCGCCTGCGCTCGACTGCTGGGAAGGCCCAGTCTGTCGGGGTTCGCACGAGCCCACACGCCGGCATCGGGGAAAGCGAGGCGCACGGTTCCCACCGGCTGCGGCAATTCAATGCCGTGGGCAGCGACGAGCCTGGCGGCCATCGCTTTTGCACTGGCCAGGCTCACCTGCTGATGCAGGATCGCCCGTATGGCGGCGTCGGTACCGCTCACCTCGCCGGGCGAACGAAGACCGGGGGTGGTGTCCACGAGCTGCGCCATCACTGGATCACAACCGAGATCGTTGGCGATGATCTGCGGGTCGGCGTCGAGATCGAGCAGTCGGCGAACCCGATTGATGGCCTGGGGGAGATCGGCCATCGACTGAAGGCGGAAGCGGGATTCCAGCATGGGTTGGGTGTGCTCCTTCACCTCGATCTCAACCACCCCGACCCCGCCGGGGAGGCGCAGCGATCGCCGATAGATGTGACCATCCACCTCCTCCACCCCGGAGACGGCGTGCAGCTCGAGCCAGCGAAGCAATTGCGGTGCGGCGAGAGGCGGTCGGTACGAAAGGCGCACCGGGATCCACTCTCCGGTTTCTGCAGCGGTGGCCGATGCTGCTCTTCGACGCATCTCCCGTGGGTTGGTGGCGAAGATCGCAGAGATCGTGTCGTTGAATTGACGCACACTCCGGAATCCGGTGGCCATGCCGATGTGTGAGAACGGCAGGTCGGTGGTCTCGATCAGAACACGAGCGGCCCTGGCACGGCGAGCCCGGGCGAGGGCCTTGGGTCCGGTTCCCACTTCATCGGTGAGCACCCGCTGAAGGTGCCGAGGGCTCACCCCCAGATGATCGGCGAGCCCGGCCACCCCAGAGCGATCAACCTCACCATCATCGATCGCTCTGACAGCCCTTGCTACAAGGTCATCCCGACGATTCCATTCCGGGGAACCGGGCGTGCTGTCCGGAGCACATCGTTTGCAGCTTCGGAATCCTGCCTGTTGGGCGGCGGCAGGAGTGGGGAAGAACCGCATGTTGGTTCGCTTGGGCCGAACCGGTGTCGGGCACGAGGGACGGCAATAGATTCCGGTGGACGTGACTCCGACGGTCACCCAGCCGTCGAAGCGGGCATCTCGGCTCTCAACTGCACGCATCCACGCTTCGGTTGCTGTGTCCACCCCCGTAGTGTGCCCCGGCCGGGAGGCGCAAACTAGCGGAAATCCGACATCTTGGCAGCTTGCCTATGGCTCGGCTACTACTCGGCGATCTTGTAGATGCTCTGGTTGGGGCCGTGGCCCATCACTTCTTCGAGCGCAGGGATGAAGTCCTCCAGCGACATCGAGTCATACCCCGGGTCGAAGGAGTTCTGGTCATAGTTCTGGCAGAACTCTACGCATCGGTCGTAGTGCGGGTGCTCAGCGAACTGGTCTCGCATGTTCTTGTCGAGCCCCAGGTACTCGAAGAAGTAGTAGCCCTGGAACATGCCGTGGTTCGCCACCATCCAATGGTTGGCTTCGCTCACGAAGGGTTGGAGAACAGCGGCCGCATACTTGTCATGGTTGTAGGGAGCCAACATGTCGCCGATGTCGTGAAGGAGAGCGCACACTACGTATTCGGTGTCTTTGTCGTCTCGGTAGGCGCGGGTTGCGGTTTGCAGGCTGTGCTCCAACCGGTCCACCGCAAACCCGCCAGCGTCCTTTTCCGAGTTCTCGGAGCGTCCCGACGATCCGATCGATGAAGCCCTCGTTGTAGTGATTGATCGCAGTGGCAATCTGCTGCCATTGGACCTTGGTCCCCTCGGTCATCGCGGTGAAGCCGTCGGGATTGGGAGCAGATAGATCAACAACGTCGGTCATGGCGACAGAGTATGTCCTCACAGCAATCCGACGCCATACGCTCAATCCATGAGTTTGATTGATCCCGGCCCACGCACGATCGGTTCGCTCGAGGTCGGCCCGCTTGGATTTGGCTGTTGGCGTTTCACCAACGACAAGCTGGGCGAGGCTCAATCCGTGTTGGAAACCGCCCTTGACCTTGGCATGACGCTGGTCGATACCGCCGACGTCTACGGCTTCGATTGGGGCGGCAGCGGATTCGGTGAGAACGAGGTGTTGCTGGGCAAGCTGATCGCCGCCAATCCCATCCTGCGAGGGCGGATGGTTCTTGCCACCAAAGGGGGCATCACACCACCGGTCCCGTACGACAGTGGAAAGCAGTACCTCACCGAGGCTGTTCATGCCAGTTTGCGAAGGCTGGCGGTGGACCATGTTGACCTGTTCATGATCCACCGACCCGACCTGTACACCCATCCCGAGGAGGTCGCCCAGACGCTCACATCTTTGCGTGAGGCGGGCAAGGTGAGTGAATTCGGCGTCTCCAACTTCACTCCGGCTCAGTCCGACGCTCTTCAGAAGTTCCTCGACTTCCCCCTGGTTGCCGATCAAATGGAGTTCTCCCTCACGCATCTCGACCCCATGCGCAACGGCGTGCTCGACCGTTGTATGCGCGAGCACCTGACGCCGCTTCCGTGGAGCCCGTTGGCGGGAGGTTCACTGGCAACCGGCGAAGGTGTGAACCCCGAACTGATCGCCAAGATGGACGAGTTGGCCGAAAGAGAAAACATCAACCGAGCAACTCTTGCCATCGCTTTCGTTCTCGCCCATCCATCCAAACCTGTACCCCTGCTCGGATCGCAGAGCCCCCAGCGTCTCGAACAGCAGGTTGGTGCAGCCAACGTGGAGCTGAGTCGCTCCGATGTCTACTCCCTGTTTCAGTTGTCCGAAGGACAAGCACTCCCATAGCGATGACCACATCCACCCACTGGAGGGACGAGATCGAGGACCTCGTTGACGCTCTCGAGGGCGCTCTCGGCGACCTTCCCTATGACCCAACTCCCCACCACCTCTACGTTGCATCCGAGTTGTACTCGGCTGGCTCGACCACACCCTTTTCCGGATCGACTGACCAACAGATCTATCGCCGCGCTCGCCATGCCAACATGCAGGTTGTACCCCCGGCCGAAGTGCTCGCCCAGCGCCTTCACGATCACGGGATAACGGTTGCGCTCGATGCCTTTCGCTACGGGCGCAACGTTGTTGGTGTGATGGGTGGGCACCACCTCACTCGAGGTTCGGTGGCGTTCGTGAGGGCTGTCGAATTGGGCGCTGAACTCGCTCGAGCCGGCTATTGCGTTGCAACCGGCGGGGGGCCGGGAGCGATGGAGGCGGCCAATCTCGGAGCGGCAGCTTCGCGGTCGAGCGCTGAGGAGCGAGCTGAGTTCGTGGCTGAACTCGCATCGGCGCCGTCCTTCTATGACGATCCTGACCGATTCGTGGGTATTGGCCTCAACGTGGCTGCCAAGATCTCCGAGCCGGTGGCCAATCTGGCTGTACCCACCTGGTTCTATGGCCATGAGCCCTCCAACCCGTTCGCCACGGCCATCGCCAAGTACTTCGGCAACTCCGAACGTGAGGACGGGCTCTTGGCGATCAGCACGAGCGGGATCGTGTTCGTCCCCGGAGGGCCCGGCACGATCCAGGAGGCTTTCCAGGACGCAGCCCAGAATGCCTATGAGACCTATGGTGCCGCCAGCCCAATGGTGTTTCTGGCCCCGGAGAACGACCCGGACCTATGGCATCGGATTGGCGTGATGCCCACCCTGGACGCAGCGTTCATCGACCATCGAGGTGAGCGACGACCCGGCTGGGATCTGATCAGGTCGGTTTCTACTATCGCAGCCGCGGTTGAGGCGCTCAGCTGAGGGTTCGCGCTGGCTTCAACGGTCAGAGGGTCTCGGTGAACCAGCCGACGATGTCCTCCGCCAGCTGCTTGGCATGATCTCGATCGCCGAACAGGTGACCGCCGTCGGCATAACGAATGAACCGCTTGGGATCCTTGGCCGCAGCGTGAAGTATCTCCGCTTCTGAGACAGGCACGGTGGTGTCATCGTCAGCGTGGATGGTGAGATACGGACGGGCCAGATCGGTCACTGCGTCGAGCACATCGTGGTGAGCGAGATCGTGCAGGAAGCCGGCCTCGAGAGTGAACGTACGGCCGGCTATCGTCACCGCCCCGCTGCCCTCGTGGAGGAGTTCCGCCTCGGAATGGGCGATGAGGTGGCGGACGTGGTTCGCATCGCTGGGTGCTCCGATCGTCACCACCGACCGGACAGTCTTGATTCGCTGTGCGGCCAGCAGCACCGCTGCTCCCCCCAGGCTGTGACCGATCATCCCGCACGGCCCGAAGCCCATCTCGATCAAACACGTGGCAGCCCGCACCACATCGGACACGTTGCCGCTCAACGTCTTCTTGGCGAAGTCGCCTTCGCTGTCGCCACGTCCGGTGAAATCGAACCGGAATGCTGCGAACCCTGCCTCGGCCAGAGCGTTGGCGAGACGGGTCATCGTGTGTAGATCCTTCGAACACGTGAAGCAATGAGCCATCAGCACCGACCCTTTCGCCTCGCCAAGAGGCCGGTGCAGGACACCGCTGAGCCGAGCTTGGGACCCGCCCACGAAAGAGATCTCCTCGGTCACAGGACGTTCGTTCACGTCACAACCTTATTGGTCAGCTGCCAGGTTGAAGTAATGCCGTCGGATCCGTCGAGAGAGACGGCTCGGCCCTGATCCCGCAAGGCGAGGAGGTGGGAGAACACCGAGCTTCCCGCCGCTCGCCACAGCCGCTTGTCTACCGCGGCGTACATCCGAGGCACGATGTCCACCACCTGACGCGGTCCCGCCGTCAGCTCCTGAACAAGCTGTCGGGTTCGGCTGTCGCGATGCTCGATGAACGATTGCACGTAGGGATGAGGCGCATCGATGATCGGTCCGTGGGTCGGGAGGTAGGCGCTGTCTTCCACGAGAAGCAGTTTGCGCAAACTGTCGAGATAGTCGGTGAGGTCACCGTCGGGAGGTGAGATGACCGAGGTGGCCCAACCCATCACGTGATCCCCGGTGAAGACCAGGGACCGTCCCTCACCATCGTCGAGGAGGCGGAAACAGACGTGATTGCTGGTGTGGCCTGGTGTATGGATCACCTCGATCGACCAACTGTCACCGCCGATCGTCCCGCTCGCGCCTCGATCATCGGCGTGTCCATGGCCGACGGCGACATCGGGTACAAACTCGGTGTCGGGGCCTTCTCGCTTGAGTTCGTCGGGTAGGTCGGCCCACTCCCGTTCGAACTCTGCCCGTTCCTCTGAAGAGATGTGTTCGCTGAAATCGAGCCGATCGAGCGGGTCGTCGTGGCTGACCGGGCCATGAGGGCCGAAGCCGTAGGTAGTGGCCGATGTTCGCGCCGTGAGAGCGGGAACCCCGGCGGTGTGATCGGTGTGGGTGTGGGTGATCAGGATCCGATCGATCGTTTCATCGACTCCCAGGCACGCTTCGATGGCATCGAGATGGGCAACGAGGTTGGGCCCGGGGTCGATCACCGTCACATCGCCTCGCCCGACCAGGTAGACGCCGCTGCCGGTAAAAGTGAACGGATTGGGGTTGTTCGCCACCACCCGCCGGACGAGGGGCGCCACCTCGACGCACTCGCCGTAGCGCGGATCGAAGTCCAGATTGTGTGCGATCGGCATCTACTGAGTGTTTCCGGAAGGCACCAGACGGCGAAGTCCGTCCAGCATCCAGGTTGGGGGTTTCGCCGGACGGCCGCGACGATCGGTGATACCTGCCTTCAGCTCGGCGGTGAGATACACCGTGGTGTCATCCGGACTCACGATTCGCTGGGACCAGACTCCAGATATCCGCCGGAGCGAAGCGATGGCGGTTTCTACGATGATGGGTTCCTTGGCCGTCGCAGCAACGAGGTACTTGGCGTTGACCTCGGTGATCACGAACTGAAAACCTTCCTGTGCAACACGAGTGAGGGAGATGTCGGCCGCTTCCAGCGCCTCGGCCCGTCCCTGTTCCAGATAGGTGAGGTACATCGCATGGTTCACGTGTCCATACGGGTCCATCTCGGCGAACCTGACCCGTATCTCTGTTCTGACCGGTAGTGCGAGCACCGTCTTACGCCAGGCCAGCGGCTTCGATGTGATCGCGGTTCACACCGAGCATGAACAGGATCGCGTCGAGATAGGGCACGCTGAGCGTGGTGTCGGCTGCGTTCTGCACAACCGGTTTGGCGTTGAACGCAATTCCGAGGCCGGCAGCCTCGAGCATGGCGAGATCGTTGGCACCATCGCCGATCGCAACGACCTGTTCAACCGAAATACCTTCCTTTCGGGCCAATTCGTGGACGATTTCGGCTTTGCGCTCCCGGTCGACAAGATCGCCCACCACTCGTCCGGTGAGGAATCCGTCTTCGATCTCCAAGGTGTTGGCGAAGGCGTAGTCGATCCCGAGATCGTCAGCCAGCGATTGGGTGATCGCAGTGAACCCCCCGGACACGATTGCGGTCCGGTAGCCGAGCGCATTCAGGGTTCGGATGAATGTTGCTGCCCCCGGGGTGAGTTTGACCCGTTGGCGGGCGGTTTCGATGGCGGACTCGGGCAACCCTTTCAGATGAGCTACCCGCTCGATCAGCGAGTCCCCGAAGTCGATGCTTCCCTGCATGGCCTGGTTGGTGATTGCCGATACCTCGGCAAGCTTGTCAGCCGATTCAGCGAGAAGATCAATCATCTCGTTCTGGATGAGCGTGGAATCAACATCCATCACGATCAACCGGGCACCGCGCTGGCTCAGCCCTTCGTGGACGACCGCCAGATCGCAGCGAAGGTCTCGTCCCGCGAGCAGGAGGTTTCGTTTCAGCTCGTCGATCCTGGCTCCCCGAACGACCAGTTCGTAGGCCATCACCGGGTAACGGGCGAGGCGGGTAATCCGATCGATATTGCCCTCGGTGCGGGCGCACATCGCAGCGACCGCCGCAAACTCCAGTGGGTGGATCTCGGTGCCCACCATGGTGATCACCAAGCCGGCCGGGCGCTGGGTTGGACTTTGGCCAACGATTTCGAAGTCCATTTGAATCTGGCGCTCCCAGCCGAACACCAGAAGCTCCTTCACCAGATCTCGACCCGGCGGTACCCGAACCACGATGGACAGTGAGAGCTTGCGCCGGGTGACGGTCTGCTCGATGTCGTCGACCGTCGCCCCCGCCGATCCGATCACATCCATCACGCCGGCGGTGATGCCCGGTCGGTCGTCACCGGTGATGGTGACAAGAATGGTCTGTTCCGATGCCGTAGATGGGCTGGTTCGCGGGCTGTTCACGCTCCCCGAGGGTATCTGGTGGGGTAGATCGGTTGGTTCCTCGATCAGAAAGACCGGTCCCGACGTGAGCGATGGGGAGGGGGCTCGGGTCAGCTGGTTTCGGCCTCGAGTTGGGCCGTCACCGAGAGTTCGGCACCTTCGCGAATCTCGTAGGAATCGATGTTTCCACCGTCGACGAGATCGGGCATGGCCGCCTCGAGTCGCCTGCGGTCGGCGGAGGGCACTGTCAACGTGGCCGAGGTGATGCGGGTCTTCAACGATCGTTTGGCCTCGGTCTTGGGTCGGCGGATCTCGGTGAGTGCACTCCCCGCTACGGCGAGAATCTTCGGATCGGGATCGGACCCAGCGGCCGCCGCAAGCGAGGACTGATCGGGCCACGGAGCAACGTGGATCGAACCATCGCGCCACCAACTCCAGACCTCTTCTGCGGAGAAGGGAAGAAACGGTGCAAAAAGCCGCAGCAGTGTGTCGAGCGCATGGGCCAACGTGGCGTGGGCAGAGGTGGTCCCGTTGGGGGAGGAGGAACTGCCTTCCCCGTACGCCCGATCCTTCACCAGTTCGATGTAGTCATCGGTGAAGATCCAGAAGAGTGCCTCGGTTCGCTCCAGAGCCCTGGCGTAGTCGTAATCGTCGAAGGCCTTGGTGCAGTCGCCAACCAGGGTTTGAAGTCGGGCCAGAAGGGAGCGATCGAGTGGTTCGGTCACCGGTTGGTTCAGAGACTCGACCGACACGCCCATGCCCAGCGCGAACTTCGAGGCGTTCAGCAACTTGATGGACAGTCGGCGGCCCACTTTCATCTGCCCTTCGTCGAACGCGGTGTCGGTTCCGGGACGGGCCGAAGCCGCCCAGTAGCGAACCGCATCGGATCCGTACCGATCCAGGAGATCGGTGGGGACAACAACGTTGCCGACCGACTTCGACATCTTCTTGCGATCCGGATCGAGAATCCAGCCCGATAGGGCGGCATTGCGCCACGGCACGCTGTCATGTTCGAAATGGCTGCGAACCACGGTTGAGAACAGCCAGGTACGGATGATGTCGTGAGCTTGGGGCCGAACATCGTAGGGATAGACCCGATCGAACAGATCGGCCCCGTCTTGGTTTGCCCACAAACCTGCGATCTGGGGTGTGAGTGACGACGTGGCCCACGTGTCCATCACGTCAGGATCGGCAATGAAGCCACCCGCCTGACCTCGCTGGCTCTCGTCGTATCCGGCGGGAACATCGACCGAAGGATCGATCGGAAGATCGGCCTCGGCGGGAACCAGCGGGGTTTCGTAGACCGGTTCTCCATCGCTGTCGAGGGCGTACCAGACCGGGAAAGGAACGCCGAAGAACCGTTGGCGACTGATGAGCCAGTCTCCATTGAGGTTCTCGACCCAGTTTTTGTAGCGAGCCCGCATGTAGCTCGGATGGAAATTGATGTTCTCGCCACGCTCGATCAGTGCGGCCTTCAGCTCTTCCTCTCTACCCCCATTGCGGAGGTACCACTGACGACTGCTGACGATCTCGAGTGGTTTGTCGCCTTTTTCGAAGAACTTCACCGGGTGGGTGATCTTGCGCGGCTCACCGATGATCGACCCGGCGTCGGTGAGCGCCTTCACCAGGATCTCGCGTCCGGTGAAGACGGTCTTGCCGATCATCTCCTCGTAGAGCTGCCGGCCTTCACCAGCCAGGACGTCGGGTATTTCTTCGGTGAACCTGCCCATGCGGTTGATGACCGCCCGGTTGGGTAGGTCCAGCTCCCGCCACCAAATGACGTCGGTAGTGTCGCCGAAGGTGCAGATCATCGCCACCCCAGTCCCCTTGTCGGGTTCGGCCAGCGGATGCAGAAGCAGCGGAACATCGACCCCCATCGGTGTGGTGATCGGTTGGCCCTCCATCGCAGCGAAGCGTTGATCGTCTGGATGGGCAACGACCGCCACACACGCTGGCAGAAGCTCAGGCCGGGTGGTGTCGATCAGTAGATCAGATCCATCGGCGTGGATGAATCGCAGGGTGTGGTAGGTACTGGGCTGCTCGCGGTCTTCCAGCTCGGCTTGGGCGACCGCGGTTTGGAACGTCACATCCCACAGGCTCGGCGCCTCCTGCTGGTAGGCGTGACCATCGGCCAGGTTGTGGAGGAAGGCCAGCTGTGAGGTCCGGCGAGACGCATCGGAGATGGTCTCGTACAGCAAACTCCAGTCGACGCTCAGCCCGAGTTCCCGGAAGAGGCCCTCGAAGGCCTGTTCATCCTGCTGGACCAGCTCGTGGCACAGGTCGATGAAATTGGGCCGGCTGATCGGAACCTGTTGTTTGAGTTTCTTGCCGTCGGGGCCTACACCTGCGGTGGCGGGGGGTACGAAGTGTTCTTCATACGGCAGTGAGGGGTCGCAGCGGACGCTGTAGTAGTTCTGGACGCGGCGTTCGGTTGGAAGACCGTTGTCGTCCCAACCCATTGGATAGAACACGTTCTTGCCGGCCATGCGGTGATATCGAGCGAGCGTGTCGGTATGGGTGTAGCTGAACACGTGACCCACATGAAGCGCACCTGACACGGTGGGCGGCGGGGTGTCGATGCTGAACACGGTGGACCGTTCAGCGGAACGATCGAATCGGTAGATCTCCTCGGCGGACCAGACCGCGTCCCACTTGTCTTCGAGGCCATCGAGGGATGCCTTTTTCGGTGGTCCCGAACCGTGCGTAGCCATAGCCGACAAGCGTATGCGGTAGGTGTTGTGGTTGAGTTGGCTTTTTCGGCGATTGGCCTGACCCGAGGAGGTTGTTCGCTGAGGGCCCCACATGCCATATCGATGTCGACCGCCACGCAATTCACGTCACGGTGGATGATCGTTGGGCTCCGATATTGCCCGATGGCAGTGGATGGCTGTTCATACACTGAGCGAGTGATCTCCCTCTTCAACACCGCAGTCGGCGACGTGGTCCCTCTCGAGTTTCGAGACCCAGGCAAAGCCTCGATCTACGTCTGCGGCCCCACGGTGTACGGCCCGCCCCACATCGGGCACGGGCGCCACACGCTGGTGTACGACATCCTCCGCCGATTCCTGGTGTGGAAGGGGCTCGAAGTGACCTTCGTGTCAAACATCACCGACATCGACGACAAAATCATCCAGCGGGCCAACACCGAGGGGCGAGACTGGCATGACATCGCCACCAAGTGCGAACAGATCTGGTGGCAGTCGATGGATCTCTACAATGTTCAACGGCCCGACCACATCCCTCATGCCACCGAATACGTGAGCCAGATGGTGGGCCTCATCGGCGAACTGATCGATTCGGAAAAGGCGTACGTGACCAGCGATGGTGTGTACCTCCGCGTGAGTGAGGTCCCCGACTACGGATTGCTGGCCAATCAGAAACTCGAGGATCTCGTTGAAGGCGGCGGTGACCGATCCGTCGTCGGGGCCGAGAAAGAGAACCCGGCCGATTTCGCTCTCTGGAAGTTCACCAAGCCCGGCGAGCCTTCGTGGGAGTCGCCATGGGGAGAGGGCCGGCCGGGCTGGCACACCGAGTGTGTGGTGATGAGCCTCGATCTGCTGGGCGAAGGCTTCGATCTGCACACCGGGGGGCTCGACCTCACCTTTCCCCATCATGAAAACGAGCGGGCCCAGGCGGTGGCGAACGGCAAGGAATTCGCCACCCATTGGATGCATCACGGCTTCGTGGAAATGGAAGGTGAGAAGATGTCGAAGAGCCTCGGCAACGTGAAGAACCTCCTCGACCTGGCTGACGTCTATGACCCTCGCGCCTATCGACTCCTGGTGCTGCAGAGCCACTATCGGTCGCCCATGGAGGTCACCGACACCTCACTCACCAACGCCCAATCGGCCATTGCCCGTCTGGACACCTTCGCCCGTCGGTTCGCCGGTACAGCGGCTGCCGCCGATCCCGACGCAATGGCCGAGTTCGATGCGGCCATGAGTCGAGATCTCGACACTGCGGGCGCGGTCGACCTGATGTTCCGCAACGTTCGGGAGGCAAACACCGCCCTCGATAACGCCGATGCCGACAGAGCGAACATCGCTGCTGCAACCGCGACCGAGATCGCTGGAGTTCTCGGAATCGAGCTTCGATCCGAGGCGTCCGAGGTTCCAATCGAAATCGCCGAATTGGTGGCGCGCCGGACGAGCGCACGAGCAAACAAGGATTGGGCCTCAGCGGATCAGATTCGAGATGAACTGACAGCGGCCGGATGGACCGTCGAGGACGGCGCTGAGGGTCCGGTGGCCCGGCGCCTCCAGTGACCCCGAATGGCGGCGCTGTTCACCTAGTGTTGTCACGATGCCTGGAGTGACGGATACAACGATGGTCGGTCGCGTCATCGCTGACCGCTACCGGCTCGTCGCGCCCGTGGGCACCGGTGCATCGGCCACGGTCTATACCGCCGACGATCTCTCACTCGAGCGTCGGGTGGCGGTGAAGGTGCTCCATCAGGCCCTCATCAAGGACGCCCGATTCGCCAAGCGGTTCCACAACGAGGCCAAGGCGGTGGCTCAACTGGCCCATCCCCGGATTCTGAACCTTTACGACTGGGCCGAAGGTGATGACTGTTACCTCGTGACCGAACTGCTCACCGGCGGGAGCCTTCGCCACATGCTCGATGACGGCCACCGCCTCTCGGTGAGTCAGGCGGTGGTGGTGGGCCTTCACGCTCTCGAAGGTCTCGAGGTCGCCCACCAACGGGGGTTCGTTCACCGCGATATCAAACCGGCCAACCTTCTGTTCGGTGCCGATGGTCGCCTGCGCATCGCCGATTTCGGGATCGCCAGGGCGGTAGCTGAAGCGGCGTGGACCGAACCCGAAGGTGCTCTCATCGGTACCGCCCGCTATGCCGCCCCCGAGCAAGGATCGGGCGCCGTGGTCAGTGGTGCAGCTGACGTCTACTCGCTCGCGCTCACCCTGATCGAAGCCGTAACCGGCGAGGTCCCGCTGCTGGCCGACAGCCCTATCGCCACCATGGTGATGCGTCAGGACACCAACGTCGAGGTTCCGGCTGAGATGGGAGCTCTGTGGGAATCGCTCAGTGCGGCGGCAAAGGCCAACCCCACCCACCGGCCCTCAGCGGCTCAGCTCATCCAGGCGTTTCACCGGGCCGCAGCCGACTTGCCCCGTCCCTACGTTCTGCCACTCGCAAACCTCGATTCTGACGCCCCGGCCGTGCTCGACTACCCCGAGAGCACCTCTACCGGTGGCACCGATGTCAAAGTGGCAGAAGACGCCGTGGATCTCACCGAGTTGTCCCGCACCCCGCTGCACTTTGCCGATGACGACCTTGCTGCGATGGGTATGGCGTCGGGTGAGCACCATGAGCGTCGGCCCTCAGCACAACGGCGAGCTTTCCGACTTCGATGTAGGCCATCGACTGGTGTGGCCCTGGGCCGTTGCAGCAGTGGTGCTTGCGTGTGCGTTGGTGGCCGTGGCGAGCAGCTGGGCATTCAGCGAAGAAGTGGCGCCGGTGCCGGTTCCGGCCGCGATCGATGGTCCGCAGGTGACGTCGTTCATCGGTCTGGATGTGGAAGCTGCTCGGAGCGAGCTGGACGAACAGGGTTGGGTCGTGGCGATCGAACGGCAACGCACCAGCGGTTCTGTGGTCGGGGAGGTGCTCGCCCAGAATCCGATCTCCGGAAACCCGTGGGCCATGGGTCAGGTGGTCACGCTTCTGGTGTCCGATGGACCGCCACTGGTCGAGCTTCCCGAGGTGGAGGGGATCCACCGCCGAGATGCCATCGACCAGATTCGAGGGTCCCGGCTCGTCGTTGCCGACGTGAACGAGGTCTTCGACGAAGAAGTTGCCGTAGATCTGGTGATCAGTGCACTCCTGGTCTCGGGTGAGCCGATTACGGCACCAATTCCGGAAGGCACAGAGATCGTGCTGGAAGTCAGCAAGGGGCCCAAGCGGCGAACCACCCCGAATCTCATCGGTGTGACGCTCGAGGATGCGGCCGCCCAGCTGCTCAGCCTCGATGTCGGCCTGACCCAGGTAGGCGAGGACTTCAGTCTCGATGTACCCGAAGGGGCCATCATGGCGTCGCAGCCGCTCCCGAATGCGCTGGTGGAGAAGGGGGGCGTGGTCGAGGTCATAGTCTCCCAGGGAAAGCCGTTCGTGAAGGTTCCCCAGACTCGGGGCCAGGACGTCGCCGGAGCTACCGAGAGGCTCGAGGCCGTCGGTCTCCTGGTGATCGGCGTCGAGGGTGCTCCCAACCGGCCGGTGCTCATCACCGACCCCGAGCCGGGCTCGAGCGTGCGAATGGGGACCGAAGTACTCATCTACACCCGTCGCTGACGACCGGTACCCTGAGGACCGAATGAGCACCGACAAGTACCTCTTTTTGAGCGATGAATGGATCGCCAAGGCCGTCGAACTGCGAGCTGAGGTGGAGGAACGGTTCGGCGAGCGGCTGCCGGAACCGCCTGCTGAGGTTCGCCTGAACGTGACCATCACTCAGATCCCACACAGGGACGACCTCCACGGACACGTCGACACGACCGGCGGCGCGCTGGTGGTTCTCGAAGGCTCGCTCGAAGAATTCGACGTGGCCGTCACCACCGACTACATCACCGCGGCGGAGTTTTTCGCCTCCGGTTCCCCGGAGGAGTTCATGCAGGCTCTCATGCCGGCCATCTTCGGCGGACGAATCCTGGTCGAGGGGGATCTGTCCGATCTGCTGCCGCTGATGCAAGGACAGGTGAGCAACCCCGGTGACGTCCCTCCCGAAGCCAGGGAAGTCGGAGCCCGGATCGCCGCTTTCACCGAGATCTAGTGAAGTTCGGCCGGCCGAAACGATCCCGGTCAATGCTGGGGTACGGAGCCAATTGATACCCAGAGCTGCCAGGTGCAGCGATAGCCTGACCCGGTGGCAGAAGCGCTGAGTAGAGATGAGGTCGCCAGGGTTGCAGAGCTGGCGATGTTGCGGCTCACCGAGGAGGAGCTCGAAGTATTCACCCCTCAGCTGGCGGCGATCCTCAAACATGCCGAAGACGTGGAGGCACTCGATGTCCACGACCTGGCGCCTACGCAACATCCGTATCCGCTGGCCAACGTCTTCCGCCCCGACATAGTTGAGGTCTTCTCCAACAGAGACGCCGCGTTGGCGATGGGACCCGAGATCGAAGACGACCGGTTCCGGGTGCCGCCCGCCCATGGTGAGGAGCCGTAGTGCGATCTGCAATCGAGACGGCTCGGCTCGTTCGAGCCGGCGAACTTACGGCGATCGATGTCGCCGAGGAGAGCCTGTCGGCCATCGAAGCGAGGGACGGCGAACTTCACGCCTTCAATACGGTGGTGGCCGACCATGCTCGCTCCGCCGCCGCTGCAGTAGACGAGAAGGTGGCCGCCGGTGAAGACCCGGGCCCACTCGCCGGAGTGCCGATTGCCCTGAAGGACAACATGTGCACCTCTGGAATCCCCACGACGTGTTCGAGTCGAATCCTCGACGGGTGGAAGCCTCCGTACAACGCCACCGTGGTCGAGCGGCTCTCCGCTGCCGGGGCTGTTCTGGTGGGCAAGACCAACCTCGATGAATTTGCCATGGGGTCGAGCACCGAGAACTCGGCATTCGGCCCAACGAAGAACCCGCTCGATACCGACCTTGTTCCCGGCGGATCGAGTGGTGGTTCCGCAGCCGCCGTCGCAGCACAGATGGTTCCCTTGAGCTTCGGGTCCGATACCGGTGGGTCAATTCGGCAGCCCGCAGCGTTGTGCGGGACGGTGGGTCTCAAGCCCACATACGGTGCTGTCAGCCGATACGGGCTCATCGCCTTTGCCAGCTCGCTCGATCAAATCGGGCCATTCGCCACCACCGTCGCCGACGCAGCTGTGGCGTTCGAAGCGATCGCCGGGCACGATTCCCGGGATTCCACCAGCATCCCGGAGCCCGTTCCCAACACGGTCGACGCCCTGAATCAAGGCGCTGACGGCCTTCGGGTCGGGGTCATAACCGAGATGATGGGCGACGCTATCGAAGGTTTCGAGCCCGAGGTGCTGGCTCGCACTCGCGAGGCGGCCGAAGCACTTGCTGCGGCCGGCGCCACCGTTGAGGAGGTGAGCCTGCCATCCATGATCTACGGACTGTCCGCCTACTACCTCATCGCTCCGGCGGAAGCCTCGAGCAATCTGGCGCGGTACGACGGAGTCCGGTACGGCAATCGGGTGACCGAAGGGACCAGCACCGCAGACATGATGGTCGCCACTCGAACGGCAGGTTTTGGTGCCGAGGTGAAGCGTCGAATCATGCTGGGAACCTACGCGCTGTCGGCCGGCTACTACGACGCTTTCTATGGCAAGGCGCAACGAGTTCGCACGCTGATCATCAATGACTTCAACATCGCATACAAGAATTTCGATGTGTTGCTCTCGCCCACGTCTCCCTGTGTGGCGTTTCCACTAGGAGCGAAATCGGATCCGCTCACGATGTATCTGAACGACGTGTGCACGATCCCGTCGAACCTTGCGGGCCATCCGGCGATCTCGGTACCGTTTCGTACCGGCGCCAACGACCTACCAGTGGGCGTTCAGATATTCGGCCCGATGCTCGGTGAGCCGGCCATCTTCCGAGCCGCCGCCGTCCTGGAAGCAGCAGCGTGATCCTGAAACTGGTGGGACCGTCGAGACGCTGCGGAGGGACGGAGCAGCACGCAGGGCGTGGCGTCTTGTTCGAGCGGAGCGAGGCTGAAACGACCCGGAGTGAGGAACGAACGAAGGCGAGTGGAAGCAATGAATAAGTGGGAAACGGTTATTGGTCTCGAGGTTCATGCGGAACTCGCAACCGAGTCGAAGATGTTCTCCCCGGCTCGGAACCAGTTTGGGGGCGAGCCGAACACCAACGTCCATCCGGTGTGTCTCGGACTGCCGGGCACGTTGCCGGTCGTGAACGAGAAAGCGATCGAACTGGGAATCCGGGTCGGGCTTGCTCTGAACTGCAGCATCAATCGTTGCGTGTTCGCCCGCAAGAACTACTTCTATCCAGACATGCCCAAGGACTACCAGATCAGCCAGTACGACCTTGCGCTCAACACCGACGGTTTCGTAGATCTCCCCAACGGCACCCGGATCCGGGTCGAGAGGGCTCACCTCGAAGAGGACACCGGGAAGAGCACCCACATCGGTTCCACCGGCCGGATCACCGGCGCCGAGTACTCACTCGTGGACTACAACCGGGCCGGGGTACCGCTGCTGGAGATCGTCAGTCATCCCGACCTACGCAACGCAGAAGATGCCAAGGCCTACGTCCAAGAGATCCGTGCCGCGCTGGTGGCTGTCGGTGCGTCCGACGGGAAGATGGAGGAGGGCTCATTGCGAGTAGACGCCAACGTGTCGGTGCGTCCGCCCGGGTCCGACGAGCTCCGCACCCGTTGTGAGATCAAGAACGTCAACTCGCTCCGGTCGCTGGGCCGCGCTATCGAGTACGAGGCGAAGCGTCACATTCGGCTCTACGAGAACGGCGAACGCCCGATCCAGGAGACCCGCCACTGGGACGAGGAAGCGGGTAAGACCCAGCCGGGCCGATCCAAGGAGGAGGCCGATGACTATCGGTACTTCGACGATCCCGACCTGGTAGTGGTTGATCCATCAGCGCAATGGATCGAGGAGATCCGAGCCGCACTCCCCAAGCTTCCGGCGCAGATGAGGGTCGAGTGGGTGGAAGCGGGCGCAGATGCAGAACTCGCGGGAACCGTGATCGCTCGCGGGCTGGGCGCCCTGGTCACAGATGCTGTCGACCGCGGAGCTGATCTCACCAAAACACTGAACCATGCCGCCAACAATGTCGATCCCGATGTCCGGGGAGAACTCACCGCCGACGGTCTCGCTGAGGTTGTGAAAATGGAGATCTCGGGCGCACTCACATCAACCCAGGCCAAGACGGTGCTCCAGGAGATCATCGAACACGGCGGTACAGCGCACGAGATCGCTGCCGCCAAGGGTTTTGAGGCGATGGAGACCAGCGAGCTCGAAGCGATGCTGGATCAGGTCATTACCGACAATCCCGACGAGTGGGCACGTTTTTGTGAGGGCGAAGCCAAGCTCCAGGGCTTCTTCACCGGACAGCTGATGAAGGCCACCAAGGGTCAAGCCGACGGCAAGGTGATCAACCAACTCCTCCAATCCAAGAAACCCTCGTAACCACAGCCCTCCCTTCTGCAAATTCCTGTGGATACCCACACTCTGTGTGGCTAGCGCAGGGGCAGAACGTTCGAATGTGGCTATCAGCAGGGAAATGAAGGAGCGGGGGCTCGGCCAGCTGCCCAAGCCGGTTGGGTGGTCTACGCGATACTACGAATATGTCGGTTCGAGTGGTCCTGGCCGCCTCAGCTTTGCTTCTCATGGCGTGTTCGGGTTCGGCCGCTGGTCCAACCGAAACGGTTGCAGAACCCACGACCTCGACTGCTGAAGGTGTGACATCGACGACGAGCACGACCCAGGCGCCGACCACCTCCAGTTCGCCTGGCGACGACGGGGGCGAGCCCTATGCTCCGCCCGCTCCCAGTCATACCAATCAAGATGCTCAGGAGCTTGCGGCTGCGCTGGGTGTAGACCGCCTGCTTGTTGCCGATGGGACCGATTTCATCGCGGTTGATTCCGGAGTTGCGGTTCGAGAGTCTGACGTCTGGCCTTGGACCGATGGACGATTCTTGTACTGGGACGAAACCTCCTATGACGAACAATCAGGCACAACGTCGTTCGTGGGGTCGTTCGCAGCCACCTTCGATTGGACGGTGGTCTGCGAGTTCGAAGACTGGGATATCCACCATGTCACCGAGCGGGCGGACGGGTCCCTAGTGGCTGGAGTGGAGCGTCCGTGGGACTGGGCCACCGAAGAACCGGACTTCAACGAAGGCGGGCGGGTGGATGTTCCGGCTTTCGCAGCCGAATGTAGCGGCGGGTCAACCCAGCCGATCGCCTCATTCAGGGGTTATGGCGGCGACTCAGAATGGTGGGGTGTTGAGCGAGTAGCGGGCCGGGTGTTCACCTTCCATGGTGATGCTGAAGGAAATGCCGACTTCTTCAACGAGTCAGGGCTCCTGCTGAACGGGGACGACATCGTGAGCTCCCAGCTGTACAACGACGACGCTTCGTTGGCACTTCACGGTATCTATGTGGGCGGTTGGGCGTCGGCGCCGCGAATGTCGATTCGCCTGCGAGACACGACAACCGGGCAGGCGCTTTGGAGCAGAGATTTCGACACACCGATTTCGTCACTCGATTACGACGGCGAGCGCGTCTTTGTGGGCCTTGTCCCCGACGGGGAGCAGTGGCAAGGGTATGACTACTCGACCGACCGCATAATCATTCTCGACGGCGGCGATGGGGGTGTGATCGACGAGGTGCCGACCTCGCTGTGGGTCCACTACGCCAGCTGAGCCAAATCCCTGCTGATAGCCACATTTCGGCGTTCTACCCCCGTGAGAGCCACGCTGGTTGTGGGTGTCCACAGGAATTTGGGGGAGCGCTAGCGTTCGAGCTGCCAGGCGGTTTTGGCGGCCCACTCGAGCCCCGGTTCGTAGAGCGATTCGTGGGTTCCCTGGAACAGCGCCAAGGTCACGTTGCCCGATGTACGGCTCATCAAGAGTGGCCGGTCCTGGCCGTCGAACCATGCGAATCCGTCGTTCTCGCCGACCAGTTCCGAGGGGAGGACGCCGCGATCAACTGCGGCGTACACATCGGGGCCAAACCGATCCTCAGGTGCGACCAAATCGTCGAATGCCCTGAACGACTGCGACGTTGGCACCAACGTGTCTTGCAGCCCGGTGGCGATGTAGAGAGGTAGGTTGGTTGCCTTTGCGGTGCCGATCGTGCTCGATGGGCTTCGACGCTTGCACTCATGAAATGCTTCTGTTCCGGGCAATGGCGCTCCGCCACAGGATGCCTGAATCTGGCCCACATAGTGCCGGCGGCTCACGGTGAGTCGATACGCATACCAATCCGGCAGGTCATACACAGGGACCCAGGCGATACCGCCGGCGAACAGTTCGGGAGCCTCGCCCGCCATGTTCAGCACTGCGAAGCCTCCGCCCGAGAACCCGATCATGAACACCTTGGTGGGATCGATGTCGTCGTTTGCGAGTGCGAAGTTGACTGCGTCTTTGATGTCTCTGATCACGAGGTCTGATCCGGTTGCCTGCGGATCGTCATTGGCACCTCGGAAGTCTGGAGCGATCATCGCCCAGTCGTTGGTATCAGCCCACCTCGTGAAGGACACGTTCAGCTGCTGGTTGTAGTTCGAACTCCAGCTGTGCAGCACCACGAGCAGCGGCCGCTTCGCCCCGTCGGAGGGTAGCCAGTAGGCCGGCTGCTGATACGAGTCGTGGGTGGAGGGGATTCGGATATCGGTGGCTCGCGTGAACCGTCGCCATGCTTCGGTGGAGCTGGAGGCGTAGTTGCGGAAGCCGCGGGTGCTGATGTCCCGGTCGAACCCGATGATGGGCGCACCGCGGTCAGCTCCCGGTTTCGCCCAAGACTCGCCAACGAATCGATTCCGGTTCGTGAACTCCACATCCCCCGCCACGTACTGCACCACGCCGCCCCGGTCTAGTTGCCGTCTGTTCAGAAGTCCGAGCCAGTACGCAACCCCCGCGGTGTCCCCGGGCCGACCCAAGACGTTGAGGTACAGGTTCTCCAAGAATGCTTCATTGCTCGGAGTGCCGTACCTATTCCGGAACTCTTCGCTTTGCTCGAAGGCGTTGGCGATCGACGCAATGTCGTTGCCCTCTCGATAGACACGAATCCAGTACTTCGCTCCTTGAACGTCGGGATTGCGGTTGAAGAAGGCCTTGTAGAGCCGGAGCACGGTGGCGTAGTCGGAATAGAAATCGTCGGCGGTTGTGATCTGATCGAGGGTTGCGGCGTTCGACATCCGAGCTCTGGGCTCCTGTGCATTGACCGGGGCGGTGAGCCCCGCAGTCAGCAGAACCAACACGAGAAACGCGATCGTTCGTTTCAACACAGGGGAGACGGTAGACCGATGCACCCGTCACTCATCGGCATCTTTCCACCGGTTTCTGAATAGGAACTCTGGGAGCGAGCGTGGAGGGAATGAGTCACAAGCTGGTGATGTGGAGGTGGTCTTGGTGGACGTCGTCGGTGAAGGATCGTCCTCCGAAACCGTCGAAGGCCCACGGGCTGCCCATGCTGCCGGTGCCGCTCTGGAAGAGATCGTTGGCCAGGATCCAGGTCGACGAGCCTTCGAATCGTGAATCGACGACCAGTTCGCCGCCGACTTCGTAAACATCCATCGCTTGGCCGACGCTGTGGCGGCTGACGCTTTGAGTTTCGAACACCCGGTAGGGGTGGCCCCGATGGAGGACGAGCACGGAGTAGTCGGTGGCATCGGCGATCTCGAGCATCCTGGTGAGCATCGCCTCGGTTGTGTGGCCCGAATAGATGTCCCATCGAGCCGAATCGGGCATCGAGATCAGCGGATTGTCTGCAACCGATGCTGCGAGATCGGAAAGATCGTCGGGCCGCTCCACCTTGGGCCCGCCCGCAGAAGCAAGTCGGACAACCTTCCACTCGTTGTCGATCAACTGCACTCGTACGTCGATCACGCGGGACTCGACGGCCGGTTCGCCGGTTTCGTCAATGCGTTCCTGGTCGACCCACACCATCAGCGCCGCACGATCGGTTCGGTTGCCGCCCATCTGGACATACCGAACCCGCCCGACATTCACCGCACCGAGTTCCATCGCTTCGCCGACGATCTCGCGCGTTGTGTCATCGAACCTCAGGTCGTACTCATCGGTGAGTCGGGCCAGGTGGCTGTCGACGGTTGCCGCGCCGTCGTACGTGAGGAGCGCCTGGGCGAACTGTCCGCCGAGTCGCTTTCGATCTCGAAGAACCTCGCTGCCGGTCGGTTCATACGGAGTGGCTGGACGGGCACGGCGATCGTAGATGTAGTGGTGCTCGGTTCCGAGGTGGGTGCGGTACCCGGGTCCGGGGTGGGTGTGGTGGTCGGTTCCGAGGTGGATGTGGTGGTCGTGGTTTCGGCAGTCGAATTGAGTGTTGTGACTCCCAGAACTGACACTTCGCCTCCGGCGCTGCTGCATGCTGCTGCGGTAAGGGCAATCACTACCCCCACTGCCCGAAGCAGGTTTTGGCGATCCACGACCACAGGAGATGAGGGTAGAGGGAGCTTGGCCTTCTCTCCTGTAGGCCTCGCAGACCTTTTCCGCGGAGGAGTACCCAGGCTCGTGATTTCGTGCGATACCGAGGATCCATTGACCAATTCTGGTAAACCGAATTGGGGCACCGGGCGTCTGTACAGGTGATGATGATGGCTGGTCTCGAACGAACCCCAACGGGTGAGCTCCCAATAATCGGACGAACCGTCACCGAGACGCGGGTGGATCTTCCCGCCCTTTACGAGGCTCACTACCGCCGGTTGGTGAAGCTGGCCTCGTTCTACACCGACGACACCGAAACTGCCGAAGAAGTGGTGCAGGACGCGTTCGTCAAGCTGCTGAACGGCAACTACCGGATCGATACCAATGCCGGCGCGTACCTGCGTTCGATGGTGTTGAACGGTGCACGATCTCAGCTGCGGAAACGACGTGTTCGGCGCGACTATGTGCCCGACACGCCCCGTCCAGTGGATGCAGCCGAGGTGGGTGGGGTCGCAGCCGCAGCGTCGGCGGAGATTGTCGCAGCGCTGCGCGCCCTGCCCGAGAAGCAGGGCGCGGTTCTTGTGCTGAGGTACTTCCTCGACCTGTCAGAAGCCGAGATCGCTCAGACCCTTGGCATCGCCAAGGGGTCGGTCAAGAGCCACGCCAGCAGGGGACTCAACAAGTTGGCCAAGTTGATACCGGAGATCCAGGCATGAACGGCAACTTCTTCGGCGACAACGTCCAACCCAAGGACCTGGATCCCTTCACCGAACAGCAGGTCGGCGAACGTCTCCGCTCCGCTCTGGCGGATCACGCTGATCGTGTTGAGCCGGCGCCCAACTCCTACCTCACCCTTTCCAAGCGGTTGGAGGAGGCGGCCCCGCCTGTCCCAAAATCCTCACGGCGAGGCAACGGTCGGATTCTCGCTGCCGCTGCGATGTTCGTCGTTATCGCTGGTGCGGGAGCGTTCGCCATCGCTCAGACCCGCACCGCAGATGTGAACGCCGTCGGTTCTGACGGACCGATCGAACCACTTCCGGATCAACTGCAGACCACCACCGTTCCAGCGGAGGAGACATCCACCACCGTCGCCATGGTAATTACCACAACCACTCCTCCGCCCGAGGTGGGGGCGACGGTGGTGGACCAAGTCAACCTTCCTTCGGCGGAGAATCCAGCCAAAGCCGCAGCGGAGTTCGTGCATCTCCTCGGCCTGCCTGGATCGGGGCGCTTCACCGTTCAAGGCAACACCGTTGACGTACTGCCTCCCGGCGACGTCGGTTCAGATCCGTTGCCGTTGGCGTACATAGAGACACTCACGAACCAAGCCGGCGCCCGGGTAGTCGATGCGATTTCCGACACCATGGTGATCAACGACGTGTTCGTCGACGGCGATCACATCGTGGTGCGGGGCGAAGGTATTGGCTTCGAGGCTTCGGTGGAGGTCAAGCTGATTGGCGCCGACGGAACACCCCTAGCGTTCCACTTCACCACAGCCGGATGTTGTGATGAGTTGGTGCCCTTCGAAGCTCGCCTTCCAATGGTGAGCGGGTCGGGGGAGGGGTTCATCGTGGCTCACGGAGACAACGCCGGCTCAGGGGTGATACCCCCCTTTGCAGCTGTTCCAATCGTGTTCAGCGCCCCAGCCGACACGTCAACCTATTCCGTATTCCGGATCCGTCCGGATGATTCCGATCAAGGTCTCAATGTTCGAGACCTTCCCGGTACCGACGAGGGGAAGGTCCTGGCAACTCTCCCACCAGGCCAAACAGGCATCCGACGCCTCCCCACGATGCCTGCCCTCGTCGGTGACTCCTTCTGGTGGGAAGTGGAGACGGAGACCGGTATCCGGGGATGGGTTCACAGCTCATTCCTCACCCCGGACTCCGCTACCTTGACCGATGCTGAGCTGGTCGAACAGGCGCGATTCGCCGTGTATGGCATCACTGCTTCAGAGTTCGAGGGTCTCGACGCCATACCGCTGTCCCGCCGGGTGCCGGTCGCTTTGGGGTGGCTTGGAGATCCGCGAGTCATCGCAGGTCCTGAGATTCAGGAAGCGCCGTTCTGGGCCGAGGCGGGCGAGTGGAGCGTGCCGGAGGCAACCTACGGCGAGCCGACGAAGGTCATCTCCCTCCGCTCGCTTCTGAATTTGCCCGACCTCGGCGATGAACCGGAGATCCAAATCGGAGCGGCAACGATCTATGGCTTCGAGGAGGAGTTCGTACAGAGCTATTTCGCCGGAACTCAGGCGGTTACGGTGACCGGACCCGACACCGATGGCGAACCTCCCCGATCGATGATGCTGTTCTACGAGGCCACGCCGGTAGGCCCCCAACTGGTCGGCGTTGTAGCCAGCATCTTTGTTCCGTAGACATCAGAGGCAGTTGGCCTGCCAGTGCTCGTCGATCGCCTCGGTGATCACCGGCTGGGCCCGACGGATGATTTCGGCACGCAGGACGGAGTCATCGGTTGAGGTTTTGATCGTGCGGGTGGCGTCTCGGAGCTCAGCCAGTGCGTCGCGCAACTCGGGCGGGGCCACACGGCGAGCGTCGTCGAGAGCCCAGAGCAGCGCATCGGCGGTCGCCTGCTTGAGCACATCATCCTCCAGATAGAGCACCGGATCGAGTGTGGACAACAGGAAGAGGGCACGGCAGATCCTGGTGCGGTCCTCGGGCGGTCCGCACCGGCGATCGTTGGCTTGGGCCCGAGACACTCCGGCAAGCACCAACTCGGTGGTGTCCGCTTCGGCTGGGTCTTCATCACCACCGGTCCGGCAGACCTTGTGATCGATCGATGTCGGTGCTGATTGGCTGTCGATCTGGGTGCAACCTGATAGGCCGATACCAAGGACGACCGCCAGACTAAGAGTAAATAAACGCATATAAACGAAAGCGTATCGGACGGTAGGGTCAATGCGTGTTGCTTCACATCATCTCCCACGACGACCTGGCAGAGGCCCGAATGATCGGAGCGATTTCACCGCCTTCCCTCGACAGCGAAGGTTTCGTTCACTGCTCCTATCCCGAGCAGGTCCTCACCCCGGCCAACGCGCGGTTCCGAGACCGGGACGATTTGGTGCTGGCGGCGCTCGCATCGGAGCGAATTGTGCCTCGCCTTGTGGTGGAGGACAGCTATGGCTCGGGAATCTCGTTTCCCCACGTGTACGGACCGATCTCCGTTGCCGCCATCGAAAACGTGATCGAGTTTCCGTGCCAGGCCGATGGCTCCTTCGCCCTGCCTCCGATGGTGCGGGCCGAGGTGTGTTCGGTGCGGGAATGTACTGCCGAGGAGTTGGCGATTCGGATCGACTACTTTCACGCCGCGACCGATCAAGAGCTTGAAACGATGGGCGTCGATCGTGAACTGCTTCCCGAGCGGGATCAGTGGCTCCGTGAAGCACAGGAGGATCTGTCCCTGCCGCTGGAGGAGCGGGACAACGTGTCGTTGGTGTGGCTCCTCGGCGACAGGGTCGTCGGGTTCTCGACCGCCAATCAGATCGCGGTAGGAGAGCGGGCATTCATGCACCTGCACCTCGTTGATCGGTCCGACCGAACCAAGGGGCTTGGGGCCCGATTTGTTCGACTCAGTGCCACCCATTATTTCACAGCGCTTCAACTGCAGCGTTTGCACAGCGAACCGAAGGCGCTCAACGTTGCTCCGAACAGGACCCTTCAGGCGGCGGGATTCAGGTATGAGTTCTCTCACGAGGTCACGCCGGGTCCGATCAACGCACCGCAGATCGCCACCCGTTGGGTACTCGAGAAGTAGCGGGCGGCACCCCGATCAGTATGTGGTGGCGTCCAGCCAACGACCGTTTCGCCAGCGGAGGAGAAGGGGGACCATCCGGACCACCATGAAGATCCACAGAGCGGCCCACAACCACCCGAGGCCGGCATCGGTCCTCAGCACCACGAAGGCAGCCGCGCCAAAGGCGAGGAATGCGGCAACCATTCCCTTGGCCAAGAACCGCAGGTCGCCGGCGCCGATCAGGATTCCGTCGAGTGCGAACACCACCCCGTTGATCGGTTGTTGGCCAGCCACGTGAAGCAACACCATGCCGGTGAGGCTCACCACGGCTGTGTCGTCGGTGAACAACGTCGCAATCGGTTCTCTGAAGACAGCGATGACGATTCCGAAGCCGATCGCCACCGCCGTGTCGAGTTCGATCATCCGGCGGGACGCTGCCCACGCCACCGCCTGATCACCCTCGCCGAGATAACGGCCAGTGAGGGCCTGGCCGGCGATCGCCACCGCATCGAGAGCGAGCGCCAGGGTGAACCACACCTGGAGCGCAATCTGATGGGCAGCAACCTCTTCGGTTCCGATCGACGCCGCCACGCCTGCTCCCAGAGTCAGTGCTCCCCGAAGTGAGGCGGTTCGCACCATCAAGGCCCGCCCACTCTTGAGGATGGAGACCATCGGAGCCCGTGCGGGTCGGATCGATGCTCCGGCCTCGCGGGCGAATCGGAGCACCAGGTAGATGTAGGCGATTCCGGCTCCTACCTGGGCGATCACCGTGGACAGGGCTGACGCTCCGAGTCCAAGGCCCAGTCCGAAGATCAAGACGATTTCGATGACGAGGTTGACCAAGGCCGAACTAACGGCGATCACCAGCGGGCGGCGGGTGTCCTGGCGGCCGTGAAGCACTCCTGCGCCGGCCAGGGCCAACAGAAGAAAAGGGAAGCCGGGAAGGCTGACCCTCAAATACACGAGGGCGGCATCGAGCACCTCGCCGTCGGCCTGAAGCAGGCGAAGGAGAGGTTCGGCCAGCAAAGCCAGGAGGATGGCGATGCCGATCCCGAGAATGCCAGCGAGCCACATGCCCTGGATCCCGCGGGTCGCGGCCCGGGTGGGGTTACCTTCACCGATCATCCGAGCGATCGGTCCGGTGGCCCCGTAGGCGAGGAAGATCAGCAGTGCATGAGCGGTGAGGAGAACTGTGGATGCCAGCGCAAGCCCAGCCAGCTCGGTGGTCCCGATCCGACCGACCACTGCGGTATCGGCCAGGACATAGAGGGGCTCGGCGACCAGTGAGCCGAACGCCGGAACGGCAAGCGCCGCGATCGGACGGTCGAACTCGCTGCGAAGGCTCGGCCGCGAGGCAGGCCGTTCGACGTTATGCAACTTCCATACGCTGAAGTCGAAGAGCGGCCAGGCCGGTGGCGACGACGGTGATCGTTATCGGCACAACGTTGGTGGCCCACTCGGCCCTGCCGGCAAAATCGAGCGAGATATCGGTTGCTCGGGAGAGCATGGAGGCGCCATAGCTGTTGATGCTCAGCCGAGCGGCGCCATCGGCGGCCCGAGAGACGAAGAACTCCCAAATGAAGATGTAGATGAGCCCGAAGGCCAGCGGCTTGCGGACCACGATCCCCAGCACGGTGAAGACCGAGGTGTACGCGAGTGTGACCAACACAGTTGCTCGGATGGTTCCCGACAGCACCCCTTCGCCAGTCTGTTGGGCCATCGTCACCGCAGCGATCATGGGCAGGAGGTTGGCCGGGACCGCAACCGTGATGGCGGCCGCGATCGCACCTGCTCCAATCACCAGCCGCCGCACCGGACGCAGCCATACGTACACCAACGTTTCGTCGTTGTGCCAGTCGCCCATCGCTCCGCTCCCCAGCAGGAGGGAGATCACGGGAATGATCAGACCGAGGCCCGCTACCGACACGAAGCCGACGGTGACGGACTTGGTGTCGCCATCGTTGCGAAACAGGAAGCCGAGCAATCCGCACAGAGCGATCGCGAGGCCGATCAGGATCACCCGACCGCGGGTGAGTTGGTGTCTGAGGACCAGCTTGTAGATCGCGAGGAAGGACTTCATGTCATGAAACCAGGTACCGGAAGACGCTCTCGAGATCTTCGTCGAGCGGAGTGAGTTCGTAGAGGCGGGCTTCATAGTGGCGGCATACCAGCGCGATTTGGCTGCGAAATCGTGGTGCGTCGTGGGTGGTGAGTTCGATCGAATCTCCACGCACTTGAACTCCTGCGGCCAGCCCGCCGCCGACGAGGGCTGCAGCGACCTTGCGGGTTTCCCCGCATACCAGCCGAAATCGGAGCGGCTGGTCGTTCATCAACTGTCTGATGGCATGGAAGTCGCCCTGGGCTGCGAGCCGGCCCCGCGCAATAACCAGAACGTTGGATCCGAATCGCTCCACCTCGTCCAGCACATGGCTGCTCACAACCACCGTCTTGCCCCGCTCTCCGAGTTCGTGGAACAGCGAGATCATGGAACGCCGCTGTCTTGGATCGAGCCCGTTCAAGGGCTCGTCGAGAAACAGAACCGAAGGATCGTGTACGAGCGCCGCTGCGATCTTGGCCCTCTGTCGCATCCCTTTGGAGAAGTTCCCGAGCGGGCGATCGATCGGTTGGTCCAACTCCACGTGAGCCAGCGCTCGGTCGACCGACTGTTGCACATCGGGCACATTGCTGAGCGTCGCGGCGAGCTCCACGAAACTTCGAACCGAATCCCGCTCGAATATGCCGTCCTGCTGTGGAACGAGTCCGATCTCCCGCCGGGCCGATGCGACCGTGCGGGGGTTACCTCCTGCCACCGAAATGGTGCCCGTGGTCGGGACGCTGAGTCCGCACAGGATCCGCAACAGGGTGGACTTCCCCGCTCCGTTTGGACCTAGGAGGGCGGTAACGCCGGGTCCGATCGCAAAACTCACTTCGCTCACGGCCACCAGCGAGCCGAACGCTTTCGTGACACGCTGGGCGATCACGGTGCTCTGCGGTGATGGCGGGGGTGCAGCGTGTTCAGGGACTGGCGGGGGGGCGTCCTGTGCAGGCTGGCGAGCGCCGGGGGACGGTGGTGCTGGTGGGGGAGGAAGGCTCATCGACGCACCAGCATCGGTCCGTAGCGGCTCCACACCCAGATCGCCGAAGCGGAAACGATTCCGATCACAGCCAGCCACATGTTGATGGTGGAAATGGGAAGCCATGCCGATGAGCCGACCTCACCATGGATTCGGAACGCCAGCTCCGCCGGGAGTGTCAGGAGGTTGAGGAGGCGAATGTTGCTCGAAACATCGGTTGTCTCGGCCAAGATCGTTGCGATCGTGGAGCTGCCCACCAACAGCCCCAGCGTGGAAGCGACCGCTGGGCCGGTGCGATCGGTAGCTGCACTCACACCGAACGACACTGCGGTGTACACCGTCGACATCATTGCGCCGGATGCAATGATCTGACCCCCGTCCTGCAGGAATTCGGTGATCCCGGACGGTCCTGAGCCCTCGAGCCACAGGGCGATCATCAGGAACAGCGGTGGGCCGATCGTCACGATTCCCAGCATGATGGCCACTGAAATCGCCTTGGACGCGAGGTACGTACGTCGGTCGAGCGGCGACGCGAGATAAACGCCCAGCATCGAGGTCCGTCGATCGGTACACAAGAGGTCCGGGGCCACGAAAGCGGCAAAGAGGTAGAGGGTGGTGACGATGAACCCGTAGTACTCGGCATAGGTGGGCAGGAACTCGTCGCCGAGCTCGTCGGGGAGAAGAGCGGCCAGTCCCACGAACACGATGGCCGGTACGAACGAGAACACGATTATGGCCACGGGGATGATCTTGAACCGGGCCGATCGGCCGAGCCCGAGGCTGCGTCGCACGGAATACCTGACGAGTGTTTTCATGGCACCGGGAACACCGGTGCGCTCCCCGCCGTACCGCCGATAGCCGCGATCGAAAATCTCGGCGGTCATGACGCCCGCTCCAGGTAGACGTCCTCCAACGAAAGGCGACGACGGCTGAGACGTCGGATGCTGACGCCGCTGTCGGCGCAGATGTCTCTGGCGGCGTCGAACGCGGTCTCGTCCTCACCTTTGACGACCACACTTCTGCCGTCCTGGCTGTGCGGAATCGATCGGTGCTGGAGGGCCGCCACAATGGTCCTCGCATCATCGATTGATTCGAGATCGATGACAACGTCGGCACCTGAGCCACGCAGGGCATCCAACGACCCGGCCGCCAGGGTCCGTCCTTCTCCGATGATCACGGCCGCATCGCAGATCCGTTCGACTTCGTCGAGCAGGTGACTGCTGAGGATGACGCTGATTCCGAACGACGTCGCAACGGTGCGGATGAGGCGGAGCATTTCGTCGCGCTGTTCGGGATCGAGGCCGTCGGTGGGTTCGTCGAGCAGTACCACGGCCGGGTCGTGGGCGATGGCCTGGGCGAGCTTCACCCTCTGTCGCTGACCGGTGCTCATTGTTCCCATCGGACGGAATCTCTCCTCGGCCAAGCCGACGAGCCACAACGCATCACTGGCCCTGGTCTTGGCCTCTCGCGGGGCAGACCGTGTAGCTCGGCCACATGGTGCACGAAGTCAGATGCCTTCACGTCTCCTGGCAGCGTGTGATGTTCAGGGGCATACCCCATGCGAGCCCGGATCAGATGCCCCTGGGTGTAGGGGTCGACTCCGAGGACCGTGAGCTTGCCCGAACTGACCTGGTGAAGGCCCAGCATCATGCCCAACAGGGTGGTCTTGCCCGTGCCATTGGCACCCAGAAGTCCGGTAATTCCGGGATCGATCACGAAGTCCACGCTGCTCAAGGCGCTGAAGCTGCCATAACGCTTGCCGACAGCGTCAGCGGTGACGAGCGAGTCCATTGCCTGACTCTAGAGCCTGCCATGTCCTCACTCGTCAGCCTTTTGACCAACAACACCCTGAGAAAGCCCTGGGGCCGGGGCTAGTCCAGAGTGGCTTTGAGGAATGTGCTCATTCTCTCGAAGGCCAAGGCTGCAGCTTCGTCGTCGAAGTTCCCGCCATGCTCCATGAACCAGTGTTTTGCTCCCGGGTACACATGGAAGTCGGTGGTGTTGTCGCCGAGTCGAAGGAACGATTCGGTCAGCACGCGATCTTCTTCGGAAACCAGGTGGTCGTCGTCGCCGAAGTGGCCCTGGAACGTGGCCTTGGCGTCGTCGAAGTCGATCGACTGCGTGCCGTAGAAGACGATCGCGGCAACGATCTCGTCGGGAAGTCGCGCTGCCAGCCACATCGCCATCGACGCACCCATGCTGAGCCCCACAACAGCGATCGGCGCATTCGGATCGTTGGCAACCGCCCGCGCGGTGCTGGCCGAACTCATCACAAGACCGCTGAGTTCGTCAGGGTTCCGTTCGGCCAGGACCTTCTCCGCTTCGGCTTCGGTTTTCGGAGTGGCGCCTTGGAGTAGGTCGGGGGCGATCACCGTGTACCCGAGGTCGGCAATACGCCGACAGAAGTCCCTGGTCCAGTTGTTGAGTCCCCACCAACTGTGAAGCACTAGAACTCCGGGTCCGGCGTGCCCGTCGGCGGGTTCCACCATGAACGCTTCTCCGGCCGAACGGGTCGAGAAGATGGGCCTTGGAACGCTCACGGCGCCTACGGTACTCGCAGCCGGTCGAAGGTCACGTGGCCCTTCATTGGTGCTGTACGCCACCTCGGGCGTTCAGTTCTCTACTATTGCGTTGTTGTGTCTTCTCTCGTCGGTGCGATCAAAGGTTTCCCGCGTTTCGTTTGGGATGTTGTCAAGGTCTGGTATTTCGGTGGGATCGGCGACCTCGCAGCCGGAGTCACGTTCTGGATCTTGATCACGGTGCCAGCGGCTGTGTTGGCTCTGGTTTCCTCGGCCAGCTTCCTCGACACCATCGTCGGTACCAGCCTCGAGAGTGAGATCCAGTTCGAGGTTCTGAAATTCGTCAACGAGACATTTGCAGAGGGTGCCACGACGGCTCGCGATGCGGTGAACAACCTGTTTGCTCAGCCCCAGACCGGCGTCTTCACAATCGCGGCCGGCTTGACCTTCTACACGATCAGCCGGGGTTTCGCCGGCATGATTCGGGCCCTCGACACCGTGTATGACATCGAAAACGGAAGGGCGTGGTACCACACACGGTTTGTGGGCTTGATCCTGGGCTTGGGCACGGTCCTGGTGCTGGTACCGATCGTGCTGCTGGAGATCCTCGTTTGGAGCCGGTTCGAGGTGCCGCTCGAGGGCGTTGTCAGCGCCGCCGTGTCGATGATTCTCCTGGTCGGGTGGGCCAGCCTGCTCTTCCACTACGGACCCTCCGCTCGAAGCAAGTGGCGGTGGGACTTGCCAGGCGCTCTGGTTGCGGCGGTGTTCTGGTGGGCGCTTTCGGTGGGCTTCAACCGCTACGTGGGACTGGTGAGCCACGAGGGCGACGGCAGCAGCGTTTTGGGAATCATCGGTGGTTTCCTGCTGGCGCTCACATGGATTTGGGTGGCAGCTCAGGTGTTGCTGATCGGCGCTGCCGTCAACTTCGTACTGGGCGAGCGGCTCGACCTCCATCGTGGCCGTCGTCCCTCTGTGATCAACAGTGCCCTGTCCACTGCCACCGGAGAGCTGAAGAAGGTGGTGGTCAGCAGTGGTCGCTCGAGCGAAGGACCCACCGACTTCTCCCCAAAAGCAGTGGCACAACGACTGAAACCAACTAGCCGCGCTCGATCGGTACTGGACGTTCGCGACTCAGACACTGTCGATCGCACGGTCGAAATGCAGGTGAGCGACAGCGCGTGAGCTGAGAGGCCGCCCCGGACGGAAAGCGGTTAGCTGCCCTCGTTCCGGATCCGTTCCACCTCGGTCATCGCGGTGCGAAGTTTGTCGATCCATTGGCTTCGATTCTGCCCGACCTGATTCACGCACCAGGCCATCGCTTCTGACCGGGACCGTGCAACGCCGGCGTCGATGAGGGTGTCGAGAACCTGACGGTCCTCGAACAGTAGGCGTGTCATCACCGGAACCGCAGCCGAGGTGAATCGAACCTCGTTTTCATCACAGCGGGCCGCCCAGGTGACGTGGCGCTGCCAGCGAACTTGGGCGACGTCGGCAACCGCCATACGATCGAGACGCGTGGCCTCACGCCAAGCGGCGATCCGACTTTCCGATGCCACAGCGGCGGCGGCGTCGCCGTCGGGGATTTGTTCGGGCACGGCCAGGGTTCCGGTCACGATGATCTCATCACGATCGACCAGCAACTCCACCGGTGCGATGAACCACTCGTCGGGCAGCTGGCCGGCGAACCATGCGGCCGCTTCATCAGGGTCACAGGGTGGTAGATCTTCAAACCGCCGAGGACCTCGACGTTTCTGGTTGGCACGCTTATGAGCAGGCATTTTGATTCCTCGAGGTCGGAGTGCGGATTCTCGGGAACAAAGAGTGTCGTTCCGTCGTTGACCCACTCACACATTACGTGTAATTCAGTAATATCGCAATTGGAGTTGCAATGGATGTCGATACCCGCCCCGAAACCCTCCCCGTACTTCCCCTTCCCGATGGCGTCATTCTTCCTGACACTGTCGTAACGATCTCGATCCAGTCCGATGAGGCTCGCCAGGTACTCGAAGCTGCCTCTGCTCAGGGCCGTTTGTTGCTCGTTCCTCGATTCGACAGCGGCAGCGGGCAGCGTTTCGCTCGGGTTGGTGTGACCGCCACGATCGAGGACAGCGGCCAGCTACCCGATGGCACGCCAGCGATCACCATCAAGGCGCACCAGCGAGCCCGCGTTGGTGTGGGCGTGATCGGCGCCAGTGCCGGTCTATGGGTTGAAGCCGAACTCATCGACGATTCGCCAACCGATCAGACCGATCAACTGGTATCGGAGTACCGCGCCGCGGCCGGCGCGCTACTGGAAAGTGTCGGAGGTCGTCGCATGGCGGGCGCCCTCGCCGAACTCACCACACCGTCCGCTCTGGCGGATTCGGTTGGCTACTGGCCCGATCTCTCCAATGACCGTCGGGTTCAACTGCTCGAGACGGTAGACGTCGACGAACGTCTCCGCCTCGCTACCACGTGGGTCAAGGAGGCTCTGGCCGAGCTCAAGACTCGTGCGCGCATAAACGCCGAGGTGAACCAAGACCTCGAGAAGAATCAACGGGAGGCAATCCTCCGACGCCAGCTGGCGGCGATTCAGAGCGAACTGGGCGAGGGTGACAACGACCTGATTTCTGGTTACCGAACCAGGCTTGACGAGATCGTTGAATCTCTCACCGACCCTGCGGTCAAGGCGATTTCCACCGAGATCGATCGCCTGGAACGAACCGGCACCGAGTCGATGGAGGCGAATTGGGTTCGAACCTGGCTCGACACAGTGTTCGACCTCCCCTGGACCAACCGATCCGAAGAGAACCTCGACCTTGTTGAGGCCCGTCGCATCCTCGATGCTGACCACACCGGCCTCGACGAAGTGAAGGACCGCCTCGTCGAACATCTGGCCGTGCGGAAGCTTCGCTCTGAACGCGGTATCCAAACCCGTGGCCGCAAGGGGGTGATTCTTGCTCTGGTCGGTCCTCCCGGTGTGGGCAAGACCAGCCTTGGAGAGTCGGTTGCTGCGGCCCTGGGTCGCAGATTCGTACGCCTTGCTCTTGGTGGTATCCGCGATGAAGCCGAGATCAGGGGACACCGCCGTACCTATGTCGGTGCTCGACCCGGCCGGCTCGTCCGAGCGCTTGAGTGAGGCGGAAAGCATGAATCCGGTGATACTGCTCGATGAGATCGACAAGGTCTCTGGCGGTTGGAACGGCGATCCGTCGGCGGCATTGCTGGAGGTGCTCGATCCGGCCCAAAACCACAGTTTCCGGGACCACTACCTCGAGTTCGAACTCGACCTCAGTGATGTTGTGTTCATTGCGACCGCCAACGTGCTGGACACGATCCCCGGACCGCTCCTCGACCGGATGGAAATCATCGCCCTCGACGGCTACACCGAATCCGAGAAATCCACTATCGCTGCGGACCATCTGCTGCCCAAGCTGATCGAGCAGAACGGGCTTCGACCTGGTGAAGTGGAAATCACCGAGGATGCGATCCGGTCGATCGCTGCCAACTACACGCGCGAGGCCGGCGTACGCCGGCTGGAGCGGCTGCTCGACAAGGCCCTGCGCAAGTCGCTCACATCAATCGCCGACGGGTCCAAGGATGACGGTGAGCCTGTCGTCGTGGTTCCCGACGATCTGCGTGAGCTGCTCGGACGACCGATCCCGTTCGAGGAAGTGGAGAACCGTATCGATCGACCGGGAATCGCCACCGGTCTCGCAGTCACCGGTGCGGGAGGCGATGTTCTCTTCGTGGAGACAGCCCTGGTTCCCGGCGAAGGGGAACCGGTTCTCACCGGACAGCTGGGCGATGTGATGAAAGAGTCGGCTGCGATCGCTCGGTCGGTTGTCACCGCCCATGCCAGCCGGCTCGGATTCGAGATGCCCGAAGGGCAGCGCCTCCATGTGCATTTCCCGGCTGGGGCCGTTCCCAAGGACGGACCCTCTGCCGGTATCACGATGACCACAGCGTTGGTGAGCTTGCTGGCCGGACGGGTTGTGCGACCGGACCTGGCCATGACTGGTGAGGTGACGCTTCAGGGCCGGGTTCTTCCCATTGGCGGCGTGAAACAGAAAGTCCTCGCCGCTCACCGAGCCGGTCTACGTGAGGTCATCTTGCCCAAGGACAACGAGCACGACCTCGAAGACGTGCCGGACGAGGTTCTCGAGACTGTTCGAGTGCACTTGGCCGCTCACATCGACGAGGTTCTCGAACTGGCTCTGAGCTGATCACTGGTATCCGCCGGACCACCGGCAGGGTCCGCTCAGTCCCATAGGCCGCTGGCCCGAGCCGGGGGGAGCATGAGGTGGTGCGCCCCGGATCGAGCGGCCGTGGAGCTGACTCGCTCGTTGTTCTCGAAGGTGACTGCGAACTCGATCGGAACCAGATGGGGCGGACGGGGGGCAACCGCCAGTTCGGGTAGGGCGGCCATCGCAGCGTTGCGGTGCTCAGCACTCTCATACCAGTCCAGTTCGTTGATCTGAGCCCACTTGTCGGCTCCCATGATCAACACGTCGAAACCGGTGGCGATTTCGGACAGGAGTTGGGCGTCCGTCACCTGGACTTCGAGCCAGGCGTACTGCTCGGCGACGGCTTCCAGAACGGCTCGTCGCTCATCGATGGTGGGGTGACCATCGGGGTCCTTTCCCAACGTGATGCGGCTCAGACTCCAGACGACGACGTCAACGTTGCGTTGGGCCATCACGGCAACGCTGAGATCGAGGTGCGCAACGGTAGGCGGGTTGAACGAGCCGGGGTAGACCGCCGTTCTGGTCATCGGTCCGGAGGTAGTTCGGGCATATCGGGCGAGAAGATCCACTGACTCACGATGGTGGTGGCGTCCCGGCCCGCCATCTCGGTCACGAGATCCAGAAAGTCCTCGGTGCTCGCGACCCCTCCGCCGTAGCGACGAGACCACTCGCGCAGGATCTCACCGAATGCGTCATCGCCGACGGTTCTGCGCAGCGCTTCCAACGTCAACCCACCCCGCCAGTAGACGTTGATGTCGAACAGCGTGTCCGGTGTGAGGCCGGCCAGGGGTTCCATCGGAATGGTCCGAGCTACTTCGGTGACATCGATACCGGTGGTGCGTTCGGTCCACCACCATTCGGCCCATGTTGCAAAACCTTCGTTGAGCCAGATGTCATCCCACGCTGCGGGGGATATGTCGTTGCCGAACCACTGATGGGCGAGCTCATGGGCAAGGATCGGTTGGGCGGAGGGACTTCCGATCACGTCGGTACCGAACAGGCTCAGGGTCTGATTCTCCAACGCGAATCCCAGTTGCTCGGGAACAACCAGGACCCCGTAGCTCTCGAACGGATACGGGCCGAACTGTTCTTCGAAACCGGTGATCATCTCTTCGGTGCTTTCCAGTGCGTCGCCGGTTTCCAGTAGAGCGTCGCGGTGAACAGCGTGGCGGACGACCAGTCCAGTGCCAGTTGTTTCGCTGGTGACCTCGAAGTCACCGGTGGCGATCGATGCGAGGTAGGTGGTCATCGGTTCACGAGCGGCCCAGACCAGCGTTTCGGAGCCGTCGGCGTTGATCCGGGAGTCGACCAGCGTTCCCGGCCCGACCCCGGTCTGCCCCACTGGAACGGTCAATTCGATCCGGAACAACGCCTTGTCCTGAGGGTGGTCGTTCCCGGGAAACCACGTGGCTGCGCCGATGGGCTCAGATGCGACGAAGCTTCCCCACGGGCGGGTTTGGAAGCCCAGGTTGAATGGAATCTCGTCACCGGCGTCGATCGGTGACGGTGTTCCGTGGTAGGCCAAAAGATCGACGCACGCTCGCCCTCAGTCAACGGGTTGGGTAGCCGCACAATGAGTTCGCGTGCGTTTCGGTTGAACAGCGCTGGTTCGTCGTCGACCCGGATCTCGTCGACTTCCATTCCAACCAGATCCAGATGCAGTTTGGTCAGATCCACACTGGCGACGAGATCCACGGTCGTCTCGGCGACTAGCTCCACACCCGTCAGATCCAAGGCGATGCTGTAACTCTGCACGTCGTACCCTGTGTTCCCCAGGCCCGGGAAGGTCGGATCACCGATCGATCCCAGGGTGCGTTCGCCGGTCAGCCCCGACATGTCGTCTCCGGGGTCGCCCACGTCCAATCCCAAGAGACCGGGGGTGCTCTCGCTCGATTCCACGGCTCCGGACGCGGCCGTCGTCGGCGGTTTCGCAATGGTCGTCTCCGACCGAGCTCGGGTGCCGGTTGTTCGTTGAGCGCGGGACGTGGTCGTCGTGGTGTCATCGGCGGCGACGTCGAGGTTGTCGCCAGCGCTGGAACACGAAGCAGCCAGGAGAAGCAGAATCAGCAGGGGGATGAGCCGACGCACCGTAACAGAGTGGCAGGTGTTGGTCACCGGTTGGGGTCGCGTTGGCGCTGAATCTGGGTAACACTATGGCGATATGACATCGCTTCTCTTTGGCGTCGAAGCCCGCGAAAATTTCTGGGATCCGGGCGCAGATGGCATTCCGCCGTGGACCTGGGGATTGCTGATCGTGGTGATCCTGGCGATGTTGGCCTTTGATCTCTACCGACACCGCCACGATCATGAGCCCAGCGGAAACGAGGCTCTTCGTGAGAGTGCCGGATGGGTGATGTGCGGACTGCTCTTCGGCGGTTTCATCGCCTACCAGTTCGGCGGCGAAGCGTTCGGTGAGTACATCAGTGGCTACCTGATCGAGAAGTCGTTGAGCATCGACAACGTGTTCGTGTGGGCGATCCTCTTCTCCTCGATGAAGATCCCGCTGAAGTATCAGCACCGGGTGTTGTTCTGGGGAATCTTCGGAGCCCTGACCCTCCGCTTCCTGTTCATTCTGATCGGTGCCACTCTGATCAGCCGATTCGTGTGGGTACTGGTCTTCTTCGGAGCCTTCCTCATCTACACCGGAGCCAAGATCATCCGCCACCGCGACGACGAGGGCGAGGACGCCAAGACAACCGGCCTGGGCCTACTGCGTCGCGTGATGCCGGTGAGCAAGGAGTTCGATGGGCACAAGTTCTTCACGATCAACAACGGCAAGCGGGCCGCGACACCACTGTTTGCCGCCCTGGTCGTCGTGGAGTTCACCGACATCATCTTTGCGGTCGATTCGGTTCCCGCCGTCCTTGCTGTCTCCAACGAGCCGTACATCGTCTTTGCGGCCAATGCCTTCGCCATCCTCGGTCTACGGGCGATGTATTTCCTCCTCGCTGATGCACGCCAGCGCTTCCACTATCTCTCGCACGGCCTCGGTGCGATCTTGATCTTTGTCGGTCTCAAGATGACCGTCAGTCCGTGGTACCACCTCAACACATTTGTGTCCCTTGCGATCATTCTCTCGATGCTTGTGGGGGCGATCATCTTCAGTGAGCGCAAGAACACCGAACTGCACCGTGACCACGCACACGTCTAGATGAATGACTGTTGCAATCCGGTGACGGGGGAACCAGCTTGTCAACGCTGTTCGTCTCACAGTCATGAACCCACGACTGGTAGCAATCGCGGCAGCCCTCGTCCTCCTACTCACCGCCTGTAGTCAGGGAACCGACGACTCAGAAGCCGGTAATGCTTCCGCCGACGACAGCATTTCCAGCGACGACGGGTCCAGCGATGATGGTGGCTCGATCGCAGCCTCTGAGCGGGGCGTTGTGGCCGACGCAGAGGCGATGCAAGACGACGCCGCCGATCTTGCACAAGCCGGAGCTCCTGCCGCTCCAGCGGATGCGAACCGTCAGCCTTCAGTCCCCGGGGATCAAGAGACGACCGAGTTGCCGGATCCGATCGACACCGGGCGCGACATCATTCGAACCGCCACGGTGACAGCCGAAGTCCCCGACGTTGGGGCCGCGTCCCAGGAGGTCCTCAATACGGTTCAGGCTGTGGGCGGACTGCTCTTCAATCAGGACACCCGGATTGCATCAGGGGGAGAAGCCAACCGCACGACAATGGTGTTCCGGGTACCGCCCAGCGACTTCCAAGCCGTACTGAACGATCTCTCCGGGGTGGGTACGCTGCTGGAGCAGAAAGTCGACGCCACCGATGTGACGGGTCGGGTTGTGGATCTCGAGAGCCGGATCACGTCGACCGAACTGAGCGTGGAGCGGCTTCGAGGCTTCCTGGCCGGTGCCAGCGATCTCAATCAGATTGCGACGTTCGAAAACGAGCTGCGGAACCGCGAAACCGATCTGGAAACCCTCCGAGGTCAACTTCGAACGCTTCAGAACCAGGTGGCACTTTCGACCATCACAATCACGCTCATCGAACGACTCCCTCCGGCGGCGCCCACCCCGCGGATCGCGCTCACAACCTCGATCCACCAGGGCCACGACGCCGGGTTCAGCTGTGGAACCAAGGCCAACAGTGTCGAGGACGGCGCTGAAGTAACGGTGTGTTATGAGGTCTTGAACAACGGGGAGACCGGGCTCACCGACATCAACCTTCGTGACGCCGCGCTGGGAGTCGAATTCAAGGACCTCGAGCTGGTTCAGGGATCGACCCAGCGGCCTCTGGAGCCGGGACAGCGGTTGGTCTATGCCTACGAGTTCGAGGCGAGCGGCAACCGGATCCTGAGCACGGCGAAGGTTCAGGCTGCCGCTGTTCCGGCCGCGGACGCCACCGACACCACCGTCAGCCTCGACTCGGTGAGCGATACCGAAGACCTTGCGATCTCGATCGTGCCCAAGCAGACCGATCCCGGTTTCGCTGACGGGCTCAGCACCGGCTGGGGCGGCCTCACCGAGATCGTTCGTATGCTGCTGGTTGTCGCCGGTTTCGCACTTCCGTTCATCTGGGTCTTCCCCCTTGCGTTTCTGGCGTACCGCGCTTGGCGCCGCCGCCAGACCGAGCCGGTCGCTCCTGTTGTGCGTCCTTCGCATGTCGAAGCCGGAGTCGAGACCTCAGACGAACCGGTATCGGTCTGACGACCCGGGTCTGACCCCGCTCCGCTATCGGAGGTCAGACCCCACCAGCATCAGAAGCTGCTCAGCTCGAACAGCCTGTTGACGACCTGGTCATCGAGGCCGGCCATGGTTGCGACACCGAGGAGTACAAGGATCCCACCTCCGAGCCAGCTCATCGGCCGAGAGGCTCGTTCGATCCATGCTGGTGGCACAGCGTTGGCAGCTGCTGTGAGAGCGATGACGGGTGCCATCACTCCGACGATGTAGACACCGAGATCGAACCCGCCGCTCAGGCCCGATCCGGCCATGGCATTCAGTACGTTGCCGAAGTCATCACCCACACATGGCCGCCACAGCGATCCCGTTGCCCCGCCTACCGCGAAACTGGCCGCGGCGGCCACTGCGGCAGGTCGTTTGGCGGTGGCAACGAGGTGCACGATTCCGGACAGTAGAAACGCAGCGCCGGTGATCAGCGAGGGCCAAACGCCGATGATGCCTGCAAACCGCAGCCAGGAGGAGATCAGCAGGCCCAGAACAAACGTACCGAGCGCAGCTGCGGAGAAGCGTCGGGCCGCCAGGCCAACAGCGACGCCTGGCACCGCGAGCACGAGGCTGCACGGAAACAGGGCCGAGGTGAGGCCTTCACCGAATAGGGCGAGCACTGGTTCAGTCTCTCGCCTATGCGCCGTTCGCCAGCAGGTAGGCAACCGTCGCTTCAAGTTCTGCGTACTTACCTTCGCCGATCTTGTCGAATCGAACATCGCCATTCTGGTCGATCACGTAGGTGCGTGGCCAGAACCGCCGAGATCCCTGCCAGGCCCGAAAATTCTGTTTCTCGGTGTCGAGAGCGATCGGCCACGCCACACCTAGCCGATCGGCGGCATCTTGGATGCCTACAGGATCTTTCTCGCGCTCGAACTCGGGTGCATGCACGCCGATGATTTCCAACCCGCTGTCGTGGTGCTCGGCGTAGATCTGCTGAAGGAACGGGATCGTGGCCGTGCAGTTGTGGCAGGTGTAGGTCCAGAACTGGACGATCGTAACCTCACCCTTCACCGTTGCGAACGACGTCCCATCGGTCTGGAGCCACCCATCGAGGCCGACCAGATCCGGAACCGGGCCAAAGTTCTGGGGCGGGGAGCGTGTGGTGGAGACATCGTCTTCGGCGGACACCGAAACACCGATTTCTCGTGTGTCGGGGCCGCGATCGAGCAGTTGGACGGTGGCCAGAGCTCCGGCGCATAAGATACCGACGACAAGGGCAGCAGCTACGGGTGGGGGACATGGCGTGATCCTCTGGAAACGGGTAGACAGCTGCCGAACAGCAGGGTCCTCGGTTCCTGGGTAATCGTGGAGAGCGAAAACGGGCCGAAAGCACCGCGCGCTACGTTGGCCGTCGTGGTCAGAGGGCGGAAGAGGAGGCTGGCTGATGTTGGTAGCGGTGGCCCTCGGTGCGGTCGGTGTTGTTCGCATTCCTGACCGATCGGTGGTTCATCAACCCGACGGTTTCGGAGGTCCTCGTCCCAGCCGATGCGATCGTGGTCTTCCCTGGTGGCGGAAAGGCTGATGAGCGACTCGAGCTCGCTGTGGAGCTGGCCGAGGAAGAGCTCGCACCGGTGCTGTTCATCGCCACGGACGTGAAACAGACCGATCTCGAGGCCGCTATCTGTGACGGCTCGGCCTATTCGTTCGCGACCGGGTGCCGCCTGTCGAACCCGGTGAACACCTTCGGAAATGCGATCGTCACCTCCGAGGTGGCCGCCGAGCGGGGCTGGCGGTCCGTCATTCTCGTGACATCGGACGATCACATCGCTCGTAGCCACATGCTGCTGCGGCGCTGTTTCGATGGCGACATCCAGACCGCAGTGAGCGTGAAGACGGGTCGGGCGCGAGCGGTTCACCCGCATCACCCATGAGTGGGGCGGAATGATCAAGGCCGTTTTCGTGGATCGCTGCTGACGGCGGGTACGTCGGAAAGGTCCGTTTGGAATAGCCTGGGACGATGGCTGAGTATCGCTCCCGCACCACGACCCACGGACGCAATATGGCCGGCGCCCGAGCGCTGTGGCGTGCCACCGGAATGACCGACGACGACTTCGACAAACCCATCATCGCAATTGCAAACTCGTTCACCCAGTTCGTCCCCGGTCATGTGCATCTGAAGGATCTCGGACAGTTGGTCGCTCGGGAGATCGAGGCGGCGGGAGGAGTGGCCAAGGAGTTCAACACCATCGCAGTCGACGATGGCATCGCCATGGGTCACGGCGGAATGCTCTACAGCCTCCCGAGTAGAGACCTGATTTCCGACAGCGTCGAGTACATGGTGAATGCCCACTGTGCCGACGCTCTGGTGTGCATCTCGAACTGCGACAAGATCACGCCCGGAATGCTGAATGCAGCTCTGCGGCTCAACATTCCTACCGTGTTTGTGAGTGGCGGACCGATGGAGGCCGGCAAGACCCAGCTCGCTGGCGGCGAGGTGAAGGTCGATCTGATATCGGCCATGATGACCGCCGGTGACGCCAAGGTGAGTGATGAGGATGTCGCTGCGATAGAACGATCGGCCTGCCCGACGTGCGGCTCGTGTTCGGGGATGTTCACCGCCAACAGCATGAACTGCCTCACCGAGGCCCTCGGTCTTTCCCTCCCCGGCAACGGTTCGACCCTCGCGACCCACTCCGATCGCGAAGAGTTGTTCCTCACCGCAGGGCGCACCGTGGTTGATCTCGCTCGTCGCTACTACGAAAAGGACGACGATTCGGTTCTGCCGCGAAATATCGCTAGCCCCAAGGCGTTCGAGAATGCGATGGTGCTCGACATCGCCATGGGGGGCAGCACCAACACAGTGCTCCATATTCTGGCGGCCGCTCACGAAGCGGGCCACGACTTCACCATGGAGAACATCGATCGGATCAGTCGCCGCGTTCCCAACATCTGCAAGGTCGCTCCCAGCACCGACAAGTACCACATGGAAGATGTCCATCGGGCCGGTGGAATCATGGGTATTCTCGGCGAACTGGACCGCGGCGGCCTGATCGATACGAACATGCCAACGGTTCACAGCGAGACGCTGGGTGCTGCGCTCGATCAGTGGGACATCGCCCGGCCCACCGCAACCGCAGCGGCCAAGGCCCTGTTCTCCGCTGGCCCGGCCGGTATTCCAACCCAGGTCGCCTTCAGCCAGAGCACACGTTGGCCCAGCCTCGATATCGATCGGGTCGGTGGTTGCATTCGTGACGTCGAACATGCGTATACATCCGAGGGCGGTCTCGCTGTGCTGTACGGCAACATCGCCGAAGACGGTTGTATCGTCAAGACTGCCGGCGTGGACGAAAGCAACTTCACCTTCAGCGGTACGGCCCGTGTGTACGAGAGCCAAGACGATGCGGTGGAAGGAATCCTCGGCGGGGAGGTCGTGGCCGGTGAGGTCGTGATCGTGCGCTACGAGGGCCCCAAGGGTGGGCCCGGTATGCAAGAAATGTTGTACCCCACCACCTACATCAAGAGCCGCGGCCTCGGCACCGAGTGCGCGCTGCTCACCGATGGTCGTTTCTCGGGAGGCACTTCGGGCCTGTCGATCGGTCACGCATCGCCCGAGGCTGCAGCCGGCGGCCTGATCGCCCTGGTCGAGACCGGCGATGTGATCAGCATCGATATCCCCAATCGTTCGATCAGACTCGAGGTCGAGGAGACGGTTCTTGCTGAGCGGCGCGACGATGAAGAAGCGAGGGGAGCCGATGCGTACACGCCCAAGAACCGTGAGCGCCACGTGAGTCTTGCGCTTCGGGCCTATGCCAGCATGGTCACCAGCGCCGACACCGGCGCGGTACGCAAGCTGTAAGCCACGGCAGCCTCGGGGAGACCGTGAACGGATTTGTCCGAGCGGCCAGGCGATTCAACAAGTCCGCTTCGTTTCAGTTCGTCACGTTCATATGGATCGGGGTTGCAGTCGATTGGTTGTTTGCCGTGATCTTCTCGGCGGTGCTGCTGCTCTTCTTCTACGCCGTCTTCCTCTGGATGGAGGCAGCTGACGAGGATGCGTGGCCAGGCGAAGAGGACTCGTTTGCCTAATTGCGGTAGGCAAGGGATCGCTGTTCGAACCGGGCAACATCTCCGGCCCAGCCGGCCGCAATGTCGGCTGGCGGAGTGTCGGCCAAAAGCGCTTCTCGAACCGCTGGGTCACCCACCAGTCGATCGAACACCTCGGGTCGGTTGATGATTTGGGCTCGATCAGCGGAGGCGTCCATGAAGGAGTCGAGCAGTTCCACCGTGACCCGTAGTGGTTCGGCCAGCGGTCCTCTGGTGGACAGGCGGACCCCGGGAATCGTTTGTCCCTCGTAGCGGGGGCTGGTGGCCATGCCTGGAATCGCTCGAGGAGTGAACTCCGTCGCCACAACGTCGAGGCCGAGCATTTGCCGGTTCTCCAGCGATGCCACTACGGCCCTAGCGTTGACTCCCGGTCCACCGATACGTCGTGAACGGCTCCTCCGTGCCCCGCCCTTCGCTGAGAACAGTGGCTTCAAATGCCACCACTGCCGGGTACAGCCAGGCCGTCTCCACTGTGGGCAGGTTCGGACTCGGCGGGATCCACTCCTCAGGCAGCGGGGCCTGTGGGCCGACCACGGTCACAGCGCTGCTGTCGACGAAATCCTCGCCGACCAGGAGTCGAGCGAGCTCTCCCGACGACAGTCCGTAGACAGTTGGAATTGGATACGGACTGATGAACGACTCGAGCCCGGCAACGAGTACGGGGCCATCGATCACCTGGCCTTGTGGATTGGCACGATCAATGACCACAAACGGGATTCCAGCTGCGTTGGCGGCGTTCATCATGATGCCCATGGTTGCTGATGTAGGTGTAGGCACGCACCCCTACGTCCTGAAGGTCGTAGACGATGACGTCGAGGTCATTCAGATCGGTTGTTGTCGGTTCGCGGTTGGTGCCATAGAGGCTGACAACGGGAACTCCGGTCACCGGTTCGATACTGTCGGTCACCGGCTGGCCGGCATCCGCAGTTCCTGCCAGGCCGTGCTCAGGTGCGAAGATGCGCACCAACTCCAGCTCCGTTGACGAGTCGATGACGTCGATCGTTCGACCCTCGGGCAGGTTGGATGCTCTGTGAGCGACCAGGCCAACCCGAACACCGTTGTCCTGCTGGAGCCCGGACAGGTAGGCATAGAGCGCTTCGGTCTGGGTTGGAACGATCTCGGTGTCAGGTGGAGTCGGGCGAACCGTGACCGTTGAAGTTGACCCGACCGCAGCAGCCGTCGACTCCGGTGCGATCAGCTCGGTGGTTGTGGGAGCGGGAGCGACTGCCTGTGAGGTGCATCCCGTCAGCAGAACCAGGGCGAGCGCTCCAAGTTGGTGTCGCCGCATCGCTGGCATCGTAGGTCATGGGTGCGGGGGACCCGTGGCGGCAAAAACCTGCTGACAGCCACAAACAGCGATTCTGCACCCGTGAGGGCCACACCCACTGTGGGTACCCACAGGAATTTGGGTCAGCTGACCCGGAGCGATCTCGATTCAAGAACTCGGACATCATTGTCGAAGCTGATAGTTGGATCGGCACAGTTGGAGCTGATCAGGGACTGTCCGCTAGGAGCCACCGTTGAAGATGAACCAAAGCCGTTCGGCCTCCCTTTCCGACAGGGGCGAACGAGGAGGCGTGATCGTCGATGCAGTACTGCTGGTTGGCACGGTTGTGTTGGTCGGCATCGGGGCGTTCCACCTGTTGGGAGGCCTCATGAATGACGAACTGGCCGAAACCGCCGATCACCGGGTGCTCGCCTTCGATGACGCTGGACTCGATGAACTGCCCAGATGGATGGGAAGTGGTGGACGCAGATGGGCGGCGAGAAATGGGCCGGCGAGTCGATACAAACGGTGACCGTCTGGTGTGTGAGAAGAAGCAACGCTTCCGGCCGAACCGCTTCATGGACAACGTTGACCGGTAGCCCACGGGAAAAGGAAGAACCCCGAGCCCGCAGGCTCGGGGTTCTAATGCGGCGGGTATCCACCACAGTCGTTCAGGGCGGCAGTACCGTCATTCCGACTGAGTTTCACTGCCCGTTGGTCTTGCGACCAGCGGGCAGTGTTGCGTTTTCGGCTCCTCCCTTTCAGGAATCGACCTGTGCTCCAGCGAGCAGATCCGAGAGTGACCGAAATATGCGGGCAGGCACCTGCATGCTTCTGTCACCGCCCGTCACCACTGGGGTGCTGGCAGGCCGGACCCAAGTCCGGAGGTGCGTACCGAACCGGTCTGCGCCCCGCCGAAGCGGAGGGCGAACCGGGTGCGTCGCCACGGGTGATCAGCTTGCAGCGAATTGCTCCGCTGGTCACTTCACGCCGGCAGGTCGGCAGGTGGAACTCACCTAACCCTCTGGCTCACTCGGTTGAGACCCTTGCGAATTCCTCGTGGCAGACCATTGGGCTGATCGCCCTCGAGCGCACTCCCCAGGTCCTTGCGGATCCAGGGTGTGGGCCGTTGGGCGAAACCTCCACACAATCCCGGATCTCTTGCGAGACCACAACGATGCGGCAGGCGGTGCCAAGCCTGATTCTTCGGACCCTTGCGAGTCGTCGGGATCAGCCTCGACGGGATCTTCGGTTCCGAGCCGCAACCCTTGTGAGGTCTTGGATCTTCCCGTCCGATCGACCCTTGGTTCGACCTTCGGCTTCGGGCCTTTCGACCGTTCCGCTTCCGGATTCCCCGTGGGCTGGAACAGATACCTTCACCACGTCGACGCACGTCGTCAAGCGAAATAGAAAGAAAAACTCAAACTACCTCTGAGTGCTGTTGGGCCACCGCTCAGAGTCAGAAATCGCTGTTCGATTGAGACAAATAGTGTCTGACAGAACGTGCCGGGTGGTGGATGCTCGAACAACTTCTTCCCTACGCTGACACGGTGGTTGAAACTCGTGAACAAACGGTCCCAAGCTCGCGATCGATCGAATCGGTAGCCGTCATCGGTTGTGGAACCATGGGCTCAGGCATTGCTGCGGCGTCGGCGGCAGCGGGCTGTCGAGTGCTCATGCTGGATCTGACCCCCGAGGCAGTTGAACGGGGTCTTTCCGCCGTCGAGGAGGATCACCGGCACCTGGTGGACACAGGAACCATCGAGGCAGACCTTGACAAGATCGCCGACTACGACTGGATCTGCGAGGCGATTGTGGAAGATCTCCAAACCAAACGCGGCCTGTTCACCAGAATCGAGCCGTTGCGCCGGCCTGGCTCGGTCGTCTCTTCGAACACGTCGGGCATCCCACTTCGCTCGATTCTGGTGGGGATGCCTCACGCACTCAGAACCGACACTGCGATCACGCACTTCTTCAACCCGGTCAAGGTCATGAAGTTGTTCGAGCTCGTGCCGGGCGAAGAAACGACCCGAGAAGTAGTCGCCGCATTTGCCACTTTCGGAGCCGAACAGCTCGGGAAGGGAGTCGTCCATGCCAAAGACACAGTGAACTTCATCGGCAACCGGATCGGGTGTTACTTCATGTTGGCCGGCCTTCACCGGGCCAAGCCATACCTCGATGCTGGAATGAAGCAGGAAACGATCGACGCAATACTCGGACAGTTCGTCGGACTGCCTCCCACCGGTCTCTACGGGCTCATCGATCTCATCGGCCTCGACGTCATGGACCTGGTCGGCAAGAACCTGTCGGTCAACTTGCCCGCCGACGATGCCGGTCACCAGTTCACCAGTTTCCCTGATGTCGAGCAGCGGATGCTGGAGCGTGGCCAGCTCGGCCGGAAGGCTCGCGCCGCCGGCGGGTTCGGCCGAGTTCTCAAGAGCGACGATGGTTCAAAGACCAAGGAGACCTTCGATCTGCAGAGCGAAGAGTGGAGGGCGCCGGTTGCTCCCGACATCGCCGGGCTGCCCACCGGGCTGGGTGAGGTGTTGTTTCACGATTCGCCCCAGGGTCAACTCGCATGGGATGTCTTCGGCGGCACGTTGCGGTATGCGGCCGATCTCGTTCCCGAGATCGCTGATGACATTGCGAATGTCGACAATGCCATTCGCTGGGGTTTCAATTGGAAACTCGGTCCCTTCGAGATGCTCGACCACCTCGGGCCTGTCAAGGTCATCGAACGAATCGAAGCCGAGGGCGGCAACGTCCCCTCGATGCTCAGGGTCCTGAAACAGGCCGGCAGCGACAGTTTCTACACGGGCGAAGGTTCCGAGCGGCAGATGCTCATGCCCGACCAGTCACTCGCCCCGGTTCCCCAGCAGGGCTGAGCGCGGGGCCAACCCGATCCGAACAGCACGTCAAGAATGAGGAAGTGAAGAACCATGGTCGAACCCGATCTTTACCGATTCGACACGCTTAGTCTCCATGCGGGGCAACGCCCAGATCCCACCACCGGTGCGAGGGCGGTGCCGATCTACGCCACCACGTCGTACATGTTCAACGACACCGACGAAGCTTCCGCGCTCTTCAATCTCGAGGCGCCAGGGCATATCTACAGTCGTATCTCCAACCCCACCGTTGCAGTTCTGGAAGAACGATTGGCTGCACTCGACGGCGGGGTCGGCGCCATTTGTACCGCTTCGGGTACAGCGGCGCTTCATCTCGGGGTCGCCACACTGTGTTCTGCCGGCGATCACATTGTGTCCAGTCGCAACCTCTACGGGGGCAGCTACAACGCCATGAGGCTCACGTTCCCGAGGTTTGGTATCACCACGACGTTCGTCGACACGAGCGATCCAGATGCGGTCGCAGCTGCGATCCAACCGAACACCAAGCTGGTCTATGGCGAAGCGTTGGGAAATCCCAACATCGACGTCATGAACATCCCCGCAGTGGCCGATCTCGCCCACAGCCACGGTCTGCCGCTCATGATCGATGCCACGTTTGCCACGCCCTACCTCATCCGCCCCATAGAACACGGTGCCGACATCGTGTATCACAGCGTCACCAAATTCCTCGGTGGACACGGCACCGCGCTCGGCGGCGTGATCGTCGATGGCGGCCGGTTCGATTGGGCTCAAAACGACAAGTTCCCCACGCTCACCGAGCCGTACGAGGGGTATCACGGCATTTCGTTTGCCGATGAGTTCGGACCGGCGGCGTTGAGCATGCGGGCTCGGGCCGAGGGGCTTCGAGACTTCGGTGCCTGTATGAGTCCCCACAACGCGTTCGCTCTACTCCAGGGGGTCGAGACCCTTCCGGTTCGGATGCCACGTCACGTCTCGAATACCGAGGCGGTTATCGACATGTTGGCCACCAACGATGCCGTGACCTGGGTACATCATCCCCGGGTGGAGAGTCACCCCGACCACGAGTTGGCGAATCGCCTGTATCCACGAGGCGCCGGTGCGATCCTGTCGTTCGGCGTGAAAGGTGGACGCGAAGCCGGCAAGAAGTTCATCGAATCGGTGACTTTGGCAAGCCATCTTGCAAACGTCGGGGACGCGAAGACCCTGGTGATTCACCCCGGCTCCACCACGCACAGCCAGCTCAGTGCCGACGCGATGGAGGCGGCCGGAATCAGCGAGGACCTCATCCGCCTGTCGGTCGGTCTCGAAGACCCGGTCGACATCGTGGAAGATCTTGCCAAGGCCCTGAAGGCGAGCCAACGGTGAGCGCGCCCTTGATCGTGGTCGACCAGCACCGCGTGCACCTACGGACTGGCGGCGTAGCCTCCGCCGAGGGTGCCCCCACGATGGTGCTTGTTCATGGCGCTGGCATGGACGGAACTGTATGGAGCCAGCAAACCCGCTTCCTCTCCATGCGTGGTGTCCGTGCACTCGCCATCGATCTCCCCGCTCACGGTCAGAGCGAAGGCCCTCCCATCAGCACTGTGTCAGAGATGGCGGATTGGCTCGCGCTGGTGATCGACATGCTGGACGTTCCCAACGTTGTGATCGCAGGTCACAGCATGGGGACCTTTGTGGCCCTCGAGGTGGCAACCCGTTTCCCCCAACTGGTGAGATCGGTCGCCCTGTTCGGTACCGCCACGGCCATGCCTGTCCACCCGGACCTCATCGACGCTGCGGAGTACGACGTCCCTCGAGCGGCGTCACTGATGACCGGTTGGAGTCACGCTTCCGGATCCCGTCTCGGCCGAAACCCCACACCGGGCATGTGGATGACCGGCGGTGTGAAGGCGCTGGTCGAGCGCAGCAGACCCGGGGTACTGCTCAACGACCTCCTGGCGTGCAACAGCTATTCAGAGGCTGAGGCCCGAGCCGCTTCGATCACCTGCTCCGCATTGGTGGCAATTGGGGCGCAGGACAAGATGACGCCGGCAAAGTCGGGGCGGGCGATGGCCAAGGCGATGGTGCGATCAGAAGCGGTTGAGCTGCTCGAGATGCCCAACGCCGGTCACATGAGCCTCACAGAGGAACCCAAGCTCGTGCGCGAGGCGCTGCTCAAGATGGTGCTGGCCGACTCTTGAAATGAGCTGCGAGGCTCCGATGAGAAAGGGTGCGAAGCACTCTGACCAAACCTTCCAACTGGGCTCCGGCTACTGCGCCGGTCGAACCCGACTCGTATCGAGCGTTCTGGTTCGCGCTGACCCATCAAACTCACCGCACCTCTGATTCCTTGGATCCTTTTCCGAACCGGTCCGGTTGGTTCTGCCCGTCTGAAGCCCGCCGGCCCGGCGTGGCGTTGGCCATGAGTTGGACGTTCTCTGCTCGGCCAACGCAGAGTCTTGCTCATTACCACCTACCATGGGGCCCGTAATTTGGTCGCGGGCGATCAACCCCCGCTATCTCTAGCGCTCGCAGGACAGCTGGACAGGGACAATGGCAGATACAGAACTAACCGCCGCAGAAGCCGAGCGTCAGAGGCAGCGCCGCCGTGCCGCCATGGCAACTCCTCTCGCCGACGAAGGCGATGTTGCGTTTGGTGGGATGGCAGGGATTGCTGTGTTGGCTGCGATCCTGGCAGCGCTGTTTGCGTTCTTCGGTTTCGCGTCGGCTCCCACCACCGATGGAACACTGGCCGAGGTGCCTGAGGTCAGCGAGCCCGACGAGACCGAAGGAACAGTTGGGGTCGATCTGCCCGCCGTGCTCGGAGTCCTACAAGGTGGTGGTTTCGAGGGTCTGGAACTCGTGGCAGACGGCGGAACGGTCACCGCCCGCGGCGAAGTGGCCGACGAGGCGGCGCGGGCCGAAGTTCTCAGTTTGATTGCTGCCCAGCCCAACGTGACCGACGTGATCGATCGACTGACCGTTGCCGCTCCCGACGTCGAAGCAGCTGCGGCAACTGTCGAGGCCGGTGATGATTCGATCCGTCTCACCGGAACCGTGCCATCCCAAGCCGCTGGCGACGCACTTCGGTCCTTCGCTGCCTCCAACTACAGCTCCGAGCAGATAACCGACGAACTCGAGGTTCTTCAAGGCGCGACACCGGCGACTGTAACGCTGTCCGGAACTGTCAAGGACTCCGAGCTCGGAAGCAACCTACAGGCTGGACTCGGTGGCCTGACCGGCTTCACCGGCTCAGCTGATGGGTTGGTCATCGACGCAGACGCCAGCGAAGAAATCAACGCAGTGTTCGAACTGGAGCCGATCCTGTTCCAGAGTGGCACCGCAATCATCCTGCCCGAGTCTCAAACGACGATCGACGCCGCCATCGAGATCCTCAACCGCTTCCCCGACGCCGAGATCGAGATCGGCGGCCACACCGATTCCCTGGGACCCCCTGAGGCCAACCGAATCCTCAGTGAAGCTCGCGCTCAAGCGGTGCTGCAGGCGTTGCGCGACGGCGGTGTCACCAACCAGCTCGAAGCGGTGGGCTACGGCGAGAGCGAGCTGAAGTTCCCCGATGACAAAGGTGACACCCAGGACAAGATCGACGCCCGGCAAGCCAACCGCCGCATCGAGTTCCGAACGCTCTAATTCCCTCCGGGGGCCCTCCTCGCTCGCCTGCGGGCCTCTTCGGTCCATGTTCTCACTGCGGGCCTGGCGGCCCTCGTTTCATGGACACGGCCCTACGGGTCGCCCGGGAGCGGATTCCCTCCGGGGGCCCGTTCGGCGCGTAGCGCCGATACTCGCGGCCTGGGGCGCGCGTTCCGACGACCGGCGGCCTCCTCGCTCGCCTGCGGGCCTCTTCGGTCCATGTTCTCACTGCGGGCCTGGCGGCCCTCGTTTCATGGACACGGCCCTACGGGTCGCCCGGGAGCGGATTCCCTCCGGGGGCCCTCCTCGCTCGCCTGCGGGCCTCTTCGGTCCATGTTCTCACTGCGGGCCTGGCGGCCCTCGTTTCATGGACACGGCCCTACGGGTCGCCCGGGAGCGGATTCCCTCCGGGGCGAGTTCGGCGCGTAGCGCCGATACTCGGTTAGAGAGGAGGCGCGTAGCCCGACGAACGGCGGCCTCCTCGCTCGCCTGCGGGCCTCTTCGGTCCATGTTCTCACTGCGGGCCTGGCGGCCCTCGTTCCATGGACACGGCCCTACGGGTCGCCCGGGAGCGGATTCCCTCCGGGGGCGAGTTCGGCGCGTAGCGCCGATACTCGGTTGAGGAGGAGGGCGCGCAACGCCGACGACCGGCGGCCTCCTGCCTCGCCTGTTGCTTGCGGCCTTCACTCGCCTTCAGGCCTCTTCGGTCCATGTTCTCACTCGCTGGCGCTCGCTTCATGGCCCTCCGGCCTTCCAGGTCGTTTCGGCTGAGGCCTCTTCGGTCCATGTTCTCACTCGCTGGCGCTCGCTTCATGGACACGGCCTCTTCCGTCTTTGATCTCCTGGAGGATTGCTTCGAGTGCGGAGCACCGGTTGGCGCTAGGGGAGGTGCCGTGACTAGGGTCGGTTGTGACGGCCGCCACATCGGGCGGCCGCACCATGTTCGAGGCTCGATCGCCCGGGCCAAGGAGGAAACCGAAGTGGGATTCACAACACGCGGAGCCGCAGTGATGTCGGCGCCAGGCAAGTACGAGATCGTGGACATCGAGTTCGATGACCCCGGTCCCGGCGAACTTCAGGTGAAGATGGTCGCATCGGGCATGTGTCACTCCGACGACCATGTAGCCACCGAAGACATCCCGGTCGGGATCTATCCCATGATCGGTGGCCACGAAGGCGCCGGCGTGGTGGAAAAGGTCGGCCCGGGTACCACCGGTTGGGAGGAGGGTGATCACGTGGTCATGTCCTTCCTGCCCTCCTGCGGCAAGTGTCAGTTCTGTGCCGCCGGAATGCAGAACCTGTGCGACCTCGGCGCAACCCTACTGGTGGGAAGCCGGAGCGACGGCAGCTTCCGGGCCCGGATCAACGGCCAGGACGCGGGCCAGATGTGCGGGATCTCCACCTTCACCGAACGCACGGTTATATCAGCTGATAGTGCGGTGAAAGTCGACAAGGACGTACCGCTCGACAAAGCATGTTTAATCGGTTGTGGTGTGGCTACCGGCTTTGGGTCGGCTGTCAATAGTGCTGAGGTAAGCCCGGGCGACACGGTAATTGTGATGGGAATCGGCGGCATTGGTATCAACGCAATTCAGGGGGCGGCCAGCGCCGGGGCATCGAATGTCATCGCGGTGGACCCGGTTGCATTCAAGCGAGAAGTGGCAGAGTCGGTCGGCGCAACCAAGAGCTTTGACAACATGGCCGACGCCACCGAATATGCCCAAAGCCTCACCAACGGGCAGGGAGCTGACTCTGCGATCGTGACCGTCGGGGTGCTGGAGGACCATCACGTGGCCGAGGCATTCACGTCCATTCGCAAAGCTGGCACAGTTGTGGTGACCGGTCTTGGCAACATCGCAACTTCAGCCGTCACCGTCCCCGCTGGTGAACTCACGCTTTTCCAGAAGCGGATTCAGGGATCACTCTTTGGCGAGTCAGCGATGTTCCGCGACATCCCTCGCTTGGTGAGTATGTACCGAAACGGAAACCTCAAGCTGGATGAGCTCATCACCAACACCTACAGCCTCGACGAGGTCCAAAAGGGTTATGAAGATATGCACGCCGGGAAGAACATCCGCGGTGTGATCATCTACTGATTCACCGCATTCCAAACCGATAGTCGAGCTCTTTGGCTCCCTGTCGACAGCTTGGATCGCTGTTGGCAGGGAGTCTTGCGTAGTCGGGGCAGCAATCGAACCAACGGTTGGATCCGACTCGCCATCGAGGTCAACGTCGAGGTGCGGAGCACATCGAGATTTGAGTTCAGGGATTACGCGCCGAAGTTGAGTAGCCCTGATCGATGCCGTCGGTGTTGGGGTCTATGAAGGCGGTTTCACCGAAGACCTTGCTCCAGCCATCCCGCGGTAGGGGATAGGAGGTCCAGCTCGTGGGGAAGATACCCGCGGCCGTGCCGCCACGCTAGGCGCAGTGCGTATTTGGCGGCTGCGTAGCTCCGGGGTCCAGCGTCAGGGGTCCGATGTGTCGGAGCTGACGTGCCGCCGCCCAACGCTGCTTCGAAGGCACGGTGGTCAAACAACGGGTGCTGAACGGGGTTGTGTGGAGAACGTCGTGCTGGTTGACTATGGCGTAATGACTTGCGTCGCCACTTCAGTTCTTCTCGTAGTAGTAACCGTGTAGCGCCCGCTGCCCATATCCAGCGTGCGCCAAAACCTCCCCTCGGGAGGTTTTCTTGATTTTTCCCCCGAACCCGTCCACTCAGAATGCCAGCTCAAGGAAATGAAATGACCCGCCTAAACGGAGCACAAGCCCTCGTCAAAAGTCTCGAAGCCGAAGGCGTCGAAGTGGTTTTCGGCTACCCCGGTGGCGCGATCCTGCCGGTCTATGACCCGATGATCGAATCCTCGATTCGCCATGTGCTCGTTCGCCACGAACAAGGAGCGGGGCACATGGCTGAAGGCTACGCCCACGCGACCGGTCGACCCGGCGTTTGCATGGTGACCAGCGGACCGGCCGCGACGAATGTGGTCACGCCCTTGGCCGACGCCATGCTCGACAGCGTCCCCATGGTGTGTATCACGGGCCAGGTGGCCCTTCCCGCCATCGGAACCGATGCGTTCCAGGAATGCGACACAACCGGGATCACGCGCTCGATTACCAAGCACAACTTCCTCGTTACCCGAGCCGAGGACATCCCTGGCACGGTCAAGGCCGCGTTTCACATCGCCACCACCGGCCGACCCGGTCCAGTGCTGATCGATGTCCCCAAGAACATCGTGGACGCCAACAACCCCGATGCCTACTTCGACTTCGATTATGAAGCCGCCGAGTATCACCTTCCCGGCTACTCACCGTCGGTTGACCCCGAGGAGGTCTTGATCCAGGCGGCCGCAGAACTCATCGCCGAGGCCGAGCAACCCGTCCTGTACGTGGGTGGGGGGGTGCTCAAGGCTCGAGCGGCGGAGGCCCTGATGGAGCTGGTCGAGCTGACCGGAATCCCAGTCGTGACAACACTGATGGCTCGCGGCGCGTTTCCCGATGATCATGAACTTTGCCTTGGTATGCCCGGGATGCATGGGAACTACACGGCTGTCACCGCAATGCAGAAGAGCGACCTCCTGATCGCACTCGGCAGCAGATTCGACGACCGCATCACCGGACGAGTCGGGGCGTTCGCCCCCGATGCCAAGGTCATCCACGTTGATATCGACCCCGCGGAGCACGGCAAGGTTCGCCGTCCCGATGTCGCAATCGTCGCCGATTGCCGACTGGCCACCGAAGCCCTCGTCGGTGCCCTCAAGGCTCGTGGCTATCCGGACCAGAAGCCAGACATCATGGCCTGGCGGTCCAAGCTCAGCGGATGGCAGGAGACGTTTCCCGTTACCTATCACCAGTCCGCCGACGGCGAATTGCTGAAGCCTCAGTACGTGATCGAGCAGTTGCGGGATCTCAGTCCCAAAGACACCATCGTGACCAGCGGCGTCGGACAACACCAGATGTTTGCCAGCCAGTACTGGGATTTCAACTACCCGTACACCTGGATCAACTCTGGCGGCCTGGGCACGATGGGCTTCTCCATCCCGGCCGCCATCGGAGCAAAGGCCGCTTTCCCCGACCGCACCGTGTGGAGCATCGATGGCGATGGTTGCTTCCAGATGACCGGTCAGGAATTGATAACTGCATCGGTGGAGAAGATCCCGATCAAAGTGGCGCTTCTGAACAACGCCTACCTGGGTATGGTTCGACAGTGGCAGGACATGTTCTACGACGAACGCCTCAGCGAGGTCCATCTCAGCCACGACATGCCGGACTACGTGAAATGGGCAGAAGCCATGGGTTGTGTGGCCTTTCGGGTCGAGAGTCCGGAGGAAGTGGCGGCCGTTATCGCCAAAGCGAACGAGATCAACGATCGTCCGGTGGTTGTGGAGTTCCGGTGTGTCGACGACGAAAAGGTCTTCCCCATGGTTCCAGCCGGCGGAAGTAATGATGACTTGATTGTGGATCCGAGCCAGCGCGAGGCTCAGGCACGCCAAGTCCAGAATGCACAAGCCGCCGCTGAATCGAGGACATCATGACCCGCCCCGGAGATCTATCTCACCACACCCTCTCGGTCCTGGTTGAGAACAAGGCTGGTGTACTCGCTCGAGTAGCCGACCTTTTTGCCCGCCGTGGCTACAACATCGTGAGCCTCGCCGTTGCACCAACAAGCGACCAGCGTTTCAGCCGCATCACCATCGTGGTCGACGTTGAATCGGCCCCGCTCGAACAGATCGTCAAGCAGCTGTTCAAGCTGATCAACGTTGTTGAAATCCAGGAGTTGAGCCCTGAGGCAAGTGTCGAGCGAGAGTTGATGATTGCGACCGTTCGTAGCGCCAACGAGCGAAGCCAGATACTGGAACTCGTCGACATCTTCGAGGCCAAGATCCTCTCGGTCAGCTCCGATCGGCTGACCGTCAGCCTGGAGGGTCGGCCCGAGAAGATCGATGACTTCGAACTTCTACTTCGCGACTACGGCATCGATGACGTTCAGCGCACCGGCCGCATCGCCCTCCCCAAGATCGGCCGGGTCCCGAGCACCGTGCGTGCGTGACAACCCCTCGTATCATTCCCAAAAGTCGTCAACAAAGAAGAGAAATCAAATGGCAGCAAACATGTACTACGAAGCCGACTGTGATCGCGCTGCGATCGCCAACCGCAAGGTTGCCATCCTGGGCTACGGATCGCAGGGCCATGCCCATGCGCTCAACCTCAAGGAGTCCGGCATCGATGTGCGGATCGGCCTTCGAGAAGGCTCGGGGTCGGTGGCCAAAGCCGAGTCCGAGGGTCTCAAAGTGCTCCCGATCAGCGGTGCTTGCGCCGAAGCTGACGTCATCATGATGTTGCTACCCGATACAACGATGGCTGAGATTTACGAGGCTCACGTAGCCCCCAACCTCAACGACGGTGATGCCCTCTTTTTCGCACACGGCTTCAATATCCGATTCGATCTCATCAGTCCGCCGGCTGGGGTTGACGTTTGTATGGTTGCTCCCAAGGGGCCCGGTCATCTCGTTCGTCGCACCTACACCGAAGGCGGAGGCGTACCCGCACTGATCGCTGTCGAAAACGACGCCACCGGTGGTGCCAAGGCGCTGGCCTTGGCCTACGCCGATGCCATCGGCGGAGCCCGGGCCGGCGTCATCGAAACTACCTTCACCGAAGAAACCGAGACCGATCTCTTCGGAGAGCAGGCAGTTCTTTGTGGCGGTACGACCGCCCTGGTGCAAGCCGGCTTCGAGACTCTCATCGAGGCTGGCTACCAGCCCGAGGTTGCCTACTTCGAGTGCCTACACGAACTCAAGCTGATCGTGGATCTCATGTATCAGGAAGGTATTGCCGGCATGCGCTACAGCATCTCCGATACCGCAGAATACGGCGACTTGACCAGAGGCCCGCGCATCATCAACGCCGAAACCAAGGCCGAGATGCAGCGAATCCTCGGTGAAATCCAGGACGGTACCTTCGCCGACGAGTGGGTGGCCGAGGGACGCGGCGGACGGGAGAACTTCCACCGGCTCGAGGAAGCCGGCAAGGAGCACCCGATCGAAAAGGTGGGTGCGAAACTGCGCGGCATGATGCCGTTCATAAGTGCCGGCACAGCCAGCGTTCGCGACTCCTCGGGCGGTCAGGGCTGACACTCGAGGCTTCCCCGGCTTCACCAGCGGTCGGACCGGTGAGGTATACAGGTGGCGGTAGTGCTCGAGTTGGCAGCGTCGTGCTGCTTTCGAGCTTGGGAGGCACGAAATGACGACTCGAGAATCGAGCCGAGATGCCGAGTGGGATCGGCTCAGAGACGCGCATTTGCGACCGGCGTCGGAGCGGGCGACGATTGGTCGTGGCATCCATCACGCGGCGCTGATCTCCAGCGATGTAGAGCGGACGATCGCCTTCTACCAGGACACCTTGGGATTCCCTCTCGCCGAGCTTTTCGAGAACCGCGACTACGTCGACTCGACCCACTTCTTCTTCGATGTCGGTAACGGCAACTACCTGGCGTTCTTCGATTTTCCCGGGCTCGACCTCGGTCCGTACGCGGAGGTGCTGGGTGGGCTGCACCACGTGGCGATATCAGTGGACCGGCCCAACTGGGAGGCTGCGGTCGCCTCGCTGAGGACCATCGGCGCCGCGCTCCACTTCGAGTCGGATTCGTCGGTGTACTTCGCCGGCCCCGATGGCGAGCGGATCGAGTTGATCAGTGATCCTCTTGGTGAGATGTACGGCACCAAGTTCTAGCGCTTTCAGGCGTCAGTGCCCGTCGACAGTGCCGGTGAACACGGCGATGTATGGCAGGTTTCGGTACAGCTGGGCGGCGTCGAGCCCGTAGCCGATGACAAAGTCGTGAGGGATCTCGAATCCCACGTGATCGACGGCTGGTTCAGAGGAGCGCCCCTCGCGGACGGTTAGCGAACACACAGACACCGAGGCCGCTCCCTGTTTTTCGAAGTGGTCGAGGAGGTACTTCATCGTCAACCCGGTATCGACGATGTCCTCGACGAGTACCACGTGGCGCCCGGCTGCCGGCGTGTCGAGGTCCTTGACGATCTTCACCACACCGCTGGTTTCCAACGCGTCGCCGTAGCTGGAAACGATCATCACGTCGAACTGAACCGGACCCGGGTATGCCCGTAGAAGATCGGCCGCGAAGATCACGCTCCCCTTCATGACCGCAACAAAAAGCGGCGTGTGACCAGCGTGTTGTCGAGCGAGTTCCACTCCCAGCTCTTCCACTCTGGTCTGGATCTGTTCTTCGGTGAGCAGGATCTTTCCGAGGTCGCCCTCGGCCGGAAACGGTGGGAAGTCAGGTTCGGTCTTGGCGTCGGTCACACGGCTCAGTCTGGCAGCAGTCAAGGCGGTACCGTTGCGTGTATGTCCGTTCGATCGGAGAACCTGCAGAAACTCGACGGAGGAAACTTCGACGTCTTGGTTGTGGGTGGTGGAATCAACGGCGCAGTTTCTGCGGCCGCCCTCACCGATCGAGGCCTGCGAGTAGCGCTAGTTGACCGTGGTGACTTCGCAGGTTTTACCAGTCAGGCATCGTCCAATCTGGTGTGGGGGGGCTTCAAGTATCTCGACAACTACGAGTTGCCGCTCGTTTGGAAGTTGTGCACGTCTCGAAATCACTTGATGCGGCAGTATCCCACCCAGATCTCTGAACTGGGATTTCTGGCCGCTCTCGACAAGACGAGCCCATTCCCTCCGTGGCTTGCCGCACTCGGCAGCTTCGCGTATTGGGGTATCGGCCGGTTCTTCACCAAACGGCCCAGCTACTACCGGTCCAAGACCATCAAATCGATCGAACCCGTCGTAGATACGTCCAACGCACGCGGTGGCATCGAGTACATGGATGCCTACCTCAAGGACAACGACGCCCGCTTCGTGTGGGGCTTCATTCGATCGGCCCTCGATGGGGGAGCAGTGGCGGCCAATTACGTGTCACTGGCAGGCTCGAATCGATCGGCCGAGGGGTGGGAGGTCACGATCCTCGACGAACTCTCCGACCGCAGGATCGATCTGACGGCCAGATCGATCGTGAATGCGGCCGGCCCATTTGTCGATGGTCTGAACGAGAAGTGGGATCTCAAGACCGATCATCGGATCGTGTACAGCAAGGGAATCCATCTCGTCATACCGCGGGTCACCGACTCGGACCGGGTCCTGGCCTTTTTCGACGACACCCAGCGACTGTTCTACGTGATTCCAATGGCTCATCGGTCGGTCATCGGAACCACCGACACTCGAACCGAAATCCCCGACGAGGGTGTCACCGAGGAGGATCGTGATTTCTTGCTGGCCCAGATCAACGCGCGTCTCGATCTCGAGACGCCGCTGACGAAGACCGACATCATCGGGGAGCGATGCGGTGTCCGACCCCTCGTGGTGAGGACGAGCGGAAGCGACCAAACCGAGACCGATTGGGCAAAGCTGAGCCGTAAACACGAGATCGAGGCCGACAAAGACGACAGGGTCGTCACGATCTTTGGCGGGAAACTGACCGACTGTCTGAACGTCGGGGAAGAAGTTGCCGAGGCTCTCGAAGGGCTCGGAATCAAACCGGGATCAGCCAGCGAAGACTGGTTCGGCGAGCCGCCAGCGTCGGTTCGAGACGCGTTCTATGCCGAAGCAGCCAAGGTCGGACTGGATCGAGCACCAACGGTCGAGCGGGCCGCTTCAATGGCCGAGGTCCTGTGGCGGCGCCATGGGCGGGCCGCATTCGAGATTGTCCGATCTATTGAAGCTGATCCCACGGCTGGACAGTCGGCTCTCGGTGATACCGACGTGTTGTGGGCCGAGGTCGCCCTGATGGCCGAACGGGAAATGATTGCGACGATCGATGATTTCCTTCGGCGTCGCACCAAGCTTTCCCTCATTTTCAAGCGTGACGAACTGCTGGCCCATCCGGACATGCCTCGCGTCAAGGAAATGCTCGGGGTCCGCTGATCCCTCGGGCCGGGTCGTTCTGATCGAGATTTTCGGCTGAGGCTGAGCCCATGCTAGGAATTGGCCCATGGGAGAGTTTGTAAACCTCGAAGAGACCGATCGCGATGGCGTTGGGGTCATCCGAATCGATCGGCCCAAAGTCAACGCCATCTCGGGTCAGTTGAGTGTCGAACTTCTGGCGGTCGCAAACGACCTGAAGGGGCGTGCGGACCTTCGGGCTGTCGTGATGTGGGGCGGACCGCGCTTCTTTGCCGCCGGAGCAGACATAGGCGAGTTCCCCTCCGATGGACCGCCCGAGGAGCGGGATCCCACGGGCATGACAAACCCGCTGAACGAGGCATTGCTCACGATCGAAGGTCTCGACCAGATCACGATTTCTGCGGTGAACGGCTTCGCCCTGGGCGGGGGTTGTGAAGTGAGCATGTCCACCGACTTCCGCGTCTGCGGCGAAGGCGCCATCTTCGGTCAGCCCGAGATTCTGCTCGGCATCATCGCCGGAGCTGGCGGCACGCAGCGGCTGACCCGCCTGGTCGGTGTGACCAAGAGCAAGGAACTCAACTACACCGGTCGGCAGGTGAAGGCCGAAGAAGCCTTGGCCATCGGTTTGGTATCGGCGGTGTATCCCGACAGCGAGGTCTTTGATAGGGCGCTCGACATGGCCGAGATGTATGCGAAGGGTCCGGCTGCGCTCAAGAACGTGAAGCGATCGATCATGGGCGGCCTCAACGTCGATATCCCCGAGGCAATCGAGGTCGAAAAACGAGAGTTCATCGACAGCTTCAAGACCGACGATGCCGTGATCGGCATCAAGAGCTTCCTTGAACACGGCCCCGGCAAAGCAGACTTCACTCATCAGTAATACAGACATTTCGAACGAAATGTTGGTACACGCTACTGAATAGATCGGAAAGCGGGGTAGTTTCCCCGCATGACCGATACACCCCAGTCCCCAGGTTTCGAAACCCTCCAGATTCACGCTGGTCAGGAGCCTGATTCGGCTACCGGGTCGCGGGCGGTACCGATATATCAGACCACGGCCTACCAGTTCCGCGACTCAGCTCATGCGGCAAATCTGTTCGCCCTCGGCGAGCCGGGAAACATCTACACCCGGATCATGAATCCCACCCAAGCAGTCCTGGAGACACGCATCGCAGCCCTCGAGAAGGGACTCGGTGAGACTGCGGCCGGAGTACCTGGTGCTCTTGCCGTTGCGTCAGGCCAAGCAGCGGAAACCACTGCAATCCTCAATATCGCCGAGGCCGGCGATCACATCGTTGCCGGTGCCGCTCTCTACGGTGGCACGTACAACCTGTTGCACTACACCCTCCCGAAATACGGCATCGAGACGTCGTTCGTCGATGACATGGATGATCCTGCCGCTTGGGAAGCCGCCGTCCAGCCCAATACCAAGCTTTTCTACGGCGAGAGCATCGGCAATCCGAAGAACAACATCCTCGACATCGAGACGATCGCAGCTGTCGCCCATGCCGCTGGAGTCCCGCTGATGATCGACAACACTGTCGCGAGCCCGTACCTGATCCGCCCTCTCGAGTGGGGAGCGGACATCGTGGTTCACTCTGCCACCAAGTTCATAGGTGGGCACGGAACGAGTATCGGAGGGCTGATCGTTGATGGAGGAAGTTTTGCATTCGACGATGCGGCGAAGTATCCCAACTACAACGAGCCCGATCCGAGCTACCACGGACTCACCTATTGGCCGATGCTCGGGCACGGTGCGTTCATTGCCAAAGCTCGGGTGCAACTCCTTCGTGATCTCGGATCGGCGATCAGCCCCTTCAACAGTTTCCTGATTCTTCAAGGTTTGGAGACCCTGAGCCTCCGTATGGAGCGACACACGCAGAATGCTCTCGACGTCGCCCTTTGGCTCGAACAACGAGACGAGGTCGAGAAGGTGAACTTCTCAGGGCTGAGTTCCTCACCGTGGCATCAAACTGCCCTCAAGTACACCCAGGGTCGTGGGTTCGGGTCGGTGCCAAGTTTTGTCATCAAGGGTGGACGCGAAGCGGGGGAGAGGTTCGTGAACGCACTCCAGCTCCACAGCCATGTTGCCAACATCGGTGATGTACGCAGTTTGGTGATCCATCCGGCGTCCACCACTCACAGCCAGCTTTCCCAGCAGGAGCAGGCTGCGACCGGTGTCGAGCCTGGCCTGGTTCGGCTCAGCGTCGGACTCGAATCGATCGATGACATCGTCGCTGATCTCGAACAGGGTTTCCGAGCCGTCAAGGAAGTGATCTGAGCGAACCGCGAGGTCCTCTGGGCCTGGTTCTCGCCGCTCCATTTCAGCGGATCGGGCGACGGGGGCTATCAAGGTACGGGGGTGGGTGTCGGCGGTGTCTGCGGCGGCCTTGCTGACACCCACCACCTTGGTCACTTCTTCGGCCACAATATGCCGATGCGATTCATGCGCAGGCTTCCTGTGCTCCTGCTTGCCGCGATTTTGGTGGTTGCCGGCTGTGGTTCTCAAGAGCCCGTTGCCACCGACGACTCAGTGCCGGTGACCTCGATCGGAACGAGTTCGTCGATCTCCACAACTTCAGAGAACGTCGCAACCTCACCAGAAACCTCGACAACAACGACACAGCCTCGATCTTCCACCAGTACCACCCAGCCGCCCACGACCGTGCGCGAGGGCCTGAGGGTGATCGCAGATGTCGATCGCCAGGTGGAGCTCACAGCGGTGATTCTGGCCGACGATGATGGCACGGTCCTCGGCACGGTCTTCGATCCCAATTCACAGGGTTGTGAAGGCGTGCCGGCGGACTATTTCGCCACAGTCGGCCCAGACGGGATCATCAGACCCACATCCATTGGAGACGATGTGTTCCAGTACACCGGTGGGGTGTCCGCTTCCACGAATCAGCGGCAGCTGCTGGAAGTCAGTAGTTGTGAGGGTTTCTTGGGTGGCGTGACCGTGTACGACGTCGGTCCTTCACTCCAGCTGGTCAACTCAGTCGAGATCGATACCGAAGATGCATTGGCCGGCGACGCTACATGGAACGCCGACGGTTTCATCACGATGGTTCTCATCGACCAACCCGGTTATGGCACCGAGCCGGGCGATGACGAGGCTGAGCCGGAGGTAACGATCGAGGAGTACCTGGTCAACCCCCGAACCGGGGAGAGCACGCTCTTTGGGCTACTGGAGAACTTCAGCTATGGCGCAATCCGAACCCCCGATGGAACTCAGATCTACTCCGAACCGGGGGCCGATCCCTATGTCGCATTGGTTCCCCGGGGGTCTTCGGATGAGCGACAATTCTCGGCCAACGATTTTGCTCTGAGCCCGGACGCAACCCAGCTTGCGATCTGGGATTCGGTCTTCGACGTCGGCGACGATGGCGAAATCCAACTTCTCGATATGGATACCGGATTCACGACGACGATCGCTGAGGGTCGTTCGCTGCGGCTCGTATGGCGTGACGACAGTAGCCGTCTGGCGTTTTCTGCTGGGGCTGAAGCGTTTGTACATGATCTTGGCACCGGAGAAACCGTGAGCCTCGGCGCGGCAGAACCGCTCAACTGCACCGAGCAGGACTACGTGACCTGGGGGAGAATTCCGCTGGCGTTCGCGCCCGACGGCGATCTCTACGTCGGCGATCCGGTGTGTGTGATCTCATCCCGAGGTTTCCCGGCCGTCGAATATGGGCTGCGGCAACTTTCCTTCAGCTGACCCGGGCTTGGGCGCCGTATCCTGACGGCTCATCTTTCGAAGGAGAATTCCGTGCCTGAATGCCCAAATGCCGACGGTTCGAGCCCGAGGCAAACCACGTTCGATTCATCATTTGACATGTGTATCGATCCGTCGAAGCGTTACACGGCCACGTTGAACATACGCCATGGCAACGATGACTTGGGCGACGTTGTGATCAACCTCAACGCCTCCCAGGCCCCGATCACGGTGAACAACTTCGTCAGCCTTGCTCGCTACCACTACTACGACGGTCTCGTGTTTCACCGAATCATTCAGGGATTCATGTGCCAAGGAGGTGACCCGGAGGGCAGCGGTCGAGGTGGCCCGGGGTATCGCTTCCAGGATGAGCTCCCCAAGCCGGGCCAGTATCAGCTTGGTTCATTAGCCATGGCCAACGCGGGGCCCAACACCAACGGAAGCCAGTTCTTCATCATCTCGGGCAGCTCGGGAGTTGGGCTGCCTCCGGCATACAGCCTGTTCGGACAGGTCGTGAAAGGAATGGACATCATCGACCGTATCGAGAAGGTTCCCACCGATAGGCAGGATCGCTCCCACACACCGGTCACGATGAACACGGTCACGATCACAGAGCACGACGACTGACAAAGAGAGCAGATCCATGGCAGAGATCCTCGACGTAGACCTTCTGGCGTTTGAGACAGGGACCGAGGCTCAGCGTCGAGCGGTGGTTGATGGCGTTCGACGCAGCCTTGCCACCGGGTTCGTGTATACCAGTCATGACCTCAGCCAGGATCTGCTCGACACTGCGTACGGAATGTTGCGTCAGTTCTTCGAGCTGCCGGTCGAGGAGAAGGTGAAAGCGCACGCACCCGGGACCCACGGGCAGACTGGCTACACCGGGTTATTGGTCGAAACTGCAGCCGTGGCCGATGCTCCCGATTGGAAAGAAATGCTCAACTGGGGTCGGGAAATCTCGCCCGGGCATCCTCTTCGAGCGAAGTACCCCAGGCGGTATCCCGAGCAGGTTCTCCCTGAGGAGCAGGTTCGGGGTATTTCGAAGGTGCTGCGCGCATTCTCTGACTCGGTTGAGGATCTTCAACGCCGGTTCCTTCGGATCATCGCTCTCGGGATCGGCTGTCATGAGAGCTTCTTCGACACGATGACGACCGATGGCACCACGCTCACCAGAGCGATCCACTATCCGGCCATGGAGATGTCGCCGGGCGATCAGCATGTATGGGCCGGCGAGCATGCCGATATCAATCTCATCACAGCGCTACCCAGAGCCACAGCCCGCGGGCTGCAAGTCCTCATCGAAGGCTCGTGGGTCGATGCACTACCCCCCGATGGCGGGGTGATCATCAATACCGGCATCATGCTCGAGCACTTCTCCAATGGTGTGATTCCCAGCGGTCGCCATCGTGTCGTTGCCGACACTGACCAACCGGGCGACCGATACAGCGTGGTGCAATTCTGCCATCCGACCCCGTGGACGATCCTGTCGCCGGTGAGCAGTTGCGTCACGACGGAGAACCCGCAGCGGTTCGCGCCGATCGAGGCTGATGATCGACTCAATCAGGTGTTGTACGAGATAAACCTCGTGGAAGATGCCCGGCGGGTCGAATGATCTTCTTCCGGCCACTGGTCGACGCTCTCTCACGACTGTTGGGGCGGGAACAACCAAAGGTCTCCTACCGTTACACAGGCATGAGCGATTCCCCGACCAAGACATTCACCGAAGAGGAGCTGCGGGCCAAGTTGACCGATGAGCAGTACCACGTCACGCAACAGGCGGGAACAGAACGGGCCTTCACCGGCTGCTACTGGGACAACAAGGCCAATGGCACCTACAGCTGCGTTGTGTGCAACACGCCCCTGTTCCTGAGCGATACCAAGTTCGAAAGTGGGTCGGGCTGGCCAAGCTTCTGGAAGCCGATCAGTGATGATCTGGTGCTGAACCATGAGGACCGGAGCTTGGGAATGGTGAGGATCGAGGCAACCTGTGCAACGTGTGGGGCCCATCTCGGCCACGTCTTTCCCGATGGCCCCGCCCCGACCGGTGACCGTTTCTGTATGAACTCCGCCAGCCTGAATTTCAGTGAGGCAAACCGAGCGGACTAATGCCCCCTGCAGGGGATAGCTGGTTAGCCTGATCGCCATGTCAACCGGTCGTGTGTCTCTTCGTGTCGGATCTATTGCTCCATCGGCCACGCTGGCCATAACCGCAAAGGCCAAGGAGCTCCGAGCCGCTGGCCATCCGGTGATCGGATTCGGTGCCGGCGAGCCGGACTTTCCGACACCGGACTACATCGTCGATGCGGCGGTCGAAGCGTGCCGAAACCCCGCAGCCCACAAGTACACCCCTGCCGGTGGTCAACCAGAGCTGAAAGCCGCAATTGCTGCCAAGACCAAACGCGACAGCGGGTTCGATGTCGATCCCACCCAGGTAGTGGTCACAAACGGCGGCAAACACGCGGTCTACAACGGCATCGCCGCCGTCGTGAACGCGGGCGACGAGGTGTTGATCCCCACCCCCTACTGGACCACATATCCCGAGCCCGTTCGCTTGGCTGGTGGGGAGCCGGTGTTCGTGGGGACAACCATACAGAGCGGTTTCAAGGCCAGCGTCGACTCGCTCGAAGCGGCTCGGACGCCCCGTACCAAAGCATTGATCTTCGTGAGCCCGAGCAACCCCAGCGGGGCGGTCTACACCAAGGACGAAATCATCGAGATCGGAACCTGGGCTGCTGCGAACGATATTTGGGTGTTGACCGATGAGATCTACGAGCATCTCGTGTACGACGACAACACGTTCCACAGCATGCCGACGCTGGTTCCCGAGATCGCCGATCGCTGCCTGATTCTCAACGGTGTCGCCAAAACCTACGCGATGACAGGATGGCGGGTTGGTTGGGTCATCGCGCCATCCGATGTAGCGAAGAGCTTGACCTCGCTCCAGTCCCACCAGACGTCCAACGTTTGCAACGTCGCCCAGGCGGCTGCGCTGGCCGCAGTGTCGGGCGACCTCTCCGCCGTCCACGAGATGCGAGCCCACTTCGATCGTCGCCGACTCACGATGTGGAACAAGCTCAACAGCATCGCCGGAGTCGAATGTCTCAAGCCCCAGGGTGCCTTCTACGCATATCCCAGTTTCGAGGGGATTATGGGCCGCACCATCGGAGGAGTTCAGGTCGACTCCACTCTCCAGTTGGCTGATCTGGCGTTGGAGCATGCCAATGTGGCCTTCGTTCCCGGCGAGGCGTTCGGAACCCCCGGATACGGACGTTTCTCGTACGCGCTCGGCGACGCTGATCTCGCCGAAGGTCTCGACCGACTGTCCGCCCTGATCAACGGCTGATCAGCATGCCCCAACTTCCATTTGGCGCATGGCCATCGCCTCTGACGGCCCGGCTCGTTTCCAGCGGCGCTGTCGGTGTCGATGGACCAGCGGTCCGCGGGTTCGAGGAGACTGCGGAAGTGTGGTGGAGTGAACTCCGCCCGGCCGAGGGCGGACGCACGGTGCTGGTTCGGAACGGTCTCGATCGAATCGATGCTCCATTCAACGCTCGAACCAGGGTGCACGAATATGGCGGCCGAGCGTGGTGGCTGGGCGCTCACCGCCCCGGCCAACCCGGCGCGGTGTATTTCGCCAACTGGGATGACCAACGGTTGTACCGATTCACAACCGGCCCCGATGGCGACCCCACACCACGGCCTCTCACCCCCGATCCAGACGTTCGTCACGGCATCAGATTCGCCGACGGCTGTGAAACCCCCGACGGCGAATTCGTGATCTGCGTGATGGAGGACCACTACCCGTCGACGATGGAGAGCAACCGGGGCGAGGCGATCAACGTGATCGTTGCACTACCAACCGATGGGTCAGCTGTCGACGACCCAAGCCAAATGAGAGTTCTGATCAGCGGACCTGATTTTGTTGCAGGACCACGGATTTCACCTGACGGCGGGTGGTTGTCGTGGTTCAGCTGGGATCATCCCAACATGCCGTGGGACGGCACCGAACTCCATGCTGCGCCGCTGTTTCAAGATGCCCGACTCGGCAACTCCCAGCTGGTGGCCGGCGGTGGCCCCCTCGCAGTCCATGGTGCCGATTGGGTTCAGAACGGTGATTTGATCTTTTCCTCCGATGAGAACGGTTGGTGGAACCTGCGTCGCTGGAGCCCGGGTGCCAGCAAGGCACGGGTCCTCACGTCGTTGACCGACGGTGAGATTGGAGGCGCTCACTGGCAGTTCGGAACCCAGCATTGGACCGAGTTGTCCGATGGACAGATCGTGGTGTCGCTCACGCGGGAGGGTACGGACCGGTTGGCCACTGTCGCCGACGACGGTTCGGTCTGGATTCTGGAAGACTTCGAGTGTGCATCGATAGCGGGTCTCGCACCGCTCGATGATGAGGTTGTCGTCGTCAGCGCTTCGGCTCGGGCGCTCGTCAGTGTCCAGCAGGTCAACACGATCACGGCCGAATTTGTCGTGCATCGTCCGCCGTCTGACCTGGGAATCGATCCCAGTTGGTTCTCCCATGCCGAGGCCCTCACGTTCACGAGCCCATCCGGTCGGAAAGCTCACGGGTTTTTCTACGCTCCCACCGGTCCTTCGCTCGAGGGCGCTGAAGGCGAACTTCCGCCGCTGGTCGTCATGGGGCACGGCGGACCTACCTCGCACTCGAGCCCTGCCCTCAGTCTCAAGGTCCAGTACTGGACCTCACGAGGGTTCGCCGTCGTCGACGTCAACTACGGCGGCTCCACCGGTTACGGCACCGACTACCGTCGACTTCTCAACCGACAGTGGGGCGTCGTCGATGTGGAAGATGTGATCGCCGCTGCGACCTTCCTCGCTGACGCTGGACGCGTGGATCCCGATCGAATCGCCATTCGGGGCGGGTCTGCAGGGGGGTTTACGGTACTTGCGGCGCTGGAACAGAGCGAGCTGTTCGCCGCTGGGACGAGCCTGTACGGAGTAGCTGATCTCCAGGCGCTCGCCGAGGACACTCACAAATTCGAAAGCCGATACCTGGACAACCTGATCGGGCCATGGCCCGGCGCGAAATCTGTCTACCTCGATCGTTCGCCGATCAACCACACAGAATCATTGAACTGCCCGCTGCTCGTAATGCAGGGGAGCGAGGATGAGGTGGTGCCCCCCAGCCAGAGCGAAGCCATCGTGAATGCTGTCGCAGCCAAGGGCATTCCCCACGCATACCTGGTCTTCGAGGGAGAGCAGCACGGGTTCCGGCAGGCCCCCAATGTGATTCGTAGCTTGGAAGCAGAACTCTGGTTCTACGGATACGTCTTCAACTTCGATGCCGCCGATGACATCGAGCCTCTTCAGATGCAGCCATGAGGCTGGGGGCGGTCCGTGGGGATGGGTTCAGGCGGTCTCAGACCGTTGCACGAGGTTGATCGGCGCTGAGGCTGCCTTCTTCAGCGATCAGCACAGTGGCTTCATCGGGTAGGCCGGTGAGCACGTTTTCGATGTAGTGGTCGGTGGCTCTCACCAACCCGTAGTCCTGCCCTGCCGCTTCGGAGAGATACCACAGGTGCTCCATGACCTGCACGTAGAACTCCGGTTCGGAAAGCCGAGAGCGCAGCCCATCGGGGATGGCCTCAACGGTTGGCTGGTACCGCTCGGTGAGCCAACGGTACGCCATCATGGCTTCGGGAAGTTCGTCAGCACCCGGCTCAGAGGCCAGCCACGCGCCGTATCCATGAAGCGCCCGCAGTAGACGGCGGGCCTGATTCTCTTGGGCCACAATGCCAGTGAGCCGCTGGAGGGCTCGTCGATGATGGCCTTCTTCTACCACGGCCGGTCGGAAGCGGACACGGCGCCGACCATCGTCGTCCCGAAGAATCTCCATCTGTTGGGTGTCGAAACCGAGATCATTGAGGCGCTGGAGGCGTTCGGTGATTCGATACAGCTCGTCACCGTTCAGTTCGTCTGTGCGCGTGAGCTCGTTCCAGAGTTCGCGGTAGCGAACACACAGCAATTCCACGACTTCAATGGGGTCGACCTCCGCCGGCAGCTTGTCCATGGCCTCCAGTTCGAAGAGTCCTCCAGCGATATTGTCGCTGGCAATGGTGAGATCGTGCTCCCTCTGCCCTTCTGTGAGCGTTACATGCTTCTCACCGGTTTCGGTATCGACCAGATACGCCACCAGTTCACCGGCATCGCGCCGGAAGAGCGCGTTGCCAAGTGAACAGTCGCCCCAGAAGAACCCGACGAGGTGGATTCGGCACAGGAGGATGGCGAGCGCATCAACAAGCTGCACGTGAAGACCATCGTTGCCGGGCCCGGCGAACAGGTGCAGGTAGGGGAGTGAGTGGCGGAGATGCTGGGTGATCAGCACAGCTTCGAGTTCAGTTCCGTCGGCCGCAGTCCTCTGATCGGCAACTCCGATGAGATTGACGACCGGAAGGCCCTCTTCCTTCAAGAATTCCAGCAGCTCGAATTCTTTGTGGGCCAAAGCCGATGGCAGCTCCTTGAACGCAAAGAAGACCCCCTCATTGTCGATGAATCTGACCACGTGACGATGTCGACCACGCGGCAGGCGAACGGCCATCTCGTCGGGCCAATCTTCAAGGGGAGTGGACCACGGGAATGACAGAAAGTCTGGCTGAGGCCCGGCGGTTGTTTTGAGCTTCAATGCGACCATTCGCTTCACGCTAGAGCCCGTCTCGGGGATACCTCGCCAACATGGCAACCATCACACGTACCGACTCGGCCGACTACCAGCCCGCTGAACTCTTCGCCGGTGCCAGGATTCTGGGGGGTGATTCGGAGTGGGTGAGGAGTGAAGAGAGGACGGTTCTGGTGCTGAAGAACCGTTACCCTCCCGAGAATGGCTGAATCGACTGGCGCGGACATCTTGATCGTGGGCGCAGGCATGACCGGGTTGACGGCTGCGCTGGAGTTGGCCGAGGCCGGGAAACAGGTTCTCGTTGTGGACAAGGGCCGGAGCGTGGGCGGGCGCCTCGCCACACGACGGATCGGTAGGGCCGTACTCGATCATGGCGCTCAGTTCTTCACTGTCCGGTCGAACGCGTTTGCACAGGCGGTTGCGATGTGGGAGGCCGACGGGGTCGTGAGTCTGTGGACCAATGGATTTGATCCCGACCGGCCCGACGGGCACCCCCGGTACCGCACCGAAGGTGGAATGTCCCAACTTGCCAAACATCTTGCGTTTGCCTGTCGACGTGAAGGAGTCGAGGTTGTTCTCAACCAACGCGTCGACGCGATCATCGATACCGGCGATGGCGTAACCGCCACATTTGAAGGGGGTTCACGACTTCCCGACGAGGCCCGGATCGCCGTGCTCACAGCGCCGGTTCCTCAGACAGTCGAGATGCTCCGGGCCGGTGGATCACCGGTTCCCGACGATGTGCTCCTGATCACCTACGACCCTGTCGTAGTCGTGTTGATGACGACCGAGGACGATGTGCACGAGATCGTCGGTCCTCTCGGTGCCAGGCAGCAGCCGTTCGATCCGGTGTTCACCTTCATCGCCGACAATCGGACGAAGGGGATATCGCCCGATACTGCGCTCACCTTCCACGTGGAGCCTGCGCTTTCGGCAGCACTGTATGATCTCGACGTTGACGAAATCCTGCGGCGGCTGCAACCCGAGCTGGATCGGATCCTGGGGCCGGTCAAACCGGCGACCGTTCAGGTGAAGCGGTGGCGCTACGCCGCTCCTCGAAGCAGTCACGATGATCTGTTCTTTGAGATCGAAGGCATTTCCCAGCCGGTGTTCCTCGCCGGCGACGCGTTCGGCGAGGCCAAGGTCGAGGGCGCGTTCCTCAGCGGTCGAGCCGTTGCATCCAGGATCCTCGGCCGCATTTAGGAATTTGGTCACTAACGAGTGATAATTGCCCCACGGTGGTGTGAAGCACGACCGGATTGGGGGATGCTGTGCGGTATGGCGCGCATCCTTGTGACCGAGAAACTGGCCGAGTCAGGCCTTGATCTCCTGCGGGCAGCTGGACACGATGTTGATGTTCAGGTGGGACTTTCCCCCGAAGAGATTCATGCTGTGATCCCCGGCGCCCAGGCGCTCATCATCAGGTCGGCGACCAAGGTCACCGAAGCCATGTTGGATGCCGGTCGCGATCTTCTGGTTGTGGGCCGCGCCGGCGTCGGCCTCGACAATGTTGACGTACCGGCCGCCACCGCTCGCGGCGTCATGGTCGTCAACGCACCCCTGTCCAACGTGCTCAGCGCGGCTGAGCAGACGATGGCCCTCATACTTGCATCGGCCCGCAACACCGCACAGGCGCACGCTGCGCTGATCCAGGGACGGTGGGAGCGCAGCCAGTGGACCGGCATGGAGCTGGGCGGGAAGACCCTTGGAATCATCGGCCTGGGTCGGATCGGCTCCCTCGTAGCACAGAGGGCGAGGGCCTTCGACATGAAACTGATCGGCTACGATCCATTTGTCTCAGCCGACCGAGCCGAGCAGTACGGTGTGCGGCTGGTGACCCTCGACGAGCTCGCTGCTCAAAGCGACGTTGTCACCGTGCATGTTGCGAGGACACCCGACACGATCGGGTTGATCGGTTCCGATTTCCTGGCCAAAGCCAAACCCGGCATTCGAGTCGTCAATGTCGCTCGCGGCGGAATCGTCGATGAGGTTGCACTGGATGAGGCGCTGACAAGCGGTCATGTTGGCGGGGCCGGACTCGACGTGTTTTCTTCCGAGCCAATGACTGATTCCCCCTTGTTCAGCCATCGGAACGTTGTTGTGACCCCTCACCTCGGAGCCTCCACGCGAGAGGCGCAGGATCGGGCCGGGCTCACCATCGCCGAGCAGGTTGATCTGGCGCTGGCGGGTGAATTCGTTCAGTTCGCAGTCAACGTTGACGCGGGAGCGGTTCCTGAGGCGGTGAAGCCATTCCTGCCGGTTGCCGAGCAGCTCGGCGCTCTGTTCACCGGACTCGTCGAGCACCTGCCCGATCGAGTGGTTCTCAGCGTCGAAGGTGAGATCGGAGGTTACGACGACCGATTGATAGCGCTTTCTGTGGCAAAAGGACTGCTTCGCTCCACCGGGGAAGCGGTCAGCTACGTGAACGCACGAAGCCGTCTGAGCGACCTGGGTATCCAACTCAACGTGGTGACCAACAGCCAGTCTCTCGACTACGTGAGTCTTCTTACGCTCACCGGCGGGTCCCGATCGATTTCGGCAACGCTTCTCGGACTGAAGAACCAGCCCCGGGTGGTGAAACTGGACGATCACGACATCGACGTTCCGCCAGCCGACAAGATGATTGTCGTCCGCAACGATGATCGGCCGGGAATGATCGGTGCTGTGGGGACGATCCTGGGTGAGGACGGCATCAATGTCCATGACATGAACGTCGGTCGGAGAGATCACGACAACTACGCGGTGATGGTGATCACCACCACCGACGCACTGAGCGACTCACTGGGAGACCGCCTTCGTGGGGTCGAAGGGATCCTCGACGTCGACGTGGTGAGTATCTAGAACACGACCGCGGTCAGCGCTGGGGAAATGAAAGCCATGTGCCGGGGGCGAGTGTTTCGAGGTCCCAAGTGTGTACTCCCTCGTAGGCGACGGTGTACAGCGTTCCATTGGCGATGACGGTGCGCACAACGCCCGGCGTGTAGCTCCAGCAGTACTCCTCTTCGGGCGGTCGGATCGGACGTGGTTCAGTGACCTCCGCCTCTGGTTCGCCTGGGTTCCCTTCCACTGAATCGTCCTCTTCGAGATAGAACTCGTCGTCGTAGTAGGACTCGCACTGCTTCACCGGGGTGTGGTCGACCCGACCGGCCGGCACGAGCTTTCGACCCTCGACGGTGACAAGCACGGCGCCCGCACGGTTTCCACTGTCAGACTCGGTGTAGTCCCACGACTCGACCGGCACGATGGCGGTGTTGGTCGGGGACCAGTAGGTGAACGCTCGGGCGTCCCATTGCACGATCGAGTGGCTGTTCTCGCCGCCGAGTGACAGGGTGTCGATGCGGGTGGGATTGTCGATGTCGGAAACATCGAACAGGGAGACCTGGGCGCCGGTGGTTCGGCCCTGATCGGTTGCGTCTTGACCGATCCCCATCAGGAGTCCGTCGCCCAGGGGGTGCAGGTAGTTGGAGAATCCGGGGATCTTCAGCTCGCCCCTGGCCGCCGGAGCGTTCGGGTCGGAGAGGTCGATGACGTAGAGCGGATCGGTCTGGCGGAACGTCACCACATAGGCCAGATCGCCTTGATACCGAACCGCGAAGATCTGTTCGCCTTTGCCCAGACCGTCAACCCGGCCGGTCTCCCGAAGTATTTGACCGTCCTCGCCCAGCACGACGATGGCACTGGCGGTGTCGTTCCATTCCTTGCCGACCTGGCGCGTGGTTGCGACCCGCAGGTATCCGTTGTGCTCACTGAGCGAGTACTGATTCAGTAGGTAACCGTCGACTCGTCCACTGGCCACGTAGTTGGCTTTGGTGCTGTCGGTGATGTCGAAGTTGTGGAGTGCGGTCCAGAGTTGCTCACCCTCCCGGATCTCACCGGTGGCGGGATCCCATTCGGGGTACCTCGGAGTGGCGACGGTCAAGCGATCGGTGGACGCATAGACGGTTTGGCCGTCTGTCACCACACCGAGTGAATCGGTGAGCGTGAAGTTGTCGTTGGCGTCAACGGTGAGCACTCCGATGCTGCCGAATCCGGAGAACTCCGCCGGCAGATGAGTGCGGTCGCAGTCGAACAGCAGTCCGTCCTCGAGCGATGCGTCGCCATCGAGAATCCGGTATGCCGGGAGCCAGTCTCCGATGGTGCTCTTGCGAAGTAGGTCCTTGTTGGCCTCGGTGGCGGCGTCTTCGGTGTCGGGGTTCGAGGGATACAGCCAGCCGAAATTGCCCATTCCGGCCCTCACCACGATCCGAACCGTGCCATCGATTTCTCGGGCCGACAGGTAGTTACCTTCGAACTCGATCGAAACACCGGTCGTGCCCCGCTCGAGGTCGATCGTGGTGATCCGGGTGATCTCGGAGCCGGCGAACCGGGTGGTGCGGGCAAGATCAGAAGAGACCGGGAACACCTCGTCGGTCCAAAGGGTGCTCATGAGCAGGGCTTGGTCGCCGTTGATGAAGACTTCGCCGCTTCCGCCAAATTCCTCGATTGTGATCGAGTGCTCGAGAACCGGGATGCCGTTGCTGATGTCGAGGATCTGAACACGTCCGTTGGTCACCACAATCATGCGGTTTCCATCGGTCTTCACGATGTCGGCTTCGTCGACCCCGACCTCCTGGGTGTTGGTGCCGGATACCCCATCGCCACCTTCACCGCCGGAGCGTCGGCCGGTGCGGTGGTGGTCGGGGCGAAGTCGCGGTCCCCTCCACCGTCGCCGCCTTCATTGAACGCAGCGTCATCTGTTCCTGCCATTATCATTTCGGGTCCGCCCCACCAGTAGCCGCCTTGATTGAATCCGTAGGGGCCAACTCGCTCGAGCCCGTCGGCGATCAGACGCTCGAGTAGAGCCTCACAGTCGGCCACTGTTTCAAGACCGGCCGTGAGGATGATGTCCTCGGAGTTGAGGTCGCGCGTTGGGAGGGTGGTGCCGGACGCCTCGGGGTCATCGGCTATGCAGGCTGTGGCACCGAGCAGCAGCGCCAGAGTGATGGAAGCGAGGTTTCGTGATCGACTCATACCCATGTGACGACCATCGGCACCTATTGGTTCCCGACATAGCGATTTTCTCGAGGTCGAACCCCCGTAGCGATCAGTGGGCCTTTTCGTAGGCCGTGATCGCTGCTTCGTGGCGGAGGGTGATGCCAATGTCGTCGAGCCCCTGGAGGAACCGTTCCTGGGTTGCACGGTCGAGAGGGAACTCGGCGTGGAAGCCGATTGCAGGAGCCTCGACCGAGCGACGGGCCACGTCGACAGTGAGTTCAAGATCCGGGTCGGTCTCTACTGCGGCCATGAGCGTGCGAACCTCGTCGCTGGTGAGAACGACAGGCACCAGACCGTTCTTGGTGCTGTTGTTGCGGAAGATGTCACCGAAGCGCGGTGAAATGACCGCCCCGAACCCGCTCTGCTGAATGGCCCAGACGGCGTGTTCTCGACTGGATCCCACGCCGAAGTTGGGTCCGGCCAGCAGAACGGACGCACCGGCGAATCGTTCGTCGTTCATGACGAACGACGGGTCGTCCTTCCACTCGCTGAACAGGCCTTTCTCAAAACCGGTTCGCTCCACCCGCTTGAGCCAGTCGCTGGGAATGATCTGGTCGGTGTCGACATCGGACCGATCCAGTGGCACTGCCGTGCCGGTGATGATCTGTACTTGCTCCATTAGTGCTCCAGGTCCGATGGGTGGGCGAAACGCCCGACGATTGCGGTTGCCGCTGCAACGCCGGGGGAGACCAAATGGGTGCGGCCCCCACGGCCCTGGCGGCCCTCGAAGTTTCGATTGCTCGTGGACGCACACCGCTCACCCGGAGACAACTTGTCCGGGTTCATCGCCAGGCACATCGAACAGCCTGGTTCCCGCCAGTCGAAACCGGCTTCTTCGAAAACGAGATCAAGGCCTTCCGCCACCGCTTGGGCTTTCACCATGTGAGATCCCGGAACCACCAGGGTCCGCACGCCATCGGCCACCTTTCGGCCTTTGGCCACCGCTGCGGCCTCACGGAGGTCCTCGATCCGGCTGTTGGTGCACGATCCGATGAACACGGTGTCGACTCGAACATCGGAGAATGGTGTTCCAGGTTCGAGGCCCATGTATTCCAAGGCCCGCGCTGCGGCCCCGGCCAGATCAGGGTCGGCGAAGTCGCTCGGCTCGGGAACGGTTCCAGCCAGTGGTGCCACCTGACCTGGATTGGTGCCCCAGCTGACATGAGGCACGATCGTGTTCGGATCGATCACGACCTCGGTGTCAAAGGTTGCGCCCGGATCGGTGGGAAGCGTCCTCCAATCGGCGACCGCTGCATCCCATTCGGCCCCCGTGGGGCAGTGCTCCCTGCCCTCGAGGTACTGGAACGTAGTCTCGTCGGGAGCGATCATTCCGGCTTTGGCCCCGGCCTCGATACTCATGTTGCAGACGGTCATTCGGCCCTCCATCGAAAGGTCGGTGAAGGCCCGTCCCCGGTATTCGACAATATGGCCGATGCCGCCCCCGGTCCCGATGTGGCCGATCACCGCAAGGATCAGATCCTTGGCGGTGGATCCTCTCGGAAGTGGTCCGTCGACGGTGACGCTCATGGTCTTTGGCCGCTGCTGTGGCAGGGTTTGGGTTGCGAGCACGTGCTCGACCTCGCTCGTGCCGATACCGAAGGCGATCGAACCGAATGCTCCGTGGGTGGCGGTGTGTGAATCGCCGCACACGATGGTCATGCCGGGGCGGGTGAGGCCCTGCTCAGGGCCGATGACGTGGACAATGCCTTGGCCGGGTGAGCCCATGGGATGGTTCGTGATACCGAACTCGGCGGTGTTGGCCCTGAGAGTTGCGATCTGCTTTGCGCTCACTTCGTCGTCGATCGGTTGGTCGATGTTCTCGGTCGGGACGTTGTGGTCCTCGGTGGCGACTGTCAGATCGGGACGGCGCACGCCGCGTCCTGCGATTCGAAGTCCGTCGAAGGCCTGGGGTGAGGTGACCTCGTGGACCAGATGAAGATCGACATACAGCAGATCTGGTTCGCCGCGCTCGCCGGCGTGCACCACATGGCGATCCCAAACCTTGTCGGCCAGCGTCTTCGGTGTATCACTCACGCCGACCAATGCTAATGGCAATCCCCACACGTCCTTTCCGCACCGGTCATCTGAGAGCACCTGTGACATCGGTGACACGGTTTCGTCTGATCTTCAATTCAGGGGACGTGGACCCTAGCCTCTCAGGCATGGTCGCGCCTTCTTCGCCCCCGCTCGAATCAGACGACTCGGGTGTCCCTGATGCCACCGGGGAATCGCTGCCCGCCGCCGATCCGAAGAACTCTGTCATCGCAAAACTCGGGCTGTTTGCGTCGGCCAACTGGAAGCTCACCCTCGTCGCGTGGCTGGCCACGATCGCCGGGGGCGCGTGGGCGTTCCTGGGTGGTCTGGACCGAGAGGGTTTCCCACCAATCGATGTGCCGATTGCCATCACCAGCGGGGTGTATTTCGTCGACGATGTCGACACCGTCGACGCGGAGGCCGCCGAGCCCTTGGCCGCCGTTTTCGCACAAGCCGAGGGCGTCGAGAGCGTGGTGATGAACGCCAACCCGAACGGCTTCTTCTCGATCGTTCAGTTCGAGTCGGGCTTCACGAGTCCCGAGGGGGTTGCCGTTCTCGAAGATGCGGCTCGGGATCTCCAACTGCCGCCTGAAGTACAGGTCGACTATCAGACCCTCGACGCTGCCAAGTTCGTCGAGACCTACGACGTGCTGGTGTCGGTGAGCGGACCGGTTGGCGTTGACGCCGAGTCGCTCCAGGCCCAAGCAGAGTCGATCCGGTCCTACCTGGCCGAGACTCCAGGGGTGACGCTGGCCGAGACCAGGGACTTGGTCACAGAAGCTCAAGGCCTCGACGGTACGTTGGAGGAGCGGCAGACCCGTTTCTCCCGGACGTACTTCCAAGGGAGCGAAGGATTCACGCCCTCCATCCAGGTCGGGCTGGTTCGCGACGCCGACGACGAGTCGTTGGACATCTTGAGCTTCAGCGATCGGGTCAACGAGCGGCTGGAGGGTGCCCCTGTGCTGGCCGAAGGGTTTCGCGTCGATGTGACCGGCGACTTCGCCGTCGACATCCGCAATCAGGTCAACAGCTTGATCGGCAACCTGATCACCGGTCTGATCGCTGTGACCGCCGTTAGCTTCTTGCTGATCGGCTGGCGGGCCAGCGTCGTCACCGCCATGTTCATGATCACCGTGGTGACAGGCGCCTTGCTGACCCTGTTCATGGTCGGTTACTCGCTCAACACGATCACCTTGTTCAGCTTGATCCTGACGCTCGGACTCCTCGTCGATGATGCGATCGTGATCGGCGAGTCCATCGATGCCACCAAGGGCGAGGGAGGCACCAAAGAACGGATCCTCGGGATCTCGCTCACCAGGGTCGCGCTGGCTTCGCTGGCCGGCACGCTGACCACGGTGCTCGTGTTCGGCCCTCTCGCCTTCATCGGTGGCATCCTCGGCGAGTTCATTCGGGCCATCCCGATCACGGTGATCATCACGCTTCTCGCCAGCTACGTCGCGTCGATCATCTTCATTCCGACCATCGGCAAGTATGTGCTGCTGGCCGGAGGACGCCCCCGAAACCCCATTGCTGCCGTGGAGAAGCAACTGTCCGAATGGACCGGCCGCCTGGCCTCTTTCCCGGCTCGCAGGGGAGCCGTCGGGATCGTTGTCGGCGCCCTGCTGGCCTTGCTGCCGGTGATGGCGATCGGCGGCGCAGGCCAGATCGCCGCCTCCCTCGGCTTCAACATCTTCCCGTCGTCGAAGGACGCCAACATCCTCTTCATCGAGTCGGAATTCCCGCCTGGAACCAGCATCGAGGACGCCGAGGCGGTTGCTGAACAGGTCGACGAGGTCACTGTGGATGTGCTGGGAGACGACCTCGTTCGCTCGCAGTACGTTCGTGGCAACGTGCGCCGGGCCGAGAACTTCCTCGACCTCGTCCCCTTCGGTGACCGCTCCGACGATCGAAAGGCCCCGTTCTTGAAAGAAGAACTCCAGAGCGCGCTCGACGCGGTGCCGGGGGCGCGGATCACCGTGTCGGTGATCGACGCCGGACCGCCGGCGCTCGGCCTTCCCTTTGCCGTGCAGATCTCAACCGGCGACGACCCGGCTGCGGCGCAGGCGCTTGCTGATGAATTGGTGGCAACCCTCCCGGGTCAGGTGCTCGACAAGCCAGGGGATACCACCACCATCGTCACTGCGGTGGAAAGCACCGCCGGCATCATCTCCCGCAGCGGTCCCGATCGGTTCATCGAGGTCCGAGCCGCCTACGACACCGACGATCTGACCGCGAACCTCAACGCCACCCAGGAGCTCATCGAAATCGACCTGGTTCCACCGGACCGACTGGCCGAGTTCGGCCTTCCTGCCGATGCCCTCGAGTTCGACTTCGGTCAGGAGTCTGACAACCAGGAAGACTTTGCTGCGCTGGGAACCTTCGGCGGGCTCGCCCTGGTGTTGATGTTCGTGCTGCTCGTCATCCAGTTCCGGTCGGTGCTGCAACCGATCTTGGTGTTCTTGGCTATCCCCTTCAGTTTCCTCGGTGTCACCACCGCCCTGGCCGCCACCGACAACGGCATCAGCTTCTTCAGCGGGGTCGGCTTCATCGCTCTCATCGGCGTGGTGGTGAACAACACGATCCTGCTGGTCGACAGTGCGAATCAGGCCCGCCGTTCGGGCCTGTCCCTCGGAGCGTCGATCGAGCGGGCGGTGCGACGTCGCTTCCGTCCACTGATCGCCACGGCGCTCACCACGGTGGCTGGGCTGCTGCCGTTGGCGCTGAGCGACCCGTTCTGGGAGGGTCTGAGCTTCACCCTCATGGGCGGCTTGCTCAGCTCCACCTTCCTGGTGTTGCTCAGCTTTCCGATCTACTACCTGTTGCTGACTTCCGCAGTCGAATGGCTGGCCGGTGGTTCGCGCTGGATGTACGTGGCCGGCGCACTTGTGGTCGGTGGCGGGCTGGCCGCTGCGTTGCCCGGCGGGTTGGCTGCGCTGGGCACGATCGTCGCAGTGCTGGCGTTCTTCCTGTTGCTCGAGTTGGGCCTGACCGCTCTCAAGCGCCGCATCGGCAACCGGTCTTCCGCACCGGCGACGCTCTGATCAGACGTCGATGGAGACGACTTCGACACTCAGCGTCCCCCCCGGGGCGTCGTAGCTCACGACATCGCCGACCTCGGCTCCCACTAGGGCCTGCCCGATCGGTGAGCCCGGTGACATGACGTCCACGCCGTCTCGCTTCTCCTCGATCGAGCCGATCAGGTACGTTTCGACGTCGTCGTCGCCCTCGTACTTTATGCCGACCACGCAGCCGGCCTGAATGTGCCGGGCATTGGCGTCGACCTCGACGATCTGAGCCTTCTCGAGCATGACACCGAGCTGAGCGATGCGGCCTTCCATCTTGCCCTGTTCTTCTTTGGCAGCGTGGTAGTCACCGTTCTCGGAGAGGTCGCCCAGTTCGCGTGCGGTTTCGATTTTCTGGGCGATTTCGATTCGGCCCCGGTTGGTCAGATCGTCGTACTCACGCTCTAAACGGTCGAAGGCTGCTTGTGAGAGGTGGTGGGTCTGGGCCATTTGAAAAACCTATCCTGCCCAACCCCTGTTGGGGGTGCGTGCGGATCTACCTGCGTCGATGCTTCAACGCGAACGTGGCGTAGGCCATGACGACGAGGCCCAGAATCCACGCGGCAACGGTCGTGAAGCTGTTCAGATAGTTGGCTGTCACGAGGTCCTCGACCTCGGCGAAGGAAGGAGAGCGACGGTTGAGCGCAGTGAATTGCTCCCGAGTTACGGCAAATGGCACACTGAGGATCGCAGCGATGTAGAGTCCTGCGCCGACACCGACACGCAACTCGGGGCCGGCCGGTCCGGCGCCCAAACGCACTGCCACCGCTATCAAGGCGCCCAACAGGATCGACATCAAGAACTCTACGGCCGAGCCGGTGAAGACCGCATTCACACTGTTCAGATACCAGGCCGCCCCTGCGATGACGGTCATTGCAATGCCGGTGAGCGCCCCTGTGACGAGATCGGGTCGGGTTCCCGTCGGCAGTCGGCGAAACCCCGATTGTTCGACTCGACCAGCGACGGGCGGTTGGGGTGCATCTTCGGCCGCAGCGGTCCACGAGTCGGGGACCTTGCGGACGGAGAAGTCGAGTTCGTTTTCAGACATTGTGGACTCCCGTGTACATCATCAGTGTCGGTCAGAGTGGGAGCGGGCTTGAGGGCGTATCGTCTATGCGCTGACCGGTGATGAAATCACCCCCAGCAGGAGGCTGAAATGGCAACCCACAAGATCGCCGTGGTCGGCGGCGACGGTATCGGTCCCGAGGTCATCGCCGAGGGTCTCAAGGTCATCGGGGCTGCCGGCGTTGCTACCGAACTGACACACTACGACCTCGGCGGAGCCCGCTATCTCAAAGATGGCACCGTGTTGCCTGACGACATCCTCGATGAGTGGCGAGGTCACGACGCTATCTACCTCGGCGCAGTCGGTGCACCAGGTGTGCCACCGGGCGTTATCGAACGCGGCCTGCTGCTGAAAATGCGCTTTGAACTGGACCTTTACATCAACCGACGGCCGTTCCTTCTCACCGGCGACGGAGGACACGACTTCGTAGTGATCAGGGAGAACACCGAAGGCACCTACGCCGGCGAGGGTGGTTTCCTCCGCAAGAACACACCGCACGAGATCGCCACTCAGGGATCGGTGAATACCCGTATGGGGGCCGAGCGGGCCATTCGCTATGCGTTCGAGCTGGCCACCACACGGCGAAACCATCTCACGTTGGTTCACAAAACCAACGTCCTCACCTTCTCCGGTGACCTATGGCAGAGAGCGTTCAACGCCGTGGCGACGGAGTTTCCCGGGGTTGACACCGACTACAACCACGTTGACGCCGCCTGTATCTATTTCGTGGAGGATCCCGGCCGCTACGACGTGATCGTCACCGACAACCTGTTTGGAGACATCCTCACCGACTTGGGTGGAGCCGTGAGCGGCGGAATCGGGTTGGCATCGTCGGCCAACATCGATCCGACCAGATCGGCGCCGAGCATGTTCGAACCGGTACACGGATCTGCTCCCGACATCGCCGGCCAGAACAAAGCCAACCCCATCGCAGCTATCCTCTCGGGGGCCATGATGCTCGACTTCCTCGGCGAGGTCGAGGCCGCGTTGGCGATCACCGAGGCGTGTACTGCCAACCATGGCGCCACAGGCTCAACCACCGAAATCGGCGACGTGATCGCCGACGCTGTCCGAAAGTAGCAGGAGGTACCACGATGGAGATCAGCAGAACTGCGGAGCGGGAAGCGGGGTGGCCCGAGGCGGTCGACATTTTCGACACGACCTTGCGGGACGGATCCCAGTTCGAGGGAATCTCGCTCACCACCGATGACAAACTGCGAATAGCGGCCCAACTCGACTACCTCGGCGTCCATTACATCGAAGGCGGCTGGCCCGGTGCCAACCCCCGCGACGACGCCTTTTTTGCCCGGGTTGCCGACGGCGAACTCAGGTTCGAAACCAGCGAACTGGTGGCGTTCGGCTCGACTCGGCGACCGATGGGAAAGGTCGACGACGACACCACGTTGAAGAACCTCGTGGCCGCACGGACCGGGATCTGTTGCATCGTGGCCAAGAGCTGGGACTACCACGTGCTCGAGGCCCTGCGCACCACGCTTGATGAGGGTGTTGCGATGATCGCCGACTCGGTCAAGTATCTGGTCGACAACGATCGGCGTGTCTTCGTGGACTTCGAACACTTCTTCGACGGATTCAAGCGAAACTCCGAATTCTCGTACCGGTGCCTCGAAGCGGCCGTCGTGAACGGCGCCGAGGTCCTGGTGCTGTGCGACACCAACGGCGGGTCCCTCCCCCACGAAGTGGAGGAAATCACTGCCCAGGTCGTCAAAGCGTTCGGTGACGATGTGACGGTGGGGATGCACACCCAGAACGACACCGGGTGCGCCGTCGCCAACGCGGTAGCGGGGGTTCGAGCCGGTGCAACCCACGTACAGGGGACGATCAACGGGTACGGCGAACGTACCGGGAATTGCGACCTCACCACGTTTGTGCCCAACCTCACGCTGAAGATGGGGATCGAGACTCTTCCAGCCGGATCGATGGAACGAATCACCGGAGTCTCCCGGCATGTCGCTGAGATCGTCAACCTTCCTCCCAACGATGCGCTTCCCTATGTAGGCAAGTCGGCATTCGCTCACAAGGCTGGGTTGCACACCAGTGCCATCGCTCGTCGGCCAGACGCGTACGAACACGTTGATCCGGCTACTGTCGGAAATGGGACCAGATTCCTCGTAAGTGATCTCTCCGGTCGTTCCACGATCGAGTTGAAGGCGAAACAGATCGGCCTGGAGCTCAGCGCAGAGCAGCTGGGAACTGCCCTGGCCGAATTGAAAGACCTGGAGAACAGCGGGTACCACTTCGAAGCTGCCGACGCCTCGCTGGAACTGTTGTTGAGGAGGGCCACCGGCTGGCGCAATCCTCATTTCCGGCTCGAATCGTTCCGTGTCACGGTCGATCATCGACCGGGCGAGAAGATGGCCCTGGCGGTCAATCCGCTCGGGCACTACGACGGAGTCGAGACCGAAGCCACCGTCAAGCTCTTCGTGGTTGACCCGGCTGCTGAGGGGGCGGGGCTGGACCACAGGGTGCTGGCTACCGGGGAAGGCAATGGTCCGGTCAACGCCCTCGATGCGGCCTTTCGCGCCGCAGTGGGAGCGAGGTTCGCTGTTCTCGACTCGGTACGTCTCACCGACTACAAGGTGCGGATCCTCGATTCCGCTTCGGGCACCGGGGCTGTCACTCGCGTCCTGATCGATGCCACCAACGGGGAGAACCGCTGGACCACGATCGGCGTCAGTCAGAACATCATCGAGGCAAGCTGGCAGGCCCTGGCCGACAGCATCATCTATGCGCTGGAACTGTGAGCTTGGTTCTGAGGACCTCTCCGCGGGTCAGACCCCGATGTTCTGGTGCCAATCGGATTGATAGTCGTTGATGATTTTCGCGTGTGGTCGTCGTAGCGCGTCCGATGGAACGAGGTCGACGATTTCGCGCCGCTCTGGGTAGTGATGTGAGCTTGCGACCTGAGCAAAGAGTTGCTCCCGAAGCTCTACGAGGTCGGGGTCTGGTGACTCGTCGAGGAAACCCCAGATCGTGAAGGCCGCAGTGAGATCGTGGACCACCGGCGCGCGGCCGTAGAGCCCCGAGCGCTTGTTGGCTACTGCAACACAGCCCGCTACCACGTCATCCCGATGAAGAGCGCCGGTATGGAGGCGGTCGTCGAACATGTTGGCAAGCTTGAGGGCGTAGCCCTGATCTGGCCCGGGTGTTCCAAATCCTTCGCCGGTGGGCTGCTCGCCGGCCAGATCGCCCGGACGTTGCGCCATCCATGATCGATCTCGACTGGGTGGAGACGAGTACGTTCTGACCTTGTCGGTGGGTCGGGTTGGCACGAAGTCGGGGGCAGCCACAGCCAGAAGAGTACCGTCAATCGTCGCGGTCCGGGGACTACCGTCATTGCCCATGGTCACCCTGTACAAGATCGTTCTCGTCCTCCACATCATCGTCACGATCGTGGCCTTCGGTGGGCTGGCCACCATGTCGGCCTACAACTCCAGAGCGCTGAAGGGAACAGCGGGAGTTGCAGCGACGCTGCTCGACGCTGCGGTCGGAGTCACCAAGGTGGCTCACGGCGCACTGTATGCGGTAGCGCCTCTGGGCATCGTTCTGATCTCACTGTCTGAGGGCAACATCGAATTCAGCGCACCGTGGATCTCGATCTCGTTCGTGGTGTGGTTTGCCATGATCGGGGTGGCCCATGCGCTGGTGCTGAAGAACCTCAAGGTGGCTGCTGCTCGCGCCGCTGAACTCGACCCCGGCAGCAACCTGGCTGAGGATCCCGCAGCCCTTGGAGCGCTCAAGCAGATGGGACTCGGGGACGCCATCGGCCAGGTCCTCCTGGTTGGTGCGCTCGTTCTGATGATCTGGCAGCCTGGGTAGCTCTCCCTCCGCATACTGGCGATGGAAGTTCCCGTTCAGCGGGCGTTTCCGTCGCCAGATTGGGTGAGGAGATGAGAAAGAAGGCCCGCGATCGAGTGGAGCTAGAGTTGTTCGGGTGACGGTTCGTGTTCGGTTCTCGCCTGCTCCCACGGGATATCTGCACGTTGGCGGCGCCCGCTCGGCGCTGTTCAACTGGCTGTATGCCCGCCATACCGGCGGTACCTTCATTCTCCGAATCGAAGACACCGACACTGACCGCAGTGCCGATCATCTGGTCGATGCGATCTACGATTCGATGCGGTGGCTCGGTCTCGACTGGGACGAGGAGTACCACCAGAGCGACCGAGCCGACAAACATCTGGCGTTTGCCAACGATCTGTTGGCGCAGGGCAAGGCGTACCGGTGCGACTGCACCAGGGATGCGCTCGACGCCAGAATCGCCGAGCGTCACGATGCGCCCGGGTCGGGTTATGACGATTTCTGCCGAGATCGCAATGTGCAGGCGGGAGAGGGAGTTGTCGTACGATTCCGGACCCCCGATGAGGGCGTCACCGGATGGGACGACATCATCCGGGGGCGGGTGGAGTTCGACAACGCCGTGCTGGAAGACTTCATCATCGTCCGGTCCAACGGCACCCCGATGTTCCATGTGGCCAACGCATTCGATGACGCCGACATGGGTATCACCCACGTGGTGCGAGGTGAGGACCTGGTCAACACCACACCCCGGGTTCTGCTCCTCCGACAAGCGTTGGGCCATCCTGACCCGCCCATCTATGCCCACCTTCCCCTCATCGTGAATGAACAGCGCAAGAAGCTGTCCAAACGTCGGGATGATGTGGCCGTGGGGGACTATCGAGCCAAGGGTTACCTTCCTGACGCCATGCGCAACTACCTGATCACCCTGGGCTGGGGGCCGCGTGACGGCGAGGAGATCGCCCCGATCGAACGTTTCGTCGAACAGTTTGAACTCTCCGACATCAACAACAGCCCCGCATTCTTCGACGTGAAGAAGCTCCAGCATTTCAATGCCGAGTACATACGAGCACTACCTATCGAGGAGTTTGTCTCGCTCACTTCCCGGCTGCGACCCGATCGTGTGTCCGAAGACTTGTATCGGCGGATGGCGCCGTTCGTTCAGCAGCGGTTGAAGGTCCTGACCGCCGAGGAGATTGCGCCTCTGTTGGAGTGGATCGTGGGCCCCGCCCCCGAACCCATCGAAAAGGACTGGAGGAAGGTGATGGGCAAGGAGGGTGTTGCTCAGATCCTCACAGCTGTTGCCACCCGCTTGGAAGAGGCCGACTGGACTCCCTCATCGATCGAGGAGTGCGTGTTCGGTGTTGGCGAGGAGTTTCAGGCGAAGACCCAGCTCCCGGTTCGGATGGCCGTCACCGGATCGCGCACCGGCATGCCCCTGTTCGAACCGATGGCCGAATTGGATCGAGAAGAAGCGGTGAAGCGGCTTCGAGATGCGGTCGAGAAAATCGGGGTCTGAGCTTGGAAGGGGTCCAAGACTCTGAATCCGGTGAGGAATCCGAACCCGCCGAGGACGCGACGACGGATTGGCCGGTGTTGAGAATCCGGCCCGCCCGAGCTGCGCTTCTGGTCGTCCTGTTGTTCGTCGGCTATGTCGGCGCAACGTTTGTAGACATCTGGTTTGCGACCCGGCGATCCGCTGAGGGGGAGGCGTCGGCCGCTCTGGTACTCGGTGCTGCGCAGTACAACGGCACGCCCTCGCCGGTACTGGTTCGCAGGCTCGACGAGGCCGCCGACCTCTACGAATCGGATCGGGTCGAGTTGGTCGTGGTGACCGGCGGACAACAGGAGGGTGATGTGACCACTGAGGCCAAAGTCGGGTACGACTATCTCCGCCAGCAAGGAATACCAGATAGCGATTTGCGCCTGGAGGTGCAGGGCAGCAGCACCTACACCTCGATGGCCGCCGCTGCCCGATTTCTTCGCAACGAGAAGATCGACGACGTCATTCTGGTGACCGACGCGTACCACACCCGTCGGGTGGAACTGATCGCCGGCGAAGTGGGACTCATTGCCGAGGTGTCGGCGGTGGGCGACGCTGACTTCAGCGAGTTGCTACGAGAGACCGTGGCCGTATCGGTAGGGCGGGTTATGGGATTTCGACGGCTCGACCGGCTCACGGGTTCCTGACCTCTGAGCATTGCACGACCAGTTCGGACACCTGCTCGCCGGTTTCTGGGTCGATGATCCGAACCGTTCCAACTTCCTTGGAGGGATCGTCGATGCATTGCTGTTCGGCCAACGTGCGCATCTCGGCCCGTTGAGCCGCATTCGGATCGTCGGGGTCGGTCGTGGCCGGCGGGATGGTTGCGTTGAGATCGATTTCCTGAGGTTCCTCACCGGTGCAGCCGACCAGCGTGAACGTCAGGGCAAGAGCCCATCGGTGAATCGAGCGATTCCTCACGCCAGAACCGTACCGTTCGCTACCGTTGGTCTGTGACCGGTGCGCTGATCGACGACTCCTCAGGCGATCGCGTGCACCGCGAGCCGCTCCCGACGCGGGTTGTGTTTGCATTGAGTGCCGGCCAGGGCGGCATGTCCATTCTGATCAACCTCATTGGCATCCTGCTGGTCTTCTTTTACATACCGCCTGAAGAAGAGAATCTACCGACCCTTGTCACCCGCAGCGAGTTCTGGATCGGTTTCAACGCAGTTGCTCTCATCGCCGCAGGAGGTCGACTCTTGGATGCGGTCACCGATCCGGCGATCGCCATGATCTCGGATCGTTCCACCCACCGCAAAGGTCGGCGTATCTCTCTGATGCGGATCGGCGGGCTGCCGGCGGTGATCGCCACCGTCCTGTTGTTCATTCCCCCGGTCCAAGAGCAGTCGGCATGGAACATCGTGTGGCTCGTGGGAATCCAGATCGTGCTCTACATCGCTCTCACGGCGTATGTGACGCCGTGCTTCGCACTGGTGGCCGATCTGGGGCGAACCCCGGCGGAACGGCTCGACCTCGTTACGTGGACGTCGGTGGCGTGGGCGCTGGGCATCGTCATCGCAAGTCTCGTGACCCCTCTGTCGGCCGGGTTCGAAGCGGCAGGTTTCACCGGGCTCGAGTCCTGGCAAGGGTCGGTGATCGTGGTTGCGGCGATTGCACTGATCGGCATGTATCTGCCGGTCTGGCTCATCGATGAGCCCCGATATGCCCGCTCAGCGCCTACCTCGGTTTCACTGAGAGAGTCGTTGTCGGTCGTCTTCGCCAACCCGTTCTTTCGCTACTACGTCGCAGCCGATTTCTCCTACTTCTGCGGGCTCGCCATCATCCAGACCGGAATCCTCTTCTACGTGACGGTGCTGCTCGAACTCGATAAGGCGCTGGTTGCCCCGCTGCTGGGGCTTGATGGTGATCATGGCCCTGGTGTTGTATCCGATCGTCAACAAACAAGCCAAGAAACGCAGCGGAAAGCAGATGGTGGTGGGGTCCTTCCTCATGACCGCAACGATGTTCTTCGCCATCGTATTTCTCGGGATGTACCCGATTCCTGCCAATCCTGCAAGCCGCCGCAATCGTGGTGTTCTTCTCGGTTCCCTTCAGCGTGCTCAGCGTCCTACCACAGTGGATCTTGAGCGACATTGCCGAACACTCGTTGCTCTCGGCGGGAGACGCCACCACCGGCATGTTCTTCGGTGCCCGCACCTTCGCGCAGAAGATCGGTCAGACGCTGGGGATCGTGATCTTTGCAGTGTTCCTCAGCTTCGGCGGCGATGTCGGCGACGACCTGGGGATCCGCCTGAGCGGGGTGGGTGGTCTCGTGCTCTACAGCGTCGCTGCGCTGATCTTCAGTCGGTACGACGAGTCACGTCTACGGACCGAACTAGCGGGGCTTTCCGCCGAGGTGAACGCCAGCAAGAGTGGTGGCTGTGGCCTAGAGCGTGGTCGAGACGCTGATGGTCTCACTTGTGATTGTCACGGTTCCGTCGACGAAGATCGCCCGGACCGAGTACTCGAAGGTTGTTTGGGCCCGGAGGTTGAACACCGTTCGCCACGGGTCGAGTCCGGTTCCGATGACCTGTCCGTTCTGAAGAACCTCGTAACGGGCCGCACCCGCTCGTCTCAGCCAGGTGAGAACCACCCGATCCCGGTTTTGGTACGTGGAACGTAAACCGGTTGGCGCCGGTGGCGACGGGTCGGAGGATTCCACGCGAGGGAAACGAGCCAGTCCTCGAACGGCGTGTTCGCGGTAGGTGTCCTGGGTGAACTGGCCGCCGACCCAGAGTTGCCCGTTGCTGTCTTCCAACAATGCAAACGGACCGGCCTGCCCGTTCAGTTGGAAGTCAATGTTGACCCGATCGCCGCTGGCGATGTCGATGCCGTAGCCACCGCTGACCGGTTGCTGGCCAAACGAATCCTCAACCGTGCTGAGTTCGGTGAGAACTCGCTGGTATTCGGTTGCGCTCTGGTTGCCGCTGGGATTGTCCGAGTTCTCCGAACCGAGCGGGTATTCGGCGACTGCTCCCCAGCAGTGGCAGCCGGCCCAGATGGTCGTCGTGCCTACGTGGAGCACTTGCGTGTCGCCCCCACCGTATTCCTGACCGAATCCTCGATCGGTGAAGTACGAGCGAAGTGGTGAGAGCGTAGCGGCATCGAGAATGAGCGTTTGGTGGGCTTGCCCGCCCAGATACACGCGATCCTCGTGAAACTGAACGTCGTGCTGCCACATCGAAAATGACTCGCGGTGACTGAGAATGCCCGGCGGTAGTCCCTGAGGAACGTCGGCTCGGAGTGCCCCGCTCGTGGTGTTCACGGTTGCGAAATAGGCCGCGGTGGTGTTGCCGTTGACACCGCCAAACTTGCCAGCGAGGTACACCCTGTTGCGGGAAGAATCGACGGCCAGCCCGTACACGTTGATCCCGCCGGCGAGAGGTGTACCGGTGTCGAGTTGGGTGGTGGGCCGCCACGTTGGATCCAGCGAGCCGGAGGCCAGGCTGACTCTGGCCAGATTCCCCAGCGACGTGGGACCCGAGCCGGTGAACCGTCCACCAATGTAGATGCTGTCGTCGACGATCTCGATGTCGAATACCGCAGGCCGTCCGATAGGTGTAGGAGAGATCGGTGGCGAATCCGTCGATGTCTGCGCCGGTCGTGGCATCGATGGCCTGGAGTCCACCGGCGATTTCTCCGCCGGCCACGATGATCCCGTCTTCAGTGATCTCGATCGCATAGATCGGCCCGCGTGGATTCGGCTGGAAGGAGTGAATCCACTCGCCGGTTTCGAGGTCGAACGCAGCAAGGTAGGGCTGAGGAAACTGGTCTCCGTTGTACGCGTAGACGTTGAGGAACTTGCCGGCGACGTAGACTCGCCCGTCGTACTCCTCGATGTCCCACACCAGCGCACGAATACCGCCGGTGAAGTCGACGTTGGGATCGGCATCGCCTACGTCCCACCTCATGTCGGTGATCGGGTTGACCTCTGCGCCAACTGGGGCCGCCAACGCCAGCAACAGCATGGCCAGCAATGAGGCGACCGTCGACCGTACGCTCAGACTTCGCCTTGGGTGGTTGATACCCACAGCGAGAGCGTATCCCGGGGATTGGACCCCAGGTGCCTTGGACCTCACCCCGGGTGATGTTCTCGACGGTCGGGCGGTGTGGCACAAATCGGTTTCTGCCTTCTTGATCGCCCGCTATCCTCAAAGGCTCCACCGATCGGAGGTGGTGTAATTGGCAACACAACTGGTTCTGATCCAGTTATTAGGGGTTCAAGTCCTCTCCTCCGAACACAGCGGACTGGATTATTCCGCCGCTCAGTCCTGCCCCGTTCGTCTAGCGGCCTAGGACGCTGGCTTCTCATGCCAGTAGCACGGGTTCAAATCCCGTACGGGGTGCCAATCAAAGGCTCGAAGCAACCGCTTCGAGCCTTTCTGATGTTCGGGCATCATCCCACGGGTTCGCGTCGAGAAGTCAGCTTGCCACGTCCGACTTCTGCTCACTGTGGATTCAGGAACGGATGGCCTTCGGGCCCCGCAGTACCCGCGCCGGTAGGCTGACGAGGGTTCCAACCAGATCGAGCACCGCCTTCACGGAGATCCCCACCAGACGCAGCGGCAGGCTGAGGAGCCAAACGATCGGATACAGGACCAAGGCAACGACGGCGAGCGGCCAGGCCACGACGAGAAGTAGCAGCCACAAGATGAAGGTCAACATCGAACTCCTTTCAAGACTGAACCTAGGTTCGTCTCGCCGTCGGACCCAGGGTCCGAAGTCACCAGCTCGAATGCGGAAACGGAGGTCCATTGCTGCCGATGTCGAGCGCATTCGACGGTGCGAACCGGCTCACCATCCACGCCAGCGTCCGCTTGTCGAGATCGACGTCGCGTGCCCAGGCGCAAGGGCTTCTCGTAGTACTTGTATGGGAGCGAGACGTGCCGGAGACTTCGCCCCATACTTACATCTGTTGAGGGCCGGGCACCGACTTCCATGTGCCGGGCGCGGACTTCTGGCTAGCTGCGGGTGAGGGCGTTTCGGGTGGTTCGGTAGAAGTCGATGGCGACCTGCACCGGGTCTTCGCCGGTGGGGAAGTTCGACAGTTTCAGGATTGCGCCCGTGAACGAGGGAGCGTTCCACATGGGGTCGCGAAGCATCGATCTGAAGCCGGTCGGGCCACCAGGCGCTCACGTAGAGGTAGGGCTCATCGATCGATTGATCGCCGGGCGACGCACCATAACTTCCTCGGTGGTTCTCGTCGCCCACTTCGATGGCAGGGTCGAAGTGGCCCGGCCACAGCTGTGGCCGCGAGGGGTCGACCGATGTTTGGTCGGCTCGCACAGCCTCCAGCGCGGCGAACGCCATTCCGAACCAGCGCCCCAGGAAGTCACTGGCCTCGAGATTCACGTTGAGCGGTGCATGGACATCGCCCAGATCGGGTGAGTCTGACTCCGCGGCAGTAGACGGGTCGATCTCGGTATCGAGGAATGTGGCGGCGTCGGCCAGCGAACTGATCCGGGATGCACGGACTGTCGCCCCGACCTGATCGACCAGTTGATCTCCGACTACCCGAATCTGTCGATTCCGACCAAAGAATGGCGTTCCGAAGCCGCCTCGGGTAAACCGCAGACCGAACTTGCCATTGACGGCGTGGCGGGCCGGTGCGATCACGTAGGCGGCCAGCCTGTGCAGGTCGACCCTGGTGGTCGAAAGGCTTGCTGGTGCTTGTCCTAGGGACCGATCACCACCCAGCCAGCGGTCAGCGACCCAGTCACCATGGTCGGGGTTGGAATCCAACCATGCGGTCCAAGTTCGGTCACCGCGGCCATCGGGAGCGACCACCAACCGCTCACCGGCGGTCGCCGCTGGGTCGTCGGCAAAGAACTCGTCGGCGATGGCCGGTGGAGAGGGCTCCAAAACGACCGCTTCGTACTCCGGCCCGACAATGCCCTGTGCCTCAGCTCGTGGATTTTGTGGTTCAAAGGAGGAGGGCATCGGTTATCACTTCCACCAGGGCCGCCAGTTGTGCACTCCGAAGGGGCAGAGGCGGCTAGACCTGACTATCGAGCCAGTCGGTGATGGCGGTCAGGACGGTCACCTTTTCCGGTTCGTTGTGGGCCTCGTGGCGCAGGCCATCCCACAACCTGTAGGTGACATGGGGGTGCGCTTCCAGTGGTGCACTCGCGGACGGTGGAACGACCTCGTCGTCGCTTCCGTGGTAGACGTAGGTGGGAACCGAGATGCGATCGATGCGGGCGCTGGTCGACCCCATCGTGGCGAGGATCGCCCTGCCCAGACCGGCGGTTTGGCCGGCGATGACGAGCGGGTCATCCACATAGCCCTGTTGCACTGCAACATCCCGGCTGAGCAAGTCCCCTTCGATCTTGTTGGGGATGAACAGCTTCGGATACACGACACCAAGGATGGGAGCTGCAATGCGCTTCCAGAGGTCGATCTCGGCCTCGAGCGCCGGTGCGCTGAGTATCGCGAAGTCCGGTTGGGGACGGTCGCTGACCAGGTAGGTGGTCGCCACGAGGCCGCCGAGCGAATGGCCGAAGAGCACCACCGGCAGCTCGAGTGTGCGGCGCTCGGCGATCAGCGCCTGGACGTCATCGAGATAGTCGTCGAAACTGTCGACGTGCGCTCGCCGACCCTCGGACTGACCGAATCCGACCTTGTCGTAGGCGAGGACATCGTAGCCGTGGGCGGCGAGATGATCGCCGACGTGAAGGTACCGCCCACTGTGTTCGCCCACGCCGTGCACGATGAGGACCGCAGCTTTTGCGTTGTCGGTTTCCCATCGACGACGCATCTGGGTCCCACCGCGGGAGTTCGTACCGAAGCTCTCATCCATTGCCACAGTTCCATAGGTTACCGAGCGGTCACGTTGTCACCATGAGCTGGCGACTCATCTTTGCAATTGCAGGCGGAGGTGCCACAGGTGCGCTGGTCCGGGCCGGCCTGGTTGCACTCTTCAATGAGTGGGGCTCGGCCCCGCTGTTCTTCATCAACGTGTTCGGGTCGTTCCTGCTCGGCGTCACCGTTGTCCGGCTCGTCGATTCGCCCACGCTGCGGGCAGCTCTGGGAACCGGATTCTGCGGTGCCCTGACGTCCATGTCCACCTTCGCCGTGGATATTGCTTCTCGCCTGGACAGCGCGGAGGTCGGTACGGCCCTGGCTCTTGCCGCCGTCACCATTGTCTGCGCAGTGGGCGGAGCCGCCCTGGGGATCGGGACGAGACCACAGTCATGATCCCAGTTGTCCTTGTCGGCGTCGGCGGTTGCATTGGTGCGATCCTCCGATTTGTCGTGTCGGCGGCTGATCGCCTCATCCCATGGGGAATGATGACTGCGAACGTGGTGGCGTCGGCGGCGGCAGGCGCGCTCATCGACCTGGATGGCTCGTGGCAATGGCTGATCAATGTCGGCGTGCTGGGTGCCATGAGCACATGGTCGTCCCTGGCAGTGGCCACCGTCCGCCTTGCAAGGGAAGAGGGCTACGCAGTGGCCATGGCGGTGCTGATCGGAACGGCTTCGGCTTCGATCGCCGCAGCCTGGGCGATGTTGCAGCTCTAGCGCGGTCGAACCGTGCGGTCGGTGTTCACGAGCCGAGCAGTGTTGGCCGGCCGACCAGACGAGCTCCCCGCCGGCGACCACTCGCTCCCCACAGCACGCTGACCAGCCAGATCACAACGCCGCCGATCGCGAGCAAAGCAGCCGGTTTCACCACGGCGCCGAACAGAACAGTAGCGATCGCCCCGGCCACGACACCTTGGTTGGGCGCCAATGCCGCGATCAAACGGGGAACTCCAACAGCCAGCATCAACCACCCACCCGCCGTTCCGAACGACCAGGTGGAAAGGCGACGAAGCGTCGTCGGGCGGTCCCGTGTGACCAGAAGCGCCAGCAACGCTCCCATCCCGGACAGAACAGCAGCGACGATGCTGGCCGATTCCACCGCATCGCGGGTTTCGCCCAACACCGACAACCCGGCTGTGGGAAGCTGCACCCGCATGGCCGGAGCATCGGGCACGACCGAATCCAACTCCGGGCGTTCGGCTACCAACACATTCCGCGCGGCGGTTCCGACCGCCGTGGCATGCAGTGTGGTGTCGGTCTCGTCGCCCCTCAGGGCCTTCTGGTGGACCTCCACCAAACCGTCCCGCACCAGCAATTGAACCGCAGGGTCATCCAGGGTCCGATCGGCCAGTTCTTCCAGCAGCTGGCGCGGTAGGGCAACTCCTTCGGGCAGGAGTGCCTCGAGCCGGTCGGCCAGAACTGAAACAAGTGCACCCCGTAGCCGATCGTTTTCGAACACCTGATCAGCGAGCTCCTCAGAGCGGCCCGGGTCGAGGGCTGTCCTCGTGAGAGCAACCCCCGCCCACGCCATCGATGCAAGAACCAGAGACAGCCCGAGGATGAGGGCGGACAGGCTGCGACGCATCTACAGAGTCTCCCATGGCAGGATCCACAGTTGGGGGCGCATACCAGTACCGTCGGCACCACGATGTCACTCGGGAGCGCCCTCATCATTTTCATCGGTGGCCTGTTCGCCGGTTTCGTGAACGCTCTGGCCGGAGGCGGTTCGCTGTTGACGGTGCCGCTTCTGGGTCTGGCGGGGGTCGAGGGTCTGATCGCCAACGGCACGAACCGTGTATCGGTGCTCTTTGCAACCATCTCCACCGGGGTCGGTTATGCCCGTGGTGGCTACCTCGACTGGCGAAAGACCCTGCCGGTGCTAGGACCGGCGATGGTGGGCGGCACAGTAGGGGCACTCGTCATCGCAAACATCGAAGACCTGTGGTTCAAGCGCATCTTCGGAGTCGTGATGATCCCCCTTTTGATCCTGTCGCTGCGCCCGCCCAAACCAGACCGGACCCCCACTGCATGGCCGCTTCCGGTGAGTATTGCTGTCTTCTTCCTGGTCGGCGTTTATGCCGGTGCGATCCAGGCGGGTGTTGGCCTGATCCTGCTCCTCATCCTGAATAGGGCTGGACATGACCTCGTGGCCGGCAATGCGATCAAGAACTACGTGATCATTGGCGTTTCACTGATCGCCGTTCCGATCTTTCTCGCCAACGATCAGGTGCGATGGGTGCCCGCACTCGTACTCAGCGCCGGCACGATGACGGGCGGGTACATCGGTGCCAACAGTGCGGTCAGCGGAGGTGAGCGGGTCATCAAGCCCGTGCTCGTCGTTTCGGTAGTGATTCTCGCAGGCCGCATGTTGGGCTTCTACTAGGGCGAATTTGGAGGCTGCTTTGTCTCGGAGCAACCCGTGCGAGTGGGCGGCCATCACTACACCCCGGGTAGAATAGGGGAGTATGCGTGTTCTTCCCAAGGCGAATGAGACCTGCTGGTGCGGCAGCGGGAAGAAGTACAAGCGCTGCCATAAGCGCAGTTCAGAGCCTATTCGGCCATACGCAACGGCAACGTTGCGGCCCGTTCCGGATTCTATTGTGAAGCCACCGTGGGCCGATGGATCGAATTACTACGAGCGCTGGGATGAACCTCACGTGAAGAGCGCCGACGTGATCGAACGGATGCGGCGGACCGGTCGGGAGGCCGCTGACACCCTCGTGTACCTCGGCACGCTCGTGAAGCCGGGTGTCACCACCGATGAGATCGACCAAGCGTGCCACACCGCAGCCATCGAGCGTGGTGCCTACCCGAGCCCGCTGCTCTACCCGGGGTCGAAAGAGCCATTCCCCAAGTCAGTGTGCTCATCGGTCAACGAAGTGATTTGTCACGGCATACCCGACAGCCGGCCTCTCGAGGACGGCGACATCCTCAACCTCGATGTCACGCTCTTCAAAGAAGGTGTCCACGGCGACACGAACGCGACGTTCTTCGTGGGGGAGGTCGATGCTCTGTCGAAGCGGCTTGTGCGGGTGACCAAGGAGTGCACCGAACGAGGTATCGCCGCGGCCCGACCGGGCAATCGGATCAACGACATCGGTCGAGCGATCCAGACCCACGCCGAAGCCAACGGCTTCGGCGTCGTCCGAGACTTCGTCGGACACGGCATCGGCGAGCAGTTTCACACCGATCTTCAGATCTGCCATTACTTCCACCCCGATCTCAACATGGTCATCGAACCGGGCATGACGTTCACCATCGAGCCCATGATCACGGTCGGATCGTGGAAGGGGCGGATGTGGAATGACGCCTGGACTGCGGTCACGATCGACGGTGGCCGCACGGCCCAGTTCGAACACACCATTCTCATCACCGACGACGGGAACGAAATCCTCACCACTCCCACGGACACGAGCAATCACCCCTACTGGACTCTGTAGCTCTACCCGCTGCGGCCCGCTTGGCCAATAGAATCAAATCATGGGGCGTTCTTACGCAGGCGATCTTCTTGTGTCACGTCCGGACACGAACGATCCGAACTTCGATGGGACCCTCACGTTCCTTCTCGAGCATGGGGACGACGGTGCCGTCGGCATCATGCTCAATCGCCCATCCGAGCTCGTGGTCAGCGACGCGTTCCCCGATTGGAGTGATCTTTCCTCACCGCCGAGCCGACTGTTCCTTGGCGGTCCGGTTCAAACAAATGCCATTATCGCTCTCGGTCGTCGCCGACCCGACGTTGAGGCCGAGGCGCACTTCGATCTACCCGCCGGTCTTACGAGCGTCGATCTGGATCAACAGCCCGCACTGGCTCGGGCTGAGGGCTTGATCGACGTGCGGATCTTCGCCGGATATGCCGGCTGGGGAGCAGGCCAACTCGAAGCCGAGATTGCGAATGACGCGTGGTGGGTGGTTCCGGGTCACGTGTCCGATGTCTTCACAGATCGGCCCGAATCGCTGTGGGCCGAAGTGTTACAACGCAACGGTGGCGAGCTTCGGTGGTTTGCCCACCTTCCGGTGGACCCCTCCGACAACTGACGAAGCCGTCAGGGTCTTGGCGCCGATGTGAGGGCCCAGGCCTCCGGTATCCGACGATGGTGAGCAACACGGTTGCCGCCACTCTGCTTGGCGGAGTACATAGCCTGATCCGCCTGCTGAAGAATCTCATCGGCCGTGGTGCCGGGCTCCGCACCGGCTACGCCCACGCTGCTTCCGAGGTTGATGACCGCCTCTCCGATACGTAGCGGCTGTGCGATTGCTCCAACCACCCGATAGGCGAAATCGGCAATATCAATCGCCGTGGATGTGTCGGCGATGATGAGGAACTCATCCCCGCCCAGACGACCCAACACATGCGGCCGTTCAACGATCCTCGTGAGGCGACGCCCAATCTCGATCAGCACCTGGTCGCCTACCAGGTGACCGTGGGTGTCGTTGGCCGACTTGAAGCCATCGAGATCGAGGAACAACAGCGATACCGGCGCCTGTCCGACCCCGTCGGTGTGGCTCAGGCGCTCGTGAAGGATCCGCACCAGTTGGGCACGATTGGCGAGGCCTGTCAGCGAGTCGTGGTCGGCTTCCCACGCAAGTTCCTTGGACCGCTTCTCAAGCCGTTGAACCTCGAGGGCGTTGCCGTATGCGGTTGTCACCTGAGTGGCGTACAACTCGAAGGAACGGATGTCGTTGCTCTGAAGTGGATCGCGAGAGCTTTGGAGCCAGCCTCGCATCACCAAGGATCGTGTTTCGTCTTCGTGAACCGTGATCGCAACTGCGGACTGGTAGTCGTGGAGGTGCAGAACCTGGTCGATGACCAAGGACTCTCCCAACTTGACCCGTACCAGCGATCCGGTTTCGATCGCCTTGTCGGTTAGTGACTCGGGGGCCGGCATCTGTCGATCACCGATATGAACAGCTGCGACCACACGGTAGTCCCGCGGACCGAATCGTTCGATGATCTCGGCATCGGTGAATCCGAACGTCGGCAACTGGGCGACTGCGTGGCCGAGGACAGCCAGGGGATCATCGATGTGAGCCATCGCCTGCGCTGAGTTGGCGATGCCGCTCAGCTGGCGGCTTCGGCTGCGGGCGTCCCGGAGCGCCGAATCGGTACCCTCCACCCGGTCTCGAACACTCTTGATCACGACTCCGACGCCAGAGGCGATGATCAAGAGGGCAAACAGTTGCTGGATTCCTGCGCCGAGGGCGTCGTTGGCCGCTCCCTCCGACTCGGCGGAGATGATCGAAAGGCCCAGGTATGCCAAGGACATGGCGAGCCACGCGGTGACCGCAGCGAACGAGCCGTAGTGGATGTTGGCGGTCAACATCGGCATGGCGAGCACCAGCCAAGCGAGCGGACCGGCCGCGGTGTCCACCAGGAGGAGGACCATGAGAGCAACGAGGGTGTCGAGAACCACTCGGACAAGAGGATGCAGGATGCGGTCGACCATCGAGTTGTCGCCGCCACGTAGGCGGAACACGATCGCGATGATGTAGATGACCGAGATGGTCACCAACCCGTAGCGAACATCGTTGCCAACCGTCTGATCGCCGGCTCCGAAGCGAGTTGTGAGCAGTGCGATCAGGAAGAAGAGCGTAAGGAGGCGAACAGGGTCCAGAGCGCGTTCCAGTACTGCAACCGCGGAGGAATGTATCCCCGTGCAGGGCGAGTTCGCCGTTCATCAAGGAAACCTGTCGGCGAGACCCACGAGCGGTTGAACGTTTCCTTCAACTTCTCCTTTGTGCTCAGTTCTCTCATATCCCCCGGTCCGAAGCCGACGAGACAGGGGATGAGCGAGCACGCAGAAGTGGAGAGGCCGTCTCTACGCGCCGACGTGACCGGAATGTCTTCCGACCTGACCCTCAGTGACCTTGCGCGACCCCGGATACGCGGCCGCAGTGCCCTGCTCGTAGCACTCGCCGTCGGTTTCGCTCTGTTCGTCCTCGTTGCGTCTGCATTCTCCGTCGCTGCTGAATCTCGGGTCGTTGCGACGAAGTCAAACCAATTGCACGCTTGCGACGAGATCCTACGTTCTGCAATTACGGTCCGGTCCCAGCTCGGGTCGGCCATGAACTTCGCGCAGCTGGACCTGAGTCAGAACACCGACTCGAGCCAAATCATCGATGCGGCGTCGCCGACGCTCAACGTTCGATGCTCGACATGAGAGCAACCACCTTCTGCGTAGCGGAAGTCGGTGACAGCTCGGTCATACCCGATTTCGAGGAAAGCGCACTCAGGGTCGCAACGCTCCTGGATTCAGGTTCGAGCGAGGATCTCGGTGAAGCCCGATCGCCCTACTCGTCGGGCAGATGGACGCCGAATACCGATCCGTGATCGCCGCCCTGATCAGTCAACGAGAAGTGCTTGTCGACTCCCTCACCGAGGCAGATGAGACACTCGGTCAATTGGGAGCGCTGGCGACGTTCATCATCGCGTTCTTCGTTCCCACGGTTGCAATGTTCGTCTATCGCCAGATCACCAGACGCCAACGCGAGACGATCGAGCTGGCCAGGCTGCTCAGTGAGACACGAGCCGGTACTGACTGGAGAAGCGACCTCATCCACACCGCAACCGAGTTGATCGAGGTCGAGGCCGATCAGATGCCGGTCTCATCTCTTGCGAGGAATCTGCGCTCACGACTACACGATCTCGACTTTCTCGTTGGTGCGACGGCAATCGGTCATGGCTACACCTTCGAATCGTTGACGGTTGCCGATGTTCGCAATCAGGTGCAGGCCACCTGGCCGAACCTGGTGAGTGTTGCCGGCGATGGCAGCGATGTGATGTGGGCTGATCGAGCTGCCATTCTCCTGCTCTGCAACGACATCGTGCGCAATGCAGCCAATCGGGGAGCCGAACGAGTTCTGATCAGTGGAGGGGTGGACGCTGATGGCGTGTGGATCGCTCTCACCGACAACGGCCGCCAGTTGGATCAGGATGCCGTCGGCGCGATTCTGAATTCGCCGAACCTGGTCGACGCCACCGACGAGCACCTCGCCCGCCGACTCGATGCCGATACGTCCCTCGTGCTGATCCTGGGCCGGATGATCGCTCCTGCCCTCGGTGGAAGCTTCTGGTGCGACAACATCGGATCGAACACCCGGTGCACGCTCCGGCTTCCAGTGGCCAAGATCCGCAAGTCCGCTGCAACCAAACTCAGCGCCTCGAGGTAGACGATGGCCGGGCGATTGCGCAGCGGTTTGCAGGGATGGCGGTTTCCTGTCGTTTTCATCGGTGGATTGCTCGCGCTTCTGTCTTCGATCTTTGCTGGGGCCCTCTTTGTGTCCGCAGGAGGACCGGATGAGGTTGAAGTTCGGGTCTTTGTTGATCTGGCCGGAGATGGTCTCGATTCGACGATCGGGGATGTTGACCACCCCGTGGCTCCCGGTGTTGATGTCCATGTTTGGGAAGACAACGGATCGAACCCGAATCTACCGGACGCGACCGACACCTTCGTCACCACTCTGATCACCGATCCGACAGGTACGGCTGTCGCCACCGGACTCGACCCGACACGGTCCTATTGGGTGAGCGTCGATTCGACCGACATCACGCCGCCGGGTGGGACCACCGGGGTTGGTTCGGCGGTCGCCGAACAGACCTTCGGGCCGACCGGCTCTCTGGTTGACATGGCATCGCCCCTGACCACGGCGCCGGGACCGGTCTATGGAGGTGTCGACCCGCTGAACAGCGACATCGATGCAAGCGATATTCTGGTGGCGGATCACCTTGCGCTGATCGATGCCGGGTCTCCGGTAGCCGATTTCGGGTTCAGTTTCAACGTCGTGACCAATGCCGACGGCGGCGTTGTACAGGGATCTCTGCGTCAGTTTGTGAACAACGCCAACGCGGTTGTGGGGCCAAACACGATGCGGTTCGTGCCCATGGTCGGTACCAACGGCACCGCGGTAGCGGCGTCGTGGTGGCAGGTCGGTGGCACCTCAGCGATCATCGTCTCCGACGCCGACACGATCATCGACGGAACCGCCTACGCACCCGACGGCTCGACAGTTGATTCCAACCCGGGATTGCTTTCGGCGAACGCCGGATCTGCTGTTGGCACGGCCGGGGCGACTCTGCCAAACCTGGAGCGGCCCGAATTGCAGGTGACCGGTCACCCCATCCAACTTCAAGCTTCTGGGAGCCTTATCCCGGTTCGAAGCGGGGTGCGCAACGTTCACCTCGGTGGCGGTTTCACCACCACACCACTGCGGGTCAACGGTGTGAGCGGGGGAGCGATCTCCGATGTGGTTTTCGATCGAGTCATCATCGGTACGGTGGATCCGGGCACCGTGACCCCGAAGGCCGTTCATGCGTCATCTCTGATCACCACGAACTTCGCGCCCGATCTGGTCATTCGCGATAGCTATCTGACCGAGTCGGCCAGTGTCTTGATCACGGTCAACAACAGCCCGTCGGCCACGATAACCGGGACCGAACTGGGGGGAGCCGTCTCGGATGGTTTCAACGCTCTCGTCTCATCGCCGGGCATGGTCGTCAGTGGTAACCGGTTCTTTGGGGCCAACGACTATTGCGTCGACGCGTTCCAAACGGGTGTCCTCATCGAGGACAACACGTTCATCAACTGCGGAGACTCTTCCGGTCAGAGCGGTGGAGTTCGTATCGGTGACCTGACTGGCACGATCCGTAGAAACGTCTTCCAGAACAACAACGGCCCGGGGATCACTATCGCCGGTCAGAACACCGCCCAAGGACGCGTCGCAGGGCGAGCAGTCATTTCCCGAAACCATTTCATCGACAATGTCGGGTTGGCAATCGACAACTACATCGCCACGACGGACAACTTCATCAACGGCGACGGGATCACGCTCAACGACGGGGCCCTCACCGCCGACGCCGGCAATGCCTTTCTCGACTTTCCGGTTCTGACCACCGTCGCGCCCGGTCCGCCCGGGACTGTGGATGTGTCGGGAACAAGCTGCGCCGGGTGCGTCGTGGAGATCTTCAGCGCCCAGGCGGGCTCGGGAGAAACCGAGGCGGCCGTACCACTTCCCCATGGTGAAGGGATCGTCTTCCTCGCCAGCGGAACCGCAGACGGTGCCGGTGACTTCACGATCAACATCCCCAGCGCCGGCGTCACCGAGATCACCGCGACGGCAACCGACTCGGCACTGGCGGCCACCAGCGAGTTCTCTCAGAACAGTGGCCTTCAGTTGATAAGCGGACGGGTTCTGAACGACGTGAACGGCGATGCGAACATGAGCGATGCGATACCGATCGCCGGCGCAACCGTCCGGATCTACCGCGATCTTGCCTCGGACTCACCAGGGATCGAAACCCCGGCAGCCGGTGATCCACTCCTTGCAACGTTGAGCACCGATGCGACCGGCCGGTGGTCTTTTGCCAACGCGATCATCGGTAGCTTCTGGGTCACGGTCGACTCGAGGACGATCGCTCCACCGGCGTTGAACACAGGTTTCGTCGCTACCGATGTGTGGGCCGATCAGACCTTCGGGCCCGCTGGTTCGCTTCGGGCACTTGGATCAGGAGGGGTCGAGTTCACTGCGGCCGATGGGCCGGTTGTCGCAGGGCGAACCGGTACCGGATCCGACACCGCCACGACTCTGGTGACCTCCGAACACGTCTTTCGAGTGGACGCTGCTACACCAAGACTCGATCTCGACACCGGATTCTCCTTCAACGTTGTCACCAACCTCGAAGGTGGGGACAACACCGATCTTGCCCCCGAAGGGAATCGAACCGTTCAGGGAACGATGCGGCAGTTCATACAAAATGCAAATGCCGTCGCCGGTCCCAACACCATGCGATTCGCACCGGCCGTCCCCACCAATGCCGCTGGTGGCGGGCACACCTGGTGGCAGATGATCCTCACAGCGGGACTGCCGTCGATCACCGACTCGGATACGACGGTGAACGGCGACGCCCGCCAGTGGAATTCACCGGTGAACGGGATCGATGGCACCGCCACAGCTGTGCGACCCGACGTCGCAGTTGGGGCAAACAGTCAGATGACCGGGACGGTCGACCTTCCCGAGTTGTTGCTCTGGGGGAATCGAGCCACCGAACCCGCCATGGACGGTATTCGAGTACACGCGCCGAGGGCGGTTGTGGAAGACGTTGCGATGCTTGGATTCGACGACGGCATTGAAGTGGGCGTCGATGGAGCTGACACGACGAGCTCGGCGACGATCTCGACCACCGCGCTCGGTGTCGACATCGCCACCCAAGGAGATCCGGGTACGAGCAACCGCCTCAACCGGGCTGTCCATGTTCGAGGTGGTCAGCAAGCAACAATTGGCAGGAACGTGATCGGATTCACCAAGGAAAGCGCCGTGATGGTGGCCTCGGACCAGCCAGGATTCCTGATCGAACGGAACCAGATTCTGCAGGCTGGCATGGAGTCGGCGCCCGCCACCTCAGACGGTGTGACTGTGGCAGGAGGTGGCGCGGGAACGATCTCGCTCAATCACATCTCGGGCAGCCGGGCCGGCGGAATCGATCTCCCTCAAACTGCGAACTCGGTAACGATTGCGGACAACACGGTCGACGGCTTCGGCAGCGGAGGTAGTGAACAATTCGGCATTCGTGTCTATGGCACCGGGTCGGTCGTTCAGGACAACGTGATCTTGAACGGCGTGGGATCAGCCGTGGCCATCGTCGGTGAAAACGCAGTTCCTTCCATCGGCCGTCCGGGCTCGCAGATCACCGTCACCGGCAACACGTACGGCCCGATCGCAGCCGGTATCAATCCGGCAGCGACAATCGATTTGATCGGGCCGACCATCCCCGATATCCCAGACGGACCCACGGCCAATGACGGCAGCGACGGGTGTGGGCTCACGCCCGGCTACGGAAACCAAGGTCTCGATGTTCCTGTCATCGCCGTCGAAGTGATCGGTTCGTCCTGGCATCTCACCGGTACAGGGTGCCCCGACAGCTCCATCGAGCTCTACGCCGGCAACTCTGGAACAGGACTGGCAACCACACGTATCTTGCAAACCTCTGTCCAACCCGATGGGTCGATCGACACCACGTTCCCAGCTCTCGCCGAAACCCATGTGACCGCCGCTCAGACCAACGTCCCGGGATCCACGTCGGAATTTGGACCGGTGATTGCTGTGACGGGCGCTCTTCCGCCGGTTCTCACCAACCCGGGACCGCAGAGCGCCACCGAGTCAGCGCCGTTCAGTCTCTCACCGGTGGGATCCGATCCTGACAGCTCTCCGGTGTCTTGGGCTGCCAGCGGCATGCCGACCGGGATGACGATTGACCCCTCCACCGGCGAACTCGCGTGGACGCCTGGAGAAACAGACGGCGGGTCGAGCTTCTCGATCACCCTCGACCTCACCGGCGGCGGCGTGACAGTGTCCGAGACGTTCTCGCTTTCGGTGATCGAAGGCGATCAGCCGCCGATCGTCGCACCGATCCCGGACGGTAGCACCACGGTTGGCTCCCCGGTATCACAGCCCGTCTCCGGGTCCGATCCCGATGACCCTGCCGTGCCTCTGACCTGGTCTTTGCAGGGGACTGTGCCGGCAGGCATGACGATCGACCCATCATCGGGAACGATCACTTACACGCCAGCCGCAGCGGGCTCTTCAACTGTTCAGGTGGTTGCCACCCAACCCAACTTGATCTCTGGATCGAACACATGGACTGTCACCGCAACCGCGGTAGCGACCAACTCGCCTCCCGTGGTGTCAGCGGTATCGGATCGGACCGTCCTCATCGATGATCGGATCGAGATCCCGATTTCTGCCACCGATCCGGACGGACCACTCAGTCATGTCGTGCTCGTAGGTCCCCCAGGCATGATCGTGGATCCTGGCGGTCTGGTGATATGGGACAACGCCGGCCCGGTCGGCACCCAGAACGTCACGATCCGAGTGAGCGACAGCGGCTCACCGTCGATGTCGACCGACGTGTCGTTCGTTGTTCAAGTGACGCTCCCAACCACCACGAGTCCACCGGTCACTGGGGGTGGCACGACAACAACCGTTCCGTCGTCCACATCACGTCCCTCCACCTCTACGTCTACTTCAACTCCGTCCACGTCTACGTCTACTTCAACACCGTCCACAACGGCGCCAATCGTGCCCACGACGGTGGATCCGACCACTCAACCTCCGACGAGGTTGAGTTTGCCTGTGGACGAGCCGTCGATGAACGTCGTGGTGCCTGAACTCGGACCCCCGTCAGACGGGCCGGGTCAACCGACGCTCTCCCTCTCATCGGGGATCGGCGGTCTTCTCAGGGCTCCCGGTTCGTTCCAAATACCGCCAACAACTATTGGCCTGGCTGGTGCATGGATCTTCGTCCTCGGTGTTCCGCTCGTCTTGTGGGAACGCAAACGGGCCGTGAATGTGGTGGTCGGGGTCGATGCGGGTGAGACTCTGCCGGTCTATGCAACCCGAAACAGCACCTATCCCTTCGCCTATCTACGGGCCGACGCCTCGATGCTCTGGTCACGGTACCGATTCATGGGTTTGGGAGAGGGACAGCGGGTGAAAGTTGAATCACCGGTCGGACCGGTATGGGTGGACCGCCGACACATGCGTCCGCTGCACCAAGCGATCACCGAGCGCGAGGAAGCACCCTAGGTAAGGGTTGCCAACAAGTCCGGTGTTCGCGGATCGGCGCGACGGCCCGCTCGGTCAGTTGCAAAGACGAACAACACCAGACCGTAGATTGGCGCCGCCAACACAACCAGCGCTTGGGCCCAGAGCTCGGTTCGGGCGTATGCGAGCCCTATCAGAATCGGCGCAGATGTTGCGAGCCCGACGAAGGCCCCTGCAAAGGTGAAGATCCCGGCAACACAACCCTGACCCATGTCACCGGAGGCGAATGGGTTTGGGTTGGTTTCGTCGGGCAAGAGAACAGGTGCGAGGGTGGACGTGTAGGCGCCCGTTCCGGCACCGGCGAAACCCATGCCGATGCTGGCCGCAAATGCAACCGGCGCGAATCGCCATCCTCCGGTCCACGCCGCTGTTCCCAGGATCACTACGGTCGACGCTCCGACTCCGAGTCCGAAGAACGCAAGGGCCCTTCCCCGCAACAGGGTCTTCAAACTGTCGATGGCGAGGACCTCGCCCCACAGCGCCCGACCGTCAGCTCCCAACAGGTTCGACGACGTTATCCCGGCCGTGAGGGCCGGCACGCACGCCACCAGAACCGAGACAGGATCGCGGTCGAGGATGGCTGCCAGAAACGGAGCCCCTCCCACGATGAGCACCACGAACTGGGAGACGACCTGAACCCGGTAGCGCGGGTGACGGCGTAGATACCGGACCTCTTTGGCGAGCACAGGTCCGTACGGACCGAGCCGCTGAAGAACTGCACCGACCACACCACCAGAGTCCATGAAATGGGCGCGACCGATCTCGTCCACACCACCCTCGGTTACTTCGGTCAGGGCCAACTCAAGTGATTGGATCCAGCGCCACGCTGCTACAGCTGCCGCTAGTAGGGACAGCGCCGAGGCGCCGAGGGAGATGGTCACGGCGGACCGGCGAGGGTCGTTGTAGAGGATTTCCTGCCCCCAGCCTGTCCAGCCTCCTGGCAGCCAGCGGGCTAGCCGTCCCCATTCCGCAAGACGATCCACGGAGAAACCCACGAAAAGGACGACCTGGGACCCGATACCGATCACGCCGGCGAACAACCCGGCGAAAAGAACGACCATGTCGCGTCGGTTTCTTTGCCTCAGGAGGCCACCGAGGGCCGTCTGCACCCAGCGAGAAAGCACCGAAGCAAGGAAGACCGTGGTCAGAGCCGACACGATTCCGGCCAGAATCCGTAAGGCTCCATCGCTCCGGAACGCGGCCGCCAGGAATGGAAGGGCTACTGCAGCGGGGCCGGGCCCGATGAGGTTTGCCACGGCCATGCCCGGCGCCAACTGTCGGGCCGGCACCGGGAACAACGCCAGTCGAGTGGTGTCGATGGTTTCGTCCGATGCACCGAACAGGAGCGGGCCGAATGTCCACGCGATCATCAGTCCCGCTCCCATGACCGGGAGCAGGCCGGGTGCGATGTCGTCCGCCCCCAGGATCGCAACCGTGACAGACAGCGAAAGCAACAGCGCCAAGATGCTGAACATCACAAACGCCAAGGCACCATCGGTCTGGAAGATGTTTCTTAGAAGTCGCAATCGCAACGAAGCGAATACCCTGATCATCCCGGCGGTCCTACAGCCAGTCCAACGTTCGAGTCGAAGCTGAGTGCCCTACAGCCTCGGCAAACACGTCTTCGAGACGACGACCGCGGCACACGTCGCCGGTTGGGCCCCCGGCCACAGCGGTGCCTGCGTGGATGACGGCCACGTGGTCGCACAGGCGCTCTACGACTTCCATGACGTGACTGCTGAACACCACCGTGGCACCGTTTCGCACCAGCTGGGTGAGGATCTCCCGCAGCGCACGAACCGATAGCGGGTCGACACTCTCGAACGGTTCGTCGAGAAAGAGCACGGAAGGGCGGTGGAGAATGGCAGCTCCGAGTGCGATCTTCTTGCGCATCCCAGTCGAATAGTCGAGCACCAACCGCCCGGCAGCCTCCGAGAGGTCCATGACCTCGAGCAGCTCATTTGCCCTGGTTCGGCAGACATCCCTATCGAACCCCCGAAGGAGTCCCACGTACTCGAGAAGTTCCTGACCGGTCAGGCGCTCGAAGAGGCGAAGGTCTTCGGGAACAACACCGATCGTCGCTTTCACCGCCCGCGGGTCAGCCCACACATCCATACCTGCCACCCACACGTCGCCGCGGTCAGGACGCAGCAGACCGGTGGCGATCTTCAACGTGGTCGACTTGCCCGCCCCGTTCGGTCCGACGAGACCGAAGAATGTCCCACGGGGCACACTGAGATCGAGTCCGTTGACCGCAACCTTGGTGCCGAACGACTTGTACAGGCCTCTGATTGCGACCGCCAGATCATCTGGTGGACGACCACTCGGTACTGAGGGGGGAGGAGGAAGGTTCGTCACGAGGTCAGCAGTGCGGCGAACCCCGGCTTGATCACGTTGTTGATCAGTTCGAGGCGTTCTTGGAAGGGCCAGAAGCTGCTCTTCATGGCATTGGTCGTGAGCCATTGCATATCGGACAGATCCCAATCGAACGCGGTGCACGACTTCTCGAATTCGTCGGTCATGCTCACATTGCTCATCAGACGATTGTCGGTGTTGACAGTGACCCGGAAGCGGAGGTCGCGAAGCAGCTTGATCGGGTGTGTCTCGTAACTCTCCGAAGCACCGGTGTTCACATTCGATGTTGGGCACATCTCCAACGGGATACGCCGGTCCAGAACGTAGCTGGCCAGCCGCCCCAGAACTGGAGTCCCGTCGTCGTCAAAAGATATGTCGTCGACAATTCGGACGCCATGTCCCAATCGCTCGGCCCCGCAGTACTGCAAGGCCTCGTGAATGCTCGGCAACCCGAACGCCTCTCCGGCGTGGATTGTGATGTGGAAGTTCTCACGCATGATGTACTGGAATGCATCGAGGTGGATGGTCGGGGGGTAGCCGGCCTCTGCCCCGGCGATGTCGAACCCGACCACGCCCTCATCCCGGTGACGGACTCCCAGTTCGGCGATTTCGAGGCTGTGGGCGGCGGTTCTCATGGCCGTCACCAGCGTCCCGATGATGATCCGATTCCCGGCCGCCGCTGCTGTCGCTACACCGGTGCGAAATCCTTCGAGCACACTCTCCACGACCTCGTCGAGGGTCAGGCCCGCCCGGGTATGGAGCTCGGGTGCGAAGCGGATCTCGGCATAGATCACGCCGTCAGCTGCGAGATCCTCTGCACACTCCGCCGCGGCGCGGGCCAGACCGTCTGGCGTCTGTGTGACACCGACCGTATGAGCGAAGGTCTCCAGGTAGAGGACGAGATTGCGGCGGTCCGCTCCGCGCGTGAACCACCTCGCCAACTCATCGGGGTCGGTGGTCGGCAGAGCTGTGTATCCCTGCTCCTGGGCGAGTTCGATCACGGTGCTGGGCCGCATGCCTCCGTCGAGGTGGTCATGCAACAGGACCTTGGGCGCACTTCGGATCTGGTCTCGCGTAGGGATCGTCATTGTCCAACGGTATCGGTCTGCGAGGGGGGGAATCTGTACCTATTGGCCAAACCCGTCACACGCTCCGGCGCAAGACCAACCGAACCTTGGATGACAGCGATCGCTGGCTTCGGTGGAAGCTGCGCTCGATGGGAAATTCAGCATCGGGGAATGGCTGAGCTACGGCATCGGCGGACGTCGGTACGCTCACCGAATGGACCCCGGTGAGATCGACGTTGTCGCGTTCGACGGAGATGACACGCTCTGGCTCTCCGAGACCTTCTTCGTGCTGACCCAGCAGCGTTTCGATGCGTTGCTCTCGCCGTGGTGTGATGCGTCGCAGACGGCGGAACGACTCCTGCAACGTGAGCGGCAGAACTTGGCCCATTTCGGCTACGGCGTGAAAGGTTTCGCCCTCTCGATGATCGAGACTGCCATTGAGGCATCCGAGGGTGATATCCCCAGCGCCGCACTCGGCGAGATCGTGCAATGGGCTCGTGAGATGATGGAGCACCCGGTTGAGCTCCTTCCCGGTGTGGAGGAGACTCTCGACGGCCTCGCGGGTCGTCATCGACTGCTCATCATCACAAAAGGGGATCTGTTCCACCAGGAGTCCAAAGTCGCCGCCAGCGGCCTCGCCGACCGCTTTGAGGCAGTGCATATTGTCAGCGAAAAGGATCCGGCGACGTACCGGGGAATTGTGAATGGGCTGGGCACCACACCGGACAGGTTCCTGATGGTTGGGAACTCGACCCGGTCCGACATCGAACCGGTGCTTGCCATCGGCGGGCACGCAATCCACGTACCCCACGATCACACATGGGCGTTGGAACATGCCGAGGAGAATCTCGACGTCCCGGTGCTAGCCAGCCTGGCCGATCTTGTGCCGCTACTTGAATCTGCCTGATCGAGGTAGCTGGCCTAGCACAGCCTGTGGCGCTGCCCACGGGGTTGTCGCCGTGAATTGCGGTCAGCCCCCTTCGAGCCGGTTCGGGTCGAAGTGGCCTGGAAGGAGCGCCCTGATGAGCGTGGGGCCGCTTGGCGTGTCGATCACGGCGTCGTTGGTGGAGTGCTCGACCAGCAATTGGCGGCACCGTCCACACGGACTGCAGTAGTCACCCGAGCCCGACACGACCGCCGCCGCAACGATCCTTCCCGCCGCCTGCTGCATCAGATCCGAGACGAGGCCACACTCGGCGCAGAGGGTGAGGCCATAACTCACGTTTTCCACGTTGCAGCCGCGCACGATCTTGCCGGTGGTGGTCAATGCCGCCGCTCCCACTCGAAATCCCGAGTAGGGGGCATAGGCATGTGTGGTCATTTCCTCCGCCTCGGATCGGAGACGGTTCCAGTCGATTCGGTCCGGCTTCGACTGAGACAGTGATTCGGGCGTGTCGGGATCAGTGTCCATGGCTCACGAATCGGTCCCGTAGATTCGGTCGCCGGCATCTCCCAGTCCGGGCGTGATGTAGGCGTTCGGCGTGAGGCCGGGGTCCTGAGCGGCCAAGGTAATCGGAACATCCGGGTGAGCGGCGTGCACCGTACGTACACCTTCTGGAGAGCCGATGATGCAGAGCAGCCGCAGCTTCCTGGCTCCGCTGGCCTTGAGGTGGGTGAGTGCAGCAGAAGCTGATCCGCCGGTCGCCAACATCGGGTCGACCACGATCACCTCGCGCTCGGCAAGACGACTCGGAATCTTCTCGTAGTACCAGACGGGCTCATGGGTGTCCTCGTTTCTCTGCATTCCCAGGTGACCTACCCGGGCGTGAGGAACGAGCGTGAGGATTGCTTCGACCATCACCAGCCCAGCCCGCAGTATCCCGATCACAGCGGGTGCCGGTTCAGTGAGAACCGAGGCGTTGGCCGTGGCGACCGGAGTCTCGATAGAGGTTTGTGTGGTAGCCAGATCCCGCAGCCCCTCGTAGGCGGTGAGGAGGGTGATCTCGGCGCAGGTTCGACGGAACTGTTCGGGCTGAGTGTTCTTGTCCCGCAGGGTGGCGATCTTGTGGCTGACGAGCGGGTGGCCGACTACTCGGAGTGTGGACATCAGAGTCTCCGATTCATCAGTGCAGCTTCGGCTCGGCGGGCAAGTTCTCGGGCCTGTTCCATGTCGTCTCCCAGTGCTGTTACGTGCCCGAGCTTGCGTCCCGGTCGTGGCCTTTTTCCGTACAGGTAGACGCTTGCTCCCTCGACTGCGAGTGCCTCGTGAAGGTGATCGGCGGGGTCTACCGGATCGATGCCTCCGATCACGTTGACCGTGACGCAGGCCTTGGCAAGAGCGTGGGTGGGTCCCAACGGGAGGTCGAGGATGGCACGTACGTGATTCTCGAATTGACTGGTCGGCGCATTCTCGAGGGTGTGATGACCGGCATTGTGAGGTCGCGCCGCAATCTCGTTGACCACGAGTCCGTTGGTCGTCAGGAAGAATTCAACCGCGATGACTCCGACCGCGTCGAGTTCGGCTGCGATCGAGCGTGCGGTTTCCATGGCTTGGGTCTTCACCCGGGACCCGATCGCAGCGGGCACTTTGATCTCGCGGCAGGCGCCGTCGGCATTGGTGGTCTCCGCAACCGGATAACAACGAGCGTTGCCACCCGAACGTCGAGCCACCACGACTGCCAGTTCCTTCACGATCGGCTGGAACTGTTCGATCATCAGCTCGCGGTCGGCCTGTTCAGCCATCACTCTCAGGGCATCGTTCTCGTTGTCCACCACCCAGGCGCCCCGCTCGGACTGACTGCCGGAGCGAATGGACTTGATGACTGCAGGAAAGCCGAAGAGCGCCTCGAAATCGAGGAGATCGTCGGGCCCTCTCAACTCGGCAAATGGGGCGAATCGAAATCCTTTTGGAGTGAGAACCCGGCGTTGGTGCACCTTGTCCAGTGCGGCCCGAAGCGCTCGTGGACCGGGCCGGATGATCTGGCCGGCAGCTTCCAAACGCTCGATCATCCCCAGGTCGATGCGCTCGTGCTCGAAGGTGACCACTTCGCAGAGCTCGGCGAAGGAAGCCAACGCATCCGGGTGACGGAAGCTCGCGCCCGGAGCGGCCAAAGCGGCGGAGTCTCCGGAGTCCTCGGCCATCAGGCGCGGTGTGATCCCCAGCTTCACCGCCGCGCTGTGAATCATGCGGGCAATCTGGCCGGACCCAACGATGCCGAGCGGATAGATCGAAGGGAACTCATTCGGCACACCTACATCGTAATGGCAGTCTCCAGCGCGCACTGAGTACTGGGGTGATCCTCGGACCGGCTTGGCCACAACCAGGCCGTCAATCTCGGGATCCCCACCGATTCATCGGCGCAACTTTCAGGGTTTGACCCTGAGATCGGGGCCCTGCGATCTAGTCTCAGAAGTTGTGGATCAGGACCGTCGGCGCCTCCTCATAAGTCTTGGCTACGGCGCCGCCAGCGTCGCTACTCTCAGTGCTTTGGGTGGGACGAAAAAGCCCGCTCAGCGGTCGGGATCGGGGCCAACTGGGGTCCCACCGTCTGACCTCGCTGCCACCGACGAGATCAGTGTCGCCGGTACGACCCAGCTCGCCCCCCACACCCTCGTACCTCCGGTTCTCGATCCATCGCTCCAGGTTGACCCTACGACCGAGTTCGATGTTGTGTTGGCCGGCGGCAGGGTGATGGATCCCGCTTCGGGATTCGACACCGTGATGAACGTTGGGATACTGGGCAAGGCCATTGCATACATTGGCCCTGAGCAGCTTGCGGGTACCACGACAATCGACGCCTCGGGACAGGTCGTCGCTCCCGGTTTTGTCGACATCCTGAGCTACCGCCCCAACCCGTTCGGCGTTTGGTTCAAGGTTGCCGACGGTGTCACCACCAACCTGGGCATGCACGGGATCAACAACTATGCCAACGCGTTCTTCAAGCGGTTCACCGGCGCCGTTCCAGTCAATTTTGGTGGAGCCTTTCATCAACAGTTCCACCGTGGACTTCTCAACGTCTCGCCCGATCGCGAGATGAGCAGCGGCACGCTGGCCCAATTCGAACAGTTGGCCAAGAACGAGCTCGCCGACGGCTTCGCCGGGATTGCGTTCTCGCCCGAGTATGCACCGGGAACCACAACAGAGGAGATCCTGCGCCTCGCCGAGCAGGTCGGTGAAGGGGGGGTGCTGTTCTTCCATGCCCGCCACAGCGACAACGAGGCACCGGGAACCAACGCCGAAGCGATAGCGGAGGTCCTCGATGTCGCTCGTGCCACTGGGCTTGGTGTTCACGTGTCGCATATCACCAGTACCGGTGGGACCTTCACAATGGCCCGGACGCTCGACACACTGAACCAGGCCCGTGCCGACGGTGTCGACGTCACCGCCTGCCTCTACCCATACGATTTCTGGGCCACTCGGCTCGGCAGTTTTCGATTCGCCGGCGACTGGCGATCACGGTTCGGACTCGAGTACGGCGACCTCCAGATCGGTGGCACGGAGACTCGCCTCACGGCTGAGACGTTCGGTGCCGCCCAGGCCGAGAACAAACTGGTCGCTGCGCTTGGATCCATTCCCGCCGACGAGGTTGACATGGCGATGCGTACCCCCTGGATGATTGTCGCGTCAGATGCAATTGCGGAGCCGGACGCCAACAACCATCCCCGGGCAGCCGGGACGTTCGCACGAACCCTCGGGGTCTACGTGCGCGAGTGGAACATTCTCACGTTGATGGATGCCCTGGCCAAAATGACAATCCTTCCTGCCCGCCGCGTCGAGGGCATGCTTCCCGCCATGGGTCGGAAGGGCCGGATGCAGATAGGGGCCGATGCTGACATCACGGTGTTCGATCCCGCCACGATCGCCGATCGTGCAACCGTTGCTGCGCCGGCGACAGCTTCTTCAGGCATCAGCAATGTACTGGTCAACGGGGTTGGTGTTCTCGAAAACGGCGCCCTACGTCGGGATCGTTTGCCGGGTGAGGCGCTGCGGAGTTAGGAAGGCTGGGTGCATATGCGGTGCGATCGATGGTGAAACATTCGGCGGGCATTGTGTTGTGGCGGATGGGTGAAGGCAACGCGGTTGAACTGTTGCTCGTCCATCCCGGTGGGCCCTTCTGGCGCGGCAAGAACGAGCACGCATGGAGTATCCCCAAGGGTGAGTTCGACCCTGAGATGGAACATGCTGCGGATTGCGCTCGACGCGAATTCGCCGAAGAGCTCGGATCGGAGTTGCCTCCGGATGCAGCGTTGACCGAACTCGCCGTCATCAAGGCCTCCGGCAAACACATCCACCCCTTTCTTGTTCGCGGTGATTTCGAGCCGTCCACACTTCGGAGCAATACCACCGAGATCGAATGGCCACCCCGATCGGGACAGACGATCACGATCCCGGAAGTGGATGCTGCGAGCTGGTTCCAACTCGGCCAAGCGGCCCGGTTCCTGCACAAGGGTCAGTCCAGGTTGGTGGAAATCGCGAGTCAGGCCTTGGCGAGCGGCCCCGGCGACGGCGGGGTTTCCTGAGGCGCTAGAGCAACGATGCACCGAATCGTGCAACCTCGGACCGCAGCTGTTCCACATATTCGACGTGAGCGTTGCCTTCGCTCTCGAGTGAGTCGATGAAACGTTGCATGATGTGAAAGGTGACGAGCCCGTGGCTCTTGAGATCGTCGGGGGTCACCCACGCCGCCATCGTCGCAGAGTGCAGGGTGCGCTGGAGTGAGTGCAGCAGGTACTCCACCTTGTCCGGATCGAGTTCGCCATGCCACATGAATTCGGTTTTGTCGCTTTTGTCGTTCGTTGACAGCTTGGCGGACCATTGGTCGATCAGTTTGTTCCATTCGGTCAGGAGGTTCGGTGAGACGCGGCTGTCCATATCGCCCGGTGCGGTTCTCAGATCACACACCACGCGCCGGGCGAAACGAAGCCAGCCCTCCATTTGTTTGGATTCGACCGGACCGACATGCACCAGCATCGAGCAAAACGTTAGCCGTCGTGGAATCATGTCGCCCATGACGATTCGATTTGGTGTTCTCGGAGCTGCCCGGATATCCGACAAGGCTCTCTATCAACCCGCCCGTGACACCGAAGGGGTCGGGCTGGAGGCAATTGCCGCTCGCGACCGTTCACGAGCGGAGGAGCACGCGACCAGGTGGGGGATTGCCCGGGTAGTCGATTCCTACCAGGACCTTCTCTCAGACGCAGAAGTGGACGCCATCTACAATCCTCTGCCGGTGAACCTTCACCACACGTGGACCATCGCTGCGTTGGAGGCGGGTAAACACGTTCTCAGCGAAAAGCCCTTCGCCGCCAACGCCGGTCTCGCACGAGACATCGCTGAGGCCGCTGAGCGGACCGACCGAGTGTGTATGGAGGCTTTCCATTGGCGTTACCACCCGATGGCAACTCGGATTCGGGAGATTCTGGACTCGGGTGGCTTGGGTGAGATTCAGTCGGTGGAAGCGGTCTTCGATGTCTACATCAGACCAGATGACGATGTGCGTCAGAGCTTCGAACTGTGCGGTGGCGCGCTCATGGATCTGGGTTGTTATCCGGTGCAGTGGACCCGTTGGGTACTTCCGGGCGAGGAACCTCGAGTTGTGTCAGCCCGTATGGAACAGGGACGGCCGAATGTCGATATCGACACCGTGATACAGGCGGAGTTCCCCAACGGTGTGCCGGCGCGGCTCGCTACCAAGATGTCCGAGGGGACAGAGTTTCGGGCCCAACTCCAGGTCGTCGGAAGCGACGCGACTCTCGTTGCCGACAACCCGCTTGCGCCCCACGAAGGCAACCGAATTGTGGTCGACGGCATGGGTATCGACGAGGTTGTGCAGGGTCGCACCACCTACCACTATCAGATGGAAGCCTTCATCGACGTTGTGAACAACAACGCCACGATGCCAACCGGCGGCACCGACGCCATAGCCAACATGGAGTTCATCGACGCTGCCTATCTTGCGGCCGGTCTCCCCATCCGGACCCCGTAGCACGTCGTTGGAGAAGCGCCCCTCAGCCTGAGTCGAACTGGCGAAGCAGCAAGCCCCAACCGCGGACGCGCTCCCGGGCCGAACGTATGCTCATTCGTGACCCAGCTTGCCCCGCAGCAGGTTGTCCTCAGCCCAGTTGGGATCGCGACCCTCGAAACACACCTTGGCGAGGTGGCCGGCGATGGGCATGGTGACGCCCACTTCGGCGGCGAGTTCGATCGCAGCCTTGGTCGCCTTCACCCCTTCAGCAACTTGTGACATCTCGCTGAGAATCGTGTCGATAGGCACGCCCTCGCCGAGTCGGCGGCCGACGAAACTGTTGCGACTCTGTGGGCTGACGCAGGTTGCGAAAAGGTCACCCATCCCGGCGAGACCAGCCAAGGTGAGTGGTTCACCGCCGAGTGCAGTTCCGAGTTCGATGAGCTCGGCCAACCCTCGGGTGATGATTGCGGCACGAGCGTTGTCACCCAAGCCGCGCCCCTCGACCGTCGCAGCTGCGACCGCGTACACGTTCTTCAGAGCACCACCGAGTTCGCATCCCACCACGTCGTGATGGGTGAATACTCGAAAAGTAGGTGTTGTGAAAACGTCCTGCAGACGCTGGGCGATCTCATGTTCGGTGAGCGCAATCACCGCCGCCGCCGGGCCTCCGGCGAGGATCTCCTTGGCCAGGTTTGGCCCGGTGAGTACACCCACCGGCCGACTGGGAAGTTCCTCGGTGATGATCTGTGTCATTCGTTTGTTGGATCCCGGTTCGAAACCTTTGGCCAGACTGATCACGGGTACCCATGGTCGCAGCGAGACTGCAGCTCGCTGGCAGGTTTCTCGAAATGCGGATGTGGGAACCCCCATCACCAGCAAGTCGGTGTTGGCGACGAGGTCATCGAAATCGTTGCTGGCCTTCAGATCGGGATGGAGTTCGTAGTCGGCCAAGTAGCGAAGATTCCGATGCTGGGTATTGATCGTTTCCACTGTTGCCTCGTCGCACGCCCAAAGACGCGTGCGGGCGTTGTGGGCCGCAAGATGAGCCACTGTTGTCCCCCACGAACCACCGCCCAGAACGGTGACTCGGAGCGCTTCGGACCTCTGATCAGCCATGTCCCATCCTGACCCACGGTTCGGAAAGAGGAAAATCGTTCTAACGTTGGGGAGGTGCGCAGATCTCTTACCGCGTTCCTCGTGCCGCTCAAGTCCTTCGACGCGGCCAAGGAGCGGCTGGGCGACGAACTTGACACCGAGGACCGAGCCGACCTGATGCAAGGTCTGGCCGCAGGCGTGCTGGCGGCTGCTGGTGGACACCGCTGCTGGGTCGTATGCGACGACCGGCGGGTTGCTCAGTTCGCACTCGCGCACGGCGCCGAGGTGATCTGGCGAGGTGGCGGCTTGAACAATGCGGTGCAGTTGGCCGTGGAGCAGCTTTCACGTGAAGGTTTCTCCCGCGTCATCGTGTGCCACGGCGATCTCGCCACTCCAAGCTCATTCAAGGAGTTCGACCCAACCGATGATCGGCTGGTGATCGCCGGTGATCGGCGCGGTGATGGCTCGAACGTGGTGAGTGTTCCCACCGATGTCGACTTCACGTTCGCCTATGGACCGGGGTCCTTTCATCGCCACCTCGAGGAGGCCCGGCGATGTGGTCTCGATGTCGGCACGGTCGACACACTCCAACTCGATGTTGATACCCCCGAAGATCTCGAGCTGTATCGAAGCCGAATGAAGCTGACGGTTGCCTGATGAGTTCTGGCCAGAATCCTCTAACCCTGGAGCCGTTCACCATGAACGTGAAGACCCGAGACCTCCCAACCCCGGAACGGGCGCTCGCCATTGGTGCTCACCCCGATGACACCGACTTCGGGTGTGGAGCCACGCTCGCCAAGTGGGCTGCCGATGGATGCGTCGTGAACGTGCTGGTTTGCACCGACGGATCAAAGGGCACGTGGGACCCCGATACCGATACGTCCACGCTGATACAGACCCGGCAGGAGGAGCAGATTGCCGCCACCCGGGCACTCGGGGGAACCGGAGACGTCGTCTTCCTGGGCTACACCGACGGTGAACTCCCCTCGGACATCGATGCCGCGTGCTGCGGTCGCCTACTGGATCCGTGAACTACGTCCCAACGTCGTGCTCGGTCACGACCCTTGGAAGCGGTATCGACTTCACCCGGACCACCGGCACGCCGGATTGTTGGCATGCGAAGGCGTTGTGGCGGCCCGCGATCCCAAGTTCTTTCCCGATCAGGGACTGGCCCATTTCCGGCCGGATCACCTCCTGCTGTTCGAGGCCGACGAGCCAGACCACGCCGAGGACGTTTCTGACATGTGGCTGCAAAGTTGCTGGCCCTTCGCCAGCACGAGAGCCAGTTCGAGTCCACCATGATCAAAGGAAAGGGTGGCTCCATGGTCGACTTCGATCGGCGGGTCGAAGCGAAGGTGCGTGAGGCGGGAGTCGCGGCCGGTCTCACCCACGCCGAGGTATTCAAACTCATCGACGATCTCTGAGTTGTTCGAGTTTGAGGGCCCGGGGTCAGGCGAACGATTCACCTGCGGCGGGAGGCGGGGAGAGCCCCTCGGTTGATCCGGCGAGAAGTGTCTCGCCCCGGCGATCAACCGTGTTCCACTGTGGGTCGAGCGATCGACATCGAATCCTCACGGGCGACATCACATGATCGGCCCGTTCGAACTCCCACAACAGGGCGGGGCGGGCCCCGTGCCAGCGGATGGCAGCAGAGAGGTCGCCGAAGGCGGTGGGAATCGAATGCAGTTCGAGTTGGCCACCCCGCCATCCTGTTGGGAAGCCTGCCGGAAAGAGGTTGATCGTCGGTCGATCTTCACTCCATGATTCGGATAGGAGTAGGGGCCGCAATGACCGCACGGCCATGGCGGCCGGCCCGGCCTCGTCATCGCCCCACGATCCGGTTTCTGATGCTGCCTGGGTGTGAGCCGTGAGGTCGGCCAGCGTGCTGATTGGCCCCGCTCCGCCGAATCCGAAATCGGGGTCGATCTCCCGGGCGCTCTCGGGGTTGTCGAATACGAGAACCAACCGAGCCAGGCCACGTTCGGCCAGCCTGGTCTGGGCCTCTGTCCCCTTCTTGGCAACGGCCGAAGTGAGCTGTGTTGCCGCTGCCACGAATTCCTCTGCCCACTTCGGTGCATACATCGTGATCGCCCACGACAACCCATCCACCAACTCTGCTGCTGCGTCACGGTCTTCGGATCTCTTGATCGATCGCGGATGCCAGCGATCGGCGAGCAACGACCGGAGTACCTCCACCGCCTCTGCGCGAAACCCTCCCAAGCTGAGCGCGGCCAGTTCACTTCCCGCCGAGGCTTCGACGGCAGAGACCCGTGCGGCCAAATCGAAGATCGACAATCCCAGACGGCCGCGACTCTGATCGAACAGGTCCGTCATCCGATCGTCGGGAAGAATCGCTCGGACACGATCTCTGACCAGAAGGTCCCACGCTCGTGCTGCTACCGACGATTCCGGGAACGGCCGGTCCGGCGAGCGGACCGCTTCTGCTACGAACGCACGAATGATGGCTTTGTGCGGCAGGGGAACGATCACTGCGCCCAACTCGGGAACGGTGTCTCGTGCTTGGTTGCTCAGCCAGACGCTGATGTTGTCGACCTGCATCCGGTCGGATGTGAGGTGGACAGTTGGGTTGCTCGACCGGCCGGTGAGATCGTATGGGCGCACAGCGAGGGTGAGTCCAACCGGCGTCGCGGTGTTGTTCTCGAACTCTAGGACGACACCGCCTTCGTATGCCCACGTCCGCTGAACAACATCGCCGCCCGGGACCCTCACCGAGGTTTGGATGATCGGTCCGACCCCCAATCGCTGTTGGCGAACGGTTGGCTCGCTGGCCGGGGTGTGAATTCGGTCTTCGGCTGCGATCCACCAGTCGAGTGTCCATTGCGAATCGAGTAACTGCATGCCGCCGCCCCGATCTACCCGGGCCAGGGGCCTCTCCCCGAACACGCCGAGCAGGGTTGTTCCGGCGTCTGTGGCTCGCAGGGTTGATCTCGGGCCTGTCGGTGGCGAGAACGTGGGTGATGTCACGGCTACGAGGTTATGGCTCGAACGGCCCTTCCTGGCCCCCGAGACCCCAGTTCTCAGGCAACGCACTCCACCGTGATTCCTGACGATTCCGGTGAATCGCTCTGCGAGATGAGGGCATCTGCAATAGGGTGTCGTGGTGGCGCAGTCGGTCCCCAAGCTGCGGAAGGCGCTCAAGAAGTCTTCCCCCGGACTTCGAATCGAACGTCAGCTGTGGCAGGAGGGCCGCGACGTCGTCGTCGGAATCGACGAGGTCGGGAAGGGTTCATGGGCTGGCCCGTTGACCCTCGGCGCTGTCGTCGTTCCCAAGGATCGTCGGATCTACAAACTGCGGGATTCAAAACAGCTCACACCGGCAGAACGTGAAGCTCTGTACCACCGGATCGTGGACTGGGTGGATGCATGGGCGATCGGGCACGCTTCTGCGGCCGAGTGCGACCAACTCGGCATGTCAGCGGCGCAGAAGTTGGCAGCCCGGCGTGCGATCGCCGGTCTCGATTTGGGTGCGGCTCCCGATGCGGTGATCATCGACGGCAACTGGGATTTCGTTGGTCATCCGCGAACGATCAAACTGGTCAAGGGTGACAGCATCTCGGTGTCGATCGCCGCGGCGTCGATCCTGGCCAAGGTCACTCGAGACCGGCTGATGATCGCTGACTCCGACTGTTACCCGGGATTCGATTTCGATGCCAACAAGGGGTACCCGTGTCCGCGCCACAAGCTGGCGCTGCAGGCTTTTGGCCCAACAGCGATTCACCGGCGCTCGTGGGTCTTCATGGACCACCTGCCATGGACCGGAACACCAAGAATCGTGAACGACGCCCAACTCACGCTTCTCTAGGAGGCTGCTGCTTGATGCCAGGCTCTGGGCCCGGTATGTATTGATCAGCAGCTCCGCGGAGCAGGTCAGCCCGAAATCACCATTGCGGAACCAGAGCGTCCGAGCTGAGTGATCGTTTGGGTGTCCAGGTCAACTACGAGTGCCGGGAGGTCGCTGACGCCATCGGCGGCGGTCGACCTACTCACGACAACAGTTGATCCGCTGACTTCGATTCGGGTCGGATGCCACCCGGTCTCGGGCCGCTGAAGATCAACCGATGCCAGTTGAGCGAAATTGGCAGCATTGTTGACCACTAGTTCCCACTGCTCTGGATTCTCTCCGGCTGCCACGCGGTAGACGGTGGTTCCGTTGTCGCTGATGGTCACGGCCTGGGTGCATCCGCTGGACTGGGTGGCGCACGTACCGAGCGATCCGCCGGTGGTTCCAAACAGCTTCTGGCCGGTGGAGAGCGAAAGCGTCACCCAACCAGCACCAACCCCGTCGAAGTAGACACCGGAGACGTACGTACCGTTGATGGACACTCGCTGAGGAGCGACTCCATCACGTCGGACATCGGCAATGACCGTGCTCGCCAGGCCATCGAGGGTGGTCCGCTCCAACGTGACCGACGAGTCACCGTGGCGCAGGTAGACCGCGACGCGATCCGCTCCGTTTCGGCCGACGCCAACAAGTTCGAGCCGTTCGCCTGCACCGGGAGTGACCAAATCGGACTCAGCCGCCTCGAGCGGTGCGTCGTACGATCGGTCCGTCCTCAGAGCGTTGGAACACAAGGCCGCCGTTGCCGTCGTAGTCTGCGGCGACCGCCGGCTCCACCACGAGGTGAGCCTCGCCGTTGGCGTCGAACCACCAGACGCCTTCGGAACCGCTGACCGCCAAAGTGAGATCGTTGGTGGAGATGTTGAACTCGGCACCGATGTTCGCCAGTTCGATCTCGGAGGTTGTCCCGGGATCGGTTGAGTCGGTGACCGGCTGCTCTTGGGAGTCTTCGGGGGCAAAAGGTAGCGCGCCGGGTGAGGAATTCTCGAGTTGGTTGCCGGCCGTCGTGCAGCCTGTGACGATCACGGAAAAGACTGCGGCGACCTGGAGTATTCGGGACAGCGGGAGCATGGAGACCTCACCTTTTGTGTGAGTATTCGGTTGGTGTGAGAGCACCGCCGCTAGGGCAGTCGGACGAATCCGATGTCGCTGAGCGGCTCAACCGAACCCGAAACGGGATCGATCACTACTCCTGTAGTCGGCCGAAGTCGGCCCGGATCAACAGATCGCGACAACAGGATCTTTCCGTCGGGTAGCTCGGAGAGATGCTCGGGGAACCAGGCTCCTTCCAAGGATGTGAGATCCACCCGAGCCACCAACGATCCATCTTCAGACCGGGTTATGAGGAGGTCGTACCGACCTGGTAGGGCTGGTACCTCGTGAGGGACGATTCTGAACACTGATTCGATATCGAGTGACAACGAAGCGAGCCGAGCACATGATGTGCCCTCGCCGTCGGCGCACGCAGCCTCCACGTCTGGGAAGCTGCCGCCGATGGCGCGACCGGTTCCACTCTGATAGACGGTCCAGCCGGTTGCATCAGGCCGTTCCCATGTGGTCACGATGAACGTTCCGTCGACTTGAGTTGATTTCGAGCCGAACTCGGCGTCGTCGACGACAGCCAACTCGGTGACGACACCGGTTTCGAGGCTGATGCGGTTCAGTGACCGATTGGTGGAGTCCGGTGATGTGACGCTGAAAACCGCTTCCGGTTGTGCGGTAGCGGTGGTGACACCATGGAGTTCCACCCGCTGGTCGGCCCGGGGTACGAAGATGGCTTCGGGCACGATTGCGCCGGCCGCCTGCCACAGGATCGACGACTGGGGTCCTGCCACAAGCTCTCGCTGATACACCACTCCACCCCTGGTGTCGCCGGCAACTCGAACGGCGTCGTCGCGGGCGAGCAGGGCCACTTCGCCATCCGGTTGGATCAGCTTGACCGAGTCGTTGAAGCTCAGAAGCGCAACGTCGAGCCCTGTGGGAGTAACCGCCGACAGATCGACCGATTCAGATGATCTGGCCGAGGTCGTGGTTGGAGCCGATGTGGTAGGCGGAGCGCTCGTTGGATCACCGGAGGTTTCGGTGGTCGCCTTTTCCGTACTGATTCCGGCGACGACGACGCCATCGTTGCCGCCCAACTGTGAGCCAGCGTTCGAACACCCCGCGGCAATGACGGCCCCACTTATCAGGGTGAAGAGGATCCGTCGCCGCCGACGTGGTTGGGGGGTTGTCGAATTCACCACAGCTCTATTCAATCACCTTTCACTGTTTCAGCCGGTGAGGTTTGCCTACAGCCGGCAAAACCTCCATTATTTCCAGCAATGATCCAAACATTTCAGGATTCAGGTGGTCGGTTCGAAAGTGCGGTGGATCCCGTATGCGCGGCGTACAAGAACGGGCCTGGAGCGGAGTAGGTGTTGCTGGAAAGGACAGCCCGCTTCGGTGTTCCGACGCTCACGTTGTGGTCGCTGGGCGTCTGGGCAAGTCGTATTCGCAACATCCTCAACGATGATCTCGAGGGAATAGACCTGTGGTGGCGGTTGGGGCTTGCCGGCAGCTTCGTGGTGATTGCCCTTTGGGTACTGCGCTCAGCGTACGGGCTGTGGCGTGACGGTGCGTCAGATCCGCTCACATGTGTGACCGGAGCTGCGCTGGCTCTCGCCGCCGTGAACATCGTTGTCTGGCCGATTCGGGCCTACCAGATTCTCGTTGGTGATTGGGGTGGAGGTTTCAAGGCAGTTCACACAGTCCTGGCTGTCATCTCGGTTGTGCTCGGTTTGTTGGTACTATTTCACCGCTATGGGAGAGCCGGTAACCGTCGTCCAATCCGCCACAGCCAATCCGTCGCGGATTCGCTTTGAGACCAACCGGTCCTTCACCGGCATGGGCCATGAGCGGTACAGCAAGGGTGATCCGATTCTGGGTCATCGTCCTCCCGACGTCGTAGCCAAGGCGTTGCTGGAAACCGGCAAGGTCGACGATGTGCACGTGTACGCCCAGACCATCACGGTCACCGTTTCGCCCGGCCAGGACGTCGCTGGGCTGAAAGAGATCATCGAGGATCTCTATACCTACTACAAGCCGGGTGTGCCGGTTCCCACCGAGGCTGACTTCAGCTGATTCAGCACTCCACACCAGCCAGGGTCGGGCTGCTGGGGAATCCTTCCGACGGCTACGGCGGGCGCACACTCGCGTTGGCCATCGATGATATGGCAGCGACCGTGTCGGTCGTCGAGGACGACGTTGTTCGGATACGTGGACCCCGCCTCGATCCCTTTGAGTTCGATTCGATCGATGAGTTCGCCCGTTTCGTGGACCGGTATGGGTACGGCACCGGACAACAGCTTCTGGCTGCCACCCTCCACACGTTCATCGACCTGGCTCAAACGCAGCGGTGGAAGATGCCAAAGGGCCTGCACATCAGTTTCGACACCTCCATACCCCGTGGTGTTGGCCTGGCAGGTTCATCGGCTTTGGTGATCTCACTTCTGCGCTGTCTTCTCGACCTATGCGGCCAGCATCTGGATGAGAATCTCCTTCCGGCGCTGGCCCTGTCGGCTGAAGTAGACCAACTGGGAGTCGTGGGCGGGCTTCAGGATCGAGTTGTGCAGACCTATGGCGGTTTGGTGGCGATGGACTTCGGTACTCTCACCGCCGATGCTCGGACCGGTTTGGTGTACGGAACCTACGACCGGCTGGATCCCTCCTCTCTGCCTCGCCTCTTCGTCGCCTACTCATCGGACGCGGCTGAACCAAGCTCTACCTACCACCAGGTTCTCCGGTCCAAGTTCGCCGCTGGCGACCCATTGACGATCGCCGGATTGCACGAAATCGCAGGTCTGGCCATTCGGGGAAAGGCTGCTCTGCGCTGGGGTGGCGACGGTCTTGGGCACCTCCTGACGCGCAACATCGAGATTCGATCGACGCTGGCACCGGTCAGCGAAGCCCAGCTGGCACTGGTTCACTGCGCCCAGGAATGTGGCCTGGACGCCACGTTCACCGGCTCGGGAGGCGCAATCGTGGGTGTCTTCGATGACGAGGCCGACCTGGCCAGGCTTTCCCATCGCCTGGATGATCCAGACGCCATCGTGCGAGAAGTCCAGCCTTTTTCATATCAGCGCTAAACCCGGCTCCTCGTTCGGCCGATCGTATACATGCTTAGACAAGCTACAAGCAGGAGCGTTGGATGGGTATCACAGTCAGTAACACCGAGCCAGCTGGGTATGTGGCTCGACCCTCGCGCGCCGTGCTCGCGTTCGCCAGTGCTGTTTTCTCTTGTTCTCTTGATCTCCGGTCCGGCGTTGGCCCAGACCGACTCTGACGGCGATGGTCTTGCTGATGATGCAGAACTCTCGGTGTATGGGACCGATCCTGAGGTTGGCGATACAGACGACGACGGACTTCCCGATGGGGTGGAGATCGAATTGGGCACCGATCCGCTCGAGGTCGACACCGACGGCGATGGGTTCACGGACATTACGGAGTACCTGGCCGGAACGGATCCGCTCCTGGAGACCGATTGGCCCTTTGGAGCAGTCGTCACCGAGATTCCCGGGGACGAGCAAGCACCGTCGGATGAACCCGGAAGTGTTGTTGGAGAAACCCCTTCGACTGTGGCGCCGGACGCCCTGGCCTTCGATGAGTCGTTGACCGGTGGACGCTCTCGCCTGTTCCCGTTGTATGCGAGCCTGGCTGCTGCGTTGGCGGTGGGAATGGCGTTCTCGCTCGCTTTGATTCCGAACGCGGCGGAGGCAAAGAGTGGGGATTGAGCCCGCTATGCAATCCTGAGTTCCGACCTCGGTTGATGATGACGAACATATGTTCGTATCATGGCGGAATGAGTGATCGTGGGACAGGTCTGGCAGCAATAGATCCCAAAATCTTGGAAGCGGTTCGTCCCACAACGCTCAGCAAAGAACAACTCCTGGATGTGCCTGAAGCGCTTCAGCCATTGTTCCCATGGGGTGGACTTCAGCGAGGTTCGTCTGTAGGTGTCTCCGGTCATGGTGCGTGGACCCTCACTTCAGGGTTGCTTGCACCCTCATTGGGGGAACAGGGTTGGCTGGCTGTGGTTGGCGCACCGCTGGTGAATCTGGTGGCAGCAGCAGAGGTTGGTCTACGGATGGATCGAGTTCTGGTGATCGATACACCCCCAGCTGGTCAGTGGGGAACCGTGATCGCTTCGCTGCTCGAAGCGGTGCAAGCGGTGGTTATTGCACCACCGTCAATGATTGGTGGACGGGATGCTCGCCGTATCGGTGCTCGATTACGAGAACAACGGGGAACTCTTATTCATCTCGACGGCGGCACAACCTGGCCCAATGGGCTCGACATGGCACTCACCTGCTCCACAACCGACTGGCAGGGAATAGGGGAAGGGCATGGCTATGTGCGATACCGGCGAATGAAGGTAGAAGCGAGAGGCCGGCGATCGTTATCGCGCCATCGCTCGGTTTCTGTGTGGATGCCCGGTCCTGATGGTCCGTTGACCACCTCAGAACACCTCGCCTCGGTTTCTCTTCTACCCCGTTCAGGCTGATGAACGCCAACCATCCATCCCGACCGGATGGTGATGTAACAAGATTCGCATGTGTTCTGTGTCCTGACTGGCCCATAGTTTCGTGGGGAGTACCTCTTTCTGAACCGGCAGCGGTCTTGGTCGCCAACCGGGTCGTGGCGTGTAGTCCTGCGGCCAGAGATGAAGGGGTTGGAGTAGGCCAACGCCGGCGGGATGCACAGAGTCGATGCCCAGATCTCGCCATTCTCGATCAAGACATCAACCGTGAAGCCCGATTGTTCGAACCGGTCGCTGCTGCGCTCACCGATATCACCCCGAGAGTTGAAATCTCCGGACCGGGTCTGCTCGGCTTTCCCACATTGGGGCCATCCAAGTTCTTCGGCGGTGACAAATCGATGGCAGCCAGAGTGGCCGACACGCTCGGCTCAGTTCTGCATGGGCGCGGTGAGCTCTTCATAGGAATCGCTGATGGCGTGTTCCCCGCCCGGTTGGCAGCCAAGACCTCCGCCGATATCGGTGAAATGGGGGGAGGATCAACCCCGATCATCGTCGAACCGGGCGGCAGCGCCTCGTACCTCTCCGGGTTTGGGGTGGCGACACTCGAAATTCCCGAGCTTGCCGATGTGCTCGTGCGACTCGGCCTACGCACGCTTGGCCAGTTCGCAGCTCTCACCCCCGACGATGTGATCGGTCGCTTCGGTGCAGAAGGTCGAATCGCTCACCGACTGGCCAGAGGGATCGATCAGTACCCCCCCAATCTTCGAAAACCTGCCACCGACATGGCAGCGACATGGTGGTTTGACCCTCCGACCGAACGGATCGACACATGTGCCTTTGCGGCCAAGGCATTGGCCGATCAGCTGAACCGATCATTGAGCGACAAAGGTCTTGCATGCATCCGGGTGGCGATCGAAGCCGAGACAGAAAACGGTGATGAGTTCAGCCGCCTGTGGCGACATGAAGGAACGCTGTCTGCTGCTGCATTGGCTGAACGGGCACGATGGCAGATGGATGGCTGGCTACATCAAGCTCGTCTCGGTCATGCTTCGACGGGACGTGATCCGGATGCGGGAGTTGGGTCAGCGATCGCCCGGTTGAGCCTCATCCCCGACGAGGTGGTTCCAGCCACTGGTCGGCAGCTTGGGTTCTGGGGCGGTCGAGCCGAACGAGCCGACGACGTGTCCCGGGCTGTCGCTCGAATTCAGGGAATCCTCGGAGCGGAATCGGTACGTGTGCCTGAGTGGCAAGGCGGTCGCGGTCCTGGGGAACAAATCGCCCTCATTCCCGCTGCGGCGGTGGATCTCGGTGAACCCCGAGAGGGGTCAGATCCAAATCACATCGTGCAACCGTGGCCAGGCCAGATTCCGCCACCGGCGCCAAGTGAAATCGGCTCAGAACTCGGTGTGATTGACCTCATCACCGAATATGGAGAATCGGTGAGGGTGACAGGCAGAGGAGAACTCATCGGAACACCTGACTGGCTGGTTGTCGGCGACACTGAACTGGCAATTGACCGGTGGGCGGGCCCCTGGCCGGCTGATGAACGATGGTGGGATCCATCCTCGCATCGTCGCCGAGCCCGTATGCAGATCGTCCTCTCCGACGACACCGCCCACATTGTGGTCACCGAAAAACAGAAGTGGACCATAGAAGCCACGTACTAATACTCCCTCCGGGGCGGCCCTCTGCCGAACTGGCGATGGAAGTTCCCGTCGGGCGGGCGTTTCCATCGCCAGATCCTCGGCTCGCTGGGGGCGTCCGTGTTCACGCTCGGCGTCTTCGATACTCTGCGCTGGACACCCAATGAATCTGCGGGAGACACCGCCGTGAGCATCATCCACATAGACCGACCGGTTGGCGACCTCCGGATCGAAGGCCACGAGGTGGTGGGTCCCGATGATTCACGCCTCGACGAAGCGGTGGTTGCGATCGTCGGCGGGATCAGGTGGGACGCGGCCCGGTTCAACAAAGCCTCCCATCTCATCGGTCTCTGTCGCACCGGTATCGGGGTGGATGCGGTTGATTTGGCCGAGGCCACCGCTCGCGGGGTAGCGGTAACAAACACCCCTGCCGGTCCGACTGTTTCCACCGCCGAACATGCCATGGCGTTGTTGTTCGCTGTCGCCAAGACCCTTGGACCCCATGCCGAGCGCCTGAGGAACGGATCGGGCGACTACGCGGCGCTGAGTACCGCCATCGAGCTTGACGGACTCACCCTGGGACTGTTCGGCTACGGCAGAATCGCTCGACGGGTGGCGCGTATTGCCCGAGGAGTCGGCATGCGGGTCTTGGCTCACGACCCGTTTGTGTGGGCTCCTGAGGATGACACTGTGATGGTCGAGTTCGATGTTCTGCTGGCGGAATCGAATGTGATCTCACTGCACGCACCCATGGCGCCGGACACTGCGGGAATCATGAACGACGAGACCCTTGCCAAGTGCCAACCCGGGACGATACTGATCAACTGTGCCCGCGGTGGTCTGGTTGATCACGATGCCCTGGTGCGAGCTCTGGACAGCGGCCACCTCGCCGGTGCCGGACTTGACGTCACCGAACCCGAACCGCTTCCCACCGACCACACGCTGCTCCACCGAGAGAACGTGATCGTTACCCCCCATATTGCGTCGTCGACGGTGGTTGGGCGCCAGCGAATGCTCGACCAGGCGTTGGCCCAAGCCCTGCTGATCCTCGAAGGGATCAAACCCAGTGAGCTGGTGAACACCGATCTGTTGTCGCCCCACTGGAACGACCTGGAAGCCTGACGCGCTGAGGGCCAAGACCTAGACGGTCGGATCGACCACTCGACCGAGGAAGAGGGGCTCGCCCGTTTCGTCGTGTTCGATGACGAAGATGAATGGACGATCGGCTCGAATCTCAGCCGGAGGCGGGGCCGATGTCGCCGAGACAACCAGCGCAGTCGCCGCGGTCGCAGTAGTGCCGACCTCGTCGACTTCGATCGTGGCCTGATGAAAGGCTCCGGAGACGATACAGGTCGGCTTCCTCAGAAATCCCGGAGAAATCGGCCGCTGACGAGTCGAATGCGTCAGCCACACCAAGTCGTTGAAACAGGGAGATCAGATCGGCACGAGGTCTTGAAGTCGAACTTCGGCAACGCAACGCTTACCCCGTGGTCGTTTCGAAGGGCGCTCACTTCGTCGAGCAAGCCGTCGAGCAGCTTCCCTTCGATCTCGCTGAATCGATCCGTCGTCGGGAACGATCACAACCATCGAGTAGCCGCCCCAATAACCGAGCCGAACTGACTGCCAGCCATCGCCCTCGCCGTAGGTTGTCCGGGAACTGCCTTGCATCATCTGAACCTCGACCGTTGAACCATCGAGGCGGGTGAAGGGAGCTGCGGTCGTTCTGCTCGGCCTGGAACTCGTCGATCCACGCCGCCTTGAAAAACACCGTGTTCACCAGTACGAGTCGGACGAGATCGGTGATACTTCCCTCGGGAAGCAGGTCGGCGATTCGTCCCATGGTTGCGGCCTCGACGTCATCGTTGATTGTTGCCCGGGCCGCTTCGGGGTTACCGATGAAGTCCAGGAGTTTCATGACGTGCGCCGTAGTTCTCGCCGAGCGTTTGGACGAATGCGGTTTCGAACTCGAACCCGGGTTGTCCATACGGCGTGTTCACGATGTCCAGCTCCAGCGGGGTTGCACCCTCGGGCAACGGCTTGGCAGTCCTGCACTGTTTGGTCGAGGCCATTGCGGGCAGCGTCCCACTCGGGACCGGCACCCAGTGCCGACTGCAGCTCGGCCTTGGTGTTTCCGGCTGCTCCTGCGGTGACCATCGAGAACGCGGTGGCGATGCTGAACGGTGAGAAGATCAGGTTGCCGTCCTGAACCGTGGAGAGCTCGGCGTACAGATTCGTGGCCGAACTCTCTGTCACCGGCGACTGCGCGGGCCAGGGCCTCGGGCCTTTGTCGCCCGGTACCCGATCGAACGAGCCATCGAGATTCGCAATCGGGATCAGACCCGGTTTGGTTCCCGGGGTTGTGGGGTCTGGTGGTTCGGTGCCAACGAATTCCGAATCCGAAGCTGCACGAAGCGGCCATTGAGGCTGCTAGCGCAATCAGAAACGAACGGCGAGAAAACTGGTTCATGCTCCTAGGACGGTGCTGGGAGCGGTTTGGTTCCGTCCAGCCCGATTGCTCTGTTGGTCTAGTCGTCGCCGTTGAGACGAGCGATCAGTTCGGGAGTCAGCGCATCGATCACGCCGATCGCCTCCATGTTCTCGACCACCTGACCCGGCCGGCTGGCCCCGGTGATCACCGAGCTCACGTTCGGGTTGGACGCGCACCACGCCAGTGCCAACTGAGCTGGGGTGCAGTCGAGCTCCTTGGCCACCTCGACGACTCGACGGATTGTGGCAACGGCCTCTTCCTCCTCGAGCTTGTCCTTGAGATAGCCGTGACCCTGAAGCGATGCCCGGCTGTCCTCTGGGATGCCATCGAGGTACTTGCCGGTGAGTAGGCCGCCGGCCAGCGGGCTCCAAATGGTGGTGCCCAGCCCGATGTCTTCGTAGAGCCGGGCGTACTCGGTCTCGATCTTGGTGCGGTTCAACATGTTGTATTCGGGCTGTTCCATGACCGGCTTGTGAAGGTGATGTCGTTCGGCGATCTCGTACGCCGCCCGGATCTCGTCGGCGTTCCACTCCGAGGTTCCCCAGTACAGGGCCTTGCCTTGGGAGATGATGTCGTGCATCGCATAGACGGTTTCTTCGATCGGAGTATCGGGATCGGCTCGATGGCAGTAGATCAAGTCGACGAAATCGAGTTGGAGCCGCTCCAGTGAGCGGTCGATGCCTTGCATCAGATACTTGCGGTTCAGCGTGAGTTTGGTGTTCACATCATCGACGATGCCCCAGAAGAACTTGGTGCTGATCACGTACGTTTCGCGAGCCCATCCGAACTGTTGCAGGGCCTCGCCCATCAGCGTCTCGGATTCGCCTTTGGCGTACACCTCAGCGTTGTCGAAGAAGTTGCATCCCGCATCATGGGCTGCCGACATTGACTCGGTGACTGCGTCGAGGCCCTGTTGTCCTCCAAAGGTCACCCACGACCCGTACGACAGCGTGCTCACCTTCAGCCCGCTCCGACCCAACCTGCGATACGTCATCTCTGCCATGGTCAGACGCTATCGCTCCGGCCGTCCCAGCTGCCAGTCCAAGCCGGGCTCACGAGAGTCCCAACGCAGCGGTCCAGCGGTCAATAGGACCTGAGGCCGGCACGTTCGAATCAGAACGTGATGATCTGGCGAGCGACGGCACCGGACTTCATGGCCTCGAAGCCTTCGTTGACCTGCTCCAGCGACAACGTGCCGCTTATCATCTCGTCCAGCTTCAGTCGTCCGTCCAAGTACATCTCGATGAACCGAGGCATGTCGGTCCGGAACTGGGTGCTGCCCATGTTCGAACCGGCAAGCGTCTTTTCGTTGGTGAGCTCGACTCCGTGCACCTCGACCATCGTGCCGAGTGGAATCAGGCCGATCACGGTGGCCTGACCACCCGCTCGCAACATCCTGAAGGCCTGTTCAGCCGTTTGTTTGAGGCCCACTGCTTCAAAGGTGAACCGGGCGCCGCCTCGGGTCAGTTTCTTCACCGCCTTCACAGGGTCCTCAGATGACGCATCGATCACGTCGGTGGCGCCGAGGGTTTGAGCCAGCTCGAGCTTGGAGGAGACCATGTCCACGGCGATTATTCGATTGGCACCGGCGATACGTGCTCCTTGGACTGCGGACAACCCGATTCCCCCGCATCCGATCACCACCACATCGGAGCCGGGTTCGACTCGGGCGGTGCGGAAGATCGCACCAAGGCCCGTGGTGACGCCGCAGCCGATCAGCGCAGCCTTTTCCAGCGGCATGTCCTCACGAATCTTCACCAATGCGTGCTCGTGTACAAGCAGCTGCTCGGCAAATGACGAGCAGTACAGAAACTGGTTGAGCGGCTCGTCGCCACGAGACAGCCGCGACGGTTCGTCGGGTCGACGAACGAGGTCGGCGCCTTTTCGTTGACAACGAGCTGGATGACCACCGAGGCAGTCCTCACAATGCCCACAAAACGCAGCGAGGCACGTGATCACGTGGTCGCCGGGCTGGACGTAGCTGACCATGCTGCCGACCGCCTCGACAACACCGGCCGATTCGTGCCCGAGCACAGCGGGGACTGCGGTCGTATAGGTGCCCTCCATGAAGTGCAGGTCACTGTGGCAGAGACCTGCTGCGACGGTCCGAACAAGAACTTCGCGAGGACCGGGAGTGCCGATCGAAACGTCCTCGATTTCGAGTCGGCCAGGAATCTCGTTGAGAACAGCTGCTTTCATGCGGGCCAGTTAATCACACCGGCCCGCTGTGTCCCCCTTCGGTTCGATCAGGGCGCGAACGCTTCGAGCGCCTTGGCCTGGATCTCACGGAGGGGGAGGTTCAGTGCTCGGGCCGCAGCTGCGCAGTCGTCGAACTCGGGCTTGGTGCCATTGGGTCCCTCCTTCACTCGGATCGACTGGCCGAGAACATCGACGGTGCGAAACCGACGATCTGCGGCATACCGCTCAACCGTTCGTTGTCGGATACCAAGCGAGCCGGTTTCTCCCAGAACCAGTTCCCGGAGCCCATCGGCGTCGGCGACGTGGCAGAGGACGGTCAGTAGCTGACCGGCGCGTCCCTTCTTCATGACGATCGGTGTGTTCCAGGCGTCGGCGGCTCCATGTTCGAGACACCGCTCGATGGTGTAGGCCAGCACCTCGGCGGTGACATCGTCGACATTGGTTGTGAGTTCGACCAACGTCTCGAGACCGGGTCGGTGCTCGGTTTGGCAAGCAATTGCGGTCACCACGTTCGGGTGGCTTGCGGGATCGCTCCTACCACCACCGCGGCCGACAGCAACGATTGTGCCGGCCGGGGGAGCGGAATCGTGATCGGTTGCCATCGTGGTGAGCAGCGCTGCGCCGGTAGGTGTCACCGTTTCCATTTCAACGCCCACTGGGCGGGTTGGCCAGTTGAGCAAAAGGTCGACGACCGCAGGGGCAGGCAGGGGCAGCTGACCGTGAGCGGCCCGCACCGTGCCGTGACCCAATCCGAACCGGCCCACCGACACCGATGGAGATCCGAGCAAGAACCAAGCGGTCCAGGCGCCGACGATGTCGGCGATCGAATCGTGGGCCCCGACCTCGTGAAAGTGAACGTCGTCGATCGATGTTCCGTGGATGTTTGCTTCCACCTCGGCCAAACGCCGAAACGTTGCTCGAGCGCCCGCTTCCACGGCAGCCGGCAGACCGGCGACGCCGGCGATCAGCGCGTCGATCGAAGACCACGAGCGGTGCTCGGCGCTGGCGACGGGTACCGACACGGTGGCACGGGTGCAGCTGAGTCCGCACCGCTGATCGCTATGGGCCGTCACCGAGAGTCCGTGGACACCGAGCTGAGCAAGTTGTCGGGTGATCGCTTCACTGTCGGCACCGAGCGCGATCAACGCTCCGAGGATCATGTCGCCCGACGCTCCGAAGGAGGGGTCGATCCAGAGGTGATCGAGGGTCACGACTGGAGGATTCGGTGGGCTGCACACGCTGCGCCGTACCCGTTGTCGATGCCGACCACCGAGATCCCGGGTGCGCAGCTTGACAGCATCGTGAGGAGAGCGCTCAAGCCCTCGAATGCCGATCCGTACCCCACCGATGTGGGCACGGCGATGATCGGTCGACTGACGAGCCCGGCGAGAACAGTGGGAAGCGCCCCCTCCATGCCGGCGATGGCGATCACAACATCGGCCTTTTCGAATTCCGGAACGGCCGCTTGCAGCCGATGCACACCGGCAACTCCGACATCGGTGATCCGGCGGGCGGTGTGGCCAAGTGCTGACAGGGTTACGGCAGCTTCGTCGGCGACCGGTTCATCGGATGTCCCGGCAGCAACCAGTGCGACCGTCATGCCCGATGGTGGACGGATCTGCCAAGCCATGGTTGACAATCCGGTGAGCTGGGGTTCGAGCGCATCGAGTCTGGGTCGTTGTTCGTCGGTGATCCTGGTAGCTATCACCGTGTCCCCGGCGTGGATCAAACCGTGCACCGCCGCGGTGGTTTGGTCGACGGTCTTGAATTGGCACAACACTGCCTCGGGCAGGCCGATTCGCTGGGAGCGGGTGGTGTCGAGTCGAATGTCAGGTGTCGAGGTCATCGAGCGATGTTGAGGTTGAGATTCCCTGAACGGAGACCGGCCAGGTCGAGCGTGACATAGCGATATCCGGCCGCCCGCACTTCTGAATCGATGCGTTCGGACAGTTGGACTGCGCGGGCGAGGTCGGCGGTCGGGACCTCGATCCGGGCGGTGTCCTGATAGTGACGCACGCGGACATCGCGAAATCCCATCGACCGTAGAGCGTGCTCAGCTCGATCGATTCGGCTGACCAATTCGACCGTTACCCCGGTGCCATACGGGATACGGCTGGAGAGGCACGGCATCGCCGGGCGATCCCATACAGCAATTCCCCAGTTCTTGGCGATCTTGCGGACAGCGGACTTCGTCAGTCCTGCCTCAACAAGGGGGAACACCGCGCCTCGTTCGGCCGCAGCTTGTTGACCGGGGCGATGATCACCGAGATCATCGAGATTCACGCCCAGGGCCACTGTTGCCCCCGACGCCTGGGCGATCGGCTCGACAACGTCCATCAGAGCGGACTTGCACCAGAAGCACCGGTCGGTGTCGTTCTGCAGGTATCGCTGGTCTTCGAACTCGCTGGTCTCGACTGCGGTCCACGGGATATCCCAGTGGTCGGTGAGCTCTCGACAATGATCGGCCTCGCCGGTGGCGAGGCTGGCCGAATCGGCAGTGACCGCCCGCACGCCGTCTCGGCCCAGAGCCTTCCTGGCAGCGACGACGAGCAAAGCGGAATCAACTCCACCGGAGAACGCAACCACCATCATGGGGTATGCAGCTATCGCAGAGAGGAGCGCCCGCTCACCTGAACTCACGGCGTCAGCGTACCGAGGGTGGACAGGCGCTCAGTCGCCGGGGCTCGGTTGTGTTCTAGTGGGAACCATCCGTGGTCGGCACATACTGGGCACGTGGCCAGCGATGTGGAACAACACGGTGTCGACACTGACAGGATTAGCGCTGCGGTGAGGGAGATCTTGATCGCCGTAGGCGAAGACCCGGACCGAGATGGTCTGGTCGACACACCGATCAGGGTCGCCCGGGCGTACAACGAGATCCTGGGCGGTTACCAGAGCGATCCCTCCGACCACCTCGAGCGTCAGTTCGAAGTCGCCCACCGCGAGATGGTGATCGTGAAAGACATCCCTTTTGCGTCCCTCTGTGAACATCACATGCTGCCCTTCATCGGCCGCGCCCACGTTGCCTACATCCCCGGACCTGGAGGCAAGGTGTGCGGGTTGTCGAAGCTGGCTCGCCTCGTCGATGGCTTCGCTCGACGGCTACAGGTGCAAGAGAGGCTCAACATGCAGGTTGCCAACGCCCTGATGGATCGATTGGAGGCCGAAGGTGCGCTGGTGGTCATGGAGGCCGAACATCTGTGCATGTCCATGCGGGGTGTGCGAAAACCGGGGGCGATGACCACCACCTCGGCGGTGCGCGGCTCGGTCATGGAAAGCGCCGCGTCCCGAGCAGAAGCTTTGTCTCTCATACACGGCTGACCAGCCGTTCTCCCGAAACCACATTCCGCCGAAATTCCGTTCCGAAACCACATTCCGCCGAAATTCCGTTCCGAAACCACATCCTGTGTGGTGTGTGAACGGGAGAAGGGCTGAATGTGGTGGGCAAACGGAATTTGGTCGAGCGGCCTTCTATCGTGCACGGGTGGTCGGAGAGCAGATCGACGTAGTGAGCCCAGCGAACGGTGAACTCCTGGCGACAGCCAGTCGGTCCGTGGTTCACACCGAGGGCCATTGGCACCAGGTCTTCCATTGCCTCATCCTCCGCCCCTCGGCCAATTCGGTGGTCCTTCAGCGACGGGCCCTCTCCAAGGTTGCCTTTCCCGGCCTGCTCGACCTGTCGGCTACCGGCCATCTCGAGGCTGGCGAAACGCCGCTTGACGGGTTGCGTGAGTTCGAGGAGGAGCTTGGGGTTCCCATAGATTCCGAACATCTGATTCCCCTGGGTACCCGGTTGCTGGCCGACGACAACGGCGAAGGGAAGAACCGAGAGCGAATACACGTCTTCTTCGTGCTGGATGACAGACCGCTCGGTGACTACCAACCGCCTCCCCATGAGGTCGCAGACCTGGTTGAGATAGCTGTCGTTGACCTGATCAAAATCCTGAGTGATCCGGAGTGCAAGGTCGTCGCACGATCAAGTAGCAGCGGTTCGGTGCCGGTCAGCAACGCCGACCTTGTCGAAGGCTCCGATGGGTACTGGACGATTCTGGCCGTCATGGCTCAACGGGCACTTGCCGGGGAAACTCTTCTGGCGGTCTAGTCACTGCGGGTAGGCCGGCGATCGGCCTCTGGTACACCGATGCCCGGTAGCCGCGGAGTCTTCCGAGGCGTGCTCCAAGCCCACTCGATCGACCGCTCAATTGACGAAACGAACATATGTTCGGTACAATCGCCGGTCCTATGGGATGGATGAATCCACCGATGCCGTGGAAGGAGATCGAGCGAAAGCTCTCCGATCGCCCCGAACCGGCGCTACCCAGAGACAAATCAGATTTCCCCACATGGGCCAACGGCGGTGACAGCCCAGCGTGGAGCCGCAAGAGAGAGCAGTATGAACCGGGAGCGGTCAGAACCCGTGGCGCCACTCCCTACGCTGAGCTCCACTGTCACTCAAGTTTCAGCTTCTTGGATGGCGCATCCGATCCCGAAGATCTCGTGGAAGAGGCGGCCAGGCTTGGACTTGAAGCATTGGCGATTACCGACCACGACGGGTTCTATGCGGTTCCCCGCTTTTCCGAAGCGGCCCGGGCGGTGGGCCTCCCCACCATCTTCGGAGCAGAACTGACCCTCGGTCATTCCCGACCCCCGAAGTCAGGGGCGCTGCCCGAGCCTGACCCTCACGGCTCGCACCTCCTCCTGCTCGCCAGGAATCCGAACGGGTACGCAGCTCTAGCCCGGGTGATCAGCGAATCGCAGTTGGCGGGGGAGAAGACCGCTCCCAACATGACGTTCTCTGATCTCGATCGCTGGTTGAAACCGGGGGAGGCCCGCAGTCTTGTGGCTTTGACCGGATGCCGAAAAGGTATGGTTCGTGCCGCACTGGAGGCAGAAGGCCCAGCGGCTGCTGACCGCGAATTGAGCCATCTTGTCGACCTCTTCGGTCCCGGCGGGGTGGTGGTGGAGTTGTGGGATCACGGCTCTCCACTCGATTCGGCCCGGAACGATGCTCTGGTACAGCTCGCCGTGAGTCGTGGATTGAACGTGATCGCCAGCAACAACGTGCATTACGCAACCCCAGCAAAACACAAGCTCGCATCAGCGATGTCTGCGGTGCGAGCTCGTTCATCGTTGGAAGACATGGCGGGATGGCTTCCACCAGCAGCTGGAGCGCATCTGAGGTCTGGGGCAGAACAAGCTCGGCGATTCGCCCGTTATCCGGGTGCGGTGGAGATGGCTGCAGAGATTGGACTCGAGTGTTCCTTCGACCTGGCTTTGGTCGCTCCAAGACTCCCTCCCTATCCAACTCCTGACGGAATGGATGAGATGGGCTTCCTGCGACATCTTGTTGAAGAGGGTGGTGTCGCTCGCTACGGGCCCAGGGATGGCGAGTTCGTTCCGGGTGCGTGGAAGCAGTTGGATCATGAACTGGATCTGATCGAATGTCTGGGATTCCCAGGCTATTTCCTCGTCGTATGGGACATCGTTGAATTCTGTCGGAAGGCAGACATCCTTTGTCAGGGGAGGGGTAGCGCAGCCAATTCAGCTGTTTGTTATGTGCTGGGGATAACCAAAGCCGACGCGGTGAGTCTGGGTTTGTTGTTTGAACGATTCCTCGCGCCGGAACGGGATGGACCGCCCGACATCGATCTCGACATCGAGTCAGATCGTCGAGAAGAGGCGATCCAATACGTGTACGAGAAGCACGGTCGACGTCATGCGGCTCAAGTTGCCAACGTGATCACGTACCGATCACGCTCAGCGGTTCGAGATGCAGCCAAAGCCTTGGGATATGCGCCCGGCCAACAAGATGCGTTCAGCAAATCAATTGACGGCTGGACCGGGTTGAAAGCTCAGGTGCGAGACGAGCGGCGAAGCGCAGGCGCACCCATTGTCGTCCCGCGAAGGGATCGCAGTCCATCACATGGCTACAGCCATGGCCCTGCCCCAGAACCCCGACCGACGACTCGTGAGGCTGCGGAGGGACCGAGCAGCACGAATGGATCTTCGGGATTGTCCGAGCGGAGCGAGCGGGAACCCTCCGGGTTCCTTGTAGTGACCCGTAGTGAGGGACGAACGAAGGCGAGCGTAGGCAATGAAATTGAGCTTCCTCATGATGTGGTCGAGCTGGCGATGGAGTTCGAGAACCTACCCCGCCATCTTGGGATCCATTCGGGCGGAATGGTCATGTGCGATCGTCCGGTGATCGAAGTGTGCCCAGTGGAGTGGGGGCGGATGCAGGATCGAACCGTTCTCCAATGGGACAAGGAAGACTGCGCCATCGCTGGTCTGGTGAAGTTCGACCTTCTCGGCCTCGGCATGTTGAGCGCGCTCCATTACGCCGTCGACCTGATCGAGGAGCATCATGGAACCCGCATAGATCTGGCAGCACTACCTCAGGAAGATGAGGTGTATGAAATGTTGTGCCGGGCCGACTCGGTCGGAGTTTTTCAGATCGAGTCCCGGGCACAAATGAGCACGCTTCCCAGATTGAAGCCGAGGAACTTCTATGACCTCGTCGTCGAGATTGCACTAATTCGTCCCGGCCCGATCCAAGGTGGGTCCGTTCATCCATATATTCGCAGACGAAATGGATTAGAGCCGGTGACCTATCTCCATCCTCTTCTGAAACCAGCCCTGGAGAAGACCCTCGGTATTCCCTTGTTCCAAGAACAGTTGATGCAGATGGCAATCGATGTTTCCGGTTTCACCCCATCTGAGGCCGATGAACTGCGTCGGGCCATGGGGTCCAAGCGAAGCGTGACCCGAATGACTGCTTTGAAGGAACGGCTCTGTGCCGGTATGGCCAAGAGGGGTATTGATGCTGAGATCCAGGAACAGATCTGGGTGAAGCTCGTCGCTTTTGCGAACTACGGCTTTCCCGAAAGCCACTCGATTTCTTTTGCGTACCTCGTCTATTCGTCGAGCTGGATCAAGCTGCATTATCCGGCTGCATTCTGTGCTGCGCTTCTCAATGCCCAGCCGATGGGGTTCTACTCGCCCCACTCGTTGGTACAAGACGCTCGTCGTCACGGTGTCCCAACACTCTCGCCCGATATCAACGAGTCCGGGGCCGATGCTGATCTTCAAGTGGTCGATCATCGTTCTGGATCAGACAGTGATCACACTCCGAAACATCTGTCGGATCTTGGGAAGGCAACGTGGGAACACCAACGTGACCACGGTGTGGCGGTTCGTTTGGGAATGTCATCGGTCCGAGGAGTTGGTGAGGAAATGGCTGAGACGATTGCAACCAACCGGCCCTATCGATCAATCGAGGAAGTTGCTCGGAAGTCCGGTGCATCAAAGGAACAGATGGAAGCGATGGCAACCGCCGGCTGTTTTGATTCGCTGGGGCACGATCGTCGTCAAGCCTTGTGGACTGCGGGGGCGGTTGCAGCTGCTCATAAACCGGGATCCCTTCCTGGCATTGTCACCGGTGTCCATGCTCCCCAGCTGCCGGGAATGGGGGATCAGGAGGAGGCGCTGGCCGACCTGTGGGCCACCGGTGTTTCACCGGAGGGACACCCAACGGTCTTTGTACGAAATGACCTCAACAACATTGGAGCGCTGCGAGCGATCGACCTGCCGGGGATCGAACATGGGAAGAAGGTCATGGTGGGGGGAGTGGTGACACACCGGCAACGACCGGCCACCGCCTCGGGTGTGACCTTCATGAGCCTCGAAGACGAGACCGGACTGATGAACGTGGTTATCAGCGTCGGTTGCTGGGCCAGATACCGCCGAGTTGCTCGAAATCATCCAGCTTTGTTGATCCGGGGCAGGCTGGAGCGAACCGAAACCGGTGGGACGCCGGTGGTGAACGTTGTTGCTGAACGAATGGATCCACTGAGACTTGGAACGGCGTCAATGGCCCGCGACTTCCGCTGAGAGGTTCACTCCGCAGAGTTCCGGTGACATGGCTACGGTGGACACATGGGATTGCCTGGAAACAAGTTGACGAGCCGATTCCCCGCACTGGGTCGGGTCGGTGACATCGTGCTCGTAGCGGGTTTCGTGCTTCGGTTCCTGAACCGACGGGGCATCGTCAGCGACGAGACCACAGCAAAACTCGGCGCTCCGAGCAGCAGTGGAGGATCCGGGATCTCAGTGAGCGAAATGGCGTTGGTTGCGGCTGCGGCACTACGACTCTTGAAGGGCGTGCAGAAGCGGCGTGCCGGTTGAAGAGTCGCGGCCATAGGACCGATCAGCTTTGAGGCTTGGCTCTGTACAGCCCCGGCTTGGACTATCGGCACCGACGCCAAACAGCTCGGTCTCGCACCCATCGAGAAGGACCATCCGGTTCTCAGAGAGAATCGGCGCCATCCAGCCGGGACTGTACAGATGACCCGGCGGCATTCCGGGCGTCTCACCACTCTAAGTGAATGGCCACCACTCGCATAGGGGAATATTCCCTGCGTGCCGGGACAGTTAGGCTCTCAGGGTGGTAGCCGATTCGTTCAGCGTTCACTCGGTGCCGGTCTCGCCTGCCTCCACCGTGTTGCTCCTCGATGATCGTCCAGAGCTTCAGGTTCTGATGGTCAAGCGCACCAGCCGTGTGGCGTTCGCACCCGACGCCTGGGTGTTTCCCGGAGGTCGAGTCGATCCTGACGACCACGATCTGCGTTTGTGGTCAGCGTGTGATCACCTTGACGACGCAGCTGCTTCGGATCGACTCGAGATTCCCGATGGGGGGCTCGCATGGTGGGTGGCGGTGGTGCGTGAAACGCTCGAGGAGGCAGGTGTTCTTCTCGGTTCTTCCGTTGGTGCCGAGGTCAGCCATCTTGCCGATCGCATCCGACGGGATGCCCACTGCTTCGCTGATCTGGTCGACCAGCACAACATCCGGTTCGACTGTTCGCTCATCCAGGAGGTTGCGCAGTTCGTCACCCCGCTGGGTCCCCCGAGGAGATTTGATGCGAGGTTCTTCGTAGCCCGTATGCCCGAAGGTCAGGAAGCGACCCACGACGACGGGGAAGTAGTGGACACCCGGTGGGTTCGGGCGGGCGAGGCCCTCGATCGGTTCGAGCGGGGTGAGTTCAACATGATTTCGCCCACGGTTCGGATGCTCGACTCGCTGAAGTCGTTCGATTCGGTCGAACAGGTGATGGAGGCGGCAGCCGAGCGGCGTGAGTATCTTGCGATCCGGATTCGTGATCATGAGACCGAGTACCGGGCCGTCGTACCGGGGGATGAGGGGTATGAGACCGCCCGTACCGACATAGAAAAGGGTCGCATACGGTTGTACCGCTGACGAGTCTCAGCCGACAGGGGGTGTTCAGTCACCACCGCAGGCCGATCCGAGTGCGCCCGGATTCTTGATGGTGTCAGGAAGCTTGGCCCGTGATCCTCATGAGGATGGTTGCCGAATCGATCGACCGGGCGGCTAGCTCGTCCCACGATGTGTTGCCCGGTGCGCCAGGGGAGATGTCGGAGGGTCGATCCAGGGCGTACAGACGGAACTGCAGATCTCGGCGACCGGTCTGGAACGATTCAATACACGGGTTGCCCCAACCGGGTTGGCCGTAGTCGTTGAGTGTTTCGAACGCCCCGGCCGGCAGGTCGCCCTGGGTCAGGCGGCCTGCGTCGGGATCGAGGCCGGCCATGAGCCACAGCAATAGCGGGTTCTCGGGATCGGTCTGATCGCTGAGTGCGATGCCAAGTTCGATCGCCGATTCGGGAACACCTGACCATTCGAACCCAGGGTGGAGGTTGACACCCGATTCGCATGTGGCTGACGAGGGCGCCGCGCCACCGGCAACGAAGTCGGGTGAGGTGAGTGCCATGCCGTCGATGCCGGTGCTCTCATCGGGCGCCGATGTCGGTGGGAGCGGTCGAGTGGTGGTCGTCTGCCATGGCAGAGGTTCGGCAATGACCTTGCCGTCGCTGGCGCAGCCGGAGGACAGAATCAGCAGCGCTGCGGGTGCAATCCAACCAAGCCGTCCAAACTTCATCGGCACCGACAGTAGTGCCTGCTAGATCCCTTCTGAGGATCACCCGGGGGTGGGCACCAAGGAGTCCGTCCAACCTCCTCATTCGTAGTGACATCGCAATGGTCAGATGCCTAGTGGGTCTTGTGCTCTACGCTCAGCAGTCGTGCCTACCCGTCGTCTGAGGTCGGTGGGGCGGGTCCGCCTCACGGTACCAAGGCTTCGTTGGCGACCCCTGGGAGGCATACTCGGCCCGGCCAAGGGCGACGTCGGTCAGAGTCTCGGCGCGCTGGCGTTCAGCGCCATTACGAGCGTTGTTGCCGGTTTGACGCTGGCTTCACAAGAGGAGCAGTTCATCGCTCTGCCGGGACTGTTGTTGTTCATTCCGCCGGCAATCGGCCTGCGGGGCAATGTGTTTGGTCCGCTGGGCAGCAGGCTTTCGACCAACATCCAGATGGGTACCTTCTCGTGGACGTGGAAGGCCGACTCGGTACTGGGTCAGAATCTCATTGCAGTGCTCGTCAATTCATTGGCAGCCAGCCTCGGGATCTCGGTTCTCGCCGAAATACTCGCCCTGTTCCTGAGGGATGGCACCGTGCCCCCGATCGGTTTCAGCGACTTCGTCGTCGCCGGCGTCCTGGGCGGCATCCTGGCATCGGTCGTCGTGCTCGGATTCACTCTGGCCATCACCCTGGCTGCGGTTCGCCTGGACCTTGACCTCGACAACGTGGTGGCACCGATGGTCACTGCGGCTGGTGACCTCATCACGCTGCCGGCCCTGGTGTTTTCCCTGGTGCTGGTCCGACGAGGGAATACAACCTTGATGACCGCCACCGCGCTCACGATCATCACGGTGTCGTTGTCGTTGTGGCTGTCCCGGTCCGGGCCCCCGTTGGCGCGGCGCATCGTGGGGGAATCGCTTCCAGTGCTGATGGCCGCCGGAGCTCTCAGTCTCATCGCCGGCATCGCCATCGAATCGTCGGAGAGCCGACTGAGTTGGGTCATGCTCGTACTGCTCCCCGGATACCTGGGCACCGCTGGTGCATTGGGTGGCATCCTCGCAAACCGACTCTCGACCAAGGTTCACCTCGGCATCGTGCAGTTCAGCGCGTGGCCCGGTGCTGAGGCCCGAAGCGACATGGCCTTTACCGCTGCACTGGCTGCGCCCATCTTCGCATTGCTCGCCACCATTGCCGAGATCGTTGCCCGGGCGGCTGATCAAAGTACGCCTGGTATTCTGGTCCTGCTGGCGGTTGCGATCTCCGGCGGCCTGGTGGCCACCATGTTTGTGCTGGCCATCGCGTACTACGGAACCCTGGTATCGGTGCGGTTCGGACTCGATCCGGACAACATCGGAATCCCTATGGTGACGGCGGCACTCGACGTTGTCGGGGCGCTCTCGCTCGTAGGAGCGCTGGTCGTATGGCGGGTGGCATGATCAATCACAGGAAACCTCGGTACGGGACCCGTCCCGCACCCCTATTCCGGAAGCGACAGCACTGATGGACAGTCGAAACATGCGGACGATGCTCGCAGAGGCAAAAGACACCAGCGAGTTGATGGTGGACCTCGCGTACGCAGCGCTGTACTTCAACGATCACGACATGGCCGACGAGGTTTCGAGTCTCGAGAGCAAGCTCAACGATCTCGTGTACGACATGCGTGCGTTGTGCATCGTTGCGGTACGTCACCCAAGAGAAGCCGAATCGATGGCGGCGGTCCTTCAGGTTGTAGCGGCGGTCGAGCGAATTGGTGATGATGCCGTTGACATCACCCGAATCGTCACACGCAAGCTCGGTATTCCACGAGAGCTTCTGCAGGATCTCGCCGCAGCTGAAGAGGTAAGCCATCGCCTGGTGATCCAGCCGGGTTCGAGCTTCGCCAGCCAACCGTTGTCGGCGTTCGAGCTACCGACCACGCTCGGCATGCGGGTGATGGCCGTGCGCAGGCAACGCGATTGGATCGTAGACCCCAAAGGTGACTTCGTACTCGTGGCCGACGACGTGCTGATCGTCAGAGGTTCCCCGGATGCGATCCCCAATGCTCCGCCGACTGGCCGGTGCGCCCGAGTGGCGAGCTCCGGAGTTGGATGACTCCACTGCGATCACCGATCTCGATCGTGCAATCGACACCTTGGTGGAGATGAAGGATCTGTCGGAGGTGGCTGTGGGCCTTGCGTATTCCACTTTGGTGCTCCAGGACCGGAGCCTCGCTGCCGAGGTGCGTCACCTGGAGGATCGGTTGGACGAAATGAACAACCGGCTCGAGTTGTGGGTACTGCGGGCCGCCGGGGACTATGCGGGGGATCCCGCCCAGTTGAGGGGCCTGCTCCAACTCAGCCGGGCTGCGGAGGACATCGGTGACCAGGCACAGCAGATGGTGTGGCTGGTCGAAAAGAGTAGCGAACTCCACCCCGTTCTCGGAATGGCCCTCGGGGATGCGGACGACGTGTTCGTACGCCTCCCGATCGGCAGCGGGAGCCAGATGGACAATGCCTCGCTTCAGTCCCTTCGTCTCCCAATGGAGCCTGGCTACGTGATCCTGGCCATCGAACGAGATGATCGGTATCGGTACCGGCCACGGGGGACGGCCAAGCTCCAGGCCGGTGATCACATACTCGCTACCGGCCCGGAAGAGGGTCAAGAAGCACTGGCAGAAATGGCAGGGTGGCGAATGGTGGAGGATGAGGACACCGGCGAGATAGAGCTGGAACCATTGCTGTTCTGACCTCGGTCCAGAACGCAGTAGCGCTTGGTCAAGACCGTGGCGGTGGCCGGTTCATGCGAGGTGCGGGCGGAACCGATGAGGTATCGATTGCTGCCTCCGCTGCTCTCTCCGCTGCTTCGACCGCAGCGCGAGCAGCGTGGGTGGGCTCTGGCGCTTTGTCTTCCAACTTCGGTGGCTCGGGGAGAGAGCGGGCTTCGCGGCGATCGGAGCGAGCGGGTTTGGGTTCTGAAGCGGCCTCCTTGACCATCTCGCTGATGCCGCCGATGGCACCCATCGCCGAACTCATGTCTGCTGGAAGGAAGATTTTGGTTGCCTGACCATCGGCCATGTGAGCCATAGTCTCCAAGTACTTGATGGCGATTACCCGGTCGTCGGTTCCGACGTCTTGAATGGCCCGGTAGACCCGGTCGATGGCGTCTGCTTCACCCTCGGCAACGACCGATTGACGGTAGCGCTCGGCCTCAGCTCGAAGGCGGGTGGCTTCAGCTTCACCTTGGGCGTTGAGAATATCCTTCTGCCGTCGTCCCTCTGCGGACAGAATCGCTGCGGTCTTCTCGCCTTCGGCCCGGGTAACCGCTGCTTCGCGGGATCCTTGGGCCTCGGTGACCACCGCACGACGGGTTCGTTCTGCCTTCATCTGTTCGTGCATCGCGTGCATGACGTCGGCCGGAGGATCGATGCGCTGGATTTCGACCCGGACGACCCGGACACCCCACTTGTCGGTGGCGTCGTCGAGGATCTGGCGGAGGGCACCGTTCACCCGTTCGCGAGACGTGAATGCCTCATCGAGGGTCATTTCGCCGATCACGTTTCGGAGGTTGGTCTGGGCCAACTTGGTGACAGCGAGTTGGAAGTTGGAGATGTTGTAGAGCAGACGCTGAGGATCGGTGGGCTCGAAGTACACAACCGCATCGACCGCGGCGGTGACGTTGTCCTGGGTGATCACTTCCTGGGGAGGAACGTCGATGACCTGCTCCCGCATGTCGACGGCTCGAAGGCGGTCCACGAATGGCACGATGATCCGCAGACCGGGATCGACGGTCTCCTTGTACTTGCCGAGTCGCTCGACGACACCCTTCTGGTACGGCTGGACGATCCGTACGCCGGTTGCAACGATCACCAGCGCAATCAGTCCGATCAGGACCGCAATACCAATCAGAATCTCCATGTGTGTACGTCCTTTCGCGTCACTTCGACGCTAGTTGATAGGAAAACGTGATCGGCGCGGGTGAAGGTTTCATCGGTTGGGTGGTTCGACGGCCTCTACTTGGGCAGTTCCTTCATCCCTTCGGTGTAGTAGTCGGGCTGGACGACGACTCTGTTGCCGATGACTTCGAGAATCTTTACCGCTGTTCCCGCTTCGAGTGAGTGGCCGTCCTCTGTTACTGCGGTCCAGACCTCTCCGCCGACTCGGACTTGCCCGGTGGAATCGCCGGTGCCGATCGCTCTGATGACGGTGGCCTGGTGACCCACGAGGCGATTGGCTCCGAAACCCATCGGGTTTGGCAGGTCGACATCGAGTTTGGTGATCAAGGGTTTGAGAACCACGAAACCAGCGCCGGAAACAACGACGAACACCAACAGACTGAGCAGCAGCGACACGCCGACGAAGCTGGCGATCGCCGCCGCGGCGGCACCGGCAGCGAGGGGAAGCAGGAAGATCGTCCCGGTGATCATGATCTCACCGAACCCAAAGCCAGCCGCGACCACCAGCCAGAGAATGGCCCAGAGCGTTGAGCTTTCCATCGATCCAATTGTACTTGATCCCCGTGTGGCGGTGTAGGCCCCTGTGCGAATGTGCCCTCGGTATCCTTGGGCGGTGGCTCGACTGATGTGCATACACGCCCACCCCGACGACGAAGCGTCGAAAGGGGCTCCCACGATCGCCAAGTACACCGCGGTTGGCCACGAAGCGAGTTTGGTATGCGCCACCGGCGGAGAAGAGGGGGACATTCTGAACCCGGCGATGGACCGCAAAGAGATTCGCGCCAACCTTCATCAGGTCCGAATGGCCGAACTCGAGTCGTCGGTGAAAGAGATCGGCTACACCGAATGTGTGATGCTGGGCTACAGGGACTCGGGCATGCCCGACACCGACGGCAATCTACACACCGGATGCTTTGCGCGGGCCGACTTCGACGAGGCTGTCGGTCGATTCGTTGCCGAGATCCGTCGCTTTCGACCCCACGTAATCATCACCTATGCCGATGACCAGCAGGGTTATATGCATCCGGATCATCTCATGGTTCACGACATCTCCATCCCTGCCTTCGATCGAGCGGGCGATCCCAACTGGTATCCACATGCAGGTGACCCGTGGACCCCTCTGAAGCTCTACTACTCGATGTGGACCCGAGCCCGTCTCGACGCCTGGCAAGCCAAGTATGACGAACTGGGTCTGGAGAGTCCCTATGACGAACGGTGGTGGGACCGCCCCGACATGGACGGGCGGATTTCCACCAAGATCGAGATTGAAGCGTTCTACGGTGTTCGTTCCAAGGCGCTGTTGGCTCACGCCACCCAGATCGATCCTGCAGAGAAGTTCTGGTTCGGGCTTCCCGACGAACACGCTGCCGCGGCGTATCCCTTCGAGGATTACATTCTCGCCCTGTCAAGGGTGCCGAGTGGTCGCTACGAGACCGATCTTCTCGAAGGGGTCGACGCCGGGAGTCAGATGTGACCTTGGATCAGGCGTGGCTCGCCGGGGTCGTACACGCCACTGCTGAGCGGCCCGCAACCGGACTTCACGGAAGTGCCCAGCTCCTGGTCGGCAAAGTCGCCCAGGTCTCGCTTGTTGTCGACGACGGCAGGGTCGTCGGCGAGGCATCGGGCACACCCGACTGTCAGATGCCGTTGTCCAAAAGGCAGATCGAAGCTCTCGAGCAGGGTGAGATCAAGCTCGCAGTGGAGTACATGCGCGGTGATTTCAAGCCAACCGGTTCGACCGCTGCGGTCCTTGCTGTGATCGATGCTCTGGATGCGGCGCATGAACCCGCCTGAGGCTTCTGGTCACGATGGCAGCAATATCGGCGCCTGGATCGCCAGTTGTCCGTTGCGACCGTTCAGGCAGCGCCGTCAACCCGCCCCATTTCGGTGACCAGTGGGCACTACTCCAAAGGCTGGTCCGGTCCTTCACAGGATGCCCACAGTCCGAGCTGTTCAGAACGAGCTGCGTTGCGCCGCTCGGTGAACGAACTCCGAAATGCGATATTGGGCTCGAAGAACAACGTGTCGGCGTAGCCATTGGCGACGAGCCATTCGTTGATGAACAGGTTGTCCTCTGCGCGGTAGACATACAGGAGCAGCCGACCGAATCGGTCGCGTGCCTCGATGTCCCGCTCTATCCGGACTTCTGAATTGACAGGTAGCAGCCCCTTGAGTGCTGTCGACGCCTCCTCCCCGAAGCACTGGATCGGGGTATCCCGACTCACCGATTCCGGTGTGTCCACGCCGATCAAACGGACCCGCTCCTGGCGTCCGGCGATGATGAGATCCAGGGTGTCACCGTCTATCACCCATTCGACTGTTGCGGTCTCCGCCGAATCGCTGGGGCTCGCCGTTTCCGGTTCGGTTCTCGACACGAGCACGATCGTTGCTGCAGCTGCTGCGATCGCCCCAACGGCGAGAAGGCGAGAGAATCTCACGCTGCCAGTGTGCTCGGCTCAACTCCTCTTGTGGTGGGCAACGACGGGACCCGGGAGTGGAACACACTGACCGGCGTCGGCGTATCGAACCGGAGTTCGAGCTTTTGTTGTGCCGGACCATCGTCCTTGGCGTGGAGGATCGCACGCACTCGAGCAAGACCCTGTCTGCCGATCTGGCGGGTTTCATCGCTGAGTTCCCATGGGTACGGCTGGTGTGTGTGGCTGAGTCGAAGGTGTGTTTGCTGCATGTAGACATTCTGTCGAGGGGGTGTGACAGTGTTGGTTTTCCCAGCTCAGAGGACCCAGATGCGCTTTCGATGGGCAGTGGTACGGCGCGATCGGTGGGTAGTGTGAAGGTGAACGATGGAGCCGGTGGTCGGATCGCACCGGGAGCATTTCTGGTCGTGGAAGTCGTGAGCGAGGGTCGACGCCTGGCCTTCGATGATCCACTCCTTCGGGTCCCGCAGCCAATCGATCGACTCATGGTTGTTCCTCGGTGCGCGCTTGAGCGCACCGAGGGAGTGTCTATTGTGGTCGGTCGGGCGCACCGCGCCGCTGCGCGAAGTAACTTCGTAGGGTATGGCTGACACCGCAGAGCAGGTAAAGAATGCGCTCCTCGATAGCGCTGCCGATTTGGCCCGGTCCCGCGGCTACGACATTGATCAGCGAGTCAGGCGACAGCCTCTTCCATCACTACTTTCGCCGGACCGCACCTCAGGAGCTCGCCGAAAAGGATCCGATCGATCTGTACGCATCGGTTGTGCGCCACTTCCAACTCGCTGATCGCCGTGTTCCCACCGAGACCCTCGTTCGTGTGTACAACCCCGACAGCGACGAAGACGGGTGGGCCAGCAGCCACACGGTCGTCGACATGGTTACGCGGGATATGCCCTTCATCGTCGACTCGGTTCTTGCCCTCATGGAGAGCCGGGGTCTTCAGATCCATCTGATCGCCCATCCGATGTTCCGGCTGAAGAGGGATTCCGAGGGTCATCGGGAGAGCGTCGGTCTGCCCGACGGTTCTCACGAGCTAACCGAATCGATGCTTCACCTGGAGGTGGACCGGCTGTCGCGACGGTCTGAGCTGGAGGAACTTCGGGATCAGCTCACTTCGGTGATGCATGACGTCAGCGCTGCTGTCGATGACTGGAAGGCCATGCGCAGCAAGGTCCTCGCCCTCGCCGATGAGATGGACGAGCTGGCACGGGAGGCAGCCTCGGAATCGGCTCGGTTCCAGGTAACCGTCGGCAACGACGCCGGTGAGGTTGCTGAGCTGCTGCGATGGATGGAAGCTGGCTCGTTCACACTCGTCGGCTACCGCGAATACGACTTCAACGACGACGAAAACAACCCCACGGTGGTCTCACGACCTCAGACCGGGCTTGGCACTCTCCGGCAAACCGAGCCGTCCAGCCGGAATCTGGGTGAGCTTCCGCCTGAGACCGCGATGCAATCGCGCCGCCCTACGTTGCTCAATCTGACCAAGGCGAACACCGTCTCCACTGTCCATCGGGCCGTTCCGCTCGATTATGTGGGTATCAAGGAGATCAACCGCGACGGAGTCGTCACCGGTGAGCGGCGGATCTTGGGACTGTTCACTTCCACTGTCTACTCGGGGCAGGTGCAGGAAATCCCGGTGGTGAGAGCCAAGGTGGCAGCACTCGTCGAGCGAGCGAATTTCCAGCGCACGAGTCACGATCACAGCCGCCTGCTCAACCTTCTCCAGCTCTTCCCACGGGATGAGCTGTTCCAAATCGACATCGACGAGCTCGAGTCGATGGCGATGGCGATGCTCGACATGCGGGATCGCCGCCAGGTGAGCATGTTGATGCGGCGTGATACGTTCGGCCGGTTCCTTTCCTGTCTCGTCTTCGTGCCGAGGGATCGTCACAACACCGATGTGCGTCTGAAGATCCAGGAGACGCTCATGGAGGTTTACCGAGGTCGGAGTGTGCGGTTCTCCACCGAGATCTCCGATGCACCGCTTGCTCGCCTACACCTGGTGATCTACATCGACCCCATTCCCGCGGACGATTTACCGGATCTCGAGGCCGTTCAGGCGCGACTGATCCAGGTGACCAGAACCTGGGACGACTATCTGCGGTCCGCGCTGGTCGAGACCTACGGGGAGGATCGTGGGCTGGACCTTCTCTCCGGGTATCAGGATGCGTTCGAAGCCGGCTACCGGTCTGAGGTCTTGGCCGAATCGGCGGTGCACGACATCGAGCGGCTCGAAGCCCTACCCGAAGAAAGCCTCGATGTCGGGCTGCACCGTCCGCTCGAAGCGGGCGCACTCGAGCTGCGCTGCAAGCTGTTCCGATCCGGACCACCGATCACGCTCTCCCAGTTCATCCCCGTCCTCCATGATCTCGGCGCGGTTGTCGTGGACGAGAGGCCCTACGAGGTCGTGAGACGCGACAGTGTGCCTCGATTCGTCTACGACATTGGATTGTTGCTGGACGTCGAACTCGATCGCGCCGGTCGAAGCCGCTTCCGTGATGCGATCCTGGCTGCCTGGAACGGCCAGGTGGAGAGCGACGGTCTGGCCCGTCTGGTTGTGACCGCCGGTCTGACCTGGCGAGATGTGGTGATCTTGCGGGGATATGCCCGGTACATGACCCAGATCGGTATCAAATACAGCTTTCGCTATCTCTTCGACACCCTGAGCAGTCATCACGAGATCGCCCGGCGTTTGGTGGCCTTGTTCTGCGCTCGGTTCGAGCCTGAGAAGGCCAATGAGGCATCCGAGGCCGAGGAGAGAGCGGCGATCCTGGATGCCATCGACAAGGTGGACAGCCTCGATGCCGACATCATCCTCCGCGAGTTCGTGGCGTTGATCAGTGCAACGATACGAACCAATCACTGGCAGACCGACTCAACCGGTCAGAACCGGCCTGCCCTGGCGTTGAAACTTGACCCGCGCAGCATTCCGGATCTCCCCAGGCCGGTTCCGAGCGCTGAGATCTTCGTGTACTCACCCCGTACCGAGGGTGTTCATCTTCGTTCTGGCCGCGTGGCTCGAGGTGGACTGCGTTGGTCGGATCGTATGGAGGACTTCCGGACCGAGATTCTGGGCCTCATGAAGGCGCAGACTGTGAAGAATTCGGTGATCGTTCCGGTAGGTGCCAAAGGAGGATTTGTCGCACGGCAGCTTCCGATCGCAGGCAGCCGCGAAGAAGTCGTCGCCGAGGTGGTCAGCTGTTACCGCACGTTCGTGAACGCGTTGCTCGACGTCACCGACAACATCGTCGAGGGGGAACGAATCCCACCTGCACAAACGGTCCGGCATGACTCCGACGATCCGTATCTCGTGGTAGCAGCAGACAAGGGAACGGCAACATTCTCCGACATAGCCAATGAGATCGCCATGAGTCGCGATTTCTGGCTCGATGATGCGTTTGCCTCCGGTGGGTCAGCTGGTTATGACCACAAGGCGCTGGGGATAACCGCCCGAGGCGCGTGGGTCTCGGTCGAACGCCACTTCCGCGAGATGGGTATCGACGTAGACGCAAACCAGTTCTCTGCTGTCGGCATCGGCGACATGTCCGGCGACGTCTTCGGTAACGGCATGCTGCGAAGCCCCAAGACGCGCTTGATCGCCGCCTTCGACCATCGTCACATTTTCATCGATCCACACCCGCACTCGGCGAACTCGTTCGCTGAACGCCAACGGCTCTACGATCTACCTCGATCCAGCTGGGACGACTACAACCGTGAACTGATATCAGCGGGTGGCGGTGTCTTCCCCCGGTCGGCGAAGTCGATCGCGATCACCCCCGAAATGAGGCTCGCCCTCGGGCTTGGTGAAACGGTGGAGACGGCGACACCGGACCAGCTCATCCGTACTGTGCTGTGTGCGCCTGTAGACCTCTTGTGGAACGGCGGAATTGGAACCTACATAAAGGCATCCTCGGAAACAGACGTAGAGATCGGCGATCGTTCCAACGACAGCGTTCGGGTCGATGCCGACGAGTTGCGATGCAAGGTCGTCGGCGAGGGCGGCAACCTCGGTGTGAGCCAGCGTGGCCGGATCGAGTTTGCAGCCAACGGTGGGCGAATCAACACCGATGCGATCGATAATTCCGCCGGAGTCGACTGTTCAGACCACGAAGTCAACTTGAAGATTCTGTTGGCCTTGGCGGAGAGAAACGGCGATCTCACCCGAAAGCAACGAAACCAGTTGTTGGAATCGATGGCCGATGCAGTCTGCGAGAACGTGCTCGACAACAACTATTCACAGAACGAGTCATTGTCAGCAGCCCAGGCCCAGGCCAAAGGGATGGTCCAAGTGCATGCGCGAGTCATGGGATGGCTCGAACGCGAAGCCCACCTCGACCGAATCGTGGAGGCTTTGCCCTCCGACATGGAAATGGCAGAGCGTCGCGAGGCTGGCGTTGGGCTGACCCGGCCAGAGCTCGCCGTGCTGCTCGCCTACACCAAGAACCTTTTGACCGAACGGCTGGCCGCATCCGACCTCGCCTCCGATCCAGAGTGTTCCTCGGTCCTCGACGAGTATTTTCCCGCAACCGTCAGAGAGTCCCATCAGTCGCTGATCGCCGACCATCCGCTCAAAGAAGAACTGATCGCAACTCTGGTCGCCAATCACGTCGTGAACCGCGGCGGTATTTCGATGACACCCCGGTTGATGGAGGAAACCTCCGCCACCGAATCCGACATTGCGATCGCCCACATTGCAGCCACGAGGATCTTCGACCTCGACACGCTCTGGTCTGAGGTGAGGTCACTCGACAATCTCGCTCCGGCGGCGGTGCAGACTCAGATCAATCTTGCAATCCGTCGCCTCGGGGAGCGCGCTACTCGTTGGCTGTTGCGGAACGAGCCCCAGCCCATCCGGGTCTCCGCTGTCGTGAGCCGTTATGCCGAAGGTGTTCGACGACTCCATGAACGAACCGCACCTATGGATCAGGCTGATGACATCCGGGTCGAGTTCGATCGGTACGTCGAAGCCGGCGTGCCCTCGGAGTTCGCGGCGAAGGCGTCAACGCTGGGTACGGCATTCGGGTTTCTCGATCTGCTCACCGTCGCAGAGCGGACCGGAATCGATCTCGACGGAGTCGCGGCCCTTCACAGCCTGATCGAGGAAGCGCTCGATCTGTCCTGGTTGCGGGAGTCGGTCATCGCCCTTCCCAGAGACGATCACTGGCAGACGATGGCGAGGAGTGCATTGCGTGACCAGTTCTTCGGTGAACACGCTCAGTTGACCGCAGCGGTACTGGAAAGCACGGCGGCCTATGCCGAGGAGTCACCCGAGGACAGGGTCGGCCGATGGCTAGCGCACAATGCGGTCGCTGCCGCTCGGTGCCGCCGCACGTTCGCAGACATCAAGAAGGCCGCAGAGCCAGATCTCGCCCATGCCTCGGTGGCCGTTCGAGCCCTCAGTCAGTTGACCCACACCGTCTGACAAAAACCGATTTCGCTCAGAGCAGCACGAGCAGTTGCGCCGCGACGATCTTGACGACCATTGCCACCGGAGTAGCGATCGCGTAGTTGACCATCAACCGTGGGCTGCTCGTCCTGTCCGACGCAAAGGCAAGTACGGCGGGCTGAGTCTGAGCTCCCGCCACCAGGCCGGCGGCCGCAGGAGCATCGAGTCCGCGTACTTTGGCGAGCGTCAGCACGCCAAGGGCAGAAAGGGTCGTGATCACAAACCCCGCCAGGAGAATCGCCGGCGCTTCCGCACCCCCGAGAGCGACTCGTAATGCGGCCCCACCGCTCGTTCCCGCCATCCCCAAGAACAGCAACGAACCCAACTGGCGAAGGGTGGTGCTCACACCCGGGGGGAGTTGCCAAATCAACAGGCCGGTACGCTCTCGCCAACCCAGTATCAGCCCTACCAACAACGGACCTCCGGCCGCGCCGAGCGTTATTTCGCCGCGCACCGGGGATGGAGACCGGCACCAGTCCCACCAACAGTCCGATGAGGAGTCCGACAGTGAATCCCCGTGGCGAGAACTCAGCGACTCTGTTCTCGTCGTCTCCCAGCCGGCGAGCAACCGCATCCATTTGATCCGGCGGTGCCACCACCCGAACTCTGTCGCCACGTTCGAGCACGAGGCTCGGCGTTGCCAGCAGGTCTGTGCCGCTCCTTCTCACCCGCGTGATCGTGGCACCATTTCGGCCCGTCAGATCGAGTGCAGCGATAGGTAAGCCAACGAGATCCTCGTTCGACAAAACGATGCGTCGAAAGTCGAGTTCGCGGCGAGAATCGGTCAAGTTGGTGTGGAGCCGGCGGCCGATGAGGCTAGCAACGTGGTCTGCCCTCGCCGGTCGGCACGTGATCGCAAGAACATCGTTCCTTCGCAGCTCGTCATCGGATCTGGGAACCCACTGATGATCGTCTCGTTGCAACCGCGCAATCACCGCTCGGCCGCCGAGTTGAGCCGAAAGAGCGCCTACGGTGTCGAGCCCAACCTCCTCTACCCGCACCGTCATCGATGCCAGTTCTTGGTTGGTGTCCTCGCTGGGCTGGTCGTCGTTGAGCCGGTCACTGAGGAGTACTGCGATCAGCATTCCGAGCACGCCAAAGGGGTACGCCAATGCGTAACCGACCACGGGAGCACTTCGTGTGGGCTCTGGGAGAAGGGCTTGGGCGCCGGCCAGAGCGGGGGTATTGGTCAGCGCGCCTGCGTATACACCAGCTGTTGTGGCAGCTCCGAGATCGAGGAGTGAGCCGAGTATTCCAGCGAGCCCAGCCAGTCCGGTGAGGAGCGCCGCAATGACGGCCATCAGGGGCAGGCTTCTCCGAAAGGTCTCGACGAAGGTACGTCCGGTGGAAAGTCCTATGCAGTAGGTGAACAACGACAGACCGAGGATGCCGACAATCGACGGAATCACGAGCCGCTCATCCAATGCGCTGGCAGCCAGGCCGGCAAAGAGCGCGCCGGCCGGACCGATGCTTATCCCTCGAATCCGTACTGCTCCGATCAGCGCCCCGATCGCCAGAACCGCCCCGAGGAGTACCAGAGGCTCCTCTGCAAGGATGTCCGTCACGCGAGCGACACTACCCGTTCCAGTGCCTCCCCAGAACCGACTCCGGAGTTCCACCGTGATGTGGATACTCCCTCAGCTTCCTCTAGTACCGCTTCCTTCGACCCATGTCAGCCAAGCACTACAGTTTGGCCTGTGTTGATCTGGGTGGTGCTTGTCGGCGTTGCTCTCGCCGGTCTGCTGGTGGTCACCTTTGCCGTCCTTTCAGCCCGGCAGCACCGTCGGCGGTGCCGCAGCCTGTGGCAGGTCGCCCGGCCGCCCGCTCTCGACATCGCCTATCGAGCGGTTGTGAACGCGCGGTCTGCCTTCACCCGGTCGGTCCAAGCCTACGAAGAAGCGTTGGCCGCCGCTGGCAATGCCCGGTCGGGTGCCGGGTCGGGTCTGCCAGGAGACTCCCGGACCCAGGCCGAAGATCTGAAGACGATGGAAAGCCGAAAGGATCAGCGCCGTAGCCGACTTCTCGAAGCGCAGCGGATGTGGGAGGACGTGCGCCCCGCGGTTGGCGCCGATTCACCGGTGAACATGTGGCTGGGAGCGGGGGAGCTTCGGGGTTGGTCGCTGGGCCTGATCGGACATGAGACAGCGCTTCTTCGTTTGCAGCATGCGGTTGACACGGGGTGCTGGGTGGTCGTCGAGACCCGCCGACTTCGGATCGGCCCGGCGTTCGGCGCCGAGCGCCTCACGTTGGGGATCGTGATCGAAGGCGCCAGCATTGAGCAGCTCACCGGCTTGGTTCAGTTGGCGATGGGCAGCCCCGAGGTCGCGGTTCGGCCCGGCACCTCGATCGTGCGTTTGCTGACCCGGCGTCGGCTTCGGGAGAAGGCTCTGTTCGAGGCGCTACGCCGCTCGGTACGATCGGGAAACAGCCAGTATCTCGACGGTTTCGGGCCGATGGTGGAACGGTTGTCGCTGCGCCATTTGAGCCAAGCCGGTGCTCTCAACCTCGACCAAGCTCATGCCGGGCTGGCTGGACATACCGACACGCTGAACCTTCGTATCTCGAGTTCAGGGCCCGCATTTCTGTTCGGGGCCTGGTTCGGGCGGCGGCCTGCGGCCAGAGTTCTGGCGAGTTCGAACCATCAGACCTGGTTGCCTTCGAATCGGCTCCATGGTTAGTTAGCCGACGGGAAGCCAGGCCACGATCAGATCTTCGATCACGATGTCGGTCTTCTCGAGCGAAACATCGAGTTCGGTGATGGCCGACGCCTTGTCATTCCATTCATCTTCGAGATCGAGGATGCTGTCAGCCAGCTTTGCTTCGAGCTCCTCCAGATCGCCGTACTTCTCATCCAACCGGTTCATCGCGGTTTCGACCCTGTTCTGCGAAGCGGCGGTTTGGCGACGGCCAGACCCCATACGTCGAGCTGCTGCACCAAGTGATCGGGAGCGTCGTCGACCGCCCAGCAAACCGCCCAGAATCGAAGTCCCGAGATTGATGATCTGTTGCTGTTTGCGACCCTCGGCATCGATTTCGGCCTGGCGGACCCGGTCTTCAGCCTTGGCGATCTGGTCCTGTATGCGACCAAGCTGCTTTTCCAGCTTCTCCCTCAGTTTTGCCACTGCCTCGTCATTGCCCTCATCGGCGACGGCACGAGATCGCATCTCGAATGCATCACGGCTCTCGTTGGGTCGACTGTAGATCTTGAGCTCGGTGTTCTGAAACAACGTCAGCGACTGGTCGCTGTACAGAGCGTTCTTCAGCGCTCGTTGAATTCCCGTCAGTGAGGTCTTGGTGATGTTGAACTCGGGCACGACGTATCGGATCCCCGTAGGCGGGTCAACCGTGAAGTCACGGTCGTCGAAGTCGACCTCGATGAGTGCGTCAACGTCGAAGCCGTCGATTCCAGCGGGCACGATCGCCTCCCACTCCTCGGTATGCCGCAGTTTTGCCTTGGTCTCGTCGAACAGGAGCGACACTCGTGCGGCGAGAACCGGTGAGAAGCGATTCCCGCCAGGAACTCCCCCTACCGCCTCGAGCCAGGGTGCATTGGAAGGCACATACCGAACGATCGTCCCCGCCGGAACACTGGGAGCCAAGGTTGATTCGTCGTCGCCGATCGGATCTTGAGGGGTGCACAGCAGCGGGTGTGGAGTCGGGTGCCGATGAATCCGTGGAAGAAGGCCCCGCCCCTGAGCCCAGCTTGAGGTTCTCAGCGGCCATCAGTTCGGTGATTTGAGAACGAGACATCGGGCCGGCCAGATAGCTCATCGCCCAGCGCGTGGTGAAAAGCGGGAGCGCTGAGGAGCGTGTTGTTCGCAGAATGAACTGGCGCTTGCCGAGCTGGCTGATTCGATTCTCGACTTCACCCATGTCGATCGAACCATCGGCCGATCGAAGTCCGTCGACGAGTCGGTTCTTGTCCTGTTCGGTCTGAAGCCGACCGATCATCCAGGTTCCCGCATTGGAGATTGCCTTGTAGTCGAGGTCAACCGGGTTCTGGGTTGACAGCACCAACCCCACCCCAAATGCTCGGGCCTGCTTGAGCAATGTGAGGATCGGCTTCTTCGTGGACGGGTTGCCGTTGGGCGGCGCCAAACCCATCACTTCGTCGATGTAGATGAGGCACCGCAGTTGGCCGGTGCCCGATTGCGCCCGCATCCAGGAAATCATCCGGCTGAGCAGCACTGTGATCGCAAACTGTCGCTCGTTCTCATCGAGATGGCGCAGTGACACGACGGCGGCGCGAGCGTTCCCGGCATCGTCCCAGAGCATCGACTGAGGATCCATCGGAGCGCCGGTTGCCCACGCCGCGAAGCTCGGAGAGGCCAGCAGGCCATTGAGCTTCATGACCAACGCCTGACGATCCTTTGCCGGGAAGAAGGTATCGAGATCAAGAACACCCAGCTTGCGAATCGGGGGATCCATCAGTTGTCCGAGCAGGCTGGGCATGTCGAGTGTGGTTCCGGCATCCCACGATCGGGCGATCAGGTTGGCAAGCAGTATGTGTTCACGCCCGGAAAGCGGATCCGATTCCACACCGATCAAACCGAGCAGGCCACTGACGGTGGAATCGACTTCGTCCTGTCGGGCGGCGGGATCGTCGGTTGTCGGCGGATCCAGGCGGCCGAGAACGTCGAGCGGTACCCCTGACGCGGCTCCGGGCGTGTAGATCACCGGGTTGGCCGCGGCGGCCAAGGTTCTGATGTCGGCGCCGTCGAGATCCCATCCGGCCAAACCGTTCTTCCACAGCTCGGCTGTTGCACGGGCCAGCTCGGCAGTGGTGGTGTCCTTCACCCGGGCGTCGCCCTCGTCCATCCACGGTTCGAAGGACGCCGGATCCAGATCGGGAAACGTGAGTGCCAGGTTTCCAAGGTCGCCTTTGGGGTCGATCGCCAGAACCGGAACACCGGCCAGCAGCGCTTCTTCGAGAAGAACAATGCCCAGGCCGGTTTTGCCCGAGCCGGTCATCCCGACGATCACCCCGTGGGTTGTGAAGTCGGCGCTGTCGAGCAGCACCGGTCTGCCGTTTCGATCACCAGACTGGGATTCGATCTGCTCCCCGATATGTAGTTCACCGAGCTTCTTGGATGTCGCCATGGAGACATTCTGATACCTGTCGGGGCTCCTTCACCGAAAACGGGTCAGAAATCCGGCATGATGGGGTCTGATCCAATCGAAAGGACATTGCAATGGGGATCTTTGATAAAGCGAAAGACGCACTGAGTGGCGTCACCGACAAGGCCGAGGACCTCCGCGAGACGGTCGGAGGCAAAGTCGAAGAAGGCATCGACAAGGCCGCCGATATGGCCAATTCTGCAACCGGAGGAAAGTTCGAGGATCAGCTCGAGAAGGTCAAGGACCTTGCCGACAAGATCGACGGTCACCCCGACGAGGTTGAAGATGCCGCAGCAGAGGCAGTATCTGACGCCGATCCCACCCAATAGTCGTTCAGCGGCGTACGCCGCTTCATGAATTCGCGCCGCGGCACAGGCTATGCCTGTGCCGCGGCGCGTTGTGTGGTCAGCGACGTAGAGCCAGACGGGCCATCAGGTCGTAGTCACCCTGATCGATCTGGAGATTCAGCTTCGACCTGAAGTCCTCCTCACCCACTTGTGAGGCTGCAAACACTTCGGCGAAGTCTCCGGCACCGGTCTCGAAGTCGGGTCGGCCGCTTCCTGGCCACCAGGCGGTGTCTTGTTCCATGCCGCGTTCGGTCAGCCAGTCCCGCCGATCGTCGGGGCTGTTGAGCGTTACGTCGATTGCGTGACCGAGTTCGTGTGCGAGCACCCGCGCAACTCGATCGCTGCCGTCTGATCCCCTTACGAATACCTCGATGCGCTGCTCGGCGCTCCATGTGTAACCCGATGCCGTTCCCCGGGGTTCCAGGAAGGTGATCGTCCACCCCTGAAGCTCGGATCGCCACGGATATCGGATCAGATCAAGAGCGGGCTCGGAAACATCCGCGATGGCGGCCGTTTCGTAGGTGAGGGTCGAGATTCTTTCATCAGCTTCCAGCGCCAAGAGATTGATCGGTGAGGTTGGCATTTCCGCATTCGACGTCCCGCCCGTCATGCCAATGACCGTTAGGACGGCGGCCAGGACGACTGCCCCTGCGGAGAGCACTGATGAAAGGCGGACCGCTGTCTCGTGGATCCGTTGCCGACGCGCCAGGGCGCGCTCATCCTCGAGCGTCCACGACGACTCGGTTGGGGGAGAGGGCAGTGCGGTCATGGAAGCGCAATCAGTCGACGGAATCTTCCCCCCGGGATCGACATGGTTTGGGGCCACCTTGAGCCGGTGGGTGAACAACTGCCCAAGAGTCAAGGCGTGCCTGCGGTAGACTGAGGTGAACCGCAGGAGGGGCCCGACGAGCCCTCGATCCCCTGCCACCTTTCGCCTGGAGGCCGTGATGACCGAAGTACTAGAGCCAACCGAAATCGCCGAAGCCCTCGCCATCATCGATGCCGGTCTGGGTGGCCTTACTGCCCGCAGGCTCGTGCCCGCCGATGAAGTCACCGACCTGCTGCTCGATGTCCGAGCGATCCTCCGCACCCCACCCGCGGCAGAACTCGAGACGATCGAAAGTTAACCGCGGCACCAAATAGGGTCACCGCCCGCAGGCTCGGTACGATCGGAATCCTTACTGGTTACCGAGGAGTATCAAGAACATGGCTGATCTGGGTTTTGACGGCAAAGTAGCGATCATCACCGGCGGAGGCGGCGGTCTAGGCCGTGAACACGCGCTCGAGTTTGCCCGCCGTGGGGCGCGAGTAGTCGTGAACGATCTCGGAGGCACCGTCGACGGCACTGGCGCTTCGGTCAGCGCAGCTCAGGCCGTTGTCGATGAGATTTCTGCACTGGGCGGCGAAGCTGTCGCCAACGGAGACTCCGTGGCAACAGTGGACGGCGGCGAGGCCATCGTGCAGTCCGCCCTCGATGCCTTCGGACAGGTCGACATCGTGGTCAACAATGCCGGCATCCTGCGAGACAAATCATTCCACAACATGACCGACGACTTGATCACCGCCGTGATCGATGTGCACCTCAAGGGAGCGTTCTACGTGACGCTCCCCGCCTGGAAACTGTTCCGTGAGCAAAAGAGTGGTGTGGTAATCAACACTTCTTCGAACTCGGGCCTTCTGGGCAACTTCGGTCAGGCCAACTACGGCGCCGCGAAGATGGGTCTGGTTGGGTTCACCCGGGTGCTCGCGGCCGAGGGCGCCAAACACGGGATTCGCGCCAACGCAATCGCCCCTGTGGCCATGACCCGAATGACCGAGGATCTGTTGGGCAGCATGTCCGAGCAGCTCGACCCCAAGTTCGTCACACCCGTGGTCATCTATCTCGCTCACGAGAGCTGCCCCGCATCGGGTCAGGTCTACTCTGCCGCCGGCGGCACCATCGCCAAGTTCTTCATCGGGCTCACCCAAGGTACGTCTCGCGGCAAAGAGATCACCCCGGAGACGGTTCAAGAAGACTGGGACGCCATCAACGACGAAGCCGGCTACGTCGTTCCGGCAAACCCCGCCGAGGAATTCGGTAAGTTGCTGAACAACTGGGGAGTGGCCTGACGACCTTGGAACCCTGGATCGACGATGTCGATCAGGGTTCCTGCTTCTCTTCCGCGTAGTCAGTCCATCGCGAGTAGTCGATCTTGCCGTTGGCCGCCCGCTCGAGGGAGGAAACCGAATACACGTGACGGGGCGCCTTGTAGTCGGCAAGGCGTTCCCGAACGTGGTCAATGAGCTCGCTCTCCACGGCATCAGCGTGTGACGCGATCACAGCCGCGACTCGCTGCCCGAAACGATCGTCGGACACTCCAACCACTATGGCGTCTTCGACCATCGGGTGTTCCTTGAGGGCTTCTTCCACCTCTTCGGGAAACACCTTTTCTCCGCCGGTGTTGATGCAGACCGACCCCCGGCCCAGCAAAGCGATCGAACCATCGGCTTCGACCGTGGCGAAGTCACCCGGGACTGAGTATCTGACGCCGTCAATAGTGGGAAACGTGGCCGCAGACTTTTCTGGATCCTTGTAGTAGCCGAGCGGGACGCGCCCAGCCACGCCAACCCGGCCCACGTCACCCGAACCCGGTTGCACAATCCGGCCGTCCTCGGAGATGACGGCCGACTTCTTGCTGAGGGAGAACGAGGCCGTCTTGGCCGCACCGTCCTTGGACGAGACCGACGAGCCGATGCCGATCGCCTCTGAGCTCCCGTACGTGTCGACACACAGCAACTTTGGATTGTGCTCCATCAGCCCGGCCTTGGTGTCTGCGGACCACATCACGCCAGATGAGATCAGAACACGAAGCGAGCTGATGTCCCAGCGGTCGGGTTCGGCGTCCAGCGCCGCCAGCATCGGTTTGGCGAAGGCATCGCCGACGATAAAGATGCTCTTGATTTTCCTGAGCGCGACGGTGTCGAAGAGTTCGGCTATGTCCAGCTTGCGGCTTGTGAGGGTTGTGATCGATCCACCCAGCGTCAGCGTTGTCAGAGCATTGAACAACCCAGTTCCGTGCATCAGAGGGCATGCCGGAACACTGGCAGGACCGGGTCGGCTACGAACCCTCGCTCGAGCTGCAGCCGACAAGCCGCCAGGCGCGTAGTCCGGTTCGGCAGGCAACCGGACCTTGTTCTTGGCATCGGTCACCATCAACAGGTCATCCTGCCGCCACATGACTCCCTTGGGCATGCCCGTGGTTCCGCCGGTGTAGAGAAGCACCAGGTCGTCGCCGGAGCGACCGGTGTCGCTGTGAACGTGTCCTGAGTTTGGTGTGCCAGTTGCATCGTCGTATCTGCTTGCCCACCCCGGGCATGGCTCGGTGCCGTCGTCGACCCAGAGATAGGTGTGCACTCCGGGCACACGATCCCGAAGGGCATCGACAGTTTCTGTGAATACCCCGTGGAACACCACCACGGCTGCGTCTGCGTTGTCCCAGAGGTAGACAAGCTCTTCGACGCCGTAGCGGTAGTTGGTGTTGACGTGTACCAGCGAAGCCTTCGCGCACGCAAAGAAGGTTTCGATGTACTCAGGACAGTTGTGCAGGTAGAAGGCCACCTTGGCCTGTGGTGCGCAGCCGGCATCTATCAGGAACTGAGCCAGTCCGTCGGCCCGTCGATCAAGATCTCCCCAGGTCACCTCTCGGGGGCCATGCGTGAGTGCAAGCGATTCACTCTGCTCGGCCGCTATCGATTCCCACGCTGTCGCAAAGTTCCAACCAGTCACAGGATCAGGCTAGGCACCCATGGCAATAATCGTGAAGTGAGACGTCGGTTTGGTACTGACGGGATGTCGGGGACCCTGGCCTGCCGAGAGAACTAGGCGTCGAGTACTCCCCGGAAATGAGAGTCACCACTGTGAGCCGGATTGCCATCATCAGGTTCGAGACTGATATCGACAATCGGGAAGTCGCGAATGTCGACTCCTTCGGGAATCTCATACGACCGTTGATCGCCGTCGCCCGTGCTGCCGATCTCACCCAGGGAGTACATCTGATCGACGTCGCTGTCTATGATCCAAAGCTCATAGGTTTCCTCGGCCCCGACGAGGTCGGTGTCGAAGTTGATGTCGAGGCGGGTGGCACCATCCTCCTCGACGATGGTTGCGGTTCCAAGAGATGGGGCGCCTTGGTCTGTCAAGGTGGCCAGCTCCACTTCTCCCACGATCCGGCTGTCATCTCGCAGTACCGAGGCGAAGGCAATCGCCGTAACGACCGAAGCCGCAACCGCAGTCAACAGAATCCCAGCCGGACGCCGTCTGCGTCGATGGTGGTCGAGCGAGGTTACAACGCTGTCGGTGTGGGTAAGAACTGACATCTCGTCGGCGGGTGATGGGATCGGTTCTTCTGCATCGATGTGGTTCTGAATTCCTGCCCATACCTCGGCTGGCGGAGCATCAAGTACCGGAGGCTCATCGCCGATCCGCTGTTTGATGTCGTCGAGCATTTCGAGCAGTTGGAGGTCGCGCATTTCTTCCTCTTCGATCCCACTGAAATTGTTGTCGTGATCAGACATTGGACCTCTCCAGCTCTTTGCGAAGTTGCAGCAAGCCCCGACGCATATCGCTCTTGACGGTGCCGAGTGGCATGTTGGTGTCTTCGGCGATTTGCTGCTGGGTCAGGTCGCCCCAGAAGGCCATCGTGAGCACGTGGCGCTGACGTTCTGGGAGCGTGTTGAGAGCGGTGGTGAGCACCATGCGATCAGCCAAGAGACCAAAACGATTGTGGTCTTCGCTAGCCGCCCGCTGTTGAACGGGCTCGCTCAGCTCAGCTTCGTCGACTCGACGACCAGCCTTGCGGTACGTGTCGACGAGGCGGTTCTTCGTGATTCCCATCAGCCATCCGCCCAAACTGCCCTTCGTTGCATCGAAGGAGGACCTGGCCCGCCAGGCGGACAGGAAGACTTCCTGCGTGAGATCCCTGGCCGCCTCCGCACCCAGCGCACGTTTGGCAAAGGTGTACACGGATGCGCCGTGCTCATTGTAGAGATCCTTCAGCACTTCATCGTCGCCGGCGATGAAGCGAGCTCTCAATTCGAGCTCAGGGTCCTCTGTCGCAGGTGAAACCACGGTATGACGATACTTAGTGTTGGCCCCGGTTGGTCGATGGGGCGAATGGACGCCGGGCCATCGTGGGGGCGACACCGACGACCGTTCCATCAAGAGGGATGTGGCGTTCATATTTGTAACTACGCTTCCGACCTCGGAGTGGATGCACTGCACTGTGAGTTTGGGGCCGGATGACTCGCTCGGCCTTCAGGAGTCGTTTCAGCTTCTGTACGCTCCGGGCTGGCTGAACAGCTTTCTGTGCCATCGCTTCGGCGTTCCGAGCACGGCTCGGGGGTAGTCCTCGAACAGCCATCGTGCGAAGTTTCGTCGCGTCCAACCTGTGGCACCGGCGATCCGTACGCTTGCCTGCGCCACCCGGGGTCGAGCCAACGCATCACTCAAGACCTTGGCCAACCTGTGGTCTCGTTCCATCGATCGGTGTAGCTGTGCTGTGTAATGTGCCCCAGCTGCCACGTGATCACCCGGGTTCTTCAGGATTGCCTCGGCCGCAAGAACCCCGGTTTCCAGCGCCTGCCCTATGCCTTCGCCCGTCATCGGATCTGTAGCCGCGGCCGCGTCACCCACGAAAAGGACCCGCCCGTGGTGCAGTCTGAGATCGCCGAGCCGTGCTGGTATCGGCCACGCCAAATGGCGATCGACAGGCGTTGCCTGGTCTCCGAGGACCGCACGAATCCGTGGTCGTTCGAGGAGCTCAGCCCACAGCTTCTTCATCTGCTGGATCTCGATTCCACGTCCTCGTTGAATGCCGAATCCGACGTTGGCGGTGCCGTCGGCCAGCGGAAACGCCCACACGTACCCCGGGAGCAGGTCCTTTTCGAACCACACGAACAGCTCATCTCGGGCCGGGCCGCTGACGTTTTCGAAGTACTGCCGAAAGGCATGCCACTCGCCCCGGTACCCGTCGGCCCCCACGCCTATCAGCTTGCGGGTAGGGGACCACATCCCGTCGGCGGCGATGTAGTTCTCGGCCTGGATGACGCCGTGGCTGGTATGTGCTCTGATCCCAAGTTCCACAACCGAAAGGTCGCGCAGGGTGACACCCTCCCGAACATCGACGCCGGCGTCTACCGCGAGTCTCAGAAGTGCCGCGTCGAGCTCGGCACGGCGGGCGATGACGGCGAACAGACCATTTGCATGAGGAAGATCGAACGGTATGGGCCGGCCCTTGGGGCCCGCGATCTGAACGCGCTCGACAGGCTTCCAACTCGGGACCTCCTTCGGATCGAGCCCGAGCTCTTCGAGTCGGCGTAGTGCACCGGTGGTGAGTCCGTCGCCACAACACTTGTCCCGGGGGAACACCGCCTTGTCAATGAGGGTGACCTGCGTGCCCGCTCTGGCCAGCGTGAGCGCTGCTGCGGTTCCGGCAGGCCCGCCACCGACGACAACGGTGCCGGTGCTGTGAATCTCGGGTGGCGTGGTAGCGGGATGTGGATCAGTCATTGGGGAGGGGTTCTTGCGGTGGCGTGGCCAAAATGTATCGCCTCTCCGCCGGCTGGAGCCCACTGGGGGAACGACCTTCGTCTGTCACTCGTCAGGGCCTGGGCCCGGAGCTGCTGCATCGTCCCCCGGTGGAGCCGAGGTCGGTTGGGTCACAGACGTTGTGCTTGAGGTGGTTGTGCTTGAGGTGGTTGTGCTGGAGGTGGTTGTGCTGGAGGCAGTCGTGGGCGCCGGAGTTGTGGGTGAAGACGTGGGCGCCGCAGTTGTGGGAGTTGTCGTCGGGGGAGTCGTGGCCGGCGGCGTTGTCGTCGGGGGAGTTGTCGTTGGGGGCACCGCATCGGGATCAGCCGGGTTGCCGTTGCAGTCCAACCCCTGGGCCGGTCGGTAGACCGCAAAGACTTCGTCGATGACCACCTTTCCGCTCGGGTAGGTGCGTTGACGTGGTGTTGTGACCCTTCGGCACTGTGCCTGCGATCGGCGCACCACGGGAAGCGCCTCCACCTCGATGTGTTTGGTGGAATACATCGAAACCGTGATGGAGGTGCCGGTGTACTCGGTCCAGATGAGCACTCCGAATGGGGTGTCGTTGCGCAGCTTCAGATCGGGGCGAGGCCATGAGATCGTGGCTTCACGACCCTCGGGATACCGGCTGAAGTACAGCGAGTGGGCCTGGTATTCAACAAATTCGAGCCCGGCGAAGAAGGCGGCATTGAAGGTGGTGGTAATCGCTTGCGAGACGCCTCCGCCAATCTGGGGCTCGAGGCTTCCCAAGTTGATCGCTCCGGCCTGCTTGTAGCCCTTGTCGAGCGTACGTTCTCCCACCAGGGCGTTGAAGCTCAGCACCTCTTCGGGAGCGATGACCGTGCCCCGGATGGTGTCTGCGAAGAGCTGGATGTTGTCCACCCGATTCTCACAACACCCGTGGGTCGTGGTGAATGTTGACACCAGCTCAACGATTCCAAGCGCTTCGAGCTCTGCGACCCCTTTTGTGCCGTCGGTCACGATCGGACTCAATTCAACGGTCCGGACAGGGTCACCGCCCGGATCCTCCCCGTCCTCGGAGATCGGGAGAGTTTGTCGTGTCAGGAGGGCAGCTCGAAGCAGGGCTGCGGTCTTGTCGTCACAGCACACCAGCGTCTCGTCTGCTGGAACGATCTCGGGCCGATCCTGAATCACGATGAATCGTGCTTGTTGGGATGGGTCTCCCAGACCCTCGAATCGATCCCGCAGCAGTTCGAGTGCACGTCCCTGGTTCACTTGCCAGAAGGAGCCGGCTTCGGTGTTCTCGATATCGATGATCGTGCGGAGCTCCGCCGCGGTCAGTTCCGAACTCTGCTCGAGCACCTGTACACGAAGTAGATCAGCGGTTGCGTCGTTCAGCTCGAGGGCGACCCTTCCAACTGCATCGAGACTGAGCAACGGGCGGCTGGGGTAGGGAGTCAGGCTGATGGTGTACGGCCCTTCGGTTCCGACCAGTCCTGTGATGCGCTCGACCAGCTGAGCCGGGTCGACGACCGTGCCGGAGGCGCCCGGTGTTGGAACGAATTGATCTGCAACCAACGCCAGAGCGGGCGACTTCGGTCCGTCGAGCTGAGGGGCAATGAATGTAGCCACGGCGGCCTCGACCGCATCAGCGTCGACGACATAGGGAATGTCGAGCTCGATCGCGGTCCGGAACGATGACAACCACCGGAACGGTCCGGTGAGCGGAGATCCCCCCGACCGAGCAGCGAACGCATCGCTGACCACACGATCGTGATCGACGCGAACGCCGAGCCGAACCAGGTCGGTGTTGATGGCAGACTCCGCCACCGAGATCGTTACCTGCTTGTCGCGTAGCTCCGATGCCAGGCCGGCGGTTGCCAGGCGCACCTCCGGAGCAGACATGCCGCCCAGGTCGATTCCCTGTACCCGAACGCCTCGGGACACCGTGTTGGCGGACAGAGCCGAGTCGATTCCCCACCCCAGACACGCGAGCGAGAAGACTCCCAAAAGAGCCGCCATCGACAATCTGAGCCGACGTCGAACCTGCTCAGCTGTGTCGTCCAACGGTTGCACCGCTCAAGTGTTGCACTTCAGCAGTGCTGTGCGGTGCCGCCAACCTATGTCGAGATGCAGTTCAGAACAGCTTCTGCTGAGGGCGTTCAACCCCTCGAAGTTGGTCGTAGTCGACCTCGACGCACCGGATCTCACGGGTTCCGGCGAGCACTCGGGCTTGCGGCTTGATCAGCTGGGCTGCGAAGACTCCTCGAACCGGCGAAAGGTCTGGCTGGGCGTTGAGGAATTCGAGATATCGAGCGAGCTGTTCCACCCCGTCGATCTCACCGCGCCGTTTGATCTCGACCGCGACGGTGATTCCGTCCGCATCGCGGCACAGAAGGTCGACCGGACCGATCTCGGTGGGGTACTCCCTGCGGATCAACTGGAGCCCATCTTCGAGTTCGGTCGGTTGCTCGGCGAGGAGTTCCTGCAGGTGGCTCTCCACGCCGTCCTTTCGAAGTCCTGGATCGAGACCGAGATCGATTGAAGTGTCGCTCTCGACTGCATGTATCTCGATGTGGAGGGACTCGCCGTTCTGGTTCGAAACACGCCATCCGTCATGAGTTTCAATCAGGGTATTCGGGGCATTCATCCAGTTCAGGGGTTTGTATGCCCCTCCATCGGCGTGTATCGCCACGCAGCCATCAGCTTTGACCATCAGAAGCCGCCGCGCCCGCTCGAGTCGCGAGGTGAGCCGACCGTCGTAGGTGACAGTGCATTCCGCAACGACCAATCGCACCCAGTGAACCTATCGCCGAAGGCCGCTCCACGGCGCTCAAGAACATCGGTCCGGTGCCGATGGAATTCCATGGCTACAAAGGTCGCTTCCAAACCGAAAAAGCCCAAGAAGAAGGCAGCTGCCAGTTCGCCATCGGCATCCACGTCCAAGAAAGCTGGGGCCAAGAAACCCAGGGCAAAGAAGGCAGCGGCCAAGAAGCCTGCTCCCCGGAAGTGGGAATCCAGGGCCGTCACGAGGCTGATCGAGGCCGGATCAATGACCGAGTGCGAACACTGCGCCGACCGGGTCAAGTTTCGGGCTCGACATCGCGATGTGCAGGTCATCTGCAACGTGTACACCAAAGGCGTGTGGACCCGCGTTGAGCACTACCACGAGGATTGCTACATCAAAGCGGACGAGCCGTTTGGACCGGCTGAAGATTGAGCGGAGTGGGGCTAGCGCTCCAGTAAGTTGTTCCGGTGAGCGCAACACCAGATGATCATGCCCTGGCCTCTCGGCTCGCCGAGGAGACCGGCAAGATCCTCGTGGCCCTTCGTGAGACCATGGTTGAACGTGGCGTTCATCACTTCGCGATGAAGGACGCCGGCGACGCCGCCGCCCATCACTTCATCGCTGACACGCTCGCAGCGGAACGTCCGAGCGATTCCCTGCTCTCCGAAGAGGGCGCCGACCAAAGGGAACGGCTCGACGCCAAGAGAACCTGGATCGTCGACCCCCTCGACGGCACCCGCGAATACGCCGAACCGCCTCGACATGATTGGGCCGTGCACATCGCCCTCGTCGTGGCCGGCCACCCCGTTGCGGGAGCGGTTTCACTTCCGGCCGAGGGCCTCGTGTTCGGTACCGGTACACCTGCTGTTGTCCCGGCTATGCCCTCGGACCGCCCACGGGTGATCGTCAGTCGTACCCGACGCCCCCCCGCAGCCCAGATGCTCGCCGCGGCTCTCGATGCTGAGTATCTCGAGATGGGTTCTGCCGGAGCGAAGGCCATGGCCGTGGTACGCGGCCAGGCAGATATCTATGCCCATTCCGGCGGCCAGTACGAGTGGGACAACTGCGCACCGGTAGCTGTAGCCGAGGCCGCCGGACTCCACTGCTCGCGACTCGATGGATCACCGATGCTCTACAACAACCCCGATCCGTACCTGCCGGACCTGCTGATCTGCCGCCGCGAACTGGCCGACCGCTGCCTGGAGATCCTGCGTGGCTGATTGCGGCTGTGGTTAGCTGCCCAGTTTTCGCAGTGGCGACTTCAGTGGCGAGTCACCGGCGAGCCGTTTGTTGATGATCGCTCGGCGCTCTTGAAGTTCGGCGTGACTCAGCTGTTCCATGCCGGAAGGATCCACACCGAAGCCGGCCTTGATCCCGTCGAGATCGAGCCGCCATTCGCTCTGATCAACACCGAGTTCGTTGGCGAAGGTGGCACCGTGTTTGGTGAAAAAGTGGGTGGCGATGTAGGTGACCTCTCCGAACAGGTCGAGATCGGGCGCCAACGTACCGATTGCTCCATCGATGAAGATCAGGTTCTTCACGTACAGCATCAACGGCTTGGGCATTCGAGCGCCATAGCCGAGCAGAGCCTTGATGATCCGCTGAAGCTCGGCGATCATCTCGTCTGGTGTCATCTTGGTGGGGTCAATCGGCGGCCCGTCAAGACCAATGTCATCGATCACCTTCCGAACATCGGTATCGGTTGGAAGCGCACCGAGGTCCCGCAGAGCCTCTACCTGTCCGGTGACGTCATTCATGGTTGCTGTCATCATCATCTTCATGAAGGCCTGCTTCTCAGCGTCGGACAGCCGGCCGGTGATACCGAAGTCGAGTAGACCGGTTCGTCCGTCGGGAAGTACCAAAAGGTTGCCGCCGTGCAGGTCGCCATGGAAGACACCATGAACGAACGCTCCTTCGAGGAAACCGATCATGCCGGTTCGAATCACGTTGTGGGTGTTGACTCCGGCATCCTTCATTCCGGCGACGTCGTCGAATTTGAAGCCCTTGAGTTCCTCCATCACGAGGACGCGGGTGCTGACCAGTTCGGGGTGGGGGCGCGGGATCACGAAGCCGGTTTGGTTCAACTTCACCATGATCTCAGCGACGTCGAGCATGTTGTCGCCCTCGAGGTGGAAGTCCAGTTCCTCCACGATCGTTTCGGCAAACATCTCGACGAGGGCAGGCGGATTTGCCAATGCCGCCACCGGAATCCTGCCGACCAAGAACTGGGCGAGCCACGCAAGCACTCGTAGGTCCTTTTTCACCAGTTCATCGATGCCAGGACGTTGAACTTTGACAACAACTGGTGTCCCGTCGTGGAGTGTGGCGTGATGAACCTGGGCGATCGATGCTGCGGCCAAGGACGTCGGTGCGAAGTTGGCGAACAGTTCGTGCATTGATTTTCCGAAGTCGCCCTCAATGACGTCAACGACCTGCTGATAGTCGACCGGAGCCACCTGGTCGCGCAGCTTTCTGCACTCGGCCACCAATTCGGCCGGGAACACACCCTCACCGGCGCTGATGATCTGGGCGAGCTTGATATACGTTGGCCCGAGGTTCTCCGCCGCATGTCGTAGCCTTCGACTGATGCCCGCCCTTGATTCGGGAGTGCCTCGTTCCTTGAACGCCCATCCGAGGACTGCGGTTCCCAGCACGCGGATCACCGTGAGTGCGCGGCGCAACGGCGGGAGCCTGGGCGCTTCATACAGCGAGGGAAGCTCTGCGGCCTGTCGTTCACGGCGACGCGACGCCGGCTTTCGCCAAGACGGCATCTTGGTGGTGAGGATCCACGGTCCGGCATCGCTGAACGAACCCCACGAACGATCGCTGGGTCGGTCATCGACGGTGAGCTGGCGCCGAGGGGGGAGTGGCCATCACCCGATTGTGCTACACGGTCGTACCCGGTACTTCACCCGGTGATGTGACGTTTGTGGCCGGCGACGAGGCCGGGAAGCCCTACGCCTTCTTGTATTCGATTCGGCTCGGGAGTGCTGCGTCACCGAACTCAGCCTCTCGGAATTCTTCGTATTCACTGAAGTTGCCCTCGAACCAGCGAACTTGGCTGTTTCCCTCGAAGGCCAGAATGTGAGTGGCGATTCGGTCGAGGAACCAGCGATCGTGCGAGATCACAACAGCGCATCCGGCAAATCGGTCCAGGCCGTCTTCCAATGCTCGAAGCGTGTCGACATCGAGGTCATTCGTCGGCTCGTCGAGCAACAGCAGGTTTCCGCCGTCCTTGAGCACCTTGGCGAGGTGAACCCGGTTTCGTTCTCCACCGGAGAGTACGCCGACGTCTTTCTGCTGATCCGACCCTCGAAATTGAAGCCGGCCACGTACGCCCGGCCGTTGATTTCACGCCCTGCGAGATCGATCACTTCTTTTCCGTCGGTGATTTCCTCGTACACCGTCTTGGTTGCATCGAGCACGTCCCGACTCTGGTCAACGTAGGACATCTTGACGGTTGAACCTACGGTGATCGAACCAGCGTCGGGCTCTTCTCCTTCGCCGGCAGCAGCTGCGATGAGCATTCTGAACAGTGTGGTCTTGCCGGCACCGTTGCCGCCGATCACACCCACGATGCCAGCCCTGGGAAGCTTGAATGACAAGTCTTCGATGAGGAGCTTGGAGCCGAAGGCCTTGCGGAGACCGTCGATTTCGATCACCTGATCGCCGAGCCGGGGCCCAGGTGGGATGTGGATCTGCACCTTGTCGTCTTTGGGGTCGTAGGCCTCAGCCTCATCGCGCAGGGACTCGTAGGCGGCCAGACGGGCCTTTCCTTTGGCTTGGCGGGCCTTGGGTGCCATCCGAACCCACTCCAGTTCACGTGCGAGCGTGCGCTTCTTGGCCGCCTGACCCCGCTGCTCAGAGTCCAATCGGTCCTGCTTCTGCTCCAGCCATGATGAGTAATTGCCCTCGAACGGAATCCCCTTGCCGCGATCGAGCTCCAGGATCCACTTGGCTACGTTGTCGAGGAAGTAGCGGTCGTGGGTAATGGCCACGACGGTGCCGGGGTAGGAGTCGAGACGCTTCTCGAGCCAGTGGACGCTCTCGGCATCGAGATGGTTGGTGGGCTCGTCGAGAAGCAACAGGTCGGGCTGGCTGAGGAGAAGACGGCACAAGGCCACCCGTCTGGCCTCACCGCCAGAGAGATGATCGACGCGCTGATCGCCAGCGGGAAGCCGCAACGCATCCATTGCGATTTCGATGGTGCGCTGGAGGTCCCAACCCTGGGCGGCCTCGATCTTGGCTTCGAGGTCGGCCTGCTTTGCTCCGATCTTTTCGTAGTCGGCGTCGGGATTGGCCCATTCGGCCATCAGTGCGTCGTGGTCTGCCAGTAGCTGAACCGTTTCTCCCGCACCATCCATGACGTTGCTGCGAACATCCTTCTCCGGATCGAGATGAGGTTCCTGTTCGAGGTAGCCGACAGAGAATCCCGGCGTAAGCCGAGCTTCACCGGTGTAGCCGTCGTCGAGGCCTGCCATTATCCGGAGCAGGGATGACTTGCCGGCTCCGTTAGAGCCGAGGACGCCGATCTTGGCCCCCGGATAGAACGAAAGGCTGATGTTCTCGAGCACTTGACGATCTGGCGGATAGTACCTCCCGACCTTGTGCATCGAGTAGATGAACTGCGCAGCCATGGCTCCAGAGCCTAGGGGCTAGCGATGTTCAGCGGACGAGTGTGAGCCAGGCCCGGGATGCAGCCCCCGCTGAAGCGGGGGCCCAACCGATTGCGATGTACGGTCAACCGTTCACACGGTGAACACAGATCAGCGCTTCTTGGGCGTTGCTTTCTTGGTGGTGCGCTTCACAGCCTTCTTGGGCGCGGCCTTCTTGGTGGTGCGCTTCGCCGCTTTCTTGGGTGCGGCCTTCTTGGTGGTGCGCTTCGCCGCTTTCTTGGGGTGCGCTTCACAGGCCTTCTTGGGCGCGGCCTTCTTGGTGGTGCGCTTCACCGCTTTCTTGGGTGCAGCCTTCTTCACCGCTTTCTTGGGTGCCGCTTTCTTGGTGGTGCGCTTCACCGCTTTCTTGGGTGCAGCCTTCTTCACCGCTTTCTTGGGTGCGGCTTTCTTGGTGGTGCGCTTCACCGCTTTCTTGGGTGCGGCTTTCTTGGTGGTGCGCTTCACCGCTTTCTTGGGTGCAGCTTTCTTGGGTGCAGCTTTCTTGGGTGCAGCCTTCTTCACCGCTTTCTTGGGTGCAGCTTTCTTGGTGGTGCGCTTCTTCGCAGACTTCTTGGGTGTTGCCATGATATTTTCGCTCCTACGGGGCGGGTTGCTTGTTTGTTTGTGGTCATTGCTGCCTGCCTGGGGAGTCACGCTGACCAGCGAAACGTTGATTCCCCTTCGGTGCGCATCGAGTGATTCCACGCGGGCCCGAACCAGGTCGCCCTTGGACAGAACGTCCCGGGCCTTGGTCGGAGGTGGATCCCCCATCGCTTTGATTGGCAGATAACACTGTGCGGTTGCGGCCCGGAGGTAACAACCATGGCTTGAGTACCGCTCGACGTGACCTTGGATGGTGTCACCGATGGAGTACTTGGTCACGAACGCCATGAACTCGTTGACGTCATTCAGATGATGGGGCTCGTTCACCTTTGGTGACGATTCCTCAGGCTGCTCGGGCTGCTTGGGCTGCTTGGGCCGCTGCTCGGACTGCTTGGGCTGCTTGGGCCGCTGCTCGGACTGCTTGGGCTGCTTGGGCCGCTGCTCGGACTGCTTGGGCCGCTGCTCGGACTGCTTGTTGCTGTCCGCCGCCTGCTTGCGTGTGGCCTTTCGGGACGGTCGCTTGGCGGGCTTGGGCAACGCCTGCTCCTCAGGCGTGGGCGTCTTGGCCGCTTTGCTCTTGGCCGCCTTGATTGACTGACGGCTTTTGGGTCCGCGTACAGGTCCGCGCCAAGCGAACACCCAGCCGACATTCGGCACCGGTTTGCCGCCGAGAAGGCGTTGATCCTCGGTCAGCAACCACTCATGCTCGCCATGAAATTCTTGAAACGAGTCGTTGGACAGAACTACCGCATCGACTTGGGCAGCGACCTGGAGAATGAATGCATCGCCGCGACCAACGACTCCAGCGGGCGGGGTCACGATCGTCCCATCGAGAGTTCGGGCTTCGAACTCGTCCACTTCACCGCCTTCAATTCGACGCGGGAACGTCGCATCCACAATTACTGTGATCGGGTCGAAGCCCTCCTTCACCACAGCACGGACAGCCTCGTCCAGTTGGCCAAGGCTAGGTGTGGTTCGACCCTCCGTTGCGATATTGGAGCCGTCGACCACGAGGTGTTGTGTTCGCTTTGAGGTCATGCGGGTTACTAGTGAATCACCGAAGTCTTCTGTTTGCTTCGGCTGGTTATCACTACTTCTAACCTTTCTTCCATGATCTCTTGTGTGATGTTTGACTTCGGTGGAGTGGTAATAGAGTCGCCATTCGTCGCGTTTGAGAAGTTTGAGGAAGAATCTGGCTTACCTACGGGCTTTCTGCGGAAGCTCAACGCTACCAACCCCAACGACAATGCCTGGGCCAAGTTGGAAAGAAGCGATGTCACGATCGAAGAATTCGACGAACTTTTCGCGGTCGAATCTGGAGCTTTCGGCCACTCGGTGCGTGGGAGCGATGTTTTGCAGCTGCTCTTCGGCGCTGTCCGGCCTGCGATGAGGCAGGCGCTCGATTCGCTCCCACGCCTCGGCTACCGCATTGTTTGTCTCACCAACAACGTCGTGTCCGACGGCGATGTCAGAAGTGACATTGCAGATGCAATGTCGTGTTTTGAACGGGTGTATGAATCGTCGACGATGGGACTACGAAAGCCCGAGACCGAGTTCTATATGGCGGTTCTCGACGATCTCGGGATCGAGCCGTCCAATGCCGTATTCCTCGACGATCTAGGAATCAACCTCAAGCCGGCGCGAGCAATGGGGATCACCACGATCAAAGTGACAGACGAGGGCCAAGCGATTCGTGACTTGGAGAGCGTGCTGGGTGTTGAGCTGGGTGGCTACTGAAACGCCCGCTGCAACAGTGCTGCCTGTTCCTGAAGATGAATCGCACGTGAACCTGTTGCGGGGCTACCTGATTCGGTCCGGCTGACTCGTCGGATTGTGTGCGTGGCACCATGAGCTTCGTAGAGGCGACCCTTGACCGAATTCCAAGCCCCCATGTTCTCGGGTTCTTCCTGCAGCCAGACGATCTCGGTTGCGTTGGGATACCGGCCGAGTGCAGCGGCAACGTCGGCAAAGGGCCATGGGTACAGCTGCTCGACCCTCACCACCGCCGTCTTGTGGTTGTTGTCGTCTCGATACTGCTCGGCTTCTGCCGCCACCTTTCCCGATGCGAACACTACGCGGGCGACCGCGTTGCTGTCGGCCACCGGCGACGGCTCCAGCACCTCTTCGAAACTCCCCGACGTGAACTTGTCGACGTTGTTTCGGGAGTACTTGGCCCGCAATCCGGACTTGGGCGTGAAGACGACCAGAGGTTTGTTGACCTCTCGCACGATCTGGCGTCGCAGGAGGTGGAAGAGCTGCGCGGCAGTGGTTGGGTTGGCGACCTGGATGTTGTCTTCGGCGCACAGCAGAAGGAAGCGCTCCAGACGACCAGATGAATGCTCCGGGCCTTGACCTTCGTAGCCGTGCGGTAGGAGCATCACCAGAGGAGAGCCCTCGGTCCACTTGTCCTCTGCTGAAACCAGGAATTGATCGATGATGATCTGGGCTCCGTTTACGAAGTCACCGAACTGAGCTTCCCATAGCGTTAGGCAATCGGGGTTTACCAGTGAGTAGCCATACTCGAAGCCCAGACCGGCGTATTCGGAGAGCGTCGAGTCGTACACCCAGAAGCTGGTGTTCGTCGTTGCCGAGCTGGGTGAGCGGTGTGAACTCGCTTCCGTCTTGATAGTGGCTCAAGGTTGCGTGTCGGTGAGCGAACGTCCCGCGGCGGCTGTCCTGCCCGGCGAGACGCACCGAGCTACCTTCGGCCAGAAGTGAGCCGAAGGCAAACGCTTCGCCGAGCGCCCAATCGACCTCGCCCGACTCCCACATCTTGTCTCGCACACCAAACTGTCGCGCCAGCTTGGGATGGACTTCGAAGCCTTCAGGCACAGAGGAAAGGGCGGCGTACACCTCGTCGAGGGTCTCCCGGGGAACAGACGTATCTACGTGGGGCAGCACACCCACAGGTGGGGGAGAGGGTTTGGCCAGGATTCCTTCCGGGGGCGCGGACTCTCGAGTATCTTCCAGTGCGATTTGCAGGATCTGTTGGAAGTACTCGATGGCCTTCTCTGCTTCTTCAATGGACAGTTCACCGCGGTCGATGAGTGCTTGGGTGAAGAGAGTCCGAGCACTGGGACGCTCACCGATCTTGCGATACATGACCGGCTGGGTGTAGCTGGGATCGTCGCCTTCGTTGTGGCCGTGACGGCGGTAGCCGATCATGTCGATCACCACGTCTTTGTTGAATCGCTGCCGATAGGCGAAGGCCAGCTGTGCCACGCGAACACAGGCTTCGGGGTCGTCGGCGTTCACATGAATGATGGGTGCCTGGACCATTTTGGCCACGTCGGTGGAGTACTCAGAGGATCGACTGTGGTGTGGTGCAGTGGTGTAGCCCAATTGGTTGTTGATGATCAGGTGGATTGTTCCACCGACTTTGTAGCCCTTCACCTGGCTGAGGTTGAGTGTCTCCGCTACCACACCCTGGCCTGCGAACGCTGCATCGCCATGGATGAGAATCGGGAGAATTGGGTAGTTGCCGGCATCGCTCTGGTCCATGTAAGCCCGCGCCATACCGACCACAACGGGATCGACGGCTTCGAGATGTGACGGGTTGGCAGCGAGCTCCACTTCTACGGTGTTGCCGGCTCGGCTCGTGTGGCTGCCGATGAAGCCAAGGTGGTACTTCACGTCCCCCGACCCCTGGATCGCTTCCTGGTCGACGGCGCCCTCGAATTCCTTGAAAAGCTCGCGGTGGCCCTTCTTCATGATGTTCGTGAGCACGTTGAGCCGACCTCGGTGGGCCATGCCGATGATGCCTCGCTCGATGCCCGAATCGGCGGCGTCGCTCAGAATTGCGTCCAGGATCGGAACCGCGCTCTCGCCACCCTCGAGCCCGAATCTCTTCTGGCCCACGTAACGCGCTGCGAGAAACTTCTCGAACGCTTCGGCGGTACTGAGGCGTTCGAGGATGTGATGAAGGTCCTCTCGGTCGAAACGTGATGCAGGAACCTCTACCTTTTCTTGGATCCAACGCTTCTCCTGCGGATCGGCGATGTGCATGTACTCCACGCCGATTGTTCGGCAGTACGCATCGCGGAGCACTCCCAGGATGTCGCCGAGCTTCATCTGTTTCGCGACGCCGTCGATCGCTGCGTAGATCCCCTCGGTGGTGCCGGTGAGGAACTTGCGATCGAGGTCCCAGATCGTCAGCCCGAAGGTGGCCGGGTCGAGTTCCGGGTGCATTTCCTTTGGGCCATCGGACAATGGGTTCGTGTTTGCGATCAGGTGACCGCGGACGCGGTATTGGTTGATCAACGTGTTGACGCCATGTTGTTTGGCGATCGCCATGTCGACGTCGTTGTTGGACACAACCGTGTCCTTCCGCCACTGCACCGCCTCATACGGGACATGCATGTCGCGGAAGATCTCTGAATAGAAGTCGTAATCGCCCAGCAGGAGTTCATGGACCCGCTTGAGGAACAGACCCGATTCCGCACCTTGGATTATCCGATGGTCGTAGGTGCTCGAGACAGTCATGATCTTGGAGATCCCGAGCTCAGCGAGTGTGGCCGGATCCGCAGCCTGGTACTCGGTTGGATAGCCAATCCCCCCCAGTCCAACGATGAGTCCCTGGCCCGGCATGAGTCGAGGGACGCTCTGGATCGTGCCGATCGTCCCCGGGTTCGTGATCGAGACATTGGCACCCATCAGATCGTCGACTTGGAGCTTGTTGTTCCGAACCTTGGCGATAGCGCTTTCGTACGCGTCGAGGAACTGGGGGAAGGTCATGTCCTGTGTGTCCTTGAGGACGGGGACAACGAGGTTGCGGGACCCGTCGGACTTGGCCTGATCCACCGCAATGCCCACATTGATTCGTCCGCTCCGAACCACACGCGGCTTGCCGTCCTCGCCTGCGACATAGGTGTTCGCCATGGCCGGCACTTCTTCTCGAATCGCTCTGACGATCGCGAACCCGATCAGGTGGGTGAAGCTCACTTTGCCGCCGCGAATCCTCTTGAGGTGATTGTTGAGGACCTTGCGGTTGATTTCGAGGAGCTTCGCCGGAACTTCGCGGAAACTGGTTGCGGTAGGAACGGAGAGGCTCGCCTCCATATTCGTTACGATCCGTGCGGCCGCGCCTCGAAGTGGCACACCAGGTTCTTCGACTGCTTCTTCAGCGGTGCGCAACGCCTTGGGCTCCGGGGCCTTGGACGGCTCGGCCGTGGGCGTGACGGAGCTGGGGGTGACTGGAGTCGGAGCGGCCGGCGTGGGTCCGCCGTTGTCGAGAACTCGGGAATCGGAATCTACTGGCGCTGCTCTCTCAGCGGTGGTTCGAAGTCCGGTGGCAACCGTGGGCGCGACCGAACCCGTGGGGGTCGAAGGTGCTTCGGCCCCGGAGAACAGGTGACGCCAGTCCTCGGGGACCGACTTTGGGTTGTCCTTGTAGTTCTGGGCTAATTCCTCAACCAGCCACGCATTTGGGCCAAGTGATCTCGGTTCTTCGTTGGATGCCACCCCGTCAGGCTACTCCTGTGGGTACTAGTGTCTGGAGTCCTGTGATCATTGCGACGTGGAACGTGAACTCGCTCAAGGCGAGGCTGCCTCGGGTGGAGGAATGGTTGAGTGATGTTCAGCCCGACGTTTTGTGTATGCAGGAAACGAAGATGAAAGACGATGTGTTCCCCGCTTCGGTCTTTGAAGGTCTGGGTTATCAGTCGGTTCATCACGGCTTCAATCAGTGGAATGGCGTTGCCATTCTTTCTCGTGTTGGAGTGCAGGATCCGATCAACGGATTCGGTCCGGGCATCGAACCCGATCCTGATGCTCGCTTGATCTCTGCGACTTGCGGAGGCGTGCGAGTCCACAGCGTCTACGTACCCAACGGTCGAGAGATCGGACACGACCACTTTCACTACAAGCTGTCGTGGTTGCAGCGTCTCACCGAGCACCTCCGCCTGACCGCTTCACCCGAGGACAAGGTAGTGGTTGCCGGCGACTGGAATATCGCTCCCACCGATGCCGATGTCTGGGATCCCAAGCTGTTCGCAACCTCAACCCACGTGACTCCCGAAGAACGATCTGCTCTCGCTGGCGTGAAGGAGTGGGGACTGGTCGACACGTTCAGGCAACAGCACCCCGAAGAGAAGCTCTTCAGCTACTACGACTATCAGGCAGGCAGATTTCATAAACGGGAGGGGATGCGAATCGACTTCCTACTGGCTTCCCGCTCTCTCGCAGACTCCTCGTTTCTTGACATCATCGATCGAAATGCCCGCAAAGGCACCAAACCCAGCGACCATGCGCCGGTGGTGGCGGGCTATCGGGTGGACGCTGCATGATCATGTTTCATGCTTCGGTCCCGTTGTTTGCTGCCGCCGCAGCCGAGGTAGAGGAGGGCCAACGTCTCATCAACATCCCGCATCACGAATTGTTGGTGTTCTGGGTCGAGATTCTTGCATTGTGGGCGACGGCGCGAATCCTCGGTGCGCTCTCGCGGCGTGCGGGCCTTCCTTCGGTTGTCGGAGAGTTGTCTGCGGGTCTCCTGCTCGGACCGTCGATCTTCGGTGTGGTGTGGGGCGATGGGTTCGACTGGTTGCTCCCCGGATACGAATCGGGCGGTGTTCAAGGCAGTCTCCTTCTTCTGGGAGTCAGCTGGTTCAGCGCTGCTTTCTTGCTGGTTGTCGCCGGTTTTGAGACCGACCTCAATCTGATCACCCGGCTCGGGCGGCCGGCATTGTTGGTCACCGCAGGTTCGATTCTTGTGCCATTCGCCGGTGGCCTCGTTGTGGGATCCCAAGTCCCGGAGCAGTTCTGGGGCGACGGTGCCGATCGGCTGACCGTCACCCTCTTCATTGCCGTCAGTGTTGCCGTCTCAGCGCTGGCCGTGGTCGCCAAGGTCCTCAGCGATCTCAACTTGATGCGCCGCGACGTAGGCCAAATAACCGTCGCGGCCGGAATGGCCAACGATCTGGTCGGCTGGATCATCTTGGGAGTGATATCGGGTCTCGCCGTTTCCGGTGGGTTCAACATCGTGGGCAGTGGTCTCACCGTCCTGGGTCTGATCGCGTTCCTCGTCGGATCCCTCACCATTGGACAGCGCGTGATCGATGCGTCCCTCCGAGCGGTTCGCCGGGACGGAGCGAATCTTCAGGGAGCGCTCACGGTTGCGCTCGCTGCCATGTTCGTGTTCGGAGTGATTACCCAGTTGCTCGGCGTCGAGGCGGTTTTGGGTACGTTCGTAGCGGGAGTGGTGCTGGCTCGCAGCCGCTATCAACAAGCCGAGGCCGCCCACGTTGTCGAAGATCTCACATCGGTGGTCTTCGCTCCGTTGTTCTTCGCCACGGCCGGGCTTCGTGTCGACCTCGGACTGTTGCGGGGTAGTGCCTTGACGTGGACGGCAATCCTCCTGGCGGTGGCTCTGGGGCTGAAGTTTCTGGGTGCATTCGGTGGCGCCATGTTGGGGGGTCTTTCGACCCGCGAGGGCTTGATTCTGGGTGCGGGGCTGAACGCCAGGGGAGCCTTGGAGATCATCATCGCAACGGTCGCGTTGAGCCTCGGTATCTTCAATGAGACGGCGTTCACGATGATCGTGATCATTCCGCTCATCACTTCGTTCTTGGCGTCGGTCGGTGTTCGGTTGCTCGCCCAGAACCTCGAGGGGTCGGTCGCCGAACGCGAACGACTGGCGCGCGAGGCGACGTTGGCCAAGAACCTTGTTGTCCGGGGTGGACGGATCCTCATTCCCTCGGAAGGATCAAAGAGCTCGATCGTCGCCTCGCAGGTCGTTCACTTCGCATGGCCCTCGGATCAGGGCGCCACCGTGGTCGCCATCAACGACGGTGACGGAACCGCTCCGGATCTCGAGCCGATCACGAACACCATGTTCGGTCGCGATTGCGAATTCGTCGGTGCCGCCGACAGCAATGCTGCCGAGGCTCTCATCGCCCAGTCGAAGCTCGGCTATTCGGTAGCGGCCGTCGGAATCGCCGATCGGGGCGGCGCCGTCCTGTCCCAGTTGGCTGACGATCTGTTGAGTCAGCTGCAGATCCCGATCGTCCTGGTTCGGCGGGCACGAAACACAGGCAATCGCTTGCCGGGGATTTTCGCTCGGGCGCTGGTGCCGGTCACCGGCTCACAATCGAGCCGCGCCGCTCTCGAATTGGCGGGCAATCTGTCCGCCAACCTCGGAACCCAATTGATGCTGAGTCATGTGATCTATCAAGACACCCCCGTTGGCGTTGGTGGCGTGGGATTGGTCGACCGCATCCGCGACGCCGCAATTGCCAACTCCAAGGATGCCGCTGCCAGCGTGCTCGCCAATGCCGCTGCACAGGCCCAGGAACTTCGGGCGAATTACAAGACTCAAACCCGGTTCGCCCCCAGCGTGAGTGGAGAGATCATGCGCCATGCCAATCAGATCGACGCAGATCTGATCATCGTCGGCGCAGAGGTGCGGCGGCTGGAGGGCCGAGCCTTTCTGGGTCAAAATGTCCAGTCTGTTCTCGAGAGCGCGCCGCAGACCGTCGTGGTGGTGGTCCTTCCCGCCAGTGAGTAGCCGCGGCATCGCGGTGTCCCTCGCACTGTTGGCCCTGTCGGCGTGCAGTTCCAGTGGCGGCGATGGTCCGGCGCTGCCAGTGCGATTCGACTCCGATCGGGTGTACCTGATCTGCGGCGACGATGAGGGAGCGCCCAACGAACTGACCGGTTGTTCGATCGGTCTTGACGGGTCCTTTGCCGACTTCGGCAATTCGGTTCGACCGCTCACCCAACCGGTCCTGTCACCGGATCGCACCCGGATCGCATTCGCCGAACCCGGTGGGGTGATCGTGCTTCGTCGTGCCGACGGATCCGTAGCCCTAACCGTGCCGATGAACCAGTTGTCTGGACCGCTCGATTGGAGTTCTCGGAGTGCAGAACTCCTCGTGTCCGACCGCTCCGCTCTGGTTGTGGTCGACATCGCCGCGAGTCAGGAGCGGTCCAGCCCGGTGTTCAGTCGCTACGACCTCCCGGATGGTCAGGACGTACTAGGGATCGCCCGGTTTTCTCCCGACGCCACCTTGCTTGCGGTTGCTTCCAGAGAACGTAGCCCCGGCAGACATGACACCTTTCGGGTGGTGGTGATCGAGAGGATCGATGGCTCGATCGAGTTCCATGGTGAACAATCGGTTGCGCTGGGTGGCACCGAGTTCAGGGGAACCTTCGCTGATCCAGCATTCGACCCGAGCGGCCGTTTCTTGGCATGGGCCGACGGGTTTTCGGGTGAGTTGAGCGTTCTCGAATTGGCAACCGGTGAGATCCGCTCGATCAAACTTGCCGATCCACCGGAGTTGATCACGGGAGTTTCGTGGTCGCCAGCTGGGCTGATAGCGGTTGGTGTTGCTGCCTCACTGCGTCTGGTGGATCCGGCCCTCGGTATGGCGACCGTGGCGCCGCTGCCCTCAGATTGGTCGATCACCGCGTCTGCGCCAGCATGGTCCGCTGACGGGACCAGATTCGTCACCACAGTCCAGCACCCCGGAACCGAGGCCTTGCTCGACCTCGTGGAAGTTGATCTGTCGGAAGGATCGGTCCGGTTGCTCACCGACTCTTCGACGCCGCCGCCTCCGGTCAGCACGTTCCCAGGCTTTCCTGTGTGGCCCTGAACAGGGTATACAGCTTCGGTTCAGCCGTTCAGACAGGGTTCAGCCGAGTCGTCCACACTGCACAGCATGAACAGCCCAACCAACACCTCCAAACGCTCCACGGTCCGCACCGGATTGGCCGGGGTTGCCGTAACCACCGCCGCCCTTGTGGGTGGCCTGACGGTACTGCCGTCTCTGGCCGGGGCGCAGGACAACGAGTCTGAGGCCCCCGAAAGCCCAACCCCCGAGTCCGAGCAGGCCGACGCCGCTCGGCATCGCCATCCCCGTGGCATCCTGAAACACACCTCCGAATTCGTCTCCGAACTCCTCGGTCTGACACCTGAGCAGATGCGGGAGGCATTCCTCGAGGGCACAACGCTGGCCGAACTTTCCGAAGCCCAGAATGTACCGGCCACCGACCTCATCGATGCCTTGGTAGCCGAAGCCGAGACCCACGTTGCCGAACGTCTCGACGCCGGCGACATCACCCAAGACCAGGCCGATCGGTTTCTCGATGGTTTGCGGGACCGGATCTCTGAACGGGTCTACGCCGAGCGACCGATTAGGGAAGGGCGAGGTCGGCGCGGCCGCGGCGAGGGCTCAGAGATCGTCTCAGAACTCCTCGAGATGACCCCTCAGGAGATTCGCGAAGGGTTCGAAGCTGGAAGCACTCTGGCCGAGCTCGCTCAAGCCCAGGGAGTTGAGACCGACGACCTCGTGGATGCGTTGGTCGCTGAGGCCGAGGCCCGGGTGGAAGAGAAGTTGGAGTCCGGCGACATCACCGAGGACCAAGCGAACTCGATCCTGGAGGATATGAGCGAACGTATCGAAGACCGGGTGAACTCCGAACGACCGCTGGAACGTTCCGGTCGTGGCCGCCACTTCGGCCGCCGGGGCGCCCAGGCCGCTGACTCGGCTGACGCATAGTTCCCGAATCACCCCAGGATTGTTACCGAACGCAGCAGCGTTCGGTAACACGTCCTTTTTGGTTTCACGCCTTCTGTACGATCTTCAATATCGCGTCGCCGTACTTCTCCAGCTTGGTTGGACCGATCCCGCTGATTCCGGCCAGCTGTCCCCGCGAACTGGGACGCTTGGCTGCGATCGCCTTGAGAGTGGCGTCGTTGAGAACCACGTAGGCGGGAACGTCGTGAGCCTTGCTTTGGGCATACCGCCACGATCGAAGTTCAATGAACAGCGGGTCGTCGTTGCCGGTGTCTTTCGGTTTGGTCTTGCCCAGTGATTTCCTTGCTTGCCTGGCCATCACCTTGTACTTGGTTGGGTCGAGCCCCTTGCGGAGATGCTCGATGGCTCGCTCGATCTCTCCCAGGTAGGGGGACGGTCGACGGGTCGACGGCTTGGTGCGAAAGGTTCGCTCCTGTGCGAAGCTGAGGTGGAGTTCTCGCTGGGCTCGCGTCACCGCAACGTACAGAAGACGTCGTTCTTCGGCGAGCTGGGCGCCGGTTTCGGCGTAGCTGATTGGGACGAAGCCTTGCTCCAGCCCACTGATGTGGACCACCGGCCACTCGAGTCCCTTGGCACCATGGAATGTCGACAGGTCAACAGCATCGGCATTGCGGTGAACCTCGTTGGCCTGGACCGTGGCGAGCCAGGCCAAGAAGTCCGGACCGGTCGGACGCTGGTCCATAGCCAGGTAATCCCGAACAAGACGGAGTAGTGCCTCGCGGTTGGCGTGCCGCTCTGCCTCGTTGGGTGTTTGGTCTTCGGGCGGGTCTTCGAGTTCGTCTGCGAATGCTTCGACCGCTCGGACGAAATCGATGCCCGGACGGCCGATTCGGCGAATGATCTCCTTCACCTCGGGCGTGGCAAGTGGCCCCTTGCCGCCTCGCATACGAACCGGGATTCCCGCGGCGGCAAGTGCCTGTTCGATGACAACCAGTTGAGCGTTGGTTCGAACCAACACGGCCTGGCCGTTCCATCCCTCGGCGGGGTCTTGGGAGCGACGGACCGACTCGGCCACAGCTTTGGCCTCCTCAGCTTCGTTTTCGTATGCAGTGACAGTGGGAACCGGACCGTCATTGTGGTGGGGTACGAGGTCTCCGCCTTTGCCGGCCAGTGCAGCCTTGGCCAGGGTGAGTATCTGCGCACTTGAGCGATAGTTGTCGTTCAGCCGGATAACCGTGGTCTTGGGTTCACGTTGGGGAAAGTCGGTGATGAGAAACGGATTGGCGCCGTTCCAGCCGTAGATGGCCTGGTTGGGGTCGCCAACGATGAAGAGGTCGTCGTTGTCGCCCCTCCATTCGTTCAGCAGTGCATTCTGCAGAGGGTTCACGTCCTGAAACTCGTCGACGTAGAGGTGGCGGTGGCGCCAACGGACCGCTTCGGCGTAACCGTGATCGGCGCGCAGGTCACGAATCGCGAGAGAAAGCAGATCGTCGAAGTCGATCAGTCGGCGACGTTTCTTCACCTGGGCGTATCGCTCCATGAGATCGACGAATTCGTCGGCGCTGATCGGAGGAGTCCGGCCCGCCTTCTCTGCCTCGGAGTGATAATAATCGGGCTCGATCATGCGGGCCCGAGCCCATTCCATTTCGCCGATCACATCGGCGATCTCGATGTCTTTGCGACGGCCGAGAAGTTGAGCAACCATCGCGTACTTCCGGTCGAGCATGGTCGGCGGCTCGATCCCGCGCTCTTCCCACCGGCGGCGAAGTTGGGTCAGTGCGACGCTGTGGAATGTTCCAGCCACCACTTGGTCCCTCAGGCCCAATTGGCGGAGCCGGTTCTGAAGCTCGTTGGCGGCCTTTCGGGTGAAGGTGAGCGAGAGAACATAACGAGGGTCGGTTTCGCCGGTATGAATTCGGTAAGCGATTCTTCGGGTGAGGACACGTGTCTTGCCCGAGCCAGCACCGGCGTGAACCACCAGGGGCCCGCCCGAGGATGTGACGGCTGCGACTTGTGCCTCGTTGAGGCCGTCCAGCAAACGTTCCGAATCCATTGCCTCGAACCATACTTTCGATTCCGCGCGCCCCCGCCTCGCTTTGGTGTCCGGTTACTTCGGGCCATGTAGCGAAGCGCTTGGAGCGACCGGAGGAATCGATATTACAGCCGCCGTAGCAGCTCGGCCTTCTTCGCATCGAACTCGGCATCGGTGAGGATGCCTCGTTTCCGCAGCTGGTCGAGCTGGGCTATTTGATCGGGAATCGATGTGCTCCCACCGCCCAATTGATCCTTGATCGACTGGCCAACCCTGTCGAACTTGCGGTTCTCGTTGCTCTCCATCTGCCGATAGATCTCGTTCTGCACGTTGAGAGGTCGACGAATGTCGGTGAACTCTGATGTCCCCTCTTCTGAAGCCGACTCGATTTCGAGGTCGCCAGACTTGATCATTCGTTCGAAGATGGTCTGGCGGAAGAAGACGGTGTTGACTTTCTCCAACGGGATTTCCACTCCGCTTCGATTGAGCACGCCTGAACGGGAGATCAAGCGATCGGTGGTGATCACGAAGCTGGTTGTGGCCCACCGCAGATAGGTCAGCCCGAACCACCCGAGGGCCACGACAACCCCGACGCCGGCTACGAGGTTGAGAAGGTTTGGTGGGGCGTCCCATGCCAGCATCAGGATTCCCAACGCCATCGCCCCAACGAGGAGCGCGATCGGTCTGGCAAAGTACCACCAATGGGGGCGTAGATCGAGGACGACCTGCTCGTTGTGATTGAGCATGTCCGGTGGGAAGGCCACGTGATGAGGGTAATCGCTCCCGGGGCCATACGCCCTCGCGACGCTTTCGGTACCGACGACGAATCGAGGGCCTGCGTATCGGCTGGTTCGAGGCGGCGCATACGATCGTGCCCATGCCCAACACGCCCCCTTCAACCCAATACTCAATATCGGTGCACGTGACCCTCGAAAACAAGCCGGGGGTGCTCGGCGAGCTGGCGACTGCCATTGGTGCAGCGGGCGGGAGCATCTTCGCCATCGACGGCTTCGTTGCCAAAGGTCCGGAGTTGGAGCGGGATATCGTTGTCAACTGCTCCAGCGTTGGACACCAGGCCGAGGTGATAGCAGCGATCGATGCGCTTGAACGTGTCACGCTTCACAACTGGCATGACCGGACGTTTCGTATGCACGAGGGCGGCAAGATCGAGGTGCTTCCCCTGTGTGCGGTTGGCGATCGCGATGACCTTTCCATGGCGTACACGCCCGGGGTTGCTCGGGTCTGCAAAGCGATCGTCGAGGACGAGTCGTTGGCTGACAAGTACACCGTGCGAAAGAACACCGTCGCCATCGTGAGCGACGGCACCGCGGTGCTGGGTCTCGGAGATATCGGACCGAAAGCTGCGCTTCCGGTCATGGAGGGCAAGGCCCTCCTCTTCAAGGAGTTCGCCGGGGTTGACGGGTTTCCGATCGTGCTCGATGTCGATTCGCCCGAGGAACTCATCGAGACCGTCGTTCGGATCGCTCCCACGTTCGGCGGGATCAATCTCGAAGACATCGCGGCCCCTGCTGCGTTCTTGGTGGAGTCTGAACTCAAGCGACGGCTCGACATACCGGTCTTCCACGATGATCAACACGGCACCGCGGTCGTGGCCATGGCGGCGCTGGAGAATGCGGTGCAGGTGGTTGGCAAGGCGCTACAAGATCTCACCGTGGTCATCAACGGGATCGGCGCAGCCGGATTGGCCATCGGCAAGATCCTCCTGAACGCAGGGGTACCCCGTCTGATCGGCACCGATAGCAAAGGAGCCATCTACGACGGCCGTAGTGGGCTGAACGAGGCGAAGCAGTGGTTTGCGGAGAACACCAATCCGGGGAAACGGACGGGATCTCTGGCCGATGTGATCTCCGGTGCAGACGTCTTCATCGGGGTGAGCGCACCCGGAGTTCTGAAGGTCGAAGACGTTCGGACCATGGCCGCTGATCCAATCATTTTCGCCATGGCCAACCCTGATCCGGAGATTCTTCCCGAAGAGGTTGAAGGACTCGTCGGCGTTATGGCTACTGGTCGATCGGACTACCCCAACCAGATCAACAACGTGCTTGCTTTTCCCGGGATCTTTCGAGGAGCATTTGATGCGTGGGCCACCGACATCACCGAAGGAATGAAACTGGCAGCGGCGCGTGCAATCGCCGACAGCGTCACGCCGGCCGAACGTTGTTCTGAGTTCGTTGTGCCGTCAGTGTTCGACAAGACGGTTCCGGTGAAGGTCGCCGCGGCGGTGGCGGAGGCAGCCCGTCGAGACGGAGTCGCACGGGCGTGACCACCATTGAGACGGTCGATGACCTGCTGCCCGTTCTGCAACGAGACCAGATCTTGTTCATAGGTGAGATCCCGGGAACGCGGGAGTTTCCTCGGCTGATCGCCGATCTGGCGGTCAACGTGGTGCTGGAGGGTCAGCCGCTGGTTGTGGGTCTCGAGGTTCCCTTCAACGAGTCCCTCGATGGCGAGCATTGGGGACCGTTCTGGACTCGGGCCGCGCCGTACGCCGATGGGCGGAGCAGCCTTTCGATGGCCGAGCTTGTGGCAAGCCTCGCCGATCTCAGAAACGCGGGTCAGCCGCTGACAACGGTCGGCCTCGACAGCGCATGGGTCGCGCCCGGCTCCCAAGTGGATTTGGGAGCCCTTGGAGACATCGAGCGTCCCCGGGACGAGGCGATGGCCGGTCATCTGTTGGCAGCAATGGACAGCGTGCCGAATGCGGCTGGGCTCGTGCTTGCCGGTCGAGAGCACACCGGCGTTCTGCGGGGTAGTGGCACGATGGGATCGATAGTGGCGCCGTGGTTCCCGGGCTCGATCGCACTGATCGGGTTGGCATCCGGGGGAGAGGCACTCACCCTCTTGGAGAACGGGCCCGTTCCCTGCCCCGTCCCTACGTCTGCCGAGGTGGGCGAGGGAGCGGCGTGGTCTGACGAACCCGGTGGCGACGGGCATCACGGGTTTGTGAGCGTGGGCCTCGTCAGCCCCTCAGAACCATTCCCCTCCAGCTGACCTCATGGGCTCGATGAGGTGCCCGTGTCGTCGCTAGAGCTCGTGTCGTCGCTGTGCTCGTGTCGTCGGCGGTGCTCGTGTCGTCGGCGGTGCCCGTGTCGTCGGCGGTGTTTGTGTCGTCGGTGCCCGTGTCGGCGGTGTTTGTGTCGTCGGTGCCCGTGTCGTCGTCGGTGCCCGTGTCGTCGGCGGTGTTTGTGTCGTCGGTGCCCGTGTCGTCGGCGGTGCTCGTGTCGTCTGGAGCTTCTTCCACCGCGATGTCTGCCTCGCCGTCTTCGGCTTCTTGAACCTTGGCCGACTGCGAATCGGCCTCCAGGGTGGTGACCTCGAGTTCGAATCCTACGTCGAGTTCTTCGGAAAGATCTTCGGCCAGGTCTCCGACATCGATCGGCTCGTCGCCGGTGGAGGCAGTGATGTCGATCGTTCGTTCGCCATCTTCGGTGTCCACCTCGATCGAAATCACGGCGGCGTCGGGGTTCGTTTCCTCCAGTATGACCTTCACGGCGTCTCTGGTTTCGTCGTCGTTGATCGGTCGACGTTCTCTCCATTGATCGGTCAGTTGGAGCGGTGCCACGATCAGCAGAACCGCGGCCACGGCGAGACGGAAGCCTCGGGCGACATGAATGCGGGCGGTGATGAGCTGTCGGCGGGGCACCAGTCCGCACAGCACGAACGTGCCAGCCGCCGCCAGTACGATTCCTGCCACGTTGGCCAGGTAGAGAAGAAAGGCACCAGCGGCCAATGTCCACTCGCCCATCTGGAGCGTGATGCCTACGACGGCGAGCGGCGGCACGAGCGCAACTGCCACGGCAACGCCGGTGAGAGCTTCGCCTGCAGCCCGACGAACCTGAGCGTAGGCGCCAGCGGCACCGGCGGCGACGGCGACACCGAGATCAAGAAGATTCGGAGCGGTTCGAGCCAAAACCTCGGCGGGAATCTCCTCAGGAGTGGGCAAGACCAGGGAGGTCACCACCGCCAGAGCTATGGCAAGGATGCTGCCGATGCCGGCCGTGAGCGCTGACTCGGCCGCCCGCCGGGGCCAGTCCATCACGATCGCCACTGCGACGCCGAGTACCGGAGCCATGAGCGGTGCAACGATCATCGCCCCGATCACAACGGCGGTTGAGTCAGCGAGAAGGCCGAGAACGGCGATGAGCGACGACAAGACCATGAGCGCACCGAAGCGATGCACGAATGCGCTTCGACGACCCCCTTCGTGGAACAGGTTGGCGACCACTCGGGCTCGATCCTCCCGGGCCATGCGGTCGCTGCGCAGGTGGTGAGTGGCGAGACGCCCGATGGCCTTCTCGATGAGCGACGGTCCGCGTCGACGGCGGCGGGTCGGGTTCGACGGGGGAGGGGCGAGTTGTTGGACTTGGCGGGACGACTCCGGACGGGTGATTGTGGTTGAGCCAGCCTTGGGGGTTGACATGTGGATCTCTCCATTGCGGGTTTACGTCGGGCCGAGCCCGGTGGCCCACGTTGGTAGGTGGGCCGTAACGTGTTCGCAACATAGCGGGTGATCGGCGGACCCGTACAGTGGTCAACGGGTTACTCGTTGTTGGACATGCAGCATCCACCACCCCGGCATGACCCATGACTAGAGTGCGCGAGGAGTCGCATCGGCAGGCAGGCCGTATTCTCGTAATCGCATAAGCGATTACGAGAATACCCCTATGAACGCTGGTGAATAGCCTCGTTTATTGCTAAAACTCGCCGGGCGTTGTCGACGTGGAGGTTCTCGATCATGCGTCCGTCAACTGTCGCAACACCGCTTCCCTGAGCCTCCGCAGCCGAAAATGCAGAAATCACTTTTTTCGCGTTTTCGACCTCAATTTGGGTCGGTGACCACGTTTTGTTGCATGTTTCGATCTGTGAGGGATGGATGAGCGTCTTGCCGTCGAAACCAAGCTCGAACCCCTGGGCGCACTCTGCGGCGAACCCGGCGGCGTCTTTGATGTTGTTGAAGACGCCGTCGACGACGACGATCCCAGCCGCTCGTGCCGCAACCACGGCAGCGGCGAGATGAGGTACAAGATTGGCCCGACCGGGAATCAGTGGAGCGCGCAATTCCTTGGCCAGATCATTGGTGCCGAGCACGAAGGCTGAGCACCGGGGGTGCCGCGCGATCTCGAGGGCGTTGAGAATCCCCAGCGGAGATTCGATCATGGCCCACACGCCGGTGCTGTCCGGAGCTCCGGCCGCCGACAGGGCCTGAGCAACAGCATCGACTTCATCAACGGTGTTGATCTTGGGTATGACGACGGCTGTCGGTGCTGCATCAGCCGCGGCAGCGATGTCATCGGCGCCCCATTGGGTGGCGAGGCTGTTGCAGCGGATCGTGAGCACGCGGTCGCCATACTCGCCGCTTGCAGCGGCGGCAGCCGCTCTCGACCGAGCGTCGACCTTGGCGTCGGGTGCAACGGCGTCTTCCAGATCGAAGATGATGGCGTCGGCGGGCAGTGTCTTTGCTTTTTCCAGGGCTCGTTCATTGGCCGACGGCATGTAGAGAACGCTGCGGAGCACCTCGATGTCTGATGGAGCGTCAGAAGCCATAGCTGGCCGCCAGTTCGGGGTCACGGGCTGCTAGACGCTTCGCCAGCTCCACGACGACATGACACTGTTTGACGCTGGCATCGTCTTCCATCTTGCCGTCGAGCATGATCGCCCCGGTTCCGTCACCCATTGCATCGATCACCCGCTGCGCTTGAGCCACGTCTTGGGGTCGAGGGCTGAAGACTTTCTTTGCGACCGCGATCTGCTTTGGGTGAAGGCTCCATGCACCGACGCACCCCAACAGGTATGCGTTGCGAAACTGGGCTTCGCAGGCGACGGTGTCGGCTATGTCGCCGAATGGGCCGTAGAACGGGAGGATCCCATGTGTCACACACGCATCCACCATGCGGGCGATCGTGTAGTGCCAGAGATCCTGCTGGTACCGAGCTCGTTCGGCGTTGATGTCAGGTGCTCCATCGTCTCCCATCGGTGGGTCGCCTTGCACCACGTAGTCGGGGTGACCACCACCGACTCGGGTGGTCTTCATACGTCGGTTTGCAGCAAGGTCGGCGGGGCCCAGCGAGATCCCCTGCATCCTCGGTGACGAGCCGCAGATCGCTTCCACGTTGGAGACGCCCCGGGCTGTCTCGAGGATCGCATGGAACAGGATCGGTCGGGACAGACCTGCCCTCGCCTCCAGCTGCGCAACGAGTCGATCGGCGTAGTGGATGTCCTCGGGCCCCTCGACCTTCGGGATCATGATCACGTCGAGCTTGTCACCGATCTCGGACACCAGGGTGGTGAGATCGTCGAGAACCCATGGTGAATCGAGACTGTTGACCCGAGTCCACAATTGGGTGTCGCCCATGTCGACCGAACGACCCACCTCGACCAGACCGGCACGGGCGGCAACCTTTTCAGCTACCGGGACGCCGTCCTCGAGGTTGCCGAGCAAGATGTCGACAGTGGGAGCGATATCGGGCACCTTCGCAACCATTTTGGCGTTGGAGGGTGGAAAGAAGTGGATCATGCGGCTGGGCATGACCGGAATCTCTCGAACCGGTTCAGGTGCCCCGACAGCGAGCGGGCGGAAGAAGTCTTTTGGTGGTCGCACGGGGGTGAGCGTACGCCTTGATCAGCGCTCCGATGAAAACGGGATCTGGCTAGCGGAGTTCGTCGATGACGGCGGCCGTGGCGCTCATCCCGAGCCGGGTAGCCCCGGCGGAGAGCATGGTCTCCACATCGGCGAGCGTACGGATGCCCCCCGATGCTTTCAGGCCCAATTCGGGCCCGACCGTGGACCGCATCAGGGCAACCGCCGCCGCTGAGGCGCCGCCGCTGGAGTGGAATCCGGTGGACGTCTTCACGAAGTCGGCTCCGGCCTCTACCGACCATTCACAGGCTGACACGATCTGCGCTTGGGTGAGGGCGGCTGATTCGATTATCACCTTCAACGTCACGTCTGTGCAGGCTTCCCGAACTGCCTGGAGGTAGTTCGAAACAAACAACTTGTCTCCATCGATCACTCGACCGATCGGCACGACCACATCCACCTCATCGGCGCCTTCGGCCACCGCAATCCTGGCGGTTGTGGCAACCGACCCAGGCTGGTCAGCTCCCAGGGGGAAACCTGCGACGGTGCAGACCATCACGTCGCTACTGGCCAACAGTGAACTGGCCTGCGGAACCCACGAAGGGTTCACACATACCGATGCGGTGCCGAAATCGATGGCCTCTTCGCACAGTTGCACCACCTCAGCCCGGACTGCGGTAGGAGCGAGAAGCGTGTGGTCTACCAGCGCAGCGAATGAAGTTGGGGTGAGGGTGGTCATACGGTGGCCCCTGGTTGGTCGAAGCGGGTGCGGAATGTGAATGCTTCTTGGCTGGGTCCATTGTCGCGCAGATGGACAAGTTTCTCCCGGGCCTCTTCGAGCGTCGGCCGGTGGTTGGCTGGAATCCACCACATCACGAGGAGTGGCCACCCTTTGACGGGAACAAACCATTCTCGTCGCTTCCTGAGCAGCTCCCTGTGTTCAGTGACGCGGTAGGTGAAGTCCCGAAGTGCCTCGATGTTCTGCCAGACAGTGAAGTTGATGATGAGGTCTGGATCGTCGAACATTCGAACCGCCGTGCTGTTGCCATCCTCGGTGTGGTGGCGCCATACAAACCCGTCCGATCGCTCACTCAGCTCGTTGACCGGATCCAGTTGATCCACGAAGCCTTGCATCCGGGGATCATCGAGCGGGTACTTCGTTTTGGCAATGTTGAACTGTGCCAGGTGCCAGTTGTTCACCGAACAACCCTATGGGTCCCGGTGACCGGCGATGAGGGTGAGGGAGCGATCGCCGAACCGAAGTCGTTGACCTGGCTCGACCTGGACCGGTACGCCCACCGGAATCTGAGGCCCGCTTCCCGGCCTGCCGGGGTCGTCGAGGAAACAGCCGTTCAGCGAGTTCGTATCGATCACCTCGGCCCCGGTCTCGGTTGGGCGGATGACGAAATGGCAACGGCTCACCTGATCGCCCGATACCACCACGACCACAGCACCATCGGGGACATCGGCACTGCCTTCGGGGGCTCGCCCGACGGCCAAGGGGTGGTCCAGGCCCAACTCTTGCCCGTCGTCGAATCGGATGCAGAGCGGTCCGGTGTTCGGGATGTTCTGGTTGCTGAGCTCGATCCGATCGGACTCGATGGGCAGGTCGGAGAACAGCGGTGAGGAGAGGACAGGAGGACCGGGAGCAGGTGGTGGAGGTTGCGGGACACCGACCGGTGCGCCCACGGAGTCACGGCCGGCCCTCGGTGGAGGTGGGACGGCGCCTTGAGCGGAGAAGAACTCGGACCGGGGTGGTGCCGGATCCGATGTGGTGCTCTCCGCCGGGGCGCTGTGCATCGAGGGTGGTGGTGGATCGCCATGGGCCCTGTTGTCGTGAGAGTGTTCTTCGAAAACGGCGAATCCGGCGATCTCAAACCCGCTTGCTCCAACGGCTCCGGCCCGAACCCAATGGGTGGAGTTGGGGCCGGGGTGCATCCCGAACCTGATCACGCCGTCTGACGTCGGTCGAAGCGAGCCGATTATCCGATCGGCGCCCGGAACCGCCAGCACGGCAATCCCGCTGTCAACGAGGTGGAAGACTGCCATGTGGTGATCCGGGGGCATGTCGGACTCCAGGGCCGATCGGATCTCTGCCTCGCTGGCGCGAGTCTGTACGAGGTCACTCCACGCATCGGCAATAGGCCCGGAAGGGGAGACGAAGGCAACAAAATCGTTGGCGACGGTCAAGAGCCCTGTGCCAACGGCGAAGCGAACCGAGCCGGGGAGGGACGAGGACACCACGAAGACCCACCGTAGTTGGTGAATGTCATCACCCGGACGGTCGGGGATCGGGAGGGGATTCTACCCAACGACGGAAAGGTGTGACGTAGGTTACATTCGAGATCAGAAACGGCGAAACCAACGACGCAGAAGGCTGGCGGCCAATGCTCACAATCCCACTTGACGGACCATCGATGGAACAACGGCAGGCGGTGTTGCTCACTACCTACGGACTGTTGCAGGGCTTGGTTCTGCGGGATGACGAGGACGGCGTCCTGCTTCTCATCAACGGCACCAAACGAAGGATTGCACGAGACGACATTCGAACCATCGCCTCCGTCTGAGCCCTCGCCGTCAGTCTCGACGGCGGATCGGTGACAGCATGGCGAGGTCGTAGCGGTGGCCGGTTCACGTTCCTGCGTGAACCGGCCACGACGGTCGAGGACATGAGGTCGTGCTGAGACCGGTCTGCCCGGCGCCGGCATGGAGCGCTATCGAAGTTCACGGGAACCATTATCTTTGGAGCCATGTCCGTCCTGGTCTGTTTTCATGCCCATCCCGACGATGTGTTCCAATCGATCTTCGGACCGGAGTTCTTCGCTCCCAGCAACGACGGTCATGTCGGCGAGTCGACCGAAGTCGAGCTTCTGCCGGGACTCTGATCGTGTCCACACTCCACTGGATTCTTGCTTGGGTAGTCGCTGTGACCACGGGTCTCACAGGAGTGTGGGCCGCGGTCGCACACTGGCGTACCGAGATTCGCTCGGCGGTACTCGTGCCCGCGATCTACGCCTCGTGGGTGCTCACCGTGGTCCAGGTCACGATCGGCGTCGTCGTACTGCAGTCCGGTGTCGAGGCCGATGATCTGCATTACTTCTACGGCTTCCTTGCGATGGCGTCGATTGCCATCATCTACAGCTACCGCCAACAGATCCCCCAGTGGGACTACCTGCTGCTCGGCGGGGGCAATTTGTTCATCATGGGGCTTGCCCTTCGAGCGATCGTTCTCTGATCGCCGCGTGTCTCATCGTGGCTCGGTAGTGGATGCAGAGCAGGTCGGGTGAGCACGTAGGGTGCTACCCATGAGGCACTATCGCTACGTGATCGACGAACTGTCGGTCTCAGGCCGGGTGATGAGCGGTGTCGGCGGGTCGGTGATTGTGGCCGAGTTCGAGGGCCGTGGAGGAATCGACTGGGAGCTGGTGGTTCGTACGGCGTCTGGCACGACCATCGAGATGGCGGCTCACACGCTCGAGATGGATGGGCCCGAGGGCCACCTCAGCGGCCCTGCGCTGCTGGTCCGCTCAGACGGAACCTCGCACGTCTTTCGTGGTGCTGGGAAGCTGGTGGGATTCGCAGGGTTTCCCTTCGATCCGATCTAGCTTCCGCAGTTCTGGGCAAATCGGCGGGTATCGGCGTATCCGGCAGCGGTGATCCGATCCCGCATTCGCACCAGTTCGGGAAAGCTCGACAGGAACTGGATTCGCGGCTGTACCGACGTCGGCACCCGATTGCTGAAGAGGAAGAATTCGAAGGACTCTGAGAAGTCTTCGTACGGATTCGTCGCTGCGTAGTTCGAGGGAAAGCCGGCATTGCTGCGGCAGCGAGCGTTGGTGCCGGCGGCATCGGTGTAGCTCTCGATCGAATCGAGTTCGGCCTGAGTCCAGAACCGATCCACCCACAGCCCCATGTAGTTGGTGTTGGAAATACAGCCGAATTCGCCGCAACCGGATCGCTCGATCCCCGGGGCGGACCGGGTGAGCACATGGCCGAATTCGTGTGCCATTGTGCGACGCACGAGCCACGGATCGAGTTCCACCATTTCGAGGTTCACCACGATCATGAATCGAGAGTGGTCCCTGTCCAGAGCGGTCGCATAGGCCAGAACATCGCGGCGGCTGGTGTTGCGGAATCCGCCGAATCCGACGATCGAAGTTCGTTCCTCGGGGGTGGTGAAGAGCGTCAGGTTGGCCCACGCGTCATAAACGGTCGGGTCGTCCACACCGTGGCAGATCCCCGCCAGGTCCCCATCGTCAACGGTGTAGATGGTCGAGAGTGGTCCGAAGGCCCGACGGCCCAGTCGTTCGGCGTCACATTCGTCGACCGAGCCGAGGTCGCTATTCGCCTGGGCAACCACGAGCGCGACACCGACGGTCACGATGATGGCGAGGATGCTTGATCGCACAGACGGTGTAACGGCAGATAGCGCCGGCCGCTTCAGCGGAGAAATCGCCTATCATCGGTGGCATGCAGGGAGTGGTGAAGTCCTACGATCCGATCACCCGAGACGGAGTGATCATGTGCGACACCGATCTTGCCGATTACGATCTCGCTCCCAATGCGTTACAGGGTTCAGTGTTTCGGATGCTGCGGCCTGGTCAACGAGTGAATTTCGTTCTCGACGACGCCAGTCTCGCCACGAGTCTCACGCTCGGTTCCGAGACCGACATGGGCACTCCCGCCTGGGTCGACCAGATCAACTAGCGACCAGATCAATCAGGTGGGTCGCGCTCTCAGAGTCGGGCGCTGAGGACCACGAACTTGGGGGTACTGGCGATCGTCTCGCACGTACCGAAGAGTCGTTTGAGCTTGGTGTGATACCCAAGATGGCGATTGCCGACGATTCGTAGTTGTCCGCCGGGACGCAGGATTCGTCGTGACTGGGTGAACATCTGCCAGGCGGTTGCGTCTGTGAGCCCGTGGCTGGCGTGAAAGGGCGGGTTGATCAGCACAAGGTCGAACGCGGCGTCGGAAAGACCCTGGCCGCAGTCATCTACGAGAAACTCTGCTGAGCGTTCGGGATGGTTGAGGCCAAACGTGGCCCGAGCCGAAGCGATCGCATGATACGACTCGTCGACAAAGGTGACGCAGGCCTTTGAGTTCGATGCGATCGTTGAGCCCACAATCCCATTCCCGCACCCGAGGTCGACCACATCGACATGGCTGCGCTCGGGGTCGTCGACATCGGGCAGGTTGGCCAACAGAACACGCGTGCCTATGTCCAACTTGGTGCCGCCGAAGACCCCGGGATGGGCGATGATGCTGTGACCTTCGCCGAGCTCGACAGTTCGGGGCCACGGACTCGGACCCGGTGTCAGGTCGGTGTCGAAGCGGGCGTGAATCAGGCGAGCCTTCTTCTTCGCCAGTGACGTGGTGGTAGGACCGATGATCTGTTCGAACAGGGCGAGAGTGGAGGTATGGATGTGTTTGACCATTCCGGCACCCACCACCACTGTTTCCCGGTGGCATTCGGGCCGAATGGTGCGCAGCTGGTGTTCCAACAGCGCGAGCGTCTTCGGCACCTTGATCACGACCAGATCGATCGGGCCGACCACCGGCTCGGTGGAGGAGCGGAGCTCGGCAAACCGGTTGTTGGCTGCGAGATTGGCGGCCGTTGCTCGGTGGCTCAAGAGCGAGTCGCTTACCGATGTCGGGCCGTGTTCGGCGAGAGCAACGGTCAGCGCTCCAAACCCGTCGTTGAAGATGACCGTCCTCTGTCCGGACAGAGACAGGTTTCTGCAGTAGGTAGTCATCAGCAGCATCCCAGGCCCGAAGCGGGTTGCGCGGCGTGGCCCCGGGACGCAACAGATGGAACTGTCCCTGCGGTACCTCCAGATCGGTCTCGAACGAACTCACAATTGTCTCAAGTGCCACGTCGGTCGAGACGCCCCGATAGCCAGAGAACGACCACCGCACCCGGGATTGTGGCGACGGCGACCGCTGCTCCGACCGTGAACGCTTCGGTATCGGCGAGAACACCGACCAGCAGGGGTGCTCCGAGCAGCGCGATTCGGGAGCCTGCGGTGAGCCCTCCCAACGCCTTGCCGGGACGAGCGTCTTGCGCTGCCGCGTCGTACAGCTCCGGAAACATCACCGAGACTCCCAGGCCGGTCACGAACAGCCCGACAAACACCGTGAGTACCCAAGGAAGCAGCGAGGCCGTTCCGATCCCGACCGCCGCCAGGATGGTGGCGGCTCGCAGAACTCTCTGGTGACCGAGCCGGTGAACCACGCTGTCGCCGAGAAGTCGTCCGGCCACCATTCCGGTGGTGAACGCGACGTAGCCCAGTCCCGCCACTCCATTCGATGTCCCGAGATCATCGGTCAGGCGGAAGGCGGCCCAGTCGCTGTTGATCATCTCAGGGACGATGGCGGCAGCCCCCAGGGCGGCGAAGATGAGCACAACACCCCACGCAGCCCCGGTTGTTTTGCGTCCGACCTCGTCTTCACCGGGACGTGTGTCACGGGGCAGTAGGCCGGGTGCGACATAGACCAGCGTGAGCAGGAGAATTGAAGAAGCGCCGAGGAGATGAACCGTGAGGTCGATCCTCAAGGACGCCATCGCAGCCGCGACGATGCCGCCGACCACGGTTCCCAAACTCCACATCGCATGAAGCCGCTGCATCACCGGTACCGACCGTCGTGAACTGAGAAACGATCCCTGGACATTCATGGCGACATCGGTGAAGACGTCAGCGATGGAGAGCACGACGAGGACCAGCAGCAGCGTCCAAACGCTCGGAACGAGGCTCACGAGAGGCAACACCGCCGTGAGCGTGAGGGCACCGGCAATCATCACCTTCTTCGTTGTCAGGCGTTCCAGAACTGGTCCGACTGCGATGCTCCCCAGCAGTCCAGCTCCGGTGGCGACAGCGAGGATGGTGCCGATGGTGGCCAGATCGAGGCCCAGCCGATCACGAATCCCCGGCAGCCGCGGCACATAGGAAGCAACGACCGCACCATTCATCCAGAACAGCGCCGCCACCGAGCGAAGTGCGCGGTTCTCGGTAGGCGTTAGATCACCGGAACCGGTGAGAAGCTGATCGACTGCCACCGGGTCCAAGGTACCCAACCCACCATTGACGCCGCCGCGACCAACAGCAATCTTGGGGCTGTCGAACGTCGAAGGTTTGAGGTGGTGGAGCGAGGGAGTCACACGGTCCGGGTAGGTTGAGGACGTGGGCAATCGGTCCAATCCGATGAGCGTTCGCGAGCTGTACGCGATCGACGTGGAGAAGCTTCGGGGCGTTGGTCCCAAGCGCAAAGGCGCGCTTCACAAGATGGATCTGTTCACCCTCGGTGACCTCCTCACCCACTACCCCCGCCGATACCTCGACCGCACTCGCCAGGCCGCCATCGCCGATCTCATGGAGGGCGAACAGGCCACCATCGTCGTCACCGTGATCAATACGGACCTTCGTCGCTTGCGGGGGAACCGGGTGATGGTCACCAGCACCGTCACCGACGGACAGAGCCGAATGACGCTCACGTTTTTCAACCAGCGGTGGCGGGAACGGCAACTCCAGCCGGGTCTGGAGGCCATCGTGTTCGGAAAGATGGAGAACTTCAGGGGCCGGCCACAGATGACCAGTCCCGTGGTAGACCTGGTCGGCGACCAGACCGGAACGATCATTCCCGTGTACCCCCAGAGTGAAAAGGCCGGCGTCAGCAGCGCCGATCTGTTTCGGTACATCGGCGAGGCGCTGCGTCGCACGATCACCAACGAGGACGCGCGGTCACTGGTGGATCCTCTTCCGGCCTGGATCTTGTCCGAGCGAGGTATGACCGACCGGTCCTCGGCCGTCCTCGGGATACACCTACCCGAGAGCCACGAACAGATCTCTGCGGCTCGACGACGGTTGATCTTCGACGAACTCTTTCGTATGCAGGTCGCCCTGGTCCGACGCAAACGGCACCTCGAGACAACTCAACGTGGTGTCCAGCATCGGGCCGACGGGCCGCTGGTTCGTTCCTTCTTCGACCGACTGCCCTTTCCACTGACCGATGCTCAGAAACGGACGATCGGTGAGATCACCGACGATTTGGTTTCCTCGATGCCCATGCACCGCCTGCTCCAGGGTGATGTTGGTTCTGGCAAAACCCTTGTGGCGGTTGCGTCGATGCTCACAGCTGTCGATGGCGGCCATCAGGGTGCGCTGATGGCTCCCACCGAGGTCTTGGCTGAACAGCATCACCTCGGAATCCGTCGGCTGCTCGATGGACTGGAAGTTCCAGAACCGTCCAGCCTGCTAGGCACCCGACCGCTCACGGTCGAGTTGCTCACCAGCCGCACCTCGGGCCCGGACCGCAAACGAATACTCGGTGGTCTGACAGGTGGACTCACCGACATCGTGATCGGCACCCATGCGCTGCTGCAGGAGAAGGTTCAGTTCCATTCACTGGGATCGATCGTGATCGACGAGCAACACCGTTTCGGGGTCGAGCAGCGGGCGGCGTTGCGCGACAAAAACAGTGACGGCAGCGTTCCCGATGTGTTGGTGATGACCGCGACTCCCATACCTCGCACTGCTGCCATGACCGTCTACGGCGATCTCGATGTGTCGGTTCTGGACGAGCTACCCCCGGGCCGTACACCCATCCTCACCCACCATGTTGAGGCACCGGGCACCCTCGACGGCGCGCCGCCGCTTCAACTGGAGGAAATGTGGAGTGATATTCGAAGCTCGGTGGCCACCGGCCGACAGGCCTACGTGGTGTGTCCTTTGATCGACGAATCGGAAAAACTCGAAGTTGCGTCGGCGGAGGAGACCTACCAACGGCTTGTTGCCAGGGAGCTCGAAGGACTGCACGTCGGTTTGATGCATGGTCGGGTTTCGAGTGAGGACAAGGACGCCGTGATGGAGCAATTCCGGGCTGGCGATCTCGATGTGCTCGTTTCCACCACGGTGATCGAGGTCGGTGTTGATGTTCCCAACGCGACCACCATGGTGATCCTCGACGCCGACCGCTTCGGTATCGCCCAGCTCCATCAGTTGCGGGGCCGGGTCGGCCGTGGGGGCCACGCCTCGGTCTGCTGGCTGGTAGCCAGCCCGACGACCGCCGACGGGCAGAGCCGGATCGAGGCCATTGTGAACTCAACCGACGGGTTCGAACTAGCCGAAACCGATCTCGATCTGCGGGGAGAGGGAACGATTCTGGGGGAGCGGCAGAAGGGTCGCAACGACCTCAAGATCGCCAGCCTGGGTCGAGATCGTCAAGTGGTCATCGACGCCCGCACGGCCGCGATACGGCTGCTCGACTCCGATCACGACCTTTCCCGCCACCCCGACCTCGCCGATGAGCTGGCGCTGCTGGCCGAAGACAACGACGAAGAATTCCTGCTCAAAGGATGAGAATCATCAGCGGCAGTGCGAAGGGGCGCAAGCTCAAGGTCCCCGATTCGGGCACACGACCGATTCCGGACAGGGCCAAGACCGCCATCTTCAACATGATTCTCAGCCTCCGCATGGCCGACGGCTCGCCCGGGCTCGAGGGGGTCCGCGTGCTCGATCTGTTTGCGGGAGCGGGCTCGTTTGGGCTCGAGTGCCTCAGCCGGGGAGCGGCCGAAGTGGTCTTCGTCGAGAAGAACAAGGATGCGGCGGGGATTCTTCAGCAGAACCTGGACACCATCGGTTGTGCCGATCGCGCTTCGGTGCTGATTCGCGATGTTCTGTCCGTTGTTGGTTCCTTCGGGACCCATGAGCACTTCGACCTTGTCTTTTGTGATCCTCCCTATGCCGATGATCCCTGGCTCGAGCTGCTGCCACTGATCCCTGGTGACCTCTTGGTGGCTCATGCCGAGGGAGAAGTCCAGCTCACGGCCCAATGGGAGGAGCTTCGACGCCGATCCTATGGTCGACCACAGGTTGTGTTGGCCAAACGCGTCGGGTAGTGATGCTCCCGTAAGAGGCTCGCCAATGCACTACGATATGGGCGTCGCTATGCCCGCCGCTTTCCTCCCGGGGTCCTTTGATCCTTTCCACAACGGACACCTTGCGATCGTGCGCGTCGCAACTTCGCTTTTTGACACCGTCTTCGTTGCGGTCGGCTACAACCCCGCCAAACCGTCGGGCATGTTCACGGTGGAAGAACGGGTGAAGATGATTTCTGATTCGACCGCCGAACTGCCGAACGTGGAGGTCACGACCTTCGATGGGCTCGTGACGGTGGCGGCGAAGGCCCACGGTGCCGACGTTCTCGTGAAGGGCATCCGCACCGCCACCGATCTCGATTCAGAGATGGTGCAAGCCAACACCAACGCCGAGACCGGCGGCATACAAACCATGTTTGTACCAGGCGTTGGCGCTGCGGCGTTGGTCGCCAGCAGGTATCTTCGGGAGATAGGAATACGTGGGGGCGATATCTCCTCACTGGTTCCTCAACCTGTATGGGACGCCATGCAACGAAAGACAGGAGCGTTGGGACAATGACCGATCAACGGACAACGCCGTACGACTATGCCTCGTCCGATCAGTATCCCCCCGTCGCCGAGCCGGTTCTCGACCTCACCGACGGTGCCGATCCCTCGATCGATCTCAGCGCCAGCGCCAGCGAACAGTACTCAGTGCCGGAGTTGGAAGCGCTTATCGACGAGGCAATTGGAATGGTTGCCGCCGGCCGTCCACTCCCGATGTCCTCAACAGTCAAGGTCAACAAGGGCGAACTGCTCGAGGTGCTCGAAGAGATCCGCGAGGCGCTTCCAGAAGAGCTTCGCCGGGCCCGCTGGCTCTTGAAGGAAAAGGAAGAGTTCCTGGCCCAGGCTCGCCAAGAGCGGCAAGAAATCATCGATCAAGGTCGCGCTCAGGTGTCGCGCATGATCGAACGGCAGGAGATCACCCGGGCTGCCGAAGCCCGTGCCCGTCAAATCGTGGCCGAGGCTCGCGCCGACGCTCGGACGCTGCAGCGCCGTGTGGAGGACTACTGCGATCACAAGCTGGCCAGTTTCGAGGCGGTGCTCGAACGTACCTCACGCACGCTTCAACAGGGCCGCGAGAAACTCTTGGGCTCGGCGGCGATCGAGGGCGAGGTCACGCCCAACCAGGGCGTACAGGCCAACCAGCCGCCACCTCCCCCGCCTGCAAGTTAGGCCCGGGCCATGGCCTCCCGCTCTCAGCATCGCGTCCACGTAGGCTCACTCCGGCAGCGGCTTGGCCAACGGCTCACAGTCGATGTCGAGCAGAAGCTGCCCCAACTTGAAGTGATCGCCACCCGCACGACCTCTGAGCCCGTCACCGGAACGTTGACGATCGAGTCGGTCGAGCGAGGGGTTTCGGTCACCGGCTATCTGACAGTCCACTGGATCGCCGATTGCCGCCGCTGCCTGGAGCCGGTGACCGGCTGTGAGCGATCGTTCGTCGACGAGATCTTCCAAGTGGGAGTCGAGCCGGGCGGCGACCTGATTCCCTTCGACGGTGAAACAGTGATTCTCGATCAGGTCATTCACGACACAGCCATGGCCTCGCTGCCGCTGTCGCCGCTGTGCGGCGATGCATGTCAAGGACCTGATCCCGAACGGTACCTGCCCGGCGTGGGGGAGCGGCCGGTCGATCCCGATGCACCGAGCCAGCCTGTGGGCGATCCCCGTTGGGCCGCTCTTGGTGATCTGAAGCTCGACTAGGTGGGCCTGACCGACCGGCCCGACCCACCAGCCCACATAGTTGATCTGAGGTAGGTGCCGCGAATCTGCGACGGTACGATTACCGGTCGATCTAACAAGGTTTGAGCAATGGCTGTTCCCAAGAAAAAGACATCCAAGTCCAAAACCCGCAGCCGTCGTGCTTCGGCCTGGTCCGTCGGGGCTGCGCCCAAGAGCCGCTGTACCCAGTGCGGCGCCATGAAGCTCCCGCATCGAGCTTGTCAGAGCTGCGGCTATTACAAAGGCCGCCAAGTCGTCGATATCTAGTTTCGCACGCTCTGACCGTCAACCCACGTGACTCGTCCGCTCCCGGTCGCTGTTGATGCCATGGGCGGTGACTTCGCGCCCCGATCCGTGGTGGAAGGTGCGCTGCTCGCCGCCGAACGCGACAACGTCTCCTCCTTGCTGGTAGGCGACGCATCCGCAATCGCCAAGATCGACCCTTCGCTCGACCGACACCGGCTGATCTCGGTGCGCCATGCGTCCGAGGTGATAGCGATGGGAGCCGAACCGGCCTCGAGCGTGCGCCGCATGAAGGACAGCAGCATCGTCCGAGCTGCGGAAGCGGTACGCGACGGTGATGCCGCCGCGCTCCTCTCAGCGGGCAACACCGGAGCCGCTATGGCTGCCAGTCTCCTGCGAATCGGTCGGATCAGAGGTGTTTCCCGACCGGCCATCGCAGTGCCATTCCCCGTGCTGGGCTCCACGCCGTGCTCGTTGCTCGATTGTGGCGCCAATCCCGACGCAACTCCGGAGATGCTCGTGCAGTTCGGCCAGCTTGGGGCGGTTTATGCGCGGTCCCGGTTCGGCATCGCAGTGCCGAAGGTTGCCATTCTCACGATCGGCGAAGAGGCTGGTAAGGGAAATTCGCTGGTGAAAGAAGCCCTCGAGTTGTTCGAGTCCACCGATTGGGCCGGGAGCTGCGGCGCCGAGTTCGTTGGGAATCTGGAAGGTCGAGACCTCATGACCGGTGACGCCGACGTGATGGTGGCCGACGGTTTCACCGGGAACGTCGTGTTGAAATCTCTCGAGGGCACGGTCCGGATCGCCCTCGACGCAATACGAGCTGCGCTGGTGTCGGGCCCCGAGATTGCGGCTACCGCACCGATCATCGATCCGATACTGGATCCGTTGTTCAAGGTGCTCGACCCCAATCTGATCGGTGCTGCGATGTTGTGCGGTACCAAAGGAGTCTCGGTGATCTCCCACGGTTCCTCAGACGCTGACACCATCGCCAACGCCATTCGCACCACGACCGAAATGGCAGCATCATCGATCGTCGATGATTTTCGGGCGGTCTTCACGCCGGTTTAAGCGGCCGAGAGCCTCACCACCGGCGAAGTTGTGCCGAAAGAACACCGATGTCGCGTTCACTACCTCTTCGGCGAAAGATTGCCGTCGCGTTTGCCCTACCTGTGCTGGTGCTCGGCTCACTGGCTGCTGCAGCAGTGGTCGATGCGGAACACGATGGCGAAGCCGCCGGTTCGGCCCGGGCAGCATTCGATCAGGTTTCAGCACTGCAAAACGCAGCACTGGCGGTCGCCGATGAACGGCTTTCCGCCGTCCTGAGCGAGACTCAGGAGAATCAGAGCTCGGTTGCCACAATCGAGGAAGCAGCTCTCGCCACCGACACCGCAATGGAGCAGCTTTCGGCGTTTGGGGACGAGGTGCTCATCGACCGGGTGGGGACCGCCCTCGGAGCTGCACGATCAACGCCGGTCGGCCGGACTGACAACTATGGTCGGGCCAGCAAGATCCTCATCGAAGCGGCCTCGCAAACCACGGTTGATTCCGAATCGTCGATGGTGTCCGGAACGCTCGTCGACCTCGACCGGGTTCTCCGTCTGATCGAAGCCGACGATTCAGCGTGGCTGGCGTTCGCGGCCAGGACCTCGGACGATCTCCGGTCTACGACCGAGGTGGCACAGTTGTTCGCGGTGGCGTCCACGCTGCGCGAAGACCTGGACGTCAGAACCCAGAACGCTCCAAACGGTCCGATTCAGCAGGCCCTCCAGTCGACCAGGGTGATGAGCGATCTTCGACTCGTGGCGATGGAGGACCTACTGAATAGCGAGCAGAGGTTGGTAGAACCGGGTTCGGCGATCCTCAGCCACAGCGACGCCCGTCTACGGTGGGCAGCTGCACGAGACCAGCAGGCGTCGGATGCGCTCGCCCAGCTCGATGCGGTGATTCAGTTGGCCGAGGATCAGCGCAACACGTTCGGTTTGTTCGGTTTGTTCGGCGTTCTGGTGTTGTGCGCCACGGCCGTGACTCTCTACCAGTCGGTTTCATCCCCACTGGCCACCGCAGCCTCCGAGGCTCAGAGGCTGGTCAACGACGGCCTACCCAAAATCGACCGAGCGTTTGCCGCCGGCGACGTCGCCCCCACCCGCCCCAAACACCTTTCCGAATCCGCCGATGACGAGGTGGATCAATTGGTCGGTGCGATCAACTCGGTTCAGGATCGGTTCTTCGACATAGCCGCACGAGAGGCCAGAATCTGCCGGCAGATGTCCGGGCGCATGATCACGATCGGCCATCGAAATGCTGGGCTACTGCACGAACTGGTCCGGCATGTTTCGTCCTGGCGCAATTCCGATGATTCTCCCGAGGTTCGACAACGGCTCTTTGCGATCGACCACATCGCAACCCGACTCCAACGCAACATCGAGTCTGGCCTCACGCTGGTCGGAGGGAGAAGCGAGCGTCGCTGGATCAAACCGATCAGCGCTCTGAATACCGCCAGGCTGGCACTGGGTGAGGTCACTGACTTCGACCGAGTTGATATCAGTCCGATGGAGGACGTCCGACTTCATGGGCTGGCAGCACCAGATGTCGCCCACGTGCTCGCCGAAGTCATTGAGAACGGGCTTGCGGCGGGGGTTCACCGGCCACACCCCACGAATCGCGTGAATGTGCAAGGGGAATGGGTTGCCGCCGGTTGGGCGTTCCTCGTTCACGATTCCGGGCCCGGCACCGAACAATCCGATCGCGATCGAATCAATCGTGCGCTCCATACGCCCGATATTGCCGGTGACGATCCAACCAGCTGCATCGGTGTTGCGCTGATCGGACGAATCGCCATGCGGTTTGGTCTCGATGTTCGACTGCTGGAGCGCCCCACCGGTGGGACGACCGTGCGAATCGTGTTGCCGGTCGAACTGATCGACCCCGACACGGTTCCTTCGGACCGCAAACGTATCGATGCCGGACGAGGCGCTCGACTGGGCGAAGAGAAGGCGCTTGGCCCCTCTGAAGCCGATCTGCAATCGGTCGCCGACGCGTACTTCGGCGCAGACGCCACCAGTCCGCTGGAAGCGGAACATGATGTGAACGTCGAGCTCGAGAAGTTGGCAGCTGCGGAGGTCTGACCACCACCGGCTGACGAACAGCGCCTCTAGCAGGTCTGACTCGTAGGAGTCAAGAAGTTCTGCTGCTACAATCCTGCGCCTTCGGAGGTGAGTGATGCCAGCTGAAACGCATATGAATTCCGGCCCTATGACGCGCCCCGACGTGGTCACGCTCGTACGTGACCGTCTCGCCGATATTCTCGAGGTCGAACCGGATCAAATCAATGAAGGCGACTCCTTCGCCGACGATCTCGAGGCCGATTCGCTGGCCCTCATCGAACTCGTGGAAGCGATCGAGGAAGAACTGGCAGATCGTACGGTCGGCTTCCGCATCGAAGATGAGGATCTACAGGACCTTCGGCTGGTCCGGGATGCGGTGGACTATGTCTATAGCCGAGTCGGAGACACGCCCTGAGCGACGGCTACGAACAACTCGCAGAGCATTTGAAACACCAGTTTGACGACTGGTCTCTTGTCGAGTTGGCCATGACTCACCGGAGCTACATCGCAGAGAATCTCGGCAGCGACTCCAATGAACGACTGGAGTTTCTCGGCGACGCGATAGTGGGACTGGCCGTGACCGATTACATCTACAACACCTACTCGGACCTTTCCGAGGGCGAACTGGCCAAGCTTCGGGCGTCGGTGGTGAACACATCCAGCCTTGCCAGCGTCGCCCACGAGATGGAGTTGGGATCGATGCTTCGTCTCGGCAAGGGCGAGGCCACCTCCGGCGGGCGCCAGAAGGAGTCAATTCTCGCAGACTGCTTCGAGGCGGTCATGGGTGCGGTGTTTGTCGACGGCGGCTGGGAAGCAGCTCGGTCGGCGGCCCTCCACCTGCTCGGCGACTGCATTCTGGAGAGCGCTGTGCGTCCGGGCGGAGAAGACTTCAAGACTCGACTGCAAGAACTCACATCAAACCTCGGTCTACTCGGTCCCACCTATCGCCTTTCAGCGTCGGGCCCCGACCACGATCGCCGTTTTGTGGCCCTCGCCTATGTTGGCACCGAGTTGGCTGGGCAGGGCCGGGGGACATCGAAGAAACGTGCAGAACAGGCGGCCGCCCAGGCTGCCTGGAACCTGCTGTCAGAACGCGAGTTGGTTCGCCCGACGCGCCCCCAAACCGCAGAAGCGAATGAGGAACCCAATGGTTGAACCAGAACTACCCGAACTCGAGATCATTCGTCGCGATCTCGAACGTGACACTGCGGGCCGCAAAGTGAAATCGGTTGACGTGAAGGGACTGAAGTCGACCCCCCTGCACAAGAACAAGAAGAGCCTCATTACGGTCCTTGACGGTGCGAAGTTCGTGGAGACCACCCGGGTTGGCATGGCGATCGTTACAAAGCTGAACAACGAGCACACGCTGCTCATGCACCCAGGGGAGGGGACAGTCATCTCCCGCTGCCCCTCTCGCACCGAGGTGGTGCAGAACACCCAGGTGATCATCACCTTCACCCAAGGTGGCGATCTGCGTTTTGTAGACCAGGGCGCAACCGGGGAGCTTGCGGTGGTCCCCACCGAAGACGTCGACCAGCACCTCAAACGAGGCAGGGGGTTGGACCTCCTCGCTGAGCCGGTTCCGTGGAACATCTTCGGCCGGTTCGTACTCAACAGCGACCAGCCGCTCAAGACCTTCCTCACCGATCCGGACAACTTTGTTGGGATCGGCAATCTGTACGCCGACGAGATTCTCTTCGATGCCGGTCTGATGTATGACCGTCCGGCCAACCAGCTGTCCACTCAGGAGCTGCGGAGACTGAACCGTTCCATAACGACGATTTTGCACGACGCCATAAAGTACCGGGGGACCACGTTGGAGGATCGTCCCTGGGTTGACATCGAGGGAAACCCTGGTAGCTACGGCGAACACGTCGCGGTGTACGGCAAGGACGGCGAACTGAGCCCGCGCTCTCGAGCCCCAATTCTGAAGGCCAAGTTCAAGGGCCAACCGGTCTACTACTGCTCCACCCAGGTCTAACCCCCCAAATTCCTGTCGATACCCACACTGGCTGTGGCTCTCACCGGGGCAGAAGCCGAGAATGTGGCTATCAGCAGGGATTCGAGCCGCCGGCTATGGCTCGTCGTCGTCGGCGGTGGCCTCGTCTTTCTGATGCCCGACCGCTGCTTCAACCTTGCCTTCTACTGTGGTGAGCTCCACCCGGATCGGTTGGCGGATGATCGTGGACAAATCGGCCGCGAGATCCTCGACGCCCAGCGGTTCCTCAAGGTCGGTCCCGGCGGCGACCGTGAGCCCGAGTATCGGTGTGGAGTGCGGTTCTCCCATCTGAAGGTCTATGGCGATAATCGATACATCGGTGCGCCATGCCGAAACCGCTTTGGCCACGAGCTCTTCGGGGTCGGAGTCAAGCGTCGGCTCGGGTCGCCACGTGTCGACGAGTTGGAGCGGGGCGACGATGGAGACAGTTCCCAACACCGCCAGTCGGAGGCTCTGGGCAACATGGCCTCGGGTAGTCCGCAATCGACTCGAGGGAACCAGCCCGAGGATCACGAATGTCGTTGCTGCTGCAGTGATGATGCCGCTCACGTTGGCCAGGAACAGAAGGAAGGCGCCAAGGGCCATCTGGTACCGGCCTAGTTCGAGCGTGGTGCCTACCACTGCCAACGGGGGAACAAGAGCCACCGCAACAGCAACCCCCACGATTGCATCGGCAGCCTGTCGCCTGAGCTTGGCGTACGCACCAGCAGATCCGGCGACCAACGCCACGGCCAGGTCGATCAACGTGGGCGAGGTGCGAGCGAGAAGTTCGGCGCTGAGGCGCTCAGGGTCACCGGGCAGCACCAAGCTCACCGCCGCTGCCACTCCGATTGCTACGGCCGATCCCGTCACCACCATCATTGCCGATGAAAGGATCCGGTCCCGCCAGTCCATCACCAGAGCGGCTGCAACGCCCAAAACCGGATCCATCAGCGGCGCGACCAGCATGGCTCCAATGACGACGGCGGTGGAATCGGCGAGCACCCCGAGCACGGCGATCAACACTGACAGCATCATCAACGCCATGAAACGATTGACGTACGGCGTACGGCGGTCGCCCTCATGGAACAGCGCCTGAATCAGTTGCCGACGTTCGGAGAAGCCGACCGGCTCGTGATGCCGGGCCAGCAACTCTAGGGAGCGCTGAAGCGGCGCCGGAAGTCTGCGATGGAAGGGTTCAGAATGTGGTCCCGTCGGAGGGCGCACTGGCGGCATAGACCTTTCTCGGCATCCATGGGTGCCCAACTTGAGCCTTTTGACCCATCTTCGTAGGTCGCATGGACCACCTGAATGCTGGGAATCTGCAGAAGCGGCGGCCGAGGCCTACGACGGTTGCCCGGCCCTCCGCGGTCGCAAGAGATTCCACGTCGACCCAAGCCGACGGCGATACCCACGAGTGCGAGCATCGACGAGGCAGGTTTCTTGTCGAATGCGGCTGAGCTAGGAAGAGTCCTCTTCAGTTGTGGACTGGATGATTACGAGTCTCCCTACGTTTGGGTCGGCCGAGCGACTGCGCACCGGGTGTGGTTGGCAAACGCGTGGCAAATTACACGGCTAGGATTTGGCCGGTATGTATCTGAAGACGCTGTCGGTCAAGGGGTTCAAGTCGTTTGCGGATCACGCAACCTTGGACCTCCAAGATGGCATAACGGTCGTGGTCGGCCCCAACGGCAGCGGCAAGAGCAATGTGGTCGACGCCATTGCATGGGTGCTCGGAGCCCAGGCTCCGAGTGCGGTTCGATCGGCCAAGATGGAAGACGTGATCTTTGCTGGAACCCAGAGCAAGGCGGCGCTCGGCCGAGCTCAGGTGTCGCTGACCATCGACAACGCCGACGGAGTCCTGCCCATCGAGTTCTCCGAGGTGACCATCACCCGCACTCTGTTTCGCTCCGGTGAAAGCGACTACAAGATCAACGGAGCCAGTTGTCGCCTCCTCGACATCACCGAACTTCTCAGCGACAGCGGTGTCGGTCGGCAACAGCACATCATCGTCTCGCAGGGACAAATTGACGCCGTACTCAACAGTCGACCCGAGGAGCGTCGAGGCGTCATCGAAGAAGCGGCCGGCGTTCTGAAGTACCGCAAGCGCAAAGAGCGGGCAGAGCGACGCCTCGCTTCCACCGAAGAGAGCCTCAATCGGGTAGCCGACCTGGTGAGGGAAGTGAAACGTCAACTCCGCCCGCTGGAGAAGCAGGCCGATGCTGCCCGCCGTCACGGCGCCGTTTTGGCCGAGGCCACTGAACTGCGAACCTACCTTGTGGGCCGTGAACTCTCGGGCCTCACCCAAAAGCTGGAAGCCCACAAGCGGGATCGTCTTGCAGCCTCGACACGGGAAAGCGAGCTTCAGCGCGAACTCGCCCGCCTCGATGCGGTCATACTCGACGGTGAGGCAGAACTGGCCGCTCTGGGCGGATCCAACGTCGATGACGTGCTGGGTCGAGCACGTTCGGTGCGTGAACGGATCATCGGTCAAACCAATGTTGTTTCCGAACGTCGACGCCGGCTCGAAGGTGAACTGCAAAGCGCGGTAGACGAGGGGTTGGTTTCGTCGCTCGAGGCCGAAGCGGCACGTCTTGACAATGATCTGGTTGCGGTGGAGAAAGAGGCGGAGAACCTCACGCCCGACAAAACCCAAGCCCGGCTTTCCGAGAAGGCGCTGGAACAGGACCGGGCGGTGTTCGAGCAACAGTGGGGTGACGGCGTGGTACCTGTCGGCAACCAAGCAGTCGAGGCGAGAGCCCAACTGACCGCGCTCGAGTCGGCCTCCGAGCGCGACAATTCTGAAGATGCTCGCCTCAACGAGCAGATCTCCGGGCTGTCCTCGCGGCGGGATCGGCTTCTCTCCGAGCAGGCCGAAGCTCAGGCGGTCCTAGACGGCGCTGAGGGCACCAAAGAGGCCCTCGAATACGATCTCAACGCCGCAAACGTGGGTTTGGTAGATGCCGAAGCCGCTCTCCGCCAGGCAAACCGAGAGCGCCGGGCTGCTGATGAAGAGGTGAATCGATGGGAGGCACGCGCTGACGCGCTCGCTCAGGCCCTCGAACAAGCCCGCAACCGGGCCGGGGTTGACACTCTTGCGGGCACCGACGGTGTGCTCGGCACACTGCTCGATCTCATTGCGGTGGATCAGGGGTGGGAAGGCGCGGTTGAAGCTGCAGCGTCAGAAGCGCTGCAAGCTGTTCTCATCGAATCGGAAGTCTCGGCCCGTTCCGCATTGCGGGCGCTATCCGACGCCAAGGTTTCCGGTGCGGTCTTGCCGCTGGGGACCCCCGGCAGGACCAACCCGATCAAGGCGCCCGATGGCGTCACGCCACTGCGTTCGCTGGTGCGGGCCGATCGTGAAGACGTACGGTTGCTTCTGGACCTACTCCTGTCAGGAATTGCGGCGATAGAGGGATCGTGGTCCGACGCCGTCGATCTGGCTGGGGATCACGCAGGCCTCACGGTGGTTACGCGAGCGGGTGATCGAATCGGTCCCACCGGTTGGAGGTTGGCAGGCGATCAAGCTGGTGCAACCGGCGCAGCACAGGCCGAGGCAGCGGCCCAAGCCAAGGCAGCCCGAGATGCTCAAGCCGCTGCGCTGGGTGGTGTGGACGACGCCGAAGGCATGCTGCTCCTGACGGGCGAGAACCAGCGGACCGCTGAAAACGCCCACCGGGATCACCTTTCGGCTGTCCAAGCCGCTCGGTCAGTTCTGGTCCGAACCACGACCGAGCTGGCAGAAATCGAGGAATCTCGGCAGAGGCTGAGCCGCCAGAGATACGAGATCAGCGAACGAGCCGAAGCCGACCGGAAGAAACTGGCGTCACTTCAGCTGGCTCTGCCCGGTCTCGAAGCCGACGAGAAGGCTCGCCTCGACAAAGCACAAACGGTTGCCGATGCCCGAGCTGGGTTGGAGGAGAAGGCGACGCTCCTGGCGGCAATCAACCGCGACCTCGGGGTACGCGAGGCCGCTATCGCCGAACGGCGGGAGATGATCACCAGCCGACGAGCCGAGATCGAACAACGCCTTCACCGTTTGGTGTCCGAACGCGAAGCGGCGAGGGCTCGGCGCGAGGTTCTTCAGGGCGCCCTCGACAAGGTCAAAGACCTCACGCACCAGCTGTTTTCCAAGGGTGGCAAGGTGGATGATTGGCTCACCGACCTCGACGCGGTGAGCCAGGCTCAGAGTGAAGCGGCTCGCCACGTCGGTGCTCGGCTCAGCGGCAACCGCGGCGAACGGCAGAAGGCCGAAAAGGACCTGATCGAAACCCGCAGCCGGCGGAACCGCGTGGATCTCGCCGAAGCTGAGGATCGGGTGCGCCTCGAATCGCTCACCGAAACGGTACGCCGCGACCTCGACATCGAACCCGAGACAGCCATGGCTGCGGGACAACCCGAAGTGGTGGAGGGACAGACCCCTGCAGCGCGACTTCGTGATCTCGACCGCCAGCTCAAAGCGATGGGTCCGATCAACCCTCTGGCTCTCGAAGAATTCGAAGAACTCAAAGAGCGGTACGAATTTCTCAGCAGCCAGATGGAAGACGTGAAGAGGTCTCGACGAGAACTGGTGGGTTTGATTCGAGAGGTCGACGAGCAGATCGTGACTGTCTTTGCCTCGGCCTATGCCGATGTGGCCGCCAACTTCACCGACCTCTTCGGCAAGTTGTTCCCCGGTGGCAAGGGTTCTGTTGTGCTCACCGATCCCGACGACCTGTTGAACACCGGAATCGAGATCGAGGCGAAGCCCTCGGGCAAGAACGTGAAGAAGCTGTCACTGCTGTCGGGCGGCGAGCGATCACTGACCGCCCTCGGCTTCCTCTTTGCCGTATTCCGCAGCCGACCCTCACCGTTCTATGTGATGGACGAGGTCGAGGCGGCGCTTGACGATTTCAACCTCAACCGGTTCCTCACCTTGGTGGAAGAGTTCCGCCACGATGCTCAGCTCGTCATCGTGAGCCATCAGAAACGCACGATGGAAGCGGCCGACGTTCTTTACGGGGTGTCGATGAAGCCGGGGGAGAGCTCAAAGGTTGTCAGCGAAAAGGTCAGCAATCCCAGACGCCAGGTGATCGATCTGCGCGACCAGGCCCCGGCTGACGTTCTCACCGTTTCTGACCCCATCTGAGATCGGGCAATTGAGATCGGGCAAGCGCCCTAGATCAGTCGCTGGAACCACCAGAGTGAGAAGGCAGCGGCTACCAGCGTGAGCGCTGCCGCTGCGGCCGCGAACCAGTCGGCGATTTCGGTGAACTCGAGTCCTGAACCCACTGCGGATCCGATGTCGGCGTAGACCTCTTCCAACTCTTCCAGGGAAGACGCCTGGAAGTACAGCCCACCGGTGTCGTCGGCGATCGTCCTCAGATTCTCCTCTGCAACGGGTACCTCGATCAGAAAGCGCTCGACCTCGGGGGTGGCCGGATCGTCGTAGAGGATGGTGCCCGCTTGTGTGCCGAATGAGATCGTGGACACCGAGATCTGGGCCTCGTTTGCAGCTGCCACCGCCGCTGCGTCTTCCCGTCCCGCGGTTGTGGTGCCGTCGGATAGCAGCACGATGGTGCTCGGAGGGATCGTTCCCATATCGTCGAGCGGCCCATTCAGCAGCGCATCGAGGGAGGTGAAGATGGCTTCGCCGATGGCCGTGGCCGGCTGGAGTTCGAGTGACTGAATCGAGCGGATCACCTGGGTTCGATCACGGGTCGGGGAAACCCGGACATTTGCTGTCTCTGCAAAGCTGACAAGACCGATGTCGAGCCCGGGGGGTAGTTCTTCGACAAACTCGATGGCCGCCAGCTGGGCCGCTGCGAGTCGTGATGGTGGGATGTCGGCAGCCTCCATCGACAGGCTGACGTCGATCGCCAACATCACCACGGCGCGATCTCGTTGGACCTCCATCTCGCGAGCTGGCTCCGCAACACCAAGGATCATCGAGGTCAGAGCGGCGAGGATCAGACCCGAGGTGACATGACGGCGCCAGCCTGATCGTTTGGGCAGCACTGAGGAGAGCAGATCGGTGCTGGCCAGTCTCGCTGCGTACACCTTCCGGCGACGCTGAAGGACGACGTAGGCAACGACAAGAACCGGCACCACGAGCAGGAGCCACAGTCGTTCGGCGCTCAAGAAGCCGATGTCCAAGACCTGGAATGGATCGACGTCGTCGCTCATTACCGGCGCCGTCCTGCTGTTGCTCGGAGACGATGTTTACGTTTGGCAACGAAGTGCACCACATCGTCGAGCCAGTTGTGGTCGGTACGGAGTTCGATGTGGTCGATGCCGTGCCGAGCGAACAGTGCCGACATCGACTCCCGTCGCTGGACCGCAGCCGCAGCGTACGCATCGCGTACCTTCTTCTTGTGGGTGGGAACTTCGATCAGTTGACCTGTTCCCGGGTCGACAACCGGCAGGAGTCCGACATTGGGCAGCTCCAACTCGAGCGGATCGACGATTTCACAGACGATCACGTCGTGTTTGCGAGCCAGCACAACCAGGTGGTCCTCCCAACCCGGTCGAACCCGGAAGTCGCTGATGACCGCGACCATGCCTCGCCGTTTGGCGACTGCTCCGACCCGTCGGAGGGACGCGCCCAGATCGGTGACGCCAGATCCTTCGTCGGATCGAGTGCCAGCCACCTGATGGAGCACGTGCATCAGGTGTTTCCGGGAACCCCGAGGACCGATGACCTTTTCGTTGTCCGGACCGGTGAGGATGGCGCCGATTCGGTTGCCGTCGCGCTGGGTGAGAAAACCGACCGAGGCCGCAGCAGCCAACGCCAGATCACGTTTCGCTCGATTCCTGGAGCCGTAGCCCAGCCTCGGCCCCGTATCGACCACGACCCACGCCTCCAGTTCTCGCTCTGCGATCGTTTGCCGTACGTGGGCTTCGGAGAGGCGTGCGGTCACGTTCCAATCGATTCGGCGAATGTCGTCGCCCGGTTCATAGCGTCGAGTCTCACCCAGCTCGGATCCGTGCCCGGGCACCAGGCCCTCGTGGTCACCGTGCAGTAGGCCATCGAGGCGCCTGGTGACGTCGAGCTCGAGCTTGCGCAGCATTGATCGGGCGTCGGCGGCGACCTTCTCGGCTGGGAGGTTCACGGTGCGGGATGGTCGGCTGGCGCCGAGACTGACGGTGGCTCAGCGTGCAACTCCGAGCCGCTGGCCGGTACGGATGCGTCGAAAACCTTGGGCGATGACGGATCGGCCGCCGGCGCGCCGGTCTGACTGGAGGCGTCTGGTTGAGCTGGAAGCGAAGTCTGTCGACGAATCAAACCGCTCAGATCGGTGGTGGCGTCGGTGCTGCCAGCGCCGAGGTCCTCACCGGGCACGACAGGACGTACCGCAGCCGAAACAGTCGGTTCGGGCCGTGCTGTGGTGAGATCGGCTGCGGGCACCACCGACAGGACACGGTTCAGAATGTCATCGGCGGTCCGATCTTCGGCCAGCGCTTCGTAACTGAGCATGAGGCGGTGACGAAGCACGTCGCGCGCAACGTCGAAGACGTCCTGGGGCAGGGCGTAGCCACGCCCTCGCATGAGAGCCAACGCTCGCCCCGCATCGATGAGACCCAGCGTCGCTCGGGGGCTGACGCCGAAATCGATCAGGGGAGCGAGCTCGGGCAGTCCCCGCAACTCAGGCTCTCGGGTGGCGAGCACCAGGTCGACCGCATATTGGGCGACGGCGGTGTCCACATAGACCCGCTGTGACAGGTCCTGAAGTTCCTCCAGCCGTTCGGTACTCATGACGGTCTGGATGCGAGCCAAACCCTGGGGTACGCCGGCTGCCCCTGAACGTCGAGCGATCTCGAGTTCCTCGGCTGGCGACGGGTAGCCGACCACAACCTTCATGAGAAACCGATCACGCTGAGCCTCAGGGAGCGTGTAAACACCCTCGGACTCCACCGGATTCTGTGTAGCCAGCACAAGGAACGGTGTGGGCATCGGACGGGTTTGGCCCGCGATGCTCACCTGGCGCTCAGCCATGACCTCGAGCAGTGCGCTCTGAACCTTTGCGGGGGCTCGGTTGATTTCGTCGGTCAGGAGGAAGTTGGCGAACACCGGTCCCCATTCGATGTCGAACGTCTCGTCGGTGCCCCGCCAGATTCGGGTACCGGTGAGGTCTGATGGGAGCAGGTCGGGGGTGAATTGGAGGCGGGCGAAGCTGCCTCCGATCACATCGGCCAGCGTGGACACGGCGAGTGTCTTGGCGAGGCCGGGAAGACCTTCGAGCAGGATGTGGCCGCGGGCCAACACCGCTACCAGCAAGCGCTCCACCATGTGGTCCTGGCCCACGATGACCTTCTTCACCTCGAATGCCACTCGCTCGAGTTCGGTGGCTGCGGTCTGGTGCTCGTTCCTCACCATTCCATTGTGTCATTCCCAGCTTGAATTCTGCCTACGGGGCTACTTCTCGGCGGGAAAGCAGTCACACCAAAGGCACTAGTTTGGATCCATGCGGATCTTGGTGGTCGACGACGAAACTGAGCTGGCCGACGCCATCGGCAAAGCGCTCCGCCGAGAGGGATACGCCGTCGACGTGGTGTATACGGCCGGCGACGCCCTCGAAGTAACCAGCTACACCCCATACGATCTGATCACTCTCGATTTGACGCTGCCCGATGGCGACGGTCGCGATATCTGCCGCACGATTCGGTCCGATCACGACCACCAGCCGCGGGTGTTGATGCTAACGGCCCGGGACGACATAGAAGATCGGGTCGCCGGACTGGACGACGGGGCCGACGACTATCTGGTGAAACCGTTCGCTTTACCTGAACTTTTCGCCCGGGTGCGCACGCTGCTACGTAGAGGCTCCGCCACAGGCGTCGGCGCCGAACTGGAAATTGCAGGGCTCAAGCTTGACACTGCTGCCCACAGGGTCATTTGGAAGGAGGCCGAGATCGACATGACCGCCAAGGAGTTTGCCCTCCTCCGCTACTTCATGACCCACGCCGACGATGTACACAGCCAGGAGAAACTGCTCGAACACGTGTGGGACGCTGCCGCTGATCCGTTCACCAATACTGTTCGAGTCACTGTCGGGACGCTTCGCCGGAAACTCTCAGCCGCAACCCGCAGGCAGTGGATCGAAACGGTCATCGGTGCGGGATACCGTTTCGTGAAGGAACCCGAGCCCGCATAGCGGGGCCCGTCATGGCGTCGCTTCGCATACCCAGCCTGTTCGAGACCATCCGATTTCGGTTGTCGCTGGCCTTCGCAGTTGTCGTGTTTGCGGTGGGTGCCGTCGCTATCGCTGGCATCTTTCTGTTCGAGAACAGCACGCTGGTAGAGCCCGCAGTAATGGCAGACACGGTGCAGGTTCTTGACGTCGCTACGGGCGAGGTCATCACCCAGTTCGAGTATGTCTTTCCTGAAGAAGAGCAACGGGTCATGGCGGAGAAGGTCGAGCTCGCCGCCTATCGAAGAGCCCTCAGCTCGTTGCGAACCTCGTCGTTCCTGGCGCTGGGCGTGTTGTTCCTGGCAGCCTTCGTCAGCGGCTGGTTCCTCTCGGGATGGGCTCTTCGTCCGGTCCGTCGGATCACGGGCGTGGCGCAGGGGATAACCGGATCAGACTTGGGTCAGCGAATCGGAATGAAGGGGCCGCGGGACGAGCTGAGGGACATGGGTGACACCTTCGATTCGATGCTCGACCGGCTCGAGGTGGCCTTCGACGATCAGCGCCGATTCGTTGCCGAGGCATCCCATGAACTGCGCAATCCGCTGGCTGTTGCCCGCACCAATCTGGAGCTGGCGTTGACCGGCGGCGACCCTGATGACATCCGAGAAGCAGCCTCCATCGCCCATGAAGCGACCTCCAGAATGAGCGGAATGGTCGACGAGCTATTGGATCAGGCCCGGGAGTCGCTACCGGTGGCCGTTAGCCAAACCCTGGATCTGGCCGAGCTGGCGCGGTCGGTGGCCGAGGACCATGACGCCGCAGCTCGACAGAGGATGATCCATCTCGAGGTCGACGCCGAACCCGTGAATGTCACCGGTGATCCGGTCGCTTTGCGTAGGGCAGTCAACAACCTGGTGGCCAACGCGCTACGGCTCGCTCCCGAGCACTCCACCATCACCATCGCTGTCGACGGCATTGGTGGGCGGGGTCGTTTGTCGGTCACCGATCAAGGGCCCGGCCTCACAGCTGAGGAACGTACGCGGGTGTTTGACCAATTCTGGCAAGGATCGGGACAAGCGGGACGAGGGGCAGGTCTGGGGTTGGCGATCGTGAAAAGAATCGCCGAGCGGCACGGCGGTCAGGCCGAGGTTTTTCCCGCTGCGAACGGCTCACGTTTCGTGATCACCATCTGAAGACGTGGTCACCTACGGTGGGCCTCTGGGACCTACCTGAGGATGCCGAAGTTCAGCCAGCCTCCTATCCACCAGCTTCCATGAGACGAACACCTACCCTCGGCTTGGTGATGCTGTGTCGAAGGGCGCGCCATCAAACCGAGGGAGCTGAACGTGAGCCAGCCTGTGCCGAGTACCTCCGCCAGAACACAGCCCGAGGCGGCCGACGCGGTGCCGGTACTCCCACCCGGCACGTTGACGCTTCGCGAAACGGCCGATGCACTCGGATCTTCCACCATCATCTTGCGGAAGATGATCCGGCAGGGCCGCTTGCCCGAGGCTCAGCAGGTCAAGACATTCGAAGGTCGGATGTGGGCGGTGCCGCTCGAGGCGATTCCTGGCATCGCCGAACGATTGGATCTGAACACCTCTGTCGTTGACGTGATTGATGTGAGGGAACCTGAAACTGCAGCGCGGGCCTCGGCTTGGCAGGAACATCCTGCCGCCGAGGCCGCAGCAGTGTCCGACTACCCCCGAACCTCGGTGACCGGAACTGCGATCGAGGCTGCCGGCAGCGAGATCGGGGTCGGTGATGACCTCGGTGCATCGCACGATCTCACGTTGGCCGAGGTTCTCGACACGGCTCTGTTGGAGAGGTTGTTGGGAGCCAAAGAGGCCGAAACCGACGCGCTGGTGAAGGCCGAACGCCAACGAACCGAGTACGAATCGTTGGCCGCTCGACAGCTCGACGTCGAACGGCGCTTGGCCCAAGAGGTCGAACGATCTGGCGAACTCACCCGACAACTGCGCGACGAAGCGGTGGCGCGAGCGATCGCCGATGCTCGTGTAACCCAACTACGAGATCAGCTCCAACGAGAGATCACCCACGCAGAGGCTGAGCGGTACGAACGCCGCCAGGCGACGGCGAGAGAGGCTCATGCCGCCGCTGACGCAGCCGAGAGCCGCGCCGCTCTCGGATGGTGGTCGCGTCGCAGGTTGCAGGCCGGCCACACTAGCGATTGACCACTGAGTGCGGCCCTAGTTCGCCCGGGTGAAGTCTCCTACCGCGGCGCCGGCGATGGTTTGGAGCCTTGCGGGCTCGACCGGGAAGACGTGCCGGGGAGTGCCAGCCGCTGCCCAGACTCGTTCGAAGCTGAACAGGTGGCGATCCATGACCGCTGTGATAGGTGAGAGGTGACCGAAGGGCGCAACTCCACCGATGGCGAAACCTGTGGTTGCTCGAACCTCTTCGGCGTTGGCCCGTCCGCACGAGTCGACGCCCACAACGTGGGCCAGCTTGTCCGTATCGACCTGAAAGGCCCCGCTGGTGAGCGCCAGCACCAGTCCATTGCTGCTGCTGAAGATCATGCTCTTGACGATTTGGGCAACATCGCAGCCCACAGCCGCAGCAGCATCCAAGGCACTCCGAGTTCCGTCCGGGTATTCGACGATTTCCAACACGAACCCGGCTGCCGTCGCGGCGTCCTTGACCCGCTCGACTGAGGGTGAAGCCATCGGAGAAGCCTATGGTGAATCTACGCATCCGGGCGAAGAAGCCCGTCGTAGAAAGGAATAATGATCCTTTCACCGGACTTTCAGGTTCGTATGCTTTGATGCCGATATCACGCAGCACGCAAACGAACTGCGATCGAGGAGTTGACCAGACACAATGAGCGAGACCCGCTGGGATTTCGAAGACCCGAGTGCTCCCAACGAAATGCCGCCTGCAGGAGCGGAGGTTCCGTCATCACCCGCGCTGTCGACCCAGGCGCCTCGGTCGACCGAACCAACGTTTGCGCCCCCTACCGGCCCTCCAGTCGGTCGAACTCTGTCCGCCGCCCCCCGTTCCCCCTCCCGACCGGTGGGGAATCACACTGGTGTTCTCCCTCCACCACTGCCCACCCCACCGGTCAAGGATCGACCGTCGACTGTCCCGGTGATGTCCGGCGCCAATGCCACTCCAGGATTCGCCTCGCCGTCAGTCCCGCCAACCGCAGCCGAGTCCGCTGCCCGGGTCGCTGCCACGGCCACCCCTGACAAACCCAGGGGCCGATGGGGCGTTCGTGCCCTGATCGCGTTCATCGCCGGTGCCCTGATCAGCGGCGCAGCGTTCACGGCGGGAACGATCGTTGCTGATGGAGATCTCGTCACCACCGCTGCTCCTACGAGTTCGCCGGTTGCTACCAACACTGCACCACCCGCCCCACCGGTCGCAGCCGGGACCGAAGGGGCGAACCCTGCGGCCTTCGTCGCTGACGATCTGGGCCCATCGGTGGTGCAGGTGGTCACAGACTTCGGCACCGGCTCCGGTTTTGTGTACCGGGACGGCGGCTACATCATGACCAACAACCACGTCATCGAGAACGCCGCTCAGGTCTTCGTCCGCGACTTCCAGGGTCGCACTCTCAGCGCCACCCTGATCGGCGCCGATCCCCGCGCCGACATCGCCGTGCTCCAAGTGGACGACCTCGACCTACCAGTGGCCGACCTTGCGCTCGGGAACGATCTCCAGGTCGGGCAGACCGCAATTGCGATCGGGAGTCCGTTCGACCTCACCCGCACCGTCACTTCAGGCATCATCTCCGCGCTCAACCGTCCGCTGGAGAATCAGGGTGGCACATTCACCGCGATGATCCAGACCGACGCCCCGATCAACCCGGGCAACTCGGGTGGACCGCTCGCCAACCGCGTCGGCGAGGTGATCGGTATCAACACAGCCATCCGCACCGATGGTGTATCAACCACCAACATCGGTGTCGGCTTCGCCGTGCCGATCGACACCGGGTACCGGGTGGCGGAGCGCATCGTGGCGGGTGAACCACTCGACCCCGGTTTCCTCGGAGTGGGCGCAGGTCAGCCAGCCATCGGTGACGTTGGTGTTGTCATCGACGACATCAGTCCTGGTTCGGGGGCCGAAGCGGCCGGGTTGCAGGCCGGCGACCGGGTACTCACTGTCGATGGCGCCCCCGTAACCGATTTCCGTGAGCTCGCCGGTCTGATCACCACCAATTTCGTCGGCGATCAGATCGAACTGGAGATAGTGAGAGGTGTCGACCCGATTACGGTGACAGCCTCCCTCGGCGAGCGGCCCTAGTAGCGACAACTCAGTACAGACAACTCAGCACAGACAACTGACCTGTCCTGGTAGTCGCATCAACTGCCGGGGTTAGGCTTCAGAGCAATGGAAATCGTACTGTTCATCGTCGTCTTGGTGTGCCTGTTGGCTGCCGGTGGCGTCACCTACCTCCTGCTGCGCAGCAGCCGTCAAGACGACGCTGAACTGCTGTCGCCGCCACCCCGCATTGACCTTCCCGGTTCGGCGACCCGCACCCAGGATGTCCCGACGGAGCCCGTCACCGAAGATCTGACCGAAACCGGAACCGACGGCTCGGCCCCCTACCTCGAGCCGCCCCCGGTCCTCAGACCCACGTTCTTCGACCGTCTCAGCAAGGCTCGGTCGGCGTTCACCGGATACCTGGGCGGTCTGGTCGGTCTGGGCAAGCTCAGCGATGACGACTGGGAGGACCTCGAAGAAGCACTGATCCGTGCCGACGTGGGCGTGAAGACCTCGATGCGACTGGTCGAGGACGTACGAACCGGTGCACGGGAAGCTGGGGCCGAAGACGGCGCTGCGATTCTGGGGCTGCTGAAGGAGCGGATGCGGACCGAGATAGCCGACGGGGATCGCTCCCTCACGATCAAGCCGGACGTAACCAACGTGTGGTTGATCGTAGGTGTCAATGGTGTCGGCAAGACAACGACAATCGGCAAACTCGGCAAGCGCCTGGCCACTGAGGGGCACACGCCATTGATGGCGGCAGGGGATACCTTCCGAGCGGCAGCCGCTGAACAGCTCACCATGTGGGCCGAACGGGCAGGCTCCGAGATCGTGCGGGGGAACGAAGGTGGCGACCCCTCATCGGTCATATTCGACGGCGTCGAGGCCGCCGCCGCCCGAGGCTGCAACATCGTGCTGGCCGACACGGCCGGTCGTCTTCAGAACAAGACCAACCTCATGGAGGAACTGTCCAAGGTTCGCCGGGTGGCCGAAAGGGGGTGGGCGAAGTGACCGAGACGTTGCTGGTTCTCGACGCCACCACCGGCCAGAACGGAATGACGCAGGCAAAGGTCTTCGCAGAAGCCGTCGACGTAACGGGGGTCATCCTCACCAAACTCGATGGCTCTGCCAAGGGCGGAATCGTGTTCGCCATCGAGTCCGAGCTCGGGATTCCGGTGAAGCTTGTCGGCTTGGGGGAGCAGGTCGATGATCTGGTCGACTTCGAACCGAACGAATTCGTGGACGCTCTCTTCGAATAGCCTCAGACTCAGTTCACCAGCGCCGTCCGCCGGGGACGGCGGCGTGTGCCGGATCGTCCGACAAGACCGAGTGTGACAAGCGCTGCACCCAGCCAGATCAGGTTGAGGCGTGGTGTTTGGCTGATCCGGTAGTTTGCTTGCCCGTCGGTTCCGTCGGAGAGGATCACCTGGATCTCATCGAGAACGCTGCGCCTGGTTGCTGCCTCGGCGGTAGGGACGGTGCGGAGACGGTGGAGCACCATTTTGGGCTGGAGCACGACCCCATCTATCTCGATCGAGGCCACCGCCGCATCCCGTGTCGGCTCCGAAACCAGCTCGATTCCACGGTGAACCACGGTGATACCGTCCACCTGCGTCGACTGGTCCTTGATGAGTATCACCTGGCTCGACGTTGCCGCCACCGTGCCGCCGATACCAACGAGCACCAGCCCGATTCCGACGTGGGCGAGCCAGCCTCGTCGTCCCGATCGTCCTGCAACGAGTGCCGACGCTGCCACCGCGCCACCTGCCGCCGCGACCGTCAGCCCGAAGGGCCCCGCGCTCAGTGGGGTCACTGCAACACCCGCAGCCGCGCCGAACATCGCGAACCGGTATTGGCGGTCCGCTCGGACGCACAGCGCGGCGCCAACAATGACGATTGGCCACAACATTCGTGTGAAGAACACCCCAGCGACACCTACGGCATTGCCGCCGGCGAGTTGCTCTACCGCTGGTTCGTAGGCGCCAAGGGCAACGAAAGACCCAGCGAGGGCGAGCAGGTACATCGCCCTTCGCCGCTCCAGGGGCCCAGGAGGGGTGCTGCGAACATGGCCGGTTGGCGGGGCGTATGCCAACCAGGCCAGCGTGGCGCTCCAACCGGCCGCCGTCACCAGCAGGCCGGCTTTGAGGCCGGGACGATCGGCAAAGGAGTGAACCGAACCGGTCAGGCCCGCCCGGGTGAGGGTGGTCGCCCACACCGCTGCGAATCCCGGTACGGCGAAGAGAAGTCGATGATCGAGTCGAGCGACGTCGAACTGCCCATGCAACGTGGCCGCCGTTGCCAGCCACGCCACCAGCCCGGCGGACTCGATGGGATCCCACGCCCAGAACCCTCCCCATCCCAGCTCTGCGTGGGCCCACGCTGCGCCGGTTGCCAGCCCGGCAGTGAGCAATGCCAGCGACACAGCCGCCGTTGCCCGGACCCGCCGTGGGTGTACGGCGCCGAGGGACAGCATCGACGGCACATATGACCCCCACCAGGCCCAAATACAGGATCGGAGGATGCCAGACCATGGCAGGGTGCTCCAGCACCGGCTGAAGACCAAGACCTCCAACCGCAGGGGCATCGAAGCGATCGAACGGGTTGGCCGACACCAGCATCACGACCCCATAGGACCCGGCGAGCGCCGTCGCCGGCTGTGAACGCCCGCCCAGTGTGCCGATGATCACCGCCGCCAGCGAGACCAGCGCGGCGAAGAGCAGTAGCGATCCTTCGGCACCTCCCCACAGGCCGGCCACCCGCACCGGCCATGCGAGGCCTGGCCGGGTGGTGCTGACGACGTAGACGTTGGTCCAGTCCTCGGCAACAAACGCCGAGACCAAGGCAACCACAGCCGCGGACATCGCTGCTCCGGCACCCCCAATGGACAGACGGGATGGCCTCAGGGTGGCCACGACACTGAGAAGAACACCTGACCACAGCAGACCGGCACCAAGAGTCATCGGTCAGGCGATTCAGAGCGGAATGATGTCGCTGATGCCCTCGTAGCGAGCCAGATCACGAGAGTGGACGGTGACACTCTTCATCGCCTCTTGCCACTCGGCCATATGGGGAGCGGCGAAGTGCGCTTGCAGCGCATCCACCGACTCCCATCGCTCGAAGATCCGCATCGTGCCCGGCTCACCGATGACCTCGGAGAACTCGTATTCGATGCATCCCTCCTCGGCGCGTGTGGCCGCGATCATGACCAACGTGGCATCCCTGATCGCGGCGATGTCCTGTGGTTGCATCTTCACGGTTCCGGAGAGAATCAGCATTGGTCCAGCTTCCCACACCGCCACGGGCTCCTCGATCCAGGTCCTACCTTGATCGGATCAGCCCGGCGGCTCGTGGCCGCCCCCTTTCCGCTTGAGAAGCTCGTTCACGGTGCCACCCGGCGCGGCAGGAGGTTTGGGTGGGTTCGGCGCTCGAGGTGCGGCGGGTCGGGTTGGCCCCGTGCTCGGTTCGGCGCGGATGGGCTGGGTCGGGTCGATCGGTCCGGCTGGCTTCCTCGGAGGCGAAACTGGGGTCGAACTGGTTGCATTGTCCGATTCGAGCGGATTGGCCTCACCGAACTTGGGCAGTCGGGTCTGGAGCTTCGCCACCGTTCCCTGGGCTTTCTCTGCTCCGATAGCGAGTGTGCCGGAGCGATAGGCCAAGCGGCTCACCGCCACTGCCACGGGCCAGAGGAGCAGCGCCGCCCAGAGGAACCACTTGGTGAGATCTATGCGACGGCTCCCGGCCACGGTGTTTTCCGGGTCGAAGATCTCTGTGATGCCGGGTTCGAATCGGCCGCCGGTGAGGTCGGCCACCCGGCGTAGAACGTCGTCGCCCAACGGTCGTGGCGCGTACTCGGCCGGGTAGGACCGGCTTGTAAGACCCACGCCGCTCCAGACCGCTTCGCCACCGCTCGACACGGTCGCTCCGATTGCGTACGTGCCGGCCTCCTCGACCGGGATGGTGGCGGCAAACGTGGAACCGTCAACCCGTTCGAGTGGCACATCAACGCCCTCCCCGTCCGGACCGGCCACCCGCACCGAAGCTTGCGCGTCGTCGCCCCACGGTGACACCCCTTCTATCCGCAGTGACAGCTGATCGCCCTCGATCCGGGCGGTGACACCGCCGCCGTCACCGGCGGTGGGGAATGTGTCCTTGATGACGCCGGCCCAGAAGTCGGGTGACCGCTCCCAACTCGACCATGCGGTGCCCCACCGTTCGCCACTGTCCGAAGCCCAGGTACTCACACGGCCCAGACCAATCTGCCAGCTCGTGAGCAACGGATCCTGGTCGGGTCCGATCCGCAAGTCCACCCGTGCGGTCGGTTTGGCTGTGGTGGCGATGTAGCCGGCCAGCGGAGGAGCTGAGGCCAGAGTGCTGACCGTGGCGGCATTCGAGGTGACCGTGGGAACGAAGTTGCCTTCGTTGATGAAATCACGCGATGCCAGAATCGCCTCTTGAACGATCAGTTCGGGGATGGCGCTGAGGTCCTTGCCGGGGTAGAAACGCCCGCCCCCAGCCTCGGCGATTTCCCGAAGATCAATCGCGGCTCCCTCGCCGGTGGCGACCACCGAAACCGTGATGCCCTCGTCGAACAGGTCTGCCGCGTCCGCCTTCAATTCGGCCAGGTGGAACGGCTCGGTGAACCCGTCGGAGAAGAAGATGATGTGTTTGAGATTCGCCTCGGATTCTCTGAGCTGATCGGCGGCGGTTCGAAGCGTGTCCTCGACATTTGTCGGCCCGTCCGGCTCGAGCTGGGAGAGGCCGTCATCGATCACCTCCTGGGGCGGCCGCGGCTGAAGGTCGATCACCCACTCGGCGGTGTTGTTCACGCTGATCACTCCCACCTCGTCGGTGGCCCCCAACGCGTTGATGGCCCGGGCGGCAGCGTTCTGAGCGATGCTGGTCTTCTTCACGCCTCCGTCGATCTCGTTCTCACCTCCGAGTCCGTTGGCCTGACCGTTCTCGGCGCAGTGGCATGCCCCCATCGAACCCGACGTGTCGATGGCAAGAACTTCAGCCACTGTCTGCCGGCGTAGTGGGTCGAGAATCTCGCTCACCACAGGAAGGATCTCCTCCAGCGGGTGGTCGCGATAACCGCCGAGCGCATAGCTGTGGTTTCCTCCCACCACCACCATGCCGCGACCCAGATCCCGCACGGCGGCTGTGAGAGCGGTAACGGTGGGTTCGGCCAGATCACGGGCGTCGACGTTGACCAGAATCACCGAGGCGTACTGCACGAGTTCGTCGATGCCGGGAACCTGCTCGACACCCACCGAGTCCGCCGTGAGGCCCGCGGCCTCGAGTGCCCGAACGAGCTCGGCAGCATCAGCATTGCCGCCGCCGTCGACCACGAGGACCTTCTGGGCTCCAGCTACGGGCACTGCCGCGAATCCACGATTGTTGGCAACCACGGCGTCGGCGAGACCGAAGACCTCGGCGGTGTACCGCAGGACGCCATTGTCGGCCGCTATATCGGTGAAGGTCACTTCGTTGGTCCCCGGTTGCAGCTCAGTTTCCTGCGATCCCAGCAGGGTGCCGTCGCTGCTCAACTCCACGCGAGCGGGGGTTCGGGCCGGAGACTCCACCCGAACGGTGATCTCCACCAATTCGCCGACGCGTGCAACCGAAGGCACCTCGATCCCGTCGATAGCCAGATCGGTGCCGCGAGGAGGGTCGACGATGAAGACGTCAACCGGAACGTTCTCCGCAGCCAAACGTTCCGCCTCTTCGATCACATTCCCGGTTGTAGCCCGGCCGTCGCTCACGAGGACGAGTCGTTTGCGAGTCTCACCTGGCGCAGCTGCCACGCCGAGCCGCAGCGCGGCGGCGAGGTCGGTTCCGGTCGGGTCGATCTGGACCGACAACCCGTTGAAGTCGGGATCATCATCCACGATCGCTTCCAGCCGCGCATCTCGCCCGAAGGCCACAACCCCGGCCACGTCGCCATCGGGTCGTGCGGCCAATGCTTCGCCCACGGTTTGAGAAGCGCGACTTCGCCCAGCCGGGCCGAGAGAATCCGAAGCATCGAGCAGGAACACCGCCCCGACCTTGTTGGACTCCCGATTGAAACCGGGTCCCAGGAGCACAGCCAGCACGGCCAGAGCCACCGCCACCCGCATCCCGGTCGCTATCTTCCATTGGTTGCGGGAAACACCGAGACGGCGGCGGGCCAGTATCCATTCGGCCACCATGAGAGCCAGAAGCAGTACAACGAAAGGCCACAGGCGAGCGATTTGGCCCTGGATGGTGTCCGGGCCCTCACCTCCCTGGGGAACCGCAAACGGAAGATCGGGAGCGGGAGCGATCTTTGCTTCGGTCGGATCGGCGTTGACCGCAACGACGACGGGGACTCGACCTTCCTGTTCGATTCTCCAGAAGCCGATGCGGTTCGCTGACGGTGGAGCTGAGCCGGCCGTTACATCGAAGCTGCGACCGGCGGGCGTGGAGACCACAGCATCCAGCCTGGGATCGATCGGCAGATCAGTGCCGAGTTGAACCCGAGCCGGTGGCACCGTGGCACTGGTCAAGTCGGTCAATACCCGCTGGGCCAGAATCGGAAACGCAACCTGAAGTGGGAAGTTGCTTTCGGCGTTGGCGAAGCTCTGATAGAGAACAGGAGCTTCCAGCGTTGGGGTCAAGGCCAGCAGGGGAGCGCCCTCGGCCCCCAGGATCACCTGCGATTCGGCCGATACCTGGATGGTCTGGGATCGTGCGAACAACACCTCGGACAACTCGAGTCCGTTCACCAGACCTACGTCGGAACGGATCAGCGTGAGAGCTGGTCGTTGGGTCTCACCGGTAACATCCACCACCCCCGGCAGGCCGGCAGGCGGGATGATCGCCCAGGTAGGAGCCGGGAGGGTTTCGGGCAGGTTGATCCGGTGGGCGATGAGCACATCGGTTTTGGGCGGCATCGCTCCGACGAAATCGGTTGCCTTGGTGATCGTGACGCCGGGTATGACCGAGAGAGCCGCTTCCAGGAAGGGATCGTCGGCACCCACCCACCACACGTCGATCTCGGGCGATCGAGACACGGTGGCGACTGCCCGATTGTCCAGCATGAGGTTGTCTTCAGGCTCGAGGAACGCTTCGATCAGTTCACCGGCGGGAAGGTTCAGGCTCAGGTTTTGGACATCGCCCGCATCGAGCTGAATCGATTCACTGACGACGGTTCGGCCGTCGACGTCGATTCGAACGGTCTGATCGGCTGCGGGTCCGCCGTAGTGTCGCACGGTGACCCTGGCAACCAGACCACCGGGAGCGGGCTCGACAGTGAGCTGACTGATGCCGCGATTGGCGCCCTGGCTTCCTATTCGCTCATAACGTGTGCCGGCCGGCGCCAATCTCAGATCGGCCGCTCTGACGCCACCATCGCTGATGAGCACCACTCGACTCGGTCGGTCACCGGTGTCGATTCCTGCGGCCAGTGCGAAGGCCCCGGCAAAGTCTCCTTCTCCTGGAAACGTCTCGATCCGGGCCAGTGCGTCGTTGAACACGCTGGAATCGGCGGAGCGGGTGACGACCGCCCTGGCGCTCTCCCCGGCAACCACTAGAGACGCTTCGCCGTTCAGTGGAAGCTGAGAGCGAAGCTCTCGAGCTCGATCGCGACCGTCCTCGATTCGATCAGGAGATCCATCGGTCGCCAGCATCGATCCGGATGCATCCACCACAAAGATCGTGTGTTCGGCGAGCGGTAGTTCGGTGAACTGCACCGGTCGAGCCAGCAGAACCGCCAGTACCAACGCTGCCAACAGCTGGGCAGCAAGGAGCCAGCTCGGCCGCAGCCGCTGCCATGGCTTGGCCGCTGAGACCGGCCGATTGACCTTGCGCCAGAGGAAGATGGCAGCGACCCGCTGCTGCACTCGCCGAGGCCGAAGAATGTGCATCGCAATGATCGGGATGACAAGAAGTCCGGCGAGGAGTCCCGCGGGATTGGCCAAACCCCAGGTGCCAAGGCTCATCGGAGAACCCCTTCTCGGCGCCACCCCGACAGCAGGACCTCTTCGAGGGATTCGTCTGTGAAGACGCGGGCAAAGCCTCCGCCGGTGGCCCGAACGCGATTGGCCACCTCCTCGATCCACGCCATTGCCATTTCGGCGTACTCCTCGACCACCTTGCTCGAAAGGGAGACTTCGACCCGAGCGCCAGACTCGGCGTCGACCAGTTCGAGGTCGCCGCTGACGTCGGGAAAGATGTCGGTCCGATCGAGAACCTGGACAACTGCCAAATCGCCTCGTCGAGCCGGTAGCCGCCGGATCCCCTGTTCCCATTCGATGGTGAGAAGATCGCTGAACACCACGGTGAGGCCCGGAGGTCCCGTTTGGCTCAGCAGGTTGGTGACCGCTGCGGCGAACGGGCTGTCGCCGCTTGCTTCGAGGCCTTCGAGTATGGAGAACAACTGTCCTATGGCCGACCGCCCCAGCAGCCGGGGCGACCTCGTGTTGCTGGGAAAGGTGTGCACCGTAACGACATCTCGGCGTGTGAGCGAAACAAAACCGATGGCCGCGGCAAGTTGTTTGGCTCGGTGAAGTTTCTCCCCCTGCATCGATGCACTCGTGTCGATCAGCAAGCGAACGGTGACGTCGTCCTCGGCTTCGAAGAGTTTCAGCAGGAGTTTGTCGAGCCGGGCGTAGGCGTATTGGTCGATCCGTCGCAGATCGTCGCCCGGGGTGTATTCGCGGTAGTCAGCAAAATCCAGTGACGTGCCGTGCCGCGGCGAACGATGATCGCCGGTGAGCCCGCCCGCCAAACGCCGTCGGGTTCCCAGCTGGAGGCGCTCCAGCCGAGCCAGAATTCGAGGGTCCAGCAGTGTGTTCATGGGAGCGACCTGAAGGCCCAGGCCGTAGAGGGTGGCTGCGGAGGGACGGAGCAGCGGGCGATCGTTGATTGAGCGGAGCGAGTGGGAACCCTTCGGGTTCCTGGAAGCGACCCGAAGGCCGCCAGGCCGTAGGCGAGCGTAGGCATGCTACGGCGCGCCGCGGACTCCCGAGCCCGCTGGCGTGACCGAGGCGAGCACAGAGTTCACCAGTGTGTCGGCCGTGACCCCATCGGCGGTCGCCTCGTAGCCCAGCACAAGGCGGTGCCGCAGAGCGCCGCGGGCAACCGCCTGGACGTCCTCGACGCTCACGTTGGGTCGACCGTCGATCAAGGCATTGGCTTTGCCGCTGAGGATGATCGACTGAACCCCGCGAGGCGACGCCCCGTACCGAACGTAGCTACGAACGTCGGCTGGAGCCGACGCCTGATCGGGATGGCTGGCGACAACCAGGTCGACCGCATACCTGGTGACATGCTCGGGAACCGGGACTTGGCGGGTGAGCGAGATCATCTCCTTCAGCGTGTCTGCATCACAAACTGCTGAGGCCGCAGCCGTGTGCGAGCCGGTTGTCCGCTCGACGACAGCCATGAGTTCGCTTGCGGTCGGGAAAGGAACGAGGACCTTTGTCAGGAACCGATCGAGTTGAGCTTCGGGCAGTGGATACGTGCCATCCATCTCGACCGGGTTCTGGGTTGCCATCACCAGGAATGGCCGGGGGAGCGGCCGTGTTTCACCCGCCACGGTGACCGCCCGCTCCTGCATGGCCTCCAGCATCGCCGATTGGGTTTTGGGCGTCGCCCGGTTGATCTCATCGGCGAGAACCAGGTTGGCGTTGATCGGTCCACTGCGGAACTGGAAGTCCCGTACGCCATCGGCGGACTGGTACAGCACCTGTGTGCCGGTGATGTCGGCCGGCATGAGGTCAGGAGTGAACTGGATCCTGCTCCACGGCATGTCCAGCGCATCGGCCAGGGTCCGCAAAAGCATGGTCTTGCCGAGCCCCGGCACCCCTTCGAGGAGAACGTGGCCCTCGGCGAGAAGCGCCACGAGCACACCCTTCACGAGTCCCGTCTGGCCAACGATGACCGTCCCGATCTCGGACCGTATCCGTTCCACTGTGGTGGCTACGTCAGCTGGTGTCATTTGGGCGTGGTTCATTGAGTGTTCCTCAGAGCTGGGAGAGTCGATCGAAATAGCTGCCCACCAGCTGCTGCTGACTGGGGGGAAGTTGGCCACGTGCTGCCGCGGTGGTGGCGCGATTGGTGTATTCACCAATCACCCCCGACACCGGTATCTGCGATGATCCGCCTCGGGTTGGTCCGTCGACTTGATCGATGACCTCGCCCGGCTGGTCGCCCGTGAGCGAGCCGCCAAGTCTCAACGGTTCACCCGCTTCCAAGGCACTCGGATCCACGATGCCACCACCGCTGTTGTTCCCATCCACATCGGGTTGGTCAGTGCCACCCGGCGTGCCGACACCACCCTGACCTGCTCCGGTTCCGCCCGACGCGCCCCCGACCTGACCCGACGCTCCGCTACCACCCTGGCCGCCCGAGCCCTGTCCTTGGCCCTCGCCCTGGCCTTCGCCCTGTCCTTCGCCTTGTCCTTGGCCTTGGCCCTCGCCCTGTCCTTCGCCCTGTCCTTCGCCCTGGCCTTGGCCCTCGCCCTGTCCCTGTCCCTCGCCCTGGCCTTCGCCCTGTCCCTGGGCCCGTTGGCGTAGCTCACTGAGCTGTTGGGCGGCTTGACCGGCGCTCACCTGACCGGCAACACCCTCTGCGTTGGTTCGTTGCGCCTGGGCCGCTTCGCCCAGTGCTGCTTGAGCCGCACCGATGTTCCCAGCCCGCAATTGTTGGGCCGCTTGGTTCAACTTCTCTGCTGTATCTGGATCGCCGGCTTCCTGGGACTCCGCTATTCGCTCAAGCCGTTCCGCCAGCTCGGTCCGTTCCCGCTGATCGAGGTTGGGGATCTCGGCGGCGGCACCGCCGATCTGGTCGGCCGCAGAAGCGCCGCTCGACTGTCCGGTGAGTGGCTGGTTGTCGAGGCTCCGCTCGAGGCCTTCGGCTGCAGCCCGCTCCGCCGCGAAATTGGGTGAACGTTCTCCCAACTCCTGCTCGACTTCAGCCAACAGCTCATCGATCTCTTCAAAACTCTGGGCCCCCCGCAAGTCCTCGGCCAGCTGATCCAGCGTTTCACCGATCTCGGCGGTCGCAGGCTCGTCCAGCTCCGCAGCAGCAGCTTGGAGTTCCTCGGCCAACTCCTCGGCTACTTCATTGGCCCTCGCTCGTTCGGCTCGAACCTCATCTTGAGGATTGGTGACCAGCGCCATCACGAGCGCGGCAGCCCCCAAGGCGGCGGCCACCGCCCAGCGGCCACGCATTCGTGGCAACGGTGCGGCCAGGCGAGGCTCTGACGTCTTCGACAATTCAACGGCCCGAGAGCGGATACCGTCGCCGAAGTCCCCCTCCAAGTCTGCGAACTCGACTGCGGCGCCAAAGGCGTCGCCGGTCTTGAGCCCGCGATCCGCGGCGCGAGCGGCTCGAAGTTGCTGGAGGGGCCGCACCACCGCAACACCAAGAACTGCGATCAGCGTGATGGCCACGACCGCCAAGGCAGCCGGCTCGAACCAACCCCACGGGACCAGCCATCCCACCACCACCAGAAGGAGAGCAACTCCAACCACGACCGGAGCGATCCACCCGGTGAAGGCCCACGCCCACACCAGACGGAGTCGACGTGTCATCGCTGCAAGGAACGAACTCATCAGTCGATCTCCTCCTGAGGCAGCCGCAGCTTGCGCAGAGCAAGAAGGACCCACAGACCGACGAACGCCGCCTGCGCACCCAATGAGATGAGCCAGTCGGGCCTGGTGGACTGTTGCCCGCCATCGAAGTTGTCGCCGAAGACACCTTCCTTGATCCCGCTGAAAGGCCCCTGGTTGTTGAATGAGCGATCGAACTCGCCGGCTGCGTCGGCGACGCCCACGAAGGGGTTCCAGTACAGCGGCAGAAACGACGGGTCGGAGAAATCTCCATCGAGGGTCTGGAAGATATTGATCACCACGACCGTGACAACCGATCCAATGGTCAAGAGCACAATCATGACATAGGTCATGAGCGTGGCTGTTTGGGTGCGGCGAAAGTACGCCGAGCACGCAACTCCCAATGTTGCGTAGAGCACGCCGGTGACCAGCGCCGCCAGGAAGCCCAGCAGGATACGAAACAGGCTTACCCCACCGAGCAGATATGGCACAGCCAGCAGCGGAGCCGATGCGATCAGCAGCAGCAGAACGAACGCGCTCGACGCAGCCACTTTGCCGAACAGGATGCTGCCCCGACCCATCAGCGTGATCTGCAGTGGGATGAGTGTTTGTCGATCCCGTTCACCTGAGATGGCCGATGCGGAGATGCCCGGGATGATCAGGAGGAGCAAACCCAGTTCAGCGAACAGGACGATTTCGAACATCACCGCCCCGATGCCGGTGGAGAGGGTTTCCAAGGGATCACGGAACTGGTCGTTCGAGGTTGACGACAAATACACGATGTACAGGACGCCGGTGAGAGCTGCCAAGAGCATTGACATGACGATGACCGATTTGGCCGAGCGGCTGCGTTGGCGCAGCTCCCGATCGAGCACCGGGTTCATGTTCTGAAAGAGGGATGCCACCGCGCTCATTGCACGATTCCTTTTGTGATTTGGAGGAAGAGACCTTCAAGATCGGTCGAAACCTCAGCGAACTCAACCACCTCGCGCTGATCGTCATTGACGAGTTGCTTCAGCAGCTGCGCCTGGGCTGCGACATCGGTGACAGCGAACTCCTCCGAGGTGCCGTCGGAGAACACCACCCTCACCCGTCGGCCATGCCCAAGTTGATCAATGATCGATTTCGGTGTCCCCGACGCAAGGAGGTTGCCAGCCTCGATCACCGCAATGTCGGTGCACATCTGCTGCAGCTCGGCGAGAATGTGCGAGCTGATCAGAATGGTCTTGCCCATGTCTCGAAGCACGATCAACAGCTGCCGGAATTCGATACGAGCCCGAGGGTCCAGGCCGCTCGCGGGCTCATCGAGAATGAGAAGGTCAGGATCATGCACCATGGCCCTGGCGAGCGAGAGCCGTTGTTTCATTCCTCGACTCAGGCGATCGACCAGGGCATCGGACTTCACATCGAGGTCCACGAGTTGAAGGAGTCCGCTCACCAATTCAGGCCACTCGGCTCGTGGCACCTTGTAGGCGGCGGCGTGAAATCGGAGGTACTCCGCAACCGTCAGCCGTTCGTACACCCCCATCACATCGGGCATGTAGCCGGTCTGCCGGCGAACCGCCTTGGGGTCTACCGTCGGGTCGGCGCCGCACACCATGGCAGTTCCCCGCGTCGGTTTCAGAAGAGTGGCCAGTATGGAAAAGGCGGTCGACTTGCCGGCACCGTTCGGACCGATGATTCCGTAGATGCTTCCCCGGGGCACATCGAGGGTGAGGTTGTTCAGGGCGGTGAGCGAGCCGTACTGCTTGGTGAGTCCTCGGGTCTGGACGATGGCATCGGTGGGATCGACATGTGCGGTCTGGGCACCCGGAACATCAGAGCCGAGGACCGTCACGGCGCCCACGATGGTCTGGATCGGATCGGGGGGAGGAGGTGAATGGTCGGTCATGGCCGAGCCGCGATTTCTTCCGCGGTCGCTGAACGGATCACTGGGATGGAGGTTCGATCGAAGCTACCGAAACCGGCCCGGAGATGTACCTGCCCGCCTCGAAGGGCGTCGGGTAGCAACGGAACCGCCGAGGTTCCTGGAATCCTGTTCTCAGAGGAGGGATCCCACGATGACCCATTCCAGATGTCGAGAGCCACGACGTCGTCGGACAATTCCACCACGTAGTCGCCCTCGGGATCGGCGTCGGCGGGCAGCGTGTACAGGATCTCGCTCGGGAACTCCGCGAAACCATTCACCCGATCGTTGAGTTCGAACTCCCATAGCCGCTGCAGAATGGCTGATGATTCGCCGTAGTCAACGCTCGGGTTGGCGTTGTGGACAATGGGTTCAAGAGTCATGAAGCCGGTCCGTCCTCGGTCGATGGGTTCTCCCGTATGGCTGAGCATCGGCGCATCGGCCGTACGCGTCCATCCGAGCGCCAGTATCCGACCGGTGGCACGGCTCTCGCGGAACTGGCGAGTGAATCCGGAAAGGGCGCCAGCGTTCACAGCACCGTCGCCCACCTCGTCGCCCCGAAACGGACCGAAGAACTCCTGGTCCATGCGGTCAAAGAGCGAGTCGCGTGTGAGTGGGATAGTGGCGAACTCCTCATCGAGCACCACCTTGACGGTCTCGCCTGGGGCCATTGCGCCGACCAACTGGACTGCGTTCCCGGCCACCACCCGTACGTCCTCCAGCGGGACGCTGCCGTTGTTCGTGACCCTTCCCGCGAGGGTCCGGTTGTCCTGCGAACTCAGCCACGATCTCGAGCGGCGGGAGATCGGGATCGACCGTGACCCGCTCCACAACAAGACGAGACGCCTCCCCCGGATTCAATCGAAAGCCGACCGAGTTCTCACGCGATTCCAGTTGGCGACCTGTGACATTGCCCCACTGGTCGAGGGTCCCGCCGACGGCGTGGAAGCCACCGGCGGTGTCAATGCCCACGTATCCACCGCTGGACGCTGCAACCAGGACTTCGGATCGTTCGATCAGAACCCCGTCGACATAGGCCGCAATTGTCCCATGGGCAAGATCGACATCGGAACGTTGGGCCCGGCCCACCCCCCACACCACCCCAACGGCGATGGCGGCCAGCGCCGGGATCGCGGCCCACGCCAACGGCTGGCGGTGAACCCGTCGTAGAACAAGGAACAGTGCCGGACCTACCAGCACCACGTACACGGCGATGAGACCGAGCAACGCACCGATTCCTGGCGTGGTGATCCCGGCGTCAGAGACAAGGATCCGTCCTGACTGGCCGGGATCGACACCATTGTCGAATTCGTTGATGCGGAACAAGACGGTGGCAGGGATTACTCCAGCCACGTTGCCGCGGCGAAAGGAGTTGTTGCTGTAGCGGATGGTGCCAAAGCCATAGCGGTTCACGGCGCTGATACCGGCCGTGTCGAATCCCCTGATCCTGGTGCCGGGAACGTCGTCGATGATCAGCGATCCACCCCGGGCGGTCCAACCCTGCACAGCCTCAATCGCTTCAGAAGCCATCGCGCTGAAGTCGTCCGGACGACCGACGATCGAGTCGAACATGTCGAGTGCTCGTTCATCGGAACCGAGGATCAACTCTGTGGTCGGATGGAACCGGGCGGTTCTGCCACCGGTAGCTGCCGGTGCGGTGTTGGGGAGCTCAACCAGCTGGAGCGAGGGCAGGATTCCGACCTGTTCGCTCTCCCGATCTTCAGCCAGTGGCGGCCGGAACGTCCGGTTCCCGTCGTCGCTGTTGACCACGACCGTGATCCCACCACCCCACTGGAGAGTCTCGGAAACGATCACGATCGTCTTGGTGGCACCGCCGGCGACCGCGAAGGGTCTGCTGGCTGTTTCCCGCCCGTCCATCCGGATTTGCACAGAACCCTTGGTCGCCTTCGATGCCGTTATGTCCACCAGAAATGTGACCGGTTCTCCCGGGACATAGCGGTTGCCGATCGCGGTGGTGATCGACACAGCAGGTTCGGCTGCGGCAGGAATGGGCGCAAGGAAAACCCCGATCACGCCGAGCACGAAGGCACACAGAACGCCCACGTGTCGTGACAGTGGCTGCCGCCATTTCATTGAAGACATCATCCCACCGGTTGAGACGATTCAGGTGGCAGCTTGGTTCCGCGTTGTCGATTCCGCTCGCATCGTCGGCGCAGGGCGCCTCCTCCGGTCGCTCCAATCGCTTCGCTTCTCAGCCCGAGCCTTCCGAGCTGCTCCGTCCCTCCGCAGCCTTGGGTGAATCCGCTCGCATCGTCGGCGCAGGGCGCCTCCTCCGGTCGCTCCAATCGCTTCGCTTCTCAGCCCGAGCCTTCCGAGCTGCTCGGTCCCTCCGCAGCCTTGGGTGAATCCGCTCGCATCGTCGGCGCAGGGCGCAGAGCGAATGACCCGGATCTGATCGCGTCAGTTGTCTTCGAGGATGTCGGCGACGCGGTCCATGCCGGGGAGCATCAGGGGAGCCTTCTTGGCCTTGGTGCCCTTCGGTGTCACCCGACTGGGACCGGCCGGCAACCCACCCTTGGGGGTGACGCGCCCGCCGCCACGGCCCTTGTTCTTCTTGTTCCGCTTGCCCTTCCCTTTGGCCTTCTTGGTCCCCATTCCGCCCAGCTTCTTCATCATCTTCTGCATCTCATCGAACTGCTTCACCAGCGTGTCGACCTGCTGGGTGTCGGTGCCAGAACCCTTGGCGATTCGGCGGCGGCGTGAAGAGTTGATCAGTTTCGGATCGACACGTTCGCCGGGGGTCATCGAACGAATCATGGCTTCGACCCGTCCGATTTCTCGATCGTCGATGTCCATGTTGCGCACTTCTTTGGGGATGCCGGGCAACATGCCGATCAAACCCGAGAGGGAACCCATCTTCTTGAGTTGCTGCATCTGATCGAGGAAATCGTCGAAGGTGAAACGCCCCTCCATCATCGCCTGAGCTGCTGCCTCGGCTTCATCCTGTTCGAACGCCTGCTCGGCCTTTTCGATCAGCGACATCACGTCGCCCATGCCCAGGATCCGACTGGCCATCCGATCGGGATGGAAGACCTCGAGTGCGTCCAGCTTTTCGCCGGTGGCTGCGAACGCGATCGGTTTGCCTACGACCTCCTTCACGCTGAGGGCAGCGCCACCCCGAGCATCGCCATCGAGTTTGGTGAGAATCACACCGTCGAGTTCGAGACTGCTGTTGAAGCTCTCCGCCACGGTGACCGCGTCATTGCCGGTCATCGCATCGACCACGAGGAAGATGTAATCCGGGACCGTGGCCTGTCCGATGAGACGGACTTCCTCCATGAGCGCCTCATCGATGGCCAAACGACCGGCCGTATCGATGATGACGACATCGCGACCGGTTTGTTTCGCGTGTTCGACCGATTTGCGGGCGACCTCTACCGGCGTGGACGGATCGCTGAAGACCGGCACGCCTACCTGCTCGCCAAGGGTCTGTAACTGTTGCACCGCTGCGGGCCGTTGAAGGTCGGCGCCGACGAGCAGAGGATTGCGGCCCTGCGTCTTGAACCACTTGGCCAGTTTCCCCGCGCTGGTGGTTTTCCCGGATCCCTGAAGGCCGGCCATCATGACGATGGTCGGTGGTTTGGGGTTGTAGGTGAGAGTGAACGTTTCGCCGCCGAGGCTCTGGGTGAGTTCCTCGTTGACGATCTTGACGACTTGCTGGGCCGGGTTGAGCGCTTTGTGAACCTCTTCCCCGACCGCCCGTGCTTTGATCCGGTTTCTCAGTGCCTTGACGACCCGAACGTTGACGTCGGCCTCGAGCAATGCGAGCCGGATCTCGCGCAACGCCTCGTCGACGTCTGCCTCGGACAGCTTTCCCTTCTTGGAAAGACGACCGAATATTCCTTCAAATGTGTCGGTAAGGCCTTCAAACATGAGACGGTCAGGTTACCCGCTCGTTGCCCTCGGCGAGGTCCTCGGCGAAGTCGCGCGGACCAGCGGTCAGCGCAGGAATCGAGGCGGATTTCGTTGCAGGTACGCCGTGGCCGGAACCGAGAGCAGGAGGATCCCGTAAAAGGGGGTGTCGATGGCGCTGAGTGCTGCGACCAGAACGAGCCCACCCGCAACCGGCCGTGTTCGGAACCCGAGCAGCATTCCACATCCCATCTGACTTGTGGTCGCCAGCACCCGTACCACCAGTTCGGGGGCATCGGCGGCGTGGAGGACGATTGCGATCACCCCGAAGCCGATAAAGGCACCAAGCGCTCGCACCATTTCTCCTTGGTCGGGCAACCCGGAGTACCTCCGCAGTGCCTGACAGATGAAGAAAACCGCGATGGTGGCACCACCGCTGGTGACCGCGGTGGTGATACCCGACATCGACGGGGTGGCCACGACCCCGGTGATGACCCATGCCAGCCAGGCAACGACAGAGGCCATGGCGCTCAAGAGGCCCCGGGTGAGAAGTTCATCGTTGTTCACAGCGGGAGTATCGTCCCATAGCGGCTGGAGCGTGAGAAACACACGGTCTGTGAGCCCTCTCAGCGTAGGAGCGGCATGAATGTCGCTGTATCGTCGTAGGTCGCCCCGTTCGGGCTCACTACTCCATTATCTGAAGGAAATCACCACTGTGGCTGTTCGTCTCCGCCTGATGCGTATGGGCAAGAAGAAGCAACCTACCTATCGTGTCGTGGCTGCTGACGCTCGTTCGCCTCGTGACGGTCGGTTCATCGAGATCGTCGGAACGTACAACCCCCGATCAGAACCGTCCGAAATCAAAATCGATTCAGCCAAGGCCGTTCATTGGCTCCGCGAGGGTGCCCAACCCTCCGATCGAGTGAAGAAGCTCCTCGAAGTCACTGGCGCATGGGACGATTTCAAATCTGGCAAGACCCCACAGGTCATCGCCGCGGCCGCCGCCAAAGCGGCTGAGGCCGAAGCTGAGAGTGCAACAGCGTGAGCGACCTCGCACCCAAGGCCTACGCAGTTCTCAACCATCTCTGCACTTCAATCGTCGACCACCCAGACGAGGTGTCCATCGAGACCTCGGTCGATGGCGACAAGGCGGTGCGCTTCGACGTGTCGGTGAACGGCGAAGACATGGGCCGTGTGATCGGCCGACGTGGCCGTGTCGCCTCGGCAATCCGCACCATCGTCAATGCGGCCGGCAGCCTCGAAGGTGTCAGCTGCAAGGTCGAGTTCGTCGACTGAGTCGATCGATCATCACATGCCCGATCAACTTGAAGTGGGTCGGATCACCAAACCCCATGGCTTGAAGGGTGATGTCCTGGTCAAGTTCGTGACCGATCGAACAGGGGAACGTACCGCCGAAGGCGCCGAGCTCACCTTGTCCAACGGAGACGTGCTCACTGTTGAACGGGCGTCCCTCCACAAGGATCGCTGGATTGTCCATTTCACGGGTGTGGACACTCGTGAGGCAGCCGACTCGCTCCATAGTCAGCTGTTGTTCGCAAACCCGCTTGAAGACACCGGCGACGTGTTCATTCACGAGGTGATCGGACGTCGACTGCTCACTCCTGACGGCGCTGATCACGGAACGGTTGTGGCTGTTCTCGACAACCCTGCGTCGGACCTGATGGAACTGGAAAACGGACTGCTGGTCCCCATGGTCTTCTACGTTTCCCACGACCAGAACACGGTCACCGTCGACGTTCCTGATGGTCTCCTCACCAACATCGAGAACTAGTGACGGGTCATTGGCTGCGGAGGGACGGAGCAGCAGGAGGGGGTCTGAGCTTTGATTGAGCGGAGCGAGACCGAAGCGACCCAGAGCGAGGAACGAGCGTCGGCGAGCGGAGGCATTACATTGCGAATCGATGTTCTCACCATCTTTCCCGAGTTCGTGGCGGGTGGGTTCAACGTCGGGGTGATCGGTCGGGGAGTGTCGAAGGGACTGCTCGATCTGCGGGCCCACGATCTGCGGCGAGAAACCACCGACGTTCATCAAACCGTCGACGCGTCCCCGTTTGGCGGTGGCGCAGGAATGGTGCTCAAACCCGAGCCGGTCTTCGACCTGCTCGAGGCAGAACAGCCGCCGCGGCCTCTGATCTACATGGGGCCAGCCGGACGTCAACTCACCCAGGACGTGGCGAAAGAACTGGCTGTGCTCGACGGTTTCACCTTGTTGTGTGGCCGCTACGAGGGAATCGATCAACGAATCCTCGATCACGCCGTCGACGACGTGATTTCTGTGGGCGACGTGGTTTTGGCCGGTGGTGAGATCGCCGCCCTCACCGTCGTCGAAGCCGTGTGCAGGCTGGTCCCCGGTGTCCTGGGCAACTCGGATTCGATCGACGACGAATCGTTCAGCGACGGACTTCTGGAGTATCCCCAGTACACACGACCGGCGGAGTATCGCGGCTGGTCGGTGCCAGCGGTGCTGACCAGCGGTGACCATGCCAGGATCGCCAGGTGGCGTCGGGCGAGGGCGCTACGCCTCACCCTCGACCGTCGGCCCGACCTGATCACGGCCCGCGGTGGACTCAGCGACGACGATCAGGATCTTCTGATCGAAATCGAGGACGCCTGAAGCTGCTAGAGCGCAAGCGAGAGTGGCGTCAGCAGTTCCGGGCCCCGATCGGCGATGAGAACTTGGTTCTCGAGTTTGACGCCTTCACCCCCGGATCGAGGTCCCACGTAGCTCTCCACGGTCATCACCATCCCGGACTCCAATTCACCGTCGAACCCCCACTGGTCCCACTGTTCGGGCCAGAAGATGTCCGGAAACTCGTCGCATTGGCCCACCCCGTGGTACTGACAGCAATACCGGCGGTACTGGTCGTGGGGTGGTGACCAGCTGTCGAATACGAGCTGGTGGAACGTGGTGCCTGCCCGCAGCATTTCGGTGTTGCGATCCATCTGCTCCACCGCCAGGGCATGGGTGTGCTGTTGTTGAGGGGAGGGAGATCCGTCTCCCACCAGCCACGTACGGGAGATGTCGACCATCATGCCGTACGCCCCGACGAGGTCAGTGTCGTAGGCCAGGAGATCGCCTGCCTCGATTTCACGGCTGCTCGCCTCCTGCATCCAGGGGTTGGTGCGAGGACCCGACGCGAGGATCTGGGTTTCGATCCACTCACCGGCACGGCGGATGTTGCCGGCGTGCAGCATCGCCCACACCTCCCGCTCGGTCATGCCCGGTTTGAGCGCCTCGCGCATCTCGGTCATGGTCGCTTGGCACGCATGAGCAGCTCGGCGCATGGCACGGATCTCATCGGCACCTTTGATCATTCTGGCTCGCTCCATGAGCTCGCCCCCGTAGCCGACTTCGATTCCGGCCTCGGCAAGTCGTTGATACCCGATCTGGTGCATCTGATCTACGGCGATTCGAGATTCCCGGCCCGCATGGTCATGGATGACCGAGATGATTTCGTCTGCGAAACGGTGAGCCTGCTCCGCCCAACGGGGGCCGGCGATGAAGAAACTTGATCCCACAGCCGGTCGAACCTCGGTGACCAGTGGGTTGTGGGCGGCGAGGAACTCACACTCGCTGAACTCCCAGACGATGCACGAACCGTCGAGCCCAACCCAGCAGTATCTGGCTCCGTTGTGCATCACCCAGACCTGCATGTTCGTGCTGTCGGTGACATAACGAATGTTCATCGGATCCATCAGCAGCGCGCCGTCGTAGCCCATCTGTGTCATCTGATCTCGAACACGGTCCATCCGGTAGTTGCGCATCGCATGAAGATCGGGCGGCTCCAGACCGGCGCTCGACCACTCGGCCTCGAGTTCCTCGCCCGGCCCGAGATTGATGTGATGCAGATCGGTAGCAGCCCTGCGGACCGCCAACGTTGCGTCAGCAAGGCTGGACCTGATCTTGGGGCGCTTCGGCGGAGCCTGGTCCATCACCATCAGGCCAGTGTTTCATACGCATCCGACGCAGTGAAACGAGATTCGCGGCATGATCATTCCATGAGCGTGCCCGCCGGACCGATGGATTCAGTTGGTCATCTCCGGAAGGACCGGCGCTGTTGACTACCAGGTTGGCGATCGTTCGGTTGGCGGTACTGCTGGCCCTTTTGGCTGTGGTGGCAGTGGCCGTTGGGCTGTTCGGGACGGACACCACCATGGAATGGTTGGAGTCTGCGGCCGATTCGCGCTGGGGCCCTGTCGCTTTCGTGTTCGTCTATGTGGTTCTGATCGTGTTCATGCTCCCCGGTTCCATTGGAACCGTGGCGGCTGGTGCGGTATTTGGAATGTGGACCGGCTTTGCCACCGCGCTCGTAGGCGCAACCATTGGGGCGTGTTTGGCCTTTGGCGTTGCCAGAGCGATTGGCCGGGATGGTGCAGTGGCCATTCTCGGAAACGTTGCGGAGACCGCTGATCGGCTGATCGAGGAGCGGGGCCTGCTGGGGATAACCGTGCTGCGACTGCTTCCCATCGTGCCGTTCAACGCCCTCAACTATGCCGCCGGCTTGTCGAGTCTGACCTTCGGGCGCTACCTGCTGGGAACAGCGGTAGGGATGATCCCGGGAACTCTCATCGTGGCCAGCCTCGCCAGTCGAGCCAACGATCCCTCGAGTCCCGGCTTCGCAGCGTCGGTGGCGTCAGCGGCGCTGGCGTTGATGGCCAGTGTGTACGTTGCCCACCGCCTGCGTACTGGCCATCGACAGTCGGCCACCGCAGAACAAATCGGGACCGGTCTCGACGGCTGAACAAAGTAGGCTCAAGCCCCCGACGAAGATTCCCGCGGGATGTGCACAGCCCCCGGAGGGATTCGTTGCTCGATTCGTCGTTTCGACGCCACCTACACGGTCCGCTGGACTCCCTCGGTCGCCGCATCAGCGAAACAGGAGTGACGCCGATCTCGCTCACAGCGCTCGGGTTCGTGATCGGTGCTGGCGCGTGCTGGGCCATCGCTACTGAGAATTGGACGATCGGGCTCGTGCTCTGGCTGCTGAATCGGGCCGCTGACGGATTGGATGGCGCAGTGGCCCGCGCCGGTCCGGTTGGGCCGACCCATTTCGGCGCGTTCTTGGACATCATGGCCGACTTCGCCATCTATGGGGGAGTGGTGGCGGCAGTCGGATACGCAATTCCCGAGGCACGGCTCGCCGCGCTGATCACGCTTCTCGCCTATTACCTCAACGGCGCAGCGTTCCTGGCGTGGTCGAGTCTGGCGGAACGGCGTCGGCATGGCGGTGATGAGCGTGGCCTCGTCTTTCCAGCCGGACTGGCCGAAGGCTCTGAGACAATCATTGCATATGTGATCCTGCTCCTCTTTCCAGAGTGGGCTCGAACAATCCTGTGGGTGTGGGCAACTGTCGTAGGCATCACGGTGGTGCAGCGGATCGTTTTCGTCGCTCAGCAACTCCGCACCACCGATCGGTGAGTTCATCGCCGGTGGTATCCACGACCCGAGTCGTGAGGGTGGTGGACACCGCAGTGCGCACCGCTAGCCTCTATCTGCTGAACGTGAGGACTTTGCCATGAATCTGATGCAAAAAATCGAGCAAGAACAGCTCAGAGACGACCATCCCGAGATCCACCCTGGTGACACGGTGAAGGTTCACGTACAGGTCATCGAAGGCAACCGCACCCGTACCCAGGTCTTCCAGGGCGCTGTCATCGCCATGCGCGGCGACGGCATCCGCGAGTCCTTCACCGTTCGCAAGCTGAGCTTCGGTGTCGGCGTTGAACGTACGTTCCCGGCCCACTCGCCCATCATCGAAAAGATCGAGGTCGTGACCCGTGGCAACGTGCGCCGGGCCAAGCTCTACTACTTGCGTGATCGGATCGGCAAGGCCGCCAAGATCAAAGAGAAGCGCGAACAATAGTCTCCCGTGCTTTCCCTCCCGGAGGGAGTGAATGAGTTCTGAGGATCTGGAGCGGTATGAGTCGGAGATAGAGCTTGCGCTCTTCACCGAATATCGCGACGTCATTACCATGTTCAAGTACGTCGTGGAGACCGAACGTCGGTTCTACCTCGCCAACTCAGTCGAGCGGACGTCGTCCCCCGCCGACCCCTTCATCGAATACGCACTCACCGACTGCTGGGTGTGGGACATGTATCGCAAGACCAGGTTCCTTGCCAGCGTCAAGGTGGCCAGCACACGCGGCGTCACCGTCGAAGAACTACCGGTGCCCGAGATCTGATCCACTGGGCTCCGCCACATCCTCTTGGGGTGTCCGCAATGCCAAATGCCCGTCAACGACTCGGTGCCTCCGGGGAGGATGCCGCTGCCCGTTTCTATCGCAGCCACGGCTATGAGCTGCTCGCTCGCAATTGGCGCGTGAAGGAAGGTGAACTCGATCTGGTGTGCCGGCGGAATGGTGAGATCGTCTTCGTCGAGGTGAAGACGAGATCCTCAGCACGATTCGGGACCGGCGCCGAGGCGGTGACACCGGCCAAACAACGTCGTCTTCGAACGCTGGCGGTGCTCTGGTTGAAGGCGTCGGGAACCCGATCACGGCGGCTCCGGTTTGATGTCATCGATGTTGATGGTCGTGGCAACATCACGCCATACAAGAACGCCTTCTGAAGATGCCGGTTCGGCTATTCGCCGGTCGCCGCGTTTCCCAGGACCTCGCGGGTGTAACGGACCACCGCGTCGAGCTGCTCGTCGGTGAGTCGGCCCTCGAACCCGGGCATTGTCCGCCGCCCAACTGCGATCACCTCTCGTAGATCGGCCGGTTCAGGGTACGCCTCGAGAAGCGCTGGGTTGTTGAGCGCTGCGCCCCGCCGGCCGGCGCCCTCAACGCCATGACAGCTGGCGCAGTTGCTGGTGTAGATGGTCTGTCCGAGAACAAGAACCTCGTCGTCGGCAGGTGCGGGCACGGCGGTGTCCGCTATGCAGCCGGTGAAGGCGATCGCCAGCACCGCCATGACTGCAGATCTCAAAACCCTCGAGTTACCGGCCTTCGAAGACAGCTTCACGCTTTTCGAAGAACGCTTCAGCGGATTCGCGATTGTCCCGGGTGTTGAGGTTGATCGCCTGTGCTGCAGCTTCGACATCTAATGCTTCCTCCATTGACATCCCCATCGACTTGTTGAGCATCGATTTCGTTTGCGTCAACGCCAATGGTGGCCCGGCGGCGAGCCGATTGGCCCATGCGCCGACTGTGACATCCAACTCGTCATGGGGCACAACCCTATTCACCAGACCCATCGCGTTTGCTTCGGCTGCATCGATGATGTCGCCGAAGAACGCCAGTTCTTTTGCTTTGTGCAGTCCGATGAGTCGGGGCAGAACCCAGGATCCACCAAAGTCGAGCGACAGGGCACGGCGAGGGAAGATCTCGCTGAACCGAGCCCGATCCGATGCCACGATGAGGTCGCAGCCCAGCGCCAGGTTGCAGCCTGCGCCTGCTGCCACTCCATTGACCTTCGCAATTGTTGGCATCGGAAGCTCATGCATCGCCAGAGCGATGTCTTTGGTCTGGCGCATCGCGTGCAGAGGATGGGGAGGATGTTCGCCTTCCTTTGGCCCGTGGAAGGCGGACACATCGGCACCGGAACAGAATCCGTCGCCCGCGCCGGTAATGATCACCACTCGCACCGACAGGTCGCGCCGCAGCTCCTGGAAGTTCTCGAGGAGGCCGAGCCACATCTCAGGGCTTATGGCGTTCTTCTTCGCCGGTTGATTCAGTGTGATCGTGACGATGTCGTCGGCCCGGTCTACCAGCAGAGTCTCCATCGTCGAACTCTAGGTTGGCGACTTCCAAACCCCGCAATGGTCCGCCACAGCTAGGCTGGGGGCGGAGGCAGTGAACAATGGGAATGGATCCAACCCGGCCCCGCCGGAAGAGCAACTTCGACTATGTCTATGTCGCCTTCGGGACTGCGATCGTCGTAGGGCTCATCGTCTGGGCTCTGCTCGCCTGAAGAGATGCCGAAGCGAAATCGGCACCGGAAGCCGGCCCCGCCGAAACCAAAACGGACCAAGGCCGGCCCCAAGAGCACTGGCAAACCCAAGCTGAAGGGTCCCCGAACTCTGAAGGATCCCTCCGATGCCGCCGACACAACGATCACCTTCGTGCAAGAGTCCGAAGCCTCCAAGTCGTACATGTGCCCCGGATGTCAACGGGAGATCCCAGCGGGCCTGGGGCATGTGGTGGCGGTTCCGACCAGCACTCCAGATCTCCGCCGGCACTGGCATCGAGGGTGTTGGGAACGACGCTGAATCAACCGTCAGTGGCCCAGGATGTCCAGGAGCTCTCGTGGTGGATCCTGCTCGAACTGCAGCCACGTGCGGTCGTCGACGTCGTTCATGAATCCGATGAGTGCGTCATCGGATGGAACTGTTCCGTAGCGCTGTGCGATGTCGATGATCTGCCGGATCTGGTCGATATATGTTTCGGTGATCGAGTCTCCCTGCTGGGTCGAGGCCGCTTCGGAGTCGATGTAGCCGATTCCGATTGCGGTGGGAGGAGTGCCGCGGGACACCGCAGCTTGCAGGATCTCGATCTGGTACGGAAACGTGTAGACCTGCACGTCGTCGACAATGCGAGCCAGCACCTCGGAATCGAACGCCTTGAAGGCACGGTTGGTGTCGACAATCCGTTCGGCGAGCTGGGGGAGCAGGTGTTGCCAGATCCGGATGAACAACGAACCGCGGTGGTCTCGAGATTCTCCGATCAAGGCGACCGAGTCCGGTTCCCGGCGCGAGCCGGCCACCACGCCGAGCCCTTCGTCGACGATCCCCCGCAGTAGCAGGCCGATTTGATCGGGCAGGATCGACAGATCGGCGTCGTTGTCGACGATCACGTGGCGGGAGTCGCTGTCGAACCGGAGGGCCTTTCGCATGCCGTAGAGCACCGCGCCGCCTTTGACGCTGCGTCGCGCTCCGTCCTTGGCGGTGAGCCCGGGCGGTATGTCGGGATCTCCGAGCTCCCGCGCCTTGCTCGAGGAAGAGCACTTCGTGACGGTCCTGCCAACCGTCGATGCCGGCGAGAATCTCAGCCGCCATCGTGCCCGATCCGTCTGGGCACCCGTCATCGATCACGACGAGTCGGGTGTGTACGGCCGGGTTGATGCTGGTGATGTGGTCCAGCGCAGCAGCCTTGTACCGGATCGAGTCTTCGCCATGCGGGTGGTTCGAACGCGGCTGCATTCGCCCTGTTTCTTTGTACACCGGGTTCAGCAAGGTGACAGTGGCCGGCTCGGACAGCGAACGGATCGCCGCCCGTGAATCGGCGATCTTGAGTGCGATTCGAAGGCCGACTGCATCGGCCGCCTCCCGTCGGATGAGTTGATCGATCTCCCGAATCGATCCGGCGGCTCCGTCGGTGAAGACCCCTTCGACGCGATCGACGTATTCTGCGAAGGATGGCGTGGAGGTGTCGTAGGCCTCGGTGACGGTGGGTGAGTCCGTGACGAGCTGTGCGATGGGTTCGGGAAGTCCAGACATTGCTGGAACGGTACTCGGCGGTGACGGACTCGGCCGAAACGGACTCGGTTTCGTCGTTCCCATCGAACCGGGTGGGCTGACGATCCGAGGTTGTTTGCGTAAACAAACGTAGATAACGTATGGGGAAAGCAGTTTCAAGCTGCCTAACTTGACCAGCAGGGTCCGAGCGGCCGCCACGGGCGGCGTACAACCGAAGAAGAGAAAGGCCGCCATGCTGGCCACGGTGCATTCGGCTGTCGTCGACGGAGTAGACGGCATCCCGGTGCGGGTTGAAGTCGACGTTCGGGACGGGTTGCCGTCCTATTCGGTTGTTGGCATGCCAGATGCCGCCTGTCGAGAGTCCCGAGACCGGGTGCGAGCAGCGTTGGCAAACAGCGGTCTGCGTTGGCCCCAGCGCCGTGTCACGGTCAACCTCGCCCCAAGCAATGTGCGCAAACAGGGCACTGGCCTGGATCTGCCGATCGCCATTGCCGTCTTGATCGCCGACGGTCAACTACCGGCTGAGGCGGTGGCCGACCTCGGGATGGCGGGCGAACTGGGTCTCGACGGCAGCATTCGGCCGGTTCCGGGCATGATCATCGTGGCCTCGGCCTGCGAAGGAGCCGAGTTTCTGGCTCCGGCCGGAAATCGGGCTGAGGTCGCGCTCATTCGACCCGGCGAGATACGCATCGTGAGATCCGTGCTCGAACTGGCCCACGCCCTCAATGGCTCGGGCCCGGCTCCGGCCCGACCGACCCTGCTGCCAGAAGACCAGGCCGATCGCATGCGCCTCGAATTCGCCGACGTGCGTGGCCAGGAGACCGGCCGCTTCGCCTTGGAGGTAGCGGCCGCAGGCGGACATCACATCTTGTTCGTGGGGCCACCGGGCTCGGGCAAGACAATGCTCGCCAATCGCCTCACGTCATTGCTCCCCGAGCTCAGCGACGACGACGCAATCGTCGCAACTCGGATCCATTCCGCAGCCGGTATCCCACTCCCGCCAGGTGGGCTGGTGCGGACCCCACCGTTCAGGGCACCCCATCACGCAGCGTCTGCTGCAGCTCTGATCGGTGGGGGCGGCGCAGCTGTTCGCCCGGGCGAAGTATCTGTCGCTCACGGCGGCATCCTGTTTCTGGACGAGCTGGGCGAGTTCTCGGTGCCGGTTCTGGAGGCGCTTCGGCAGCCATTGGAGGAAGGGCGGATTCGCGTGGGTCGACTCAGCGGGCCTCGGGTGATGCCGGCGAGGTTTCAACTCGTCGCCGCCACCAACCCGTGTCCGTGCGGATACGGACGATCGTCCGATTCGTGTCGCTGCTCCGACGCAGCCAAGGCTCGTTACCTCAGGAGGCTCTCAGGTCCGTTGCTCGACCGCTTCGACCTCCGCGTCCATGTGGTTCCGCCGGATCCGGTGACACTCCTGAGCAGCGGTGGGTCCGAAGAGGGGACCGAGGTTGTTGCCCGCCGGGTGGCCAGGATCCGCCAATTCGCCACAGAACGAGGGGTAGTTGCCAACGCGCTCGTTCCCCCTGATCGCATCGATGACGTAGCACCGCTCACAGCGAGCGGGCGGGCACTGCTGCATCACGCCTTGGCGAAGGGCGAGCTGACCGGTCGAGGGCTGCATCGAGTACGACTCGTCGCCCGCACCATCGCCGACTTGATGGAGTCTCCACCCGACGCCCTCGACGAGCAGCTGATCGACAGTGCGCTGGCGCTGCGTTCGCCGTTGGCCACTGTTGCTGTGGCCCGATGAGTGCCGGGGCTCACAACGCCAGTCCGCTCCAGCGTCTGGTACAGAACCGAGCAGATCTCATCGCCGCGATTCGCCTCGTTGCCCTCTCGAGCCTGGGAGTGTCGCGATCGAGGTGGCTCCTTGGCAACGCCGAACCCGAACAGGTCGTTGACCATCTGTTGCGGGGCCGGTTGCCAACCGGGCTTCCCGATCCACGAGTCGCTGTCACAAAAGCCCACATCGAGAAGTGGCAAGCGGGCCTGAAGGCACAGAGCGTCGACGATCTCGTGGCTCGCAACCTCAACGGTCCCCATCGAATCATCGATGCCGGTTCTGATGAATGGCCATTTACGCTCGATCCGGACCCCCCGGTACTCGTCTTTGTTCTTGGACACGCTCGCCTGCTTCAAACGTCTCGACGGGTCGCCGTTGTCGGAACCCGACGATGTAGCGCCATCGGACGATCTGTGGCGAAAGAGATCGGTTGGACGCTCGCCGAACACGGCGTCTCGGTGGTCAGCGGGCTGGCCGTGGGAATCGACGGAGCCGCCCATCGGGGCGCAGGCACCTCGAGGTCAGACCCCGGACGTATAGGCGTGGTAGCCAGCGGGCTGGACATGGTCTATCCGGCAGCCAACGAGGACCTTTGGGAATCCGTCGCTCGATCCGGGGTGTTGATTTCGGAGACGCCGATGGGCGAGCGGGCAACCCGGTGGCGCTTTCCGGCTCGCAATCGTCTGATCGCCGGACTGTCCGAGCTCGTCGTTGTGGTCGAGAGTCACGACCGTGGCGGTGCTCTCCTCACAGTCGATGAGGCTCTGGGGCGCGACGTCGAGGTAGCGGCGGTGCCGGGCTCGGTGCTTTCTCAGAGCTGCCGTGGCACCAATCAGCTGCTCATGGACGGCATTCCGCCAGCTCGAAACGGCCAGGATCTGGTGGACCATCTCGGGCTGGGTCCGAATCCGCCTACGTCACAGCCCCAACAGCTGGACATTTACACCAGCCAGCCTGTACCGGTCGATGCCGCTCCGAACCTGGTTCCACAACAGGCCACCGACCCCATCGAAGAAGTGGTACTGGTTGCCCTGGAGAGCGGACCGACCGGTATCGACGTGCTGTCCGGGGCGACCGGGATCGAGATTTCGACACTGCTGTCCCTGATCCAGCGTCTGAAACGTAGCGGTCGGGTGGAAATCGACGGATCCGTGGTCGCAAAACGACTGCCCGAGGGGGAGTAGCCTTGACCTCCTGTGAGCATCCCCGTCAAGGCCAGGTACCTCCAAGCGCTGGGCTTTCTGCCGACCAAAGACATGGAGATCGATCTCACAGAAGACATCGATCTGACGATCGATCGTCCTTCACCGGAAAAATCTGCTCTAAATCCTCACGAGGTGTGGTTGAGTGCCGACGGAGCGTGGGTACGAAAGACCGACGCAATTGGCGGCACAAACACCTTGGCGGGAAACGTGGCGGACACAACACAGATAGACAATCCAACGCAGGCGGAACGCGTATGGGCCTCTTACAAGGCCGATGCGAACCAAGCCGACCGAGATCAACTGATCGTTTTCTATTCACCTCTGGTGAAGTATGTGGCGGGCCGCGTTGCGGCCGGACTCCCACAAAACGTCGATCAGGCCGATCTGGTCAGCTACGGGATGTTCGGCCTGATCGATGCGATCACCAAGTTCGATCCCGAGCGAGGGTTCAAGTTCGAGACCTATGCGATCTCGCGGATCAAGGGCGCCGTGCTCGACGAACTGCGGTCGATCGACTGGGTTCCTCGCTCCGTGCGGGCCAAGTCCAAGTCTGTCGAACGAGCCATGTCGAAGTTGGAGACCAAATACCACCGGGCTCCGACCGACGAGGAGATCGCCGACGAACTGAACCTCACCATGGGACAGCTCACCACCCTCTACAACCAGATCTCATCGCTTGGCATGGTCGCGCTCGACGAGATGCTGAGCTTCGGTGGCGGCGAGTCCATGACTTTGGGCGACACCTTGGCCGATCGTCGTGATGGACCCGGTGGACAGTACGAGCGCATCGAACTTCGACAGATGCTGGCTGATGCGATCAATCGAATGGGTGAACGAGAGAAGATCGTTCTCACGCTCTACTACTACGAGACCCTCACCCTGGCAGAGATCGGCAACGTTCTCGGTGTCACCGAGTCCCGTGTATGCCAGATCCACACCAAGGCAGTCCTGCACCTCCGCAGCCGCCTCGCCGCCCAGGAACGCGAGGCCGTGTAGCTGCCTTCCCTCCGGGGGCCTCTCGCCTCGCCTTCGGCCCTTCGTGTTCGTCTTCTCACTCGGCGCTGGCGCGCCTCGCTTGACGAACCGGGCCTTCGGGTCGGCCCGGAACAGGTTCCTTCGCTCGTACCACGCAAAGGAACTCCTTCCCTCCGGGGGCCTCACTGCTTTCTCCTCCGGGGGCCTCGCTGCTGTTGCCTTGATTGTGATGGCGGGACTGCTTTTTGTTCCGGTGTCCCCGGTGGCGGCCGACGAGGTTCGGTGGTTGGCCCCGGTGGACGCTCCGGTGGTCGATCCGTTTCGGCCTCCCGGATCCACCTACGGTGCCGGCAACCGAGGGCTCGAGTACGGGCTCGATCACATCACCGGTGTGCGAGCCGTCGACGATGGCAGGGTCACCTTCGCAGGACAGGTTGGCAAGGATCTTTTCGTCACCGTCGATCACGGCACCGGCCTCGTTTCGACCCTGGCCTATCTCAGTTCGATCTCGGTGGTTCGAGGCCAGTTCGTGTCGATCGGTGATGTTGTGGCAACCGCGGGGCCCGGGTTTCACCTCACCGCCCGCTTGGACGGCGACTACATCGACCCGGCTCTGCTCATCGCCGGGGTTGAAATCGGTGTGGCCCTGGTCCCTGGAGTCCAAGGTCCCGCCGGCGCCCGTGCGCCCAAGGGTGCGGTAGGAGAGGCTCGAATAGGCCGGGGGAGATTCGACTCGGCCCTGGCCGTCCTCGACAGTACCGGGGCGCTCATCCCCTCCTCCGTGCTCACCTCTGTCGCGAAGGCGGTTGCGGTGTGGCAGAACCAGGATTGTTCCACCGTGGCCGGCGCCGCCGCCGTCACCTCCGATGGCCGAACAGTGGCGCTACACCCTCCTGCCAACGATGACCGGGTGCTCATTCAAGTCGGTGGACTGGGAAGTAGCAGCGCGGGTGCCAGTATCGGCTTGCTCGATCCGATCGGACTTGGCTATCGACCAGCAGATGTGAAGGGGTTCTCCTACGCCGGTGGTTGTATCGCTCAACCCTTCGGGCTGGACCAACCCGGCATGGAAGTGCCGGCGCATGTCCCGAGCCCGTATGAACCCGATGACACCTACCAGGACATCAACCTGTCTGCCGCCCGGCTCGCCGATGTCGTACAGGAGATTGCGCTAGCTCGACCCAACGCCACAATCGATGTGGCTGCTCACAGCCTCGGGGGAGTGGTGGCCCGTAGAGCGGTGGAGCTCTTGGCCGAGCGAGGTCGGGCAGACCTTCTGGGTGTCGTATTGACAATCGGCTCGCCGCACGGGGGTGCCGATCTGGCCACAATCGCTTCCGCCGCCCACGGTGGGCTCGAAGGTGTTGATCAGATCTCGGCCGAGGCAGCCCAGCTCAGAGATGCGGCCGCGGTCATCCAGCTGTCGGAGGTCGGACCCAACGGCATCGGTCCGGCACCTCCTCCGCCCGTCGGCCCGGCGGTCGTTTCGATCGCCGGTTCAACCGACCTCGTTGTCTCGGCGGAGTCAGCAATTTGGGAAGGAGCCACCAACGTACTCGTGAACCTCGACAACCCGGTCACCGCCCACAGTGATCTACCGGGCGCAGGAGCAGTTCACGATGCTTTCGCACTCGCCCTCGCCGGTGCGGCGCCGCCATGCGTCAGTCTGGCTCACGCCATCGGGGGTGTGGCCGCAAGCTCGGTGGTCAAAGCCGCCGAGGATCTCGCAACCGTCGCCGCCGGTATCGTCAACTGGCTGCTGTAGAGACAGAACTACCAAGCGTTGCTCTCTTGACGCGCTACGCCAACCGGATCCGAATTCACTCACAGCAGCTCTGAAGCAACCGATGGCCCGCTATCCTTGTCACGTCGTTCGACCGAACGACGTCAACTCATTCAGGCCGCTATCTGAATCCACGGTCACCCGTCTCATTCGTGAGTCGGTGTGCTGGTTAGCGGGTGTAACCGGAGGAAACAATGTCAGATGCAGTAGTAACGATGAGCCAGCTCTTGGAGTCCGGAGTCCACTTCGGACATCAGACCCGTCGGTGGAATCCCAAGATGAAGCGATTCATCCACGGCGAGCGTGGCGGAATCTACGTGATCGATCTTGTTCAGACCCTGAACGGAATCGAGAAGGCCTACACCTACGTGCGCGACACCGTGGCCAAGGGCGGCTCGGTGCTGTTCGTGGGCACCAAGAAGCAGGCCCAGGAACCCATCCGTCGCCACGCCCAGAGCGTTGGCATGCCCTTCGTCGATCAACGCTGGTTGGGTGGCATGCTCACCAACTACAACACCATCTCCAAGCGGGTGGCCAAGCTCATCGAGTACGAACGCATGCGCGCCGCCGGCGACTTCGAGCACATGCCCAAGAAGGAAGCCCTGCTGTACAGCCGCGAGCTCACCAAGCTCGACCGCAACATCGGCGGCATCAAGAACATGGTGAAGCTGCCCGACGTCGTGTTCGTGATGGACACCATCAAGGAACACATCGCTGTCACCGAGGCCCGAAAGCTCGGAATCCCCATTGTCGCCGTGGTCGACACCAACTGTGATCCGGACCTCATCACCTACCCCATCCCCGGCAACGACGATGCCATTCGCGCCACCGAGCTGATGACCGGAGTAATCGCTGAGGCGGTGATCGAAGGCAAACTCATGGCTTCGCACCGCACCGGAGCACCCACCAGTCCCGCCGAACGTTCCGACGAGGAAGAGGCACGGATCTCGATGGAACAGGCCGAGGCCCGTAGGGCTGCTGCCGACGAAGCATCGGCTCGCGAAGCCCGCTTGGCCGCCGAAGCAGCATCCCCCGCCCCCGCTGAGGTTCAGGAAGCCGCAGCACCGTCGGTTGAAGAGGCAGTCGAGTCAGCAGCAACGCCGGCTCCCGAGGTCGTGCCTGGTGGGTCGGACGAGCCCAATGCTGATCCCGAGACCCCGGGTGCAACCGCCGCAGTCATTGCCCCTCCGGCTGAGCCCCAGGCGTAACGACCCGGGTTCTCCCCAGTCGCACAACCAATCTCAACAAACGTACGAAGCAAGGAAAAACGAAATCTCATGGCAATTACGGCCAAAGAAGTACAGGAACTTCGTAAGTCCACCGGTGCCGGCATGATGGACGCCAAAAAGGCGCTCACCCAGGCCGATGGAGACTTCGAAGCGGCGGTCCAAATCCTGCGTGAGAAGGGTTTGGCCAAGGCCGCGACCCGATCCGATCGCGATAACACCGAGGGACTCGTCGTCGTTGTCGAAAATGACACGGCGGCGGCGCTGGTCCACCTCAAATCCGAAACCGACTTCTCGGCCAAGAACGACGATTTCGTCACGCTTGTCAACGACATTGCCGCTGCCGTATTGGCTGATGGCGAAGCGGCGGCCGCTGCCTTCCAGTCACGGATCGACGACCTCAAGCTCAACGTCAAAGAGAACATCGAACTGGGTTTGGTCGCCCACTACGCCAAATCTGCCGACACAGTCATCGACGCCTACCTTCATGGTGGCGGTCGAGCCGGCGTGCTGATCGAGGCTGAGGGCGTCGATGCCGACACCCTTCACGAGATCGCACTCCATGTCGCCTTTGGCAAGCCCCGCTACCTGACTCGCGACGATGTTCCCACCGAAGATGTCGAGAAGGAACAGGCTGCCCTTCTGGAGATCACCAAGAGCGAGGGCAAGCCCGAGGCTGCGTGGGACAAGATCGTGGCCGGGCGAGTGAACAGCTGGTTCAGCGAATCGGTTCTCCTGGAGCAGGGCGTCTTCGGTGACAAGGAAACCGTCGCTGCCAAGATCGGATCTGGTGAAATCAAACGCTTCGCTCTCGCAATGGTGGGCTAGCGGTCGGGTACCTTTGAAACCGATGACTGAGACGGTGGCTCCTGGGACAACTTCACCAACGGCCGAACCGAAGTACAAACGTGTCCTACTGAAGCTGTCAGGCGAAGCGTTTGCCGGAGAAAAGGGTTCGGAATCGACGGGGGAGTGGTCAGCCGGATCGCTGACGACATCGTCGAAGCCCGCAACGAACTGGGAGTAGAGATCGCCGTCGTGGTTGGCGGTGGCAACATCTGGCGAGGCATGACCGGCGCAGAGAGCGGTCTCGACCGGGCTCAGGCCGACTACATGGGCATGCTCGCCACGGTGATGAATGCGCTGGGTCTGCAAGACATTCTCGAACAAAAAGGTGTACCCACCCGAGTCCAGAGCGCCATCAGCATGCCTCAGGTGGCAGAGACCTACATCCGTCGCAGAGCAATTCGCCACATGGAGAAGGACCGGGTCGTGATCTTTGCCGCTGGCACCGGCAATCCATTCTTCACCACCGATACCACCGCCGCTCTCCGTGCGGTTGAAATCGAGGCTGAGGTCCTGCTCAAGGGAACCCACGGAGGTGTTGACGGCATCTACACCGCCGACCCCAAGACCGACCCGAGCGCCACAAAGATCGACCGTCTCAGCTATCTCGACGTGCTGAACAAGAACCTTCGCGTCATGGACTCCACCGCCATCGCTCATTGCAGTGAGAACAAGATGCCTATCGTGGTCTTCGATCTTCTCGGCACAGGAAACCTGAGAAGCCTGCTACTGGGGAACTCTGTAGGTACTCTGGTTTCATGAGCGAGTTGGCAGAGCTGGTCCTAGACGATGCAAAGGACCGGATGGCCAAAGCCATCGCGCACGCTCGCTCGGACTTTTCTTCGGTTCGAACCGGTCGGGCGGCCCCCCAGTTGGTCGAGCGTCTCAGCGCCGAGGCCTATGGGGTGCGGATGAATATTCAGGAACTGGCGTCGATCGCAATTCCCGAGGCCCGTCAGCTGCTCATCACCCCTCACGATCCCCAGAACATCGAAGCGATCGAAAAGGCGATCAGGACCAGCGACCTGGGCCTCTCGCCCAGCAACGACGGTCGTTCACTCCGTCTGAACTTCCCGCCCCTCACCGAGGAACGACGCAAGGAATTGGTTCGACTCACCAGGAAGATGGCAGAGGATGGCCGAGTTGCCATTCGTAACATTCGCCGTGAGGCCCGCAAGGATCTCGAGGGCGCGGAGAAGGACAAACAGATGTCCTCCGATGACCTGGAACGGGCGGAGAAGACGCTCGATCAACTAACCCACGCTAGCGAAGGGGAAATCGATCAAGCGGTAGCCGACAAAGAAGCGGAACTGCTCGAGGTATAGAAATGGCTGACGACGACACACCCAGTATCTACGACGTCTTTGGGGATCCTCCCGAGGTCGATCCCAATCGCTTCGGACCGGTTCCCGTGGTCCCCGGCGAGGACGACGAGAGTGGTAGCGGGTCACTACCTCATTGGAGCGCGCCCCCAACCGGTCAGGTCCCACGGGTCCAGGGCCAGCCAGAGCCCGAGGTGTGGAACGATCTTTCCGGTCCGCGCTGGCGAGGCGAGAGTTCAGGTTGGGCCGATGACGACCTCGAGGTCGTCTTCGGTGACGAAGGATCGGCGGTTCGTCATGACGACATCTTGAACTTCGACGATCCTCGACTCAACGCACCGCATCCTCCTCGTCCCGATCTCGACCTCGAAGACCCGTTCGGCGACGCCGCCCCACCGGCGGCAGCAGCCATACCAACACCAACACCCGCTCCCGCCAGCGCCGGGGCTGAATCACGAGCAAAGCGGAAGCGGCCAGAGCGGCAATCCCGCCCTCGCGCCGCACGTTCGGCTGTCACTCCAAATGAGGGCATGGGCCGAAACATGGGCCAGGCGGTCGGCGTCGGACTCGGGCTCGCAGCCATCGCTCTGGCGGCGATACTGATTCATCCACTGGCCGGAACGGTTCTCATCGCCGGGGCTGCCGCTCTAGCGGCGGTCGAGTTCTTCGACGCCGTCCGTCATGGCGACCACCATCCGGCCACAATGCTCGGGCTTGTCGGCGCATTGCTGTTCCCTCTTGCCGCGTACTGGCGGGGCGAGCAGGCCTATGCCGTCCTGATGGCCATAACGGTTGGCTTCGGGGGCCTTTGGTACATCGTTGGGGCCGACCGGGTCCGTCCGCTCACAAACCTTGCTGTCACCTTGTTGGGCGTGTTTTGGATCGGCGGCGGGGCCAGCTTCGGCGCCCTCCTGATCAGCCTCACAGATGGGCAGAAACTGCTTGTCGGGGCCATTGCGGTCACGGTGGTCGCCGACACCGCCGCCTTCTTCGGCGGTCGATCGTTCAAGAAGGCCTTCTTCGGTGACCGGGTCTTCAACCCGTGGTCGCCGGGCAAGTCGTGGGAGGGAACTCTCTTCGGCGTCGTCGGCGCAGTCGTTGGCGCTTTGGTTCTCGATGCGATCTTCAGCGTGGGAACCTCGTGGTGGCATGCTGCCTTGTTCGGTTTGGTGCTGGGGGTTGTCGCAGTGATCGGGGATCTCTTCGAAAGCATGCTCAAACGAGACCTGAAGCTCAAGGACATGGGCGCGCTTCTACCAGGACATGGTGGCATCCTCGACCGCGTCGATGCCCTCCTGCTCGTCCTGCCTGCTGCCTACTTCCTAGCGCGGGTGCTCGACTACGCCTAGTCCGCTGGTCTTCGGCCTTTTCACTCGCCTGTTGGGAAGGGCAGTGGCGAAGCCTCCAGCGTCTAGCCTCGAACCATGACGACTGCGGTCACCATTGCCGGGTCGACCGGATCGATCGGAACCCAAACCCTCGAGGTCATCGACACCGAACCGGACCACTATCGGGTGTATGCCCTGTGCGCAGGGTCGTCGTGGGAAGTGGTGGCCGACCAGGCTCGACGATATGAGCCGGAGGTAGTCGTCCTCGCCAACAACCACCACCTCGGGGCTCTCCGTGACGCGCTGCCGCCCACCATCGAGGTTCGGGCCGGCGAATCTGCGCTGCAGGACGTGGCGGCAGCTGCGGACGTCACGATAAATGGCATCGTGGGTTTCGCCGGGCTTCCCGTCACGCTGGCCTGCCTCGAGGCGGGTAAGCGGCTCGGGCTCGCCAACAAGGAGTCCCTGATCGCCGCTGGACCGGTGGTGCAGCGGGCCAGGCGCACCACGGGAGCCGAGTTGGTGCCGGTCGATTCAGAACACGCCGCCATCCACCAATGCCTGCGGGCCAACAACCAGCCTCGCCAGATTCATCGACTTCAGATAACGGCGTCGGGTGGACCGTTCCTAGGCAAGACCGCCACCGAACTCGAGTCGGTCACCGTTGCCCAGGCGCTGGCGCATCCAACATGGGCGATGGGCCCCAAAATCACGGTCGATTCTGCCACCCTGATGAACAAGGGCCTGGAGGTCATCGAGGCCGTGGAATTGTTCGGCGCGCCCTCCCACCTGGGTACCGCGCTGTCGTTCGACCACATCGATGTGGTCGTGCACCGCCAATCAATAGTTCATTCGATGGCCACTTTTTCCGATGGTTCCACTATCGCTCAACTCTCAAATCCCGACATGCGAGGTCCCATCGGATACGCACTGGCATTTCCGGATCGTTTGGGCGCGCCCTTCGGAGCGATCGACTGGACCCACTCGCTGACGCTTACCTTCGAACCACCGGATCGTGCCGCATTCCCGTGTCTCGATCTCGCCTTCCACGCCGGCCGGATCGGCGGCACCGCTCCGGCGTGGCTGAGTGCGGCCAACGAAGTTGCGGTGGAGGCGTTCCTGTCCGAGCGAATCCGCTTCTCGGAGATCCCAATAGTGGTCGAGTCGGTCCTGACCTCACATGATGGTGGGAAGGGTGAGACACTGGATGGTGTTCTAGAAGGAGACCGCTCGGCGAGGGCTCGTGCAACCGAATTCATCGCCAGTCGACCCTGACACCCCTAAGGACCAATTCGTGCACGAAGAAACCCACAACGTCACCCCGCCTCAAAGCGAGCGAGGCCGCGCCGCATCGCTGGCCCTGGGTGACACCGATCCCGGCGAGGAGCCTGGCACCAACCTCTGGGCGCTCGCGCTGCTGATCGGATTCTTCGGCTGGTTGCTTTTGTTCGCCGGTCCTGTCTATTTCCTGGTGGCCGTCGGAGTGATCTTCATGATCTTCCTCCACGAACTCGGCCACTTCATGACCGCCAAGTGGACCGGCATGAAGCCGACCGATTTCTTTCTCGGATTCGGCCCAACGATCTTCTCGTTCAAGCGGGGAGAGGTCACCTACGGGGTGAAGGCCATCCCCGCCGGTGCCTTCGTCCGCATCATCGGGATGAACAATCTGGATCCGGTTGCGCCCGAGGACGCCGACCGGGCGTACATGAACAAGAGTTATCCCCGCCGGATGCTCGTGATCACTGCCGGCTCGATGATGCACTTCTTGCAGGCGCTGGTGTTGTTCGTTCTGCTCAGCTCTGTCATCGGTATTGGGTTTCTTCATCCCGACTATGACAGCAGCGGCTGGGTTATCGACGAACTATCCGAAGGTGAAAACGGGGCTCAGACCACCGGGCAGGAGCTTGGACTACTGGCCGGTGATCAGATTGTTTCTGTCGACGGGGTCGAGACCGATCAGTGGTTCGGGCTGCTGGATGCGGTCCGATCCCGCCCGGGCGAAACGGTCGAGTTCGTCGTTCGCCGTGACGGAGCAACGTTCGAAAAGACTGCAACCATCGGGACAGTGAACGACGGGGGCTCCAGCTTCGGTCGAATCGGCGTCGGTGCCGACTTCTCCGCAGTGCCCGAACTGCAACGTCCTGGAGTCATTGCCGGGGTGAACGAGTTCGGTGAGTCAATGTGGCTGACCGCCACCGCAATTCCTCGGTTCCTTTCGCCCAGCACGCTGATCGGACTGGTACAGAGCGCGGTCAGCGTCGATGGCGGTGCCGAGCAGGACGCCGAACGGCCGGTTTCGGTGGTCGGAGCAGTCGGAGTGGCCGGCCGCACCGCCGATACCGACTGGACCTTCCCGATCTACCTTCTGGCCCTCATCAACTGCTTCGTCGGAGTCTTCAACCTTCTGCCGCTGCTTCCCCTCGACGGTGGCCACGCTGCGATCGCAACCTACGAACGGCTTCGCTCCATCGGCGGAAAGCGCTATCAGGTCGATGTGGCCAAGCTGCTTCCCCTGACCTACGGCGTGGTGGCGATACTCGCAGTGCTCGGCATCACGACGATCTTCCTCGACGTCGTCCTGCTGGCCGGCTGACGCCGCAACTCGAGCGACTGCGTGCTTCGCTCGCCGCCATTGGCACCGGGATAGAACGATCAGGTCCTCACTGGGTTCAACCCCTTTGGTAGGGCCCCGTCGCCATCGAGCCTGCTCGTTGCAGTGTCAGTTGTCGGAGAACGTGACTTCGGTGTCGGAATGGAGAGCGCGAGACCGAGTCGCTTCGACGTCTCGGCTGAGCTCGGTCGGCACCCTGAACTCAGTCACACCCCCCGCAGCCAACTCTTCCGGTCATCACGGGAACCTAGAGCTGCCCGACCAAAAGGGGCCGTGCCGGTCTAGTCTTCGCCGCGCTCGCGACGTATCAACTCCACGGTCTGTTCGGCATTGTTGGCGTCTTCGCCCAATTCGTTGAGGTTTCGATCTCGGTCTTCTTCGGCCGCTCTACGAGCGGCCGGTGCACTTTCTTCGGCTCGCTTCATGGCGGCGTCGATGCCATGTTCGTTGATGAACTCGGCCCACTCGACGAGCGTCGACACCATGTCGGCTTCGGGAACCACTGCGACATTGGTGCCCTTCACGAAGAGGTGACCTCGCTTGTTCCCCGCCGCGATGCCGATATCGGCATCGCGAGCTTCGCCTGGACCGTTCACCACACAGCCCATCACCGCAACCTGGAGCGGCAGCTTCTTGTCGGCGAAGGCATCCTGGGCGTCCTGGGCCACCTTGAACACATCTATCTCAGCCCTGCCGCAGCTGGGGCATGCGATCAGGTCGACGTTCTTGCGTTCGCGCAATCCGAACGATTCGAGTAATTGACGACCGAGCTTGGCTTCATCCACCGGATCCGAGGTGAGTGAATACCGGATTGTGTCTCCGATGCCTTCGGCCAGAAGGGTGGCGATTCCGGCGGTTGCTTTCACGATGCCACCCGGCGGCGGTCCGGCCTCGGTTACCCCGAGATGGAGCGGGTGATCGGTGACTTCACTGAGCTGGCGATAGGCCTCGATCATCAGTGGCACGTTCGACGCCTTGACGCTGATTTTGATCAGGTCGAAGTCGACCTCCTCGAAGTAGGCGATCTCCTGGAGGGCCGATTCAACCATTGCCTCGGGGGTCACTCGCCCCCCGTACTTCTTGTACAGGTCGGGATGAAGGCTGCCGCCGTTCACACCGATGCGGATGGGAACACCACGGTCCTTGGCTTCCTGAGCCACCGCCTTGATGTGTTCGGGTCTACGGATGTTGCCCGGATTCAGGCGCAGACAATGAACCCCCGCCTCCAGAGCTTCGAGCGCCCGGCGGTACTGATGGTGGATGTCGGCGACAATGGGAACGGGCGAGCGGGGGACGATTCGGGCCAGCCCCTCGGCGGCGGCGGGTTCGTTGCAGGTACATCGCACGATGTCGGCCCCGGCGGCCGCCAGCGCATAGATCTGCTGGAGGGTGGCCTCGTGGTCAGCGGTCTTGGTGATGGTCATCGACTGAACAGTGATGGGGGCATCGCCACCGACGGGCACGTTGCCCACCATGATCTGACGGGTCTTTTTGCGGGGAAAAGTTACGGCACCGGCGTCCATGAGTTCAGTCTGCCACTGTTCAACCCGTCAGGGCCGCTCCGGCTCTGGTGCGAGCCGACACCGCGGATAACTCAGGCTGATGCGTCAGGTTCTTGTTCGGAATCTTCCCTTGGTCCGCTGTCCTCCATACCCGCTCGGGCTGGTTGGGAGAGTTCGTCCACAGCGTCGGCATGAGCCTGCTTTCCGTCGATCTTGGTGCGGACCTCGGCGAAGGGATCGTCGGAGATTTCAGACTTGATCTGCTCGAGTTTCTGTGTCGGTGTGGCGCCGAGGTCGGCCTCGCGCCGATCCATCGCAGCGTCCATTCGGGACTTCGCCGCCGTTGCAGATTCCTTGACCTCGGTTGCCTCGGAGGAGAACCACTTCTTGACCGAATTGAAAAAGCCCACGACCGGACCTTAGTCCAACGCTTCTGGCCGGTATGATGCCCCAGACGTCTTCAGGCGTGGGCTTCGGCCCACGCTTGTGTTGTTTCTAGGCTCAGATTCTGTGCCTGAAGCACAGTGCTCGAGTACACGTGAATCGACAGCAGAGTGAGAAAGGAGGGCGGTTTGGCAACTTCATCGCTGGAAGACCGGGTGACCGGGCTTCTCACCGTCCCCATCTCCAAACTCGGTGTGGAACTGGTCGACGTGGAATTCACCGGCGGCACGCTACGAGTGCTGGTCGACACTGAACACGAGCCGCTGAGCGGTGGAGTCGATACCTCCACGCTGGCAACAGTCAACCGCGCCATCGGACCCATTCTCGACGAAGACGATCCGATTCCCGGGCGCTACACGCTCGAGGTCTCCAGTCCCGGGGTTGAGCGTCGCCTGGCGCGGCTGGACCACTACCAGCGTGCAGTTGGCGAAAACGTGGTCGTCAAGCTGGTGTCGGGAGCCAAGGAGTACCGGCGGGTTCGGGGTGAACTGACTGCCGCCGATCCTGAGGCGTTCGTGGTCGCCGTGGTCGAACGAGACGGAATCGACCTGCCCGAGCCTGAATCCGAATCCATCTCCTACACCGACGTCGAGCGCACCAAGACCGTCTTCAACTGGGGTCCTTCCCCCAAACCGCACTCCACGCCCCGCAAGAAGAAGTCCAAGAACTCCAAGAAGAAATAGGAAAACGCCATGGCGAACGAAATGACAGAAGCCCTCGCAGCACTTGCCGAGGACCGAGGCATCTCTATCGAAAAGCTCTTCGGAATTCTGGCCAACGCCCTCGAATCGGCCTACAAGAAGGACCCTGACCACTGGGAGTACAGCTGGGTAACCATCGACCCGGGTTCGTTCGAAATCACAGTGTTCGCCCAGGAACTCGACGAAGAGGGTGAACCCTTCGGCGAAGAGTTCGATGTGACCCCGGAAAACTTTGGTCGCATCGCCGCCCAGACCACCAAGCAGATCCTCCTCCAGGGCATTCGGGAAGAGGAACGAGAGATGAAGTACGAGGAGTACGCCGGTCGGGAGGGTGACATCGTCACCGGCATCGTTCAGCAGACCGACGCTCGCTACACCCTGTTGGATCTGGGTCGCGTTGATGCACTGCTGCCCCAATCCGAGCAGGTCTCTTCCGGCCCGCGACCCAAGGCCGGAGATCGCCACAAGGCGTACATCGTTGAGGTCCGAAAGACCGACCGTGGTCCCCAAATAGTGGTCTCCCGCACTCATCCCGGTCTGGTCAAGCGGTTGTTCGAGCTCGAGGTGCCCGAGATCGCCGATGGAATCGTGGAGCTCAAGGGTTGTGCACGCGAGCCCGGTCATCGAACCAAAATCGCGGTTGCGTCCAATGATCAGAACGTCGATCCGGTTGGCGCCTGCGTTGGCGCTCGCGGATCCCGGGTTCGCATGGTCGTGAACGAGCTGAACGGCGAGAAGGTCGACATCATCCCGTTCTCCGATGATCAGTACGAGTATGTGGCTCGGGCCCTCTCGCCGGCCAAGGTGAAAGAGGTTCGCCTTCACGAAGACACCGGAACCGCCGAGGTCATCGTTCCCGACTTCCAGCTATCGCTCGCTATCGGCAAGGAAGGGCAGAACGCCCGCCTCGCCCATCGTCTCACCGGCTGGCGCATCGACATCAAGAGCGAGACCCAACTCGAAGAGGAACTGAACGCACCTCCGGAGGACTACGAAGGCGAGGATTGGGCCCAGGGCGCGTGGATCGTCGACGAAGAGACCGGCGAACAGAAATGGCAGCCTGCCGATGGCAGCCCGGCTATGACCCTCGACGAATACAACGCCCTCGCCTCCGGAGAGGCCGAGGCCACCCCCGAGGTGAGCCAGTCAGCCGAGGAAACGGCAACAGAGGAACCCGCAGCTGAGGAACAAGCTGCTAGGCGAGGAACCGGCGACGGAGGAACCCGCAGCCGAGGAACCCGCAGCCGAGGAACCCGCAGCCGAGGAAACGGTGACAGAGGAACCCGCAGCTGAGGAAGAAGCTGCTGGGCAGGAACCGACCGCGGAGGAATCTCCTGGCGAAGACCCAACGGGAGTCGACACCGAAACCGCCGATGAGGCCGGAGCCGCGGCCGGCACTGCGGACACCGCACAGGCTGACGCCGAGACCCACGACGAGGGGGCTCCGGTTGATGACGACGAAGAAGAGTAGTTGTCGCACGCCATGATCTCGCCCGGGGGAGCGGTCCGTGCCGCACCCCAACCGTGAGCAACCGATTGTGACTTCACCGTACCGAACCTGCGTTGGATGCCGTGCCAAGAAACCAGCGTCGGCGTTGACGCGTCTGACCGTCCGTGACGGCGTTGTCAGACGGGGCGGACCGAGTGCGGGGAGGGGTGCGTGGGTCTGTTCTGATGAATGCCTCACGGTCGCATCCGACAATGGCGGCCTCAATCGGGCGCTGAGGTTGAATTAGCGAGTTCGCGGTTAGCATGAAAGGCTGATTCGTAGGAGCGTCGCGCCCCTGCAATAACCCGAGGTTGTTTAAAGTCTGTGCCTGCCAAAGTCCGTGTTTATGAACTCGCTCGTCAACTGGGAATGTCGAATGCAGAGATCCTCGATCTCTGCGGCAGTCTTGGCATCGGCGCCAAGAGCCATTCCTCCAGCATCGTCGAGGCGCAGGCGGACCGTCTTCGTCGAAAGGCGGAGCGAGAGGGCCTAGTTCGCGACCCCATTCCAGAGCCCGAAGACGAAAAAACTCCGCCCAAGAAGGCCGCGTCCAAGAAGAAGGCTGCGAAGAAGAGGCCGCCGCCCAGGAAGAAGGCTCCGGCTACGCAGGCTGCCGCCGCAGCTACGGCCCCGGAGGCCCCGGCGAAGGCCGCTCCCAAGGTTTCCAGCGGAGCCGCAGCCAAGGTTGCGCCCCAGCCTGTGGCATCGTCGGGATCGACCCCTCCGATCCCACCGCCACCCCAGACGTTGCGATCAGCACCCGCTGCCGCCGTTCCTGCATCAGCTCGGGTTCCCGAGCCGCCTGTACCAGCGGTCAAAACACCGGCCGAAACGCCTGCTGCAGAGGCACCTGCTGCTGAGGCGCCCTCGGTAGAGGTCCCTGCTGCTGAGGCCCCTGCTTCAGAAAGTTCTGCCGATGGGGCCCGAGGAACCGCTCCGGCCGAGGTAACCGCTCCGGCAGCCGATGCGGCCCCTACTCCACCCCGTTCAACCGGTGGCAAACCGATCCCGCCGCCACCCGGACCACCGCGTGGTCGAACCGGGAAGCCGATTCCTCCGCCACCCGGTGGCGGCAAACCCGCCCCGCCCCGTCCCGGTGGTGGAACTCGCCCGGCGGGCGGATCCCCCTATCGCACCGCCCCCGGTGGCGGTGCACCCGGTCGTCCTCCCGGCGGCGGAGGTGGCCCCGGCGGTCCCGGTGGTTTCCCCGGTCGTGGTGGTCCTCCCGGTCGTGGTGGTCCTCCCGGTCGTGGTCCTGGCAACAGAGGTCAGCGTCGCAAGAAGCGTCGTCGTCGTAACGCCGAAGACCTCATGCCGATGGACATCCCCAAGTACACCGCTGAGGATGCCCCCGTGCCCGAGGGCACCATCGTCATCGAACGTGCGTCCACGGCCCAAGACCTCGGTCCCAAGCTCAACCGCACAGCTGCCGACGTCGTTCGGTTCATGCTCACCAACGGTGAAATGGTCACCGCTACACAGTCGCTGAGCGACGACATGATCGAGCTGTTCGCCGCCGAGGTGAGCGCTGAAATCCGTCTGGTCGACCCCGGCGAAGAGCAGGAAGTGGAGCTCCGCAAGGTGCTCGAATTCCCCGACGAGGACGACGACGAGATCGTGGCAACATGGCCGCATCGCCCACCGGTGATCACCGTGATGGGTCACGTCGACCACGGAAAAACTCTCTTGCTCGACCGTATTCGCTCGGCCAACGTTGTCGCCGGTGAAGCGGGCGGCATCACCCAGCACATCGGCGCCTACCAGGCGTCAACCGACGACGGTGCAACGCTCACCTTCCTCGATACCCCCGGCCACGAGGCGTTCACGGCCATGCGAGCCAGGGGCGCCGACGCAACCGACGTCGTGGTGTTGGTTGTCGCAGCCGACGACGGTGTCATGCCCCAGACAGCTGAGGCGCTCGACCATGCTCTGGCGGCCGAAGTCCCGATCATCGTTGCGATCAACAAGATGGACCGCGAAGGGGCCGACCCCGATCGGGTGATGAGCCAGCTTGCCGAGCGTGGTCTCGTACCCGAAGCGTGGGGAGGTGAGGCCATCATGGTGCCGTTGTCGGCGATGACCGGCGAAGGCATTCCCGATCTGCTCGAGAACCTCGCCGTCATTGCCGAGCTCGAAGATCTGAGGGCCACTCCCGAAGGTCGGGCAGCCGGTGTTGTGCTGGAGTCGTTCCTCGACACCGGCCTTGGGCCCGTTTCCACTGTCCTGGTCGAGCGCGGCACTCTTTCGGTGGGTGATCCCCTCGTCACCGGCGCATCATGGGGTCGAGTTCGAGCCCTGATCGACGACAAAGGCGACCAGGTCAAAACGGCCGGTCCTTCGGTACCGGTTCAGGTGCTCGGCCTCAGCGATGTCGCCGGTGCCGGTGACTCGTTTGTGGTCGCCCCCAGCGAGAAGATCGCTGCCAAAGTGGCGTCAACTCGCGAACACTGGCATCGACTGGCCAGCCTCGGGCGCGACGCCTCCGCAACCAGCGGTGGTGCCAAGCTCGAAGACATCTTCGACCAGATTCAGCGGGGCGAAACCGCAACGCTGAACCTGATCGTCAAGGCCGACGTCAACGGATCTCTCGAGGCGGTCACCGATTCTCTTCGCAAGCTCGAACGAGACGACGTGAAGCTGGCGTTCGTGTCCCGGGGCGTTGGCGGTATCACCGAGAACGACGTTCTCCTGGCATCAACCTCAAACGCCACCATCCTGGGCTTCAATGTTCGTCCCGATCGCAAGGCTCGCGAGATGGCCGATCAGGAAAAGGTGGAGATCCGCAACTACGAGATCATCTACAAACTGCTCGAAGACATCGAGAACGCCATGCTCGGCATGCTCGCTCCCGAATTCAAAGAGGTGGTTACTGGCGACGCCGAGGTGCGAGAGATCTTCCGGGTGCCACGCCAGGGAGCCATCGCTGGTTGCATGGTTCTCAGCGGCACCATCACCCGCAACTCCAAGGTTCGGTTCCTTCGGGAAGGCACGATCATCTGGCGTGGATCAATTCAATCGCTCCGTCATTACAAAGAGGACGTCCGCGAAGTTCGGTCCGGGTTCGAATGTGGTATCGGTCTCTCCGACTTCCAGGACCTCAAGCCCGGCGACATCATCGAGACCTTCGAGGAACAAGAGATTCCCCGCGCCTAGTAGACCCTCGTGCACGTTTGTGTCCTCACAGTCGAACTGCATATCCCCATGGCCCAGTCATTGAAAGCAAAGCGCTCGATCGTGCAGAGCATCATTCGGACCGTCGATGGCTGGAAGTCAGTAGGTTCGGCTGAAGTTGGGTATCTCGACAAATGGCAGCGAGCTCAACTGGGCTTCGCCATCGTGTCCGGATCGGCCGAACACGCCGGCGAGGTGGCCGATTCGGTCGAGCGGTTTGTCTGGTCCCAACCCAATATCGAGGTCAACTCGATCAACAGATCCTGGATGGAGTCCCCATGAGCCGCCGTCAACCGAACCGGAAGAAGCGTCCCGGCAGTACCAAGCACTATCCCCGTACTGCGCGGCTGAATGCTTTGCTTCAGCAGGTGGTTGCCGAACACCTCGAGCGGCTCGATGACGACCGACTTCCGTTCATAACCGTCACCGGCACCGAGATCGACAACGACCTGAATCGATGCGATGTCTTCATCAGCACATTGGAGAATGATCCCGAAGCCGACGAAAGAATCCTGGCGGTCCTGGCTGAACAGCGGGTGCCGTTGCAGTCGGCTATCGCCCACCAGGTGAAGCTGCGCAAGACACCAGAAGTTGTCATCCAGTTCGACCCGTCGGTTCGAGCTGGGGCCCGTATCGATTCGATCCTGGCCAGCCTCGACATCTCGTCTGATGATGACCTTCAAGCCTCCGGTGAGAACGACGACGACGGCCTTGAACCTGATGCAGTGTCCTTCGACTGATGGGTCGTCGTAACCGGAACGACTCGGGGGCCACCGGTGTGCTCGTGGTCGACAAACCGTCGGGCTGCACGAGCCACGATGTGGTCGATCAGGTCCGCCGCAAACTCCGAACTCGCAAGGTTGGTCACGCCGGAACCCTCGACCCCGACGCAACCGGCGTGCTGGTGCTGGGGGTCGGCAAGGGAACCAAACTGCTGCAGTTCGTGACCGGCACCGACAAGAAGTACGAAGGCGAGGTGGTGTTCGGAGTGACGACCGACTCCCTTGATTCAACCGGCGAGGTGACGGGCTCATTCGAGATGGAGCTCTCACCAGCTCAGGTGCGTAAGGCCGCGGAGGCTTTCGTCGGCGACATCGAGCAAATACCGCCCATGGTTTCGGCGATCAAGATCGACGGCAAGCGGCTGCACGAGTTGGCCAGGCAGGGAAAAGAGGTTGATCGACCGCCTCGGGCCGTAACGGTCCACAACATCGACCTCGAACCAACCGAGGACCCCTTGGTCTACCGGATCTCGGTTCATTGCTCGGCTGGCACCTACATCAGGACGCTGGCCGCCGACATGGGCACTGCGTTGGGCGGAGGAGCTCACCTCCGAAAGCTCCGTCGCACCGCGGTCGGCCGTTTCGATGTGCATGCGGCGCGACCGGTGGAAGATGCCGAACTTCGCCCGCTTGCCGAGATGCTGTCGCACCTGCCAACGATGCAGGTCGACGACGCCGTTGCCGCACAGGTCCGGCACGGACAATCCCTGGGACCCAGCTCCGGCTCAGGGCAGCTCGCCATCGTCGACGCGCATGGTGATGTCTTGGCTGTGTATGAGTCTCACGAGGGTGAGTTCCGGCCCGTGAAAGTCTTGGTAGGTTGACGCCTCAATGTTGGTGATTCGGAACCCGGTTCTGGGTGAGTGCCTCGCAGAACAGCACGCTGTCACCATCGGTGTGTTCGACGGTGTCCACCGAGGCCACCGGTTTGTTTTGGAGGAGACCCGGCGGCTCGCAGATCACGATGGTGCTCGGCTGGCCGTCGTCACTTTTGACCCCCATCCCGCCCAAGTCACTCGGCCCGACAGCGCTCCCAAGATCCTCACTGGCATCGAGCATCGCCTCGAGCTTCTGAAGGAAATCGGGGTCAACACAACAGTTGTCATCCACTTCGATCACGACCAAGCGCACGAGAGAGCCGGTGACTTCGTAGATCGGGTGGTCGTCGATTGTCTGCAAGCCAGTTCGGTGGCCGTGGGCAACGATTTCCACTTCGGATATCGGCGTGAGGGCACCACCGAGCTGTTGACTGAGATCGGTGCCAAACGAGGATTTGATGTCCATCCTCTCGATCAGATTCTCCAACCGGGCGAGGACAGTCAACCGGTGTCCTCAACCGCGATCCGCCGCGCCGTCGCAAGTGGCGACGTTGAGTTGGCTGCCGCAATGTTGGGCCGCCTTCACCAGGTTCGCGGCGAAGTGAAACACGGTGATCAGCGTGGTCGCACGATCGGCTTTCCCACGGCCAACGTCGACGTATCGCCCGAGCGGGCAATCCCCGCCGACGGTGTGTACGCCGCCTGGTATGAGTTCGCCGGCGGCAGCCGCCATCCGGCAGCAGTGAACGTTGGCAAGCGCCCCACGTTCTACGAGGATGCAGAGCGATCATTGGTCGAAGCCCACCTGATCGGCTTCGACGGCAATCTGTATGGGACCGAGGGCAAGGTCGAGTTCGTGAAGATGTTGCGGACCGAGCAGCGTTTCGATGGCCTCGATGCTCTCAAAGCTCAGCTCCAAATCGATATCGATGAGGCCAAGACACTGTTGCTCTGAGCGACGTCGCTGGAGACGCACATCATCTTCCTCAGATTTGTCTGCGTTGGGCTGCCACGGGGGACCCGTGGTGGTGGACGATCTTCCACTCACCTTCGGTCCGCACGAAAATGTTGGTGGCTGCGATCGTCCCGGTTCCACCCGTACTCATCAGGTTCTCATCGAGTGTGATCCAGGCCACGCCGTTGGCGATGTTGAGCTGATCGTTGGTGACGATGAACTGGTTGTCCGAGGGTCCGTGGAAGATGCGACGCCAGCTGTCTTCCACCGCCTCCCAGCCGCGCAGGATCGGCCAGCCGGGATGGATGCACACCACGTCCGGGCCATGGCTCCACAACGAAACCATCGTTTCGAAATCCCGACTCTCGTGGGCGGCATAGAACCGTTGGTTGAGCTCTCGAACGATGGCTTGATCGGTGTCCTGGCTCACGCCGCCACTGTAAACGGGGTCTGCGGCTAATCGAAGTTGAAGGGACGGCCCAGCAGGGTTTGGGTACCGAACGCGACGGGGCCGAACTCGTCGGAGAGAGCGTTGACGCACAGCCCGGTACCTCGTGGCCCGGTTCTGGTGGTGGCGTCGGATCGGATCCATTCACCGACAGCCGGCCGGAGGAACGAAACGTCGAGGTCGCTGTTGATCAACCCGAAGCCGCTGCTGGGCATGAAGATCGCGCTCACCCCGCTGGCGATGTCGGCAACCGCCATGATTCGTTGATGGCTGCTGACCTCGATGCCCTCCACGACCGGAACGGTGAGACGCTGCCAGCACTTGGCCGGTCCGGACTCTTCAAAGTCGCCCACCTCCCAGCGATGACAAATGGCGTCCCGGTGAAATACTGCCTCGCTCTTCCCGACTGCCCACGAAGGTGCTGGTCTCTCGGAATCGAGGCCGGGAAGCGGGTGTTCCTGATCCGCCGACGGTGCTGGATCAATCGTGACGTCCACCTGGGTGAGCAGGCGGCCGGCCGCCCGGGCAACCAGCTTCTCGCCGCTCCAGAGTTCGGCATGGGCGATCGCGACCCGGCGGCTGAGCCGTTCGGATCGAACCGAAGTGGTGAGTGTGGTGAGCGGCACCGGTGCCAACAGTTCAACGTTTATTCGGGCGATCCATTGATCGGGTTGGCTCACGGACTCGACCAGCACTGTGAGCAGTGCCGAGGGTGGTCCACCGTGCTGGGCGTCTGCGCTCCACGGCCCTCGGGTGAGATCATTGGGCTCGGCTCGGTTTCCCTCGACCTCGAAGAGTGCGGCGCTCACCGATCCTGCCAGGGCATTTCGAGATGCAGCGTGTCGCCGACGTATGGGTGAGCGCGGGCTACCTCTTCGTCCAGTTCGACGCCGAGCCCGGGTGCGGTTGGAACCGCCACGTTGCCGTCAACCCATTCCAGGGGAGCGGTGAGTAGCTCGGCGTAGAAACCGCCGAAGTCGAGAATCGCCTCCAGAATGAGGAAATTGGGAGCGGTCGCCGCAACTGCAATGTTGGCTGCGGCTCCTATGGGGCCGTTGTAGAGGTGCGGTGCGATCTGGGCATGGTGGGCTTCAGCGATTGCAGCGATCTTTCGGCTCTCAAGAATGCCTCCAGCACGCGCCGTGTTGAGCTGGGCGATATGGACCGCACCGGCGGCAAGCAAGGGGGCGAACTCGTACTTGGTTGTCAGTCTCTCTCCGGCGGCGATCGGGATCCTGGTTCCTGACGCGACGGCGGTCATCGCCGCAACGTTGTCGGGTGGAACCGGCTCTTCAAACCACAGGGGCTCGAACGGCTCGATCCGGTTCGCCAACCGGAGAGCGCCGGCGGGGGTGAACTGACCGTGAGTTCCGAACAGGATGTCGGCCTCGGACCCGACAGCCGCCCGGATCGAACCGACCATCGCTTCGGTGAGATCGAGTCGTTCCATCGAAGGGATCCTGGGATCGTTGGCATAGTACCCGCCCATCGGGTCGAGCTTCACTGCGGTATGTCCCTTCGCCACGTAGCGAGCGGCCGTTTCTGCAGCAACGACCGGATCGACATAGACTCCGCCGTTCGCGTAGATGTCCTCATCGGGATCGGTGGGATAGAGATAGGTGTACGTACGCAGCCGGTCAGTAACGCGGCCGCCGATCATTTCGGTGATCGGCAGACCGGAGGCCTTTCCGGCGATGTCCCAACAGGCGATTTCGATTCCGCTGAACACACCCATGAGCGATACGTCGGGTCGCTGAGTGAAGCCCCGGCTGTAGACGGTGCGGAACAACCTCTCGATCGATCTGGGATCGGTGCCGATCACGTCGCGCTCGATGACATCGGCCGCCATTGCCGCCACGGTGTAGGGGTTGAACGTTGCGCAGTAGATCTCGCCGTAGCCGACGATGCCATCGTCGCTCACCAGCTTCACAAAGATGAAGTAGCGGCCCCCGTGGTGGGGAGGGGGAGTCCCGACGACAAACGTTTCAAATGTGGAGATTCGCACCGTCGAACGGTAATGCTTGACGGTACGTAGGACGAGCGCGAACCTCAATTGAGAGGTCCACGCGCACCGCTTTCACGGTGCGCGTGGCCCAGAAACAGAGGAACAGCTCAATGTCCAAGGGTTATCTCATCGCACACATCAGGGTTCACGACAAAGACGCCTTCGAGAAGTTCAAGGAAATGTCGGGTCCGGTGATCGGCGACTATGGCGGACGGATTCTCGTGAGGAATCCTTCGCCAGATCACCGTGAGGGAGATCTGCGTGGCCTCGTGATCCTGATCGAGTTCGACGACCTGGACTCGGCGCGCCGCTTTTATGAGTCCGACCAGTACACCGCAGCCCGAGCGGTTCGGGAGACGGCTGCGCACACTGATCTGCTGCTCGTAGAAGGCATCTGAGGACTGGCCGAAGAGCCCTCCACAACCGAACGAGCCGCTGCCGCTACGGACTGCCCCGCTGGTAGCCTTTGAGGCTGCTGTTCCACCGGGGTACCCGTGGAATGGCTGGACCCGAGGGCCACCCTCCACACCACTCTGAATCAGGAGATCCAACATGAGCAAGCCAGCCGCAAACCTGCCTCCCAAGGCCGACACCGTGTCGAAATTCGCACGAGGTGAAGGCGATACCGGTTCCCCTGAAGTTCAGATCGCGCTGCTCACTGATCGGATCAGGCACCTCACCGACCATCTCGCCGTGCACAAGAAGGACCACCACAGCCGTCGTGGGCTGCTGATGCTCGTGGGCCGCCGCCGGCGCCTGCTCGACTATCTCCGCAGCATCGACGTGGAGCGTTACCGCTCCCTCCTCGCGAGCTCGGCCTGCGGCGCTAGTTCGTCGACTTCGCTCGCCTGCGCTCGTGCCTCGCTGCGGGTCGCTCCGAGCGCTTCGCTATCCGGCTCGAGCGGTTGGTGCAGCTCCGTCCCTCCGCAGCTGTGATGTTGCTCGCCTGCGCTCGTTCCTGTCGTTCGGCGGCGCTGGGGCGCCTTCTCTCTTACCACCTTTCGGCGCTGGCCCGAAACGCTTCGTGGATAGGTGGTGTGGGCCGCTGTGGTTCGGCGGCGCTGGGGCGCCTTCTCTCTACCACCTTTCGGCGCTGGGCGCCGAAACGCTTCGTGGGGTAGGTGGTGTGGGCCGCTGTGGTTCGGCGGCGCTTCGTGCCTCGCCGTCGTTCGGCTTCGCTCGCACGTTCTGAGTTGGTGGGGTCGGCGCTTTCGGTCCTCACTGTGCCTAGACTGCTGCCGACGGGTTAACCGTCGCGGCAAAAGGCAGAGCCTGGTTTCTGGCTCCCGAACTGTCACTCACAGCGCTAGCTGGTGAAGGCAAGAGATTTCTCCCACGAAATCTGCTCCACGAACGGGGCGTGTTCGGTAGCTGCAATCTGGGATCTGGCTGCGCCGTTCAGCTCCAGCGAGGGTCGCTGGCGCGCCGAATACCAAATCAAAAGGAGCATCAATGACTGATGCTGTACGAGTAAGTGGATCCGTCACCGCAGGTGACGGTCCAGAAATGAGCCTGGAAACAGGCAAAATGGCTGGCCTCGCCAGTGGTTCGGTTGTTGCCCGCATGGGCGACACCCAAATCCTGGTGGCAGCAACCGGTGCCCGTCGCGTACGCGACGGCATCGACTTCTTCCCCCTCACCGTTGATGTCGAAGAGCGTTCCTACGCCGCCGGCAAGATTCCCGGCTCGTTCTTCCGACGTGAAGCACGGGCCTCGGACCACGCAACGCTTACCTGCCGTCTAATCGATCGGCCACTTCGGCCATCGTTCCCCTCCGGATTCCGCAACGAAGTACATGTGGTCGTCCAGGTCCAATCGGCCGATCAGGCCAACCCCTACGACGTCCTCGCTATCAATGCCGCCTCGGCAGCACTAATGGTTTCCGACGTTCCCTTCGACGGCCCCATCGGTGCTGTTCGCCTCGCCTACACCACCGACGGTGAATGGCTGCCCCACCCCACATACCAAGAAGGCGACGAGAGCTCGTTCGAAATCGTGGTCGCCGGGCGTCAGCTCGACAACGGCGACATCGCAGTGATGATGGTCGAAGCCGGCGGTACCGAGACCACGTGGAACAACGTCCAGAACGGCGCCCCGAAGGTCGACGAGGATGCCCTCGCCACCGCGCTGGCCGAGTCGGAGAAGTACATCAAAGAGGCCATTGTTCTTCAGAACCAGTTGGTTGAAGCTGTCGGTGGTCGCAAGGAGTTCTTCTCCTTCGATGCCCAGGTCGATTACACCGACGAGCAGATGGCCGCAGTGAAGCAGTTCGCCGGTGAGCGGATGGTTCAGGTGCAGAGCATGGCCGACAAAGGCGAGCGTGGCGATGCTGAATCGCAGTTGCGCGACGATGTGATGGCTGAGCTTCTACCCCGTTTCGAAGCTGACAACCCGATCGCCGCCAAGCAGCTCAGCGCTGCGGTTCGGTCACTCTCCAAAGAAGTTGTCCGTAGCCGCATCGTCAATGAGGGAGCGCGTATCGACGGTCGTGGAACCGCCGATCTTCGTCCGCTGTCTGCTGAGGTTGGTGTTCTTCCTCGAGTTCATGGCTCCGGCTTGTTCCAGCGCGGTGAAACTCAGGTTCTGAACGTCACCACATTGGGCATGGGACGTATGGATCAGATGATCGACGGTATCGATCCGCTGACCCGGAAGAAGTACATGCACCACTACAACTTCCCACCCTTCTCCACCGGAGAAACCGGCTTCATGCGCGGTCCCAAGCGCCGCGAAATCGGCCACGGCCTCCTCGCCGAGCGTGCCCTTGTGCCGGTCATTCCGTCACAGGAGGAATGGCCCTACACCCTTCGTCTGGTCTCCGATGTGCTCAGCTCCAACGGCTCGACGTCCATGGCGTCGGTGTGCGGATCCAGCCTGTCGTTGATGGACGCCGGTGTCCCGATCAAGGCGGCAGTGGCGGGCATCGCCATGGGTCTGGTGTACGCCGAAGGCAAGTACACCACCCTCACCGACATCCTCGGCGCCGAAGACGCTTTCGGCGACATGGACTTCAAGGTTGCCGGCACCTCCGAGTTCGTCACTGCGCTTCAGCTCGACACCAAGATCGACGGCATCCCCAGCGATGTGCTGGCCGCAGCGCTGAACCAGGCAAAGGAAGCTCGTCTTGCCATTCTCGCAGTGATGGAGGAAGCGATCGCAGGTCCCCGTTCCGACGTCACCGAGTTCGCACCGAAGATCATCTCTTTCGAGATTCCGATCGACAAGATCGGCGAGGTCATCGGCCCGAAGGGCAAAGTGATCAACAGCATCCAGACCGAGACCGGCGCAGACATCAGCGTCGACGACGACGGCATGGTCGGAACGGTGTCGATCGCCTCGACCGACAAGGGAGTTGTGGCCGAGGCTGAGCGTCAGATCAAGCTGATTCTCGATCCCCCCACCGCTGAGGTTGGTGCTACCTACCCGGGCAAGGTGGTGAATATCACCAAGTTTGGTGCATTCGTCAACATCCTGCCGGGTCGTGACGGCTTGCTGCACATCTCCAAGATCGGTGGCGGCAAGCGCATCGACAAGGTCGAGGATGTTCTCGAACTCGGTCAGAGCGTCGACGTCGTGGTCGAGGACATCGATCCCAACGGCAAGGTTTCTCTGCGCATGGCAGGCGACTCCAGAGGTTCCGGCGACGCCGGTCCGAAGCGAGCCGAGAGGGGTGGTGGTTCCGCATCGGACTCAGGAAGCGATGATGCCGCCTCCGCGTCAGACTCGGTTTCGATGTCGTTCGAAGATGACTTCGAGTCTGCTGTTGGGGAAGAGTTCGGAGAACTCGGACCCGAAGGCGCCGAAATCAGTGACGGTGGCGGCAACCGCGGCCGGGGTCGCGGAGGCCGAGGAGGCAACCGGGGCGGAGGCCGCGGCAGGCGCTGACAGAGGGCGCATGCCTCAATACAAGTGACCTGACAGGGCCGGGCTTTCGAGCCCGGCCCTGTCGCGTCATCGTGTCTTTCGAGCGATACTGAGCTGATGAATTGGATCGTTGTAGTCGGATCGATCAATGTGGACGCCATCTATGAGGCGGCCTCACTGCCCGAGCCGGGCGAGACCGTCACCGGCGCCCGGTATCAAAAGCAGAGCGGTGGCAAGGGGGCCAACCAAGCGGTTGCCGCCGCATTCCACGGTCATCCGGTGCGGATGATTGGCATGGTGGGTCCCGATCCCGATGGGGAGAAACAACGGATCGCCCTCCAGGCACTGGGAGTTGACTGCTCCGCCATTGGGATCGGACACGAGCCAACCGGTCGTGCTGCGGTCCTGGTGGGCGGTGGTGAGAACCAGATCATGGTGGCGTCAGGGGCCAACCACGAACTCGGAGCGGCCAAAGTTGCTCGCGGCTTCGATGGAATCAGCGAGGGGGTGGTCCTCATCAGTGCTGAAATCACCGGTGAGGCGATGGTGGCAGCCGCGGTTGAGGGTTGGAAACGAGGGATGACGGTGCTGGTGAATGCCGCCCCGGCTCGCCCGCTGCCCCCTGAGATACACGATGGTCCTTTCGTGCTGATCGTCAACGAGATCGAGGCCCGAGTGGTGCAGTCCGAAACGCAGATCACCACCCTCGGAGCCAACGGGGTGCTCGTGGAGCAACCCGGGTCCGAGCCCGTGGCGGTGCCGGCGTTGAGAGCGCCCGAAGTACTTGATACGACCGGAGCCGGCGATGCGTTCTGTGGCGTCTTGGCGGCATCGCTGGTCGAAGGCTTCGATTTGGAGGGAGCGGTTCGACGTGCGAACGCGGTCGCGTCGGCGGTGGTGCGGCTGGTTGGTGCTCGATCCTGGCGAGCGCATTCCCTACCTGCCGACGTGCAAGCTGTTCTCGACTCCAAATAACTGCTGATAGCCACAATCCGAGGTTCTGCACGCCCCGTAGCCACATTGGGTGTGGGTGTCCACAGGAATTTGGGAAGGGTCAGATGCCGAGGATGGGTTCGAGGCCGATGGTGAGTCCTGGCAGTTCGGCGATGCGTTTGGCTGCCAACATCACCCCGGGCATGAAGCTCGACCGGTCGGTGGTGTCGTGGCGGATCACCAGGCTCTGCCCGGTAGTACCCAATACGACCTCTTGATGGGCCACCATGCCAGCCATCCGCACGGAGTGAATCGGGATATTCGCCGGCCCCTTTGCCCCCCGGCCACCGCGAGAGTTTCGGTCTCCGTGGGATCATCCGCCCACGAGGAACTGGCCGCGGCCAGGCGTTCGGCGGTGTTCACGGCGGTTCCGCTGGGAGCGTCGACCTTGTTGTTGTGGTGGAATTCGATGATTTCCACGGTCTCGAAAAACGGAGCCGCTATCTCGGCGAACCGCATCATGAGGACAGCGCCGATTGCAAAATTGGGGGCGATCAGGCAGTTCGAACGCGAGAACTGCTGGCCGATCGATTCATACTCTGACTCGGTGAACCCCGAGGTTCCGACGACGGCATGGATGCCGTTCTGAGCGCAGAACGCGATGTTCTCCCGGGCCGCATCCGGGGCGGTGAAGTCGATTGCGACGTCAACCTGAGCTTGGGTCATCGCCCAGGGGCTACCAGAAACGTCGAATGTGGCGTCAGCGACGCCGATGACTGTGCGGGCGGCCAATCCGTCGTGGCCGGGATCGACCGCAGCCACCAGTTCGAGCTCAGGGTCGGCGGCGACGGCCTTACACACCGTTGCGCCCATACGTCCACCTGCCCCGAAGACACCGACCCGAATGCTCATGTCGAGATCCTACGGGATTCACGCTGACTCCGCTGGCGGCCAATTCAGCTGGTGAGGTTCGACTGGTTAGGCTGCGGTAGCTTCGCCCGCGTCTCCAGAGGTCTATGAAGTGTCCGAGCCCAGAGCAGTGATCATCGACACCGACCCTGGTCAGGACGATGCGCTGGCCATCCTCGTCGCGTTGGGCTCGCCCGAGCTCGAGGTAGTGGGGATCACGTGTGTAGCCGGGAACACCCGGCTTCCAGCGGTGGTGAGAAATGCTCGAATCATCTGCGAACTGGCCGGCCGTTCGGACATGCCGATCTTTGCCGGCTGTGACCGACCGATGGTCCGACCCCTCGTGACCGCAGAGCATGTGCATGGCCCCACCGGACTCGACGGACCTGACTGGGACGAACCCACCATGCCCGTACAGGATCAGCATGCTGTGGACTGGTTGATCGAGACGCTGCTCGCCGCAGAAGACAAGAGCATCACTCTCTGTCCGGTCGGTCCGTTGACCAACATTGCAATGGCCATGGTGAGAGAGCCGAACGTCGTTCCCAGGATCCGGGAGATCGTGAACATGGGAGGCGGCTACTTCGTCGGCGGCAACGTGACCCCGGCCGCCGAGTTCAACATCTACGTCGATCCCCATGCCGCCGATGTGGTGTATCGAAGCGGTGTGCCGATCGTGACGATGCCACTCGATGTCACTCACAAGGCACTGATGACGAGGCAGTGGATCGCCGACATCAAGAACATCGGGGGCGAACTGGCCGAGAAGGTGTCCGCCATGCTCGACTTCTACCAGAAGTTCGACCTCGAACGATACGGCGACTTCGGTGGCCCGGTCCATGACCCGGCCACCATCGCCTACCTGTTGAGACCCGAGATATTCCGAGGCAAGGACGTCTTCGTACAGGTGGAAACCGGCTCGGATCTCACCATGGGCATGACCGTGGTCGACTACTGGGGGGCGACTCGCAAGACCCCGAATTGCACCTGGATTCACGAGGTGGATGCGGATGCACTCTTCGCCCTGGTCGCTGACCGGCTGGCGACACTTGCTCAATGAGTTCGGGTGTTCCCGAACCGGGCTCACCGATCCCGACTCACCAGCGAACTGGGCCGGCCCGTACACTGCAGCAATGTCGAATCGGGCCCGCAGTGCACTGGTGTGCCCGTGACGGCGCTGGATCCGCACGTCGAAATCGCCGATCGACCACGACTGCCAACGTGGCTGCTTCGTCTGTCCATCCTGATCGCGGCGATCTCGCTGTTCAGCGCCTGGGGCGGATCGGCTCTGGCCCCACAACTGGTGGACAACAACCCTCGTGCGCTGATCGCGTTGAACCCTTCCAATCCCAATCTGATTCTGGTGAGCAATCAGATGAGCGATGCCTGGTTCTTCAGCATCGGGTTCTTCCGGTTGGTGGCGTCGGACCCGTTCAACTATCTGATCGGGCTCCACTTCGGAGACCAGGCGTTCTCCTGGCTGGAACGACGAAGCCGCACCTACGGACCCTACATACGCGAGATGGAGCGGTATTTCCGTCGCTTCGCCATCCCCATTGTCTTCATCGCCCCCAACAACGTGGTCTGCATCATCGCGGGCGGGATCGGCATGAAGGCTCGCACCTTCATCCTGGCCAACGCCACCGGTACGTTGTTCCGCCTGATCCTCATCAACCGATTCGGTGTGCGCTTCGAATCCCCGATCGGAGGTGTCGTCGACTTCATCGCCGAACATCGTGTGTACTTCCTGATCGTTTCGATCGGGCTCATCGCCTGGACGGTTCTAGGAGAATTTCGAGGCGACAACACCGAACTGAGCGCCCTTCGAGAGCTGAACAAGGATCTGGATGGTGATGATGGCGACGACTGAGTCAACCGATCAACTCGATCTTCCTGTCGCACAGCCCAGGAGGACCGACCCCGACTGGTCCTTTGCGACCCGCCCCAAGTGGATCCTGTCCCATCTTTTGCGGTCACGATGATCGTGTCGTTCGTTGTGGCCATGTTCTGGCAGCTCGATCGTCGGGAGGAACGGATCGCTCTGAACGAGGTGATCGCAGCCCGGTCCGAAGCGGTTCCTCTCTCGGTTCTGGCGGCCATCCAGAGCGGCGATCCCGCCGCGGTCGACTTCCGCCGGGTCGTGGATGTCGGTTCATGGACCGAATCGGACCTGGTTCGGATCGCCAACCGAAGCCAGAATGGAGCGGCCGGCGAGTGGGTCGTCGGCCTGTTCGAAACCGTCGATGGGACTCAGGTGCTGGTGAATCGCGGTTTCGTGGAACTGGGTCGCCCGATCGAGGACCCACCCGACCTGAATTCAGGGTCATCATCGGTGACCGGTTGGATGCGAGTGAGTCGGGAACGGGAGGGGATTGCCATCGCCGATTCCGGTGAAGGCACAATCCTGCCGAGGCTCAATGTCGACGCCGTCGCCAGTCGGTTGGGCGGGGTCGATCTCGCTCCCATGTGGTTGCAATTGGAAGAACCGACCGGCGAGCGCTTCCCTACCCCGGTGCCGCTACCCGAACAAACCAACGGGCCTCATCTGTCCTACGCCGGGCAGTGGGCCATTTTCGCCATTCTCGGCACCACCGTGTACGCCCTGCTCCTCCGCCGTATCGCCGTCACCGGTACCACCTGACAGTTCGACCCACAGACTCATGCTGAGCCATCGGTCTGCGGTAGCCTGAGCACATGTTTGGAGCCACTCTGACCGCCATGGTCACGCCGTTTTCTGAGGATTCTTCGCTCGATCTCGACGGTGCCCAGAAGTTGGCACGGTATCTCGTGGAGAACGGCAACGATGGTGTCGTGGTGGCCGGAACCACCGGAGAGTCGCCCACGCTCAGCCATCGGGAACAGATCGACCTGGTCGCCGCGGTCAAGGAGGCGCTTCCGGATCACCCGGTGATCGCCGGTGTCGGCAGCAACGACACCTCTGCGGCCCTCAAAAACACCGAGCGAGCCGCCGAGGTGGGCGCCGACGGCCTGCTACACGTGACCCCCTACTACAACCGCCCTTCCCAGGAAGGTTTGCGGCGCCATTTCACCACCGTCTGCCAGGCAACCGATCTACCGGTGATCCTCTACGACATTCCCGGCCGGACCGGACGCAAGATCAGCAGCGACCTGCTGCTCGATCTTTTCCGCGCTTCCCTCCGTCGTCGGGCTCAAGGATGCGGCCGGTAATCCCGCCGAGACAGCCGACCTCATTCGGCGATGTGAACAGCAAGGCTTGGAGGTCAGCGTGTATTCCGGCGATGACAGCCTCACATTGCCGCTGCTGGCAGTGGGAGCGGTTGGCGTGATCGGCGTTGCCACCCACTGGGCCGGAGCTGAGATGGCCGAAATGATCGCCGCCTACCGAAAGGGTGACGTTGGGCTCGCGCAACAGATCAACGCCCGACTCATCCCGTCGTACAACTTCGAAACCGGCGATCTCACCCCGAACCCGATTCCATCCAAGGTGATGATGAACCTGCTGGGGGTCGAGGTCGGCGAATGTCGCAGCCCGATGGGCCCGACCCCCGAGGGTCTCGAGGCGGCGGCGCGGGAAGTCCTTGCCGGGTTGGACCGGTAGGGCACCGTCGTCGGCCCGGCCGAGCATGATGGGAGCAGACCGAGCCTTCTCTGCTCGGCACCTCTAAGGTTCCACCATGGCACAACCTGTACGCGTCGTATTCCTCGGCGGACTTGGCGAAATCGGACGTAACTGCGCCGCAATCGAGGTCGACGGCAGAATCATGCTGATCGATTGCGGCCTGATGTTCCCCGACAACGACATGGCCGGTATCGATCTGGTACTTCCCGACTTCAGCTGGTTGCGCGAGAACGCCCATCGGGTGGAAGGGGTCGTCGCTACCCACGGGCATGAAGACCACATCGGGGCCATCGGGTGGCTCCTCGACGAGATGCCGCTGAAGGTCATCGGGTCACCCCTCACCATCGGTCTCGCCAGGAACCGGATCGAAGAACGAGGTCATTTGAAAAAGGCCAGCTTCATTGAGGTGAGCGACGGAGACCGCATTCAGGTCGGGCCCTTCGACATGGAGTTCTTTCCGGTCACCCACTCGGTTCCCCACGGATACGCGACCGCGTTCCACACCCCCCAAGGTGTGATCCTCCACAGCGGCGACTTCAAGCTGGACATGACACCGGTCGATGGCCGACTCACCGACCTTGCCGGCATCGGGCATCTTGCCACCGACGACGGGATCCGCCTGTTCCTCTGCGACTCGACCAACGCCCAGTCCCAGGGATTCAGCGACTCCGAGACCAGCATCGGGCAGAACCTGGAAGACGTGGTGAGAGCTCGAGCAGGACGCCGTTTGATCGTTGCTTGTTTCGCCAGCCACATTCACAGGGTGCAGCAGATAGCGAATGCAGTGATCGCAGAAGGGCGCACCGTGGTGACGATGGGGCGCAGTATGAACAAGAACGTCGCGCTCGCTCGGGAGATGGGTCTACTCCACATTCCCGACGACAAGCTGGCCAAGATCGAAGACGTCGACCGCTACGACGACGGCGATGTTTGCATCATCTCCACCGGTTCTCAGGGAGAGCCGATGGCAGCGTTGGCCCGAATGTCGACCGGTGGGAACAAGTTCCTTCAGATCAAGGAGGGCGACTGCGTGATCCTTTCGAGCCATCCGATACCCGGCAACGAGACCAGCGTCGCTGCGGTGATCGAGGGGCTGATGCGCAGAGGAGCCGAGGTCGTCGACAGCACCACCCATCGGGTTCATGCAACCGGCCACGCCAAGAGCGAAGAGCTGAAGGTCATGCACAGCATCGTGAAGCCACAGTGGTTCGTGCCGGTTCATGGCGAATACCGGCACATGGTGGAGCACGCCCGGATCGCAACCCGGGTTGGAACGCCGCCGGACCGAGTCATGGTCTGTTCCGATGGCGATTCGGTCGTCCTCAGCGACAAGGGCCTCAAACGAGGCAAGCCGGTGCCGGCCGAATACGTCTACGTGCACGGAACCGTTGGGGACCTCGGTGAGGGTGTGCTCGATGAACGCCGGGCGCTCGGAACCGGGGGCTTTGTCTCGGCCATTGTCTCACTGCGGATCGAGGGTCCCGATGCCTCTTTGGTCGGCACCCCCGAGATCGTGAGTCGCGGCTGGGTGTCGGGCGACGACGGCGACCAGATTCACAAGGATGCCCTGCGCTCGGTCAGCGATGCCGTAGAGGATGCTCTGGCCAAGGGCGTTCGGCAGCGAGCCGAGCTGGAAAAGATCGTCCGTCGAACTCTGGGGCGGTTCGTCTCGAATCGAACCCGGCTCCGCCCCAGCATCGTGCCGGTCGTACTGGGCGCCCACGAATAGTTGGTCGTAGGCGGAGTGCCACTGTTCCAGGCGTGGCACAAACTACTGTTTGAGGGTTGTGGCTACCACGAGCAGAAATCAGCGCCCGGCGCGTTCGTCAACCACTCGTCGGAGTTCCGGTGGGCGACCACCGCAGCGGCGCAAAAGAGGTCAGCCGCCAAGACCACCAGCGACCGCGAGGTGCAGGGTCTTCTCCTGATCGCTCTCGGGGTCCTGCTCGCACTCGGTCTGTACACCGGCACCACCGGTCCCGTGGGCGAGCTGCTCGCCGACATCACCGGCTGGTTGGTTGGTCGGGTTCGTTATGTCGTCCCGCTTGGTTTGTTCTGGTTCGGTTGGCATCGCCTGCGTACCGCCCCCACTCCCCGCAGCAGGTCGCGCCGTAAGAAGGCTTCCCGTTTCGAGCCGGCCCAGCTCGCCGCCGGTGCGCTTGTCGTCGGTGCGGTGTTCTCCATCCTCGATCTTGTCGGCGGCCGACCTTGGAACGGCGCCACCGTTGACGAACTCTCCGACGCCGGTGGACATGTTGGGGTTCGCATCGGCGGAACGCTGGAGTCCTTGTTCGGCCATTGGGGACACATCATCGTCACGGTCACGATGGTCTTGGTCGGCGTCACCGTTCTCACCAGCATCAGCTATGGCTGGATTCTGGATGCAATCATCAGTCGGCTCCGCCAGGCGGCTGGGTATGTTGCCGAAACCGTTTCGACTATCGAATTCGACCGATCCAAGCTCGGGTTTGGGAACCGTCCGTCTCCCGAAGCATCCGAGCCAGGATCCATCGAATCGTTCATGGACATAGAGATCACGACGTCCGACGACGGCCCGGTACTGAGGAAGTCGAGTGAAACGGTCGAGAAGTACATCGATCTCCGGCCCGAGACCGCCGGCTTCGATGACCTCCCGGCGGCGCCGCCTGACCCGTTGGATGAGACCGTGGCAGCCGCTGAGCCAATCGAGATCGGCACGTTCGACGACCCACCCGGCAATCATTTCAGTTTCGGCCGGGTCGAAGCACAGAGCGCTCAATCCGAAGTAGCACCGATCTCACCCACACCCGAGGGTGGTGAATGGATGTTGCCGTCGGTCGGGATACTCGAGTTGTCGGCCAGCCAGGATGTCGATGAAACAGAGGTGCGCAGCCGGGGCATGCGCCTTCAGCGTGCGCTCCAGGAGCACGGTGTCGAGACCCGATTGATCGGTGTGCGCGTCGGACCCACCATCTCGATGTTCGAGTACGAACTCGCCCCCAAGACCAAGGTGTCCCGGGTAATGGCGCTCAGGCAAGACATTGCCTACGCAATGATGACGCCCAACGTGCGAATTCTCGCACCCATCCCGGGCAAGCAGGCGATCGGGGTCGAGGTTCCCAACCTCGAACGGGGTCTTGTCACGGTCGGGGATCTTCTCGTCTCCGATGAAGCACGAAAGGCCAAACATCCTTTGGAGGTTGGTCTGGGTCGCGATATCACCGGCCGCACCATCATGATCAACTTGGCCAAGATGCCTCATCTGCTCGTGGCCGGCCAGACCGGTTCAGGGAAATCCAGCGGTCTGAACACCATGCTCACGAGCATCTTGATGCGATCCACCCCGGAACAGGTGCGCCTGATCTTGGTAGATCCCAAGCGGGTGGAACTCACCCAGTACAACGGTCTTCCTCATTTGCTGAGCGAGGTGGTCACCGATCCGAAAAAGGCCTCGAATGCGCTCAATTGGGGTGTGCGAGAGATGGAGCGGCGCTACAGCATGCTCGAGGAGGTGGGAGTCCGGGACATCACCGGTTACAACCAGGCTGTCGAGGACAACCGGCTTGCCCCTCGGGTGATGGACGACGGCTCGCTCGGCGACTACCAGAAATTCTCCTTCGTACTCATCGTTATCGACGAGCTCGCCGACCTCATGATGCAGGTGGGTGCCGAGATCGAAGAATCGATCGTCCGCATAGCTCAGAAGGCTCGCGCGGTTGGAATCCACCTGGTCATCGCCACGCAGCGCCCGTCAACCAACGTGATCACCGGCATGATAAAGGCCAACGTCCCCGCTCGACTTGCGTACGCCGTGAGCAGCCTCACCGACAGCCGGGTGGTCCTCGACGCCGGTGGGGCCGAAAACTTGGTGGGCAAGGGGGACGGTCTCATAAGCGACGGAAGCACCAGCGATCTCACCCGTTTCCAGGGTGCCTGGGTGACCGAAGAAGAAGTCGCCAAGATCGTGAGCTTCTGGCGGCTCCAGGCCCCGGATGTTCAGTTCGATCCGCGGGTTCAGGGCGACGACGCCGAGATGACCGGCGCGGCAGCCGTTTTGCCCGGTGGAACCACCGGCAGTGCCGATGACGACGAGCTGCTTCTGGCTGCCATGGAATTGGTGGTCAACAGTCAACGAGCCGCTGTGTCGGACTTCCAACGCAAGCTCCGGGTGGGATTCGCTCGGGCTGGCCGTCTAATGGATGAGCTGGAACAACGTGGCATCGTCGGCCCCAATTTGGGGTCCAAGGTCCGCGATGTTCTGGTCACGCCCGCCGACCTTCACAAGATGGCGGGCGCTGCTGCCCCGCCTCCGGTTCCTCAACAACAGCAGCTGATCACGCCCCCGCTGCCCAAGACGCCCGAGCCAAAACCCACCCTGGCCAGCATTCAGAACCCGGCTGAACCCGTACCCCACGAGCGCTCGAAGGCGTTGCCTCGCCCGCTCAGCGAATCCGAAAAGCAGAACCAGGAGTCCGACGGTGCCGAGAGCCCGACCCCTGCCGAGCCCGAAGCCACCGAAGACCGCGACATCATCGAACATGCGGCAGAACTGATCATCAACAGCCAACTCGGCTCGGTCCCGATGTTGCAGCGCAAGTTGCGGGTCGAACTCTCAGAGGCCGAGAGGGTGATGAATGTGCTCGAAGAGCGAGGCATCGTGGGACCGGCCCAGGGCGTCAGAGCGCGCGAGGTCCTGGTGAAACCCGACCAAGCCGAGGCCGCACGCGCCGTCGAGGCTTCCGCCCAGGTCGCCAAACCGGCGAAGAAGCCAAGGAGTGCGGCGAAGGCGAAGAAGCAGGCCACCCGCACCTCGCCTGCGGACTCAACCGAAGAAGTCGACCTCACCGATGCACCGGTCGACCTCACCGGGCAAAGCCACACCCAAGCTCCCAAGCTGGCACTTGATACCCCGGATCCGGCATCCGACGACGATGACGACTTCGCAACCGACGACGATTTTGATCCGGCTCTCGCTCCGCCGCCGGGGTATCCCAAGCCACAGCAGTGAACATCCTCATAGCTTTCGCGCTCGCTATCGCGGGGATCGTCGTTCTCACCTTCGCTGCCGACGCGTTTGTGGAAGGTGCCGCCAAGCTTGCCGTGGTCTTCAACGTCACTCCGATCGTCATCGGTGCCGTGATCGTTGGGTTCGGCACAAGTGCTCCGGAGATGCTGGTGTCGGCCGTGGCCGCCCGCAACGGCGACGGTGACCTTGGCATTGGCAACATCATCGGGTCCAACACCGCAAACCTCAGCCTGATCCTCGGTTCGGCTGCACTTCTCGTGCCGATCGCGGTGGCCAAGGATGTGCTGCGGCGTGAGGCGATCATGGCCACCGTTGCCGCTGTCATCTTCGCCATGACACTTCAGGGTGAAGGCATCAGCGTGCCGGAGGGTGTTCTCCTCTTCGTTCTCCTGGTCGTCGCACTCGGGTGGGTCATTCGATCCGGCAACGCTCCTCCGATCGACGAAATCGTAGAAGACGGCGAGCGGGTGGAATCTCGCACCGAGATCGTGCGGACGCTCATCGGATTGGTTGGTACGGTCGGCGGTGCCTGGCTTCTGGTAACGGGAGCAACCGATCTCGCTGACGAGTTCGGGTTCAGCGGTGGCTTCGTCGGCGTCACGCTGGTGGCGGTGGGAACGTCGCTTCCCGAGCTGGTCACGACCATCGCAGCTGCCCGCCAGGGTGTCACCGATCTGATCGTCGGAAACCTGCTGGGCTCCAACTTGTTCAACTCATTGGCCGTTGGCGGCGTCGTTGGTGTTCTGGGGGACGGCACAATTCAGGACAGTTCGCTGGCCACGCTCGATATGGGATTCATGCTGGTTGTGTGCCTCGGTGCGTTCGCGGCGATGTGGAGCAGGGCGCTCTTCAACCGTTTGGAAGGTGCCGTGCTGTTGGCGGTCTTCACGCTGTTCCTTGTTGTTTCATATCTCAACGAAACCGCTGAAGTAGCTGGGCAAACACTCAGCGCGACGTGAGCCGATTTGTGCTGTAGAAGCCCTGCATCGCGCCGATAGATCTCGTATGGCTCTTTTGGCCCCTCCTCGCCGTGCCCGTCGATCGGGTGAATCGGGATACGTCCTGGCCACGACCGCGCTCCTTCTGATCCCGCTGATGATCTTCGCGGCGTTCGCAGTGGACGTGGGCGGCTGGTACGCCGAGGCAGATCAAGCGCAACGCGCCGCCGACGCAGCTGCACTTGGCCGCTGGAGTCGAGGTACCCGATCCTGTCCTGGCCAGCGCTGCGGCCAAGGAGGTGGCAGCTGCCAACGGCTACGTCGACCAGCCCGGGATGTGACGATCCGTCCGTGGTGTGCACTCCTTCCGCCGGTGCGTATCCCCAGGTCATCACCGAGATCGTCAGCCAGTCGAAGGTGAAGGTCACAGTCCTCACCGAGGGCGAATCCTATTTCGGGCGGGTTGTGCTGGACAGCATCGACATCGCACGAAACGCCACCGTCGAACTCACCCGACCACTTCCGATGGGTACCCCTTCAAACGCTCTCGGAACCGGGCGGGACAACGTGTACCGGCCCGGCGACCCGGACAACCTCTGGCTGAACATCCACAGCGCCGGCTCGAGCCGTGGAGTGGGCGACCCTCTGAGTGTGGCGACGAGCGCCAATGGCACAGCCAACGGCCTAAGGGACACACAAGGCTTCCTCTACCTGATGAACATTCCAGAAGGCTCGGCGGGCATGAGACTCCAGACGAGGCTTAGCTGTTTCGGCGCCAATGCTGCCAACTTGAAGTTGAACATCTATCGGCCGGACACGAGCGTCACGCCGAACAACTACTACGACAACATCACCGCCGGCAACCGCGCTACTCAGGCCAATGGCCAGGCGAACAACGTGGTGTATTACCTCAATCGAGGAGCGAATTGCTCGGGTGCCGATCAGTTCGATCCCTCGGATGCCGAGGAAGCCGCACCGTGGCAGAACGTCATCACAAACCTGACTCCGGGCGTGTGGGTCATCCAGGCAAAGTCGACGAACAACGGCTCGTACGGACGCCTGCTGTATTCGCTGAGGGTAACGGGCACGTTTGGCAACTCGTGCTCGACGATCACCAACCCCGATTGCCCGACTCTGAGTCCACTCAACTATCTCGGCGTGTATACCGACCAGGAGATGTTTCCGAACTCCCTCCGGAATGGAAACGGCACACAGAACGGTGTCACCGTCCCTGTGGAGCTCTACCTCGCCGAGGTCGGACCAGAGAATTACAGGTCCACCCTCGAGGTCCTCATGTTCGATACTGCCGACGGCATCGACCAGGTCGAGGTATTGTTGCCGCCCAATGCAGCCGGGGTTCGGCTCCCTGCCCCATTGACATGGGTTGCGGTTGGCGAGAGCGGCTACACCGACTATGTAGGGACAACCCTCGATGGTAGCAACTGCGTTGGTGGCAGCGGGACCTGTGTGCGGCGTGAACCGCTCGACCTGAACTTCTTCAACGATCGACTGGTTCGAATCTCGGTCGATCTCAACGATGTACCAGGCGGCTACAGCTGCATCAACGACTGCTGGGTGAAGATTCGGTACACGACATCACCAGGTAAGTACCTGGGTGAGACCACCGCATGGCGGGCTCGACTCATCGGTGATCCACTCCGTCTCGTCGAGTAGGCGCTTGGGTGTGATTACCTCTCCAGACCTCGGTACTTGGTGCCGATAGACGCATATGGCTTCCTCGAGGCGTCGCGTTCCGGACCGATCTGACCAGTCTGGCTATGTTCTTGCGACCACAGCTCTGCTGCTGATTCCGCTCATGATCTTCGCCGCATTCGCGGTGGATGTCGGTTCGTGGTACGTCGAAGCCGACGAGGCTCAACGGGCCGCCGACGCCTCGGCGCTCGCGGCAGTTGTGTGGATGCCCGACTTCGCTGATGCCACCACCGCCGCTCGCGATGTCGCCAGGGAGAACGGGTTCGACCACAACGACCCGGACATCAACGTCATCGTGGAACGACGCGGCTCCCAAGGCGTCCACGTGCGGATCGAAACCAAGGCGGACACCTATTTCGGGCAGGTCGTCTTGAGCGAGATCGATATCGCCCGCGCCGCGACCGCCAGCTACATCCTCCCTGTCCCGCTCGGGAATCCGGGCAGCTCGCTGGGGTCAGGCCTCAACCCGCCCGCCGTTCCGGGAGCACCGCCGGAGAATCTCCTTCTGGCCGTGAATGGGTACTGCCAGGGTTACCAGAACGGTGATCCTTTCGGTGTCGGTTGGTTCGGTGGTTCCGGCTCCTGCTCGGGCACGGCCAACACTCGCTACGACGCCGAAGGCTACGATTTCGTGATCGACTTCTCCGGTCCGGCGGGTCTCAACTCTCCTGTGACCGGTCAGTGGGATCTCCAGATCTTCGAGCCTGGATCATGCAACCAGAACTCAGAGGGTGGGTCGAGTGCCCGGTTGGAAACAACTCTCTGGCGAGGTGACGACACGCTGTTCACCGACGACGACAACAAGGTTCCAGCCAATCGTGTCCTTGGCGAACACGGCAGCAGCCTGCCGCGGCTGTGGGCGACGACAGACTGCGGCGATGCAACGTCTCAGTGGGTGAAGGCCTACGAGATCGATGCTGATTCAAATCAGGGGCGATGGATCTTGCGGACACGTGCGTTGGCTGTGAACTCCCAAACCCGTCTCAACTCGTTCGGACTTCGGGTCGTTCCCAGAAACACCAGCACGCCATGCGGTTCGATCCTGCCATCAACCAGCTGCCCCCAGCTGTATGCCAGAACGTGGCTGCCGATCTTCATCCCGAGCACGATCAGAGATGTCAACGAGAACAATCAGACAACGTTCGCCGGTTCACCATCGGCTCTGTTCTATCTGGCGAATGTTCCCGAGGTTCACAAGAACAAGGTCTTGGAGATCAAGCTCTTCGATCCCGGCGAAGGTATGAACAACATGCAGGTCTTGGCTCCAGACAACACCCGCTACCCCTTCACCCGGGCTGTGTTGCCTGAAAACGGGACTCAGTCGAGTTTCGTCAACAACAGCAACACTTGCACCGTGACAGACCCCGCACGGACTGACTCGGTCACCGCCCTGAACGTGCCATACGAGTGCCTCGACGTGACCGGAGCGGCTTACAACGGTGACGAACTCACAATCCGAATCCCGATCCCCAACGACTACGAGTGCGCGCCCGATGATCCGGCGACCCCCGCTATTGATGGACCGAATTGTTGGTGGCGAGTTCGATATGAGCCCACAAACACTGCAAGCGGCGTTACCGACCGTACGACGTGGAGCATTCGAGTCATCGGTGACCCCATTCGACTGACCGAGTAGGCGGCAGACTGGGAGGGTGATACGTCGCTCAACCGCCCTGGCAATCGTTGGGCTGGTTCTCTGGTGGTCTAGTCCTGCAATCGCTGATGCGGTATTCGTCGGGGCATCACCGGCCAGCAATTCCACGGTCGGGGGCACTGTCACTGCGGTCCAGATCGTCTTCAACGAAGTCGTCACCGATGCGACCATCGGTATCGAGGGACCCGATGGCGAGGTAGTGCCGAGCGATCGCGTCGGCTCGGGTCAAGTGGTTTCGGCATCCTTTCCTGAACTCAGAGTGGAAGGTCGATACATCGTTAGCTATGTGGTTGTCTCCTCCGATGGTGATCCGGTCGACGGTGCGTTCGCATTCACCTACAAGCAGGACGCACCTGCCCCTCTTCCGGTGGTGGCGCCGGTGCTCGCTGAGGAGGGTCCGCGTCCGATCTTGATCGTTGCGGCCGGTGCTGGTCTGGTTTTGGTCAGCCTCGTAGCGATGCAGACCGCGGTGAGAACCCGGCGGCTGCGACGGCTCACCTCCAACGAGGGCGTACCCTCTGACGGGTGAGTTGTCCGCCCGGTGGAGACCCCCTGTCGGGCTAGGACCTGGTCGGTATCGGGTGCGCGCCAGAGCGACCCCTCGGCGGGGCCGCTCGGGTTCGCTGCCGTTTGTTACCGGCTCGCCAGGAAATCGTCGAGCACTTCCATCCGAAGCTCACCGGAGCGGCGGCTCCACCGCATGCCCGCATAGTCCGAACCAAACATCTCGTCGACGAGATCGGGCCGATTGGCTTCAACCCAGGGCCGTAGCTCCCTTTCCACAGTGGTCAAGCCGTCCGGTGGCGGCCAGCCCAGTAACATAGACTTCTCCATCGGCCTTCACCCAGCCGCTGATCGTGGTCGTAAGTGGCGTACCTTCAGCCTTCGAGAGAACCGAGTTCACGGCCTGGGTATAGAACGACTCATCGCCATAGGTGACGACCGCCCGGAAGGCGGTGCGACCCTGCCTCTCTGGGCGTCTCGACTACCTCGCTGAATTCCGGTTGGGCGTTCCAGCCGATGTGCCAGTCCACGAATCGGTATTCCGTGACCTCCATATTGTCGAACCCGAAGATTTCGGCCGACTTGTCCATGTCCTCGTTGCGCATTGCTGCCGCTGCGTCTTGGACGTGATCGGTGGCTGTCTTCTCGTCGCTTCTGAGAAGCAACCAGCCGCCCGCGACGACGACAACGGCCAATACCGCCACGACCGCTATCAATCCGTAGCGCCCCCGACTCGTGGTGGTCGATCCCTTCGTTCTTGTTTCCATCGTTTTCATGCGAACCTCCTTCTGTTGAGAACCTTTCGTCGGACCGGGAGCGGGCGTCCGGAGACTCTGACGCTCAAGGGACCCGACACCGTCACCCTCCGCCGGACCCGAAGCCCTGTCCAGAGTCCAAGATCACACCTTGGGCACAAGATCTGGAAGATCTGGACACCCGGTCGCAGCGTTGCCGAACCAGCGTCGGCCCGTCGTGCTGGTGCGGTGGTAGCGTCGGTAGGTTCAGCGATCCTGTTCTGACCAACCGCCAACCAGCTACCGCTGACCCCACCATGCCCAGAACGTTTCACATCACAACTCTCGGTTGCCCCAAGAATCAGGTCGACTCCGACAAGCTGGTCGGAACGATGACCGCCGATGGTTTGGTTGCCGCCGCATTCGCCCGAGGCGGCCGATCTCGTGGTCGTGAACACTTGTGCGTTCATCGAGGACGCCCGCGAGGAAAGCGTGAACACGATCCTCGCGCTCACCGAGGTCAAGGCCCCCGGCGCCGAGGTCGTGGTCACCGGGTGTATGGCCGAGCGATACGGCAACGAACTTGCCGCCGCCCTGCCCGAAGTCAACCACGTGAGTGGATTCGGCACGCCGGTCACGCTGGGCCCCACTCGATCCGCCGGCTCTGCGACGCTCCCATCCGTTCGATCTGCTCAACCTTCCTCGTCCAGCATCGAGCGGCACCGTGGGCGTACGTGAAGATCGCCGAGGGGTGTGATCGCAACTGTGGCTTCTGTGCCATCCCCAGCTTCAGAGGCAAGCAGCGGTCACGGACCATCGATTCGATCGTGACGAGGTGGCCCAGACCAAAGCCAAAGAGATCGTGCCTTGTCGCACAAGATCTCGCTGCCTTCGGTCGGGATCAGGGAGTGGGCGAGCGACGGATCGTCGCAGCTCGTCGATGTCGTGGCGGCCGCAGGTCGACTGGGTTCGGCTTCTCTACCTCTATCCATCCGATCTCAATGACCAGCTGATCGATGCCATCTGTGCAACACGGAGTCCCGTACTTCGATCTGTCCCTCCAACACGTCAGCCGCCCGTTGCTCAGACGGATGCGGCGGTGGGGCGACGGGGCGATCTTTGCCGAACGCATCGACGCGATCCGCGCTCGGGAGCCATCGGCGGCCTTCCGGTCCAACTTCATCGTCGGCTATCCCGGCGAGACCGAAGACGATCACGACGCCCTATTGCGCTTCGTCGAAGAAACCCGGCTGGACTGGTGCGGCTTCTTCTCCTACTCGGCCGAGGAGGGTACGTACGCATTCGACCTTGATGGTCAGGTCGCCCCTGGCCTCGTGGCAGATCGACTGGCCGAACTGACCGAACTGCAGGACCGAATAACCGCTGAGCGTCAGGACGGTCGGATCGGATCCACCGAGCTGCGTATCTGGTCGAAGCACCCGGTGTGGCTCGATCGGTTCGGGAGGCGCCGGAGATTGACGGGATCATTTCGGTGCCCCACGATCTTGAGGTGGGTGTGTTTCACAAGGTCGAGATCGTCGATGCCGCCGGTCCTGATCTCAACGGCCGACCGTCATGACCGCACCGGCGTCAACCCCGAGAGCAACGGATCTGCTCGGTTCGTCGAGATGGGCGTTGGCCGCAAACTCCCTCACCCTCTTGCGGTTGATACTCACCCCAATTCTCGTGCTCATGATCCTCCACCAGAATCCCTGGTGGCCGAGTTTCGCGATGGGGTGGTTCCTGGGGTTCACCGACTGGTACGACGGGAAGTTGGCGCGCCAGGCTGAACCCACGAGGTTCGGCGCCTTCTGGGACCCGCTGGCCGACAAAGCGGTGGTGATCGCAGCCGGGTTTGCTCTCGTAGGAATCGGACGCTGGTGGTGGGTACCCATCGCACTCATCACGCTCCGGGAGTTCGGTCTGATCGCCTATCGCAGTTACTGGGCCACGAGGAGCCTCGCGATTCCGGCCAGAACCTCGGCCAAATACGGAAGACCTTCGTTCAGGGCCTGGCGATCTCGAGCGCCACCTGCCCTCCGATCGAGAACAATGTGTCGTGGCTGACCGACATCCTGCTGTGGGTAGCGGTCGCCTTCACCCTGTAGCCGGGACCAGTACATCATCGATGGATCGGCCGCTCTCAGGAACAGCGGAACTCGCTGACAACGCCTTCAACCGGTGGCACTGCGCACAATCCGTGCTGGTCTAGTGTGAGCCGGGTGCGACCAGACTGTTGCGGCCGCCCGTACTCATTGTCGCACTCGCCCTCATCGTGGCAGGGTGCGTGTTCGGTCCGGTGGTGAAACTGTCGAGGACGCTTCATTGGACGACCCGGAGTCCTCGGACAGCTCAGAATCCGACGATGGGGGATCCGGCGACCGCGGAGGCGACGGTTCCAACACCGACGTGGGGGCAGAGGAGACCGCGACTCGAGCCAGTCGACTGTCCCTTGCCAACCCGAGGGTGTCGATGCAGAATGCCATCAACTCACCGTTCCGAGAATTGGGACAGCGGCGAAGGGGATGTGAAACTCATCGTCGGAGTGCTCCCCAGCCGGTCCGGTTCCGACAACGCCCCGATCGTGTATCTCGAGGGTGGTCCGGGTGCGCATGCCCTCGACACCCTTCAGTTCCAATTCACCGAGATCTGGGATCCGCTCCTCGATGACTATCGACCTCATCTTCTTCGATCAGCGAGGAACTGGCTTCTCCGAACCGAGCTCTGCGTTGTCCCGAGCTCACCAGAGTCGCCCGAGACGCCGAAGACGATCCATCGCTCACACCTGCGCAACTTCAGGCTTTGGGCGACGAGGCGCTGGGGGATTGCGCAAGCGGCTTCCGCGACCGTGGGATCGACACCGCGCAGTACAACACCGTCAACAACGCCAGGGACGCAGACGCGATCAGAGAGGCTCTCGGGTACGACGAATGGAACCTGCTGGGGATCTCATACGGGACGCGGCTGGCGCTCGACATGATGCGACAGTTCCCCGAGACGATCAGGTCTGCGGTGATCGACAGCGTCTATCCACCCCAGGTCGATGCAACCAAAGAACAATCCCAAACGTTTCTCGACAGCTTCGAGTTGGTGTCGGCAGCGTGTGACGCCGAACCCGCGTGCGCCGCCGAGGGGAACCTGTCTGAGCGGCTGATCGCGGCTGCTGCCGATCTCGAAGCTCAGCCCCGTGAGGTGGAGGTGGTCAACTTCCTGACCGGTGCCACCGACACCGTGCAAGCCAACGGCGATGCGGTGGTCGGGCTCGTCGCGGGAGGTTTGTACTCCCCGTTCGCATTCACTGACTGGCCCGAGCTGCTCACCGATCTCGAATCGGGGGGGACCGGGGCGCTCTCGCAGTATCTGTCGTTGGATCGAACCAACGAAGCATTCCTCACCGCCGGGATGTTCTACACGTTCCAATGCAACGAGGAGATACCCTTCGCCGATCCCGACGAGGTCGACGCAGCATCACCAGAGGATCCCTTTGGCCTCTACGGCAAAGCGTTCAGTGATGGCGACCCGTTTGCTTCCTGTGCTGCTCTGGGCGGTGTCACCGCCGATCCGGTGTCGACCCAACCGGTCACGAGCAACGTGCCAACCCTGGTGCTTGCGGGCGAGTTCGATCCCGTTACCCCACCGGCGTGGAGTGCGCTGGCTGCTGAGACGCTTTCCAATTCTCAGTACGTGTTGTTGTCCGGCGAATCCCACGGCGTGTCGACTAGCGACTGTGGCAACTCGATCATTCAGGAGTTTCTGGCCGATCCAAGTGGGGCTGTTGATACCTCATGCGCCGGTGAGACCCGGGTCAGCTTCCTCGAAGGTGCAAGCGATGAGACGGTCGAACTCGAGAGGGTGCTGGCCGACTTCAGTGTCGGCGAAACACCAATCCTTCAACCGGCCGGCTGGACAACCGAGACTCTGGGTGGTGTCGTCGATTCTCGACGGGCCGAATCTCTGCTCGACATCGCCGAGGTCCTCCAGTTCTCCGGTCCGTCGTTGGTGAGGGGATCCCTCGAGGGCTTGATCGTCGGATCTCTGGGCATCGAGCTCGGACAACCGGCTGCTGCCAACGGAGGCTGGACGGTTCGTACCGGGACCGACGACGGCGTGGCGGTCGACTTCTATCAACGTGAACGGGACGCCCAAAACGTCGATCTCATACTGCTGCTCGCCAGTGACGACGAGATCAGCTCCCTCCGCACGCGATTGCTCGAACCCTTGGTTGAGGGATTCGGCGCCGACTGACGATAAAGAGGGGATCGTGAAGGTTGAGATCGTCGCTATCGGAACCGAACTGCTCCTCGGACAAATCGTCGACACGAACAGTTCTTGGATTGGGGCCGAACTTGCCGCCGCAGGGCTGAACAGCCACTACCAAACCAAGGTAGGCGACAATCCGTCACGGATGAAGGAGTCGCTGGAGTTGGCGCTGAGTCGCAGTGACGCAGTGATTTGTTGCGGAGGACTGGGCCCAACTCAAGACGACCTCACCCGCCAAGTGATCGCCGATGTGATGGGCGTCGAGTTGGAGCTCCGCGAGGATCTGGTCGACAAGATTCGCCACATGTTCAGCAGCCGTGGGCGCGAGATGTCGCAGAACAATCTCGTTCAGGCGATGGTTCCGGTGGGAGCGAGCCCCATTGCCCAGCAGCCGGGAACCGCGGCAGGACTCGTGTGTCCGGTTGAGTACGACGGTGCTGACCGCGTGATCTACGCCGTCCCTGGCGTGCCCTATGAGATGAAGGAGATGGTCCTCGGCACAGTTATCCCTGACCTGCGGGCCCGATCCGGCGATACGTCGGTGATCGCCAGCCGGGTCATACGCACATGGGGTCAGAGCGAATCAGGTTTGGCCGAAATCCTCGCCGACAGGATCGAGGACCTCGACGCAGCGGGCAATCCCACCCTCGCATTCTTGGCCAGCGGTGTGGAAGGTCTGAAGGTCCGAATTACGGCCAAGGCGATCGATGAAGCCGCTGTGAATGCGTTGCTGGATGCCGAGCAGGCCGAATTGGAGCCGCTCATCGGTCGGTGGACCTTTGCCTACGACGACGACAACATGGAGGCCGTTGTGGTCCGGGCCTTGAAAGAGAAGGGTCTGACCCTCGCGGTGGCCGAGTCGCTGACCGGCGGTTACCTTTCGGGTCGAATCTGTCAGGTGCCCGGTGTGAGCGAGATCTACCGGGGCGGAATCGTTGCCTACAACCCCGAGATCAAACACCGCCTCCTCGATGTTCCCGAGGGGCCGATCGTCACCGAAGCAGCCGCGGCTGCCATGGCCGAAGGTGTCTGTCGGGTTCTGGGTGCCGACGTTGGTGTCGCCACCACCGGTGTTGCCGGCCCCAACGAAGCTGAAGGCAAGCCGGTGGGCACGGTGTGTATGGCGGTGAGCCTGATGGTGGGCGAGGGCGATGACGCCGAGCGTTACACCAAGACTTCAACGATTCGTCTGCCCGGCGATCGCGAGCGGATCCGTCAGTTCTCGACCATCACCGTGCTCGACATGCTTCGCAGGCTATTACTTTGATTCCGCTCGCCTGCGCTCGTTCCTCGCTTCGGGTCGCTGCAAGCGCTTCGCTATCTGGCGAAGTCGTTGCGAGCTGCGTCGTCCCTCCGCAGCGTCACCGCTGATTCCGCTCGCCTGCGCTCGCCTCAGCTTCGTCCTGCGCCTCGTAACTGGCGATGGTTGTGCCCGTAGAACGGGCGTTTCGATCGCTGGTTTCAGGGTCTTTCTGTGGTGGCCGTGGAGGTGGACCGACTCGTGGTCCGTGGGGTGAACCATGTTGTGGTCCGGCGGGGCCGAGTGGTGGTGGTCGTCGACGTCGTCGTGGCTCGCTTCTTGGCCGTTCGAAGCTCGAGTAGGAACGTGTTGTCCTTGGGACAGCGATGCTGGAAGACGAACTCTTGGAATTCGAATTGCGTCGAGTCGAGGTCGGCCCAGATGACGTTCAGTAGCTCGGGGTCGACCGTGCACAGCAGATCAGCGGTTGCGAGTTTGGCCTCCAGCTCGGCGTCACTTGGATCGCCCTCCATGATCGCTTCGAGCAGGTCACGGTCAGATGGGCCTGCCGGTTCGTCGCTTCCGCATGAGATCGCCGTCAGTGCGAGGGCCGCAGCAGCACACAGATAGCCCAACCTCCTCACCGCTTCAGTATTACATTCCTACCCTGATCGTTGTGGCTCACCCCGTGGGTGCCGGTGACCTGTGACCGAGTCGTAGAGCCCGACCAGTGTGCGAGCTCGTTCGCACCACGTGTTGCGGTGTCCTGCGCTCAGGGCAGCAGCGCCCATTCTCCGGCGCGCCTCAACATCTTGGGCAAGGTGCACGATCGCCGAAGCCAAATCATCGACCGACCGCTGCGGTGTAGTGAGTGCGGATCTTCACCGCCCACTCGTCGTTGGTGATCTGAGCGGGACCCTGATGGTCGAGAGATGATCGCCGGAAGTCCCCACCGGGTGGCCTCGTGAAGCGGCGCAGCGCCGTTGTCCCGGAGACTGTTGTAGAGCAGCACATCGCTCGATGCGAAGGCGTCTTCCATGGTGTGCTGGTCAACCCAGCCACGGTCAGTTACGACGCCGCGAGCACCTGAGGTCGGCAAGTCGGTCTTCCAAGCGGGCCCGGTCCGGTCCGTCGCCCAGTACGTCGAGGACGACGTCGCACTTCTTGGCGGCAACTTCGACCGCGTCCAGGGACAGCTCGAGGGCCTTGAACTCCATCATTCGGCTCACCCACAGCAAGCGGAGAGGCCGATCGGAATCCTGGGCCACCGGGTGAGGTCGAATGCCTTCCGCCTCGACCCCGTCGTCCATCATTTGGCGTACTTCGCCCGGGCCGAGCTGCTCGATGAGTTGCCGAGTCTCAGCGTCTGGATGCGATCACAAGATCGGCTGACCGCATCGTGAAACGCGTGAACGGGTTCGAACCTAACCAAGTCGACGAGCCGATTCCGCAGCCGTTCGTAGTGCCATGTAAACGGCACGAGTTCCCGGTAGGCGCTCGGAAATCGTGTGCCCCCACCGATCGGTCCGATGACCGAAGGGTGCATCGAGATTGGCCAGTCAGGGATCCGTAGTTCGAGACTGCCCCAGGACAAGTGATGGATGATGTCGATGTCACCGGCGCGGAGCCTTGCCTTGGCGAGTCGACGCACTTTCAACTGCCAGATCCAGTAGTCGATGGCTGTGTAGACCGGAACTGGAACGATTCGGGGAATACGACGGGTGCGGACGTCGACGAGTTCGACTCCATGCGGCGCCCTGCCGGGGCCGACCGCCCCGGTGGGATCGGCCCCGTTGTAGTACACGGTCGAGCCCGACGCCGAGTTTGGCCAGCGAAGTCACCCAACTCCACGACATCTTGGCCTCCGAACCGCCGTCGGTGGCAAGTGAATGGCACACCAGAATGGCGTTTCGTTCGGTCACGGTCAGCTCCTGCTCATAAGAGCCTGGAGTTTGCCCACCCATCCGAACCAGCCGTTGAGTTTGGCTTCCAACGAGCGGGGGGTGTCCCACGGGTAGGCGGACAACCTGCTCAGACAGTAGAGATCGTCGTTCCGCTCGACCAGGTCGGGCTCGGTTGAGAACGCACATGACACGCCGTGAAGGGATACCTTTCGGCTCAGTTCACCGCCGGCGTAGCCAAGTCTCACGACGCCGTAGGGAAACGCGAACGGGACCGTCGTCAAGCCGTAGTCTTCCCTGAGGATCTTCAGATTGAGTTGTACGTCCTCGTCGAATCGTTCCGGGTGAGCGACGAAGTTGTCGTGAGAGTGGGAGTGTCGCTCCTATCGTGATCGTCGAATCATCGATCACCCGACGCAGCTCATCCGGGGACATCGGCCGGTAGTGGTCGGTCGGAATGTCGGCGGGGTAGGCGGTGCGGTTCGGGTCGAAGGGAACGGTCCCGGCTCACCGATGAATGCGGTGTTCACGAACACGGTGGCCGGTATTCCCAGCTCGGAGAGGATCGGTACCGCATACTTCGCCGTGCAGGCGTAGCCGTCGTCGAAAGTCACGTGCACCGCTCGCGGAGGGAGGGCCTGTCGTCCGTGCAAAGGTCCACAAATCTCTTCGATCAGGCTTGCACCGAACACATGTTCGGAATTACACTGATGTGAAGCGATCGGACCTGCTCTGGACGCTTGAGAGAATCAACCGGCTCTGTGCATCGAGCGCAGTCTCGGACGAACATGGAGTGAAGTCTCGGACGAACATCGAGCGCAGTCTCGGACGAACAGTGTCATACCCCTTCATTAGGGTCGGCCACAGACATCCAACACCCCCAATGAGCGCCCGAAAGCGCTCGTCAACCCGGGCCCAACCGTTCGGGAAAAGAGGAGAAACGCAATGGCAAAGACCAGAGCAGAAGACAAGACCTTGAAGGCACAAGAGAAGATGAAGGCCGAAAAGGCCAAGTCGCTCGAGATGGCGCTGAGCCAGATCGACAAGTCCCATGGCGCCGGTTCGGTCATGCGCATGGGCGACAAGACCAGTTTGAACATCGGCTCGATCCCCACCGGCGCTCTCGCCCTGGATCTCGCCCTCGGCATCGGTGGACTGCCCCGGGGCCGCGTTGTGGAGATCTACGGCCCAGAGTCATCGGGCAAGTCCACACTGGCTATGCATGTGGTGGCCGAAGCACAGCGCAATGGCGGCACCTGTGCCTATATCGACGCCGAGCACGCCATGGACCCGATCTATGCGGGAGCTATCGGCGTGGATGTCGACGAGCTCCTCATCAGCCAGCCCGACACCGGTGAGCAGGCTTTGGAGATCGCCGACATCCTGGTGCGATCCGGTTCACTCGATGTGATCGTGATCGATTCGGTTGCAGCGCTCACGCCACGGGCCGAGATCGAGGGCGAGATGGGTGACCACCATGTGGGCGCCCAGGCCCGTCTCATGAGCCAGGCACTACGAAAGATCACCGCCAACCTCAACAAAACCGACACCATCTGCATCTTCATCAACCAGCTCCGCGAGAAGATCGGTGTGATGTTCGGCTCACCAGAAACCACCCCCGGTGGTCGGGCGCTGAAGTTCTACAGCTCGGTACGGCTCGACATACGCCGGATCGAAACACTCAAGAACGGCACCGAGATGGTGGGCAACCGAACTCGGGTCAAGGTGGTGAAGAACAAGGTGGCGCCGCCGTTCCGGCAGGCCGAGTTCGACATCTCCTATGGCACCGGCATCAGCCGTGAAGGCTCGCTTCTCGATATTGCAGTCGATCGCAACATCGTGAAGAAGTCGGGTGCTTGGTACACCTACGAAGGTGAACAGATCGGGCAGGGACGGGAGAAGGTCAAGGAGTTCTTGAAGGAGAATCCGGATCTCACCATGGAGATCCAAGATCGAGTTCTTCGGGAGGTCGGGCTCCTGGGAGGAGACGACGAACCTACGATCGAACCATCAGGTGACCTCGACAGCGACGATCCGGAGCTCGACCGTCCCATCGATCTCGCCTAGACGACCGACACAGGGCAAGCGAAGTACCTGAAGTGCCGGGCCTTCGGGCCCGGCACTTTTCCTTCACCGCCCTGTCTGCCGACGCCACGACCGCATCGGGAATTCACAACGCCTTCACCGGGGCGGTGAGCGGTGAGTGAAGGCACACAGCGCCTAGATTGAACGGCATGGCGCGCAAACTCCAAGCCGTGATCTTCGACATGGACGGCGTAGTACTGGAGTCGGAGTCGTTGTGGCGTCAGGCCGAGCGGGAAGCGGCCGACCGGCTTGGCCTCGGCCTCACCGAACACGACTTTGCCGGCACCATGGGTGTGCGAATGCGTGAGGTTGCCAAGCTCTGGTTCGAGCGATCGCCGTGGGAGGGTCCCACCACCGATGAGGTCGCTTCGGCGGTTGTCGACCGTGTGATCGAGCTCGTCGCCACAAGAGATGTACTACCGGGCGTTCACGAGGTGATCGCAATGGCCAATGATCACGGCCTCAAACTGGCATTGTGCACCAGCAGCGATATCGCTCTGATGGAGGCGGTGCTCGCAACGCTGGGGCTGGTCGATACGTTCGAGGTCACCCACAGCGCCGAGAACGACGAGTTCGGCAAACCTCATCCAATGCCGTATCTGAAGACTGCAGAGAAGTTGGGGCTTCACCCGTCGGCGTGCATAGCGATCGAAGACAGCGTGAACGGTGCGGTGAGCGCACGGGCCGCCCAGATGCTGGTGGTTGGCGTCCCCGATCCGGCTGACGGTGGAGATGGCAGGCTCGGCTTTGTCGATCTATCGCTCGAATCCCTCACACAGTTCGACGGTGAGATGCTCAAGGCACTCGAAGCCGGAGTGCGCATCCCAGCCATATCACGACCCCGTTTCCACCGGGCCTTCCCGGTGGGCAGCCTCTCTGACGCTCGATGGTTCTACAGCGAGGTACTCGGGTGCAGAGAAGGTCGCTCGGCCGACACATGGGTCGACTTCGACCTCTACGGCCATCAGGTGGTTGCCCACATGGCGCCGACGCCACCGCCGGCTGCAACCAACGACGTCGACGGGCACCAGGTTCCTGCAGAACACTCGGGACTACTGCTGAACCTTCCTGCATGGCGACATCTTGTGGCCCGGCTGGAAGCGCAGGGCGACCGAATTCGCTGGGTGATGAAACCGACCACCCGCTTCGCCGGCGAGACCGGCGAACAACACACCTGTTTCGTCTTGGATCCGGCCGGCAATGCACTCGAGTTCAAGGCTTTCGCCAACGACCACGACGTGTTCGCCAGCTGACCGGCCGAATTCCCGGACGTATACGACTATCCAAGGAGAACCACAGTGCAACTCGGAATGATCGGCCTGGGCCGAATGGGTGCAAACATTGTTCGCCGACTTCACGCCGCCGGTCACGAGTGTGTTGTGTACGACGTCAACCCCGATTCCATCGCCTCACTGGTTGAGGAAGGTGTTGCGGTCGGCGCTGAGAGCGAGGCCGATCTGGCCTCCAAGCTGTCCGGACATCGCGCGGTATGGGTCATGGTCCCGGCCGCCTACGCCGGTGATGTGGTCATGAGTATGTCCGAGCATCTCGAGGCCGACGACATCATTATCGACGGCGGCAACACCCACTACCCCGAAGACATCAAACGGGCCGATGCTCTAGGTCCTCGGGGTATTCACTACGTCGACATCGGCACGAGTGGCGGTGTTTTCGGGCTGGACCGTGGCTACTGCCTGATGATCGGCGGCGACTACCCACGCGGTCGAGCGTCTCGAGCCGATCTTCAAAGACTCTCGCCCCGGGAGTCGATGCGGCTGAGCGCACCAGGGGCCGAAACGGCGAGCCCGATCAGCCCGAGTTCGGCTACCTCCACTGTGGTCCGGTCGGTGCCGGTCACTTCGTGAAGATGGTTCACAACGGAGTGGAGTACGCCATCATGCAGGCCTACGCCGAGGGTTTCGCATTGATGGATCGAGCCGATGTGGGTAGCGAGGGGCGATCGGGTGACGCAGAGACGGCCCCGATGGCCGATCCCCGCCTGTTTCAGTATTCTCTCGACCTGCCTGCCATCGCCGAGGTGTGGCGGAGGGGGAGTGTCGTGGGGTCATGGCTGCTCGACCTCACGGCCGCCGCGATGAAGGAGAACCCAACCCTCGACAACTTCGCCGGCAGGGTGTCCGACAGTGGCGAGGGTCGCTGGACGGTTCTGGCGGCAGTGGACAGTGGCACTCCGGTACCCACCATTGCCGACGCCCTGTTCAGCCGGTTCGCCAGCCGAGACAACGCCGAATTCGGCAACAAAGTCCTCTCCGCCATGCGTAGCGAGTTCGGCGGCCACAAGGAGAAGAAGGACTAGTGAGCACCAGCGCCCGCGAATTCGACCAATCTTCCGAAGCTCTCATCCTGTTCGGAATCACCGGCGACCTGGCCCGAAAGAAGCTGTTCAGTTCCCTCTACCAACTCGAGATGGACGACGAGCTCAACATGCCGGTGATCGGAGTAGCGTCCTCGAAGTGGACCCTCGATGAGTTACGGGGCAACGCCCGCCAAGCGTTGGCCGAAACCGATCTCGAGATTGATGAGGACATCTGGCAACGATTCGCTGCCCGCCTCGATTACGTTTCGGGAGACTACCGAGAGCAATCCACATACCAAGAGGTGGCAGCCAAGGTCGGCGACAAGGACTGCCCTGTTGCGTATCTGGCCATTCCGCCTTTCCTGTTCACCACGGTTGTCGATGGACTGGCCGCAGCGGGGCTCAACTGTGGCCGGGTGGTACTCGAAAAACCATTCGGTCGGGATCTCGCCAGCTCACGCGAGCTCGACGCGGCCGTGTTGACCCACTACCCCGAAGACAGGATCTACCGAATCGATCACTTCCTCGGCAAGGAACCGGTCCTCAATCTGCTGGTGTTCCGCTTCGCCAACAGCATTCTCGAACCGCTGTGGAATCGACAGCACATCAAGAGCGTGACCATCAACATGTTCGAGGACTTCGGCCTGGAGGGCCGGGGCAGGTTCTACGACGAGGTTGGAACGCTCCGAGATGTTGTACAGAACCACCTTCTCCAAATCCTCGCATTGCTGGCGATGGAGCCGCCGGTATCCGACGATGCTGACGCACTCAACGACGAAACGGTGAAAGTGCTCCGTTCGATGCGTCCGATGGACCCGGCCAAGGCGTGGCGTGGGCAATACGAGGGATATGCGAGCGAGCCGGGTGTGAAGATCGACAGTGACACCGAGACATTCATTTCGGTTCGATGCGAGATCGACAGCTGGCGCTGGGCCGGTGTGCCATTCACGATCCGGGCTGGCAAAGCGATGGACCGCACCGTCACCGAGGCAATCGTGGAATTCACCGCCCCACCACGAGCCCTCTTCTCCGAGGGCAACTTCCAGGCCCGCCCAAACACGATGAGGTTCGAACTGAAGCCAAACGATGTCATCGAGTTGAACATGCAGGCCAAGCGACCGGGTGAAGCCCTCAAGAGTGAACCGGTGAAGCTCCAGGTTGACCACCGAGGCATCGAGTTCGGTCCGAGCCCATATCACCGGCTTTTGGGCGACGCCCTGCTCGGCGACAAGCGCCTCTTCGCCCGGGGTGACATGGTGGACCAAGCGTGGAGGGTCGTCCAGCCGATACTCGACTCGCCATCTCCGGTGGAGCGCTACAGGTACGGGGCAAGCCCGTCGGAACTAGGATGACGGACACCAATTACACTGTCGCAATCGACCTCGGCGGCACGAACGTTCGAGCTGCGCTGGTCAACCAGAACGGGACCATCACCGATCGGATTCAGCGGCCCACACCTCACAGCTATCCCGAGCCGACCGTGCTGCTGGAGATGATGTCCGAGGTGGCCGGACTGAATGAACCGGGTCGGGCCGTAATCGGTCTACCCGGGGTAATCGACCACGAAAACGAAAGCCTCATTCAGGCGCCCAACATTCCCCAGCGGTGGATTCCCTACCTCACCGAGCATTGGTTCGAGCAGCGGTGCGGGTACGAGGTGTCCTTCGCCAATGACGCCGACCTCGCAGCCGTGGGCGAAGCGAACTTCGGAGCCGGCCGCGGTGAACGAGACGTTGTCTACGTGACGATCAGCACCGGCATCGGAGCTGGCATCGTGGTCGGCGGCACGCTGGTCCGTGGCGCACTCTCGGGCGGCGAAGTCGGACACACCGTGATCGATGTGCAGGCAGCCAAGGAACACCGGCCCGCCACGGTGGAGCTTCTCGGATCGGGCACGGCCATGAACCGGGAGGCGAGAATCGCAGGATTCAGCGAGCAGGGCCGGGAGTTCGTTGATCTCGTACGAGCCGGTCACGACAAGGCCACCGCCATTTTCGAGCACGCGATGTACTCAGCCGCACTGGGGGTTGCCAACCTCTGCTGGCTGGTTGTTCCCCAGATCGTTGTGATCGGTGGAGGGTTGGGCCGCAATATCGATCTTGTGGCGCCTATAGTTCGCGCCGTCCTCGACGAACACGGCCCAGCGTCGTCGTTGACCACCAGGATCGTCATTGCCGAACTTGGAGACGACGCCGCCCTTTCGGGCGCAGCCGCCTGGTGGTCCGCGGTAGGAAGAGACTGACGATGGACAACAAACGCCCCGAAATACAGGTTGAGAAGGTTGAACCCGAACGGTGGGCAGCCCGCGCCGCCGACGTAACCGCTGCTGAACTCACCCAAGCACTGCAGCGGCGGCCTCGTGCCACATTGGCGGTCAGTGGTGGCCGTTCACCAAAGGCCTACTTTGCCGAGCTCTCCAAGCGCAACGTGCCTTGGGACCGCATCACCATTCTTCAGGTCGATGAACGAGAGGTGCCCGAAGGATCGCCGGAACGAAACCTCACCGATCAGATCGAGAGCTTCGGCGACCTCGATGCCCACTGGCTCCCCCTGCCGGTGTCGGCTGCCGATGACCCCAAGGCGCTGAAAGCGTTCGTGGAAGACCTGCGCAGCGATGCCGGGAATCCACCGGTCATCGATGTCATTCACCTCGGGCTGGGCGACGATGGCCACACGGCTTCGCTGGTTCCTGGCGATCCTGTTCTGGAGGAACGACGCCACGTGATCGCCCGCACCGAGCTCTACCAGGGCACCCACCGCCTCACACTCACCGAACCGGTTCTCAGCAGAGCTGGGCTCATCCTGTGGCTGATTTCTGGCTCCAACAAGTTCGACGCAGTGCAGAAACTACTCGCCGGAGATCCGTCGATCCCGGGCAGTTTGGTGAAGGCCGAACACCAAGTCCTGGTGGCAACCCCCGACGTCTTCGGGTAAACCGACCCAGAGTGACAAGGGACGCATCAAGCTTGTGAGCGTTGAAGTCGAACTGAGGAGGCAACCTCCTCGCGGCGGGGTGCCGACCATTTGTGGCAGTGGACACATTGCTGATATCTCGACCTCGCTGGCCGAGTGATTGGTGGTACGTTCCCGAGCCCCTTCCCAGTAAGTGACATCCATGCAACTGACCACCACCCGGCGCCGCCAACAGCGACGTCGGGTTTCCACTTCTTCAACGCTGGCGCCCAGCGATCTCGACGTCGAGCGGCGGCGTGCTCCGCAGAACCCCTCACCCCTTGGCCGATACCGATCTCGGTGGCCGATCGGAGGGGTTGAAGCGGACCCCGCTCGATGCCCGCATTCTCGCCGGCCAGTTGGTCGTCGGCCAGCCCACGGCCCTGTTTCGATTCTGGTTCAGTCAGCAGTTGCCGGTCGGCGTGGCGCTTCTGAAGAAATCGGCCCGCTGGATTTTCGGTCAGTTCGACACGCTCTCTCGGATCTCGGCCCGGCCTGCGGCTCGCGCCAGAATGGCCTCGGCCTACACCATTCGACGCCAGCCCAAGGTGGTGCGGGTACTGCTTGTTCCGCTGGCCTCGGTGTTCATTGCGCTTGGGGTTGCGCTCCAGATCACTTCAGGGCTCGGTGTTGGCCCTGGCGACATGGTCGCCAGCGGTCTGTCTTCGGCGACCGGCCTCAGCTTTGGGAACGCCGCCATGCTGATGTCGGGCGCCGTAGCTCTTGCGGGAACCGCGCTGGGACGAGCTCCTCGGATCGGCACATTGGTGAACGTCGCTCTCATTGCGGTGCTGATCGATTCCTTCCTCCCGCTGCTGGAGATCGAAGGTGGGTTCCTGTCTCGCCTCCTCCACTTCGCAGCAGGACTCTGGGCGGTCGGCCTCGGCATCGGTTGCCTGCTCCACGCCCGCCTAGGAATCGGCACTCACGAAGCGCTCAGCCTTTCGATTTCGGATCGCACGGGCATCGCACCGAGTCGAGTACGTCGAATTCAGGAGCTCAGCTGGGTTGTGCTCGGGCTTGCTCTCGGCTCACAATTCGGCGTTGGCACGTTGCTGGTGGCGTTGTTCATCGCCCCGTCGATCAGCCTTGGTGTCGGCACTGTCGGCAAGGCTCTCACCGCCTTGGCCGAAGCGGTCGAGGTGCCCGAAGTCGACGCGCACGTCGCTGACGTGGGCTTCTGAGTCATGGCATCGACTCTCCTCTCCGGGGGTCAGACTCTTTGGTTCGCTCTAGACTCCAAGGGTGAGTAAGCGGTACCTGGTGCAGACCTTCGGCTGCCAGATGAATGAGCACGATTCCGAGCGCATCGCTGGTCTGCTCGAATCGGACGGCTACTCCAAAACAACTGATCAGACCCAAGCTGACGTGATCGTCGTCAACACCTGCTGCATCCGTGAGAATGCCGACAACAAGCTCTACGGAACCCTGGGCAACATGAAACAGCTGAAGGCGGAGAACCCCAATCTTCAGATCATGGTTGGTGGCTGCCTGGCCCAGAAGGATCGTGATCTCATTCAACAGCGGGCTGGCCATGTGGATGTGGTCTTCGGAACCCACAACGTGCACCGCGCCACCGAACTGTTGAGCGATGCCAGAGCCAAGGGCCCTCTCACCGAGATCTGGGAGGAAGCCGATCCCGACGATGGGTTCGCGTCGGCGCTGCCGGCCCGGCGCGAGATCGACTACGCCGCCTGGCTCACGATCCAGGTCGGCTGCGACAATTCCTGTGCCTTCTGCATCGTCCCCGCTGTCCGAGGTGTCGAGATCAGCAGAACCCCTGAGGACATCGTGTCCGAGGCAGAACGACTCGCTGGCGACGGCGTCACCGAGATCACCCTGTTGGGTCAGAACGTGAACTCCTACGGACGCGACCTGGCCCTAGCCGCCCGCCGCTCGGGCGACAGCGAGGTCCGGATTCGACCCGCCTTTGCCGAGCTTCTTCGCAGGGTCGGTGCTGTCGACGGGATCCGCCGGGTGAGGTACACCTCGCCTCACCCCAAGGACATGACCACCGAGGTTTTCCAGGCCATGGTGGAGACCCCAGCCGTGATGCCTCACCTCCACTTTCCGTTGCAGTCGGGATCAGACCGAATTCTCAAGGCGATGCACCGTGGCTACACCGCCGAGCGGTTCCTCTCCAAGCTCGGTGAAGCCAGAGCCACGATTCCTGATCTGGCTGTGACCACCGACATCATTGTCGGCTTCCCCGGCGAAACCGAAGACGATTTCGAACGAACCCTCGAAGTGTCAGCAGCAGCCGAGTTCGACAGTGCGTTCACCTTTGTCTACTCGCCGCGTCCCGGTACCGAAGCGGCTGAGTTCGTTGACGACTTCTGCGATCCCGAAGAGGTGAAGGATCGCTACGCCCGACTCCGAACCGTGATCGAACGAAGCGCCCTGGCCAAACAGCGGGGACGGGTCGGAGTGGTTGAAGACGTGATTGTTGAAGGACCGTCGAAAAAGGATCCGTCTCGATTGTCAGGACGCACCGGCCAGAACAAGTTGGTCCACTTCGAACGGCCCGACCGACCGTTGCGACCAGGAACCTACGCCAAGGTGCTGGTGACCGAGGGCCACACCCAGTATCTGATGGGCGAGTTCGTAGACGTCATTGCTACGGCGACCCACCGGACTCGTATAGCGGTGCTGTGACCGCCCTTCAATTCACTGTTCCTGTCGGTAGTGAGCCTCAGGCGGTCCAGAATCGCTTAACCGACGCGGCACAGGACCCATCACGATTCGTGTATCTCTTCACCACATCAGATGAGATCGCCGCAGAAGTTGCCGAGGGCAGGAATGGTGTCTGGCGGGTGCGGGTAGAAGGTCCCCAGTTCACGAGCAAGGGCACCACGGTTGTGCGGGCCCATCCAGCCGGCGGTTCAGAAATCGACATCCAAATCGACGTTCGGGGCAAAGGTCTTCTCGGCTTGGCGGGCCCGCTATTGGGGATCGCTGCCGGCAGGCTGCAAGACGAAGCCACCCGCGCCCTCCAGAACGAATTCGGCGAGCCGTAGTGTCGATTTCGCTCGCATCGTCGGCGCTGGGGCGCCGCGTCCGGTCGTCTCAAGCGCTTCGATAGCTGGGTGGCACAAACTGAGCTGCTCCGTCCCTCCGCAGCGGTACGGCTGATTCTGTCGCACGCTGCCGCCTACTACCTACACGGCCACCGGCTCCGCTGAATCCTCTGCTGCCGATTGCTTGGTTTGGTTCACCACCGAGCGAATGACGTCAGTGGCCGATGTCGAAGCCCACAGCGCAAGAGCGAGGATGCCGAGGAATTTCGCGCCGTCCTCCAGCGCACCCCGCACCCCGGTGTCGCTGCCGGGGAAGATGACCTCAACGGTGAGCGAGACGCCGAATGCAACCGCCGCGCCCACAAGGAAATGCACTCGCGTCCGGGTCAGCTCCCGGGCCGAACTGGTGGCCCAGACCAGTCCGAGGCCGGCGTAGATCCCCAGGACCGCAACTTTGGGCAGCCCCAGCGTTCGAGGCAGCAGGTCCGAGTGGAACAGAAACAGGTCGTCGAGAAGGAGTAATGCGAACAGCAAACCCCCGCCCCGGAACGCACTCTTGGCTCCGGCTCGGCCGGCCAGCCCCGCGACCCATCCTGCGATGAAACAGAAGCAGACCGACGCGGTCCACGCCACCATCCCGAGGGCGGCGATCATGCCGACATACCACTTCTGTTGACCCACGAATGTCGCGTCCATGAAGAGGTCCTCGGCCGGCACCTGATCCTGCACCAGGGCCCCGGCGATGACCAGCAGCCCGACCGCCCAAAGGCCGAGCAGGGGAGCGAGCGCGCCGACGACGTCGTTCGCCTTGGGTCTGCGGCGATCTTTGGTTCCCGGGCTCAGCGGTAGCGTCATCGTCGTTCCTATCGGCCCATCCTGCGGGGATCCGAGCCGTTGGCGAACCGACTTCGTCAACGTAATACTGGACCCAATGAGCGACCTGCCCCCCGCCCAGTTTCGCAAGACCAAGGCCGGCACGTGGGCCGTCATGGCTCCGGTGGTTTCGCTGGAGGCCGCACTCCAGGCCGATGGCAAGGTCGAGGTGTTGAAGAAGTCCGGCGCGTGGTCCACGTTCACGGTGGTATCGCTCGGCAAGCCCTTCGATGTCGACGGGGTCTCGATGTGTTACGGGTATGGGCCCGAACAAGACGATGGCAGCGGGGGAGCAGCGAGCCGAACTACGTCGGGACGATCCAATGCGCCCGCCGCGGGTGCTCCCACGTACGACCAGCCGCCGTCAGAACAAGCATGGGCCAACGCTCCAACACCAGACCAGAGCGAGCCAATGCCCGAATACCAGGGTGGCCCGGAGGACGAGTGGCAAGAGTTCTAGCCTGACCGGATATGCCAGCCGGAATAGACCCTGAAGAAGACTCAAGATACCCCTGAACAGGGAAAACCAACGTTTCCTGGCTGGCTGGCGCCGAACTCTGTCACACCCGTCGGTGATGATAGAGCTATGAAGTTGACCGCTCCCCCTACCGGTACCGAGAGGTCGGTCTCGGTGCGCTTGCGGGAACATGCCGGGTTGTTGGATCGGGCGCCGGTCGCGACCCTGTCCGAGGATGAGATCATCGATCTGGTACAGGCCAACCAACGCGCCATTCGTCTCCTCGAAGGTGTGGGTTCTGAGGCTGCCGGTCGTCTCACCGAACTGGGTGGCCTCAGTGCTGAGGATGTGTTCTCAACGGTTGGTAAACAATCCACCGGTGAGGCACGCCGGGTTCAACGCCGGGCCCAGTTGGCTTCGGTGTTGCCCGCACTGACCAAGGGGTTTCTGGCAGGCACTGTCCCGACCGCCAACCTCGACACTGTTGCTGGGGCCCGCCACCGGTTGCGGCACAACCACCGATGGCAACAACTGTTCGACGAGAAGGATTCCTCTATCGCCCGTAAGGCAGCGCGCATGAACCCCAAGCGGTTCTCGGGGTGGATGCGTGACCTGGTCGCCCGGGTCTCCGACGACGGCGAAACAGAGCAGCAGTCCCAGGTCGACAAGAACCTGTTCCGTTCCTGGACCAACGCTGATGGCCGCTGGCAGGCCCGCCTCGATCTCGACCCGATCGCCGGGGAGATCGTGCAGAACGCAATCGATGCTGAGGCCCGTTCGATCGCTAGACATGCCAGCGACGCCGGCGAATACGCGCATCACGGTGAACACCTCAACGCACGAGCGGTGTGCTCGTTGATCGATGGTGGCAACGGTGCCAAAGGCCGGCCCTCGATCAACGTCGTCTGCGATCTCGACACATTGCGCACCGGCACCTGGGACGGCACGATCAAACGAACCGGCGCCGGCAACGACCTTCCTGTGTCGCAGATCCGGCAGATGCTGTGTGACGCGTGGATCACCCACACAGTGCTGGGCCGGTCGGGCCGGGGCCTGGCCGTGGGCCGTTCCCACCGCACCGCTACCGATGCCCAGCGGGCCGCCCTACGTGTGATGTACCCCACCTGTGCGATGTGTGAAGTGAGATTCGATCACTGCGAAATTCATCACATCATCGAATGGGAACGCGGCGGCCCCACCGACCTCAGCAACCTGATCCCGTTGTGCACCGTGCACCACGAACGGGTCCACAAAGGGTGGCGGATCGTACTCTCCGACAACCGAGACCTTCAGGTGTACCGACCCGACGGGCGGCAGTGGAAAACCACACAGCTCCCGTCCACAGCCCCCACCTGGGCCCGAAATCAACACAGGAAACGACATGAGCGAATACGAACCACAATCGAATAGCCCCGACCGGCCCGCTGGGGTCGCTTCGGCTTGCGCATTCGTCGGATTTGAACCGGCTTCGGGTGGCTATCGGCCGGTCGACACCCACAACGCCCTGTCAGGCCGTGACCTTCGGTACGTGCTCACCAGCTACATCGACGCCGGCTGTACCACCGTCGGGGGGCTGGTTCGCAGACTTGCAGCCGACGGCTACACCGTGTGGGGCCGGGCATCCAAGGTGGTGTCCGACGCCCTCCGTTGGGAAGTCCGAAACGGACGGGTGGTTCGCATTCGCCGCGGCGTCTACGGCATCAACACGATCCCCAGGACCACCCGCCACCGGATCCTGGCCTGTGCCCGGGAGCTTCTTTGGTCGCCGCACGTTGTCGCTATCAGGCGGGACGTGACCTTAACCGGCACACGCATTCCTACCCCCTCCCCAGACCGCTATTGGCGCGATTGGACCAAAGCCAGGCTCGTGAAGAGCGCGCTGCCGGTGTTATCCGGTATTGCGCATGCCAGCGGCGACGCCGTTGACTGTGAGGAGGAGAGCACGACGCAGGTCGGGGTCCATGCCTTCGCCACCGGCTGCCAGGCTGTCGGCCGAGGCCTGGGCCCGTGACCGAGCCAGCAGATCAACCTGAAGCACATGAAGTGGATCGAGGTAGAACGCGCGGGTCTCGAGCGTCCTCCGCAGCACCGGCAGATCTCCCAGGATCTCGCGTCCGGTCAGTAGCTGGATTTCTTCCACCGTTCGGCTGTGTTCGGCCGTGACGGCGTCGAAAAGGTGTTTGTGTTCATCCCTGACCAGAGCGTCCACATATCGCTGTGAGATGCCGAGGTCGGTCTTGGCGAGCGTCATCTCCACGTTGCCCAGGAATGTCTTCAAGAATCGCCACTCGGCGAACATCTCATGGAGAACCTCGCCGTGTCCGGCCTCTCGCACAGCCGCCAACCCGGTGCCGACACCGAACCAACCGGGGATTATCTGGCGGCTCTGGGTCCAACCGAAGACCCACGGGATGGCTCGCAGATCGTCGATGCTGTTGCCGCCACCGGAACGACGAGCCGGGCGGGAGCCGATGTTCAGTGCACCCAACTCTTCCACCGGTGTTGAGGTTTGGAAGTAGGTGGGGAGCGATGGATCCTCCACGAACGAGCGGTAGGACGCGAACGCTGCTTTTGACATCGACTCCATGATCTCTGACCAGAGAGCCAGCCGATCAGGGTCATAACGCGATGTCTGCTTGGCCACCGTCGCCTCCAGCACAGCAGCCAAGGCGAGGTCGAGGTTTCGTACGGCGATGTCGGGTTGGCCGTATTTGTCGGCGATCACCTCGCCCTGTTCGGTGATCTTGAGCTCGCCGTCCACCACGCCGGAGGGCTGGCTGAGGATGGCCTCGTTGGTAGGACCTCCGCCGCGACCCACCGAACCACCCCGGCCGTGGAACACCCGCATGCGAATGTTGTGGTTCTTGGCCACGGTTCGGATCGCCCGCAGTGCCTTGTGGATTTCCCACTGGCTGGTGGTGATGCCGCCATCCTTGTTGGAGTCCGAGTAGCCGACCATCACCTCCTGAACCCCGCCGCGAAGCTCGACGATTCTCCGATACGACGGAATCCGGAGCAGCTGGTCGAGGGTTGCGGCGATACCACGAAGGTCGCCGATGGTTTCGAACAGCGGCACGAAACCGATTCGGGCGACCCCGGCCGAGAGGTCGATCAGTCCAACCTCGCGGGCCAGCAGCACTGGTGCCAAGACGTCATCGACGCCTTCGGTCATGGAAATGATGTAGCTACGAGCGATCTCGTCGCCGTGTTCGTCCATCAGGGATCGCAAGGTGCGGAACAGATCGAGAGCATCCCGTTCCTCCAACGGCGTACCGGGAGGGGACAGCGGTCGCCGGCTGTTCAGCTCCGCGGTGAGCAGCGCGGTTCGGCCGGCCCTTTCGGCGGGATAGCTGGTTCCCGATGCCACGAACAGGCGCCCCAACGACTGGTGGTGGCGCACCGTGTGTTCGCGGATGTCGAGGGTGGCGAGGTGGAAACCGATCGTGGCAACCTGGCGCCGGACACGGGCGAGTCGGCCATCGGCCAATAAGGCGCCATCGTTGGCCCGCAATGATCGATCGAGAACTTGAAGATCGGCCTCGAGTTCGGACGGGCGCAGGTAGCTGCGGGGACCGGCGGGGGTACGGGCCGCTTCGTTGAGCCGCTGGAGCATGACAGCCAGCCGCAGTCGGTACCACTCGCCGTCGTTGATGCGCCCGACGTGGGCGAACACGTCGGCGAACCGACCACGATCAGCCTCCACCGCTTGGACCAGCTCGTCGCTGACCGGTCGGATGAGTTCAGTGGGGGACAGTTCGGCTCGCAAACCTTCGACCTCGTCGGCGAGGATTCGTAGCGCCCGGGAGCGCTGCAGCATCACCACGTCGCGGGTGGTGGCGGGGGTCACGTTGGGATTGCCGTCGCGGTCGCCGCCGACCCAGGACCCGAAGATCACCGGAGCGACCCTCGGATCGAGCGTTGTGCCAACGGCCTCCAGCGAGACGTCGAGGTCTTCCCAGATGTTGGGCAGGCTGTTCCGGACCACCTGCTCCACGTAGTACAGCAGCGTGCGGGCTTCGTCGAGGGGCTGGGGCTTCTCACGTCGGATCTCGTCGGTCTGCCACATCGCATCGATGAGTTCGTCGATCCGGCGGTCGATCCGTCGCTGTTCCCAGCTGGTGCACCGTTCGAGCCCCCGATGCTCCACCAGGCGGGCGACCTCCCGAAGTTTGTCCAACATCGATCTGCGGGACGCTTCGGTGGGGTGAGCCGTGAACACCGGTTGGAGCGCCGATCGGTTCAATCCGGCGAGGATGTCGTCACCGGAGTATCCATGCTCGACCAGCTTGGGAACGGTATCGGAGATCCGGCCGGCGTTGGCCTTGCTCAGGTTCAGATCCCCGATGCGGTGAACCTGTTCGACCACATTCGCGAGATGGAAGTAGGTGGTGAATGCTCGGACCAGCTTCATCGACTCGATCAAGTCGGCACCGGCCAACGTGGTCGTGAGCTCGACCCCAGCGTCCTTGTCGCCATCGCGGCGTAGCGAGCGAGACAGGATGCGAACCTGCTCCACAAGATCGAGGAACGCTTCACCTTCCTGTCGAACGATGGAGTGTCCGAGCTGACGGCCCAGTCGGCGAATGTCGTCGCGAAGCGCTTGATCCTGTTCGTGTGGGCTCACCGAGTCGTTATATCGGGCCCCCTGCACGCTGAGGCGTGATGTCGGTCAGCTCTAGGATTCGAGGCGTGAACGACACCTATACCCACGGCCACCACGGCAGCGTGCTCAAGTCGCATACGTGGAGGACGGCCACGAATTCGGCTTCCTACTTGTTGCCGCATCTTTTTTCCACCGCCTCGCTTCTCGATGTGGGATGCGGACCCGCAACGATCACGTGTGACCTCGCAACCAGGGTGGCGACTGTGATCGGTATCGAACCGGTCGAGGGAATACTCCAAACCGCCCAGGCAACCAAGGTTGAATGGGGTGCTGACAACGTTGAGTTCCGCACTGGTGATGTCTACGGGCTCGAGTTCGCCGACCACACCTTTGATGTCGTGCACGCCCACCAAGTGCTTCAGCACCTCAGCGACCCGGTCGCAGCCATTCGAGAGATGGTTCGGGTCACCAAACCGGGGGGCGTCGTGGCGGTCCGAGATGCGGATTACCACGCAATGAGCTGGTATCCCGAACCCCCCGGACTCGACCGGTGGATGGATATCTACCAGCGGGTGGCTCGTCGCAACGATGCTGAACCTGATGCCGCCCGTCACCTGCTGTCCTGGGCGGTTGAGGCGGGGGTGAACCGATCCCGGATCGAGGCGTCGGTGGGAACCTGGCTGTACTGCACCGACGAAGAACGTAAGTGGTGGGGAACGCTGTGGGCGGAACGATCGGTCAGCTCTGCCTTCGGCACCCAGGCCCGCGAGTACGGAATCGCCACCGAGGATCAGCAAGCCGAAGTGGTCGCAGCCTGGAACGAGTGGATGGAGCACCCCACGGCCTGGTTCATTGTTCCCAACGGGGAACTGTTGATCAGCGCCTGATCGACGCAGCCAATTGGTGCGGTGTGGGCGACTTCACTACGTTGCAGTCATGGTTCAATCGCGGCGGGCGAACGCCCCCTCGGAGCCGATCGCTCGCCAGCGATGGCTTCTCATTCCCAGCATGTTGCTGGGTCCTGAGTCGTGGGCTGATGTCGCTGGCGTCCTGGAAGGACTGAAACAGCAGCCGTTCATTGCGGATCCCGCACCGGTTCGATGCAGCGCCGACGACTTCCTGTCGCCGTGGCTCGAGGATGTGCTCAGTGCCCTACCTGCTGCGCCGGATCCCCAGGATGCGATGGCTACTCATGCACCGCCGCTGGTGATTGCGGGCCACTCCGCTGCCTGCCCACGTCTTCTTCTCGTGGCCGAGGAAGCAATGGCCCGTGGCCACCGTGTGTCCACCGTCATCTTGGTGAACGGTCGAGTCCCGATCGACGGTCTGTCGGCAACCGATCTCGATCCGCCTCTCGCCCGGTTGCTCGACAAGCTCACCCGACCCGATGATCATGTACCACCCTGGCATCGTTGGTGGGGTTCGATGATCGAGGACATGCTTCCTGATGAGCCGTCGCGCCAGCGGGTATTCGCTGAGGCCCGACCGATTCCGCGAGCATTGTTCGATCAGAAGGTGCCAGCGCCTCGCCTACCCGATGATGTTGGGTTGGCGTTTCTGGCGATGGGCGACATGTACGCCCCCAGCATGGACGAAGCCAGGAAACAGGGCTGGGCGGTAGCCCGGCTCGACGGAGAGCATCTTCATCAGGTCGTGAATCCGGTGGCGGTGGCGTGCACGATGATGGCGCTGGTGTCTCAGGCCGTCACCTGATCTGAGTTGCGGAGGGCGGCAATCGCGTCATCCTCCAACGTAGGGGACAGTGCATCGAGCCAGGTGATCCGTGGATCGCGGCGGAACCAACGCTGCTGTCGGCGAGCAAAACGTCGCGTTCGCGACTTGGCCTCGTCAACGGCCTCGTCGAGTGTGAGCTCACCGTCCAAATGTCGCAACAACTCCCGGTACCCGAGAGCTTGGCCGGCGGTCCTCGACAGGGGCTTCTCGAGCGCCGCGACCTCGTCGACAAATCCGTTTGCCATCTGATGATCAAATCGCTCGTTGATTCGGGTGTCCATCACCTCGCGATCGATTTCGAGACCGAGCTGCACGAACCGGGTCGGGGGGTAGGCGTCCACGCCGGGGCCGAAGGAGGAAAACGGTCGGCCGGATCCGATCGTCACTTCGAGGGCGCGTAGGATGCGGCGCCGGTTCTCCGGCTCCATCTTCTGAGCCCCTCGTGGGTCGAGGTCGATCAGGCGAGCGTGAAGGCGGGCGGTGTCGGGTTCGGTGTCGAGCTGGTTGGCGATGTCGGGAAACTGCGGTGGAGTCTCGAAGTCATCGATGATCGACCGAACGTAGAGACCGGTGCCGCCCACGAGGAGCGGACGTTGCCCCGCGGCCTCGACCTCGGCCAATGCGCTCCGGGCCAACGTCTGGAAGCGCGCCATATCGAACTCTTCCGAGGGATCGACCACGTCGATCAGGTGATGCGGGATCCCGGCCTTTTCGTTGCTACTCGGTTTGGCTGTGCCGATGTCCATACCCCGGTAGACGGCCATGGCGTCGGCCGAGATGATCTGGCAATTGCCCAGCCGCTGGGCGAGCTGGACTGCGAGAGCAGACTTGCCGCTGGCGGTGGGACCAACGATGACGACCGGGACCCGGTTCGACGGTGTTCTGGCTTCGGTCACTGGATCCAGCCCAGCAGCAGCCCGGTGAGCACGTAGTGGTCCAGCATCACTATGTTCGGGTCTGAACCGTAGGCCTCATAGAAGCCGAACACGGCCTCGGCTCCAAGGGTTCGATGAATACTGTGCTGGATCACTGCCAAGTCGAGATGAGGGTCTCCCACGAGGCCGAATGGTCCGCTGACACCTGCCACTTCTCCGCCGCGGATCAGTAGTCGATCGATCGTGGGCGCACCGACGAGACAGACCATTATGGATGTGTCACTACATCGAGCAGCTCCTTCATCCCAGACTGCCACGAGCTGGTCGGCGCCATATCGACTGTACGGATCGGACAGCTGATCGGTTCTGATCGCCCCGCGGTCGAGCCTCGTTCGGATGAGCCCGGCCAGGTTGGCCGGCTCGGCGTCAGGCGGAATATCCGAACCATGGATTGCCGCCAGACCTCGACCCAGCGCCGCCGGCAGTCCGGGGAGATCTCCGTGGAGATCGGGTCGGTCGGCGGGATCGCCCGCCGCCGGTCCGCCCAACGATGCTTCGATCGCGGCCGCCACATGACGGTTGAAGGCAGCGTTCGTGGCGCCGTGGGCGTTGAATTCGATCTCCACGATCCGAGCGTAGGAGGCAAACGCCGTACACTGGTGACAAGTGACTCTCCTCAGCAAACACCACGGCCTCGGCAACGATTTCTTGGTCGCGGTGGAACCTCAGCAGGCACTCGCTGCCACCCATGCATCGGCGTGGTGTGATCGCCGTCGAGGGATTGGTGCTGACGGGCTGATCGCGGCAGAGGCACTGTCGTCCGACGGATCGCTGTGGTCGATGACGCTGTGGAATGCCGATGGCAGTCGTGCGGAGATTTCTGGCAACGGGATTCGGTGTATGGCCCAAGCCATCGTCATGCGGGCCGGGTCGGAGGATCGTCAGCACCTCAGCATTCGCACCGACGGTGGCATTCGGCAGCTGGAGATCTGGCCCGACCGGCGCGGTGGCGTCCACCACGCCAGAGTGTCCATGGGGACCGCCACTGCGGGACCCGCCCCGTATGACAAGTGGGAAGTGTTCGGTTTGGAGCCGATCCGTCAGCAGACCGTCAACATCGGAAACCCGCATCTGGTCGTTGAGATCGATGATCCCGAACTGATCGATCTCGCTTCGATCGGCCCCGAGATCGAGACCAGTTACGACGGCGGGATCAACCTTCACCTCATTCGGATCGAGGACCCGTCAACCGTGTCGCTCTACGTATGGGAGCGAGGGGTCGGGATCACCCAAGCATGCGGCTCCGGAGCCTCGGCCGCGGTGTGGGCAACAAATCAGTGGGGCCTCACCGGCAGTTCGGTTACTGTCAGACAACCCGGCGGCGACGCGACAGTCGACGTCACCCCTGACGAGGTGTTCCTCACCGGACCCACTACCTACGTCGCAGCCATCGACGTGCCCGATTGAACGTGACTACTCCCGATTCTTCTGACAACGAGTCCCGCGCTGAGACCTCCTCGGTTGATGCAGCCGTCGAGGGCGCTCGCGAACTGTTCCCGCCGACGGAAGGTTCGTGGTGGGATCTGGCCGAGGACGACCGCGAGGTCGATGACCTCGACGATGACACCCACCGCGGTGCCTTTGGCGAGTTCGGAGGCGAGATCCGAGGTGGCTTCCTCGATCGCGCCTTTCGCGAACGAATCGTGATTGTGGGGATGGCCCATAGCGGCATGGATCCAACGGTAGCTGAGGCCAGCCTCGACGAATTGGAGCTCCTCGTCGACACCGCCGGTGCCGACGTGGTTGCCCGCATCATGCAACGCCGCGATCGCCCCGATCGGGCCACATTTGTCGGCAAGGGCAAGGTACAGGAGATCCTCCGAGCAGCTTTGGAACACGACGCTGACACCGTCGTGTTCGACGACGAGCTCACTCCCGCCCAGGGGTTCAACCTGGAGAAGATTCTTGGGCGCACCGCGCTCGATCGCACCGCGGTGATCCTCGACATTTTCGCCCAACACGCCACCTCCACCGAGGGCAAGACACAGGTAGAACTCGCCCAGCTCCGCTACAACCTGCCCCGGTTGCGAGGCAAGAAGTCATTCAGTCAGCAGGCCGGCGGAATTGGAACCCGAGGTCCCGGTGAGACCCAGCTCGAGGTTGACCGCCGGCGGTTGGTGCGTCGAATCCACAAGCTCGAACGTGATCTGAAGGGGATTTCAGGGCGTCGTCGGAACCAGCGAAAGGCCCGCCACCGTTCGCCCTATTCGGTGGTTTCGATCGTCGGCTACACCAATGCGGGCAAGTCGACGCTGCTGCGTGCTCTCACGGGGGCCGACGTCAAGGTCGAGGATCAACTCTTCGCCACCGTCGATCCCACCACCCGGAAGCTCCGTCTTCCCGGTGGCGAACAGATCTTGCTCACCGACACCGTGGGGTTCGTGAAGAAGTTGCCCCACACATTGGTCGAAGCATTCAAGTCGACCCTCGAAGTGGCTTCATCGGCAGATCTGTTGGTCCACGTCGTCGACGGCGCCGGACCGGACCCCGACGCCCACATCGTCGCTGTGCAGCAGGTGCTCGAGAGCATCGATGCGGGGGAGGTCGAGCAGCTTCTGGTATTCAACAAACTGGACGCGTCCGAAGAAGTGAAGCGAATGGTGGATCTGAATCCCGGCTCGGTGGGGATCTCAGCGCAAACCGGAGCGGGCCTGAACGATCTGCTTTTGGCGATCGGCGATCGACTGCGGTCGGGCGCCGAAGTATTCGAGCTCGCGATTCCGTTCAGCAGAGGTGACATAGTGGCCTCGTTGCATCGCGAGGGCGAGGTGCTGACCGAGTTCACCGATGCCGACGGAATGCGCTATTCGGTCCGCTTGGCACCCGACTCCGCATCACGCTTGGAGGAATGGATTGTCCGCGACTGACGCTCTGGGCTCAACGCCTTTTGTTCCGCCGCCCTATCCCTACGACCGGCTCGACGGCATCAAAGCCCTTGCTTCTCAGCACCCGAGCGGGGGGATCGACCTGAGTATCGGTGCGCCCAGTGATCCGCCACCCCAATCGGTCATCGACGCGATGTCCACCTCCGATGCCGAACGGGGCTACCCGCCATCGATCGGATCTGAGGCGTTTCGATCAGCGGGTGCTCGCTGGCTCAACAGCCTCGTTGATACCGATCTGACAGCACGTGATGTCAGGGCGACCATCGGTTCGAAGGAGTTCGTCGCCGGTCTGCCTCATTGGCTCAAGCTCCGTCGTCCCGACCTCGACACGGTGCTCTATCCGTCGGTGAGTTATCCCTCATATGCCATGGGAGCGACACTTGGTCACTGTCGGGCGGTGGCGGTGCCGGTCGATGAGAACTGGCGGTTGCGGTTGGGCGCTATCGATCCCGCTGATGTGAAACGCTCATTGTGTTTGTGGATCAACTCGCCCGGCAACCCCACCGGCGCCGTAGAAGACCTGGCCGCGGCCGCCGCATGGGGGCGAGCGAACAACGTGCCGGTCTTTTCCGACGAGTGCTACATCGAGTTCACCTGGGACGCACCGCCCGCCAGCATCCTCCAGACCGGAAATGACGGAGTGATCGCCGTTCACAGCCTGTCGAAACGATCCAATCTCGCCGGAGCCCGGGCCGGTTTCTATGCCGGTGATGCGGAGCTCCTTCACTACTTGGGGGAGATACGCAAGCACGGCGGCTTCATGGTGCCCGGCCCGATGCAGCATGCTGCTGTCGCAGCGTTCGGTGACACCGAGCATGTGGTTGCCCAGCGGAACGTCTACCGCGCTCGAATGGAGAGAATGATCGCACTGCTGCGAGACCGGATCGGTGTGGAGGTTCCCATGCCCGAGGGCGGGTTCTACCTGTGGGCTGAGGCTCCCGACGGTGATGCGTGGGCGTTTGCCGAGCATCTGGCCACCGAGCTCGGCATCATCACCAGTCCCGGTGAGTTCTACGGTGACGCCTCACCGGGTTATGTGCGAATCGCCATGGTCGCCAACGTCGCCTGAAAGTCGGATTTGCCCCTCTAAGGATCTATCCGGAGCACCTTGTCGTTTCCGGCGCCGTTGCTGGTGGTCAGGTAGCAGCGATCCGTCAGGCCTTCGGCCACCGCGCGAAGGCGGCCGTACTCGCCGCTCAGCACGATGCGCTGGCCCCGGTACGCCCCGTTGTCGGTGAAGAACAGCACCCTGAGGCTTTGGTTCTTCAGCGAGGTCACAGCCAGCCCGTTGCGCCACGAGCCCCAGGTGCCGCTGCTCAGAAAAGCGCCGTCGGCCAGCGCAAGTGTTGGTGCACCCGTGGACCACGCTGCCGTAATCGCAGTTGGGAATTCGGCGAAGTCGGTCATGGGCACTGATTCGTTGTATCCCGGTACCGGGTTCCAGCCGTAGTTGCCTCCGGCCACAATCCGGTTGACCTCATCGTCTCGGGAGGGGCCGTGCTCCACGGTCCACACCTCGCCGCTGTCTGGGTGAATCGTCACCCCTTGCACGTTGCGATGGCCAAAGGACAGAATCCGTGCAGTGTCGGGGTTGGAGGATCCGGCGAACGGATTTGTCGGCCAGCCCTGGCCGGTGAACCGATCCACCCGCAGTGTCTTCCCGCCCAGGCTGGCCAGATTCTGCGGAGTGGAACCCTCGGCCGAGTCGCCGGTGCCCACGATGAGTGCGCCCGACTGTGTCGACTCTCGAGCTGGCAGCCCCCATGGCGTCCGCTGCCGATCGGTAGACCACCGACGAGCGGGTCGTTGGCTCGTGTCGCAGCTGCACCGGCCAGGTTCCATGCAATGACCTGGATCTCTCGAGGAGAGGTATGCCCTTGGCACGTGTAGAACCGGCCGTTGGAATCGAAGCCTGGATCGAGGACGATTCCCATCAGGCCGGTTTCGCCGGAGGCGAACAGGTCGGATAGGTCTGCGGCGAGAGCTGTTTTTGTGCCGGTGGAGGAAAGGATGGACAGCGTCCCGGCGCGTTCGGTGAGCAGCGCTCGACCATCGCTCAGCGGGGCGATTCCCCACGGGATTGTGAGACCGGTAGCGATCTCGGTGACGGTCGGGTCCGGAGGGTGGTGCGAAGCGGTTCCTGTACTCGACTCCGTTCATGATCGGATCGATCAACTGCACCGGCGAGGCACCGCTTCGCACCAGGTCGAGCCCAGTACTCGAGTCCGCCGGGCATCGGGCGCTCGTTGGAGAAGACCCAGGTAGATGGTGGTGACAACGACCTCGGCGTTGCGTCGGTTCTGATGCTCGGGTGACTCACTGACCGCGGCGACAAACCCAGGGACGGTCAGAGCGTCCGGCGGCGATCTCGTTTGTCCAGTAGTCGAGCCCTGCCCGGTCCGGGGTTCGGCCGAGGACCCGCCCGAACACGGCCTCGACGATTTCGGCATCGGTCGACGCCGAGGTCAGCGCCCCGAACTCGGCGCCATCGAGAAACGCCTCCGCAGACCTGTTCCAGCGAAGCACCGCCGCGCAGTCTTCCGGCCCAGAATCGGAGGCCGGCGGCATCGGGACCGCGTCCGAGCACGCTGAAGTACAGCCGAGCGATGGGAGCCACGGAGCCGCTGAACTCTGCGGATCCGACAAACTGGTTGTAGACCTCGGCCGGGCTTGCCCCCAGCTGCAGCTGGTTGGTCCAGTACTGCAGGCCGGCCCGATCGGCGGTGCGGCCGAAAACGTCTTGATACACCTGTTCGACCAAGAGTTCATCGGTGGCGAATCGCCCGTCAGCGGGTCCGTCTGCTGCTGCGGACGCGGCCGGAGCAGGAATCGACAACACCCCTACCAGGAGAAGTGGCGCAAGCAGAACTCGGTGAGCGATACCCAGGTGGTTGGCAGCCATGCGTGGCGAAGGTAGCAAAGCAGTGCGCTCAGTCGGCTTCACCCCATCGCAGTGAGCTCCCGGATCAAGCAGCTCCGGTGACGAGGTCGTGGATTCCGGCAAAGGTTCGTTCGATGCTCTCCCGGTGCAGATGTTCGTTCCGAGTGTGGGCCACCAGAGGGTCGCCTGACCCGAAGTTGGTGGCGGGAATGCCGAGTTCGGCGAATCGAGCGACGTCGGTCCATCCGAGTTTGGCGCTCTTTGGCCGGCCTGCGGCCAGACGGGCCAACAGAGGATGGCTCAACGAGGGCGGACAGGCTGAGGTTCGATCGATCACCTTGATCTGATCGTCAGACTCGACAAACTCGCCGACGAAGCTTCGAAACCACACCTCGGCCTGGTCGGCTGAGCGGTCGGGCGCGTAACGGTGGTGCACGGTGAGGTTCACCCGGTCCGGTACCACGTTGCCGGCATGGCCGCCATCGATGCCGACCGTCTGAACCGACTCGATGAACTCACACTCATCCAGAACCGGCCGGCGGGCCTCGTATCCGGCGAGGTGGGTGAGGAGCGGCCCCGTGCGGTGGATGGCGTTGCGGCCCATCCACGGGCGGGCGGTGTGAGCCCGTGCTCCCATAAGGGTGATTTCGAAACGCAGCGCCCCTTGGCAACCAGCTTCGATGTGGCCGTCGGTGGGTTCGCCCAGAATTGCGCAGTCCGCTTGGAGAAGGTGGGGGGCTGTGGCGATCAACTCGCCCAGACCGCTGTGGGCTTGGGCAACCTCTTCTCTGGCATAGAACACAAACGTGAGATCCATCACCGGCTCGTTCACCGTGTGGGCGATCTCGTGAAATATCGCAAGTCCGCCTTTCATGTCGGCTGAGCCCAATCCGAAGAGGGTGTCGCCTTCCATCCGAGCGACGGCATTGTCATGGGCCGGAACCGTGTCGGTGTGTCCGGCGAGGATCAGGCGCTCCTGCTTGCCCAGATCGGTCCTCGCGACCAGGTTGTCTCCGATGCGATCAACCGTTAGCCAAGGAATGGGTTCGAGGTCGTTGTGTAACCAATCGACAAATGCCTTCTCCTCGAAGCTCACCGAGGCGATATTGACGAACGCGGCAGTCTTGGCCAGTAGGTCGCTCACGGTTCTTGAGGATAGAAGGCCACCCGCCTGTGCTCGGCACCACAGCCGAGATCAAACAATCAAAGCGTCTTGGCAAACGAACGAACCGGAGCCGAAGCTCCGGTTCGTGAGTCGGACATCCCCCTCCCGACTGGCCAAAGGGTATCAACTTGTGTCAGATGACACAATCACGACCGGCGGGGTTTGTTGCGTCAGAGGCGTCGCATCACGGTGACGACACGTCCGAAGATCTGAACATCTTCGGGGGCGAACGGCATCGGCAAGAGCTCCCTGTTCGAGGGCAGCAGGATGATCTGCTTGCTAGCGGAATCGACGCTGTAGGTCTTGATCGTTGCCTCGTCTCCCGGTATTCCCGCTACCACGACATCACCGTTCTGGGCTGTGTTTTGCACATTGGCAATCACGAAATCACCGTCGAGAATGCCGGCCTCGATCATTGAATCGCCTTTGACTCGAACCATGAAGAGATCGCCTTCGCCGGTGAAGTCGGCTGGTACCGGAAGGCTTTCTTCTATGTTCTGAGCAGCCAGAACATCGGTTCCGGCCGCAACCTCGCCGACAAGTGGCACGTGCCGCATCGGGCGCCGTTCGATGTCGACTGCACCCGTGGCGGAATCCCAGTTGACCCGGAGCCCTCGCGGGGTGGAAGGGTCACGGGTGAGGAACCCTTTCTCTTGAAGATTGTTGAGATGGGTGTGAACCGTTGATGAGGATCGCATGCCCACGTATTTGCCGATCTCCCGAACCGATGGCGGGTAGCCGTTGTCCTCCATGAACGCCTCGATGAACTCGAGTATCGCTCGCTGGCGACTGGTGAGTTGATGCTCTGATGCCGACATAAGCCCAGTATGGCACGGAAAAGCGCACGTTTGTTCGTTTTTCCTCAGCGCTGGGGGTTGTGCGGAACAGATGTTCGGTCTAGGTTCGTCCTCCAACGGCACGAGCGAACGATCGTTCGTGTCGGTCCTAACCCGTTCTGCAGGGTCTGGGAACCCACGCTGAAGGCACAACGCCCTCAACTCTGTCACACCCCCCGGGGAGGATGAACACCATGGTTGCAGTACTCACCACCGATCCGATCTACGCCCTACCCCGCCGCCTCGATGATGCACCCGAGGTTCCCATCGCCCGTCGGTCCCGGCCGCGTCATCTGCGCGCAGTTTCTCAGCTGCAAGCAGTGCCCGCCCCCAAGCATGCTCCCGGTGCAGTGTCGCCCGGGGCCGACGCTGGCAGTCAGAACGCACCCGCGCCGGCCGCCGGATCAGCACTCACCACCACCGAAATGGCCAGTATCGCGGCCGTGGTGGTGCTCGCCGTCATGTTCGTGGCCTCGTTCGGTTCGATCCAAGCGCCGGATCAGTCCACCTGGGCCGAGCTGAACGGGCCGGCTGTGTCGGTAGCCGCTGCCGGAGTCGACGAGACGGTGGTGTTGGTGAAACCGGGTGACACCCTTTGGGGTATCGCCGGTTCGATCGCACCCCATGCTGACCGCCGCGAGGTGGTGCAGATCTTGGCCGAGAGAAATGGTGGATCTGCCATCTGGGCTGGTCAGGACCTCGTGATCCCCGCATCGTTCGCAAATCTGTAGGAATCGGCTGCGATCGGATCCACCGCCCTACGATTGGGGGAGTGAAGTGCCGCCAGTGTGATGCACCCGACACAAGGGTCATCGACTCCAGAAACACCGACGACGGATCTGCGGTCCGTCGGCGCCGTTCCTGTCCGGTGTGCGAATACCGTTTCACCACCTTCGAACGGTACGAAGAGGCTCCCATTCAGGTGCTGAAACGAAACGGCGACCGCGAACTCTTCCTGCCATCCAAAGTTCAGAGTGGAATCGAACATGCGGTGAAAGGGCGCCCGGTGAGCGCAGAGCAGGTTGCAGCCATTGTGTCCAAGGTCGAAGCAGCAGCGCGGTCGGGCGGATCCCCGGTAGAGACCCATGCTGTGGGTGAGGCCGTGCTCGACTCGCTCAAGGTTCTCGACGCCGTGTCTGCAATGCGTTTCGCCAGCGTCTACAAACACTTCCAAGATCTCGCCGACTTCGAACGGGCTGCCTCCGAGCTCTCCGAATCCTGATTCTCGCGGTCAGCTCGAGTCGACCGGTTGGTCATACGCGGCGATGGACCACGGATCCTCGATGGTTGTCTGGCTGGCATAACCATCGGAGAAACTCATCACGTGATAGCCATACCGTGAGCTGCGGTTGTAGCCCAGCAACGCAGCCCGGAATTGATCAGAAGCGTCGAGGCCGTCGCCACACAAGTGATCAGCTGCTGCGAGCGCAGCGTCATAGAGGTTGTGAGGGTCTTCCACTCCGTCATCGTTTCCGTCGGCGGCGAAAATGGACCAGCTGGTGGGGATGAACTGCATTGGACCGACCGCCCGATCCCACTCGGTGTCATCGTCGAGTTGTCCCTCATCGGTGTCAGGTATTGCCAACCACGGGTCGCCGTTCAGCTGCGGTCCGAGAATCTTGGCGGAAGTGGACCCGGTGGCAGTGAGCTCAGACGAGCCAAACGTCCCGTGGAGGCTCTCGACCCGACCGATTCCAGCCAACTGGTGCCAAGCGATCCGACACGTCGGCCACCGTTGAAACGCAATAGCGCTCGCGTTGTAATACGCGTTGATGGCGACGATCGTGAGATTGTCCGTGCCGGGGAGGTTGCGGGCGAGTAGTTCTCGTTCGAATCGTTGTTCGCTTGGCGCGAGCTGGGGTTCCAGCGCGTCCAGAGCGGCTGACGCTTCGCCTTCGACCGCGATAGCAGTGGCCAAGTTCTGTTGTTCTCGCTCGAGTCGCCGGCTGGCGGCCAGCAGTTCCCTGTCGGACCGGTCCTGTTCTGCTACCGCACGGTCGCGTTGGGTTATCAGATCGTCGGTGGCGGCCGAGGCCAGCCGGTCGGTTCGCAGCGACTGAGTTGCCATGCTGGCTGCAGTCGCCGCTTCGGCCTCCATCAGAGCCGCCAGATCTGGTTGGTCCGAGCCCGAGATGAAGGCGTCGACGCTCATGGAGCGAAGGTTCTCCTCCTTTGCCGCTCGGTCCCGTCCCGCAGCTGCAAGATCTCGTGTTCGGCGGGCCACCAACCGTCGACTTTCCGAGACCGTGTAGTGACGGAGCTGCTGTTCGGCCACGGCCCACCGGTGTTTGGACTGTGCGGTTTCTATCTCGGACCGCAACGAGAGCAGTTGCTGTCCGCGTGAACCCAACAGGTAGGGATCGGCCGGGAGACCGGCCAAGACCTCAGGGTCGATGGTCTGGGGGTTCGGTAGCAGGTCGGCGAGCGAGCCCGAGACGAGTCGCCCAGTTTCGATGGAAGGCACGACGGGAAGTTCGTCAGGTTCCGGTGAGGTGATTTCGGCCAGTGCCGCAGTCGAACAAGACCACAGGATCGCTGCCCCGACAACCGGCAACAGGGCGCGACACCTCACCGTGTGTCTATCGGTCCGAGACCGAGCAGCCTAAGTGGTGGGAGCGCGCCGCCACTGAACAAACAGCAAGCCGTCTTCGGTGAGGACGTGTTGCATGTTGAACGAGTGCAGGACCCCTGCGTCGCCGTACGAGGCTCGTCCGGATGTGCCACCAACCAGATTGGGAGACAGGGTGAGATTCCACTCGTCGATGCAGTCGGCCTCGACGAAAGCTCCATTTAGTCTGGGGCCGCCTTCGAGGAGCACGATTCGATGACCGAGTTGTTGGAGGACCGCCAGCGCCGCTTCGGGTGCGACTGAATCAGATTCGGTCTGAACGATCGTCGCAGCCGTGGCGAGCTTGTCCAGCGCGGCTCGGTCGGGGTCTGATCCCGCGATGATCAGGGGCCGATACGTCGGGTCGGAGAACAGCGGAAGATCCGGTGCCAGGCGGCCGCTACGGGTAACCACCGCAATGACCGGTCGGGCCGATTGACCCCTGTCATGACGTAGGCGGCGAGCGGTCTCGCCCGGTTGTGGCGGTTTGTACCCTTCGTCGCGGACCGTGCCCGCTCCGGCCAGGATGACATCGGCAACCGAACGAAGGGCCATGAACACCTTGACATCGGCTGGGCCGCCCAGCCCACCGGAGAGACCGTCCACCGCGATGGCTCCATCCATGCTTGCCACCATGTTTGACAAGACGTAGGGCCGATCCGGACCCGGTGCACGGTCCTGGGCGGCGATCAGCGTCATGGGATCCACCGCAGCCGATTGACCTGCTGTCAGAGTATTCACCATCGCGCCGACCCTAGCCCTCATTCGACAACGGTCGGTCAGCCACCGGGAGTGGTATCCCCTGGAGTTGGGGAAAACTTGTCCGAATTCCCACGATCATCCACTTTTGATTCACCGAACTCGGTGTCTACGTTGTTCCCACACCGGTAGGGCCGGTTCGCAAACAGCGGAAGGAACGGGGGCAGAAGTTGGGGGCCTCCTGGGCGAGTCAGGCAGCGTGTCGAACGTTGGGCGCGACGAACCTGGACCTGTACTTTGCGAGCCGGCCCTGCCCGTACGCGCCGTCTTCAGAGGTCGGCGTGACGTTGGTAACACGACCCTCGGGGTGATGCTGTCACACCCGAGCGGCACACTATGGAGAGATCTCGAACAACCATCTCAAAGGGAGAGTTGATTGTGTCAATCGCACCAGAACAAACCGGCATCGGTCTACGGAGATATTTCACCGATTCGGGGGTCCATCCCTACGACACCGTGCAGTGGGAACGTCGCGACGCCCGCATCAGCAACTGGAAGACTGGTGAGGTTGCGTTCGAACAACTGGGCGTCGAGGTCCCGAGTTCCTGGTCGGTCAATGCCACCAATATCCTTGCTCAGAAGTATTTCCGCGGGACCCCGGGTACACCCCAGCGCGAGTTCTCTCTTCGCCAGGTCGCCGATCGGGTTGTCGACACCATCACGACCTGGGGCCGCGAAGGAGGCTACTTCATCGATGACAACGAGGCCGACGCATTCTCCGCCGAACTGAAGTACCTCATCATCAACCAGCGGGCGGCGTTCAACAGCCCGGTGTGGTTCAACATCGGCGTCCCGGGAGTTCCTCAGCAAGCATCCGCATGTTTCATTCTTTCGGTCGACGATCAGATGGACTCGATTCTGAACTGGTACACCGAGGAAGGAACCATCTTCAAGGGAGGCTCTGGCGCCGGTGTCAATCTGTCCCGGATACGAGCCTCGACCGAGCCCCTGAAGGGCGGCGGAACCGCCTCCGGCCCGGTCAGTTTCATGCGGGGCGCTGACGCGTCGGCCGGCACGATCAAGAGCGGCGGTAAGACCCGGCGGGCAGCAAAGATGGTCGTGCTGAACGCCGACCATCCCGACATCGAAGAATTTGTCTGGTGCAAGGCTATTGAGGAACGCAAGGCTCGTGCCCTGCGGGATGCCGGATTCGACATGGACCTCGACGGCAGCGATATCCACAGCATCCAATACCAGAACGCCAACAACTCGGTACGGGTGACCGATGAGTTCATGCAGGCCGTTGTCGACGATGCACAGTGGGACCTCGTGGCCCGGAAAGACGATTCGGTTCAACGCACGGTGAAGGCACGCGATCTGATGCGTCAGATCTCAACCGCAGCATGGGAGTGCGCCGATCCGGGAATGCAGTTCGACACAACCATCAACCGCTGGCACACCGTGCCCAACAGCGGACCGATAACCGCCAGCAATCCGTGCGTGGAGTACATGAGTCTGGACGACTCCGCCTGCAATCTGGCCAGCCTCAATCTGCTTTCGTTCCTCAACGACGACGACAGCTTCGACATCGAGGGGTTCACAACGTCGGTCGAGCACCTCATCACCGCTCAGGAGATCCTGGTCGGCCGGGCCGACTATCCAACCGAGAAGATCGGCCAGAACTCACGAGCATTCCGTCAGCTCGGGCTCGGCTACGCCAATCTGGGCGGACTTCTCATGAATCTGGGGCTTCCCTACGACAGCGACTCAGGCCGTGACACCGCTGCCGCTGTTACGGCGTTGATGACCGGTCACGCCTATTTCACCTCCGCTCGGATTGCGGCGAGGCTGGGCCCCTTTGATGGTTATGCCGAGAACACACAACCGATGCTGGGAGTTCTTCGCATGCATGCCGATGCAGCCGACGGACTCGACCACACCCCGTCGTTGGAGGGGGTGGTGTCCGCAGCCAGGGACTCCTGGACCCGGGCCATCGAGCTCGCCGAGCAGGTCGGCGTGCGGAATTCGCAGGCCACGGTGATAGCACCTACCGGCACGATCGGTTTCCTTCTCGACGTTGACACCACCGGCATCGAACCCGAGCTGGGGTTGGTCAAGATGAAGAAGCTGGTCGGTGGCGGAACAATGATGATCGTGAACCAGTCGGTCCCAAGAGCGCTCCGCCGGCTCGGCTACTCGGACCAGCAGATCACCGCCATCACCCGCTACATCGACGAATACTCCACGATCCTGGGCGCACCCGGCCTCGATCCGGACCACGTAGCCGTGTTCGCATGCAGCATGGGCGACAACACGATCCACTACGCCGGCCATGTGAGAATGCTCGGCGCCGTCCAACCGTTCGTGTCGGGATCGATCTCCAAAACCGTCAACCTTCCCGAAACAGCAACGATCGAGGAGATCGAACAGCTTCACATCGATGCTTGGAAGATGGGCGTGAAGGCGGTTGCGGTGTATCGCGACAACTGCAAGGTCGGCCAGCCGCTCAGCACCAAGAAAGTTGACAGCGACGACGCACCCGCAGCCCAGGCTCTCGTAGAAAAGGTCGTGTACAAACCAATTCGGGAGAGGCTGCCCCGAAACCGTCGCAGCCGAACCTTCGAGTTCCGAGTGGCCGACTGCAAAGGTTTCGTCACCGTGGGGGAGTATGACGACGGTCGACCGGGCGAGATCTTCGTGCGGGTGTCCAAACAGGGCTCAACCATGGCCGGGATCATGGATGCCTTCGCCATCTCTCTGAGCCACGGCCTGCAATACGGGGTTCCGCTTCGCAACTTCGTCGACACCTTCACCGGCATGCGATTCGAGCCCGCTGGCATGACCGATGATCCCGACGTTCGTATCGCTTCGTCGATCATGGACTACCTGTTCAGGAAGCTGGCGGTCCTGTACATGAGCTACGACGAACGTGCTTCTCTAGGAATCTTCACCACCGGCGAGCGTACCCAGCAGACCCTCCCCGGGGTCGACGAGCCACCCAACACCCTGGGCATCGACCTTCCAGCCGATCCGCCGTCGGTCGAGTCGGCCAGCGAGCTCGTAGATCTCATCGAGGCCGGAGGAATTCCCCAGACCCCCGAACAGCTGCGAGATCCCAACGCTCCGATGTGTATGCAGTGCGGGGTGACCATGTTCCGATCCGGTAGTTGCCACGCTTGCCCCAGTTGTGGAAACACCAGCGGCTGCAGCTGAGGTCAAACCCAGCTGAAGTCAAACACCGCGGCCGGGTTGGGTCGCGTCGCCCGACGTTTGGACCTAGCCCAGGACGAGGCTCACCCTACGGTTGTGGTGGTGGTGTCGCCCTGTGGGTCGCCGGTCGTGGATGTCGACTGAGGGACGCTTGTCCCAACCGTGGTTGGAGCATCGGTTGGGCTGGTGCTCGATGTGCTTGGTTCAGACGTTGTGGATGAAGGAACCGTGGTGTCGATCGGTTCGAGCGGTTCGGTGATCACGGTGTCAGGCGGTTCGGTTGTGGTGGAGGACTCGTCGGGCGTGGTCGACTGGACCGGAGGTGCCGTGGTGTCAACCGGTTCGAGCGGCTCGGTGATGGGCGGACCTGCAGTTGTCACCGATCCAGAGGTTGAGGCGTCGGTCGTGGATGGGGATGAGCTGGCGTCGCTCCCTGGGATCGTGGTGGACGGGAGAATCGCCGAGGTGGTATTGGGGTCGACCACCCAGGTCGGAGCGACTCCCGGCGAGCTCGGGATCTGCAATTGCGCCGCCGAAGATTCGGTGGGTAGTCCTTCGGTTCGGTCCGAGGATTCGGTGCGCTCCACGCTGTTGGACTCTCCCAGCGTTGCCTCGGTGTTCGGTCGGGCAGTTGTCGGCGCCGCCGTGGCCGCGGGAACGGCGGAGGTGATCGGGGCCGGAGCAGAGTCCTGGATTGGCTCGTCCTCGGCCACCACGTCCACGGATTGGGTCGTTGACGTCGTTGACGGCGGCTCGGTACTGGCCACCGACGTGATGCCGCCCACCGTGGGGTCGTTGGAATTGACCGTCCCCACCCGTATTTCGTTCTGCACTTCCAGCGCCTGGAATGCAAGCGGGCCGGCGATTGCGGCGACCGACAGCGTCGACAGAACCACAGCGAGAGCGAGCCGTGACGGTCGAACGTCTGTGGAATCCAAAAGGCGCATACGGTGGGTCCAAATGGTGGGGGCGGGTACGTCCGGCGGGCCCGGACGTCGAATATCTGACAAGGTGTTTCTAGTCCCTAAATCGGCACTGGTGGGAGGTCAGGGATGATTCGCCCACCGAAATATGGGAGGTTTCTTGCTCTGCGAGCGTTCGGTCGACACCTTGCGTGTGTGTGGCCACTTGCAGTGGTCAATTCGACCCCAGAGTGAAGGCGTCTTTTGGATGTTCTCGAGCCAGGGTTTTGCCGCGGATGTGACGGAGTTTTCCCGTGAAGTATTGCCAGAGTGAAGCAGTGATGTCACCTCGTTCCAAAGCCGACTGGCGCCAGATTGCACTGCAACGACGAACAAACCCAGCCATAGCTCAAGAGGTTCGAGACCCAGTGATTCTCGCCGGCGTCGAGTCTTTGCTGAGCGAGCAGCTCGACTCGGGCAGTGTCGTTGTCCTCTTTGACCCACTGCCGGGCGAGGTCGACGTTTCGGGGCTCCCGAACTCGACCCTGCTCCGCGCCAACGACATCACATTTGCGCTCACTCGAACTCCGACCACTGGTTACGATCTCAGCGTCCATCCTTTGGACTCGCCGCTGGAACAGCACCGCTTTGGTTACCGGCAGCCGGTTGCAGGCTCGCCGACTGTTCCCGACCTGGGCATATCGGCGGTACTGGTTCCTGCTCTGGCCTTTGACAACCGCGGCAATCGCCTCGGATTCGGTGCGGGGTACTACGACCGACTTCTGGCCCGGCTTCCACATGCACTCAAGATCGGGATCGCCGACTACGTGATCGACGGAGAGCTGCCGACCGAGTCTTTCGACATCCCGATGACCCACCTCGTGACGTCTACGGGCGAAGTCATCGTGGTGTGAGCCTACGAAGAAGGGGCTGCTCGGCACGGCTCAGGTCAAGAGCAGTGTGATGAACGAACCGACCGTGGTAAGCACCATCGCGAGTACCCCGAGAATCACCACCCAGAAGACCACGGGTCGGCGCTTCCGCATGGGGTCGAGGGTCCGAAGCCCTGACGGCTCGTGTTCAGATGATTTGGGCGGTGTGTACCGGCTCACAATGGGCGGTCGATGACGACCGTTTTGGCGATTTTGTCCCAAACGGTCTGGTGGTTCGAGTCGACGAACATCAACACCAGAGAGATGAAGGCCAGGATCAGAACCGCCCAGCTCCCAAAGCTGCCGAGCAGCACCAGACCCAGCGGCGCGATCCGAAGCGCTGCCTGTTTGAGGGAGGGAAGGATGCCACGGGTGTCGGTGACCGTGAGGTCGAGTGCGAGCTTGCCCGGCGACGAGCCGTGAGTAACGACCATGCCGATTTCGAGGGTGGCAACCGCGGCCAGCCACACCAGATTCTGCTGGAACGATGCGTTCATTCCGATGTCGGCGCGCAGAGTGTCGCCGACTTCTACACCCAGGATCAGCGCAACGAGGACAGCGATGGCAAGCCAAACGAGATAGTCGAGCACCCGAGCTCCGATGCGCCGACCGGGGCTCGCCAGCCGAAGCTCGGTGGGTAGGTCTGCGGGCTGGGTTCGCTGCTCGGGTGGGGCGGTGGGACCCCCTTGCCATTGAGTCCCATCCCAGAAACGCACTGTTCCCGGTGGATCACCTTTTGCGTGGTAGTAGCCAGAGGTGGGAGATGAGGTGGTGGTGCTCATAGATCGCTCGGGGTAGAAAGTGTGAACGTATGCAGGGACTGCTAGCAAAGCATGTCACTGTTGTCGATGGTAGTGCGGTCGCCAAGACCGCTCTGGGATGGCTCCTTCGGGAACACCCGGAATAGTGTGAACGCCCAGGAGCATGATCAAATGAAGAGAACAATCCTCGTCACGGGTGGAGCCGGCTACATCGGTAGCCACACCGCTCTGGAGCTGATCGAAGCAGGCGACAGGGTGATCGTCGCCGACAACCTGGTCAACAGTTCACAGGCGTCGGTCGCTGCGGTTGAAGGTCTCACGGGCGCCACGATCGACTTTGTCGAGGTCGACCTCACGGATCGGGCGGGTACAGCCAAGCTGTTCGACGACTATCCCATCGAAGCGGTGATTCACTTCGCCGGACTCAAGGCGGTTGGAGAGTCGACCGAGAAACCGTTGCTCTACTACCGGAACAACCTGCTCTCAACGATCAACTTGCTCGACGAAATGGCCAGTCACAACGTCTTTCAGTTGGTGTTCTCCTCTTCGGCCACGGTGTACGGAGATCCTGAAATCCTGCCGATTCCCGAAGAGGCTCCCACGGGGGCCACGAACGCCTATGGCCGAACCAAGTTGATGATTGAAGACATCTGCCGCGATGTTGCCGCTGCAGAGTCCCGCTGGCAGATCAGCATCCTTCGTTACTTCAATCCGGTCGGTGCACACCAGAGCGGTGATATCGGAGAGGATCCGAACGGGATTCCCAACAATCTTGTTCCCTACGTGATGCAGGTGGCGGTCGGCCGAAGGGAGAAGCTGAGCATCTTCGGTGGCGACTACGACACCCCCGATGGAACCGGTGTGCGTGACTACATCCACGTCATCGACCTTGCTGCAGGCCATATCGCCGCCCTCGATCACCTGCCCCAGGGGTGCCGCGAGTACAACCTCGGCACTGGCGTAGGTGCGTCGGTGCTCGACGTAGTGAACGCAGCCGAAGCGGTGAGTGGGAAGCCCATTCCCTACGAGATTGTCGCTCGTCGAACCGGTGACATCGCCACGTCACTGGCCGATCCACGCCGGGCCAACGACGAGCTCGAATGGCGGGCCGACCGTTCAATCGACGCAATGCTCACCGATGCATGGCGGTGGCAATCGAAGAATCCCAATGGCTTTCCACGCGACAGCTGATACTGGCCGTTGGGCGTGGAGAGTGTTTACTCCTCGCCAGGCTTCAGACCTTCGAAGATCTCCTTGCACGTTGGACACACGCCGAAGTTCTTCGGGTCCCGGTTTGGTATCCACACCTTGCCGCACAGCGCCTTGACCGGCGTGCCCTCTACGGTGCTGGGCAGGATCTCGTCCTTCTTCACGTAATGGGCAAACCGGTCGTGGTCACCGTCACCAGTAGTCGGCCGGACGACGGTCTCGGTTTTTGTGGTGAACGATGTCATGACCCCATTGTCGCCCGAATCGGACCGACCGCCACTCTCGTTTCGCGAATTCTGTCGCCTAGGGAACCAGCGATCGCCACTGGGCAAGAACTTGGTCTTCGGCCAGACTTCCTACCGAGCGGCTCATGACGGTGTTCTCTCCGTCGAGGTAGAGCGCATAGGGGATACCGCTGATACCCGAAGCGATCGAACCGTCATTGTCGGAACTGTCCCGCATCACAGTTCCGGGAAACTCCGCCAGCCAGGCAGAAGGTGGGTAGTTGTCGGCGTCGTCACGGGCGGCAACCGATACGGCATACAAGTCGACTTCTGGGGGCAGCTTGCCATCGGCGACCAGCTCGGTGATCAGGCTGACCTCGGTCTGACAATGAGAGCACCAGTGAGCGACAAAGTAGACAATCTTGGCTCGCCCGTCGGGGCCGATCGTGACCTCCGAGCCGTTGAAGTTCGTGCCGGACAGGGTTGGAGCGACTGCGCCGATGGACGAGTCGATGGTCGGGTCGGAGAGAATGCCGCCATCTTCGGTGCTCGGCAGGGGATCGCCAGAGGCCTCGACAGGCGCTGTCTCCTCACCGTCGAATGTGCTGGGGGTCTCAACAGGTGGGTCAGACGACGAGGTTGTTTGCGGCTCGGACAGGTTGGACTCGGCGGCAGCCGAAGAGGTCTCGGCAACCGAGGAGCCTGTACAAGCGGAGGCCACGAGGGCGCAGACGATCGCAGTTGCGGCAAGAGGGAAAGAACGCACCCGACAAGTATGGAGCGTGGGCTGGGCAGACCGCGGTCGCCGCACTATGTTCCAAGGATGCTCAGCGAAGGAACATCGGCGCCGGCTTTCACCGCGCCCGATCAAGATGGAACGCCGGTTGCTTTGGTCGATCAAGCCGGCTCATGGGTTCTGATGTGGTGGTACCCCAAAGCCAGCACCCCCGGTTGAACCGCCGAAGGTCAGGGCTTGCGTGATCAAGCCCAGCAGTTCAACGACGCCGGTTGTCGCATCGTCGGCATCTCGTTCGATACGCCGGCCGAAAATGCCGCGTTCAGGGAGAAGTTTGATTTACCGTTTCCGCTGTTGAGCGACGAGGACAAGACGGTCGGCACGGCGTACGAAGTCCTTCGGGCAAGCGACGATCCCTTCGCCGATTTTCCTCAGCGGATCAGCTACCTCATTGATCCAGAGGGTGTGATCCAGAAGGCGTACGCCGTTACCGATCCCGCCGGCCACGCGACCGAGGTCCTCGCCGATCTCACCGCGCTTCTCCGATAGGTCCGCTGCAATGTACACAGCAGCCTGCAAGCACCCTTAGCCTGTGGTGGTGAAATCTCGTCTGGCCAAGTGGATCTTGAAGCGATCGGGCTTCGAGCTCGTGGGCGGTAAACCCGAGAATGACCACACGGTGATGATCGCCTCGCCGCACACCTCCAATTGGGACTTTCCGCTGGCGCTTCTGATCGGTTGGGCCCTCGAACTGAACATGCGATGGGTTGGAAAGAAGGAGATGTTTCCCCCGGTTGTCGGCTGGTTGTGGCGCAAGTTGGGCGGTATCCCGGTCGATCGGAGCTCAGCCGGTTCCGTGGTCGATGACCTGGTCAATATGTTCGTTCCCGGTGAGCGGATCACGATCGTGCTCCCGGTCTCGGGGACACGGGGCCATACGCCCTATTGGAAGTCGGGTTTCTATCGGATCGCTCGAGCAGCGGACGTCCCGGTGGTGCCTGCTTTCGTGGACTACACCGCCAAGACATGTGGCGTGGGTGACCCGATCGACCTCACTGGCAACGTCACCGCAGACATGGATCGTTTCAGAGAGTTCTACGACGGCGTCGAGGGCAAACATCCCGAGAACGACGGGCCCGTGATCCTACGGGAAGAGCTCGAAGCCGTTCCCGGATCCGGCGGAGCCGCCTGACAGCGATTGTCGGGGTTGGGGTCAATCGGTGTGATCTCTCCCTAGTTCAGCGTCCGGTTGGGTTGGACGGCCCAGTGAATCGGGGAGCAAACCCCATCTCCAAGTGGGGAATTGGCCCTGGCTGTGCCATCCTGAAGAGATGACGTTCAAGACCGGCGATCGTGTTGTCTACCCGCACCACGGTGCGGCCATCATTCAGAAGACCGAGGTTGTCGAGTTCAACGGCGAGAAGAAGAAGTACTTCGTTCTCCACACCGCCCACGATGACCTGACGGTGCGAGTACCGGTCGACAAAGTCGAAGAAGTTGGCATGCGTCCACCGATCAGCATGACCGATGTAGAGGACCTGTTCGAGCTCCTGGCCAAGAAGGATGTTCGCGAGCCGGCCAACTGGAGCCGGCGATTCAAAAACCATCAGGAGAAACTGAAGTCGGGCGACGTCTATCAGGTCGCCGAGGTGGTTCGGAATCTGGCCCTGCGCGACAAGAGCAAGGGTCTCTCGGCCGGAGAAAAGACCATGTACTCCAAGGCCCGCAAGGTGCTCGTGAGCGAGCTGTCCTTCGCGATGGACCTGAGCGAAGACGATGCAATGGACAGGGTCGACGAGCAATTAGTCTGATTCCGCTCGCCGCCGCTCGTTCCTCGCTCCGGGTCGCTCCAAGCTCGCTTCGCTCGATCAGCGGCTGACACTCTTGGAGAGCTGCTTCGTCCCTCCGCAGCCTCACGAAGTCGAGACCGTGCAGTGGCTGCTCGTATCTTGCAGGCCGCTCGATCAGCGGCTGACACCCTTGGAGCGCTGCTCGGTCCCTCCGCAGCCTCACGACGTCGGGACCTCGCAGGTATCCCATTGGCAGGCGCTGGTAATCGGGGCATCTACCTCTGGGGATAGGTTTGGCGGCGATGATCACGATTGAATTGGCCGCTGGGGCGTATGCGTTGTGTTCGGAGGACCCCCAGTTCGGCAACTCCAACCTCGGGCTCGTGATCGATGGCGACGGACTATCCCTCGTGGACACCCTCACCACCCCAGCGCTTGCAGCTCAGGCCGACGCCGAGATCCAGGAACTCACAGCCCACCTCGGGTTGCCCACCAAGCGGGTGGTGCTCACGAGTTCGCGGATCCCCTTCACGGGTGGTTCCACCATCTTCTGGCGGGCTGCCTTCTTCGGTAGTGAACCGGTCAGTGACCAGCTCGACCAGCCGGTCAACACCATGGTCCTGAAACGGCTGATACCTCAGCATGCAGTTGCGTTTCACGGCGAGTTCATCACCCGTCCCGTCACTCACACGATCAGCGAAGCCGCCTCGATAAGCAACGCCGCACTGGTGCACTTGCTACCGGGTGAGAGTGCGCTCAACACGGTGGTGCAGTTGCCAGGAGCTGGGATCGTCTTTCTGGGTGCCTTGGGCAGCTTTGGAGTCACCCCGCTCGCCTTTGATGGTGACCCGGCAGCGTGGGCCGACTCGCTCGACGCAGTGTCGGAGTTGGGGACCAGCTTCGTGCCCGGCCACGGGCTTCCGGCCGAGCGCGCTGCTCTGGCCGACCAAGCGGCGTACCTTCGAGCATGTGTCGACGCCGACGGTGATCCGTCGGCCCTGCCCGCCGGCCCATGGGATCGGTGGACCGATCGTCGATTCGACGCTGTGAACGTAGAGCGAGCCGCACGGCTGGCGCGGGGCGACGCCGGCACTCCCGAGGCGATGTATCGGCTCCTCGGGCTCTAGTCTTCTGGATTGCTCGGGTAGCGATCAGGCCCATGAGACCGGCGCCAGCAGACCCGAACAGCTCGGCATGTTTGTCTGCGGCTGCGTCGCTGGAGCTTGAATCCGACCTCGTGGAGCAGCTGAACGCTGCTACGAACCAGATGCGGCTGACCGAACCGGTCAATTGGGGATACCACGCCGAATTAGGGTATTACGCGTCTAGTGCTCGCTGATTGCCGATCGGTATCCTCGGCTCCGTGAGCGACTACACCCCTCCCCTCAAAGACATCAACTTCGTGCTGGAACACATCGCCGGTGTCGGCGAGCTGGCCGAACTCGACCGTTTCTCCGAATCCTTCGACGCAGAGATGATCGAGCCAGTGCTGGAGGAGGTAGCCCGGTTCATGGCCGAAGTGGTTGCCCCCACCAATGTCGACGGCGACACGATCATGACCAAGTGGGTCGACGGTGATGTGATCACGCCCGACAGTTTCAAGGCCGCGTACGCACAGTACGTCGCCACTGAATTCGGGTCGATTCCTTTCGATCCGACCTATGGCGGTGGCGGATTCCCATGGGTCATGGGGGTGGCAATCCAGGAGCTTCTGACCACCTCGAACATGGCGTTCAGCCTGTGCCCCCTGCTCACCCAAGGTGCCATCGATGCGCTCGAGCACCATGGTGATGACGAGACGAAGTCGATGTATCTGCCCAAGATGCTCACCGGGCAGTGGAGCGGCACCATGAACCTGTCCGAGCCCCAGGCTGGCAGGGACGTCGGTGCTGTCGCCACCAAGGCAGAACCGGTCGGCGACGGAAGCTACCGGATCACCGGTCAGAAGATCTGGATCACCTTTGGCGACCACGACATGGCCGAGAACATCATCCATCTCGTGCTGGCCCGTACGCCCGGGGCGCCTCCTGGAACCAAGGGCATCACCATGTTCTTCGTCCCCAAGTTCCTTCCCGACAGCGATGGGAATCCTGGTGAGAAGAACGATGTCAGCTGCGTCTCGATCGAACACAAGCTCGGCATCCACGGCAGCCCAACCTGCGTGCTCGCCTTCGGCGACAAGACCGGCGCTATCGGTTGGCCGGTAGGTGACGAATTCACCGGTATGCGCAACATGTTCACGATGATGAACAACGCTCGGCTATCGGTGGGCCTCCAGGGTCTGGCACTTTCCGAACGCGCCTACCAGATCGCCCTCGACTACGCCCAGGAGCGCGAGCAGGGCACCGCCGTCGGCGCAGAGCGGGGTACACAGAGTCCGATCATCGAACACCCCGATGTCCGCCGGATGCTGATGACCCAGCGGTCATGGATCGATGCCATGCGCTGCCTGATCTACACGAACGCAGCGACGATCGACCGCAGCCAAGGCGCTGTCAGGCGAAGACGGTGAGCACGCCCGTGAGTTGGCCGACCTTCTGATCCCGCTCTCCAAGTCGCTGTGTACCGATCTCGGCAACGAACTCACCAGCCTCGCGGTCCAGATCTTCGGTGGAATGGGATACGTCGAAGAGACCGGTGCAGCTCAGCACTACCGCGACATCCGGATCGCTGCGATCTACGAGGGAACCAACGGAATTCAGGCCGCCGATCTCGTGGCCCGGAAGCTGCCGATGCGGGGTGGGGGAGTGGTGCTCGATCACCTCGCGTCGCTCGAGGTAAAGGCCAAGGATCTTGCGGCCCAAGAAGGCATGGCCCGCTTCGGCGAGAATCTCGAAGCTGCAGTGGCGTCGGCCCGATCCGCAACCGACTGGCTGCTGCAAAACGGGTCGCCAAACATCAATGCAGCCCTCGCCGGTTCGGGGCCGTATCTGCGGATGCTGGCCACCGTGGTCTGCGGTGGCCTGATGGCCGATCTGGCGATGAAGGCCGACGCGTCAGGTGATGCCGATTTCGCCGCTGCGAAGAAGGTTTCGGCCAAGTTCTTCGGCGAGCAGATCCTCCCCACCGCCTCTGGTCTACTCGGCGCGGTTACCGCTGGAGAGGCTGACCTGTTTGCATTGTCAGCCTCACAGCTGGCCTAGGTCAGCGTCGTCCGCGGCGAGATCCTCGAATCCGGTTATCTGAGCGTCGGCGAGGGCCGCTCGTTGCCGCATCTTCCGGAACCACGTCAGACCGCCGACAACGGCGATTCCGCTGATCCAGTGGTTGACGCGAATCCCTAGAATCAGCGAGGCCGGATCGGTTCGGATCGTCTCGTCGATGAAGCGCAGAACGCCATACCCCGCTATCCACAACGGCAGGATCTGTCCGCGGCCCAGAACCTTGCGGCGGTCCAAGATGATCAACAAACCGGCAAGACTGAGATTGAGTAACGCCTCGTACAGAAAAGTGGGATGAAAGGTGTCGAACTCGGCGAAGTCTGCTGGGTCGGTAACGGCGGTCGACCTCGAGTGCCCAGGGCAGATCGCTCGGTCCTCCGAAGATCTCCTGGTTGAACCAATTGCCGATTCGGCCGATGGCCTGGGCAACCGGAATGCCGGGAACGACCGCATCGATCACGTCCCAGAGGCGATCGCCGGTGATTCCCCTGCGTCTCGCCTGCCACGCACCGGCTGCGATTCCGACCAGAAGGCCACCGGGAATCCCGAGACCGCCATTCCAGACCTTGACGACATCCAGCGGAGCGTCGATGTACATCTTCCAATCGGTGATGACGTGGTAGAGCCTGGCTCCGATGAGACCGGCCGGTACCCCGACCGTGCCGATCGACGTGATGTCATCGGCATCGCCGCCCCTGGCTTCCCACCGTCGCCGCCCGATCTCGACCGCCACCAGAACGCCGAGGGCGATCATCAGGCCGTAGTAGTTGAACCTCAGTGGGCCGAGACTGAAGCTGCTACCCGGCGGGGGCTGGAACCGAGGCGAAGTAGAAGCTCACCGGAGGGAAACCGTTGTACGGCGAATATCCAATCCCATTTCAACGAAGTTTTCGATCGGGCGGTTGTAGCCGCGGTCGAGGTGATGGGTGCCGGTGATGGTGGTTGTGCCGTTGCGGCTGCGGCCGCGAGCACGTAGGCGAAACCGCCGCGAATGTCGGGGACGACCACATCGGTTCCCTTGAGCTCGCTCTTCCCGTGGACGACCACCGAACACGGCATCGACGAACCGACGAATCGGCTTTCGATGCTTCCCAGAGCTGTGGTGTACAGCTCGATCTTGGCGCCCATCTCCTTGAGAGCGGGCACATAGGTGAAGCGATTTTCGTAGACGGTTTCGTACATGACCGACAGCCCGTCGCACTGCGTGAAGAGCGCCACCATGGGAGACTGCCAGTCGGTCATGAAGCCGGGATGGGTGTCGGTCTCCACCGCAGCTGGCTTCAGCTGGTCCGCTTGCGCCGAAACCGACGAGTCCGTGATTTCGAACTGGGCGCCCATGCCATGCAACGTAGAGATTGCTGTGACGAGCCGGTCCTGGCTGCAGCCGTGAACGGTGACCTGACCGCCCGTGATCAAACCGGCGACGAGATAGCTGAACGCTTCGATGCGATCGCCTTTGAGCTTGTGGCTGGCGCCGGTCAACGAGTCGACCCCGTCGATGATGTAACGCCGATTGGGTCGCATCTCGATGCGTCGCGCCCATGCGTTGCAGGAACAGCGCCAGCTCGATGATCTCAGGCTCGGTGGCGCCGCCGTCGAGCACGGTTCGGCCCTCGGCGAACACCGCCGAGAGCAGAACTGTCTCGGTGGCTCCGACCGATGGATATGGCAGCTCGATGTGTGCCCCTTGCAGTCTCGTCGCTTTCGCTTCGAGCCCTTCGTCGGTGATCGCGATCTGCGCCCCCATCTTTGTGAGGGCACCGACATGGAAATCGACCGGCCGGGATCCGATGTCGTCCCCTCCGACCAGGGGAACAAAGGCCTCGCCGACCGCGTGTAGCAGCGGGCCGATCATCAGGATCGGAATGCGGTTCATTCCGCTGAACCGAATCGGTACGCGGCTGCTGTAGAGGCTCGAGGGGTCGACCGTGATCTCGTTGTCGGCGGTCCGCTCGACCGCGCATCCGAGGCTCGTGAGCATGTTGCATGTGATCTCCACGTCCCCGATGTCGGGCACGTTGCTGCACCGTGGACGGCGAGTTGCCCAACATGGCTGCCACCAGGTGTTTGGTGACGGCATTCTTGGAGCCGCGCACGGTGACGTCCCCGGTGAGAGGACCAGTGGGGTTGACGACCCATGCGGCGGTGTCGGTCACCTCGGCGTCGTTGGATTCACTCACGGCTGGGTCGCTCCCTGCGGACGGATTCTGTGTTCTTGGAGGCGTGTACGCTGAGGCCATCGCTCGCCACCGTAGTGGGCTCGACGCCGATCGCAGTGGAGGGGTGCCCGGCAGGTCCTTCTGATTTGTGACCTAGACCAAGAGTGACAGCCTGGCCAACTGTTGGCGCAGTGGGCAAATACCGTCGAGTAACGCCTGGAGGCGACGCACCGGGTGGAGCGGACCCATGTTCGACATCGAGGTGACCGTTCCATTCGAACCAGTTCGGCCATGTCGAATGCGACCGAATACAGCGCCAGGCGTTCGACGATCCGAGGATGGGCGAAGATCTCGGGGTATTCCTCGGCGATCCACCCCGGCACCTCCTCGAAATCGGTTGAACGCAGCGTCCCTGCCACTGCGGCGGGCACGTGGGCTTCGGGGTGACGAAGGAAACGGAGGAGCACATCGAGCTCGAGGTCAGCCGGCGCGCCGCGGGACCACTCGAAATCGATCAGTGCGCTGAGACCATTGACGTCGATCATCACGTTCTCAAAGGTCAGATCTCCGTGGATCAGTGTGCGTTGGTGGTAGTCGTTGAGAGCGTGCCGTGATCGTTGACCAGGTCGGCGATGTCCTGGAGGATCATTCTGTCCACCTGGCCCCGGGCGATCAGCTGGTCGACACGCCATCAGAATCGGAACGACCGGACTCACCGCTGCAGGGTCGAGCAGATGCGGGTTCTCGATGCATCTTGGTGGCGACTGGCGGAGTCGGAACCGAATGGAGGGTCTTGAGCGCCTCCGCGAACTGCTTGATGAAGTACCGACGGTGTTTCTGGTCCATCGTCGGCCATGCCCGAGCGACGGGCACGCCCGGTTTGCGTTCGATGACCACAAAGTCGAAACCGGTCTCACCCGCGTACCCCAGGACGGTAGGGAAGTAGCGTTTGTCGGGAAGCGATCGGCACAGCAGCGCTTCGCGCCGGAGACGCTTGTCAGGAGTGCAGTTCACCCGGACAACCTGCCGGGGTGCCACGTGTACTTCGTTCCTGGTAGAGCTCGCTCGGACCAGACTTTCCGGGATCGCTTGACCGATACCCTGCAGCGCACGACGGGCACGGGTCTCTGCCAGGCGATCCACGTTCATGGTGGACTATCGGTCGCTAAGGGTCTCAGGTGTAGATATCACTTCTGCCCAGATTCGCAGGGGTCAACAAACCTCGAGGATCTTGCCAAGTGAGCTGTCAGAGAAGGTCAGCTGCGGAGGATGGCCTCATTGAACTCCGGCCAGCATTGTGCCGCCCATGGTCCGAATGCGGTATCGGTGAGACAGATCGCGAACCGCCGTGGTCTCCGGTTCGACCCAGAAGAACGTCCCGGCACCACCGAAATGGCCGAATGTTGCGGCTGTGGCCGACGGGCCGGTCCAGTGGGGATCCTTTGTGCCTCGGATCTCGAATCCGAGGCCCCACGGGTTGGGTTCGTATCGGCCGAACCCGGGAACCACGCCCGAAAGGTGGGGGAGAAATGGCTGCGTCGCGTACTCCACCGTGCTGGCGTCCACCAGTGTCGGCTCGATGAGTTCGTTGCAGAACCGGGTGAGATCACGAACGGTGCTCACGGCTCCATGGGCGGGCGAACCTTGCAGCCACGTGGCTTCCATCCCGAGGGGTTCGCACACTGCCTCCCGGAAGTACTCTGCCGCCGGCATCCGAGCTGCGTCGGAGAGCGCACGACCGAGGAGGTCAAAGCCGCCGTTGCTGTAGATACGTCGCGTTCCGGCTCGTGTGGACGGATCCGATTCCTCGGGTCCCAGACCCGAAGCGTGCGCCATCACGTGCGCCACCGTGGCACCTTCGGGGCCCAATGGCTGATCCAGTGGCAACGTCCCCTCCTCGGAGGCGACGAGGAGCGCGTAGGAGAACAGTGGCTTGGTGACCGACGCCAACCGGTACAACTCGTCGAGCGGTTCGAGAGTCCTCGGCGTCCCGTCGCGACCGATCCACAACGCTGACACAGAACCGACGGGCCATGTCCCTGGAAGTGACGAGGGGTCAACCGCTGGGTCCACCCGGTTTGGGTCCGTGGTCATAGGTTCAGCGACTCCACCAGGTGGGCGGCTTTGCAAAGGTCGGCCACCGGAATCGGGTCGGGGAAGCCCGGAACGACAACCTCTCCGATCGCCGCCTCGGTAAACCTCAGTCCAGGAAGAATGTCGACCGGTCCGAGCAGCTGGCCCGGGCCAGCGATATCGGCCAGGCGGGCGGCCAGATTCACTGATGCGCCGATGTAGTCGTCTCCTTCGAACAAGATGACGTCGCCGGTCGTGACCCCGCCGTGCACCTCCAGCAGACCTTTGTTGCGGGCGCGCGACATGACCTGCAGAAGACACGACATCACTGCGGGACCCTCGTGTCCACCGAACATGGCGCCATCGCCGAGCCACTTCGCCACCCGAACCCCCGCAGATGCTCCGGTTTCACGAACGATGGAGCGGAACACCGCCAACTGCTGCACCGCTGCATCGTCCCCGTGGGAGTTGGCGAAACCGGTGAATCCGGACAGGTCAACGAAACCGACCGTGCGTCGGACGCGGTAGGTGGAGGCTGGAGGAAAGACATAACCCGATTCCATGCCTCATCGACAGTAACGGCCGGAGACCCTGGGGGTAGCGCCCAGGTTCACCTCAATCGCAGGAGATCCACAGATTCGGGTCTGCAGCCGTTACCCTTCTAAGCACGAATTCTCTGCTGAAAGACCACAATGACCCTATTCTCCGAACTTGGGGTCGCTCCTCCGGTCGTTTCCGCCCTCAAACAACGAGGTATCGAATCCGCCTTCCCCATCCAAGAACTTGCAATTCAGGATGCGCTCCAGGGCAGAGACGTGTGCGGCAAAGCGCAAACCGGCTCGGGAAAGACCCTCGCCTTCGGCATCCCCACGATTCAAGCGCTGGCCGACGCCGAGCGCGGAACACTTCATGCGCTCATGCTTGTCCCCACCCGTGAACTTGCAAACCAGGTGGTCGAGGAGCTTTCGCCGCTAGCGGCGTCGCTCAACCTGCGGGCCCTCGCCATTTACGGCGGCGCCGACATGGACAAACAGATCGCCAAGCTCAACAAAGGAATCGAGATCGTCGTTGCGACCCCCGGCCGTCTGATCGACCTGCTCGATCGCAAGGCTGTCTCGGTAGCCGACGTGAGCTGCGTTGTCATCGACGAGGCGGACCGAATGGCCGACATGGGGTTCCTCCCCCAGGTGGAGTGGATTCTCCGACGCATCGACGGAGACCACCAGACCCTGCTCTTCTCCGCCACCCTCGACGGTGCCGTCGGGTCACTGATCAGCCGATATCAGACCGATCCGGTCTTCCACTAGGTCGAATCGGCAAGATCTGTCAGTTGAGAACATGACACATCGCTTCATCCAGGTGCATCAGATGGACCAGGCCCAAGTGGTGGCCTCGATCGCCCGGTCTGTCGATCGCACGATCGTGTTCTGCAACACCAAACGTGCCTGTGACAGGGTCGCCACCGAGCTGGAAAAGCTCGGTGTCGCCGCTCAAGCCATTCACGGTGACCTACGACAGCGGCACCGCGAGAAAGCGTTGGCCGCGTTCTCCGAAGGAACGACCACCGTGCTCGTGGCAACCGACGTTGCGGCCCGGGGGATTCACGTCGACGATGTCGAGGTCGTCATTCACTTCGATCCACCCGATGACCACAAGACCTACCTGCACCGTTCCGGTCGCACCGCCCGCGCCGGCGACTCCGGCCTGGCAGTTTCATTGGTTCGCTGGAACGAGGAACTCCACGTGAAACGACTCCAGAAGCGACTCGGGCTCGACATCCCGATCGTCGAGATGTTCAGCGAACGATCCCCGGTTGGCCGATCTCGTTTCCTGGAACCCTGCCGCCTAGCCTCACCGCGGTCAGACGTGGGGTTTGGTCGTCGCCGCCCCGTTAGCGTGAACGCGATGGCCAGCGTTTCACGACCCGACACCAACTGGCTCCACCATGCCAGCACGGTCGGTGTCGATGGGATCGCCGACGCGGTGCTCGATGCGTGTGCCGTCCACGGTGGGGTGGCCGACCCGGCCAGTCAGCGGATTCTGGTGTCAGAACCGGCGGGTGGTTGGGCGAATCCTCGTTTGCTGGGCTGGGTTCATGAATGGTCGAGCTCGGCGACCGAACGGAGCAGCAGAGGGGCCTACTACACGCCCCCCGATTTCGCCGCGTCGGTCGTTGATGCTGCTCTTTCCGGGATCGCCGTACCGAAGTTCACCGTCGACCCGGCTTGCGGCGGTGGCGTGTTCCTGCTCGAGATGCTCGATCGCCTCCTGTCTGAAGGCGTGGCCCCCAAGGACTGTGTCGCTGGCGTTGCCGGCATCGAAATAGACGCCGGGGCGGCATCGGTTGCAAACCTGGCCATTCGGGCCTGGCAGCTGTTCAACGGTGTGTCAGAACCTGCCCCGGCCAAGGTGGCGGTGATGGATTCGCTGGAGCGATGGCCCCGGTCATGGCCAGATGTCGACCTCATCATCGGTAACCCACCGTTTGCGAGCCCGCTCAAGTCCGGCGCGATCCCTGCTGCGGCTGCCGCCTACCGAAATCATCACTCCGAAGTGCTCGGGCCGTACGCCGATCTCGCCGCAATCCACCTTTGGCGGGCAAGTCAGATTCTGCACGACGGTGGACGGCTGGCCTTTGTAGCGCCGGTGTCGATCGTGAATGCACGAGACACCGGTCGGCTGTGGGAACGCTTCGAGGCCGAAGCCGATGCGGTTCATGTCTTGATCCCTGAGTCCAACCCATTCGAAGCCAGCGTTCGGGTGTTCGTACCGGTCTTCGAGATTCGTCGACAGACAACCTCAGGACGCCGCTCACTGCCCCACGCCGTCGGCGAAGCGATCGGGTTGCCGATGCTGCCCGATCTCGAGTCGGCTCCCACCCTCAGCTCGATCTGTCAAGCCACGAGTGGCTTTCGAGACGAGTTCTATGGTCTCGCCGAGTGCGTGGCCGAAGAGGATGCCGCTGGAGTGGATCTGGCAAAGCTGGTCACCGTTGGTTCGATCGACGTTCTGTCGTGCTCGTGGGGTCGAAAGCCCACCAGGTTCGCCAAGGCACGGTGGAACCGGCCGGTGGTGGATCGTTCCGAACTGGAAGGCAAGGTGGCCCGGTTCGTTGCCGGCCAACGCCAGCCGAAGGTACTGGTCGCTACTCAAACCAAGGTCCTCGAGCCGGTGCTGGATCCGGTTGGGGATCTCGTGGGGGTCACGCCCACCATCGTTGTCACCGGAAACCGACCGGCTCACGTGGCTGCGGTGCTTCTTGCTCCTCCGGTGAACGCCATCGCAGTTCAACGTTGGTTTGGGACCGGGATGTCCGACACAAGCTTGCGTCCGACCGCGTCCACCCTCCTGGAGCTTCCGCTGCCGGCCGACACTTCGGCATGGGACGCCGCTGCCAGGCTCATCGAGGAGACCACGCACCCGGTCGATGGCTCCCAGAGCACACCCGATCCTGAGCGGCTGCGCCAGATAGCGACCCTCATGAACGATGCCTACGGGGCAGAGCCGGCCGTCCTGTCATGGTGGCTGGCACGGTCCGGTTTGGACTGAACAGGGTCGGGTAGCGGCGCCTTTTTGCAAAGTTGAGTACCCTTGTCGGCTATGAACGACGGCCACCCACTGGTCCGTCCCGATTCGACCCTTCCACCACCTCCTGCCAGCGGCGGATGGAAACCATCGGATCCGGTCGGCCATCGCCAGTTCGTTCAGGTGTGCTCGAACCGCGCGTTCGCACTCGAGTTCGGTGGCATTCTCGACAACATCACACTCGCCTACGAAACCTGGGGTGAACTCAACGCCGGCGCCACCAACGGTGTCCTGGTCTGTCACGCTCTCACCGGTGACTCCCACGCGTCGGGGGCCTCTGGTCCTGGACATCCCACCGCCGGGTGGTGGAACGACATGATCGGTCCCGGCAGACCCTTCGACACCGACCGCTACTTCGTGGTGTGCGTCAACGTGCTCGGTGGTTGCCAGGGTTCGACCGGGCCGATGAGCCTTGCCGCAGGATGGCACACCGTACGGATCCCGATTCCCGCTGGTGAGTATTCGTGACATCGTGCGAACCCAAGCCATGCTCGCCGATCATCTGGGCATCACCACCTGGATGACCGTCGTCGGCGGATCGATGGGGGGAATGCAAGCGCTGGAGTGGGCCACGATGTATCCCCGGCGGGTTTCGTCGTTCGTGAACATTGCGTCCTCGGCCCGAGCATCGGCCCTGCAGATTGCGTGGAGCTACATCGGTCGTCTGGCCATCGCCAACGATCCCAAATGGAACGATGGTGACTACTACGACGCCGGGCCCGGGGAGGGTCCTCACGAAGGCTTGATGCTGGCCCGACGGATCGCCCAGATCCACTATCGCTGCGATGCCTCACTCGAGCAGCGGTTCGGTCGGTTCACCCGCGATGATCGTCACGGTTTCGCTCCCTGGGACCGATTCCAAGTGGAGAGCTATCTCGATCATCACGGTCGGAAGCTCGCCCATCGCTTCGACGCCAACAGCTATCTCGTCCTGAACCGGACCATGGACATGCACGACATCGGTCGTGACCGTGGCGGTCTCGACGCAGCGTTCGCCCGAATCACCTGTCCGACGCTCGTAGTGAGCATCGACAGCGACGGGCTGTACACACCGCGTCAACAGGAGATCCTTCGAGACGGGTTGGCTGCCAATGGGACACCGGTCGACTTCGAGATGGTGCACTCGATGCATGGTCACGATGGCTTTCTGATCGAATTCGATCAGCTCGGACCGATCGTCGACCGCGTTCGTGAGCGATCACTTCAAAGCCCGCTGACCCCGAGATGCCCGAGGGTGTTGAAATCGAGCTGTATCGCATCGCAGCGATCGCGGTTGTCGGCCGAACGATTCAGGCGATACACGCCCCCGACGTGTTCTTCGTGAAAGGCGGAGCGTCTCCGGCGGATCTGGGCAGCGCTCTGGAGGGGCGGAGTGTCACCGATGTCGGCCGGATCGGCAAGTTGCTGTTGCTGGATCTTGACGGCGAGCGGGGCGCGCTGGGCCTGCGTTTCGGCATGACCGGTCGGCTCGTCGTTGATGACCGAGCCGCCATCGACAAGCTCGAGTACTCATCGGATCGGGACGATCGGTCTTGGGATCGGTTTTCGATCGATTTCGCCGAGGGAGGCAGGCTGCGGATCAACGACCCTCGCCGCCTCGGAGGTGTGGAACTGGCTCCCGATCTCACCCGGCTGGGTGTGGATCTCTTCCAAGCAACGCCGGCTCGTCTTCGAAAGGCGCTCGGTTCGAGCACGGTGGCATTGAAATCTCGGCTGCTGGACCAGAAACGGGTCGCTGGAGTGGGCAACCTGATCGCAGATGAAACGTTGTGGAAAGCAGGCCTCGATCCCGCCAGGCCGGCTGGCTCGCTCACCCCGGCCGAACTCGACCGGCTCAGTTCAACCCTCCGACGGACCGCACGGTTGATGCTGATCGAAGGCGGGTCCCACACCGGGAGGCTGCAATCGGCCCGAATTCGCGGCGGGACATGTCCCCGCGATGGGGCAACGCTGTTGCGGCGAACCATCGGTGGACGGACCTCGTACTCTTGCCCGGTTCATCAGGTGTAGTCTCGAAGCCAATATGACTGCCCTGATGCTTGCTCAGACCGACTCCACCGGTCAAAAGGTGACCCTGATCGTGTTTGGTCTGGTCGCTGTCGCCGCTGCGCTCGCCCTGTTGACCGCATGGTACTGGCGGGCCACTGACCCTGACGGGCGGAATGGTGCAACCAGAGGACGGGGCGGCCAGCGGCGCCGAGTCACCCTGGATCCTGAGCCGTCTCCCGATACCGGGGTTGACCCTCCGCCGTCACCTTCATCTCCTCTGACCGTCGAGGACGGCGTGGAGTTCGCCGATGATCAGACACGGCTTCTCGACCGGTCCGAGATTCTCGGTAACGCACAGCCCACGAGCCCGTCAGCGCCCACAACCACCCAGCAACAGCCAGATGTGATCGACCTGCGCGCTCAGGCCGATCCCGGCAACCGAGACGAGACCCGATCCACCACCGATGCAACCGGGGAAATACAATCGGACGATTCGGAACAATCCACCAGCCAAGATCGCCCACCCCCCACCGACGGCTCCGTGCTCGATCTCGATTCGATCGATGCGGAGTCTTCGGGCCCGGCGGGAGCACACGATGACGGCATCGATTTCGATGATTGGTTGGCCATGGCGGAGGAGGAATCATGAGTGAAGGACTGGACCTCGATGGGGTCATCGCCCGATTCAGGGAACGAGCGGATGCAGTGAAGAAGCGCAATCTTCCCCCGGTTGGGGGAGATGAGCGCAAAGCGTTCATTCAGCAGGCCGAACAGGACTTCTTCGACTATTCGCTGATCGCCGACGCTACCCACTCGCTCGAGGGCGGAGTCCTCACCCTCACGATCGACCTTCGAAAGGACGGTTCGTGAGAACCATCGAGGCCCGACCGCCGGGGCGATCGGGCCTCATCTGAGCGGACGACCGGATTCGAACCGGCGACCTTCTCGTTGGCAACGAGATGCTCTACCAGCTGAGCTACATCCGCTGGAACAGCCGTAGCTGCGGACAACAAGCATAGCGTCTCCGCCGGTTCAGCAAACGCCATCCTGGCCCTTCGCACAACCTCACGGGCATGTCGCAACTCGCTCGACTTCACCCAGCCGGCCGATGCGCAACGCGGACACCTTTGGCTCGCCGTCGACGGTTTCGGTATCGAAGATCAGGCGGTAATTGGCGTCGACAGATTCGTTGGGCTCGAATGCGAATCGACCCTCGCCCACGTCTCGAAGCTGATCACCGTAGGTGGCCTTCAGATCAGGGACCGAGGTACCGAGACCCACATCGGAGAGTGTGCGCTGGGTCGAGGTTGTAGCGGCGGCTCTCAACACCAGTGGATCTTCTTGATCAGCGGCCAATGCGAGAAGCGGGGAGTGCGGATCCCCCGAAACCCAACCCAGCGAGCAGGTTGATCCACGATCGGCAACGACGATCGAACCACCGATGGCCGCTTCCACCTCGGTCACCCTCTGGCCGGGCCGGATACCGCCAAAGCTGCGCAGTGCAACCTGGGCGCTACCAAATCCGGACTCCGGGGTCACGACCAAAACCGTTGGGGTCAACTCGATCGAGGTGACGAAGGCGTGCAGACCGGGGGTGAGGACCTCCCCCACTTTCTCGGGAGGCACTGCGGACCGCTGTGGTGCGATGTCGATTTGTCGTCCCGCCCATTCGACGGTGACCTTGTCGTCGGTCAGGTTGGAAAACCGGATCGAACCTTCGGTGCTCACCGGGCATGGTGCCGGTGCCTGGACCTCGTCGATCAGCGCCACTATGACGATTTCTCCCGGTGGAGGGCATGGTCCGGGATCGACGCCGGGCAGTGAGGTCGTCGTCGGTTCTTCCCTTGTTGTTGTGGTGGTCACTTCCGGCGGGGTTGTGACCAGCGAGGAGACCGAGCCCTCAACTCGCACAACGACTTGGCCAGGTTCGGCCTGGGAACAGCCGGCTGACAAGAGTGCGAGAGCCACGAGAGCGAGCAGCGTCCGGCAAGTCACCGCACCAGTATCGCACCGGTGACTGTCGGTGAATCCGATACCTCATCTACTCTGGCTCCATGGCGGTTTGTCGTGGCTGCGACACAGATGGTGGTGGAAACTTCTGCGCCGAGTGTGGCCTGCCGCTGGGTGATACCACGCTCGCTTCTCTGGATGTCGGCTCGGACGCGCCGACTCTCATGGGAGCAGCCGGCCCCCAGATCAAGAAGCGGAGTGAAAGAGTTCGCGCCGGATCCCGATCGAGGTCGGTGGCACTCAGCATCGCTCTCCTTGGCTTTCTGGCCGCCGGGGGTTATGCGGCACTCCGCAGCCCTGCCCCCGAACCGGTGCCAGAGCTCGCAGTAGACGAGGTAGGTGATGAAGAGGCCGCCCTCCAGACCGGCGATGCCGGCGGTGCAATCACGAGTGAGCGAGTCGACGATCTCGGCGAAACCTCGACAGAGGATGGATCGTTGTGGCTCGATGGTGAAAGCCAGTGGTATATCATCGTGTCCGCTCAGGGAAACCTGTTCCGGATCGACACCAGGACCGGCGGAGCGGTGGATCTCCAGTTGCCGGGGTATCCGCTAGGGCGGTTAGGTGACCGGGTCCTGCTGGTCAGCGAAGGCAGACTGGTGGTCACCGACGACGAAGTGCTTTCGGGCGAGTTGCCCGTCGAATTGCCCGAGCCGCTCGAATCGAACATCGCCGTCGGAGGTCCGTTCTGGCTCCACGAGGGCTTGGATGACAGTTACGTGTGGCTCCAGCGATACGACAGTGCACTGGAGATCGACCTCTCGACCGGCACTCTTCGACGGGAGATCCGCTCGCGCGACCCATACCTCGGTCCTTTTCCCTCCTTCTCTCCCGACTTCAGAACACCTCTGAGCGGCGGTGTGTATCGACTGGATCCCGACAGCGACGAGGTGACGTACCAGCGAGTTCTCGACGGCAGGGTGTTGGCCCAGAGCGACGGTGCGATCCTGGTGAGCTCATGCGGCCTCGAGCTCGTGTGTGAGAACCGCTGGGTGGACCAGATCACCATGGAGCCTCGACTCGACCTGGTCGCACCCCGTTTTGATGAGGACGCGTGGTTCGTCGGCGGCAGCCTTGCCGACGGCCGGTACATCGGCACCACGTACGGAAGGCTCATGGATGTGACAACCGGTGTGGAAATCTCCCTGAACGAGTCGAAGTCGAATTCGATGTTCAGCGGCGAGCTGCAGATCTCACCCGACGGAGAGGTGGTCGCGTTCCTCTTGCGCTCGCGGTTGACAGTCCAGGCTGTCGATTCTGCGACGTTGGAGACCGCCAGACTCCAAGCGGTGCGACCCAACACCCGACCGCTGTTCGTGCCGATCCCGGAGTCGTAATGCGCGCCTGCAGCGGATGCGGCCACGAAACCGGCGCCGGTAACTTCTGTACCAACTGCGGTCTACCACTGGGCCCGGCCCCGGCCCGGCCCCACATGATCGGCACCCCGCAGGCCAGCCGCGACCCTCGAACCACCGGAACCATCTCACGGTGGCGAACCGCAGTTTTTGTACTTGTTGTTGTTGGTGTTGCCGGTGCCCTCGTAACCCCACGTCTGGAAACGTCAACACCGGATCCAGACGAGGTCGGTTTCGATGAGGATGCCCGACCGCCAAACCGCATCGATCTCGATGACAGCCTGGGCTGGTTGGTGGTCGCCACAGACCAGGAAGGTCTCATTCGGGTGGACCCCGAGACCGGTGAGGTCACCAGACTCGAGATCGATGCGAGAAGTCTCGGACGGGCGTGGGGGAAGGTGGTCGTGCAGGACGTCGAGGGCAAGGTCTATGCCCTCGATCCGTCGCTTCTGAGCCTGGAGCCGCCCATCGAGATGCCAGCCCCGATCAACGACGTCCTCTACGCGTTTCTCCCCTCGTGGATTACGACCAGCAGCACTCCCCACCATGTTTGGTTGGCTCCGGGCACAGGTGGAGCAACCGAAGTCAGCCTGGCCGATGGCTCGATCGCTCGCAGCGCCGATGTGCCGCGCCGCCAGCTTGTTGATCCGACCCGGTCTCCGTCGTTCGTGTCACCCGCATCGGGCGGTGTGTACCGCCTCGGCGCAGACGGTGACTACGCGTTGGCGGCCGATGGAAGTCTGCTGGCTGAGGGCAGGGGGGCGTTGCTGGTACAGCGGTGTGGAACCGACTTCCAGTGCTCCAACCAGTGGGTCGATGTGGCAACGTTTTCTGACCTGCCGGGCTTGTTCACCCCCCACTACCGCCAGGAGGCGGTACGGGTTGCCCAGGTCGCCGACGGCGAGTTCCTTGCAACCGAATTCACTGATCTCTTCGGTGGGTCCCTGGGAAGTGCGATTCGTCTCGACTACAGCGACGTTCGGAACCTTGCCACCGGACAGCGGGTGGAAATGCACGGCGTAGAACTCGAGGCCCTGTGGGAGGGAAGGGCCGATATCGCTCCCGATGGCTCGCTTGTGGCAGCGTCGCGTACCGAAGAACTGTATGTTCGGGCCACCGGCTCGCGAAGCGCCGTTCGGATGGAAACCGGGTCCCTGCTCACCGGCACCGCCCCGGTGTTCATTCCCAAACCCCCACCCGAGGGCTGATCAGCTCGCTAAGATGTCCATCCCTGCGCAGATGCCCGAGCGGCCTAAGGGAGCGGCCTGCAAAGCCGTGATTCGCGGGTTCAAATCCCGCTCTGCGCTCCAGTGTTCATTACGTCCGCTCGCCTTCGGGCGAGCGGTTCGCTTTCTCTGCACTGCGCCGGCTCGTTCCTCGCCGGCTCCGTTTCGTTTCAGCCAGCCCGCTCTTGGGTATCCTGCAGTCAGAGCGTTTCGGCGCCCAGCGCCGAAAGGCGGTAAATGACGAGGCCGCTAGGCCGAGGAATGACGGCCGCTAGGCCGAAGAGTACGGCGCTAGGCCGAGGAATGACGGCCGCTAAGCCGAGGAATGACGGCCGCTAGGCCGAAGAGTTTCCGTGGGCCGTACAAGACTTGGTTTCACATTCACAGGTCGGTCGAGCAGAGCGTTTCGGCGCCTAGCGCCGAAAGGCGAAGAAATCTCCCGAGGCCGCTAGGCCGAAGAGTTTCCGTGGGCCGTACAAGACTTGAACTTGTGACCTCTTCCGTGTCGAGGAAGCGCTCTAGCCAACTGAGCTAACGGCCCTTGGGGCTGTGATGTTACCCGGACCGGCGGATTTCGGCACCGTTTTTCAGGGTGACGATAGGTTGATGGGATGCCTTCCGCAGATGTGAATGGGATAACGATCGAGTACGTCGAACAAGGCGTCGGTGACCCACTGTTGATGATCATGGGATGGGGGGCACAGCTGATCGACTGGCCCGATGGTCTGGTCGACATCCTGGCCGATCACGGATTCCGGGTGATTCGCTTCGACAACCGTGATTCTGGCCTGAGCACCGAATTCGATTGGACGCCACCCTCGCTGGGTCAAACCTTCTTGCAGGGCACGCTCAAACGAGGGCTGAAGGTTGGCTACACGATCAGCGACATGGCCGACGACGCAGCCGGGCTGCTGGACTACCTCGATATCGAGTCGGCCCATGTCGTTGGAGCATCGATGGGCGGCATGATCGCTCAGACCCTGGCAATAGAACATCCCGACCGAGTCCGGACCCTCACCTCGATCATGTCGAACACCGGCGATCGCAAGAACGGCCGGATCGCCGCCAAGCTCGTCCCCAAGATGTTGAAGCACAAGCCGACTCGAGAGAACGCCGCCGAACTGGGCGCCGAGCTCTACTCCAACTTCGCAGGACCTCACTGGGACTACAACGAGTCACTCGAGCGCGGTCGGGCCCGGGTCGCTCGCAGCTGGCGGCCCCGGGGTTCGGCCCGTCAGATAGCTGCGATCGGTGCGAGCCCAGATCGAACCAAGGCGCTCAACAACCTCGGCATGCCGACGCTGGTGATCCACGGTCTGCTCGACTCGTTGGTGCTCCCTTCGGGCGGTATTGCAACCGCCAAGGCCATTCCAGGCTCACAGCTGCTCATGTTCGCCGACATGGGTCACGATCTTCCCGAACCCCGATGGGAAGACATGGTTTCAGCGATCCGGCTTCAGGCCGATAGAGCTGATCATGCCGCCTTGCATGCTGTGCTTCCGTAGCCCACAGTGAGGAGCAGCCCGAGCACCCCACAATTTGGCTGAGCAGCCGGATCGGATCACCCGGCCCTCGGTAGGAAATCGATAGAAAAAGAGCCTCACGATGTACGAACAACTCTCCGGCATGGACACGAGCTTCCTCACGCTCGAGGAGGGGACAAACGCCGTCGGCCACGTCACCGGGGTGTTGATTCTTGACCCGACGACCTCTCCTGAACCTTTCACCTTCGAACGATTCAGCCATCACCTCATTTCTCGTATCGGCCATCTCAAGCCGTTCCGCCGTCGCCTGCGGGAGGTTCCTCTCGGGCTTGATCGGCCCTATTGGGTAACCGAATCCGAAGTTGATTTCGCATACCACCTTCGCCATGTTGCGGTTCCCGGTGACGGCGGTCGCAGTGACTTCGCCGATCTCGTCGCCCGTATCCATGCCCGACCGCTCGATCGCACCCGCCCGCTGTGGGAGACCTACATGGTCGATGGCGTGCACGGCGACCGGGTTGGTGTGATCACCAAGATTCATCACGCGGCGATCGATGGAATCTCAGGTCAGGAGATTCTTGGCCAGCTCGTGGATCTCAGCCCCGAGACCGAGGTGCGCGAGCCGATCCGATATCTGAACCCCGAACCCACGGTAAGCCCTGAAGATCTCACCAAACGGGCACTGAAGTCGTTCCTGCTCTCACCTTCCCGGGTGGCTCGCACCACCTGGGCCGTTGGCAAGGCACTCCCGGTTCTTGGACCGGCGTTTGCCAAATCGACCTCGGCCAGGCGACGGGTGCAATCGCTGCGCGAACTTGCCGCACCCCGGACCCCGTTCAATGCCACGATCGGTCCCCACCGCCGCTGGAGCTACGTGTCGGTCCGGCTCGACGACGTGAAGGAAGTGAAGAACCAAGCCGGGACCAGTGTGAACGACGTGGTCCTTGCGATCTGTGCAGGTGTGCTGCGCACGTGGCTGATCCGTCACCACGCGTTACCCGATCGTGACCTGCTCGCGATGGTGCCACTTTCGGTTCGCTCCAAGTCCGACGCACACACGATCGGCAACCGGGTGTCGTTCACGGTGGCTGACCTGGCAACAACCGTGGAGGATCCGGTTGAGCGTCTGAACCGGATTCATCAAGCGATGAACGATGCCAAGGCCAGCCACGAGACCTTGCCGGCGAACATCCTCACCGACATTTCCCAGATTGCCCCGCCCGCCGTGTCAGCACTGGCATCGCGTTTGATCGCTTCCACCCACCTCGCCGATCGCCTCACCTTGCCCTTCAACGTGGTGGTGTCGAACGTGCCAGGACCGCCGGTGCCGCTGTATCTGGCCGGCGCTGAGGTCTTGGGCAACTATCCGGTGTCGGCCATCGTCGACGGGGTGGGTTTGAACATCACCGTCACCACCACCAACGGCATGCTCGACTTCGGCTTCGTGTCCGACCGAGACCTCATTCCCGACCTTTGGGAGATGGCCGACACGGTGCTGGAAGCTCTCAACGAATTGAAGCTGGCGCTGGGCCTGGAGGGGGCCAAGAGAGCTCGTCTTCTCATTACCGAAGAGGCGATCACGGCGCGCCAACGACTGGCGGCAAAGTCTGCGATCCAGAACGTTCGCTCGGCGTCGTCCACCCGCAAGCGCGCCAAGAAGGCGGTCTCGACCAAGTCGGCCAGGAAGTCGTCGTCGAAGTCGGCGAAATCGAAGACGTCGCGGCAGGCACCCGCAAAGAAGACGGCGGCAAAGAAGCGAGCAGCGTCCAAAGCGTGTTTCGAAGTCAAAGAGCTAGCGGGACCCACAGGGAGAGTTCGACGTTCTGGGGACGCTCGATCAGGTCAGGTTGTGGTAGAGGTCGATCATCTGACCGGTGCACTCGGCCCAACTGAAACGCGCCGCCTGAGAGCGACCCCTCGTCCTGAGTGAGTTCGCCAGGCCTTCGTTGGCGAGCACCTCGGTGGCTGCTTCGGCGACACTGTCGTTCTGATCGATCGCCACGTAGACAGCCGCATCCCCGCACACCTCGCGCTGGACCGCACCGTCGGTTGAGACAACCGGCGTTCCGACCGCCATGGCCTCCAGTGGCACCATCCCAAAACCTTCTGATTTCGCATTCGAGATCAGTACAGAGGCGTTCCGCAACAGCCAACTCTTCTCCTCGCCCTCTACATAGCCGGGCAGATGAACCCGCTCGCCGACCGGGCCCAGTCGATGTACGGCGGCGCCCAACGCTGCTGCCTGGGGCCCGTCGCCGGCGATGACGAGATGAAGGTCGTCGTCCGCCTCGAGCAGCGGAACGACCGATTGCACGAGTTCACCGAAGCGCTTGCGCGGTTCGATGGACCCGATTCCCAGTATGAAGCGGTGTTTCGACAGGTGGTCGAGCGCCGGAGGAGCGATTGGGCGCTCCGACGGTTCATCGAAACCGATCTGAATCGGATGCACCCGGTCCGCCGGAAGATCCAAGAGCGCCCGGATCTCCTCACCCGCGGCATAGGACAGGGCATGAACGTGGGCACCGCGGGCCAGTGCTCGCTCGGCCAGCCTTGGGAAGGCCCGTGCCGCAGCCGGTACCTCATCGGGCCGGAGCCAAGGTCCGGTGTCATGGATTGTCAGTAGCTCCGCTGTGGCTCTGCCGGCGGGGATCCCATAGAAGTTGGTGCCGTGCACCACGTCGACGGGGCCGACCAGCCGGGATGCGGTCGGCACGTCCAGTCGTTTCCATACGGCGTGAAGCAGACGAGCTGGGTAGGAGCGGCCCAGTGTGACCCCGGGAGGGAGTCGTTCCTCGACGGTTGAGCGGGAACGGCCCGTGAGGGCGATGGGGACCAAGTCCGTCGTCGGATCGTGGGCGATCGCATGGGCCAGGTGATGCACGAACACACCGATGCCGGTGAGCGGAAGTGACAGCGGTGTCACGTCAAGGCCGATTCGCACCCTTGGACCCTATTCGTGGACCCAGGCGCTCTCCACTTGCTGGGCTACCTCGGGTCCGCGCTAGCGAGCGTGATTCCAGATTTCGTTGAGCTCGGGTTCGCGTTTGTTTCTGCGGGCAGCAGATCGTTCGAAGATCACGGTCTTGAGCTGCTCGGTCAGGTTCAGGAAGACCACGCCGTAGTAGACCGCCGAATCGTCGTCGGCAGCCCGTATGTGGCGCACCTCGGCGAGGCCGTGCTCGCCGTTGTGGATGAAGGGCACGCGGGACCCGGCTCTGACCGACTCGATCAGAGGTCCGACCAGCAGAGCGCCGGCGACGCTGAGATCGACCACCGCCATCTCCACGTGGGCTGTCTTCTTCCCGAACAGTTTGCGATTGTTTGGCACGGCCCACGTGACGGTGAGATCTTGGACGGCGAACCGATCCGACAGCCGCGGGAACTGCCCGGCCGCGACGTTCATGCTATTCGTGCTCATGGGTTCAAAATCGGCAGAACCACCTGAGGGCGAAATGGGCCGAATGAATCATCTCTCATGGCAGCTTCACTCTCCAAAGCTTGGCCGAAGGGTGTGATTCCCCATGCGCAGGCAGGCATTCTTCGCCATCCTCGGCGGTGTGAGGGATGCGCGTCGAGATGGGTGGGAGATCCCAACGCGCCCGCCCACGATTGCGTGGCCAGCGGGGCCACCTCTCGACCGGGGCGTTGTGATCGGTCAGCCCACGTCGCACCGACCAAGATTCACCAGAACGTCGGGTGTGGCGATCGTGCTGGCCGTGGTGGTGTTGGTGGGACTGGGGGTTCTTCTGGCGCTCAACCCGCTGTCAACGGCGCCCCGATCCGAGCCTCTTTCACGGCAGGAGAAGATCGACCTCATTGCCCGATCGCAGATTTCGACGGTTCGGGTGGCAGCCCGTGCCTGCCCAGGGGTGATTCGCGGCAGTGGCTTCGTGGTGGAGGACCTGCTGTTCACTTCCGGCCATATCGCACGGCACGACCAGCAACTCAAAGTTGATCGGCCGGGTCAGGCGGTCGACTCGCTCATCATGGCCACCAGCGCCTCGCTCGATGTCGCCATTGCTGATGGAGGTGGGGTGGTTGCGGTCGATATGACACTGGCGAACGACCCCGTACCCGAGGGTGAAACGGTGCTTCTGGCCGGTTTCCCTGATGGCGGCGAACTCGAGTCGGTCGAAGCCACCGTTTCTGGCTACGCCCCTTCGTCGGAGTGGGGTATGCAGGGGCGACGGGTGATGCTGCTCGAACCGGGAATCAGGGCCGGGTTCAGCGGGGGACCGGTGCTGAATCGAGACGGCGACCTGATCGGGATGCTGGTAGGGGTCGACTCGGTCACGGGCTTGTCGGTTGCGATTCCGAGTGACGAACTCGTTGCCGTTGTGCGCTTGGCTGCCGAAACCTGGGTGGCCGGGGACGAAGCCGGAAGCGGGATGGGATCGGTGGCTCATGCGGCCCGTCCCTGCAAAGGCTGAAGGATTGTCGGTGTGAGCTGCCCTCGAGCCGCCTTTGAATCGCCAGACGTCGCACAGGTTCGGGCGTAGGGTCACAGCCGCTGCTGCCGGCCTCGATACCAAGCGCTCAAACCGTTGTGGGCAAAGGTGCATTCAGTCTCTGCGGTGAACCGAAAGCGGTCGTCGTGGGGACTACCGTGTGGGGCGCTATGCCGTTTCTGCGCGTGATCAAACGACTCACTTCCCTCGGGCTGGTGTTGATCTCCGTGTCCTTGGTTTTTACTGCGACGATCGTGACGATCGCCCCCCAGATCGGTGAGATCGCTACCTCCACCAGTAGCGTCTCGGCCGAGATCGAACTCCAGGAACTCACCGAGCGGTCAGCCATGTATGCCGCCGACGGTTCATTCCTCACTTTCCTGGTTGATGAGAACCGTCAGAACGTCGACCTGGAAGACATTCCCCAAGAGGTCGTGATGTCGGTCCTCGCGGTGGAGGACTTCGATTTCTACCAGCACAGCGGCATCAACTACCGGGCTGTCTTTCGCGCTGCGCTCGCCAACGTGAATTCGGGAAGTATCGAGGGTGGCGGCTCCACAATCACCCAACAGCTGGTGAAGATGAACCTCCTCACGAGCGATCAGAATCTGGGTCGCAAGATTCCCGAGGCCTTCCTGGCCCGTCGGCTCGAGACCGAGTACACCAAGGACGAGCTGCTGCAGCGTTATCTCAACAGCGTGTATTTCGGATCCAACGCCTACGGGGTTCAGGCTGCAGCCGAAACCTACTTCGGCAAAGACATCAAGGATCTGGGGTGGGAAGAGGGGGCCATGCTGGCCGGGATCATCAGCCGACCCGGTGCCTATGACCCCACGGTGAACGCCGATCGTGCTCGTGACCGCCGTTCGGTGGTGGCTGACCGGCTTTTTGCGGTGGAGTTGATCGATGAGGAGATGGCTGAGTCGATCAAACGAGCTCCGCTGCCGGCTGAACGTCGGGTTCCCCGCTCGATCAAGCCGAACGACTACTACGTTCAGGAAGCCCTCGAGGCGCTACTCGATGACCCCAAGATTCCGCTGGGAGATGACCGGCAGAGTCGCTTCAACAAGATCTACTACGGCGGGCTGAAGATCCACCTGTTCCTCGACCCCGCCGCTCAGGCCGCAGCGTTGAAGGCCCGAGACGACATCCTGCCCGACGATCCTCGAGGCTTCACCTCGGCCATGGCTGCGGTCGATACCCACACGTCGGCCGTTATTGCCATGGTCGGCGGTCCCGAGTTCGCCCGTGAGCAGTTCAACATCGCCACCCAGGGTTTGCGTCAGCCCGGCTCTTCGATGAAGACATTCGTTCTCGCAGCGGCGTTCGAGGCTGGCTACACCGCCAAGGACACGATCAGGGGGGACAGCCCGTGCGAGTTCAAGAATCCGGGTGGTGTCCCGGATCCTTACAAGGTGAAAGGCGGCACCAAGTCCTATGCCTTCCAGAGCCTCGCTTCGGTCACCCGGGCCTCCAATAACTGCGCCTTCGTCCGTCTTGGTCAGGTGGTCAACAACGAGCAGGTGGTCGAGGTGGCCGGCCGGCTGGGAATCAGCACCCCGCTCGAGGCCGTGCTTTCTCTCCCGCTCGGTTCCAAAGAGGTGTACGCCCTCGAGATGGCCACCGCCTACGCCGCGTTCGGTAACGACGGGATCTACAACAAACCGAGCTACATCAGCCATATCGAAGATGCCGACGGCGAAATCATCTACGAGAACCGACCAGACAGCCGACGGTCGGTTTCGGTGCAGACCGCCCGGATGATCACCGAGACCCTGGAGAGCAACGTTCGAGCCGGAACCGGCACCAAGGCCAGAATCGATGGTGGCCATCCGGCGGCCGGCAAAACCGGCACTGCCCAGAACAATGAGGACGCCTGGTTTGTGGGTTACACCGACTACATCACCACCGCTGTGTGGATGGGACATCCTGATGAAAAAGTTCCGATGCGCAACGTGCGGGGCTGGGGCAACATGTTCGGCGGAAAGGTGCCGGCGTACATCTTCGCCCAGTTCAACAGTGCATACCACGCGAACTTGGAGCCGGTTGCCTTCGCAGATCCAGAGCCGTACGGCGGCGGAAAGCGACTCAAGGTTGCCGGGGAGATCGATTTCTGCAGCGGCTCACCCCGGGAGGCACCCGATGGAACCGAACGGGTCGACACCGACGGTGACGGAAAGACCGACTGTTTCCGGCCGTTGACCACCACCACCGAGTCGACGACCACAACAACCACCGCACCACCGCCCTCTGACCCAAACGCTCCTTCGACCACCGCACCGGTTCCCCCACCGAATCCGGCGATTCAGACAACCGTTCCGGTTGGTCCACCGGTCTCATCGTCGGGGCCGCCATCCAGTGGCGCCGGCAACGGTGGTTGAGCGACACTGAAGCATGACTACGCCCCGGATCGCTGAGAATCATGGCCGCTGAGCAATTCGAACAGCTTCTACGGACCCAGGAACTGGACACCAGGCTGGCTCAGATCGCCCATGCGAAGGCCAACCACCCGCTCCTGGCCAAGATCGCTGAGACCGAGGCGCATGCGGTCGAGGTGGCCTCCGGTGTACAGGACGAGCGGGAGGAACGGCATCGGCTCGAGCGGGATCAGAAACGCCTCGACGACGAGGTAGCCATGCTCGATGCCAAACGGTCCGACATCGAAATCAAGCTGTACGACGGGTCGGTGAAAGCCACCAAAGATCTCCTGTTGATGCAGGAGGAGTCCAAGCACCTCGGGGAACGCAAGAACTCACTGGAGGATTCAGAGCTGGAGATCATGGAGCAGATGGAGGTCCTACAAGCCGTCCTGGACCGTGCTCAGGCCGAAGTTGATGCCGATCAGCAGAAGATCGCAGAGCTGGAGGCCGAAATGGGCGCAGCGTTTGCTGAACTCGACGCAGAGGCACATCAGGTGAGCGTGGAACGAGAAGCCGTCGTTGTTTCGGTGCGGCCCGAACTCCTCGAGGCCTACGACAAACTGCACCGCACCCAGCCCGGAATCGTGGTGGCACGGCTGGTGGGCGGAAGCTGTCAGGCCTGCCATATGGCTCTCAGTGCGGTGACCGTGGACCAGATCGGCAAGCTGGCCGAGGACGCTCTGGTCCACTGCGATGAGTGCGGGGCGATTCTGGTTCACTGATGCTCCTGTGGTTCGTGATCCTGGCGCCGGTGCTGGTGGCCGAGGTCTTCCAGAGTCCGATGGCCGACTACCGGGTGGTCGCTGTCGGCGCCGCTCTACCGCTGATCGAGGTCGTCTTCGGTGAGCCCCGGTATCTGCACACGATGGTGGTCGCCATGGGGTTGATGACGGCCGTGATGTTGGCCACATCGAAGCGCCGTCTGGTTCGGCGCCGTCTACTCGGTATCCCAATCGGCCTGTTGCTCCACCTCGTCCTCGATTTCACCTGGGCCGATTCTCAGCTTCTCTGGTGGCCGGCGTTCGGTACCGAGTTCTCCGATACGGCAGGCGCAGCCTTCAACCGACCCATCGAGGTGGGCCTCCTGCTCGACCTCGTAGCTGTCGGAGTGGGCTACTGGGCATTCCGGCGGTACGAACTTGACGTGGCCGAGAACCGCGCCTTGTTGTTCGGTTCCGGCCGGTTGGCCCGATCGGCCATGCCTACCTGAGCCGTTGTCGTTGCGATCCGCGTGAAGGCGTGCTCAGGCCGACGCAGTGGTCACCAGAACGATCGCCCCGAAGTGGAACGCAGACGCCACCACGGTCATCACATGCCAGATCTCGTGGTAGCCGAAGACCCCGGGGGCGGGATCGGGACGGTGTAGCCAGAAGAGGATGGCGCCGACGCTGTAGACCACGCCGCCAACCAGGATCAACCCGAGTTCGAGCGAGGTGAGATTCCGCGCCAACGTGGGCAGAGCAACGATGGCCACCCAGCCGATGGCCAGATACAACGGGCTCGACCAGCGGATGAACCGCGCCGGAGCCAGTACCTTGACCAGAACTCCCACCGCCGCGATCGACCAGACCGTGATCAAGATTGGGATTCCCCAGTCTCGGGGTAGGGCCACCAGACAGATCGGGGTGTAGGTTCCGGCGATCTTGAGGAACACGGTGGCGTGATCGGCCTTGCGCATGATGACTTGGGCCTTTTCGCTCTTCGCCAGCCGGTGGTAGGCGGCGGAGACACCAAAGACAGCGGCCAGTGACACCCAGTAGATGCCGGCGGCAATCCGCTCGTTGGTGGTGTTGGTCGCCAACAGCAGGATGAATGCCGCGGGGAGGGCAGCCCAGAACGCATACGTGTGCACCCGGCCCCGCCAGGTGGGTCGAGGCTTGCCACACGCAAGGGCGATCACCGGTTCTGTGGCGCTTGTCATCGAGAGAAACCGTAGCACCTACCTACCGGTAGGTAGGCGGCGCCGACGAGTGCAATCTGTCGCATCTTGACCCTTGGGTCAACTGGCGATCGAAACGCCCGCTACACGGGCACTTCCATCGCCAGATTGATCAGCGTCATCGCTAGGCTTGACGGGGCGAGTGGGGCAGGCGATCGCGGCGGTGGCAACATCGTCGAGGAAAGTCGGGACTCCGAAGGACAGCATGCTGGCTAACGGCCAGTCGGGGTGACCCGCAGGAAAGTGCCACAGAAAACAGACTGCCGATGGGTCGGGAAACCGGCCACAGGTGAGGGTGAAACGGTGCGGTAAGAGCGCACCAGCGACCGGGGTGACCCGGCCGGCTAGGCAAACCCCATGCGGAGCAAGATCAAACAGGGGAACAGGTTGTCCGCCTCCGGCCTCGGCCGGTACCCCAGGTAGATCGCACAGATGGATGATCGTCCCACGACAGAATCCCGCTTATCGCCCCACTCGCACAGGCAGGTCTCACTGAGGGCCAGGCCAGAGGGCTGTAGCCTAGTATCTATGCGAGGTTTCTGGCTTCAGGGCACTCATCGATGGCTAGCAGCGACCGCGTTGTTGTGACAGTTTCTCTCACCGTCAACCGGACAAAAACCGGACACTGAGAGCGCCCTGGCGCAGATTCAGATCGTGGTTTGGGACGGCGGGCGCTTCAAAGAATGGGGCTGTGAGCACTTCACCCCTGCGAAGTGCTTCGCCCCATGGTGAACCTGCTGTTCATCGAGGACGACGAACTGGAACGCTGGGCCGCTGGTCCTACCTGACCCAGCCAAGCTCCCGAAGGAAACGGTCAGCGACAGCGAAGAACCGAGGCTCATAGTCTTCGGAGGCCACGCCCCCGGTCGTGATCGAGCCTTCGCAGGAGGTCCAATCGTCCTCGTCGGTTCGTCCTGGCACATCCAGATAGAGCAGTAGCCACTCAGTCCCGGGTGGCAAGCCGAACGCGAACTGGCCGAATCCCCCGTTGAACACGACCACTCCATCGCTCAGTGCCGGGTGACCAACCACGAAGTCTCCGACGCAAACCGGCCCTCGGTAGTCGAGAACCCCTTGGGCCTCCATGATTGCGTCATAGTCAAATCGATTGCCGTCGAAGTCCTCCGATTGCCCGCCATCAATGACCAACACGGAGCCGCTAGTGCCATCCGCGCCGAAAGCTCCCATCGGCACGCAACGGTCGGGTCATCGACACCCTCCGCTTCTGCGGCCGTGCCATCCCAGTCGAACTCTGACGCCACGAACTCAGCGACCTCGGCCTCGGTCACCCAATCGCACAGGTCGTCATCAGCAAACGAGAAGACATCACGTTCGCCCGAACAACTCGACACGCTCATCCCCAACACCAACAAGGCAACGACAGCCACGAACACTCTCATCACACACCTCACATTCTCTTAGTGCCAAGAATCAACCCCGAAAGCACCAGCCACAAGAGGACTCCGTCACAACCATCCTCGACCGCTCGGATACCGGGCTTCACCATTGAAGAATCAACGTTCTCTCCACGTTTTTGGATCGTTTGCGCGTTAGCACCACGCTCGTAGAGCGAATCAATTTGTGTCGACACCGAATCGATGGTGTTGGTGAGCCGTCCTGACCTTCCAACCCTGGGCCTCGGCCCCGCTCTGCCTCGCTGAAGATACCAAAGCCTCTACCGCCCTCTGTCGGGGCGTCCCAAAGTGAACCCATGGAGGGGTTCATTTTGCAACCTCGATCGGAGGTGTTACTGCGCCGGGTGATCGCAGGCATGATCGTGATCATTCTGGTTGCGTCTGGCTGTGTGTCGGGTGGCGACTCGACCGCCGCGAACGGACAGTCAACCACGACTGCTGTGGCGGAACCCTCGACCACGACTGCCGTGGCGGAACCCTCGACCACGACTGCTGTGTCGGGACCGTCGACCAGCGTCTCGTGGAACCCGATTCTTGCTACCACGGTTGCCAAGACCGCACCCCCGGCCGCGACCTGTCCGACCGGTTCTGCCCCGAACGTCGCGGGTTCGATCGATCAGCAGCGTCCTCGTCCCGGCTGGGTGGGAAACCTTGCAGCAGCGTTCGACCGACACACGGGCCGCATCGTCTATGTGGACCGAAAAGGTGAAACCTGGACCTTTGACGTCTGTGCCAACGAGTGGCACCAAGTGAACCCGACCGGAGCGCCGGTGGGGGAACTCAGCGCCGGACTGGTCTACGACGTCGACTCTGATGCCACCGTCGCACTTGGCTATGAACACATTTCGGTCTACGACGCCAACACCAACACGTGGACCCAGCCAAACAACGACACCATCGGTTTTGCTGATGGCCGCATCGTCCCAACTGGCGCTGCGTACGACTCGGCATCGGGTCTGATCCTCACGACCCACATCTCGCCCTCGGGGAGTTGGGATCTTTGGGCGTACGACGTCGACACCAACACTTGGTCAACAATCGGAACTATCCCAGTCGACATCCGTCAGCTCGACTTCTTGGGCTACTCGCAGACGATCGACCGTTTCATCATCGTTGGGTCCGTCGACGGAGAACCTGCGACGGTGCTCCTTGATCCCCGGACTGGCGAAACCACGATTGTTTCGACCGACTCTCCGGGCGTGGACCTTGGATGGCCGGGCGCCGTCTACGGTCCGGCAGATGACACCGTCTTCGTCAGCGACCGTGAAGGTCGCTTCGCGCTGTGCGGATTCGACACGGCCTCGTTGACATGGACATGCGAGAAAGCTCCCGAGGCGGTGCCCTCGAAGTATGACGTTTTTGCTGCCGCCGTCGGTGACCCGATCAACAATCGACTTGTCCTCATCAACGGCGTCTACGGTGACTGGTGGTCGTCGGCCGCGGACGACGTGTGGGCGATCGACCTCGACACCGACGAATGGACCCGAATCCTCGAACCTGTGGGGGCCTGATGCCAGCGCAGGCCCCAACCAATCCTGGCGACTCGGGATTCAAGAGTTGGATGTACATCATCGTCATAGTCCTCGGGTTGCTGTTCGGTGCGATCTTCATCATTGATGGTGCCTCAGTTGGCGAAGTCCTGATCGCTGTGGCCATCGTCCTTGTTTACTTCGCGGTCACACGTACGAAGGAACGGAGGTCACGGCATTGAGGGATGGACAAGGTGTACGTCTCATTCGACAGCGCCTTCATCTGATTGCAAAACGAACGTTTCGGTCGAAGGTCCTGGCTGGACCCGCCGCACACTGAAGGGAGCACGCCGTGTCGCAGATCATCCGACGAGGAATGGGGTTGGTTCCGGTCTTCGTCTTGGGGTCGTTGCTCCTGTCCATCACACCGGCCCATGCCATCTGCGCTGAGCTGCCCCCGTTGGAACAGGCTCTCGACCAAGCTCAGACGGTGTTCGTTGGAACGGTCACCGACGTGCAGTACAGGGGCCGGGTGGCCACCTTCGAGGTCGAGGAGGTGTGGAAGGGCGACGTCGGAGCGGTCGTCGTTGTCAACGGTTCTGGAGCGAGCCTGTCCGAGCTGGACGCAGCCCAGGCGCAGGGTTACGAATTATGGGTCGAGGACGCGCGCCGCTTCAACTCCGGCCGACGTTACCTGGTGGTCTCCCATGACCGCGAGGGGGCCATGCTGACAGACAGCATGTGCTCGGCGACCCGGATATTCACTTCTGACCTCGAGCAGTATCGCCCCGAATCGGCCGCCGCCCCGGGGGTGCCTCCCGCTCCCGACACCGGTGATGACGGAGCACCCACTTACATCTGGTTTGTCTTGACCGCGCTGGCTGTTGTCGCGACGGTGGCCTGGCGCCGACTGGCCACTCGCCAGACACCTCCTGGGCCCCCATAGCGCGTCGACAGCCACCCACGCCCTTTCTGGCTGGCTGCCTCGTCATTGTGCCAAACACGCAGACTCCTTCAAGAAGCGCACAGCCCGGACCACGAACAAGGTCCCGCCTGCCCTTTGCTCCAGTTTCGTGAGACATCAGATGCTTGAGAGATCATGTTGTCTTTCCGTCTCATGATGAGCGACACAGTGTCCCGCTTATCGCCCCACTCGCACCCGTCCACCCCCATCAAACGGCGTGTCCGGAGGCGCTACCGAACAGTCGGGTCGCCTGCTCTGGGCGCAATGCCAGGAACCGACCCTCGGCCTCGACCAGTGCCGTATCGGGGCTGTCCGCCAAACTGATCGAACCCTGAACGGCCGCACGCACGCCGAGCACGTCGATGAGCTTCGCCTGGAGCCGCAGCGGCTGGCCGAGGGGAACCGTTGAGCGGTAACGAATCTCCAACCTGCCGGTGACCCCCGGATGGCCGGCCGCCGCGCAGGCGTACCCCATGATTTGATCCAGGAGCAACGCGCTGATTCCACCGTGGGCGTAGGTGAAGGGCCCTTCGTAGCGCCAATCGAGCGTGCACCAGCCGATCGCGGCACCGTCCACGATCTCGACGCTCATCGGCGGTGCAACAGGGTTGCCAGGTCCCACAACGGGATTGAACAGGCGCTGACCCCGGCGCAGATCATCAACAGAGGATGGCTCGTCAGGACGGCGTTGTCGCTCGCCCAATGCAGCAGCCAGCTCACGAGCATTCTCTGTGACCCTACGCAGCTCGTCGACATCGACCTCGCTGCCAATCGCCCGGGACGTCAGATCACGCAGGGCCTCGCCTAGCTCAGCCACAGCATCACGGCGCACCGCGAGCTCGGCGGTCAGCTCCACATCTGGCACGTCGACGTGGCGAATACCGGCGAGCGGCCGGTCAGGTACATTGCCGGCGGCGGATGGCGGTCGGTCCGCAGTGTTCATCGCCCCATCCTGCCCGAAATGCAAGGCAGGTATTGCACCTTCGCTGTCTCGGTGGGCGATGCGAGAATCCTAAACCGGAGCTGGGATCACACCGATGCACCATGCATGCGTTGCCAGCGATGCGGAATAGGCCTGTCCGCGTTTGCAGTCGTTTCATCCGCCAACGAGTCGATTCTCATGTGTCCTGGTTGCGCCGACACCGAATTTCCCCGTTGGCATCAATGGCAGTCGAACACAACATGCACAGGGTGCGGACTCACTCGTTTCTCCCACCGTCCGCTCGATCGGCAGTGTGAATGTAGGCCGGCGATACCTGACCCGGTGCGGGTGCCGTGTGGGTACTGCGGTGACCTGTTCGAGAATGGGTCCGACATGCACCCGTGGTGTTCCCCTCGATGTAGGGAAGCGGCAGGCAGAGCAGACCGAGCAGTTGCTGACGTCGCCAGTCCGGTTTAGGAAAGCTTGCTCCCCCAGAATCCCGGATAGCCCATGGCGGCTTTCCCGCTCGAGCGGCACTGTGGTTCGGGTGGAGTTGGCATTTGGGGTTGTGGCCGGTGTGGCCGCGTTCGTGGGTTTGGGTCGTTTGCATCGACAGCTGCACCGACTGTGGAACGGAACTGAACCGGAGCGTTCAGAGCACTGGCATACCGGCAGGAATGCCGGCCTCAGCGGCAAATAGGTCCGGGCCGCTCATTGCTTGTGCCGCCCTAGCTGTTTGTGCCGCCCTAGCCGGGTGAGCCCGACATCACCTCGGCCACAGGTCGCAGTGCCATCCACGCCTGCTCCCGCGGCCGATGCTTGTCCGGTTCGATCAGATTCGGGAACTCAGCCAGCGGGGTGAACTGCATCTTGCCGTGGAGGAGTCCGATCATCGCATCGATTGGTGAGTCGGCCAGCGCCTGTTCGGCGAGATGTTTGATGCTCTCCGATGCCAGGCGAGTCGCCTGGATCCGGTCGAACGGCGACGGATCTCCGCCCTGCTGAACATGGCCCAGGATCGCGCCGCGCACGTCGAACAGTCCCTCGCCTTCGCGTTCGAAGAGCGCTTTGATGAATTCGGTCGTATACACCGGATCGCTGTGTTCGCTGCGGATGACCAGACCGAGCCGTTTGCCCTGTTCGAAGCCATCCTTCAAGTTCTCCAGATCCACCTCGAGGTCGCGCAGCGAGATTCCTTCCTCCGGTAGGTACACCCGCTCGGCGCCGGTGGCAAGTCCGCTCAGCAGCGCCAGGTAGCCGCTGTCGCGGCCCATCACCTCGACAACGAAGGTTCGTCGGGACGCAACGGCTGACTGTTTGATCTTGTCGACGTCGTGCATGATGCTGTTCAGAGCGGTGTCAGCCCCGATGCTCAATTCCGAAGCTGGCAGATCATTGTTGATCGAAGCCGGCAGGCAAACGATTGGGATCCTCAGCGCCGGGTGGTATTCGGCGTGGGCACGGAATTGGCATGCGGACTGGTATCCGGCCCAGCCGCCGACCATCAATATCCCGTCGATGTTGTGGGCTTCGACTTGGGCTGCGACGTCGGCCAGCATCTCAGGGCTGGCCACCGATCTGCTCGTGCCGAGCTCGGCACCGCCGCGGCCGACCCAGCTGGTCACGCTCATCCAGTCCATCTCTTCGATGTCGCCCCTGGAGAGCCCGCGGAACCCGCGCTTGACGGCAAGCACCTCGTGCCCAAGATCGATACCGACGCGCACGGCTACCCGGATGGCGGTGTTCATGCCTGGCGCCGGGCCCCCGCCGTGGAGCACGGCGAGCCTCAGGCGTCGTTGTCCGGGCGTTGGCGGGTGGGGGTGGGCTCGAACCATGGTGCGGATCAGTGCGAACGAGTCGCGGAAACTTCCACCGCGCATTGCCATGGCGGCTTCGTAGTCTCGTGCGGCGATGACATCAGCGACCGAGCGCGTCTTCTCCACGCTCTCCATCAGCGGCGAGTTGACAATCTGGTGACCCCGGATGCCGATGAGCTGTGGCTCACTACGGGACGATGAGGTGATTTGCTGCACCGCCGCGTACCCGAGCACGGTACTGAGGTAGCGGTCGAACGCACTCGGGGCACCACCGCGCTGCACGTGTCCAAGGCTGGTCACACGGGTGTCCTCACCGCTGAGCTCTTCGAGGACCTCCTTCACGTGCTGGGCTGTGATCGGGTTGCCGTGCATGTCCTGGGCACCCTCGGCCACGATGACGATGTTGGAGCGGCGGCCGATCGCCCGGCCCGCCTCGAGCGCACGGCACATCGACTGCGCCCATTCGTCGGTGTCGGGTGGGTTCTCGGGAATGAGGACGAAGTTTGCACCGGAGGCAAGGGCGCTCATGAGGGCCAAGTAGCCGCAATTCCGCCCCATGACCTCGATGACGAAGGAACGCTGGTGGCTCGACGCAGTGCTGTGGATGGCGTCGATCGCCTCAGTGATGCGATGCAGCGCCGTGTCTGCGCCGATCGTCATATCGGTTCCGAACATGTCGTTGTCGATGGAGCCGACCATGCCGATGAGGGTGAGGCGAGGGTATGCGTCGGCCTGTGTCTTGGGGATTTCTCCCTGCTCGACCAGTTCGGCAAGCAGTTCGGGCCACTCGTCGCGAAAGATGCTGGTTCCGGTGAGACTGCCGTCGCCGCCGATGACGACCAGCGCATCTATCCCTCGTTCCACCAGGTTGCGGGCAGCCTGGCGCCTGCCGTCGCGGGTGCGGAACTCCTGGCAGCGGGCGGTGCCGAGCACCGTGCCGCCCTGGTGGAGGATGCCGCCCACATCGGCGGAGGTGGCTGGCCGGAGCATCTCGCCACCTTTGACCAGACCGCGGAGCCCTTCGTACACAGCGAACACCTCGAGTCCGGCGTCCAACCCCGCCCGGACGACTGCTCGCACCGCTGGATTCATCCCGGCGGCGTCTCCGCCGCTGGTCAGAACGGCCAACCTCGACGTTCTGTGTGGTGTGATCAGCATCGGTGCCTCCTACTCCCGGCTACCAACAAGACGAGAGTTCGCGCGTAGGGCCACAAGGTTAGTGGGTGTCCATTGCCGTGGACGCGAACGAGTTTCGAACGGTTTCTTCGCCCTGCCGGAGCTCCTGAGCCCTTGGGTCAGAAGCCGTAGAGCTCCGCCGGATTGTCGACGAGAACCCGGTTGCGGATGTTGTCGTCAGCCAGCCAGCGATCTCTCAGGCTGGTCAGGTCGCCCGGTGTCGGTGGATTGGCGCGGCCCGGATGAGGCCAGTTGGAGGCCCACAATAAACGCTCGGGAAAACGGGCCACCAGAGCGTCGACGAGAACGGTGACATCGGCGAAGTCGGGCCCGCCCGCCACCGACGATTCATAAGGCGCAGAGAGCTTCACCCAGCACCGTCCCGTATCCAGCAGGTCGCACAACGCCCGAAAGCTCGGATGGCCAACGCTGGTGGGCGGCATGAACCGACCGACGTGATCGACCACCACGTTGACGGGGAGATTCATCAGCAGGTCTCGGTGCTGGTCGAGCTCCCTGCCGTTGAGCTGTAGTTGGACGTGCCAACCACACTGGGCGATTCGGTCTGCAACCGGTTCCAGATTGTCCCACGGCACGGCTCCGCCGGGGAGCATGTGAAAGCGAGCGCCGCACACACCCAAGTCAGTGAGTCGCTCGAGTTCGTCATCGGTCGTTCGATTGTCCACGACCATCACGCCTCGAGCGGCAGCGCCGAAGGCTACCAACGCCTCGAGCTGGCATGAGTTGTCGAGGCCGTAGGTCGTTGGTTGCACGACGACGAGCCGTTCGGTGCCAATGGCGGGCTGCAGAGCTTGATACTCATCTGGCGTGGCGTCTGGTGGGAGCAGCAGTGCGTCGGGCGATGCAGGGAAGCGTGCGTTGTAGAAGTGAATATGGGTGTCGCACGCTCCCGCAGGTAGGACAGTCCTGCCGAGTATGGGTGGATCGTTCATCGATCCCAGAAGGAGTGCAGGCGGGTGGCGTTGTGCTCATTGACCGCTCTGGGCGGAATCGAACCGTCCAACATCGCTTGCACCTGTTCGACGCTGCTCAGTGCCTGGGCATAGGCGTTTTCAGGGGTCAGACCGCCGAGATGGGGGGTTGCCACCACACCGGGGCGACCCGCGAGGTCAGGCGAGGGCCTCTGGTCGGGTGCTCGTCCTACATCCATCGCCAACGCCCCCAACTGCCCACTGTCCAGGGCCTCACCGACTGCGTCCTCATCGAGCAACTCTCCCCGTGACACGTTGATCAGCGTCGCTCCCGGTTTCATCGCTGCTAGTTCCGCCGCTCCGATCAGGTTTTCTGTCGCCGGTTCACCCGGAGCCAGGGGAAACACCACGTCGGAGTCCGACAGCAGCTCGCCTAGTTCGACCCCGACGACGCCATCGGACAGATCATCGACGAACGGGTCGTGCACCAGCACACGAAGGCCGAGGGCCAACAGCAGGTCGGAGAGGTAGCGGCCAATGGACCCGTAACCGATGATCCCCGCCGTTTGACCCCGGAGTTGGCGTCCCAGCCGTTGAGGGGGTTGCCGCCGGTCCTGATAGTCGATCGTGGATGCACTGATGTGACGAGCGGTGTCGAGCAGCAGCCCGAGAGCCAACTCCGCCGTCGAAGGCACATAGCTCGGCCCCGCCCGGCCAACGAGGACGCCGTTGCGGCTGGCTGCGTCGACGTCGACGGTGCTGATGTCGACCGCACATCGAAGGAACGCAAGCAGCTCGGGGGACCGGTCGAAGAGGTCAGCCTCTCCCGGGGTTGCGCGGTGGGCGATGATCACCTGGCAATCAGCCGCGGCCTCGATCAACTCGGGCGTGGTCAGATCCCGGTCGGAGGGGTTGTGTATGACCTCGGCAATTGCCTGAAGGTGCGGCAGCGCCGTGCGGTAGTAGGCATCGAGATCCTCTGGGTTGTGAGTGAGGAAAACCCGCACAATCTGACTGTAACTGGCTCGGAACTGCCGCGTGTCGCTGGCCGTCAGGTGCCACACTTGCCCGAGACCATGTCAGCGAGTACCACCACCTTGGCCATCAGAGTGACGAGCGACGAAATCGTTGTCGACTCGCTCACCCGCAGCGACTGGATTCGGGCCGGCGCAATCCTGGCTGGCACGATTGTCTTGGCGGTCCTCACGAATCGGATTCTGAGGCGTCTGATCGCCCACGGGATCGGCAGCGGTTTCGCCGCGATCATCACCACTCGATTGATCGCCTATGTCATATTCCTGATCGGGCTGTTCTATTCGCTGACGAGTCTGGGGGTGAGGGTAGGACCCCTTCTCGGTGCGCTCGGTCTGGGTGGGCTCGTGCTGGCGCTGGCCCTGCAGGGGCTGGTCGAGAACTTCATCGCCGCGATCATTCTGCAAGCACGGCGGCCGTACACCATCGGTGACACCGTCAGACTCGACGATCATCTCGGGGTTGTCGCTGACATCGACTCCCGGACAACGGTTCTGATCGGTCTCGACGGAACGTCGACCCGGATCCCCAACTCCAGTGTCGTGAGCAGTGCGATCATCAATCTCACACGGAACCCGGTGCGTCGCAGCAGTCTGGACGTCGGAGTCGCCTACGATACCGACCTCCAGTTGGCTACTCGGACGATCGAAGATGCGCTGGAACGTGTGCCCAGGGTCCGGACTGATCCCCGAGCAGCAGTGACGGTCAGCGGATTCGGCGACTCGAGCATTGGTATCACCGTGCTGTACTGGCATGGAAGCGACATTCCCTCCGAGCTTGCTACTCGCCACGATGTCGTGATCGCCATCCATCAAGCGTTCGCTGCCGCCGACATCACGATCGCATTCCCACAGCTGACCATGTGGCGGGGTGAGCCGGGCAGTGGAAGTCCGTACGATGGTCTCTCCACACAGGTGCACACCGTGCACCCCGGCCTCGACGAGAAGTCCAGCCAAGCCAAGCGCAGGGCCCGGCAATTTCGCAGGCCAAAACGGGGGAATCAGGCGCAGAACCCACCGGAGAAGTAGCGGGGTCGGTACTTGCGGCTACGGTCGGAAACCATGACTAGTGACGAGCTCATCGACCTGGTGCGAGCAGGTGAGATCGACACGGTGATGGTGGCGTTCACCGACCACTACGGTCGCCTTCTCGGGAAGCGATTCGACGCCGATTTCTTCGTGGAAGATGGCCTCGCCAACGGGACCCATGCCTGCAACTACCTGCTCACCACCGACATTGAAATGGAACCGGTCAGCGGCTACTCGTTCGCAAACTGGGAACAGGGGTACGGGGATTTCCATCTCGTCCCGGACCTCACGACGCTGGCTCGCGCCGGTTGGACCGAAAGTACCGCTCTGGTGCTGTGTGATGTGGTCGACGACGCCACCCATTCGCCGGTGAGTGTGGCCCCCCGTTCGATCCTCCGACGGCAGATCGAACGGGCAACCTCGCTCGGTTTCCAGGCCCAGGCGGCTTCGGAGCTCGAGTTCTTCCTGTACGACGACTCCTACCGTGAAGCCCACGAACAGGGATATCGCGATTTGCGATCCGCCGGCTGGTATATCGATGACTACCACCTCCTTCAGGGTTCGCGCGTGGAGAGTTTCGTTGGTGGCGCCCGGCGGGCACTTCGTCACGACCGGGATTCCGGTGGAGAACTCAAAGGGGGAGGCCGGGCGCGGCCAGCATGAGCTGAATATTCGTTACGTCGAGGCGCTGACGATGGCCGATCGGCATGCGGTGATGAAACACGGGATGAAGGAATTGGCCGACAGGCTCGGAGTGAGCGTTACGTTCATGGCCAAACCGTTCACCGCCGACGCCGGCAGCAGCTGCCACATCCACCTGAGCTTGTGGGACGCCGAGGGGGACAGCAATGTTTTCGATGACAACGGTGAACGCAGCGACATCTTCCGATGGTTCCTCGGCGGCTGGATGGCCCATGTCCGCGATTTCATGGTCTGTTACGCGCCAACGGTCAACTCCTACAAGCGGTTCCGGGAAGCGTCGTGGGCTCCGACCCGACTGGCGTGGTCCGACGACAATCGGACCGCGGGATTCCGTGTGGTCGGCCAGGGATCCAGTCTCAGGATCGAATGTCGTATCCCCGGGGCGGACTGCAATCCCTACCTCGCCTACGCTGCCGCTCTTGCCTCAGGCCTTGAGGGCATCGAACAACGCATCGAACCCCCGTCCAAGTTCGACGGCGATGTGTATTCGGCTGCCGAGCTACCTCGGGTGCCGCCCACCCTCGAGGAGGCACTGAGCCATTTCCGATCCAGCGAGATCGCCGTCCGCACGTTCGGTTCCGACGTTGTCGAACACTACGGCCGATTCGTCGAAGCCGAGGTCGATGCGTTCCAGACCGCAGTAACCGACTGGGAACGCACCCGCTACTTCGAACAGATCTGATCGCTGGTTTTGACCGAGCTTCTACTTGTCAGCACTCAAGGCGAACCCGGCCATGAACGGTTTCTGAAGCGCGATGAAAGACAATGGCCGGCGGTATTGAAACCATGAGGGCGGCCAGCATCAGGGGCCCGTAGCTCAAACCGGTGTCGAGGGTCTGGAGACCCTGCAGACCGACCTGCACAACCTGTTTGTCCTGATCCGAGATGATGAGTACGGGCCAGAGGTACATGTTCCAGACGTATACGAACTGGATCACGGCGAGAGCGCCGATCACATTCCACGACAGCGGAATCAGGATCTTGAACAGGAACTGCAACGGCGAGGCACCGTCGATCTGCGAGGCCTCGGACAGATCGCGGGGAAGATTGGCGAAGTGCTGCCGGAACAGAAAGGCACCCGTCGCCGAGGCCGCGAACGGCACGGTGAGACCCGCCATCGAATCCTTCCATCCGAGATCCGACACGATGCGGAACAGTGCCAAGATCATCACCTCGGTCGGCATCATCAGGGTGATCAGCACGAAGAAGAAGACGAGCCACTTACCCCGGAAGTTGAAGTAGACAAATGCCAGGCCGGCCAGCAGCGACAGCACCGTTTTCGCCACGGTGATGATGGTGGCCTGAACCACAGAGTTCCACATCAGGCGATCGAGGGCCCGATCGTTCCACACCTGATCGAAATGTTTGCCCAGACCCGATCCCGGCGTGAGCTGGAAGCGGAAGATCTCGGCGTTGGTCTGGGTCGAGATGAGAGCCGCGTACAGCAGCGGGAACAGAATGATGAGCATTGCGATCCACAGACCGAGATGTGTGGGCCAGGTCCGACCCTTGATCAGACCTGGCTTGCCGACGTTGAGGGAAAATCCTCGATGGTGATCATGCGCTGCCATAACTGATCCTCCCTTCCGATTGTCTGAACTGCCATGCGGTCAAGGCGATGACGGCGAGAAACAGGACGACCGACTGTGCCGCGCCTCTCCCGAGGTCGCCGTTGTCGACCCCGACCCGGATGATCTCGTAGATCGCCACCGAGGTGGCCCCCGCCGGGGCGCCTTTGGTGAGGAAGTCGATCGTTCCGTAGATGTCGAAGAACGAGTAGGTGATGTTTGTGATGAGGAGGAAGAAGGCGATCGGGCCCAGCGCGGGCATGATGATCTTGCGGAATCGCTGAAAGGAATTTGCGCCGTCGATGGCGGCAGCGTCGATCTGCTCACGCGGTACGGTCTGGAGCCCGGCGAGGAAGAACAGCAGGTTATAGCCGAGCAGTTTCCACACCGACGCGAGAACGATGGTGATTCGCGCCAAGATGGCGTTGCGGGTGTAGTCGGGGAAATCGAAGCCGAACCAGTTGTCGGCGACGGCGGCGAAGATACCGCCGGTGGCGTTGAACAACATGAAGAACAGGATTCCGGCCACCGGTGGAGAGATCGCATAGGGCCAGATCAGTAGCGTTCGGTAGACCGTGATCCCGCGGACATGGCCGTAGGTCAGGTAGGCCAGTGCCAGCCCGCAGACCATGCTGACCACGACGGTGGCCGACGAGATGATCACCGTGTTGAGGTAGATCTGCCGGAAACCGCCGTTCACGTCTTCGAGGATGAAGTAGATGGCGAACAGGAAGATCACGATCCCGAACGGCCGGATGGCACCCGTGAGGCCATACGCAAACGAGCCGGGAGTGGCCCGGTTGTGCCAGAGTCCGATTCCCCACATGAGACCCACGGCCCCGAGGGGGAGCAGAACAACAATTTCGGGGGTGGGGACCAGCAGTTCGGAGAAGTTGCTGAGGCACCGGTCAACAGACCGGGGAGCACCCAGCCGGGTCAGTTGGGTCGACAGTTTGAAGGTGTTGTAGGCGGGGAGGTAAAGGAAGAAGACGAGGATCACCAGGGTCGGCGACAACAACAGCCACGGCCAGTACCAGCCGAGCCTGAAGGTTCCTGTGCGGATCTCACCGCCACTGAGGTCTGCCGCTTCCCGCCTGCTCAGAACGGCCTTGCTACCGCGAGCCGAACATCCATGCGAACGCGCCGGCGAGGGCGGCGCCCATAACGCCCTCGGTTGATTCGGCGTCGGAAGCGAACGTGCAGAAATCGAGAGCGGCCAGGATCACCGAGGCGCCGAGAACGCCAAGCACCATCCCCAGGGCGACCTCTCGTTTGGTTGCGTAACCAAACGAGAGGACGCCGATCGCCGAGGCGAGTAGGAAACTGAGAATGATCCCCACGGTGTGTGGGTCCTAGCCGTACAGCTCGTTGTAGTCGTCGAGCTGTTGCTGAGCCTCTGTCTGCGCTGAGTCCATACGGGTCTTCACGTCGACATCGTTGACGAGGATGTCCTCGATCGCCTCGGTCACAACATCACGAATGGCCACGAAGTTGCCCAGCAGGGCGCCCGTCGATGCCGGTGTGTCGGCGGCGTCGTTGAGCTGAGCCGAGGCGACTGCCGAGTTGGGGCTCTCCTCGAACCAACCTTCGGTCTCGAGCAGATCGGTGGCGGCGTTGGTGATGGGGATGTAGCCGGTCACCTGATGCCACAGCGCGGCGTTCTCCGGGTTGGAGAAGAAGTTCATGAAGGCGAGAGCGCCGTCTTCCTCTTCAGCCGACAAGCCGTTTGCCATCCACAGTGTGGCGCCGCCGATCAGGTTGCCGGCGTAGGCCCGATCACCGTCGTATGGCATGTAGGAGGCCTGGACCTCAAAGCCGTTGGCGGCCCCATCCTCAGTGATGATGGTCACGTCGGACGACGAGTACATCAGCATTGCGACGTTCTGAGCACTGGAACGCAGCAGCGGTTCCGGCCCAGTCGCGCTGCACACCGGTGTAGACGTAGTCGCCGCTGTCCTCGAGATCGCTCCACCACTGGATGTACTCGATAGCCGGCTCGGAGTTGAGCAAGACCTCGGTGGCACGGCCGGACCGGCCGTTGTCGTTGTTGGCCAGGTCCTGGCCGGCCTGACCCATTGCCTGCTCGAACCACCAGCCGTGGTTCGGCCAGGTGATACAGTTGTCGGGAGCATCGGCAAGAGCGAGGATCGCATCACATGCTTCTTCGATGCCCTGCCACGTGGTGGGGGGTTCGGTGATGCCTGCGGCGTTCAGCATGTCCATGTTGGAGAACATGACCGTGGAGGATGTGTTCCACGGCATGGAGTACAGGGATCCATCGATCGTGTAGTACTTCGTCGCCGCCGAGACGACGTCGTCGAGCACGACCGGCTCTCCCAGGATCTCGGTGCGCCCGGCGACCGCTTCGGTGACCGACTTGAAGATCGGATCGCCGTTGCTGTCGGTGGCATCTAGAGCTTCCTGGGTGGCTGCCTCGAAGAAGTGGATGATCTCGGGCGGGTCGCCGTCGTCGATGGCGAGCTGGGCCTGCTCGAACACGGTGTTGTACGAGTCGAACGAACGTCACCACCACGTTGTAGCCGGGTTGCTTGGCGTTGAACTCCGCCGCACGGTCCTTGGTGTAGTTGAGGCGGGCGTCGTCGCTGAATGCGATCCACATCTCGATGTCGATGGCTTCGGTGGCGGCGCCGTCGTCTGACGCGGCTGAGTCGTCTGACGCGGCGGAATCATCGGACGCGGCGGAGTCGTCCGACGCGGCGGAATCATCGGACGCAGCGGAATCATCGGACGCTTCGTCCGAACCACACGCCGCTGCCACCAGTAGCAGAGCGAAGAGTAACGCAAGCACTTTTTCATTAGAAGGCCTCAATCTGTTGTCCAGCAATACGCCCAAACACTAGTACCGACGCGGAGCACGAGAAGAGCCCTTGGTCCCTAGCAACCAACTCGCAACATGTTGGCGTCTCCTTGTTTCGCACCCCGTCTATTCTCTGGGCCCATGTCATCGGTGGTGTTTCTGCGCGGTATGAACCTCGGGAATCGTCGGATCACCAACGAGGAGCTGACGGCAACCTTCGAACGCCTCGGATATCGCAACCCCACCCCGTATCAGGCGAGTGGCAACGTCATCCTGCCCCATGAATCAGCCGTCGATCCCGACCACTTGTCGACCCAGCTCGCGAGGGAGTTGGGCTACGACGTGCCTGTCTTCGTGCGATCGGCCAGCCAACTCGGAGCGATCGTCGAATCGCCGTTCGCCGGTCAGGCGGGCGAGGACGGGGGAAAGCCCCAGATCATCTTCCTCCGATCGGCTGCCGCCCCCACTATCGGCACAGTGTTCGGTCCAGCGGATCGTTTCGAGCTGATCGGCACCGAGATCCACTGGTTGCCGCCCGGTGGGCTGGCCGAGACCGGCGACCTCCACAAACGTCTCGACTCTGGCCGTCGGGCCAAATACGGTGAGAACGCTCGGAACGATCGAGCGGATCGTGAAGAAGTTGCCAACCTCGAACGATTAACGAGGGAGGCGTGATCGCAGCTCGTCCACTGAGGTTGGTCGACCCGAGCGTCGGATCCAGTCGGCGAACGCTGCTCCGAAGACACCACAGCCGGCTGCGATCATCGCTTGTAGCGGATACCCGATCACGTTGATTTCGTCGCCGCTGATCAGCCGGCGAACAACACCAAAGCCCTGGATGATCGCCCACGTACCCGCCGCCCCCAACGCTCCATGGGTCATGGGGGCGAGGGGCGCCAACTTGCCGCCGCCGTAGCCGGCCGCCGCGAAGCCGAACATGGTGAGCCCGAAAAACCCCAACTGGGCGTAGCCGGACGAGTCGTCATCCAGCACCCAGAGCGACAGCAGGGTCAACGGTACGAGCAGCACCAAACCGCTCAGCGCAGCTGTCCTGACCACCGTCCAGTCGATCTTTGGCACGTCCAGCAGCCTATTCGAGCGATCCGATCCAGGACGGATCAGCCGACGTGGTGGTGCGCCTCGAATCCCTCGGGAGCAATCGGGTGGCCTAGCCTGTGGCAAGCCCCGGGGCCGGCGTTGCAGGGTCGGAGTTCGGAACATCCATTTCAGGAGTGACATGCCAGATCTCGAAGGCACCCAGACCGAAAAGAACCTCAAAGCTGCGTTCGCCGCCGAGAGTCAGGCAAACCGTCGCTACCTCTACTTCGCCCAGAAGGCCGACGTGGAGGGTTTTCCCAACACCGCAGCCCTTGTTCCGGTCGGTCGCCGAGGGCGAAACCGGTCACGCTTTCGGTCACTTCGACTTTCTCGCCGAGGTCGGTGATCCCATCACCGGCAAACCCATCGGCCCCACAGAGGACAACCTGAGATCTGCGATCGCCGGGCGAGACCTACGAGCACACCGAGATGTACACCGGTTTCGCCAAGACCGCATTCGAGGAAGGTTTCGACGAAGTCGGCGAATGGATGGAAACTCTGGCACGTGCCGAGAAGAGCCACGCCGCTCGTTTCACTGAAGGCCTCGACGACCTCCGCTGACCAGATACACAACGGCCTTTCCGTACGTCAATCGAACCGTCATTCGCCATCTACAGTAGGACGGTGACCAGCTCCTGGACCGGCCTCCTCAAAGCCCTCGCCGAGGGAAATGACCTCTCGCGGGCCGAAACTTTGGCTGCGATGACCCAAGTCCTGAACGGTGAGGCAGATCCTGCCGCTCTCGGCGCGCTTCTGATGGGTCTCAAGCTCAAGGGCGAATCCGATGACGAGATCCTCGGATTTGCCGATGCCATGCTTGCCGCCGCCGAGCCGCTCTCCATTCCGGAGGGCTCGGTTGACATCGTTGGAACCGGTGGATCAAGACACCGTCAGAACCACGCCCTCAACGTCAGTTCTATGGCGTCCTTCGTTGCTGCAGCTGCCGGTGCGACGGTTTGCAAACACGGCAATGTGGCTGCATCCAGCAGCAGCGGCTCCTTCGACTTCCTCGCTGCGCGTGGGCGTTGACATCAATCCCACACCCTCTGAGGTGGAAGCACTTGTGAATCGGCACGGCCTGGCCTTCGCCTGGGCGAAGACATTCCATCCCGCCATGCGCCACGCGGGCCCTGTTCGAGCAGCGATCGGTATCCCGACTGTGTTCAACATCCTCGGGCCTCTCGTACACCCGGGGAAGGTAAAGCGGATCGTGCTCGGTGTCTCCAGCGATGACCGAGCCGAGCAGATGGCGCGCATACTTCTCGGTAGGGGAATGGCACGGGCGTGGGTGGTCGCCGGTCACGATGGTCTGGATGAGCTCTCCACCGTTGGCCCGAATCGAGTCTGGGATGTGACCGCAGCCGGAATCAGGGAGCTGATTGTGCACCCCGAAGCGGCGGGTCTGCCGCTGGTGACATATGACGACCTCGCAGGTGGGGACGGCGCCCGCAACGCAGAGATCTTCAAACGATTGATCACAGACCCGAACTCGGAGGCCGCCGCCGCAGGGATTGTGAGCCTGAACGCTGGTGCCGCACTGATGGTCTCCGGTGTTGTCGCAGATCTCGTATCCGGGGTTGCAGAGGCCCGGAAAGCGCTCGACGACGGCAGGGTTGCACACTTGTTCGAGGCGTTCACGGCGTCACCGAACTAGCGGAGAGTCGGAGCCTTTCGGGGCGTGAAGTCGCTGAGCCGAGGCAGTGGTGAAGCCAGCGCGTCCGAACCCACCAGAACCCGGGCGTTGGCGCCGTGACGATCGATCCACCCGCCGACCAGCAGGCTCTCCTCGATCGATAGATCGGAGGATTCGATCCGGACAACGCCGGAGTCGAACTCCAGCGCGACCGATCCCAGTTGCTCGACCATCATGAGTCGGCGGGATCGGTCAACCGCAGCGGCAAACGCACCGGCCCGGTTGCGGGTGAGGGCGGCATCTTCAAACCGTTCCTCGCCCGCCAGCACTTCCATCCGCTCCCGCAAACGATCGAGGGCAATGTGGGGCTGGGTAGTCATCAGGCGGATGGCATCGGCGACGATCGGGGCGTACTGCTCAACCGACAGATCCCCTGTGCACGGGCATACCGCCTTGCCCAGTTGCGCTGCGGTACAGAGACCCCGATTCTTGGGTGGTCCGGATCGCCCGATCTTGGTGGTGCATCGCCGGAGCGGGACGACGGTATGGAGTGCATCCACCACCAGCTCGGCTGTTCGCCGGTTCGAAATCGGTCCCAGATAGACACCGGGGCCGTTTGTGGATCTGACCACCGACAACCGAGGGAACGCCTCATTTGTCGTGAGCTTGACGTACTGCGGCTTGATCGGTCGGGTGCCTCGCCGGTTGAACCGAGGTGTGTGTTCCTGGATGAGACGAAGTTCGAGCAATTCGGCCTCGAGAGTGTTGTCACACACCTGGTGTTTGATGGCTGCTGTCTCTCGCAACAGCTGAGGGATCTTCCTGCGCCGTTCGGAACTGAAGTAGCTGCGAACCCGAGCCCGAAGATCGGTGGCTTTGCCGACGTAGAGAATGCGATCCTCGGCATCGGCGAAGAAATACACCCCCGGCTTGCGCGGCAGGCTGGTGGTGAGGGACAGCTTCTTCCACTGCGGGTGGCCGGCCACGGTGGGCAGTGCGATCAGATCGTCAAGTCCGGTGACCCCCCAGGCCGAGGCCCGTTCGATCAGGAAGTGAAGCAGGTCGACCGTGGCCCACGCATCGTCGAGGGCTCGGTGGCAGGGCTGATGGGGGAGTCGCAGGCGCTTGGCCAGCTCTCCCAGGCTGAAACGAGGAACCTCCTCGGTCAGCAGTCGCCTTGCCAGCGAGAGAGTGTCGAGGCGTTGGTTGCCAAGCATCGGCCCACCCCACCGGCGAATGGCAGCGTTGATGAAACTCATGTCGAAGCGAACGTTGTGGCCCACGATCACTGCCCCACCGATGAAGTCGAGAAACGTCGGGAGGATTTCGTTGATAGTCGGGGCGTTCATCACCATGACCTCGGTAATCCCCGTGACAACGGTGATCTTTGGTGGGATCCCACACCCCGGGTTCACCATCGTTTGAAATGTGCCGACCACCTCACCGCCGCACACCTTCACCGCTCCGATCTCGGTGATCCCACATTCGCTCGGGTTGCCGCCGGTTGTCTCGAGATCGAGGACACAGAAGGTTGCTTGGGCCAGCGGTACCCCTAGCGAATCGAGCGATTGCTGAATCGGGGCGGGTGCGAACAACATCGGTGAGAGTAAAGCGAACAAACGTTCGCGTGTCAACTGCTGCCTCGGCCGACCCACTTTGTTCGATCGTCCTGTTCGACCGTGGCTAGACTCGCCCTCTCGGCCGACTTGGCGGCGGGGTCAGATCAGGGCGCACATGGCAAAAGTGGGGGACAACCACCGTTTGCTACTGAACTTCGTCTCTGAAAGGTCGATGTATGAGGAAAGGCGTAATGCCTTTCGTCGACCAGAAGGCAATTCGGGAGTTAACGAGCCATGGATTCTCAGGACCTAAACAGGGCGTGTGAGCTCGCCTTTCTCGTAGCGCGAGAAGGTGTTGAACAAGACCCACCCATCGACCCACCGGGGCCGATGCGAATGTTCCTGTACGTGCGCCAATTCCCCCAGCGCGCTCTTACGGTCGCTCGGCAGGTTCTCGCCGACGATGACAGCGTTCAGGTCAAGGGTCGCGACCGCAGCCACCGTTGACAACGTCGGCGAGGCAGGCCTCGCATGGCTTCAGGGTGATGGCTCGAATCCTGAAGAGCGCGACCGCGATACTTCTGAATTCGGCGCTGTCGCCAGCCACTCAGACGAAGCCCTCGTTCCTGTAGAACCGGCAGCCGCTCCTTCCGACAGCGATGAACCTGTCACCAAGGAGTCCATTCGCAGCGAGATGGATGAGCTGAAGAATCTGGTCGGTCAGCTCTCCCAGGAACGCGCCGCAGTCGACTCTGAGGTTGAGGAACTGGCTGCCCGGCTCGAAGAATCCGAAGAAGCATCCGGTCTCAGTTCGGCTCTGTCCACAGCAGTCGCACCCGACTCCGCGGTCAGAGGATCCGCTTCGCTGACTGCGCAGATCCGAGGCCTCCATGCCGACCTGAAGCAGGCTCGCGCCGATCGCGACCACGCGCAGGAAGCCAAAGAACTAGCGATCCTCGAACACGCAGAATTGGCCGAAGAACTCGAGAACCTGCCGCGCTCTCGCAAGTACTGCCCAGGTTCAGCTATCCGACCTGGAGTCCAAGGTCCGGGAGGTCTCCACCGAGAAGGAAGAGTTGGCGTCGGAAAAGGACCGACTCTCTATAGAACGCGAGTCTCTGGCCAACGACAAGGATCTGCTGTCGGCTGAGGTGGTGGCGGCTGAAAACCGTCTGGCCGACTCGGAGGACAAGCTGGCGAGCGCCACCGCCAACCTCGACACGATCACAGGCGAACTCGAAGACCTTCGATCCAATGCTGGAGCATCGGTACATGAGCTTCAGGCGGCGGTTGCAACCCGGGCCGCAATGGAAAGCCACGTCGATGCGCTCGGTGGCGCCCACGCCAAGGCCCGTGCCGAATTGGAACGAGTCAACACCGCTCTCAACGACAAGAATGCCTCCGACGCCGAGAAGATCGAGACCCTCAAGGTTGCACTGGCATCGGTCACCGCCGAGCGGAACGCTCTCCAGAGCAAGCTGGAAGCGGTACGGGCCACGGTCTCCTCGCTCCAGGGCGCAATGGCCCAACTCGACTCGAACTTCAGCGACGCCGAATCGGTTGCGACCGTTCTGGGCGAGCGGATGGAGGAACTGCAGTCCTCGGTTGACACCCTGCCGACCGATTCCGACCTCTCGGTGAACCTGTCTGAGTTCGACGCACCCGAAATGCCCGACATTGCGCCCCTAGTGGTCGGCGCGGAGATGTGGTCGCGGACGATGTGGTCGCGGATGATGTGGTCGCGGACGATGTGGTCGCGGACGATGTGGTCGCGAGACGATGTGGTCGCGGGAGAACCGCAGGAGGCAGAGCCGGAGGCTGAAAGCAACGAGCTCATTCCAGACGAGATCTACACCCCCGCTACCGTCGACGACGCCGAGTACCGAGACCCGGAGAAGGTTGCACCCGACCCAGAGTCGGAGACGTCCCCTCTGGTGATGTCCGATGCGGCGGAAGACTTCACGCTCGGACTCCTGGACGAACAGCCCATCGCGGCGGCCGAGCCGGAGACCGAAGACATCGATGAAGTCCACGCACTCGTTGCCGAGGCGGTTGCCTCGTTCGAGCCCGCTGAGACCGATGATCTTCCCGGGTCCGCAGTCAGTGCGGCCGACGCTGCCGAGGCCGGCGCATCGGTCAATCGAGGCGGCTTGGCCAGTCTGTTCAGTTCCTTCGTCCCCGGGGGGAAGGACAGCGAGGGTGGCGAGGCGATCGAAGACCCCACATCGGACTCCCACAACGGTGCCGGATTGCTCGGGGCAGCGGGGTTTGGAACGGTGGGGCTTGCTGCTTCCAAGTTGATGGGTGAGGACGACGTGGACACCTCAGCACAACAACTCGAGACAGCTGAACCGGGTCAGGCCGATGTGATGGCCGAGGCCGATATCGGCAGTGAACCTCCCGCTTTCGGCACCGATGGGATCGCAGACGTGGATGATCTTGTTGCCGAAGAAACGGATGGGTCGAGCGAACCGGTCAGCTCTCGGCGAGGTCCGATTGCCGTACCTCAAGAAGCGGCATCGGATCCTGTGAAGACCGCACGGTATGTCGTGAACACCGAAGACGTTGTCCTTCTGATCGACGGCGACCCCGTGGCCGCGATGGGCTGGCCCAGCGTCGACCGGGTTGAACAGCGGCGGAATCTTGTCCACTACCTCAACGTCATGGCGGGAAACAGTGGAGCTGCCCCCGATGTACTTCTCGATCGCGACTTCGGTATCGATCGTCTCCCGGACTCTCGTTCGGTGCGGGTGCGGGTCACCAAGGAAGGTGGGTCGGTTTCTGCCCAGCTGGTGAGCCTGATCGATTCGTATCCGAACGAATGGCCGGTCGTTGTTGTCACCGACAACATGGATCTCGCTGCCGAGGCCGCCATGAAAGGCGTAACGCTGTTGGATGGCGGGCAACTGCTCGACCTCTTCATCGCCCCCTGAGCAGACGGGGTATCAGGGCTGCAATCTCTCGTTCCCCGATCGCGCTCCGCCACACACCGGCGCCGTAGGCAAGATCGTCGACGACAGCGAGGGGAGCGGCTGACGCCCCGACAGTCTGAACTCGACTGATCAGCCGAGCGGAGACGGCAGCGAACGCCCGTCGGCGTAGCCGACCCGAGTACGGCTGAGCGATCAGCGCAGCCGTGATGGGCCACCACGTGCGGTTGAGAACGTGCACCAGCCTCAGACCCCCGGTGATGTTGAACCTGAGAGATTCGTAGGCCCCGAGTGCCCCGGATCCCGGGAGGCCGCCGGTCGCCTCCGAAAACGACCGAGATCGGAGGTGCGCATCCCGTGCCAACGACACCATCACCCAAGCGGCGGCACTTCTCTTCCGGGCCAGAAGTGACACCGCCGCTGCAACTGTCAGCGCGGGTCGAAGCACCGCCGGAGCAACAACGTCGCCGTGGCGGTGGCCAAGTGGCCCGGCCGATGTGCCATAGGAATACCGTTGGTAGGCGAATTCGGGCGAAACTCGACCGGGCAGGGTGATCGGCGGGAATGGTTGGATCCAGAATCACCTGACAACGGGAGCGGTGAAGTCGCCAGATCAAGTCGACGTCTTCGCCGAACCGCATCGACTCGTCGAAGCCCCCCGCAGACCTGAACGTTGCGGCTCTGATGGCCAAAACGGTCGAGGGTACGTAGGTGACCAGCCGACCCGGGCCAACGAGGAGAGGTGTTCGGACCTTGTCGCCAGCAACGTCAAGGGGCGAAGCGAGCTCTTCGTACCGGGCGATCAGTCCCGTGATCAGGGGTGGAGCGCACTCTGGGGGCGCTTGCCGAAATCGATGGATCGTCCAACCATGCGACCAGCTTGTGGAGCGTTTCTGACCGCATCGTTACGCCGCTGTCAACGAATACGACCACCTCGGGGTCCACCGAGGCTGCGCCGAGATTTCGGGCCGCTGCCGGACCCCGATTCGTGGGTTGGTCCACGATCGTGATCGCGGGACTCAGATCGTCGAGCAGTCGATGGAGTGTCAGTCGTTCGTCGAGATCTGAGCCATCGTCTACTACCACGATCGCAGATCCTCTGCCGCTGACAGCCGTCGTCACAGTGTCGTGGTTCGAAGTATGCAGCATCATTGCAGTTGCGGCCGCTCGGACGGGATCGTTGTAGTGCGGAATGACGACGGCATATGACGGCAGCGGCTTCTTGGGATCCGGCGGTGTGGGTGGCAACATTCCGGCGACGATCAGTCTGCGCCGGAGTTCTGATCGAGCTTCAGAAGCAGGCTCGGGATCGTTGACCACGTTTCGCAGAAGCGCAAGAGCTGCGCTGCGTCCCGCCCGATCGAGCTTCAGGAACCTCGGCGGCGCACCGCCATAGAGCACCCGACCGTGATCGAGGAGACGAACCCCCATCAGGCGAGGACGCTACGCAGTGTCTCGACCAAGCTGGAGGGACCGTCGATCAGCCCGAGCCTGGCACCGGCCGATCGCGATAGCGCCTCGGCGTGTCGGGCGTCATCGCTGGGAGCGAGGATGATCAGTTCCTCGAGCGAGCGCGCTTGAGGCACTGGATCTCGCCCGGCCGTAACCTCAGAGTCGGAGAGCAACACCGTCACACGTCGTTGGGCGGTGGATCGAGCCAGCTGCCGGCCAGCTGCCTTGAGAGCCAGCGCAATGTCGGTTGTGCCGTGCCCTCGGAGGCTCAACACATCGCCGACGACAGCTTCTATCGGACGCTTCTCGAGAAGAGACTTGATCTCGATCACCCGATCACTGAAGGTGAGCACAGACAGTTCGTGGGGGGCTCGGTAGCTGCAGGCGGCTGCGGCAAGGGCTGCTGCCGCGAGGCGCTCGCCGTTCATGGAGCCGGATCGATCGATCAGCAAACAAAGAGCGGTGGATGGCCTTTGCCAGCCGGTAGCAGTGAGGTCCTCGAGATCCACCGGACGCCGGTCTGCCCGAGCTGCCACGATTGAATCCATGCTGGCATCGATATCGAGGTCGGTTCGATCGACAGAGGCCGGCATTCGAACCAACCTTCCTGTTCCTCTGCTCCGTGCCGGTCCGATACGAGCCAAATCGAGCGCCAGCCGACTGGCGAGCTGCTTGGCAAAACGGGCAAGATCCCTATCGGTGGCCTGTGCCATAGCAGCCAACATCGTCAGACCTTCATCGGGATCTTCCTCCATCAATTCATCAAATGCGACGATGTCGACCGAGCCGACCTCGGGAGACACGTCAGCGAACCGTTCGTTCCGGTCGAGGTCACGGCGGCTGACGGTTCGACGGGCCTGGTCGACCATGGCGTGGTCGGCGTCCTCACCTTCGAGGATTCTGTCGTCCTCGTCGCCGGGGGATTGCCCGGCTATTCCCGTCGGCGAAGGGGAGTGGCCGTCATCGGACGGCCCATCGCTTTTCCCGGATCATCAGCTTCACCGTCCACCGAACCGTCAGATTCATCATCGGTGTCAGCGAAGCTCGATTCGAAGAGCTCAGTGATGATGTCTTCGGGGGTACGGGTCACCCCATCCTGAACCTGAATCCGCCCACTCAGTGCGCACAACGCAGCATCCAGATTCACCGAAGTGAGATCGCCGGATTCTGCTCGGAGCACGGCCAGCTCGGTTGCGAGAACAACCAGGTCGATCGCCCCCCGCACCGAGGAACCGACCCGAAGGTCTGGATGGGACCGGGTGGCGCGCACCAGGGCGACGCTCTTTGCCACCAGAGATGGCGATGCGGACGCCGCATGGGAGGATCGGCCGGCGATCTCGCGTTCATGATCAACGGTCTGGTAGTCCATCGCCACTCGACAGACGCGATCGTAGATCGCACCCGATATTCGAGCGGTACCAACAGCGTCGAACGGGTTCATCGCAGCGACGAACCGAAAATCGGGATGGGCCACGATCCGGCCCAGTCGGGGGATTGTGAGTTCCCCCTCGCTCATCACAGTGACCAGAAGGTTGAGAGTCTCTTCCGGAATCCGGTTGATCTCCTCGAGATACAGCAACGAGCCATCGATCAATGCACGCGTGAGCGGTCCGTCGATCCAGATTTCCCTTACATACCCAGCCTCGAGCACCTGGGCCGGATCGAAGTGACCGCTCAGGCGTGCCGGCGTGAGGTCGGCGTTGCCCTCGCAGAACTCCATGGCGTGCCCGGATGCCTCAGCGATCGATCGCAGAAGTGTTGACTTGCCGGTGCCCGGTGGGCCCTCCAGCAGGAGGTGACGGCCCGACATCAAGGCCGCAACAACGATTTCAATCTCGCGCTGCCGCCCTACCACGGCGTCGCCCAATGCCTGAACTGTTTGGACGCCGTATGCCGACCAAGGCCCGTCTGTCATGGTGCCGACCGTAGTTCCTTGCTTCTGCGCGCTCACAGTCCACACGTCGCTGGGCTTCGACCCGATCGGTCAGTTTGAGAACTGGGGCACGACTTCGTGCGCTACAACAGGGGGATGGCCGGATCGGGATCAACCGCTGAACTCGACCTCAGCGAGACTGGAACGATCGACCTCAGGGCCGGTACATCGAAGAAGTCCACCGCCCGGGTCGTGGTGGTCGACGATCGCCGATTCATGCGGATCTCGCTATTCGGATCTCAGGCTGGGACCACTATCGGCGAGGCCGACTGCGGGGTGGTCGAAGCCGGGATTCGGACAGCCCGCGACCAGGGATTACCGGTGATCGGCCACCTCAACGCGGCCGGGCCCAACGTCGCCGAGGGCCTAGCGCCGTCGGTGGCATGGAGCCGGATAGCGCGGGAGATGGTTCGGTCGAGTGGCGTCGTGCCGATGTTGTTCGTGGCCGATGGAGCGGTCCTTTCCGGTCCGTCCTTCCTGCTGGGGCTCGCCGACGTCGTCGCTTTCACCACGGATGCCTACGCCTATCTTTCCGGACCGCGGATGGTGCGTGACTTCACCGGCACCAACATAAGTGGCCAAGAGCTGGGAGGTGCCGGAGCCCACCAGCGGAGCAGCGGTCTTGCCGCAGCTGTCGTCGATTCGCCCGCCGATGGCGAGGACTACCTGCTGGAGGTCTTGTCGTACCTGCCCAATCACGTGGATGAGCTCCCGAAGATCGCCCCTAGCGACGACCCGATCGAGCGGCTCACACCGGCGGCGGGGGAGTTGTTGCCCGAATCACCAACTGGAAGCTACGACGTTCGCAACATCATTGCCGAGGTCGTAGACGATGGTCACTTCACCGAGCTGCGGGCGCAGTGGGCGCCCAACATCGTGACCGGCTTCGCAACCATGGGCGGCACTGCGGTTGGCGTCGTGGCCAACCAGACCCAATCGATGGCCGGCAGCATCGACATCGCCGCCAGTCAAAAGGGCGCACGATTCGTGAGCTTCTGTGATGCTTTCAACATTCCGCTGCTCACGGTGGTGGACACCAGCGGGTTCCTTCCGGGCAAAGATCTCGAATGGCGAGGAATGATCCGCCACGGCGCACAATTGGCGTTCGCCTATGCGCGGGCCACCGTCCCACGTGTCGGACTGATACTCCGCAAGTCCTACGGAGGTGCGTACATCGTGATGGACTCGGTGAACATGGGCAACGACGTCATGTTCGCCTGGCCCACCGCCGAGGTCGCTGTCATGGGGGCCAAAGGCGCGGTGGAGATCCTGCATCGGGGGGTGACCGATGAGGAGAAGGCAGCTCGGGTTGCTGACTATGAAGCGACGCATCTGACGCCCTATCCCGCCGCCGAATCCGGTTCAATCACCGCAGTGATCGAACCGGAACTGACCCGCCAGAAGGTGATCGCATCACTTCACATGCTGTCAACAAAGCGGGAGAAGCTGCGCCCCCGCCGCCACGACAACATGCCTCTCTAATTGTCCCTCCGGCGAGTTCGGCGCGTAGCGCCGACGAACGGCGGCCTCTTCGGCCGGAGTTTCCTGCGGTGGCTCGGTGGTTTGGGTAAAACAAGGAAAGCCGGCCCGATGGGCCGGCTTTCTGGACGCCGATTCTGGAAAAGGGGGAACCGACTCGGCGTCTTTGCATCAAAGGGGGAGATGCACTGTCTTCATTTTAGATCAACGACACAGGCCAACGTCGGCGCGACCAATGTGAAAGTGGTCATATTCCTGACCCACTGAGTGTGCTGCTCAGCCGGGCATCGTCCGGGCCAATTCGGCCTGGGTCGGCGTGTGGTGGGCGCGAGCCTCCTCCGGCAGCAGATCGACGATCTTCTGCATGAGCAGTACGGTTTCTGCCGCGAGATCATCCGATTCGGGGTGGTAGGGACGCCCGAATTGCACCGTGACGTGAGGTGGGTCGGCGATGTTCAAGAGGTAGGGCAGCTTGCGATTGCGCGGCCATACTCGCTCGGTTGACCACAGCCCAATCGGCACAATCGGTGCTCCAGACTGGAGCGCCAGACGCACCGCACCGTAACGCCCCTTGAGGTCGGGGTCGAAGAAGTCGTGGCCGCGAGGGATAGTGCCTTGGGGGAACACCGCCACTATCTCACCAGCACGCAGAGCCCGGGCGGCATCGTCCATCGGATGGCCGGTCTTGTTCTGCCGATCGACCCGAATCGCGCCCATGGCCTGGGCGATCGGACCAACCACCGGAGCATCGGTGATCTCTTTCTTGGACAGGAAGCGAACTGGTCGGTCAACGCGGCTGATGGCTTGGGAAACGATCACTGGATCGATGTAGCTGCGGTGGTTCGGGGCGATGATCACCCCGGCGACATCGTCGAGGTTCTCCAGACCTTCGACCTCGATTCGAACCCATGGCAGGAACTCTGGTCGCACCAGTTCAGTCACAATACGCTGGGGTTCTATGCCAAGTGGTTTGGGTACGCCCGGCGGAGCGGTGAAGTACAACACCGGCCACCCGGTCACCTTGGTGAGCGCCCACAGGCGTGGATCGGGGTTGACCGCAGTGGGGTGGCCCACGGTGCGGAGCATCGGCAGATCGAAAATGCTGTCGGAGTACGCGTAACTGTCGGTCAACTCGACGAGGTTCGACTTGGACCATGCCTTCACACAGCGGGCCTTGCCCTGATTCCACACGAACTCGCCATCGACCGAGCCGTCGTAGGTCTCACCATCTTTGGAGCGGTAGCGAGTGGCCAGAACTCCGTCGAATCCCATCAAGTCGGCGAAAGGTTTCACCAGTTCATACGGAGTGGTTGTTGCCAGAACAACCTTGCGGCCGGCGTCGTGATGGTCCTTTATGATCTCCCGGCCGAACGGCTCGACGGCGTCGGCCAATGCAGGTGCGACCCGTTGCCCAGCCGCCTTGAATGCGGCAACCGACCACCCTTTCGTAGCGCGAATTCCCACACGGGTGAGTGCCATCGAGGGAAGCGTCTCGCCTATCACGTTGAAGATGCCGAACAGGAGACCCTGACCCCGAATCGGCTTGTCGGGCAGGAGGCCTTCAGCTCGCAGCGCAGAGGAGATCAGAGGTCCGCTGGCTCCCTGAAGCAGCGTTCGGTCGAGATCAAAAAAGGCTGCTCCGGTCATAGATGTAAACCTATCGGCCGCCTGGATTGCTGGCTAAGCCGAACTATGTCTGTCTTGGCTGAGAATGAAGATCTGACCCCTTCCACCGCGAAAGGGGCCGGACTCCTCCATAGCCCGGGTTCTAGGCCAGGTTGCGACGGATCACGTTGAGCGCGCTACCCGCCTTGAACCATTCGATCTGCTCGTTGCTGAACGTGTGGTTCCCCTCGAACGACCATGTTTCCCCCGACGGTTGGGTGACCTGAACCGTGACGGTGGTACCCGGTGTCAGGTCGGCCAAACCGACAACCGCGATGCGGTCGTCCTCGCCGATCCTGTCGTAGTCAGCGGGGTCGACGAAGGTGAGTGGAACCATGCCCTGCTTTTTCAGGTTGGTTTCGTGGATTCGGGCGAAACTGCGGGCGATCGCCACGAGGCCCAGGCGGAACCGTGGCTCCATAGCGGCGTGCTCACGACTGGAGCCCTCGCCCATGTTCTCATCACCGATGACGACCCAGGGCTGGCCCGCTTCGTGGTAGGCCCTGGCGATGTTCGGGAACGTGTCGGTCGCTCCGTTCAGCTGGTTCTTGCCGAAGCCAACCTCGTACTCGCTGCCGTCGGCCTGGTCAAAGGCGTTCACCGCGCCGAGGTAGAGATTCCCCGAGATGTTCTCCAGGTGACCCCGATATTTCAGCCACGGGCCGGCCATCGAGATGTGGTCGGTGGTGAACTTGCCCTGGGCCTTCACGAGAACGGGGAGATCGGCGTAGTCGCTACCGTCCCAGGCGGGAAACGGAGCGAGCAGTTGGAGCCGGTCCGAAGTGGGGGAGACCGCAACCTCGATGTCGGACCCGTCGGAGGGAGGAGCGATGAAGGTCTCTTCACCCGGATCGAAGCCCTTCGGGGGAAGTTCGATACCGACCGGTACCGAGAGTGAGACCTCTTCTCCGGCGTCGTTCAACAACGTTCCGTTGACCGGGTCGAAATCGACCGATCCGGCAAGGGCCAGGGCCATCACCGTCTCGGGTGAGGTGACGAATGCCAGGGTGGCGGCATCTCCGTCGTTGCGTTTGGGGAAGTTGCGGTTGTAGCTGGTGACGATGACGTTGGTCTCGCCCGGTGAACGTTCCGCCGACCTGTCCCACTGCCCGATGCAGGGGCCGCAGGCGTTGGCCAGAACTGTGGCACCGAGGGCCTCGAAGTCGGCCAGCAGACCGTCCCGTTCGATCGTGGCTCGTACTTGTTCCGATCCCGGCGTGATGAGCAGCTGGGTCTTCACGCTGAGACCCTTGGCAGCAGCTTCACGGGCAATGGATGCGGCCCGGGTGATGTCTTCATATGAGCTGTTGGTGCAGCTGCCGATCAGGGCGGCACTGATCTCGAGCGGCCAGCCGTTCTCTGCGGCCTCAGCTCCCAGATCCTTCACTTCACGAGCCAGATCGGGCGTGTGGGGGCCATTGATGTGGGGGGTCAGTTCGTCGAGGTTGATCTCGATCACCTGATCGAAGAAATCGCCGGGCGTGGCAAGGACCTCGTCGTCGGCCCGCAAGTGGTGAGCGACGGCGTTGGCTGCGTCGGCGGTTGCCTCACGGCCGGTGCTCTTCAGATAACGGGCCATTGCGTCGTCGTATCCGAACAAACTGGTGGTGGCACCGATCTCGGCTCCCATGTTGCAGATCGTGGCCTTGCCGGTGGCGCTGAGGCTGTTGGCCCCGTCCCCGAAGTACTCGACGATTGCACCAGTGCCCCCCTTGACGGTGAGGATCTCCGCGACCTTCAGGATGACGTCCTTGGGGGCGGACCAGCCGCTCAGAGAACCGGTGAGGTGGACGCCGATGAGTTTGGGCCAACGCACGTTCCACGGGAACCCGGTCATAACGTCGACCGCGTCGGCGCCGCCGACACCGATGGCGATCATCCCGAGACCGCCGCCGTTGGGCGTGTGGCTGTCGGTTCCGATCATCATCCCACCGGGGAAGGCGTAGTTCTCCAGAACAACCTGGTGGATGATTCCGCTGCCCGGTTCCCAGAAGCCGCCGCCGTACTTGGCGCTGATCGAGCGAAGGAAGTCGTAGACCTCCTCGTTGGTGTCGACAGCTCGGAGCAGGTCTTGCTTTGCCTCGACTTTGGCCTGGATGAGGTGGTCGCAGTGAGTGGTGGTTGGCACCTGAACCTCGCTCAGGCCGGCCGTATCGAACTGAAGCCACGCCATCTGTGCGGTGGCGTCCTGCATGGCAACCCGGTCGGGACGAAAGTCCACGTAGCTCTTGCCCCGTTCCACCTCTGCGTCGGGCTTGTCGAGGTGGTTGGCGAGAATCTTCTCGGCCAGGGTGAGAGGTCGACCCATCCGGGATCGCATCCCAGCCACACGTTCATCGAGTGTGGCGTACACACCGTTGATCAGTTCGATAGGGGTTTCGGGGCCAACGGCCATGGGGCGCTCCTCTTGGTAGGTACTACCACTTGTCTTCGCGAGTTGATCTGATACAACTATAATACAAGTTGGTCGAGAGGAAAAGCCTGAATGAGACCCATCCGCTACCAGAAGATCGCCGACTCGCTCCGGGAGCGGCTTGTGGCGGGGGAGTTCGACGCCGGCCAGGTGCTGCCGTCGGAAGCACAGATGGGTGACCGGTACTCCGCCAGCCGGGTCACAGTCCGCAAGGCGCTGGAAGTGCTCCGGAACGAGGGTCTGGTCGAGTCCCGGCAGGGGTTTGGCTGGATGGCAACAGCAAACCCGGTTGCCCAGCCGCTCACCGGCCTCACAACCATCGAAGCCCAGCTGGAGGCATCCGGGCGAACCACCGAGCGGCGCATCCTGGCGTTCCGTTTCGTGGAGACCACCAACGATCGAGCTGCGGCGGCCAAGCTCGGCGACCGGGTGCTGGAGGTGCGCCGACTCAACCTGGCCGATGGTCAGCCGTTTGCTCGGGTCACCGTGTGGTGTCGAGAGGATCTCGGCGCCGAACTGAGCCGGGCTCAGGTGGCAAATCACAGCTTCTACGACGTCATCGCTGCAGACATCGGGGGTGCAACCCAGACCATCGGGGCCGATGTGGTGAGTGATGACGATGCGAAACTACTGGGGGTCCCGCAACGATCGGCGGTGCTCACCGTGGAACGGACCACGTTCGACACCGATGGCACACCGGTGCTCGTAGCCGAACACGTCTTCCCCTCCCACCTCACACGGTTTGTTGTCGACCTCGAGAAGGCGCCACGCCTCGGCTGAGTCGAAACGATTCGGTCGCTCACAGCAACACACACCTGGCCGATAAGAGAAGCGTGTGGAGGAATCTTTCCCAACTCGGTGCCGTCGTTGTGGCGGTGCTGATCATGACGTCGTGTTCGGGCCCTCCTCCGGCCCCAGAGGTGACCCAGGAGACCCGGGTTGGGGATCTGGTGGCCGAGGGATATTCGATCGAGGTCTCCAATTGCGTGACCGGTCTTGCCGACGGGTTGGGCGCCGGTGATTCGCGCTCGGAACTGATCCAAGCGTGCGAGCGGGCCGAGGAGATGCTGAACGCTCCCGAGGAGGTTCCTGACGATCTCCCATTCGCTGGCCCGGTCGCCTACGGAGACGATGCCTGAACTCGATCGGCTGTGGGATCGATGCGAGGCCGGAGAGGGAGTCGCCTGTGACGATCTGTGGAATCAGGCGCCAATCGGGAGCGAGTACGAACGATTCGGTGTCACCTGCGGCGAACGGGAAGAGGTCCTGAACTGTTCGGACCTCACCCTGGAGTCCGACGGGACCACCGACGACTCGGACTGAGAGCGCTACGGCGACCCGAGCCAGGCCCGGATCGAAGTGCTGTCTTCGCCCAAACTGGGCGGCCGCTTCACACCCCGTAGCGGCGTTTGGCTCAGGGTGATGGGGGCGCGAGGGCTTCGCACTCCCTGCACATTCCAGATCGGATCGAGACCGAGCCGCTCAGCGTCTGCGAAGGCTTCGGTGATCGTGTTGATCGGACCGGCCGGCACCCGCGCCGCCAGGAGGGCGCTGGTCCATTCGGCGGCCGTGCGCTTCAGCAAATACGGTGCCATCGCATCCGCAAGTTCAGCGATGTGCTGAACCCGGCTGGAGTTGGTGTCGAACCGCTGGTCGTCGGCCAGGTCGGGAGCGTCCAGAACTTCACAGATCCGCTGCCATTGCCGGTTGTTGCCGGTGGCGATGATGAACGGCCCATCGCTGGCGGTGTAGACCTCATAGGGCGCCACCGATGCGTGCCGGTTGCCTGCACGTGCGGGGTTCTGACCGGTGAGCAGGGCTGCGGAGCTGGCGTTGACCATGCCGGCCAGGAGTGACTGCATCAGGGCGATCTCGACGACCTGACCCTTTCCACCGTTGCCGTGCCGAGCGTTCAAGGCGGCCAGTATTCCGATGAGGGCATGAAGGCCGGCCAGAACGTCGACCATCGCCACCCCCACCCGGTAGGGCTCGCCATCCTGGGGTCCGGTGAGGCTCATGAGGCCGCCCATTCCCTGAATGAGGAAGTCGAAACCGGGCATGTCGGCGCCCTCCCCGGTGCCTCCGAATCCGGTTATCGAGCAGTACACCGCAGCCGGGTTACGTTCCAAGACCGATGTGCTGTCGAGCCCGAACGATTCCATCACCCCGGGTCTGAAGTTCTCGATCACGACGTCGGCTCGATCGGCCAGGCGGCGCGCCAGCTCCACGTCAGCGGGATCTGACAGATCCAGGGTCACGCTGTTCTTGTTCCGATTGATCGCCGCGTAGTAGGTGGACATCCCGTCGTCGAGGAACGGTGGCCAATGGCGGGTGTCGTCGCCGCCGTCGGGCCGCTCCACCTTGATGACCGTGGCACCCATATCGGCCAGATGCATGGTGCACAAAGGTCCGGCCAGAACCCGCGAGAAGTCAGCGACCACTACCCCGTCAAGTGCTCCGCTCATGCCGAGACTCTAGGACGATTGAGTGTTTGACCCATCCTGAGTGATCATTCGTACCAGTTGGGGTGGGAATGATGCTCGGCACCCTCGCGAGACATGCGGGCCGCACCGATGCTGGTGGAACCGAAACGTTTCTTGATCTCGTCGACCGCAGCATCGACAGAAGGCGGCCGGCCCGGCTCGAACTGGAAGCTCTGCTGGACGTTGTGCGGTGAGGTCAAATTGGCGATCGAAAGACCGATTTTGGTGCAGGCCCCGCTGTTCAGGAACTCCCTGTTCTCGCGAAACAACTTCTTCGCGGCCCGGCCGATCTGAGCCGAGGACCAGCTGGCTTCGGCCAAGGTGGTGGACCGACTGAAGTTGTTGAAGTTGTTGTCTCTCAGATTGAGCGTGATCGTTCTTCCCATGATGTTCTTGGACCGCATGGAGCCGCTGATCTTCTCCACCAGCTCCAAGACGATGACCCAGGCGTCATCGCCGGTCATTCCCCTCGAGGGGAACGAACGCTGCGAGCCGATTGATTTGCGCCGGCGATCGGTCTCGATCCTTCGGGGATCCTGGTTGTTGGCCAACGCCTGGAGGTGATGGGCGTGGGCGTTGCCCAGTGCCTCGATCAGTCGGTCGGTGTCGGCGGTGGCCAAATCGCCGATCGTTGCGATACCGATCTTCCCCAGCTTCTCTGTGGTCTTCTTGCCCACTCCCCACAATTTGTTGGCCGGTAGTGGCCAAAGGAAGTTCAATTCACCCCCGGCAGGAACCACGAGCAAACCATCGGGTTTGCCGGCCTGGCTGGCGACCTTGGCGCAGTGTTTGGTGGTGGCGATCCCGACCGTGATGGGCAGCCCCACTTCCTCTCGGATGCGGCGTCGCAGGGTCGCGCCGATCTGGGGTGCCGGCCCAACGATGGTGCGCAAGCCGGTCACGTCGATGAATGCCTCATCGATCGATACCCCCTCCACCAGCGGCGACGTGTCGTGAAAGATCTCGAACACTCGTCTACTCGCCTCTACATAGGCTCCCATCCGAGCATCGACGACAACGGCTGCGGGGCACAGGCGCAGGGCAGCGGCGGTTCCCATCGCAGTGCGAACCCCCTTCGCCTTCGCCTCATAGCTCGAAGCCAGAACGATGCCGCGACCCACGATCATCGGACGATCGCGCAGCGACGGATCATCCCGCTGCTCCACGGACGCGTAGAACGAATCCAAATCGGCGTGGAGGATCGACGCGGCCATCGAACACATGTTCGTCCATCGCCCCGTCCAGGTCAAGGAAGGCGTGTTTCGTAGCGAGGAGGCCAACCGTTCTCCCATTGTTTGGGCGGCGAGTTTGAATTCTTCACCTGGCCGGACAATGCTCTCGGTGAGCGGGCATGTCGGTCCGACAAGATTCCAAGCGTGGGAGAGACTGATGAGATTGAAGAAAATCCTGGTGGGCCTGTTGGCCGTCGCCATGATGAGCACCGGTGCCATCGTTGGGTCCGCAGCGCCTGCGGCCCCGCAATCGGATGATTCGGCGGTCGCGGCGACCGAGCAGCTGAGCCTCGGCCAGATTCGCCGGCTCTACAAGACCGTCTTGGGGAGGGACGCCGACCTGGTGGGTCTCGAATACTGGTTGGAAGTTGCGGCCGACGGCGCAACCTACGACGACCTGACGTGGGCGTTCACCAACAGCACCGAATGGGCGAATGCGGTCGGAGATGGCTTGTCCGACACGGACTTCGTGAACCGCCTCTACCAGCAGGCATTGGATCGTCCCTCCGACCCAGCCGGTCTCACCTACTGGGTCGATGACATTTTGGGCAGCGGTGTGGAGCAGCGGTCCATTATCCGGTGGTTCGCCGAGTCAGCCGAACAGAAAATCCTCACCGCGACCGAGGCGGCGCTATCGCTGAACATCGTGCACATCAACGATCACCACAGCCACTTGGAAGCCGATGACATTGGCCTTGAGCTCGCCGGAGCTGAGACCGATGTGGATTTTGGTGGCTTTGCAAGGGTGGTCACCAAGTTCAAGGAGCTCGAGAGCCAGCTCGAAGGCGACGGCGAGGCAGTCGCCAAGATCCACGCGGGCGACGCCATCACCGGCACCCTGTTCTACAGCCTGTTCAAGGGTGAACCCGACGCTGCGCTGATGAACGAGATCTGCTTCGATGCGTTTGCGCTGGGCAACCACGAATTCGACGACGGCGATGCCGGATTGGCCGACTTCCTCGACTTCTTGGGAGCCGACCCGGACTGCGAGACCCCGGTCTTGGGAGCCAACGTTGTTCCCGGTCCCTCCTCAGCGCTGGTCGAGGGATACATCGAGCCGCGGGTCGTGTACGACTACGACGGCGAGTCTGTGGCCTATGTCGGCATCGACATCGCGTCGAAGACCAAGAACTCATCGAGCCCTGATCCGGACACCCAGTTCCTTGACGAGGTGGAAACTGCCCAAGCGCAGATCGACCTGCTGAAAGCGGACGGCATCAACAAGGTCGTCCTTGTCACCCACTATCAGTATGACAATGACCTTGCGCTCGCCGGCATGGTGAGCGGCGTCGATGTGATCATCGGCGGCGACAGTCACACCCTGCTCGGCGATGAGTTCGCCCAGTACGGCTTGAATCCGCAGGGCCCGTATCCGACGATGGTCACCGATCGTGTCGGTGCACCGGTGTGTATCGCCCAAGCCTGGGAGTACAGCCAGATCGTCGGTCACATCAAAGTGTCGTGGGATGATTTTGGGTTCGTCACGAGCTGTGAGGGAACTCCACATATGCTCATCGGCGACAACTTCAGCCGTGAGGTCGAAGACGAAGACGTCGCTCTGACGGGCGCGGACCTTCAGGCGGTGCTCGATCAGGTCGCTGCGGCGCCGGAGCTGACGATCGTCGAACCGGATGTGCGGGCCACCGAGATCATTGAGTCCTTTGCCAGCCGGGTCGAGTCCGAAACGGCGAGGGTCATCGGGTCGGTGACCGAAGACCTCTGTCTCGAGCGAATCCCCGGTCAAGGAAGATCAACCATCTGCGATGTTTCTGAAACCGCCCAAAACGGTGGCGACATTCAACAGCTGGTGGCCGAGGCCTTCCGGGCTCGAAGCTTCGAGAGCGACATCTCGATCCAGAACGCCGGTGGTGTTCGAATCGACGTGGAAGCCGGCGACCTCACAATCGCCACGGCCTATACGGTGCTCCCGTTCTCGAACACCATGGTCAACCTGGAGATGACCGGCGCAGAGGTCAAGCAGGTTCTCGAAGATGGCTTCGACTTCGCTTTGCAGCCCGATGGTTCCACCGGCGCATATCCCTATGCCGCCGGCCTTCGTTGGGACGCTGACGCCACAGCAGCGAAGGGGTCACGTTTGACGAATCTGGAGTACCAGGCGAAGGGGTCCACGGCATGGGTTCCGTTCGATCCTGCTGCCACATACACGGTTGTCACGAACGACTTCATCGCAGCCGGCCGGGATGGATATCTGACCTTTGCTCAGATCGACGATTCTCGGATTGTCGATACCTTCATCAACTACGCACAGGGTCTGATCGACTACGTCGAGATCGATCTGGACGGAGTTGTAAGCAAGCCACCTGCGGAGAACTACTCGACCAAGAGTTTCGTACCTGCCGGTTGACCGAGACGGGCGGTCGCGACTCTTTCCAACGAGCGCGGCCGCCCGCCGGCGCGCCGGGTGTGTCTCGAACGCGACTCGGTACTGACGAACCGCGATGACTCCGGAGACAGCGAGGCTGACAGTGCCGTCCCCGGTTCCACTGAAACCACGATTCGATCGGGTAGTTCAGCCGATCATCGATCGCCCCGCTGGTTGCTTCGATGCTGACCGACTCGGTTGATGTGCCGCCCCATCCGTCGAGGATCATGACCCCGGCCGATCGTGTCTGATCCTCAAGTACAGCGGGCGCACCCAACACGTCGACCAGCGCGGCTGCCAGCGGTGTGCTGAGTGAGCCGGAGCCGAGTCGGACAGGGAGTGTTCGCTGTACGAACAGGAAGGCAACCGTGTCTGCGCTCTCAACCGAGCGGGCCACGGCCTCGTCAGCGATCGTTGCCGAGTGGGTCCCCTCCAGCCGGACGTTGTCAACCCGTTCGAACCAGGGGCGGACGTAGTAGGCACCGAGGCCGGTGAGGTAGGTGTTCGGATCCTCGGGAAGGCTGTAGCCACCGTAGGAGTCGTGGATCAGCAACACATGGTGGCCCGCCGCACCCGGTGTAGTGGCCTGCACGAGCGGGCGCCCTTCGATCGAGGTGGGAAATGATTCCAACGAGGTCGGCACAGGCTGCTCGATGCTCAGCACGTTGACCGTCTCGGTGTTCTCGAAGCCGACCAAGCTGTCGAGATCTCCCCGCCGTTCGACCGATTCCGAGATCAGCTCACGCTCCTCCCACGTGCCGGGCCGAATCGCCTCCACCAGAGGGCGGGCGCCCGCCATGGCTCCCGACGGGCTCCAATGCGTGTCGATCTGCAGGGCGTGTGACTCGCCCCGGACCGCATCGGCCAGATCGAGCACCGCGTCGGACTCGGCGAGGCGTTTGACCACGGCCCGGTTCTCCACCTGGCAGGTGTTGGTGATGTCGCCGGTGAAGTCGGGAGCCACGATGGCCCGGTCGGGTGCGATTGCGATCACCGGTTGCTTTCCAGCCGCCCTCAGAAGAGTCTCCACCCGGCCTATCTCCTCCACCCATTCCCGCTCCTGGGCAGGAGTCACGCACGGCTGACCGGTGGAGTCCCGGAGGAACAGCCAACCCTCATCACCGAGCTGCACACGATCGCTGGCGGCGACGGCACCGGTGTAGTTGTCGTCGAGAATCCTGGTGGTGGTTCGATCGAATTCGAATGCCAGCTCGCGACCCGGCACCCTGGATTCCACCCACCTGTCGATCTTGCTGAGCGCCCGCCCGTCGGGTTCGCTGAAGGCGAGGCCATCCGGGCTGGATTCCAACTCGCCAGGAGGGTCGGCGCCGGGCCCCGAGAAACCGGCGACTGTCAAGCCCGCCGGGACGAACACGAAGCCCAGCAGAGCGATCAGACTCGTAAGGGGCCAGGTGCGGCCAGAGGTCCCGTCCACCATCAGAACTGGAAGTAGAGGAAGGGTGTGTAGGCGTCTGACAGAACTCGAAGTGCGACGAGGGGGAGCGCGGCGCCATACAGCGCCAACCGGACCATTTCGCCTTTACGAGACCGAATAGGTAGAAGGTCAACGGGTCGGAACCGTCCCGGCAGGACCGAGATGACCGCTCCACCCACGAGCGCCGCGGCGGCGAGTGGCGTGAACGCTTCTGCGACCGAGGCCGGCACCTCCAGGCTCGGTGTGACCGCGGCCTGGAGGATCGAGGCTGCTGTGCCGAGATCGGGCGATCGGAACAGTATCCACCCTCCCAGCACGACCAAGCCGCTCCACACCCTCAGAAGCGGATGCGTGTGATGGGCACGAATTCCTGCCCGCCGCTCGACCAGTAGGGCGACGCCGTGCCAGATACCCCATATGACAAACGTCCAGGCAGCACCGTGCCAGAACCCGGTGATCAAGAAAACAATGACAAGATTTCGGTAGGTCGCCAGGTTCGATCCCCGGTTTCCGCCGAGGGGAATGTAGAGATAGTCACGGAACCATGTGGACAGGGTTATGTGCCATCGCCGCCAGAAATCGGTGATCGTCGAGGCGGCGTACGGACGGTCGAAGTTCTCCGGGAACGTGAAGCCCAGCATCTTGCCCAAGCCGATTGCCATATCGGAATAGCCCGAGAAGTCGAAGTAGATCTGTACGGCATAACCGACCGCAGCGATCCACGCCGAGGCCATGGTGGGTTCTGCGGCGTATGCGGAATTGACCAGCGGTGCAACCGCATCGGCGATCAACATCTTCTTTGCGAGACCCCATGAGAATCGTGAGAAACCCTCGGTCAGTTGTTCCAGCCCTACGAATCGGTTTGCCAGTTCTTCCCGAATGTCTCTGGCCCGGACGATCGGTCCGGCGATCAACTGGGGAAACAGGCTCACGTACAGAAGCAGCCGGAGCGGATCGTCGATGGCTTCGATGCGGCCAGCGGCCACGTCGAAGGTGTAGCTCATCGACTGGAACGTGAAGAACGAGATGCCGATGGGCAGGATCACCGATGGAACGATCACCGAGCCACCACCGATCCTGTCGGTGACGTTGTTGATCGTCTCGGCGAGGAAGCCGGCGTATTTGAACCACCCGAGGAGGCCGACGTTGGCGATGACCGACGTGGCTACGCACCCTTTCGACGATGCCCATCCGACCCCGCTGTCGGGCGACGCTGGCCAGATCCGCGGCCAAATAGTCGATGAGCACAGAAACGGCCAGAAGTACGACCAACTCCTGGCTGCCCCACCAATAGAAGATCAGGCTCGCGAGAACAAGCATCGTGTTGGCGGCCGTGAGAGAGGCGCGCAAGAGCGGCGTATGTAGAACCAGCACCAAAGGCAGGAACAGCCAAAGGAAGGTGGCTGAGGTAAACAGCACTCACGGATGGTAAACCGGTCACCCAGCCTCACGGGGGAGGCTGGGGTTTGCTCGCTCAGACTATGGCCAGGAAGACTTCCTGGTAGTGGCGCCGGGCTTTGGTCCGAGAGCCCAGCGCCGTCGCCATGCACCGACCTCGGGTCCACCGAGTTCTTCGACGCCGCCTGAGTAGGCCTTCTTCCGGGCTTCCCACCAACCGGAGGAGAACTCTTCGGCCAATTCGCTCACCCGAGTCTCGATTCTCTTCGCGAAGGCACGGGCATCTTCGCCTTTTTCTGAATGCATCGGGTCACCGAACACAACTGCACAGCGAGCCCGTGATGGCCAGTTCTGCCCTTTGGGGAGGATGGTTCCCGTCCCGTCGATGTAGGTCGGAACAACCGGCACCCCGGTCTTCTTTGCAACGTATGCAGCACCGGGTCGGTGTTCGCGGCTCCACCCGTCGGGGGAACGGCCCCCCTCGGGATAGATGAGGAGGCTGTTGTGGCTTTCGATGGTGTCAATAGCGTTCTCGATGCTGACCTTGGAAAGCTTCTGACGCTCGATCGGTATCGCGCCTATGAACAATGCCGACAATGCCCCGGCGACCCTGTTGGGGAAGAAGTAGTCAGCCCCTGCAGCCACGGACAGATTGCGGCGAAGATGACTGGGGATCGTGGAAAGCAGCAGCGAGGTGTCGGCGTGGCTGTGGTGGTTGGCGGCGAACACCACCGGGCCCTCGAGATCGAGCAAGCGGTCCGAACCGATTACGCGGGGCGAGCCATAGATCCCGATGGCGGGCTTCATGAACCCCCAGACGCCGATCTCTCGAGCGATCTTGGCCGGACGGGATCGAGCCCATTTGGTTTGGTACAGCACCCCTACCGCCGGTTCCGAGACAGGCTTCTCAACCCCTTTGGGGGTTGAGGGAGGAGTGGTGATGAATCGGAACCAACCCACGAGACCCACCCTTACTGAACGTCGGCCATGAAGATAGGCGGATTGTGGATGTGGGTGAGGGTGGGAGCCGGTCCCACGATGTCCGACGCCATCTCGAGAGCATCGTTCAGTGTTGATGCCGGTTTGAATCCGAGACGTCGGACCGCCTTGGGATCCCCGCCGACAACGATGACACCACCGAGGTATTCCATGGCATGGGAGCCCCAGTACCACATGTAGAACGGATGGACGCCGTGATAGGCATAGCTGGTGCGATAGAGATGGCGATACCACTCGTCCTCGGCGTACTGCTTCTCGTACTTCTTCTCGATCTCGATCGGATCGGTGGTCTCGGCGAGAACCTGTTCGAAGAAGTCGATGTAGCTGGGGTGGTGAACCGGATGGAATTCCCACGGTGTGGGGTGGCTCATGATGAGCACGCCACCCTCTCTCACAACCGGTTTGCCCCTGTAGAGATTGAAGAAGTACCCGAGGCCCTGCACCATCACGAGGATCGGGTTCATGATGCTGTTCACGTTGTAGGGCGTGAGGTAGGGAAGGCCCATTGTCACGATGTCGGTCTGACCCTCAACAGGCACCATGTGCTGCTTGTAGACCATCTCGGTGGTGCGTTCGTGTACTGCTTCCACCTCCCCGGCCTGAACCGAGGTCATCTCATACGGTGCCTTCCAGGTGTGGAAGGCCCGTCGTCTGGCGGCGCTGGGCATCAGCTTCAAGCCAGCCTGCATTCCGGTGAAGCTGATCCGATCGCGGGCAGACCATTCCCACTCGCGCTTCTGCAACATCGACATCGGACCTTCGTTGCCGAAGACGTTGGTGTTCACCGTTGTTTCGATCTGGAAGATGCGAGGTCCGTGTTTCTTGATCACTTCGCCCTGGCGCCAGTTCGAGCGATGTAGTTCCGAACTGTCCTGATCCATGAAGCTCTTGCTGTGCCGCATGGTTTTCACGTTGTGATGGGCGCGGACGCCCTGATACCCCGCCAGTCCCGTGGCTGTCGACTTCCAGCCCCCGTCCATGCTGACAAGGTTGATGTTGACGTAGACCACCAGGTCGCTCTCGGCCGCGCGCTTCGACATCTGCACCACCTCGTTGTGAGGTGTCTCACCGAGAATCACCATGCCGTCGGGGTCTTCGGCGTCGTGGTTGTAGAGCTGTCCGTGGGGGGCGAATGCTTCGTACACCCGATCACCAACTGCGTGTCGGAGTTCAGCCTCGGTCATCCTGCGGTGCAGGCAGAGCGCGGCGATGATGTGGACATCGTCCACACCGGCAGCGGCGGCATGGTCGAGTACGGCTTCGATGACCCGCTGGCGGATGTCGGGACGCTGCATTGGGAGGTAGCGGCAGGGAAATGTCGTCGAAGGCGATGGTGAGTTTCATGCCCGGCTTCAACAGCGACGGCAGCGGGTCATCGTTGATCGGGTTGACCAGCGCGTCGGCGATGGCGGCGTTCGGGTCTTTGATCCCGTGAAGCGCTTCTGGTGGATAGATCACCCGACTTCGACCCACCGGCAGCTTCTCCATCCGGAAGCCCTCTCCGTGGTGGAACAGGATCGGTGGCGTCTGGCGATCAACTTCGAGAACAAAACCCGGTCGGGGATTCGGACGATTCTTACTCATCTATCGCCTGCTTTTCTTGTGGGCGGGCAGTGGCCCGAGGGGGAGTAGTCGGTCGGTGCCGCCGCTGGACTTCTGCCAATTCTCGATGAGCCAGCCCCGCTTGGAGGCGATCGAGGCGAGGCGGGTTTCAGGATTCACCGCAACCGGATATCCGACGGCATCGAGCAGCGGCAAGTCCGAGGACGAGTCGGCGTAGGCGACAGACTCACCGAGGTCGAAGTCGTTGTCGATCGCATAACGTCGCAGCTCGGCCGCCCGTACCTCGCCGGTCGGGGGAACACTCAACAGTTCACCGGTATACCGCTCGTCTCGAACGCTCATCTCGGTGCAGATGACGTCGTCGAACAGGGGTCGAAGCGGATCCACCACGATGTTGAGCGCTCCGGTGATGAGGACCGTGCGATGGCCCAGCGCACGATGTTCGCGCACCCGTCGAATCGCGGCCGGGAACGCCTTGGTGAGGATGTGGTCGGCCAGAAGTTCGCTACCCAGTTCTTCCATCCGGGCGACCGACGCCCCGTCGTACCGCCGGTAGAAGTGGCGCAAGAAGTCGGTGCGGTCGCGGGCGTCGAGGGCCAGCAAACCGGGTGCCTCGCCGAAGGTCTTCAAGGCGAACCTCACCCGATCGGCGGCACCCATGTTACGGGTGGCGAGCCAGGCATAACTGAAGACCACGTTCGAAGCGATGATCGTGTTTTCCAGATCGAACGCGGCGAGCTGGCGGTCGGGCGACAGGACCTTGGCTCGCATGCGATTGATCCGGTGGTCGGGATCGGTCCGGGTCGGCGTGGTCTTCACCCGAGCGTGGTGGACCACCGACGGGAGATGGACTTGGGTGACGTAGTGTTCCCAGTCGACGACGGCAGGATCGCAACCGAGTTCGGCCTGGTCAGCACGGTCGAGGCTGTCGTGCAGTGCCACCAGGTTGTCGACGCCATAGAGCGCTTCGCACTCGGCGTAGGCGCCGTATATCTTCACATAACCCATGGCCCGCTCGACCTGGTCCTTCTGGTCTTCGACCTGAGCGTTCATCATGGCCTGTTTCCCTCTGAGAGGAAGCCGTTTGAGTGCGCGGTCGGCCCGGTCGAGATTCTTCTGGGCCCGGGAGAGTTGTCGTTCCACTGCGCCCCGTCCTGGAAACGAGAACTTGGCCACGGCGATGGGCTGACCCTTGCGGTCATACAGCGGGTTGTCCGTGAACCAGCCGTTGACCAGGTCGACAAGCTGGCGGTACCGCAGAGGGTTCCTGGTGCCCGGAGGCAACCTGGGTGATGTCGACGGACCGGGGATCCAGCGGACCTCGGGCGGCAACATCGATGATTGCGGCAACGACGAGATCGACCGGGATGACGTCGACGACCCCCTCGGGCACGCCGGGGAATTCCTTCAGGAGGCCCTGGGCATAACTGATCAGGATCGGTTCGGCCATGCGGAAGCCCTTGATCCAGCCCGGTACGGGCTCGGCCCACGCCGACTCGATGATGGAGGGTCGCACGATACTGACCGGCACGTTGCCACGGCTCTCGACCAGTGCCCGCTCACCGAGCGCCTTGGTGTAGGCGTATGCATCGGGCCAGCCCAGCGATGCGGCCCGAGCTCTACCGGCCTCGACCAACTGTTCGCTCACCCACCGTTGACGAAGTTGTTCGGTCTTCGCCGAGAGAAGTGGCGTTCCAGCTGCGCCCAGTTCGTGGCGGGCCCGGGCTCGGAACTCCTCGAGCCGGGACGCGGCGCGGGACTCGCTGTCGAAGTTGGAGCGGGTTCGGCGGGCGGCGTCGACCTCGCTCCGCCAGTTGACATCGATGTGGAACGGTGAATCGGTGAGCAGTTGCTCCGGGGCATCGCCTCGGCGGTTACCGGCCACATAACACGTGGATACACCGACGAAGTGGGGTTCCACGTCGAGATCCTGCAGGGTCTGCACGATGCGCGTGGCTCCGAGCAGGTTCACTTCCACCGCTAGATCAAGTGCTGCATCAAAGCTGACCGTGGCTGCACTATGGATCACGATGTCGCAGGAGGCGATGATGCGGCGGCCATCGTCGTCGAGGGCGAGGCCGTCGGTGCCCACATCACCGGCGATCACCTGCACCCGATTGTCGACCTGCTCCCAGAACCGAGCGGTGCCGGCCTTCCTATTGCCGTCGCCCAATTCCTCCATCCACCGGTGGAACACGTCATTGCGGAAGATCTCACGGCGAGCGCGGTCTGCAGGCGTACTCCTCTTCCCCGGACGAACAAGCAGAACGAGCTGACAATCCGGCACGCAGCGCATCAGGCGTTCGACCAACGCGGTGCCGAGGAAGCCGGTGCTACCGGTCACTGCGATCCTTTTCCCCGCCAACTTGTTCGAAACGGACACTTTCCTACAGCTCCTGACGCCGGGCCGGATGACGCTCAAAGGAAACCCTTGCAGCGTCGGCCCGCTACAGCATAGGGAGTTCGTTGACGGCGGCTACGGTTTCAGCACGATGGGTCTTTTCCAATCACCGAAACGGTCTCGATCGCGCTATCGGCCTCGTTCCCCCAATCGACGCGGCGCGGCAGCGATTCTCGCATTCAGCGTTGCGGTTTTGTTTTCGATGGCCGCCAGTCCGCCGGCTATCGCAGAGGACACCAGCGGTGAGACCGCGATGGGTCAGGCCGACCCGTGCGCCACCGGGCTCGTCGACGCCACCGGCGACATCGACGCCTCAGACGTGGCCGAGGCCATCGCCGAGTTCGAACAGGTGTCGCCCGGTACGGCGGTCTATGCCCGCGTGTACGACGACAACACCGACCTTGATACCGCTCGTCAACAGATCCTCGAGCCAGTGCGGTACCAGCGACGACTACCTGTTCGTGGCGATCGACGTGCCTTCACAGCAGAGTTCGGTGTACGGCAGCGCGTTCGGAACCCAGCTGGCCGAGGACATCCGAACCGGGGCGATGCGAGAGAGTCTTCGTTCTGGCGACTTCACGGGTGGACTGACCGGGGCGCTTCAGGATGCGGCCCTCGTAGTCGAAGGGCTCGACGACGAGATCATAAACGAACGGGACGACCCCGAGCCCGAGACCGATTCGAACAACCTGGGCTCCTACATTCTCGCAGGCTCGGTGATAGGCCTGGCGGGAGCCGGCGGCGGCGTGATCATTCGCAACCGTCGCAAACAGCTGGCGGAACGCCGCCAAACCTTCGCCACCAGAGTTGCCGAGCCCCGTATTCGAATGGGCGCAGCCCGAGAACGTGATGCCCGGCTGAGCGAGCAGGGCGAACGATTCAGCCGCACGGTGGAGAGCCGAACGCTGGATCAACTGCGCCATCTGCAGCATGAGGTGGGCATCGCTGGCAATGATGCGGAACGACACGCCACGTTGCTCAGCCAGGCCACACCGGAGGGAATTGAAACCGCATCCAATGACGAGTTGATTCAGGGTGAGACTCGTTTGTCCGAGTTCAGCGCCGCTCTGGAGAGATACCAGATGGCCCTCGACAAACTGACCGCATTCGGGGAGCTCTTGGATCGGCTCCGCGTGTCGCTTCCCACCAAACAGGGGCTGCTGATGGAGGAACTCGACGACGCGGACTCGCTCGCCGCAGATCGCACGAATGCTGGGTGGAAGCTCGACGCAGCCAAGGAGCGTCTCGCGAGTGCACGGTCCGTAGTAGCCGGTGCCACGTTCGAAGAGCTGCGGCTTGATCTTTTGGAGCTGTCGGATCGACTCGAAGCAGCCGAGGCTGAACTCTTCTCGGCTCGCCACGATGTGGAAGCAGTCGTCGATAGGCCCAAGGGCATCGCCGACTGGGCTGCCGAACTCGAGACGGCCGAGCACGAAGCACGTGCGCGAATCGACAAGACTGCGGTCCGGTTCGCCACCGCCGTCACTCCGCACAGTCCCGATTCCTGGCGTTGGGCCACCGAACACACTGACGCTGCTGCGGCTCGGCTCGACCGATCCGCAGAGCATCGAACCGGTGGTCTGTCGCTGGTGCCCTCGCAGGACTGGGACAGAGCCGGCACCGAGCTGGAAATCTCAGGGCTGGAGCTCAATGCTGTCGATGCGCTCCTCGACGAACTCGACACGCTCATGATCGACCTCGAACAGGCTCGGGCAGAAAGCCCGGGGATGATGCGGGCGGCGGTCCAGGAACTCGAGGAACTGAGGTCCTTCGTCGCATCCAAGGCCACCGACCTGGCCCCTGAGTACCACCTCAACCCTCAAAACATCCAGGCCGTGTTGGAGGAGATGGGCCGGGAGTTGACCCAGCGACGGCCAAACTACCTTCGGGTGGCGCGGACTCTGGACCGAGTCGATCGGCAGATGGATCAGATGCTGATCGAGAGTCAGGAAGAGGCCAAACGCATCGCCGCTCTACGTCGCGAGCTTGCTCGGGAGATATCTCGAGCCAAGCGGTCGATTCAGCGAGCCAACGAAACACTGGGATGGACTGTCTTCAGCACTCGAAAGACCAAGCTCGAAGATCTCGAGGCTGATCTCAATCGGCTCAACGGATCGTGGGAACAAAAGATCGATCAGGCTGTGGCAATTGCCGATTCCGCGGTAGCCATCCGGGAAGCAATAATTCACGAGCGCCGCCGCCGCAACACTGGGCTCATCATCGTGGGGGGCAGCAGCAGACATCGCCACGGCGGTGGGTGGAGCAGTGGCGGCGGTGGCGGCTTCGGCGGTGGTGGTGTCGGTGGGGGAGGCGGCGGTTTCGGCGGCGGCGGTTTCGGCGGCGGCGGCGGCAGTTTTGGTGGCGGAGGTTCCACCGGCGGCTGGTAAGGGGAGCGTTGCCGTGGCGGAGCGGGCGACGTCGAAGGATCTCAGCGCTTCTTGGCGCTCCTGCGGGCGTGGCGGTCGAGGGCGAGTTCGATCAGCGCGTCGATGAGGGCTGGATAGCTGAGGCCGGTTGCCTCCCACATCTTGGGATACATCGAGATCGGCGTAAAACCGGGAATTGTGTTGATTTCGTTGAGCAAGAACCCTCGTCCTCCCTCCTCGTAGAGGAAGTCAACCCGCCCCATACCCTCCACCCGCAGTGCGGTGTAGGCGGCTCGAGCGAGGCGCTCGATTTCACTCACCTCGGTGCGTGATAGTTCGGCGGGAATGATGAGCTTGGCAGCACCATCGTGATACTTGTCGTTGTAGTCATAGAAGTCGGCGGCAGGGATGATCTCGCCGGGAACGCTGAATTCGAGGTCGACATTGCCCAGCACCGCCAGTTCGATTTCGCGGCCGACGATGTTCTCCTCCACGACGACCCATTCGTCGTAGCTGAAGGCCTCGCCCAGGGCGGATGCCAGTTCAGCCGGCCCGTTTGCTTTGGAAACGCCGACCGAGGATCCCATGTTGGCCGGTTTCACAAAGACGGTGTCACCCAGACGATCGAGAATGCCTTGGAGCGCCTGCGGCGAGGCCTCGAACCGTGGCTCGTGCAGTGTTTCCCACCTGGACTGGGGGACACCAGCCGCCGACAGCGCCTGTTTTGCTGCGCTCTTGTCCATGGCGAGCGCACTGCCGAGCACTCCGGCTCCGGCGTAGGGCACCCCAGCGAGTTCGAGCAGGCCCTGAACCGTCCCGTCCTCACCCATCGGTCCATGGATCAAGGGCAGGACCACGGTCTGTTCGGGCTGCAGGATCGTGGACGGCGACGCCGGTCGTCCCGACAACCTCGAGGGCGGTTGGCTCCTGCTGTGGGTCGGGCAGCTCGGCCAGCTGGTGCCACACTCCCTGGCGGTCGATCCCGACGGCGGAAACGTGGTACTTGTTCCGGTCGATCGCAGCCAACACATGCGCAGCGGTGACCCGTGAAACCTCGTGTTCGGGGGATTGGCCCCCATAGAGCACCACAACGCGGAGTTGGGAATCGGTTGCTGGAAGGCGTTGGGCGGTGCTGCTCACACCGAAACCGTACATCGCCCGCTAGACCGGAAGGGTGCGTTGGTCCTTTGCGGAATTGGTTTCCGAACTCTCAGGAACCGAGTCGGGCGGTGAAGCCGGACCGGAAATCCTTGGCGTCTCGATCGATTCACGGTCGGTCGAGCCCGGCGATCTCTTCGTTCCCATCGTTGCCGAGCGGGACGGCCACCACTTCGTGGGCTCCGCAATCGACCACGGAGCAGTGGCGTGGCAATTGGTG
>CAWDOA010000007.1:0-118816 GCA_963803875.1 uncultured Acidimicrobiales bacterium | reverse complement strand
ACTCCGGAGGCAGCCAACTGTGTCACACCCCCTTGTCATCATGGAGACATGGACATCTCGGCGGAGAACATCCACGGAAACGGCGGCTCACTCGGCGAGGAACGCGAGCTACTCGCTGAACTCGGACAGAGCCTGATCGATCTGTCGACGGCCGATCACAACCAGATGTCCCGCGGCGACATGGCCGATCTCATCACCGAGCTGGTCGCTGCCACCGAGCGGGCCACGGTCGTCGCCGGACGATTCGCCGCCTTTGGCAATGCGAAGGCGTGCAGCCTCACACGAGGCTCACGATCGGTTCAGGGGCTCCTGAACAGCTCATGCCGGATCTCCCGCCGGCGAGCGAGGCAGCTGGATCTCATGGGATCTGCCGAGGCCAGGTATCCGTGGTTCCACCGGGCCCTGATCGCCGGCGGTATCACACTGGCTCACATCGAGGCCCTCCACCCGGTCTGGAAACAGGTGAACCGTGACCACTTCCACGCCGCCGAACGCACTCTTGCCCAACTCGCCGCCCTTTGCACCCCCGAGGAGTTCGCTGACTACCTCGCCGAATGGCGCAACTGCGCCGACGAAGACGAGCACCTCGATGAGTTCCTGAAAGCACAGGCCAGCCAACACCTCGTCTACGGATTCGACCTGTTCGGCGGTGCACACATCGCTGGCACCGTCGGTCCACTCAACGCCGAGCCATTCATCGAGACACTGCTCAACAAGGCCAAGGACTACAAAGACGAGGCCTTCACCCCGACCCAGGCATCGATGGCGGCCCTGGTCGATCTCGTCCTCAACCCTGACGGAAAGTACCGAGCGCACCTCGAGATCCTCCACCCCGAGGACGGTTCGCCCGGGCCCACCACGCCACCCGCAGCAGTCACCGACGAACCCGAGGACGAGGGCAACCCCGGACGGTTCGTGGCAGAGCAGGTTCCCACCACCGTTCGGGCCGAGCGAGCATGCACCAACCTCAACCGGAGGCCCATCGATCGCGGCTTCAGTGGCCGTAGCTATTCCCGCACCGCCAGAGGGACACTGATTCCCCGGGCCGTCGTTGAGCGCTTGGAGACCGAGGGCGCCCGGGTCCGCCACCACATGGTTCGTACGAACGGCACCCTCGCCAGCGATGCCCCCAGTGGGCGCCGGTTCTCCACGGTGCAAACGACCATGATCCGACTGCGTGACAACCGTTGCCAACACACCGGCTGCCGGATTCCGCACCGTTGGTGCGACTACGACCACGTCACTCCCTGGCACAACGGTGGGCCAAGCCTCATCGCCAACGGACAACTGCTCTGCGGATTCCACCACCGATGGAAACACCGCAACGACCCCGCACCAGGCCGAATCCGCAGCGAGGCATTCACAGACAGCCCTTTGTTCCCCCGGCTCGAGTAGACCCGCCGCGTCCACGGCCACAACCGAGCCCACAGAGCAACCCCTGCCCCACAGGGGCTCTTCGGGTTGCGTTCGCAGCTGGTTCGCAACCACTTTGCCCTGTTCAGAGCCGTCAACACCAGCAACCTGCAACCCCGCCGCAGTAGCTGCGAACGGGCGGTGAACGTCACGCCATTCGACCGCGAGGCACCCATTGGAAGGTGCCTCCATGTTCATCCGACTCATCCTCGCTGTGGCCATGCTGCTGGTTCCCCGCACCGAGCATTCGCCCGCCCCAACCCAGTACTCGCCTCAAGACCAGGCCCGCCTCGACCATACGCTCGATTTGTTCGCCGCCGCCGGACTCGAACTGCCCGAAATGGACATTCGGTTCGCCGCCGACCGCACCAACTGCAAGGGCCACGATGGCCTGTTTCAGCCCCGCTTCTCCCCCTGGAGGCTGACGATCTGTTCGGATCGCGACTACGTCCTCCCGCACGAACTGGCACATGCCTGGGCCGAGGCAAACCTGACTGAGACTGATATGGCTCGATTCGTCAGCCGGCTAGGGCTGCCGTCGTGGAATGACAAGAGCGACGACTGGAACGATCGAGGCACCGAAGTGGCGGCCTTCACGATCCAGCAAAACGTTGTGAGCAGGAAGGTCCCCAACTCACGCACGTGGCGCCAACGAATCGCCGACTTCGAGTTCCTCACCGGCCAGGCATCACCGCTGCACCACTGACAGGTCCCCAGACTCACGATTTATCAGCTGGCGACAACAATCCGGCGTTCTGTCAGCCGGGGGCGACGCTGTTTGTCGCCGTCAGCTGAAATTTGAGCGCAAGGGCTACGCCGAGAACGGGGGCCAGTTCTGGTCCTTCTCGCTCAACATGACACCGTCCGTGATGGGCCAGTCGATGTTGAAGAACGGGTCGTCGTAGCGGAGGCCCTTCTCTGCACCTGGGGTGTACGGGGTGTTCGTGAGGTAGATCACTTCGCTGTCTGGCATCAGTGACTGATACGCGTGGAGCGCACCCCTCGGGAATCACGAGTGCCAACCGGTTCTGGGATGTGAGTTCGATACCGAACCACTGTCCGAACGTGGGTGAGTCCGTACGCACGTCGGCGCACACGTCGAAGATGGCCCCATTGATGCAACGCATGAACTTGGCCTCGCCGGCCGGCGGCTCCTGCCAATGGAGGCCACGGATCAGGCCGGCATCCACACAGAGGCTGGTGTTGACCTGTGCAACGTTGGTCGCTCCCTCGAGTGCACCGAGTTCATCCGCACACCACTGACGGGCGAAGAAACCACGCTCATCGCCGATCTGGTTCAGCGAGGCGACAAAACAGCCCTCAACATTGAAGTTGTCTTCAAAGTTCATGTCACTCCCAGTAGAACTGGTCGTTGATCTGATGGGTGTCCAGCAAGTGTTCGATCTGTTTGATACGACGATGGCCTCGGTGGGTCTGCTGGGCCTCGTTGAAGTCGATCCGTCTGAACGTGTCGACCATTTCCTTCACACCCGACCTCACATCATGGTCACACGAGAAACCGGGAAGTTTGGTGGTGATCTTCTCGAAGTTCACTTTGTAATTGCGGTTGTCGCCGCCCTTTTCGCCGATGATCACTTCACAGCCGTCGATCGCTTCGCCGATGATCCGGCAGATGTCTTTCACCTGGTAATTGCCGCGATCGTCACCGACATTGAAGATCTGGTCGTGGACCGCGTCCTTTGGAGCTTCCAGCGCACACAACATGGCCTTGCCGATATCGGCGACGTGCACGAACGGGCGCCAAGGGGTGCCGTCGGACTCGAGCACGAGCTTCTTGGTGAGATACGCCTGGGCTGTGAGATCGTTGATGGCCAGATCGAACCGCATCCGCGGGCTCAGGCCGAAGGCGGTTCCATTGCGCAAGATACACCGGGGAGAAGTTGTCGTCGGCCAGCTTGGAGAGGTCTCCTTCGCACAACAGCTTGCACTTGGCATAGGCGGTGAGAGGCCCTGTAGGCGACTCTTCGGTGGCAAAAACTTCCTCGTCGTCACCGGATGCGCCGTAGACGCTGCACGATGAGCTGTAGATGAACCGGTGTACGCCAGCTTCCTTTGCCATTTCTGCCAGCCTGACGGTGGCTCGGTGGTTGATGTCGTAGGTGAGATCGGGGTTGAGGTTTCCGAGAGGATCGTTGGACAGGTCGGCGAGATGAATGACCGCATCGAAACCATCCAACTGATCGGCGGACACCAGTCTGGTGTCGAGCTTGGTCCACGCCGGGCTGCAGTCGACGCCGTCGTAGAGCCAACCGACCCGGTGAAAGCCGGTGTCGTAGCTCACGACGTCGTGGCCGGCGTTCATCAGACGCTGGCCCAGCAGTGTTCCGATGTAGCCCTCGCCACCGGTGAGTAGCACCTTCATGATTGATTGCTCCAGTTGTTCCAGGGTGCGTTGCCGCCGTCCCAAAGTGATTCCAATAGTTCTTTGTCCCGAAGCGTGTCCATGCACTGCCAGAACGTTTCGTGGCGGTAGGCCATCAGTTGTCCGTCCTTGGCCAAGTTGCCCAGCGGTTCTTTCGAGAAGTCGGTGTCATCGGACTCGATGTACTCGAGAACTTCGGGTTCGAGTACGAAGTACCCGCCGTTGATCCATCCTTCGCCAGTTTGTGGCTTCTCGGTGAAGCTGGTGATCTGATCGCCGTTGAACTCGATTGCACCAAACCTCGCCGGGGGACGAACGGCGGTCATGGTGGCCAGCTTTCCGTGACTCTTGTGGAACTCGACCAGCGTGGTGATGTCGACATCGGACACACCATCGCCATAGGTGGCCATGAACGTGCCGTTGTACTGGGGAGCCAGTCGCCGGATGCGGCCGCCGGTGTGGGTATGGAGTCCGGTGTCGATCAAGCCGATCTTCCAACGCTCCTCGGGCTGCTGGGTGTGGCGGATCACCTTGTTGGACCCGAGGTTGACTGTGAGATCGCTGGCCAGGGTGGCGTACTCGGCGAAGTATTGCTTGATCATGTGGCCCTTGTAACCCAGGGCGATCAGGAAGTCATCGAAGCCATGGCCGGCGTAGTGCTTCATGATGTGCCAGATGATCGGTCTACCACCGATCTGGATCAGGGGCTTTGGCCTACTTACGGTTTCTTCGCTCAGTCGACTGCCTAGGCCGCCGGCGAGAATTACTACCTTCATGGATGGGTGCTCCAGGTGCTTTCTGGTTGAAATGGAATGTCAGCGGGTCAAGTCCCGCGGGCATCCGCGTAGTTCTCTATGAACCATCGGTACGTATCGGTGAGGCCTTGACGAAGGTCGATGGTGTGTTTCCAGCCCATTGAATGCAGCTTGGAGACATCTAGGACCTTGCGTGGCGTGCCGTCGGGCTTGGACGTGTCCCAGGTGAGTGTCACTTTGGGATAGACGATTTGGCCGATCAGCTCGGCCAGTTCCCTGATGCTCTGATCTTCGCCGGTGCCAACATTGACGTGCTGAAGGCCGTCGTAGGAGCCGAGCAGGAAGATGCATGCGTCGGCGAGATCGTCGACATGGAGGAACTCACGCATGGCCGAACCGGTCCCCCACACTTCGACGGTCGGTTCACCGGCCTGCTTTGCCTCATGAAACTTGCGCATGAGCGCTGGGATCACATGGGATCCGTCGAGATCGAAGTTGTCGTTTGGCCCATACAGATTGGTGGGCATGGCCGAAACGAAGTTGTCACCGTATTGCCGTTTGTAGGTCTCGCACATCTTGATGCCGGCGATCTTGGCAAGCGCATAACCCTCGTTGGTGGGTTCCAGAGGCCCGGTGAGCAGTTCGTCCTCGGTGATCGGTTGCCGGGCCATACGGGGGTAGATGCACGACGAACCCAGATACAGCAGCTTCTCCACACCGACTTCATGGGCGGCGTGAATTACTGTGCCATGGATCATCAGGTTGTCGTAGAGGAACTGGGCCGGAAACGAGTTGTTGGCGTGTATGCCGCCAACCTTTCCGGCTGCGAGAATGACCTGTTCAGGCTTGTGTTCGGCCATGAATTCGTTCACATCGCTCTGATCTCGAAGGTCGAGCTCGCTCGATGCCGCGGTAACGATGTTGTGGAAGCCGCCCTGCTCTAGACGCCGAAGCAGTGCGGACCCCACCAGACCGCCGTGGCCAGCCACGTAGATCTTCGACTCGGGTGAAAGGGCCATAGAACAAACGTATCGGCGCGAGTGCCTAGGCTCATGAGCTAGAGGGTCGAGGTGTTCAGGTAAACCTGCCCTATCAAGTGACCGAAGAGACAAACATGACCGACACACCAACTCGCGGCACCAATTCTCCTGCGAGCGAAAACGTCCAGCCCGGCGCGAACCCGACCGCGCTGGGTGAAAGTGCTCCGCCGGTGGTCACAGTGGTCTCGGGAGCGACCGGCTTTCTCGGCCGGCATCTCGTCGCTGCCCTGGCAGGCTCACTCGACGGGCTGAGCCCCTCCGCCAGCACCGTGAGCCGCCGCGTGCACGTCTTGTCGAGCCGTCCATCCCCGGTCTTCGAAGGCGTCGACCCGTCGGCGACAACTGCCCACCAGATTGATCTCAATGACGCCGGCGCCGTCACCGAACTCATGAACGAACTACACGCCGATGAACTGTTCCACCTGGCGTGGTTCAACGGCGAGTCCGCCAGCCGCTACTCAGATCCCGTCAATCACGACTGGGTTGCCATCGCTGAACATCTGGTGGAGAGTTTCGCAGCAGCCGGCGGCCGTCGGGCCGTCGTGGCCGGAAGTTGCATCGAATACGGACCCGAGGGTGGTGTGCTGTCCGAGGACGGTCCGGCGGATCCCGACACGGTGTACGGACGGTGCAAGCTCGACGCCGGCCTGCGGGCGCTCGCCGTCGCTGACGACTTTCCTGAGCTCACCGTTGCCGTCGCCAGGATCTTCTTCGTTCTGGGTCGGTTCGAAGAACCGAACCGCCTGGTTCCCCACATCATCAGACAACTCATCAACGGCGAGCCCGCCGAGCTCTCGGCCGGAACTCAACGTCGCGATTACATGCATGCGTGGGACGTGGCGCTGGGTCTGATTGCAGTTGCCGACAGCCCCATCGAAGGATACGTGAACCTCGGAATGGGAGAGGCTGTGCAAGTGAAAGAGCTGTCGGAGATGATCGGAGACGCAGTCGGTCGGCCTGATCTCCTGTGGTTCGGCGCTCGCGCTGGCGGGGCTGATACCGCTGAGGAGATCACCGCCGACATCAGCCGAATCAGTTCCTCAACGAACTGGGAGCCTTCGCTTGATCTGGCAGCCGCTTCAGCCGATGTAGTCAAGTGGTGGACACACCAACTCGACCACTAGGTACTTCCACCAGCAACCAACCACATCGGCGCTAGCCGAAGCTACAACTGCTTTTCGAATTTGCCCCACGAACGGAACAAACATGAGCGACAAGACGGTAATTCTCGGCAGTGGAATGGCAGCCTGGGGCGCCTTCGATCGCCTGACCTCCGAGGGGGTCAGGCCCACACTGTTCGACAAGAACGCCTATCCCGGTGGGCATACCGCGTCCTTTCCCAATGGTGAAGGGTTCGTGTTCGACGATGGACCCCATATCTCGTTCACTGAGATCGAAGAGATGCAGAACGTTCTGGCCGACGCCGTTGACGGCAGCTACGAGACGCTCAACGCTCGGGTCGACAACTGGTATCAGGGTGTATGGGTGAAGCACCCGGCGATCGCCTACCTCCATGCCCTTCCCGAAGATCTGATCGTACAGATTCTCGACGAGTTCATTCAGGTGTCAGCCACCGAGATGCCTGAAACGGCGTCGTTTGCCAACTATCACGAATGGCTTCTGGCTGCCTACGGCCCGACCTTCGCCAACAACTTCCCCGGTCGCTACGGCACCAAGTACCACACGTGTGGTCCTGAGGACATGAATGTCTCGTGGCTCGGTCCCCGGCTCTACCGCCCCGACCTCAAAGAGGTCCTCATGGGCGCTGTCCGCCCCCCTCGCACCGAGAAGCACTACATCGACAAGTTCCGCTATCCAAAGAAGGGTGGCTTCGAGGGTTATCTACACAAGTTCTTCGCCGCCGCGGATCTGAGCCTGGCTCACCGGGCTGAGAGCATCGATCCCAGTTCAAAGACCGTCGCGTTCGGCAATGGTCACTCCGAACGCTACGACAGCCTCATCTCGTCGGTGCCCCTGCCCGAGATGATCCGAATGCTCCCCAACGTCCCCGACGACGTTCGGGAGGCGGCGAGCTTGTTGAGCTGTAGCCAGAGTGTCATCGTCAATGTTGGTGTCGCACGCGACGACCTGTCACCCGCTCACTGGCGCTACATCTACGACGACGACATGCGGTCAGTGCGGCTCAGCTTCCCGCACATGTTCAGCCCGACGACATGCCCTCCGGGTCACGGTGCGGTGCAGGTTGAGGTCTACTACAGCGACAAGTACAAGCCGCTCGACCACAAACCCGAAGACGATGTCAAACCCGTCATCGACGAGCTCATCACAATGGGCGTGCTCCGCGAAGACGACGACATCGTGTTTTCCGAAGCCCGCTTCATCGAGTACGCCAATGTGATCTTCGACCTGGACTCGGGACCATCGGCGGCCAAGGTCCAGGACTACCTCACCTCACTGGACATAACGTACTGCGGTCGCTACGGCGACTGGGCGTACATCTGGACAGACCAGAGCTACCTGAGCGGCCAGCGAGCCGCCCAACGCACGCTCGACGCCCGCACCAGCGCCTAGCCGCGATCAACGCGGCGACAGCCCTAACTACCTCTTGCAGTGCCGGACAGTCTGGAACTTGCGATAGAGAAACAGCGCCTTGAGTGCCGGTGGAGCGAAGAACGCCCGGGTCACGAGGCCCCAGAAACCACTGCCGTGTTCGTACTCGATGTGCTCGGTGACTTTGGTTTGGTTGGGACCCAGTTCGATGAATCGATGGGTGTGGGACCATGCCTTCATCGGACCGTCGGTCTGAACGTCGGTGAACCCACTGGCGCTGACATCCCGGTGGGTAGCTTCCCATCGGAGCGGAATCGGCCCAGCCCAAATGGTGAACCGGCTCACCGATTCCTCAGCGAGGGGTTCCATCGAGTGCACCTGCATGATGGCCGGTGGCGGTGTCAGAACACGAAGAACACTGGTGTCGTGATGGAAGTCCCGCACTCGCTCCTGGCTGGCAGGAACGGTGAACTCGAAATCAAAGGTCTTCACCCCACAAGTCTGGCAGTTCTGGCCACCACGACGTCGTACCGGGGATCCAATCCACAACAGAACGGTGCCCACCCGCCAGCGGGAACGACGCGGCGAAGCCGAAGAGATGGATGGGGGGCCGGCACCGAAGGATTGTGGAGGTTGTCAGAGGCAGTGTGCGCCGAAGAGGACGCGCAGATCGGCGAAGAGGTCATTGCCGGTGTTGACGGTGTACGCATCGCTGAGTCGGACCAGCCGAGGAGAGCCCATGTCGATCACGATCGGTGAGCTACCGGGGTGCTCGGAAATACATGCTTTGAGATCGGCGATTGCCGCTTCGGACAACTGATCGGGTCGGACCGTGATCGTGACCGGCTTCTCGCTCGCCAGAGCATCTGCATCGACCACCTCCACCTGTGACACCATCAGTTTCGGGTCTTCGTCCCGCCGGCTCACGCGACCCGCAGAATCACGATCCGGTCATCTTCGAGAAGGTGGCCGTAGTCGGTGAATGTTCGGGGAAAGACCATGGTTTCGATACTGGAAGAGAGGTCCTCCAGAACCAGAATCGCCATCAACTCCCCCTTCTTGGTCCATTTCTTCACCAGGCCCGAAACAACTCCTCCAACCGCAACCTGACTGCCCTCGTCGAGATCGGCCAGCTCACCAATCGTCACCGACGCTCGGGCCTTGAGAGCATCCTCGACCCCCATCAGCGGGTGATCACTCACATAGAGGCCCAGCATCTCCTTTTCGAGTTTCAGTCGAGCGGTCTTGTCGAAATACTCATCGGTGATGGTGGGACGGTCGTCGTAGGCATCGGCGGAATCCTCCAACGCTCCGAACAGCGTCTGCACTCCCATGTCTTGCTCTTTGCGGCGCTGAATGGTCTTGTTGACGTATTCCTCGTGGACGACGAGCAGACCCTTGCGGGGATGACCGAGTGAGTCGAACGCTCCGGCTTTGATCAACGACTCGATGGCCCGTTTGTTGAGGACCGACAACTCGACCCGGTCGCAGAAGTCCATGAACGATGCGAACGGACCGTTGGTCTCCCGCTCCTCGATGATCTTTTCGACAATTCCTTCCCCAACATTGCGAACCGCGGACAACCCAAAGGTGATCGCATTCAGCTGTCGACCATGGAACTCGTTCCCGTCGGCATCAGGGATCGAACCGAAGTCGATCTGGGACCGATTGATGTCTGGCACCAGAACGTTGATCCCCAGTTGGCGACAATCGTTGAGGAACACTGCGGCCGTCTCCAGCTTGTTCTTCACCGATGTGAGTAGGCAGGCGAGGTATTCGGTCGGGAAATTGGCCTTCAAGTAGGCGGTTTGAAATGCCACGAAGCCATATCCGTAGGAGTGACTCTTGTTGAAGGCGTAGTCGGCGAAGCCTTCGATGACATCGAACTTCTTGGTGCCGAACTGTTCGCCGTAGTTGTTGTCCACGCAGCCTTCGATGAACTTCTGGCGTTCCATGGCCATCAATTCACGGTTCTTCTTGCCGGCAGCCTTTCGAAGGTTGTCGGCTTCGGCCAGCGTGTAGCCGGCGAACTTCTGACTGAACCGCATCATCTGTTCCTGATAGATCATCAGGCCATAGGTGTCGCCCAGGATTGCTTCCTCGTCAGGATGGTCATAACTGATGTCCTGCTTATGGTTCTTCCGATCGGCGTAATCGGTGTGCATGTTCTTGGCCATCGGACCCGGTCTGTAGAGAGCAACGAGTGCAGCCACATCCTCGAACTCGGTGGGACCCATCCGACGTATGAGCGCTCGCATCGGAGGAGATTCCAACTGGAACACTCCGATCGTGTTGCCCTTCTGCAGCAGCTCATAGGTGGGAAGATCAGCGAGGTCGACCTCGTCGATGTTGAGATCGATCCCGTGCACTTGCTTGACCAGTTTCAGGGTGTCGGTGATGACATCGAGGTTTCGAAGGCCGAGGAAGTCCATCTTCAGCAGACCAAGATCCTCGACGCCGTGCATCTCGTATTGGGTGACAACCGGAGCATCTTCGATGGGCTTGTCCTTTTCCGGCTTGCGCTGGATGGGCATGTAGTCGGTCAGCGGGTCCTTGGTGATCACGACAGCGGCGGCGTGAATCCCATCGGAGCGGCGCAGGCCTTCGAGCCCCTTGGCTACCTCCACCACTGCGGCGACGTCGGCGTCGGTGGCGACCATGTCGCGCAGTTCCTTGGCCATGCTGAAGCCGTCTTTGTATTTGTCCGATTCCTCCAGGCAGTACTTCAGCGGGGTATCCCGGCCCATGATCAGCGGCGGCATCGCCTTGGCGACCCGGTCGCCAACGGCATAGGGATATCCCAGAACCCGCGCTGCGTCACGAACTGCAGCTCGAGCCTTGATCTGAGAGAAGGTGACGATTTGTGCCACCCGGTCCCGGCCATAACGTTCGGCGCAGTACCGAATCATTTCGTCCCGGAACCGAGTGTCGAAGTCCATGTCGATGTCGGGCATCGAGATCCGGTCGGGGTTCAGGAACCGTTCGAACAGCAGATCGTATTTGATCGGATCGAGATCGGTGATCCACAAGCAGTAGGCCACAGCGCAACCAGCAGCCGAACCACGACCGGGACCGACCCGAATGCCGTTGTCGCGAGCATGCGCAATCAGGTCCCAAGTGATCAGAAAGTAGGACGAAAACCCCATGCTCTTGATGGTGTTGAGCTCGTAGGCGAGCCGGTCGACAGTCTCGTCGTTGAGATTGTCGCCCCACCGTTTCCGAGCTCCCTCCATGGTGAGATGCAGCAGGTATTCATCAGCACCGGCGAAACCTTCCGGGATGGGGAAATCGGGTAACAGCGGTTTCCCGAACTCGATCTCCACGTTGGCACGCTCGGCGATCCAGAGGGTGTTGTCACATGCCTCGGGCAGCTCCCGCCACTCGTACCGCATCTCCTCCGAGGTCTTGAGGTAGTGCTGATCACCGCTGAACTTGAAGCGGTCCGGGTCGCTGAGCAACGAGCCAGTCTGCACACACAAAAGCGCATCGTGCGACGTGTGGTCGTGCTGTTCGGTGTAGTGGGAATCGTTGGTGACAACGAGCGGTGCTTTGAGCTTGCGGGCGATTTCAATGAGTTGCGGGTTTGTGGCCCGCTGCTCCGGGATGCCGTGATCCTGCAGCTCGATGAACATGTTGTTGCGGCCGAAGATCTCCTGAAGCCGGGCCGCCTTTTCCAGCGCCGCCTTCTCGTTGCCCTGCATGAGCGACTGGAGTACCTGGCCCCCCAGGCACCCGGTGGTGACGATCACACCCTCGCTGTGATCACTGAGCACGTCCCAGTCGACACGGGGTTTGTAGTAGTACCCCTCCATGAACGCACGGGAGGCGAGCTGAATCAGATTTCGGTAGCCGGTGTTGTTCTCGGCGAGGGCTGTGAGGTGGTAATACAACTTCTTACCGCCATCGGTACTCCCCCCCGAATCATCCATCTTCCCGCGCCGACTGGGACGTTCGTAGCGGGAGTCCTCGGCTTGGTACAGCTCGCATCCGATGATCGGTTTGATGTTCTTGGCCCGACACGCCTTGTAGAAGTCCAGAACCCCGTACATGTTTCCGTGGTCGGTGATGCCCAGCGCCGGCATCCCGTCGGCGGCGGCTTTGCCCACAAGCTCATCCAGGCGCGCCGCCCCGTCGAGCATCGAGAACTCGGTATGAACATGAAGATGGGTGAACGAAGATCCCAAGAAACGCCCCTTCCGCTCAGGTGAAGACTATCGAAATTACCACGGTGTCGTTTGAACGCCTCAATGATGTCCGCGATGACGGCGCGAACGGATCAACACCCCGTTGAGATCACGATCGTTCTCCGGCTCAGCACACCTCGGAATGAGGCAAGCCGGGAAAGACCGCGTATGAGTATCCGTGTCGAGAGACGAAGCCGACGCTCTCATACAGACTGATCGCACCGACGTTGGCCGGGGTGACCTGCAGCCAGAAGTGGCGTGCACCACGAGAGGTTGCCTCCCTCGCCAATTGGCTGAGCATCGCCTTGGCGATCCCTTTCCGTCGATGCGATCGATGGGTGTGCATCATTCCGATCCCTGCGGTGACTCCGTCGACCGCAACCACTCCCCCTCCGACGGTCAACCCGTCGACCTCGCAGGTCACAGCCACAACCGACCCGCGCGACCTCGTGCACTCCACCACCCGATCGGCATCACCGACGAGATCAATCAAACCGGCGGGCACCGTGTGGGAAACAGTTATGCGCACGTCGGGCGATGCTGCAGCCCTGATGCGACGTGCGGACATCACAGTCGCTCCAGGCCGAGCGAGGTATCCGCGATCGAGCAGTGCTACCGACAGAGGCTCATTGCCATCGAAGACCTGAAACTGGGCTGTGAGGTTCTGGTTGTCGTACCAGCGTTCCACCGACCTCAGATCGTCACCGAAGTCACGGTCGGTTTGTCCTTGCGCCCAGCAGCTGTTGGCCCGACCGGTCACGCCGCGATCGGAGCGCAGGATCCAGTCTCCAACCCGTCCCCGTCGTTTTCCCGGGACCATCCGATCCGAAAGCCTTTCGAGGTCGCGAAGCGACAGTGCCGAAGCCATCGAAGATACCGTTGGCTCGGCTGTCCGCCGTGCCTAGAGGTAGGTACCTGTCCGAGGCGGCTGACCGCCCTCGGGAAGTGCTTGCTGATGCTGCATCTGTTCGAGTTGTTGCCGAGCGGCCATCTGCTGAGCGAACAGCGTTGCCTGGATGCCGTGGAACAACCCTTCGAGCCATCCAACCAACTGGGCCTGAGCGATCCGAAGTTCGGAGTCAGAAGGTACCTCGTCCTCCCCGAAGGGCAGAGCCAACAAGTTCAGCTCGTCGGTGAGATCGGGCGAGAGCGCTCCTCCCAGTTCATCGATGGACGTTGCATAGATGTCTTTGAGCCGATTGCGCCCGGCCTCGTCCATCGACGTACTGCGGACTTCTTCCAGCAGTTGCTTGATCATCGATCCGATTCGCATGACCTTGGCCGGCTCAGAGATCGCGTTGCGTGGTTCAGCGACCTCGCCATCGGTGGGTTTGTGGTCGACGACCTCAGGGGTCTCATGGGAAGCTGATTCAGGCTTGGGCTCTGGTGAGGTGCTGTCGCTCATATGAGTTGAGCGTATCCATCCATCAGGCTTCGGCTCGGAGAAGCGGTACGACCATTTCGGCCGACGTCAACGAACCGTGCCGACCAACGAGTTGGAACGGGCCCCCGTCGGCAGGATCGAAGAACGAAATCGGTTCGAACGGACAGAGCGCCACATCACCCAACCGGTCCTCGACGCCGCGACGGACCACCGGGCCGAACCACCCATCGTCGATCATCTGTTGCCGGGTGTACACCCACGCCTGGTGGCCATAGAAATCGGTGGCAACCGAAGCAAGATCGTCGACCGCTTCCGGTGCGCAATGCAACCATCGGAAACGACCCTCGCCGGACATCCCGGTGACCAGGCTGGCAACGTCTTGGTCGAGATGGATGACATTGTCTCCACAGTCAACTTGACCGTGATCGGCTGTTATGACCACCTCGGTACCGGAAGGGACTGCGGCGATGACATCGGCAACAAGCCGGTCGACGAAATGCACCTCTGCGTCGAAGACGGGACTGAAGCCGTACTCGTGGGAGACCTTGTCAACACCGTCGTAGTAGGCGTACACGAAGTTCTCCCCCTCACGCAGCAGGCGGGCGATCTCGTGCACGAGCGTGGCGGTTGTCCTGTACCCAACGAGGCGCGCGCCCCGCAGGTGGGCCGCGCTGAAACCCGATCCTCGAAAGTCGGCCTTGTTGACCATCTGCACGTCGCGACCCTGAAAGGGATCGTAAGGCTGCAACACGTCGGGTGGCATCTGACGTCGGGCATCAGGTGTTTCGGTCGAACCCCACCGCAGCGTGTTGAGGACCTCGCCGTCCACGACCATCCGGTACCCGACTACCCCATGCTCCCCCGGGGTGAGGCTCGTTGTGAGCGACGTCAGAGCGGTGGCGGTAGTGGACGGCGCCACCGTAGTGAGGGGGCCACCGGCCATCGCATGAAGCGTCGGCGCCAACGCCTGACGATCTTGGAGCTGCTCCCACCCCAAGCCATCGAGTACCAGTAGGACCTTCTGGGTTGTCGATCCGATCTCAACCGGCAGACGACCTGTTCCCTGCCCTCCGGGCAGCAGATAGGGAACGATGTCGGTGATGCAGCCGGACCCGAAGGCGGGGAACGTTGGTTCTTGTGGTGATGACACTAGTAATGAAGGATACGCACCAAGGACCCCCAAGCGGTTCACCTTGGCGACCCTGATTCGAGACGGTCACACCGTCAGCACGAACGTGACGTCCCGGCACCCGAGCGGTGCCACCATGGCTGGTCGAACTTCGTGTGTTTACTTCGTTTTACTCTTGTATGCAAAATTTGGCACATGGTTCAGTTGCAGCGACGAGGTGGCTGTAATCTGGAAGTGATGAGCGGTGTGACTTTCCTCAGACCTTTGGGCTACCCGCCACCGCCAAGCATCAGGAAGCCGACAACCGGACTGGTTCTGGGAGTCGGAGGCCGGGCCGGTATTGCCCACCATGCGGGCGCTCTTCACGCTCTGACAGCCTCGGGCGCACTCGATATCGAGGACCTCGACATCATCATCGGAACCTCGGCCGGCGCGATCGTCAGCGGTCAACTGCGTTCTGGAGTTGCACCTCAGAGTCTGTACGAAATCGCAATGGACGACACCGAGGAGGGGGCGGCTCGTCGGGGTGACCACTTCTTCGCACCGGCGTGGGACTCCGCTGTGACCCTCGCCCAACGAGCCTTGGGTTCGACCTGGGTACTGGGTAGATCCCTGCTGCGCTTTCCCCTACCGGTGCTTCCCCGCCAGCTCCGCTCAGCCTTCCCCGGTGGGCTCATGCAGCTCTCCGAACACGCGGATCTCGACGCTCATCTGCCGAGGGAGTGGCCCGAGAAACACCTTTGGCTCGTGAGTGTTGACATTCACACTGGACGTCGGGTCGTGCTGCACAAGGATGGGCCCGTGGGAGCAAACCTTCAGCAAGCTGCCCTCGCATCGGCTGCGGTTCCCGGCATCTACCAACCGATTCGGGTCAGCGGGCGCACGCTGGTCGACGGCGGAGTCCACTCCAATACCAACCTGGATCTGCTGCTGGGCAAGAATCTCGACCACATCACTGTCATTGCTCCTCTCGGCCTCTCTGGGTTGAGTGCCGTCCCACCACCGTTGGTAGCCGTTCGCCAATTCGTTCACACAAACCTCATGCGGACCGTCGAAGCGCTGCGAGCGGAAGGAACAACGGTGGCTGTACTCGAACCGTCAGCTGATCTCGCACGGATCCACGGCGTCAATACGCTTCGCATCGGTGCATCGGCTGAGATCGCAGAAGCGGCCTATGCCGAGACAATCGACCGCCTGAGCGACCTGGTCCGCGACACCGACAGACCGTTCGTCCCGGCCGAGCAGGCTTCCTGACCGAGAGGATCTGCGTGGAACTCGAAGCGGCGATTCGCTCCCGACGAATGATTCGAGCCTTCGAGGATCATCCGATCGACGAGGAGCGGATCACCCGGCTCCTTGATCTGGCCCGACGGGCACCTTCTGCAGGACACACTGCAGCAACCGAATTTGTCGTTCTTTCGGGAGACGAGCGCCGCCAGTACTGGGACACGACCCTGCCCGAGGATCAGCGTGCACGCTTCACGTACTCTTCGCTGCCGAACGCAGCCGCGCTCGTTTTGGTACTCACACGACCCGACGCCTACTCCGAGAGATACTCCGAACCGGACAAATCTTCCACCGGTCTGGGGACGGGAACCGATTCGTGGCCGGTTCCCTTCTGGTGGGTTGACGCCGGAGCCGTGATCCAGAATCTTCTTTTGTTGGCCCACTCCGTCGGACTAGGGGCTCTGCTGTTCGGAACATTTGACCACGAGCCAGCGCTCCGATCAGAGCTCGGGATCCCGGTGGATCGTCGGATCGTAGGAGTCGTTGCCTTGGGTCACGCTGCTGCCGAATCAGCCCCGGCGGGACGGTCGGCCAAACGAAAACGGCCAGGAATCGAGACGATTATCCACCGACAGCGCTGGACCCGAGGCGACGCAGAGCATCACTGAAATCGTCAGGCAACTCGCTCGTGAACTCCATCCATTCCCCCGACGGGTGCTCGAATCCCAGATACCGAGCATGCAGAAGTGGCCGATGAACCCCCTGGAAAAGCTCTGGGACCCCGACACCTCCGTACCGATCGTCTCCAACGAGCGGTAGCCCGATCGCGTCGGCATGGACCCGTATCTGGTGGGTTCGACCGGTTTCGAGAACGAACTTCAACAGCGCAAATGGCCCGCCTGCCATATCTTCCTCAAATCGCTCCACTACCTCATAGGAGGTCCGGGCCGGTTTGCCATCGGATCGAATGGTCTGGCGGGTTGGGTGGCGAAGAGATCTCCCGATCGGCGCATCGATCACCCCCTCGTGGCTACGAGGTACGCCGTGGACCAGCGCCCAATACTGGCGGCCAACGGTTCGATCTCGCAACTGAGAGGTGAGCGAGTCATACGCTACCTGAGATCTGGCGATCATCAGCAAGCCGGAGGTGCCCTTGTCGAGCCGATGGACAATACCTGGTCGGCCCCGCTGACCGACGCCGACCATGTTCGGGTATCGCGCCAGCAGACCTTGAACAATGGTTCCCGTCGGGACGCCAGCACCGGGGTGGACAACGAGACCGGATGGCTTGTCCACAACGATCACATCGGCGTCCGCGTACACGACGTCGAGTTCGACTGAGGGATCGGCAGCCAGCTCAGCAGCCTCGACCGAGGAAGGCATGCTGAGCTGCTGACCGAGAGCCACCTTCAACGAAGGCTTGGTGACAACCGCGCCGTCGACCTCGATCCGGCCCTGGCTCAGCAGCTCATTGGCAGAGGTCCGGCTTGTCTCCAGCAGCAACGAAACAACACGGTCAATCCGCTGGCCGTCGAGAGCTTCGCCGACCTCGAGCGATAGATGCTCACTCATGGTTGGGCGACGGTGTCGTGCCCGCTGGAGGTTGAATCACCATCGACGTCGGCAGGTACATCTTCGGAGAAGAACGACATCGCAATTGCGAGACAGACAGAACAGACGATCGCAGTGTCGGCGACGTTGAATACCGGCCACCACTGGAAGTCGATGAAATCAATGACCTTGCCGCTGAGGAAGCCCTCGTCCGCCCGGAACAGGCGGTCCAGACCGTTGCCCAGTGCACCCCCGGCTATCGCTGCAAAGATCCGTCGTTGAGTGTTCTGCGGTGTCCTCGCCGCCAACCAGATCATGACTCCAGCCATGATGAACGAGATCGCGCCGATCAGGGGACCCAGCCCTCGTCCGGTCGAGAATGAAGCGCCTGGATTGAACACCAAATTCAGCCGGAGGGTCCAGAACACATCGATACAGGCACCGTCGACCGAACAGTTTCCTCTTTCGAGACCGGTCAGGGCCAGCCACTTCGTGAGCTGGTCAAGTCCAACGATCACACCGATGATCAGAAGCGCCTCAGTAAGACGCTGACGCGAGTAGGCGTGAGGCTCTACCGCCGACTGTTGTCGAACATCGAGGTTTTGTGATCTACGCACCGTTCACTCTCCGGACGGGCTTCGAGACGAGCCTTCGGAATAGCAACGTTATCGACGTAGCAGAAGCCGTACGTGCCATCATCGATTCGACCGACTGCTTCATCGATCATTTCGATGTGCTCGAGACGACCCTTACGTTCGGCCACCAGTTCAGAAATCTGAACATTGATGCTGGTTCCTTCGCTCGATTCGTCGCTGGACGTGTCATCGCCGGCTTCGGCAGTTTCGAGCAAGAGATCGAGTTGGGCGCGGAATTCTTCGACCTGCTGGGCCAGCTCCTCTTTCTCGTGGTCGAGCTGGTTGCGCCGTGCGGCCAACCACTTCTTGTCCTTCAGGTAGGCGGGTTTGACACCTGCGTTCTTGGGAGCCAGTGCCACCTTCTTCTTGCGGGCGGCAGCTTTGACGACCGGGGCGGCAACGGCCTTCTTTTTGGGCGTCGCCTTCTTGGTTGCTGCGGCCGCCTTCTTGGCCGATGTCGTCTTGATGACTCGATCAGCCTTGGGCCCTGTCGCCTTCTTGGCCACAGCCTTCTTCTTCGCCGGGGCCTTCTTGGCCACAGCCTTCTTCTTCGCCGGGGCCTTCTTGGCCACAGCCTTCTTCTTCGCCGGGGCCTTCTTGGCCACAGCCTTCTTCTTCGCCGGAGTCTTCTTCGCCGGGGCCTTCTTGGCCACAGCCTTCTTCTTCGCCGGGGCCTTCTTGGCCACAGCCTTCTTCTTCGCCGGGGCCCTCTTGGCCACAGCCTTCTTCTTCGCCGGGGCCTTCTTGGCCACAGCCTTCTTCTTGGCCGGAGCCCTCTTGGCCGCAGCCTTCTTCGGCCGGGGCCCTCTTGGCCACAGCCTTCTTCTTGGCCGGGGCCTTCTTTGCGGACTTTTTGGTGGTCACCGGTGAGCCTCGGATCGCTTTCGTAGAGCTTCAACCCGGCCATTTCCTCCGAGTTCTTCCTAAGAGTCGGCGTATCTTAGTCGAAATCGAGGTCCAACTTCACAGTTTCGGTCCCACAATCTGTTGCCGCGAGCCGGTTAGCCTCTCTCAGATGCCTGCGAACACCGCTGCTCGCTACCCAACCGTCTCTTCCAAAGCCGACATTCCGGCGATTGAAGAGCGGATTCTGCAGCGTTGGAAGGCGAACAAAACCTTCGAGTCAACAGTTGCCAGACCGGCAGGCTCGGAACCGACCAGCACCTTCGTGTTCAACGACGGACCACCGTTCGCCAACGGTCTCCCCCACTACGGCCACCTTCTCACCGGTTATGTGAAGGACATCATCCCCAGGTTTCAAACAATGAACGGCGCACGGGTGGAGCGTCGCTTTGGTTGGGATTGCCATGGTTTGCCAGCAGAAATGCAAACCGAAAAGGAGACGGGAATCTCGGGCCGCAAGGCCATCCTCGATTTCGGCATCGACAAATTCAACGACGCATGTCGGTCCTCGGTGCTGCGGTACACCAACGAATGGGAAGACTACGTCACCCGACAGGCTCGATGGGTCGACTTCCAGAACGACTACAAGACCATGGACCGCGACTACATGGAGTCGGTCCTGTGGGCCTTCAAGCAACTGTGGAACAAAGGTCTGCTGTATCAAGCGGATCGAGTAATGCCGTACTCATGGGGCGCCCAGACGCCCCTGAGCAATTTCGAAATTCGCCTCGACGACGCCACCCGCCCTCGCCAGGATCCAGCGGTCACGATCGAATTCACTCTCGAACCCCGCGACGGTGATCCCGGGGAACTTCGGATGTTGGCGTGGACCACAACTCCGTGGACTCTGCCCAGCAACCTGGCCCTGGCCGTTGGGCCGCACCTCGACTATGTCGTCGTCGAGCACGAAGGCCAGAATCTCGTGCTGGCCGAAGGATCGCTCGATCGTTACGGCCGCGAACTGGGGGACGAACCCAAGATCGTTTCTCGACTATCCGGATCCCAACTCACCGGCCGCACCTATCGGCCCCTGTTCGAGTACTTCGAGAACAACCCCAACAGCTTCGTTGTCCTCGGTGCCGACTTCGTAGAACTCGGCGAAGGCACAGGCGTAGTGCATCTGGCCCCTGGATTCGGAGAAGACGACCAGAGGGTCTGTACCGAGGTCGGAATACCGTTGGTTGTTCCGGTCGACGATGCCGGCCAATTCACTTCTGAGGTGATCGACTTCGCTGGCGTGAACGTGTTCGACGCCAATCCGAAGGTGATCGCGACGCTGAAAGAGCAGGGTCGCGTGTTCCGTCACGAGACCTATGACCACAACTATCCACATTGCTGGCGAACCGACACCCCGGTGATCTACCGGGCCGTTCCGAGCTGGTATGTGCGGGTCAGCGACCTCAACCAACGCCTTCTCGCAGCCAACCAGGAAATCAACTGGATCCCGGACCACATCCGGGACGGTCAGTTTGGCAAATGGCTCGAAGGAGCCCGAGATTGGAGCATCAGCCGAAACCGGTTCTGGGGCGCTCCGATCCCGGTCTGGGTCTCGGACGATCCCGCCTACCCCCGAACCGATGTATACGGATCGCTCGATGAGATCGAGGCCGACTTCGGAATCCGGCCCACCGACCTACACCGTCCGTACATCGACGATCTCGTCCGTCCGAATCCAGACGACCCCTCAGGCTCATCGATGATGCGCCGAGTACCCGAGGTTCTCGACTGCTGGTTCGAATCGGGATCCATGCCCTACGCACAGCTCCACTACCCGTTCGAGAACTTCGAACGATTCGAACAATCAATCCCGGCCGACTTCATCGTGGAGTACGTGGCTCAAACCCGCGGTTGGTTCTACACCATGCACGTACTGAGCGTTGCTCTCTTCGATCGCCCCGCGTTCAAGAACGTGATCTGTCATGGCGTTGTGCTCGATGCGGAAGGGCGCAAACTGTCAAAGAAGTTGCGCAACTATCCCGATCCGGTCGACATCTTCAACACCGTCGGCTCCGACCCGATGCGGTGGTATCTGGTGAGTTCGCCAATTCTGCGCGGCCTCGACACCCGGATCGAGTCCGACGATTCCGGTGTCCGAGAGGTCGTCCGGCAGGTGCTCAACCCGCTCTGGAATGTCTACAGCTTCTTCACGTTGTACGCCAACGCATCATCGTATGAAGCCCGGGTTCGTACCGACAGCGACCACGTTCTCGACCGATACGTGCTGGCCAAGACGTCTGAACTCGTCGCCGAGGTCTCCGCAGCCTTCAACGCCTATGACCTCGCCGGAGCTTGCGCCAGAGTCACCTCCTATCTCGACGCCCTCACCAATTGGTACATCCGCCGTTCGCGGGAACGCTTCTGGAACACCAAGGCCGACGCCGAACTCGACACCGACGCACTCGACACCCTCTACACGGTGTTGCTCACCGTTATGAAGGTGGTGGCGCCACTGCTTCCGATGCTCACAGAGGAGATCTTCACCGGACTCACCTCCGAGGACCAATCAGTGCACCAGCAGGCATGGCCCAGGGCTGAGGATCTTCGACCCGACCCCGAACTCGTGGCCGGGATGGATGCAGTCCGGGCCGCAGCCAGCGCCGCTCTCTCCCTGCGTGAGGATCTGGGCATCCGTGTTCGACAGCCACTACAAAGTGTCACTGTGGCCGGAGTTCAGCAGACATCAATGGCCCCATTTGCTGACCTTCTTGCCGACGAAATCAACGTGAAGCAGGTGGAGTTCTCCTCCGAAGTCGACCGATTCGGAGTCTTCAGAATGGTCCCCAACGCACGGTTGCTCGGACCCCGCATCGGCAGGAACGTACAGGCGGTCATTCAGGCCGCCAAGGCTGGAGAGTGGACAGAAAACAACGACGGAACCGTCACCGTCGCGGGAGTGGAACTGGCCCAAAACGAATTCGATCTTTCACTGGCACCGGCCGAGGGCGTTGTTGCTGCCCCACTGCCCGGCAATAACGCCATCGTCGCTCTCGACACAACCTTGACGTCGGAGCTCTTGGCAGAAGGAACCGCTCGCGATCTGGTTCGGATTGTTCAGAACCACCGCAAGGAGGCGGGGTTGGACGTTACCGACAGGATCGCACTGTCGATCGTCGGTGACCCTCAGCTGATCGCCGCCATCAGCGAGAACATTGGCTGGATCGGAGAACAGGTGCTGGCGACCGAGTCCCTCATCGGCAGCGATCCGGGTGACCGCGACTACCAAACAACCGCCACCATCGAAGGTGGCGAGATCAGCATCGGCTTCGACACATCTGGCTGAGCCAGCTATTTGTTGCGTCGACCGAACCAGCCGCCGCCGCTTTCCTTTTCGTTTTCTTCACTCAAGAATCGGTTGAGCGTTTCGTCGTCAGAGCCGGGTTGCTCACCATCGGTCATCTGCCGCAACTCGTCCAGAAAAGGATCATCCGGGGGCAGATCTTCGATACGAGCATCAGGATGAAGCGGTCGGTCGGGATCGGGAGCCGACCACTCTGAGCCGTCGACCGGGTCCGACGGAAAGGCTGGTGTCGAGTCGGCTATGTAGTCACCAGGCTGAGGTGGCGGGGGAAGGCCGTGATCGGACTCCGATGTGAAGGTTGGCGCCGCTTCAGCCATCGGTTCGGGCGGATACGGGGGCGGCGCTTCGAACGATGGGGGTTCTGGTTCGGACTCCTGGAACTGCGATGCTGGTTCCTCGAACGACGGTGCGGCCTCGAAGGACGGTGCAGCCTCGGAGGACGGTGCAGCCTCGAAGGACGGCGGCTGGGTCGACGCGAACTGGGGGTCCTCCTCTCCGATCGGCTCCGGTACGGCAGTATCTCTCAGTCGCGAAACACGACTGGCCAGCCGATTTCGGGCTTGTTCAGCCAGGCCTCCAAGCCCTACTTGGCTGGCTTCAACCGGTGGTTCATCGGCGAAAGGCGACTCGACGTCGATCCCCAGACCGTCGGGATCAGACACTGGTTGTTCGACAGCCATGGGCAAGTCGGCGTAGGCGGATGGGTCAGAGGTTTCGGGGATCGACGAGAAGACCGAGTCCGGAGTTACCGATGCCGCGATCCCAGCACCGGATTCGGAATCGCCATAACCGCCGGTTTCAAAAGGATTCTCCTCAAAGGGCTCACCGGTAGCCGGCGGCGGCTGCTCAGACTCACCAGCGAATGGCTGCCAGTCTTCGGGCCAGGTTGCGGCAGATCCCGATTCTGCTGCGGCGAACGGAGTCTCGGGCTCGTAGGCCGGGGCCTCCGAATAGTCATCGCCCTCGGTGGCGGCGACATGGTCGTCGGCCAGACTGGTCTCTGCATACTCTGGATAGTCCGTTGAGGAGGAGTAGTCGGGGATGGCTCCTTCGTGGGGACTCTGCGCTGTCAGGTCGTCACCTTCGCCGGTCTCACCGAAAAGGAACTCTTCTGCCTCAGAGTGATCACCGCCGAGTTCGAGCTGGTCGACGCTCGCACCGGATTCGGGCTCGGGCTCGGGCTGTAGCTCTGGCTCTGGCTCTGGCTCTGGCTCGAGTTCGGTGAAAGCAAAGTCGGCGGCCTGCTGTTGAGCAGCATCCACTTCTGTGCTGAGCGTGCCGATCGAATAGCTGTCGATCGACAATGCGGTGAGCTCTTCGGGATCCAGGAGTCCGATCTCGGCCGGCTCGGGTACCTCGGTCTCGGCCAGGAGTTCAGGATCGTCCAAGACGGCATTGAGTTCGGCCAGAGCACTGCGTACGTGATCTCGGCGTCCTTCCAGGAACTGCTCAAACCGATGCACGTCGGCACTGAGGTCGTCACGACTCCGTTCGAGTTGGGAAATCTCCGCCAGCAAGTCGTTCCGGCGAATTCCCTGTTCGGAGAGCAGCTCTTCCTCGATAGCCGCTTTGCGGGTTTCGGCATGTTCGAGCGCATCAGCGAGCAACTGGGCCCGCTCGCTCTCCGCATCGGCCAACATCTGCTCTCGCTGAGCATGGGCTTCGCCCTTGAGTTCCTTGGCCTCGGCTCGTGCTCCGGCCATGATCGAATCGGCTTGCGCCGTGGAATTGCGACGTGCCTCTTCGGCCTTGTGCTCGGCATCGCGAATGGTCTGATCGGCGGTCCGTTGCGCCAGAAGGAGGGTATTGCGGAGCGTCTGATCGAAATCGTCATCCGGAGCTTGGGTCTGTACGGTCGGGTCGGAAACCATCGTTTGGCCGGCGATGGCGTTGGCCCGATGGGATGCCTCGTCTGCCCGTTCATTTGCATCGAGGAGCTGCTGTTGGAGGGTCTCGATTTCCTCGGCCAACGGCGCCAACGTGTCAAGAACACGGTCGACCTGAGACTTGCTGTAGCCGCGCATTTCTTCTTCGAACTTGACAGTCGGAATCTGGCGCAGAAGTCGCAGTTTGTCGCTACCAACACTCATGGCCTCAGCCTAGTGGTGTCGAAGCGGTCGGTCTGGCAAGAGACGCGGATTCAGCGACAGAAGACTGCCTGCAGCACGATGAGCGCGAGGAAGACCACAATGAAGTCGGCTCCGATACCCCCGGCGGCTCCCGGCATCGGCGGCACGGCTCGCCGCAATGGCATCATCACCGGTTCTGTGACGCTGAAGGCGAGCTCGCGCACATGCATCATGATCCCACCAGAGCGAGCCGGGAAGAACGACAACGCTATTCGCACGTAGAACGCCAGCGAAAACAGCAGAATGACGGTGCACAGAATGGAGCTGACCATCAGCGTTCAAAGCCTCGCTCCTGCATGCGCCGTCGATCGTCGGCGCTCACGTCAACCCCCGCAGGTGTGAGGAGGTACACGTTTGGCGCCACTCGTTCCATGCCGCCGGCGAGCACGTAGCAAACACCGCTTGCGAAGTCGACGAGACGACGGGCCACGGGCTTGTCGACATTGGTGAGATTCATGACCACCGGTGCGCCGGAACCGAAGTCGTCGGCGATCCGGCTGGCGTCTTCGAATGAGGACGGAATGTGCAAACGGGGTTTGGCATGCGTTACCACGTTGGTCTGAGGCTCCTCAATGGGTGGGGTGGGACTCGGTCTCGCGGCTCCATCGATCGCGCCCACCGTTGCGGCTACGCCCGATGCCGCGGCGACATCACCCGACGGGGAGGGGTTCGGTGCGGCCTGTGCGCGAGCTGCGACGGCCTCGTTGGCATGGGGTTCGGCTGGGCGGGCGGACTCGAATGCATCAACTACGGGATACCCCGCTGCCCGACGATCCTTCCCGGTTCCCTCGGACATTCCGGTGAGAGCCTCGGGTACCGCTGCGGCCTCGCTCGACACCGGGCGCAGCGGGCGGACCGCCCCCACACCGCCCATCTCGTTCATCTCACTGTCTGCGCTGAATCCAAACGAAGTCTGATGATCAGGGAGGCGATCATCGAGCGCGATGTTCTTGTTGCGCTGTCGAACAGGTCGCTCGACTTCTTCGTCGTAATACGCCTCATCGTCGTACATCTGGTCGTCGTCATCGAGTCCCAGAAAGGCCATGACATTCCGAAACACAGCCATGGACGGTCCTTTCACAACAGAGGTAGCGGGTCACAGGGCGAGAGCCCTTCGTCACCGTAGCCTCTCAGATCTCCTCCGGTGGGGCAATCCCAGAGCGGACGACGGGTCAGGGGCGCGGACCAAAGATCGCCGAGCCGATCCGAACCATGGTCGAACCTTCTGCGATCGCCAACTCGAAATCGCCGCTCATTCCCATCGAACAGACCTGCAACCCGTGGGCATCAACCGCTTCACGGCACCGCGCGAAGACAGGTCGAGGATCCAAGTGGGTGTCGGTGAAACCCATGGTCATCAGACCTTGGACGTCGAGGCCGCAGGCGACACCGGACTCCACCAACGGCCCAATCTCGAACGGAGAAACGCCCGACTTGGTGTCTTCGCCAGTGAAGTTGACCTGGATCAAAACTGATGCTCCCGGCCGTCGTTTGGCGATTTCCTCCAAGACTGAGATGCGATCGACGCTGTGCCAAAGCTCCACGATCGCAGCGATTCTCTTGACCTTGTTGCGCTGCACCGGACCGATCATGTGCCAACGGGGTACCAGCTCCCGTCCGGCGAGATCAGCGGCTTTGGAGGCCAACTCTTGGGCGTAATTCTCGCCCAGATTTCTACAACCGGCCCGTACTGCTTCAGCGGCGACGTCAGCGCTGAAGCGTTTCGTAACCGCCACGAGTTCGACATTCTGATCCGGGCGCGGGCAGCGTCTATTCGCTGCTCGAGGACGATTAGCTGCTCGGCGATCGGTTCCATCGCAGTCAAGTATGGAGCAACTGGGCCACCGTCAACATCCGACCCGACTTTCTGACCCCAGTACCGGTGCGATGACTGAAATAGGCCGGCCCAGCCGTGCTCGGCGGACGAGTTGGGGTAGGGAATCCCGAGCGGTCCAGCGCGCACGCAACCCCGGCGAACAGATCGAGCGAGAGGGATCCTGCGGCCGTCTGGGACCTCACAGCGTCGCCGTAGCGCACAACAATCGGCTCGAGGTCGTTGCCGGAGAACTCGTAGTGTTCGGGCCCGATGCAGGGACCGCAGAAGGCGAACCGTCGACCCTCGGGAACGGCGCTGATGATCATATGTGCTCCCTTCTCGATGATCCCCGCCATCAATCCCCTCCAGCCGGCGTGAACGACTGCGAGCGCCTGGGTGTTGCCGTCGGAGGCCGCCATGACGATCGGCGCGCAGTCCGCAGTGGTGACGGCCAGGGAAACGCCGAGCTCGGTTGTGAAGGCGCCGTCAGCTTCAATACCCGCATGTTCGCCGGGACAACTGACCGTGGTGATCGTGTCGCCATGAACTTGACGCAACCACGTCACATCGGCGACAGGGGCCGAGAACCGCTTCAGGTTGTCGGCGAAGGTGGACTCCGTGACCCGCAATGAGCCGTCATTCCGGTCTGAGGTGCGGATCACGACCTCGGTGCGGTCCAGCCGTGCGGCGACGTTACGGGCCATGTTGGCCCAGGCCTATTTCAGGAAGCTGGGAACGTCGAAGTCATCGTCGAGGTCGTCGTCGTCGTTGGCGAAGACATCGATCGCTTGACGGGTGCGCCCGTGATCGGCCCCGCTGGAGGAATCGTCGAGAAACGCGTCGTAACGGCCTCCGGCGCCAGCGTTCGAGCTCGCCCGCGATACTCCGCCACCGGTAGTGCCATAGGAGATGGCACGGTCGGGGCTGGGTTCGCCGTCCCAGCGATCGAATCCGGCAGCGATCACTGTTACCCGGATCTCCTCACCCATGTTCTCATCGACGACGGTTCCGAAAATGATGTTGGCTTCGGGGTGGGCAACGTCGTGGATGATCTCGGCGGCCTCGTTCACTTCGAAGAGTCCGAGTTCGCTGCTTCCGGCGATGGACAACAGGATGCCTCGGGCGCCCTCGATCGAGGCTTCGAGAAGCGGGCTGGCGATAGCGGAACGAGCTGCGCTGAGGGCGCGGCCTTCGCCGGCGGCCTGCCCGATCCCCATGAGTGCTGAGCCAGCGTCGGACATGATCATCCGAACATCAGCGAAATCAGTGTTGATCAAACCCGGAGTGGTGATCAGATCGGTGATCCCTGATACGCCGGACAGAAGGATCTCGTCGGCCATCTTGAATGCATCGATCATGCTGGTGCGCTCATCGGCAATGGACAACAGGCGATCGTTGGGGATGACGATTTGGGTGTCGACCTTTTCCTTCAGTCGAGCGATACCACTTTCGGCCTGAGTGGCGCGACGCCGACCTTCGAAGCCGAAGGGACGCGTGACAACGGCAATGGTCAGTGCACCCTGGCTTTTGGCGATCTCGGCGATGACGGGAGCTGCGCCCGTTCCGGTTCCGCCGCCTTCACCAACAGTGATGAAGACCATGTCGCCGCCGTCCAGGGCGGCAGAGATCTCTTCGCGGTGTTCCTCGGCGGCCTGCTGTCCGATGGCAGGATCGGAGCCGGCGCCAAGCCCGCGAGTGAGTTCACGGCCGATGTGGATCTTGGTCTCGGCATCGTTCATGAGCAGAGACTGGGCATCGGTGTTCACCGAGATGAACTCAACGCCGCGCATTCCAGCGTCGATCATCCGGTTGACGGCGTTACAACCACCGCCGCCGATGCCGACGACTTTGATGACCGCCACATAATTCTGTGTGTTCATTCCGATGCGAGTCCTTATCTCCGGTTAGTGATGGGTTCCATGGGTGATGGACAGATCACAGGGTGTAACGCTAGTGCGTCGCGAGGTGCTTCGCAGTGCTCTCGGCAAGACCGCGTGCATGGACTGCCATTCGCAAGACTCCATCTGAGAAGTTCCTGTGAATGACGCACATCAAAACGAGGTGCACGTCCGTGAACAATGTCTTCGTTGAACACGTATTCCTATGAACACTGTGTCAGATCGGCCAGACCGTCCCGCGGATTACCTTTTTCACCAATTCTTGACAAAGCGGGAGCCGACGGAACCGTGAGGTCGAGCTCGTGAACGCAGCGCAAATCAACCGAAAGTAACAGCGTCTCCAGGCTCACGACTTTGGCTGCGAGTTCCTTGTCGTCGCCGAGCACGGCGCGACCCCCCGCACTCAGCCGGAGCGCCAATTGGTCGCCGGTGACGATCACCTCGGTGACTGCGGCTCTCACCGGGGGTGTGATCTCGTTCATGAGCCGGAGGACCGAAGTGGAGCCCGGTGGGGCGGGGTCCCCGGGTACACCGGTCGCTTCGAGCCCGATGACCGGGAGAAATCCATCCGGGGCAACATCGGTGGTTCGGACCTGCCGACCGTCATCATCCACGAGCACGAAACCGGCACCGGAGCGCAGCGCCATTGTGGGCTCACGTTCGGTGACGACGATATCTATTCGACCATTGAGATTTCGCGTCACAGTCGCCGACCGGATTTCGGGAAGTGCCTCCACCCGCTGTTCGGTTGCCTCGATGGGAAGGTCCAGCAACGGTGTCCCGAGAGGGACCGCAGCTGCACCGACGATGGCCGCTTCGTCAACCATCTCAGCCCCTCGCACCGAGACACTGTCGATCGCCATCAGCGGAGAACGAATGACGCCAATCCCGGCGGCTGCGGCCAACGACAACGCCACAAGCACAACGACAACGCTCTTGCGGCGCTGCCTGCGAACCTTTCGCACCTCCTCGGCCCGGGCGGTGAGATTTTGGGCACCGACCTGTGACCGGCCACCGATCCGTCGTCCGGATGAGGTCCTCGACTGCGCATTGCTCGAGCGTTTCTTGGTAGCGGTTCTCGATCGTGAGCCGGTGGTGGTCCCAGCCCTGCTCGCTGCGGTCCGTTTCTTGACCCCCGACTGCTTCTTCGCATTCGTCTTCTTTGCCGGTGTTTTCTTCTTGCCGGAGTTCTCGTCTTGCCTTTGGCGGCCTTCTTGACAGCCTTCGTCGGACGCTGCTTGGTGGATGAACTCATGGTGTGCCTTTCGCAGCTGCTGCCGCAATATCGCCGGTATCGAAACCGATCAGCCGGTTCTCTACCTTCAGCTCCACCCCGAACTGCTCGTACACCCGCTCCTGAACGAGCCCGATCAAGGTAGCAATATCGTCGGCACTGCCACCCGGCTCAGCCTGGATGAAGTTGGCATGCTTGTCCGAAATCCGGGCGCTTCCGACCCGAAAGCCCTTGAGCCCACACTGGTCGATGAGGCGACCGGCAGAATCTCCGGGTGGGTTCGCAAACACCGAACCCGCATTCTGCCCTCCCGGCTGATTGGCTCGGCGCCACGCCACAATGTCGCGAAGTTCTGCCTGACCGTCATGGTCGCCTGCCTCGCTCAAATCCAACTCGGCAAACAACACCACGTCGTCAGGTTGAATCTCGCTCCGCCGGTACCCGAAGCCACACTCCTGGGCCGACCACATCGTCGGGCCCCCCGAGACCATGTTGAAGACCGACACGTGGCGAACCGACGCGGCCATGTCGGAACCATGCCCTCCGGCATTCATGCGCACGGCTCCACCGACGGTTCCGGGTACGCCGACAGCCCACTCGAACCCGGTGAGACCTGCTGCCACCAGTTGCCGGGCGACCCGGGGCAGCATGCAGGCTCCACCAAGAATCACCCGGCTGACCCCGCCGACCGGTTCGCCGACCTCCACTGACGAAAACGACTCACCCAGCTGGAGAACGACTCCTTTGAAGCCTCGATCACTCACCAGCAGATTGCTTCCCGCGCCGACCACCAAGAATGGAGTGCCTTGTGGTGTGTGTTGTCGAACGGTTTCGAGATCATGTATCGACTCGACCTTGACGATCACCGATGCAGACCCGCCGACTCGGTAGGTACTCAGATCACCCACCGAGCCGTTGCGTTGAGCTCGACCTGCCAGCTGGTCGAGCAGTTGGGCTACGAAGTCATCGCTCTCCGACGCCGGTACGTCGTTGCCGTGGCCACTAGCCATGGTTGGACTCCAGGGCATCGAGTACGTCCTCGGCGATCGTGGGTAGGTCGCCAGCGCTGAGCAACAGACAGAGATCGCCACGGACGGCCACCGCAGCGAGTGCCGTCGGCACCCGGTCGATCGTGCCGACCTGGGTCACCGGTAGCGACGGAGCTACTCGGCGAAGATCGTCCGCGATCAGGTCCGACGTGATGCCTGGGCGGGGCGCCTCACCGGAGGAATAGATATCGGTGAGCACAACCGAATCAGCCAGAACAAGCGCATCGGCGTAGGTCTGCCACAGAGCTTCGGTCCGGCTGTAACGATGGGGTTGGAACGCCACGTGGACACGACCCTCGCACACTTGGCGGGCCGCCCGAATAGCAGCCTGGATCTCACCGTGGAGATGGGCATAATCGTCGACTACTTCAACTCCCGACCGGCTGCCTCTACGTTCGAATCGTCGGCCGACGCCCTTGAATTCCGACAACGCGGCTGCCGCGGCTGCGGTGTCGAAACCCAAAACATGGACCACCGCGAGAGCGCCGGTCATGTTGAGGGCGTTGTGCACCCCCGGCAGCTGCGGCTCCACACCTACTACCTGTGATCCAAGTGCGATCTGCGAAACCGGCGGAGTGAACCCAAGTGTGACGTCTGCACCTTCATGGTCGCCATACACGGTGAGCGAGGCAGTCAGCGGTTCACTGCGATCGAGTGACGTCCTCACGCCCGGATCGGAGCCGCAGACCACCACATGCCGCAGCGCGGGATTCCGAATGAAGGAATCAAAGGCGGCGAACAAACCGCTCTCCCCCCCGTAGTACTCGAGATGGTCGGGCTCGATGTTCGTCACGACACCCACCTCGGCCTCCAACTCCACGAAGGTCCCATCGCTTTCATCAGCCTCGACAACCAGGATCCCGCCGGCCTCGCCGAGGACAGCACCCGGAACGTCTTGGGCGACTCCGAGGATCTTTCCGCCGACGATAGAGGTGACATCAACCCCGGCGCCGAGCAGAGCAGCAGTGGTCATGGACGACGTGGTGGTCTTCCCGTGGGTTCCGGCGATCGCAATCGTCCGGTAGGCAGCGGTGACGGCGGCAAGCACATCAGCCCTTCGAAACACCGGTCGTTCGGCGCGCAGCGATGCTGCCACTTCGGGATGGGTATCGGGTACCGCCGTCGACCTCACGATCAATGCGTCGGCCGGAATCGATTCGTAGTCCGCACCGATGGTGATCGCCACACCACGTTCGGCCAACGCTCCAAGGATCTCAGAAGAACGCTGGTCCGAGCCCGAAACCGACAGGCCCATGTGAGCCAACACTGCGGTGATCGGCGCCATACCTGTCCCACCGCAGCCGATCACGTGGATCGCCGGCCTGGTTGAGAGATCGATCAGCCGCTTCATCAGTGAGTCGATTCTTGCAGATGGGAGTGGACGAGTATGGCCACCTCGTGGGCAGCCCGGGCGTGGTCGACGGTGGGGATCGCCTCCCGCATCTGCCTCCGCCGCTCCGATTCGAAGAGCGGTGACAGCTTTGTGCGCAGATACTCACCTGACAACTCGGCATCATCCAAGATGATCGCTCGGCCGACATTCTCCAGTTCCTTCGCATTTGCCAGCTGGTGCTGTCGTGGGGCGCTCGGGAGCGGCACGATTGCGGCCGGAAGTCCTGCGACGGCCAATTCGGCAATCGTGCTCGCACCGCCCCGGGTCAGGGCGAGATCCGCACCCATCAGCAAGGTAGGCATATCGGTCTCGTAAGGAACCGTGATGTATCGATCGCCCGAGCCCGACCGGAGCGGACGCAACGCATCGGGGTTTCTCCGGCCGACAACGTGATAGATCACGACATCGTCTCGATCGGACCACAACTCGGCCAGCTCCCGAACCGCAGAGTTGATGCTCCCCGCTCCCAGAGAACCAGCCCACACTGCCAGGAGGGTCGCCTGGTCGTCGACGACACCCAGCTTGGCGCGAGCTCTGCGGCGCCGTTCCGGAGATTGATCGGTCAGGGCGTCCGCCACCGCGGTGCGTATCGGGTTGCCGGTGAGCACGCCATTGGGAAGGTCGGTGGGTGGGAACGGCAAGGCACACTCCTCGGCGAAGCGGCCGACAATCCGGTTCACGGCGCTGGCCCGTGCGTTCTGTTCAGTGACAACCACCGGAATACCCATCATCCGGGCAGCGACGCTCGGTGCGAAGGCTGCGAATCCGCCGAGGCAGACGACGACCTCGGGGTTTCGTCGCTTGATGAGTGATCGGGCCCGAGCCTGACCCCGGATGAGTTCAGCGATGCTCTTGATTGCGGCCGGCCCGATCCGGCGTGGTATGCCGCGTCCCGGCAGCGTGTCCAGCGCAAAACCGGCTTCGGGTACCAGCGTTGCCTCGTTGCCGCGGGTAGATCCAACAAAACCTATGTCATCTCGGGAAAGCCCCAGCGCCACCAGAGCCTCCGCAACGGCGATGCCGGGGTTGGTATGACCGGCCGTGCCACCTCCTGCAATGAGGACCCGTCGGCTGTCAGGCTCGGCCACGACGAGCTACTCCAACCAGGAGTCCACTGGCGAACAGCGTCGTGACCAGGCTGGATCCACCAGCGGACACGAACGGCAATGGTTCCCCGGTGATCGGCATCAGTCCCAGTGCCATACCGATGTTCAATGTGGCCTGGGTAATAATCCAGATCGTCAGGCCGGCAGCGAGATTGCGGCCGAACGCATCTGGGGCCCGAAGCGCCGCCGTGAAACCCAGGTAGCCGAGTAGGCCGAACGCAACGACCAGAGCGAGGGCCCCAATCGCGCCCAGCTCCTCTGCAACCACCGCAAAGATGAAGTCGGTCTGAGCCTCGGGAAGGAACCCCCACTTGGCTCGACTTCCGCCCAGTCCCCTGCCGAACAAGCCGCCAGAGGCGATACCTATCTGGCTCTGAACAGTCTGAAGACCGATGCTGTCAGCGGTGGCCCACGGATCGAGGAATGCAAACACCCGGGCCCGCCGATAGGGAGCGCTGTAGGCCAGGACCGTTGCACCGGCAAGGCCGGCCAACGCCCAGGCGACAAGATGAGGTATGCGGGCCTTGGCCACGAACAACATCAGTATCGCAACTATCCCCATGATGATCGGGGTTCCCAGCTTGGGCTGGAGGATCAACAAGAACGAGTACAGGATCACCAGCGAGAGCACAGGCCGAATCGTCCGTTCGGGAAGGTGCATTTGGTTCTCGCGGGATCCGAGAATTCTGGCCACCATCAAGATCAAGGCCAGCTTGGCCAGTTCGGCCGGCTGGATCACGACGGGACCGATGGCCAGCCACCGGCTGGACCCGTTGGCTGACGCACCCACCCCTGGAATGAGCACTGCGACGAGGAGCAACGCACTGAAGATTCCAGCAGGAATCGCAAGCGGGGCGATCCTGCGATAGTTCACGCGGCTACCAGCGATGAAGGCGGCTGCTCCGATCACCGCATACCGGAGCTGGCGGGAGAATGTGTAGAAGGGGGACTTGTCGAACTTGTGAACCGAGGAGACCGAAGTGGCTGACAGCACCATCACCAGGCCGAACAACGTCAGGCCGATGACCAGGATCGTGATCGACCATCCGGTTCGCTCGCCGACCGCTGTGGCGGGAAGCTTGTGGGTTCGATGAGGGCGCCGCTGACCCGATTGTCTCAACCGATCCGAAAGCGAAACACTCGCTCGGGCTCGGCCTCGCGTTTGTGGCCGCTTGGCAGGTGGTCGTCGTGCCGTCCCCCGATTGGTGGAGGCGGTCCGCTTGGCGACACGTTTGGAGGCCGTTGCTCGACCGCTGGCACCTTTGGTGGATGCGGTCCGCTTGACGACACGTTTGGAGGCCGTTGCTCGACCGCTGGCACCTTTGGTGGATGCGGTCCGCTTGACGACACGTTTGGAGGCCGTTCCACGACCGCTGGCACCTTTGGTGGATGCGGTCCGCTTGACGACACGTTTGGAAGTCGTTCCACGACCGCTGGTGGAAGTACGCGCCGACGATGCCTTGGTCGACTTCTGCTTGCCAGCGGTCGTTCCCGCTACCTTCTTGCCCACGCGTCTGCGACCTCGGTTTCGGTGGCCGGTTGCCGCTCACCCGCCGTTCACTACCACGACTGCGGGCCTGCTTCTTCCCGGCACCGGTCCTGATCGAGGGGTCTGAGGCAACCGCCTTTCGAGCGGTGCGTTTCTTCCCGGGAGCGGGACGGGGACGCTGGGCAGTGATCATTGGGTGACCTCTACGGCGCCGACCCAGTCGGCGTAGAACAACCCCAGGGCAACGGCAGTGAACCCACCGGCGATGAGCCAGAACCGAACGATGACCTTCGTTTCTGCCCAGCCTTTCAATTCGAAGTGATGATGGACCGGCGCCATCCGGAACAATCGCTTGCCCTTCGTGGCCTTGAAGTAGCCCACCTGCAGCATCACCGAAAGAGTCTCAGCCACGTAGATACCTCCGATGATGGGAAGCAGCAGGTGGGTGTTGAGAAGCAGGGCTAGGACAGCGAGCCCGGTTCCGATAGCCAGCGATCCGGTGTCACCCATGAATATTTCCGCCGGCGCGGCGTTGAACCACAAGAACCCCGCCAAGGCGCCGACCATGGCTACGGCGACGACCGCGAGGTCGAGTGCATGGGGAACGTCGTAGAGCATCGGACGGGTTTCAGCTTGACGGAATATCCAGAATCCGATGAGTACATATGCCGCGAACGAGAAGATTCCCGAACCGGCCGCTAGACCATCGAGACCATCGGTCAGGTTGACTGCGTTGCTGCTTCCGATGACGAGCAGCACTGCCCAGAGGATCCAGCCGGCCACACCTAGGTCGAGGTCTGTGTAACGAGTGAAGGAAAGCTCGGTGCGGGTTCCTGTCCAACCAAGATCTGCAGCAATCATGGCGCTGCCGGCGAACGTCACGGCAACGGCGACGAGACCGCCCATCTTTGTGCGACTCGTCAGACCGAGGTTTCGTTCCCTCGACACCTTGATCCAATCGTCGAGGAATCCCACCATCCCAGCTCCGGCGATCGCTCCAATCGCCAGAAGCCCCGAGACGGTGAAGATGCCGCCGATGAGGAGGTGGCTGAAAAAGTAGCCGGCCACGGCGCCGAACACGATGGCGATCCCACCCATTGTCGGGGTTCCGGCCTTGACCTGATGGCCCTGGGGACCATCGGTTCGGATGGGCTGCCCGATGTGCCGTTTGAGGAGCAGGTCGATCAACAGACGAGCACCAAGTGCGCTCAGCGCGAAGGCGATACCGGCAGCTGTGAGAAGTCGAATCACCCAACAACCCCCAAACCACAACCCGAAGCGCTGCGACAACACCGCGCGAAGGCGATACCGGCAGCTGTGAGAAGTCGAATCACCCAACAACCCCCAAACCACAACCCGAAGCGCTGCGACAACACCGCGAAGGCGATACCGGCAGCTGTGAGAAGTCGAATCACGTCCTCACCACCCGGCCTTTTGAAGCGCGGTGACCGCTGCGGAACGATCGTCGAAGTCGATGATCGTCGCTCCAATGGTCTGAGTGGTCTCATGACCCTTGCCGGCGATCAGCACCACATCGCCGGGAGAGGCCGATGCGATAGCTCCGTCGATGGCAGCTTGTCGGTCCGCTTCCACCACCACCGACCTGTCCGCCGGGATTCCGGCCACAATCTGCTCGATGATCGTTTCGGGGTCTTCGCTCCGCGGGTTGTCCGATGTGACGACCACACGATCGGCACCAGCGGCAGCGGCGGCTCCCATCAGCGGTCTCTTGGACCGGTCGCGGTCGCCACCGCATCCGAAGACGATGATGATTTGTCCGCCGTCTGCCACGGCGGTTCTGCATGCGGCGAGTGCCACCCGGATGCTGTCCGGTGAGTGGGAGTAGTCCACGACAACCCGAAATGGTTGTCCGATCGAGATCCATTCCATACGGCCCGGGACCGGGTCGATTGCACCGAGGGCGTCGGCAACGTCGTCAGCATCGAAACCGATGGCGTCCAGGATCGTGGCGGCACAGACTGCGTTGGACACGTTGTGGGCGCCAGAGAGCTGCAGGGTCACGTGTCGGCCCTGCCACCGGAATTGGCTGGTGGGCCCATCCAGTGTGAGCTCTGCTGCATCGGTGAGGGAGTACGGCCTGGCGTCCGGACGCCGTTCGAGCAGCAGGCGCCCATGCTCATCATCTGTGTTGATGACGGCATTCACGGAGAGTTCGGGTTCAAAGAGGCGCGCCTTGGCCGCGAAGTAGTCGTCCATCGAGGAATGGAAATCGAGGTGATCTCGGGAGAGATTGGTGAAGGCCGCTGCTTCGAACCTGATGGCGTCCACTCGGTGCATCTGAAGTGCGTGGCTCGACACCTCCATCGCGAGATGCCGAATTCCTTTGATGCGCAGACCGGCGAGTGTGGCAAACAGCTCTGGAGCCTCAGGGGTGGTGCGAGCACCGGTCAAGGTGCCGAGCACCTGCACGGAATGATTGAGTTTGGTCAGCATCGAGCCGAGCATCTGGGTGACCGTCGTCTTGCCGTTCGTACCGGTGACGCCGAGGACGGTCACGTCGCGTTCGGGATGGCCATAGACCGCTGCCGCGGCCGGTCCCATGGCCGTACGGCTGTTCTCCACCAAGATCTGCGGGCAGTCGATGTCCAAGTGACGTTCTACCAGAAGCGCCATTGCGCCACGGTCGACGGCGGTCGCGGCGAAGTCGTGTCCATCGACGTTGGCACCGGGAATACAGGCGAAGATCGCTCCCTGCTCAACGGTGCGTGAATCGTGGGCGATGCTCGTCACCACCCCGGGATCGCCGGCGAGTTCCCCACCGATTTCCGCAGCCAGACGGTCCAACGCGATTCCGATGGTGCTCATCCCCCTCCCTCGGAAAGGTCGAGGCTCACGACATTGGGCACCACCGAACTGGGGTCGAGCGGTTCGGTTGCGGCCGGTTGTTCGATCACGGTGGGCGGATCAGGTTCAACCGAGGTGTCAGCAGTTGTGTTCCCTGCATCTGGGAGTACTTCGGTCGTTGAAGCTGTTCCCTCGGAAGGGTCCTCACCACGGGGTCCGTCCTCGGCAAGCGCCGGAGTACCCCGGACCAGGGCTCGCTGCTGGCGCCAGCCCTGCTCACCGCTGTCGCCGGCCGGCGCGATGTTCAGGACTCGGAGGGCGTACTGCGCGATCTGGGCAAATGTCGGAGCGGCTGCGGTGGTTGCGCTCGTTGCGGTTCGTGGTTCATCGATCACCAGCACAACCGAGAGCTCGGGCGCTTCGGCGGGCACCAGACCACCGAAGGTCGTCAGGTAGCGACGATCGTTCTCAGTGCCGTAGGTCAAGCGCCCACTTCCGTTGTCGAATACCTTCCAGGCAGTGCCGGTCTTGCCGGCGACGGTGTAGCCCTCGATCCGCGCCTTGGCGCCGGTCCCGTCCTCGCCGGTTACTGCGGTGAGCATCGCCAACGTTTCCCCGGCGGCTTCGGAACTCATCACGCGACGCGGTTCGTCGTCCTCGGCCTGCTCTGCGACCAGACGCACCGGGGTGTAGACACCGTCATTTCCCACAGTGTTGAAGGCGCCTGCCAGCTGCATCAGGTTTACCGTCATGCCTTGCCCGATCACGATGGAGCCTGCGTCACTACCCTTCCATTCGCTGGGAGATCGAAGGACCCCGGTTGACTCCCCCTTGAGCCTCAGGCCTGTGAACTGGCCGAACCCGAACTCAGTGGCGTAGTCGTAGTAGACCTCCTTGCCCATTTGTTGCGACAGCGTGATTGTTGCGACGTTGCTGGACTGGCCCATCGCATCGGCCAGACTCATTTGTTGATCGTCGTGGCTCGGGTGATCAAAGAAGCGCTTGTCAGCAACCACTATCGATCCCGGGACCATCATCTCGTCGTCGGCCTTGTAGCCCAGCCGATCGGCGGCTGCCGCAAACGACACGATCTTCATGACCGAACCCGGTTCGAATGTGTCGATGGCAGCCTTGTTGTACGAAGCCACACCACAGCTGGTATCGCCGGTTCGTTCGACCGACCCCATGGCGTAGACGTCGCCCGTAGCTGGATCGCTCACGATCGCAGATGCCCCCTGGGCTCCGAGCTTCTCGCAGGTGTCCTTCAGGATCGCTTCGGTACCGAACTGGATGCGGTGGTCCAGTGTGAGGGTGAGGTCGAAGCCGCTCTCCGCGGGTTGAACCGAACGCTCGCCGACGCTGATCGATCCGAACCGTCCACGCTCAAAACGTTCGACACCCGCCGTTCCGCGCAGAACGTCGTCATACTGGAGTTCGATCCCGGACCGTCCGACCTCGTCGGGATCGACCCGGCCGATGAGTGGCCTCGCCAACTCCCCGGCGGGATAGAGCCGATCCTCTTCCGGTCGTATCACGATGCCGGTGAAGGCCTTGGAGGTCTCGTTGTCGGCAACGAGGGCCCGGATACCTGCCAGTGCAGCGGCGTCAGAGGTGATGGCCACGACGTTGTATCGATCCTCGGGCGAGGACGGCAGGAGACGAGTCTCGAGGTCGGAGGCCTCGGTGCCCAACTGTGGGCCCAGCAGTGCCGCAGTCCATTCCGGGTCTACAACCAGCTGAGGATCAGCGATGATCTTTTGGGTTGGAGTGCTTGCCGCAAGCACGAACCCTTCGCGATCCAGCACCCGCCCCCGGAATCCGGGCAAGGTTCGAGTGGCCGTGCTCTGATCCTGGGCCAGGCTGCGGTAGCGCTCGGGACGAACGGCCTGGAGGTCGATCAGCTGGGCGGTATAGATCACCATCACCACGAAGAACACGGCCAACACGGTGAAGATCTGCGGATGTTCTGCGAAAAGGGCCCGCGTCGACCGAGTCTTGACGCGGCTCATGGGCCCACCGGCCGAGTTGCCACGAGGTACACGGGGCGGACAGCTCGCACCATTCCGAGCCGACGAGCACGTTCCACAATCACCTCAGGAGACGATGCTTCGACGACCTGTCGGTCCAGAAGCGCAAGATCGTTCTCCAGTCGGCGTATCTCGGTTTGAATTCGATCGGTCTCAGCCTGGGTTTGCACCAACTGCGCCTGCACCAGGGCGGCTCCGAAGAAGGCGGCCACGAGCAGCAGCAGTGATGCGATAACGAGCCTGCGCCGTCGGGTCCTGCTCCGCAACGCTGCCACGTCGATCAAGAACAATGAACCCCGCACCGTGGAGCTGCGTGATGAACCGGCCCGCTTCTGGGTTTGGGCCTTCGTCTTCGAAGTCTTCGGGTCAGCGCTCGTCTTCGCCGCCCTCCGCTTCGCAGTGGTCTTCTTCGCGGTGGTCTTCTTTGTCGATCGTTTCTTGGACGTCGACGAGCTCTGTTTGGCTGCCGGTTTCTTGCTTGCCGCTCGCTTCTTCACGGTTCCGGTCCGGTTGCGACGCGGTGCTTCCATCCTCAGCGCACTCATGCTGCCACCCGTTCGATGGCGCGCAAACGAGCGCTGCGAGATCGGGGATTCCGCTCCAGCTCGCCTTCGCTGGCGGTTCGCGAGATCGGACGCAGGAGCCGAAACGGAGCAGGCTCTTCGGGCACTGGAACATGCGCTGGTGTTGGCGAGGTGCTGACGTCACGGAAGACGGCTTTGACAATTCGATCCTCACCCGAGTGATAGGTGAGCACCACTCCCCTGCCCTTGGGAACCAGCCGGTTCAGGGCAGCTTCGAGGGCTGGTTGGAGGATCGTCAATTCGTCATTCACTGCAACCCGAAGCGCCTGGAAGGTGCGTTTGGCCGGGTGACCGCCGGTTCGGCGGGTGGCGGCCGGGATTGCCTGCACGATCACTTCGGCCAAATCGACCGTTCGGAGAAGTGGCCGAGCGGCAACGATCGCTTTCGCAATTCGTTGTGCGAACCGTTCGTCTCCGCCGCTCTTGATGATGGCAGCGAGGCGCTCTCGGGACCATGTGTTGACGATGGTTTCCGCCGTCAGCACTGACTGCGGGTTCATACGCATGTCGAGCGGGCCGTCGTGGCGAAAGCTGAAACCCCGGCTGGGAAGGTCGAGTTGGGGTGAGCTGACTCCGAGATCGAAGAGGAACCCCGAGATGTCGCCGACGCCGGCGTTGTCCAGTAGTTGGTTGAGGAGATCGAAACGACCAGCGACGATCTGGGCGCGATCGTCGAACGGGGCCAGACGTTCGGCGGCTGCTCGACGCGCCAGCGGATCCTGGTCGATCCCAACGATGCGCACCTGCGGGGCAGCCTCCAACAGCCCAACTGCGTGACCGGCTCCGCCCAGGGTCGCGTCGACAACCACACCGGCTGGAACAGCTGAGAGAATCTCAACGGTCTCAGCTACCAAAACCGGCGCATGGTCGAACCAACTGGGCGTCATGAGTCATGCCGGCGTCACCCTCTTCTGTCCCTCCATGACCCATCGGCCTTCCTGTTCGGCTGCGAGCGTTTGGGATAGAGGTGGTTCGGTCATCGGTTGCCCCTCGGGAGCCGGACGTACGTCAGGATGTCTCCCTGAGCGCACTTGAGGGGTAACGGGCGGAGTTGTGGGGCAGAAGTACCCTTCCCCGATCCCCGAGAAGCAACCGATGATCGAACGAAATCTAGGTAAGGCCGAGCTCCTTTCGTGTCCATGCCGCCAGGCGTCGGTGGTGTGCACGCATCAAAAACCCATCCGATCGAGGGCAGCACTCACGTTGAGCGATGCCTCCTCGGTGTCGTGCATTGAGGTGTAGGTCTCCTTGGGCCAGATCTCGATCCGAGACAGCGAACCGTTGAGGACAACGGTTTGACCCAGAATGAAACCGTCGAGGAGCGACTTGTTGATGGTGATCCGACCGGCGCTGTCGATCTTCACGCGTTGGGTCTGAGAAGTCAGCTTTCGAAAGCTCACCGCGTCCAACGTTCCGTCTTTGCGATGTTCCTCCCATTCTTGGGAGACCGCTGAGTAGGTCTCTTCGTCCCACAGTCCCAGACGTTCTCCGAGCCGAACGAGGTAACCCCGCTTGCCGAGTTCGTCGCGGAAATCCGGCGGAAGTACTACACGACCCTTGTCGTCCAGCGTGTGCTCGTACTGACCAACGAACAACGTGCACCTCGCCTCCCCCGGGTTGTCTGATACGGATCACCGTGCCCAGCCGAATCGGCATGGACAGGAATGGGATTGCCTCCCATTTCGCCCCACCCTAACCCCCCACCCCCCACTCTGTCTACCAATCTGCGACAAATCTGGAGGATTGCTGTCGGAGCAGGAAAAGGTGCCAGGCGGAACCAAACCAGCAGCCACTGCCCACTCGCAGCGCGGCGCAGAACCGGCCACACTGAAGGGATGCTGGAGGGAAGAGGTCGATGGTGGGATGTCGCCTCGAGCACTGGAACCGCCGCTGACCTGCATAATCGCCCTATTCCGGACAGTTGCGAGCGACTCGTATGGTCGCATCGAGTCAACGAACCCGCACTTGTGATCGGCTCCACGCAGCCTTCATCGGATCTCCATCCGACCCGCTGCCACGCGATCGAAGTTACTCGGCGTCGCAGTGGAGGAGGAGCGGTTCTGGTGCGACCGCCCGATATCTGGATCGACGTGCTGATCGATCGCCGTGACGAGCTGTGGGACGACGATGTGGGCCGCGCTTTTCACTGGCTCGGTGGCGTGTGGCAGCGAGCGTTTCGCTCACTCGGCACCCGATCAACACTGCATCAGGGTGCACTCCGCAATCGCGACGCCGGCCGTACGGTCTGTTTTGCCGGTCTCGGCCCGGGCGAACTCCTCGACGAACGAGGCGTGAAGCTCTTGGGGCTTTCGCAGCGCCGCACCCGAAATGTGGCTCGATTCCAGTGTCTGGTTCCCTACCTGAGCCAGCTAGGCGAGACCACCGCGTATCTCGACCCCGAGAAGGTCTCCGGACTCGACATCGAGACTGAGATCGGTTCGAAGTTGGACCCCAGCGTCATGACGACCGCATTCCTGGCCGAACTCGCTCGCCTGCCTTGAAGACAGCGTTCAGCGCGTCAGAGCTCACTCAGCGGCCTTGGACTCCTCGATGCTCTTTCGCACCGCATCCATGTCGAGAGCATTCACCTGGCCAACGAGGTCCTCGAGCGCGGCAGCGGGAATCGCGCCGGGTTGTGAGAAGACCTGGATGCCGTCCCGAAATATCATCAGGGTTGGGATAGAACGAATGCCGAGCCCGCCCGACAAGGCCTGCTCCGCTTCTGTGTCGACCTTGGCGAAAACCGCATCGGGATGATCCTCTGAGACTTTCTCGTAGATCGGAGCGAACGACTTGCACGGGCCGCACCATTCTGCCCAGAAGTCGACGAGCACGACGCCGTCGCTTTCGATAAGAGGCATGAACTCTGCTTCGGTGATGTTTTTGGTTGCCATCGGGCTTTTCCTTCTGAGTCGTCTTCTACGGCACTCGCTTTCACAACGTCATGGGAAGGTCGAGTATTCCCTCCGCCGGTTCGAGGTCCCCGATCGGGTTCTAGCCGGCTTGTTCGGGGAGTCCGGTGGCCAATCGGCCGAACGCTCGTAGAAAAGACTGCGCCGCTACCACTCCCAGGAACAGCACAACAGACGTGAGCGCCATGGTGGCCCCCGCCGCAGTGTTGCCGTGGTAGCTGATGAGGAGGCCGAGGATCACAGAGCCGGTTCCCAGCCCGACTGCGGTCACCATGATCAAATGGACCCGTCGGACGAGGAGGGCCGCTGTGGCCGGCGGTGCGATCAGAAACGCGAACACCAGAAGGTTGCCCACCGCCTCAAAGGACGCAACGATCGCAACGGCAACGAGCACCAGCAGAACGCCATTGGAGAGTCGCGGCCGAAGCCCGAGCAACTGAGCCTGGGTCTCATCGAAGGTCATCACCAAGAACGCCCGATAAAAGACAGTGACGCCGAGTACTGAGATGCCGGCGGCGAGTGCCTGGCGAAGCAGATCGCCGTTGTCGACGCCGGTTATCGAACCGAACAGGAAGCGGTTGAGATCGCCGGTGTACGCGCCGCTCTGACTGGACATGATCACAACCGCGAGGGCAAGAAAGCCGACAAAAAGCACACCGATCGAAGTGTCTTCGGGCAGGGGCGAGTGGTTTCGGACGAGGTTGACGCCGGCAACCATCGCCAGTGCAGCGACCATCGCCCCGACGCCGGTGTCGATCCCCAAGATGAATGCGATTGCTATCCCCGGCAGGGCGCCGTGGGCGAGCGCATCACCCAGGAAGCTCATGCCTCGAAGCACAACCCAGGTGCCGACCAGCGAAGTAGCAACGACGGCCAGAACCCCAGCTACAAGAGCGCTTCTCATGAATACGTTCGATGTGAACGGTTCAATCCACCAACCGATGGGATCGGTGAGAATCGACATCGAAGGAGCCTAACGAAGTGCGTTGCTGATGAGCTCAGCGGTCGTTCGAAGAAGCCCAACGTAGGAGTCGGCGCCACTGCCCTCAGGGCCCAGGGTTCCTGTGTCGAGGATGACGATCTCTACATCCCCAACCCGCCTGGCCAATGCGTCCATGTCATCGCCAGACTGCAGTGTCTCACCGAAAATCGCCGGAACAGCATTGGCCTTGATCAGTTCTGCCAATTCCTCCAGCTGGGCCGGGTTCGTCTCGGCCAATGTCGAGGCGGCCGGGATGACAGTTCCAATAACCTCGAACCCGTAGCGATGAGCGAAATAAGCCAGGGAATCGTGACTGGTGACCAGCTGGCGTTTACCTTCGGGGATTTGGGCGACAATCCTTCTGATCTCCAGGTCGAGATCGATGAGTACCCGCTGATACTCCTCCAGGCACCCTGCAGCGGTTGCCTCATCGATGCCGGCGTGGTCGACGAGGTCTGCGGCCAACGCAGGTACGGCTGCCGCCACAAGCGTGGGGTCGAACCAGATATGAGGATCCTCGCCCCCGTGGTCATCGTCGTCGTCCTCGTCATGGTCATCGTCATCAACCTTGTTGGAAGCAAGAACCTCAGATTCTGGGATGTGATCGGAGAACCGGAAAAGCGGTGTGCCTCGATCAGCTGCCGCGTTGATGGTGTCGTCAAGACCCTCTTCCAGTGAGAGTCCGTTGGCCACGATCAGCGATGCGTTGTCCAGCCGCTCCCGGTCGGCCAGCGATGGCTCAAACCCATGTGGGTCACCTCCGGGAGGAATGAGGATGTCTATACCTACACGCTCATCGCACGCCACATTCGCCACGACGTCGGCCCAGATGTTGGTGGTGACCACGATGGTCGATTCGGCAGTCATTTCTGACGAGGCGGAATCTCCGCACCCTGCGAACAGAGCAGCGCCGACGGTGATCGAGACCAAGAGACGGGAGTTCACCCAAAACACCGTATTGGTAATGGTTCTCATTTCCACTACGCTGACGGTCGTGTTCGAACTCGACGGCGTCACGGTTGTCTTTGACGGCCAGATCGCGCTCGAGATGCCCACGATCCGTTTCGAGGCAGGAAGTCTGGTGGCACTGATCGGCCCAAACGGATCTGGGAAAACAACGCTGCTGCGACTCCTCGGTGGCTTGACGAAAGCGACAACGGGCACCGTCAAACGGGACTCGGGCGACCGGGGCGGTGTGGCCTACGTGGGACAACGGCAGGATCAACACTCCTGGATGCCGCTCACGGCCGGTGAGGTGCTCAAGATGGGCCGGTTCGGCAAACGAGGTTTGCTCGGCCGACTCGATGCAGAAGACAGAACCTCCATCAGCGAGGCCGCGGCTCGATTGGCTATCGAGGGACTGTTGCATCGTCGGTACGGGACGCTCTCAGGGGGGCAACGTCAGCGAGTTCTCATCGCAAAGGCGATCGCCCAGGACGCCAACTGCCTTCTGCTCGACGAGCCGATAACGGGACTCGACTTCACCAGCCAGGAGATCATCCTTGACGTCGTCGGCAACGAACGGGATCGAGGCCGGCTCGTCGTGCTGTCAACCCACCATCTCGATGAAGCGGAGCGATGCGACCGGGTTCTCCTCCTAGCCACAACCGTTATCGCCGACGGCCCTCCAGAGACCGTGCTGCAGCCTGGACCCCTGGGAGAGGCGTTCGGTCATCGGGTGCTCGAGGATCCCGACGGCAGCGCGATCGTGATCGATGATCACGGACACAACCACCCCCACGATCCCGCAGCGATCTCTGTCCCCTCCCATCAGGACAGGGCGTCGTGAGCGATCCTCAACCGGGTTCTCACCACCCGAACCTCACCAACGACACGGGTGAGGTGCATGAAGAAGTGGGCCGGCAGTTGAAGAGCATGGATCAGCGGTACACCGCAGCCCGCCGCAACCTGGTCGATGTTCTACTGGCGGCCGGTCGACCGGTGACGCTGCCTGACATCGCTGATGTTGCACCGGATCTGGCTCAAAGCTCTGTGTATCGCAACCTTGATGTGCTCGAGCGTTCGGGCGTGATTCGGCGAATCTCTGCCGGCTCGGAGTACGCCCACTTCGAACTCGCTGAGGACCTGATGGGACACCATCATCACCTCATCTGCGTGGACTGCGGTCTGATCGACGACGTCCAGCTCGACGATGACCTTGAACGGCTGGTGGAGCAGCGACTTGCCGCGCTGGCCAAACGGTCCGGCTTCGATCCGCTCCACCACAGTCTGGACCTCCACGGCCGCTGTGCTCAGTGCCAAGCGTGACCCACGTTCGCCGATTCTCAAAACTTGACCGCTCGGTCTAGTATTTGAGTTATGCAGCCGACGTTCACCCCCGAAGCAGAGGTTTTTCGCGAGAAGGTACAGGCCTTCCTTGCCGAACACCTTCCATCGAACTGGAATGGAATCGGTGCACTCGACGAAACCGCTGCACTGCGGTTCATGAACGAGTGGAGGGAGACTCTGCGCGATCACCAGTACCTCGCACCGAACTGGCCCACCGAATACGGCGGGGCCGGACTCACGGCTACCGAGTCGGTGATCCTGGCAGAAGAGTTCGCCAAGACAGGTGTGCCCACCGGCGGCCCGAATGATGCATTCAGCATTCAAATGGTTGGCAACACCATCCTCACCTGGGGAACCGAGGAGCAGAAAAAACACTTCATCCCGCGTATTCTGAGCGGTGAAGACATCTGGTGTCAGGGGTACAGCGAACCGAACGCCGGCTCAGACCTTGGCAACCTGGGATGCAAAGCGGTGCTCGACGGCGACGAGTGGGTGATCAACGGTCAGAAGATCTGGACATCCGCAGGCCACCTGGCCGACTGGATCTTCGTTCTCACCCGTACCGATGCTGACGTCGCCAAGCACCGTGGCATCTCGTTCATGCTCGTCCCCATGGATCAACCCGGTGTCGATGTTCGCCCCATAAAGATGATCAGCGGCCAGAGCGAGTTCAATGAGGTGTTCTTCACCGATGCCCGCTGCCCCAAGGACAACGTTGTGGGAGAAGTGAACGGTGGCTGGGGGGTGGCGATGACACTGCTCGGTTTCGAGCGTGGTGAAACCGCCGCCACCGCACCGGTCGCATTCCGCACCGAAGTCGATCGTCTCTTCGAGCTGGCCAAAAAGTATGGCAAGAACGAGGATCCGGTAATCCGTCAGCGTCTGGCGTGGTGTTACTCGAAAGTGGAGATCATGCGCTACCTCGGTATGCGCACCCTCACCGATTTCCTGAAGGGCAGCCATCCCGGTCCGGAGGGTTCTCTGTTCAAGTTGTACTGGAGCGAGTACCACCGCACTATCACCGAACTCGCCGTGGACATCCTGGGCGCCGACGCCATGTACCTCGACGGAAAGCTCCCCACCTCTGCATTCTCCACCGACTCACCCGGGGCGCCGAACAACAGCGGCAGCTGGTTGGGAACATTCATGAACGCCCGCGCCGGCACAATCTACGCAGGCACATCCCAGGTACAACGGAACATCATCGGTGAGATGATGCTCGGTTTGCCCAAGGAGCCTCGCGCCGACCGTGGGCCCTGGAGTGAAATTCCCAAATAGGTCGTCGGGATAGACTGATCCTGTGCAGATCACTCGCCCCATGGTTGCTGCCGTCTTGAAACAGCCGCGACTGTGGCCCACTGCACTCATGGCATATCGGTCGTTGGTCCCCGATCGGTGGTGGAGCCGACGTCCATTCCTCCCGGTTCCGGATTCCAGCTGGATGCGCTTTCGGTTGGAAACCGCATACGGCGGTGATGGCACGCCGGCAGCGTCCGCCGGCGATGAACTCACCACCTGGCTCAACTGGCTCAAGCAGCAGTAGCTACATCGAACTCAGGCCCTATGGCCCCCTGTGTCCTGGCTACGAACCAGGCTTCAACGGTCGTGTCGAGGTCGGCGTCGCGAAACAGATGGCAGACAACCAGATCGACCAACTTCTCGTTTGGCAAGCCGTTATGAAGACCATGAACCTCAACACAGCCAACGAGCACCAACGCCGCAGTCGTCGGCGAGCCGCCGCGACCTCTGGCATGGAGCGAGCCTAAGTGATCTGTGAGAACGGTCGCTGACGCCACGCTGTCGGACTCTTGTCCGGATCCGTCGTTCGGGGGGGTCGAATCGGTGAAGTCCAAGGAGACAACTCGGCCCGGAGTTGCAATGATGGTGAGCATGTCAGACTCTGCGGATCGCCCTATCACCAGCCTTCGCAGTTGGTTCACGGGCCCGCCGAGGGCGCACGGCGAGGTGCTCGAGGATCGGACCGTCAGTTTCCTGGAACTCTTCTACGACCTTGTCTTCGTGGTGCTGATCGCCCAGATCGCTCACACGTTCGCCGGCGATGTGAGCTGGACGGGATTCGGCCGATTCGCTGTGGTCTTCTGCCTCATTTGGGTGGCCTGGGTCAACGGATCCTTCTATCACGAACTTCACGGGCGCGAAGACGGCCGCAGCCGGGCCTACATCTTCGTGCAGATGGCGCTGTTGGTCATCATGGCCGTCTACGCCGCTCATGCCGCCGACGATGTCTCCGACGGCCGCAACTTCGCAATCGTCTACGCATTGTTGTTGGCGTTCATCGAATGGCAGTGGTACTCGATCCGCAGCTACGACACCGACGAAATGGCCGGGTCCACCATGCAATACAACACCGCAATGATGGCAGCGATCGCCATCATCGTGGTGAGTGCATTCGTCAACGACCCCGAGATCAGACTGGTGTTGTGGGCATCGACGGTGGTGATCAAGATCGCAAGCAGCCTCTCCCAGGTGCTGCGGCCCAACCCCGAGCTGGAACATGCGCTGAGGATCACCGATTCGATGGCCGAGCGGTTTGGGCTGTTCACCATCATTGTGCTGGGCGAAGTGGTGGTGGGCGTGGTGGAAGGCCTGTCCGAAGCCGAACACAACGCTCGCACCGTCGTCACGGGCGTTGTCGCCTTGGTCATCGGGTTCGGTTTCTGGTGGAACTACTTCGACTTTGTCGGCGGGCGAGCACCTCGACCCGGTTCCTACAACCGAGGGGTGTGGAATCTGGGTCACCTTCCGATTTGGCTGGCCGTGGCAGCGGCCGGTGCGGGGATGGTGAATCTGGTCGAGCATGCAGGCGACGCACGCACCCCGGCGAATACTGCCTGGCTCATCGCAGGTGCCACTGCCACGATGGCCGCAGCATTGGCAGCGATCACTCTCACAATGCCCACCAATCCTGGCCGTCGCCTTGTTCCCATCACGCTGTCGGTAGCTGCGATCATCGCTCTGGTCCTGGGAGCGTTACGGCCGAGCCCGATAATCCTCGCCGCCGGGCTGTCGATAACGCTCGCTGGCGTGTGGGTTGAAGCACTGGCACGGCACGCCCACGAGGGGACTTCGCTCGGTGAGCTCTAGTCATTCCGGTTGTTGTTCCGGGGTCTCTCGAGATCAGCGATTACAGGTTGCGGGGCAGTTGTTTGAGTTGGCGGAGACCGACCGCGGCTGCGCCGATGAGCGGGCCTCTGTCGCCCAGGCCAGCCGGCTGAATGCGGGTTCCGCGGCTGTAGTCGAGCGTGCACATCCGGTCGATCTCGGCCTGGGCGCTGCTGAAGAACGGTTCGCCATAGCCGAGCGCCACCGATCCGGCGACCAGGGCGAGGCGCAGATCAAGAAGGTTGGCAACCGAGCCGACCGCACGCCCGATGAGTGTGCCCACATGACGGATCTCTGCGGTCGAAGCCGTCACCGCCGCAGAGCCAATTCGGGCTGCGATCCCGGTTCCCGAGGCTTCGGTCTCCAGCAGCCCCGATACGTGATCGGGCAGAGCCGTACCAGATTCAGGGCAAACGAACACGTGCCCGATGTGGCCGGCATTCCCTGATGCCCCTTCCAACAGTTTCCCGTTGAGCACGATGCCTCCGCCCACCCCCGTACTGACGACCATGGCGATGTAGTTGTCGACGCCGGCCGCTGAGCCGACCCAGCCCTCGGCCAGAGCCAGAGCTTTCGCGTCGTTGTCGATCGCGGTGATCAGACCCGTGTGGTGTTCGAGCCGTTCCAGCAGAGGAAAGGCCCGCCAGGCGGGAATGTTGAGGGTCGAGACCAGCCGCCCGCCTGGACTCATCGGCCCACCGCAGCCCACGCCGAGCCCGAGGAACTGCCCGAATGGCGCGAACCCATCGAGTAGCCCCGCGACGGCATCAAAGAGCTCTTGGCCGCTCGAGGTGGTCGGCGTAGGCATAGTTACCTGCCGGGCGATCTTGGCCGAGGTGGTTACTTCACCGACGGTGACCTTCGTACCACCGATGTCGAGTGCGAGCATCGTCTGTTCACCACGAGTCCGAGAAACTGTTGACCCGACCCGACGTACATCCTCCACGAATGCGACCGTAGTCTCTCCGATACCCTGTCAACGGCCGGTGGCGGACCGGGGAAGGAACGAATGACCACAACATCCTCAGCCCCCACGGGACAAGCCGACGCCGCGGGCAATGGGCGCTCAACGACGCTCGACCCGACGTCGGTGACTCAATTCGTCACAGCTTTTGATGCGATCGCTCACAACATGGAGCTCATCGTTCGAGGAAAACCTGTTGTCGTTCGTCAGAGCTTGCTGTGTTTGTTGGCCCAGGGACATCTGCTGGTGGAAGACGTTCCCGGGGTGGGCAAGACCACCGTGGCCAAGGCAATGGCGCATTCGGTCGAGGCAGAGATGGGCCGAATCCAGTTCACCCCCGACCTGCTACCGGCTGATGTCACCGGCATCAGTGTCTGGAAACGGGACACAGCCGAGTTCGAATTCCGTCCCGGTCCGATCTTCAACAACATTGTTCTGGCCGACGAGATCAATCGGGCATCGCCAAAGACGCAGTCGGCGCTGCTAGAGGCCATGGCCGAGGAACAGGTCACGGTCGACGGAACCAGTTACCGGCTGCCCCAGCCGTTCATGGTGGTGGCAACCCAGAACCCGATCGAGTCGGAGGGCACCTATCCCCTACCCGACAGCCAACTGGATCGTTTCCTCATGCGAATCTCCGTCGGCTATCCCCGGAGGAGCGATGAGCTCTCAATCCTCGAGACTCACGAAACCCGTCATCTGGTTGAACAACTATCGGCGGTGGCAACCAGCCACGACCTCAACACCATGATCGACATGGTGAGCAGGGTTCAGATCGCACCCGAATTGCGGGGTTACCTCGTCGATATCGCCGAGGCCAGCCGAAACCACCCCTCGGTCGAACTGGGTATGTCACCGCGAGCCACGCTGAGTTTGCAGCAGGTTGCCCGCGCTCATGCGTTGGCATCGCAGAGGGCCTTTGTCACCGATGACGACGTGAAAGCCGTAGCGGGGTCCGTGATAAGCCATCGGTTGGTTCTGAGGCCCGAGGCCGTGCTCCAAGGAACAGACGCCGACCGTGTGGTTGCCGACATACTCGACTCGGTTGCGGTGCCATACGATCGGATCTGATGAGACCAACCCGCGCTTGCGCCACGCTGTTTGCCGCCGGGGTGGTGATCACGGTCGTCGGGCGAGGGCTAGGTGCGCTCGAGTTGTACCTCCTGGGCGCAATGGCGGGCGTCGCCATTGTGGCTGCAATCGTCTACACGGCGTCGGTCCAACTCGACCTCGAGATCAGCCGCCGAGCCGCCCCAGCCAAGCTGCGCGCCGGTCAGCCGGCGCGAATTGATCTGGAGATTCACAACAGCTCGCGGCGTGCTACCCCCGTCCTGCGTGTCACCGACCATGTCAGCGGCAGCAGCGGAGCTCAGGTCTCGCTGGCCAGCGTGAAAGGCCGGGATCGTTCCGTCGTTGCCTACCAATTGCCCACTCGAAGCCGCGGTCTTTTGGAGGTCGGGCCCCTCGACATCTCGTTCGGCGATCCGCTTGCTCTCACACGCTCAACGGTGAGGGCCTCGGCCGCGTCTCAGCTTCTTGTTCATGCTCCGCTTCTCCCGTTTGACACTCTCAAAGGTTTTGTGGGCCAGGAGCAGATCGGCGAGCTCACGCACGATCGTCGAATTCGATTAGGGGGCGACGAGTTCTATGCACTCCGGCCCTACGTCATGGGCGACGAGCTCCGGCGGGTCAATTGGCGGGCAACTGCCCGTACAGATGATCTGATGGTTCGCACCGACGAGCGTCCCCGCACCGGTCGAACCACGGTGGTATTCGACCGGAGGGCCTCGGCCTACAGCACCGAGGGTTTCGAGCGGGCTGTCTCGGCGACCCTGAGCGCACTCGTCGCCGGCTGGAACCCAGAAGACGCTTTGCGACTGGTCACGACCGAACCCACAGTCATCACCGACATTCACGCGACGAGCGAACTCGACGTGGTCGATGACCGCCTTGCGACGATCCGACCAAGCTCGACAACAGTCCTGAACCCCTCGAGCACCAAAGAGCCTGGCTCACGATCTGCGAGCACCAGATCATCGCTCATCACCACTCTTCAGGATCTCAGCCACAGAACCAGAGGTGGAACTCTGGTTGTCGTCACCGGTGCCCCTGAGGCCGAATTGGCAGCGGCCATGGTCGGACTCGGCCGTCGCTACCGCTCCACCGTCGTGATCACCTGCGAACCAAACCCGGTTCAGAACATTGGACGCCACGTGCGACATGATGGAACTTCGGATCCGGTTGCTGAATGGCGTCAGGTGCTCAAACAACCAGTTGGCCAGGCGGGCTACTCATGAGCGATGGCGGCAACCGAACCGTTTCTCGAACCGCTCAATGGCCCGTGGTGTCCGAGACGGCCGCACTCGCACTCGTACCGGCTGCCGCGGTTGGTTTCATCCGGATCTTCGAAAACACCGCCGATGTCGTGCCGATCGCCGCTGCCGGCGTGGCATCCTCTCTGCTCGCGCTCGTGCTCCGGTATGCACGGGTGCCTCTTGTGATCGCTGCGCCGATCTCACTTCTGGTTCTCGCGGTGGGACTGATGAACTGGCTGGCGCCAGCAACTGCGTCGTTTGGGGTGATTCCCACCGAAGAAACACGCCTGGCGCTGCGCTTGGTGGGCGACGAGACCCTGGATCAATTCCGGGCTCAACGCGCACCTGTCACCGCAATTCAGGGCTTCATTGCAGCTGCCATCGCCGGTGCCTGGATCGCTGCATTCATCGTGGACTGGGCGGCCCTCCGGTTGCGTCTGGCGTTCGAACCGGTCCTACCTGCTGGCCTACTCTTCATCTTCTCATCGGTCATTGGTTCGGGCGAGTACCAAGTCATCAGCACGTTGATCTTCGCCGCCGCAATCGTGTTCTGGACCGTCGCCAATCGGCTGGCGCGAGAGCGCCAGAACCTGTGGCTCACCACCGACCGCCAGCGCGGTCCGTCGCGGATTGCCGCCGGCGCAGCGGGTTTTGGAGCGGTCACCATCGCCCTCGGGCTGCTGGCGGGGCCCCTGCTTCCCGGGGCGGGCGAGTCCGAGTTGCTCGATTGGCGGAACAGCGGTGACCCCACCCGCGTGGTCATCAGTCCCTTTGTGAACATCGGCTCTCGATTGGTGAACCAGAAAGACACCGAGCTCTTCCGGGTCACCACCAACCGGCCGAGCTATTACCGACTGGCCGGCCTCGACACTTACGGAAAACGGCCAGTGGCTCGCCAAGGGCCAAGAATCCAGCGATGAAGACGGATCGCTGCCCGGCCAGCGACCGCGGGCCGGGACGACCGAACTCGTGAGCCAGGATTTCGAGCTTCAGAATCTGGGCGGAGATTGGCTACCGGCCGCATTCGCCCCCACCCGAATCGATTCCGAGACCGGCGTGAACTGGATTGCCGACACCGGCTCACTCATCGTCGATGAGACCGAGGGTGAAGCCAGCGATCTCCAGTACTCGGTCGATTCAGTGGTTCCTCTGTACACCTCCGAGGAGCTGGGGAACGCCAGTACCAACGGGACTGAGGCGATCCGCCGCCGTTACCTCGGGGTGCCCAGTGAAGTCTCACCTGTTGTCGCTCAGACAGCCCGCCAGCTCACTGAGGGTGCGGCGACCGACTACGACCGGCTCATTCTCTTGGAGAAGTTCTTCCGCGGCTTTGACTACTCCACCGCCCTGTCGGCCCGCCAAGGGGATCCTGCCGAGCAGTTCCTGGCTGAACGGGTGGGCTTCTGTCAACAGTTCTCCGGCACGTTCGCCCTTATGGCACGGGCGTTGAACATCCCCTCACGCGTGGCGGTCGGATTCACCTGGGGCCAGCCCGTCGACGGCCAACCGGGGACCTACCAGATCACCGGCCGGCACACCCACGCGTGGCCCGAGGTGTATTTCGACGATCTCGGTTGGGTGTCTTTCGAGCCAACCCCGCAGCGAGGCTCGCCGGCGGCGGAGGGTTACAGCGACGTTGAAGCCCAACAGGATGAACCCACCCAACCCGACAATCCGTTCGATTCGACCACAACCACTGTGCCCGAACAGGGGCCTCCCGGTTCGACTCCGAATCAGACAATGCCATTGGACGACCCGGAATTGGGTGCCCCCACCGGCGGTGCTGGCGGAGCTGGTGGTCTCCCGATCAGCCTGAGGTGGCTCGTGGTCATAATCGGCTTCGTCGGGCTGGCGCTCGGTTTGCCAATGCTGCAGCGAACCCGCCGGGCTCGCCGGAGACTTCGCGCAAAAAGCACCGCAGATCGAGTCGATACCGCCTGGGCCGAAATATCCGAATCGCTCGAACACCACCATGGGATTCTGCGCGATCCCAGCGAAACCCGAATCAACTTCTGCGACAGACTCGCAGGTCAGACACGCTTTTCTCATTTGCCTCTCAGTGAGGTCGGTCGCATTGTGACCACGGCCCGATATGCACCCGAGATGGTCAGCAACGACGAAGCCGGCGTAGCAGAATCTGCGAGCGACACGATCTCTGCGGCATTCCGCAAGGAACAGAAGCCGCTGGCCCGCTGGTGGTTTGATGCCGATCCCCGCCGTCTCCTGAAGCCAACCGTCAGGATCACCGTCCGATGAGAAGCCTACTCAGTGCTGAATCACTGAATGCTGAATCACTGAATCCTTCGATTTGCCATCAATTGCCGACGGTGGGTTATCGTTCTCCCCGCGTTGCCGAAAGGCAAAGAGTGCGCGAGACTTGTGGATCTACGGGTTTGGAGAGGTAAGCGTCAATGCCGCTGTCAGATAACGAGCAGAACATTCTCGATGAGATCGAGCGTCAGCTGCACCAGACTGACCCCGATCTGGTGCGCGAGGTCGGCGAGACAACGGTCTACAGGCATGCTCTGTCATCGCTGCGGTGGTCCGTCGTCGGCTTACTGGCAGGACTCGCCGTCATGCTCGGCACGTTACAAATACACTTTCTGCTGGCATTCTCGGGGTTCCTCCTGATGCTGCTGAGTGGAATGGGGCTCGAGCGCAATTTCCGGCTCATGGGTCGAGTCGGCCTCAATCAGGTTTCTTCTGCAATCAGAGCCAATTCTGCGCCGGCCCAACCAGCGCCCGAAGCAGCCGACGAGTAGCGGGCGTTTGACACTTCGTCCCCGTTCTCAATGACCGGCGACCCAAGGGAGAGTCAGGTCGAACCTGTAGCGGTTCCGCGTGATGTCTTGCCTTACGAAAACTTCACCGCACCTGAGCCGCTGGAGACCGAACCTCCCACGCTGGCCCGCTGGCTGGCATTCACAGGGATCCTGATCAGTGGATTATTGGGCGGTCTGATCGGGTTCGGAACGAGCGATCTCCTTGGGTTCCCTCGATGGGCTTCGTCGCTTGTGGCAATCGGCTTCGCTATCGGGTGTGCCGTTGGTGTGGGAATCGTGGCCCAACTCACCCTGCGAGCGATGAACGAATGGAACGCAGTGCAGCATCCCGAGGACCAACGATGACCGACGTGAGCTGGAGCGAACTCCGAGAACTGGCTGTGCAGATGGCATCCGAGGCCGGAGCGCTGGCGCTTGCCCAGCGCAGGACCGCAGTCACCGAAATACACACCAAATCCTCCCAGGTCGACATCGTGACCGCTGCAGACAAGGCAGCTGAAGCGCTGATCACCGCAGACTTGAGTAGACAACGTCCCGACGACGCGATCGTGGGCGAGGAGGGCACCAGCAAAGAGGGAACCACCGGCCTTACCTGGTTCATCGATCCGATCGATGGAACAACAAACTTCTTCTACGGGCTCCCCGGCTGGGTCGTATCGATTGCGGTCGGCGACAGCGCAGGAATCGGCGCAGCCGCTGTCTTCGACCCTGTTGCCCAGGAGATGTACGCAGCCCATCGCAACGGCGGCGCAACCCTGAATGGCGAACCGCTTCACGCACGAACAACCACCGAAGAGCTAGCCCAAGCCCTGGTGGGAACCGGCTTTTCATATGTGGCCGAACAGCGGCAACAACAGGCAGAGCTGCTGATCGAACTCCTGCCGCAAGTACGGGACATCCGCCGTCTGGGATCCGCAGCCAAAGATCTGTGCATGGTCGCTCGGGGCGCCTACGACGCCTATTTCGAAGCGGGACTGAATCAGTGGGATCTTGCCGCCGGTTGGCTGATCGCCTCTGAAGCCGGTGCCCGGGTGGAGTTCCTCACCCCGCCAGAAGCCGAGCGGCCCCTCTTGCTTGGTTCCGCGCCACAGTTGTTCGACCAACTCAGCGCCATCATCGGCTGAGCGTCGACCACACTCTCGCCCAGCTGACCAGAGGTTCTAGACCACGCTGGCTCCCATCGAGGCCGTTTTTGAGGCACCATAGGGACGTGGGGACTCACATCTTGACAGTTGAGGACGACGAGCGCATCCGGCAGGCTGTGAAACTGGCGCTGGAAGAAGAAGGCTGGGAAGTCACCGAGGCTGGGACCGGCGAGTCCGCCATGCACTCCTTCACCGACAATCCGCCCGACGTGGTGCTGATCGACATCAATCTGCCCGGAATGGACGGCTTCGAGGTGTGTCGCCAGATGCGTCGCGGCAGCGACGTGCCAATCATCATGGTCACCGCCCGGGCTGACACCCACGATGTAGTTGCCGGGCTCGAAGCGGGGGCTGATGACTACATGACCAAGCCGTTCGCTCCCAAGGAACTGTCTGCCCGAATCCGCGCCATGCTGCGGCGCAGCCGAAACGCCGAGCAGGGCAACATGCAGCGCGTGAAGGTAGGCGAGCTGGAGATCAGCCCCGAGGAGGGAATGGTCACCCAGGGCGAGAGCGAAGTACATCTCACCAAGACCGAGTTCAAGCTGCTGTGCGAACTTGCATCACAACCCGGGAAGGTGTTCAGCCGCGAAGTGTTGCTGGAACGGGTGTGGGGATATGACTACTTCGGTGACGGTCGACTGGTCGATGTTCATATTCGACGACTGAGGACCAAGGTGGAGCCAGACGCAGCCAGCCCTCGCTACGTTGTCACAGCACGGGGCCTTGGCTACAAGCTCCAGCCGTAGTCGGCGTCGTGTTCTCGGCCGGATCATCGGGCTACGAGCCCGGGTCTCGTTGTCGTACGCTCTGGGAGCCCTTCTGCTGTCCTCAGGCGTCGCCGTCAGCTCCTTGGCACTTGCCCAACGTCAGCTCCTGGCCGAGACCGAGGGTCTCGCCGTGGCCCAGATGTTCAACAACGCAGCGGACCTGCGCCGAGACCTTCAGCTGCAATCGGCAGAGATCCCCGACATTCTCGAGGGCCTGCCGAGAACCAACAATGCCGAAGTCCTTCTCCTGCCCGCCGACGGTGAACCGCGTTCCCTTTCCGGTCTCGTGGTCAGCGATATCCCCACCGACCTGCGCGCACTCGTCGTGCGGGGCCAAGCCGCCAGCAAGCGTTTCCAGACAGAGGACGGCGGTCAGTTCGCGGTCGGCGTGCGGATCGCCGAGATCAACGCCGACTACTACGAAATCCTGTCGCTGACCGACACCGAATCCACGCTGGCAACACTGCGACGAATCCTCATCGGAGTCGGCGTCACGGCCACCATTCTCGGCGCCGGACTCGGTTACTACTTCGCACGGCGCCTACTCCTTCCTGTCACCAACGCCGCCCTGGCAGCGGAAGCGATCGCCGCCGGCGACTTCGACACCCGGTTGGATGAACAATCAGATCCTGATCTGGCCAAACTCACCAGCTCCTTCAACGACATGGTTGAAGCCTTGCGGTCACGGATCGAACGGGATGAACGGTTTGCCTCCGACGTCTCGCACGAACTGAGATCCCCGCTCATGACCCTTGCGGCCTCGGTTGATGTGCTCGAACACCGCCGTGCAGAAATGCCCGAGGCCGCCCGACGGGCAACGGATCTGCTGTCGAAAGACCTTCTCCGTTTCCAGCGGCTCGTCGAAGACCTGCTCGAAATCTCCCGTCTTGACGCAGGAGCGGTTCAACTGGACACAGACACCTTCGAAGTGTTGGAGTTTCTTCGGCGGGTTGTTGCACAGGGCCCTACTCCGGGGGTTCCCGTCGAAACCGACGAACGCGGTGCACTCATGGTCAGCGTTGACAAGCGCCGGCTTCACCAAGTGATCGCCAACCTGCTCGACAACGCCCGAAAGTACGCAGGAGGGGCCACCGTCATCTCGGTCGAACGACACAACGATCGGCTCAGGATCAGTGTGATCGATGACGGGCCGGGTGTTGCCCCGGCGGACCGCCTTCGAATCTTCGACCGTTTCTCGCGGGCCGGATCCGATGCCGGCCGGCGCGAGATTGCCACCGGAGCTGGGCTCGGCCTCTCACTGGTCTCTGAACACGTTCGCCTTCACGGGGGCCGGATCTGGGTGGACGGCCTCACACCAACCGGAACCGGAGCACGTTTTGTGGTCGAGATTCCCGGAATCGAAGCAGACATGACCGGCGAGCTGGAAGAACTGGCTCTGTAATATGCCTTCGCTCGCCTCCGCTCGTTCCTCGCTCCGGGTCGCATACGCCCAGGAACCACGCAGTCGGTTCCCGCTCGGTCACCACTTGTTTGTTCTTGGTTCCTCTGGCACTCGTCCTTGCCGGGTGTATATCGCCCCAGGAGAAGGCAGCCGAGGTGATTCCAAACGTTCCCTATGATCTGCTCGGACCGACGAGCACCACCACCGAACCTCCACCGGAGGTTGCGGGCGGTTTCAGACTCGAGCTGTACTTCCTGGCTGAAGAAGACGACTCGCTCTGGCGAGTCACACGATCCAGAGAGCAGCGGCCGGGGATCCAAGAGGCTCTCGAGTTGCTGGTCGCAGGTCCAACAGAAGTGGAGTCAGCGCTCCTCCCGGTCAGAGCCCGTCTCTCGGAGTCGCTCAATCCGGTCGCCGGCCAGCCCGTGGGTGGTCTGCTGTCGATCGCCGTCTCCGACGAAGCGCAATTTCGAGAGAACACCAACAACCGTTTCTCGACCCAGGTGATCGTCTGCACGATGACCCAGTTCGACGCTGTGGATGCGGTGGAGTTGCGGGACACCTCGGGACCGATCCAACTTTCGGGTATCGACGCAGAGACCATCGGAGAACAAGCCACGCGGTCCAACTACAACGATTGCGAGGCGGGAGATCTCTCTGAAGTCGTGCCCGAAGGCGACACCACCGACACCACCGACGGATGACCCCAGGTTTCGCCGACTTCGATGCCTACCGCCGGTACGGACCGATTGACCGTAGATTGATCGAGATGAAGCCAGAAATACTCACCGGCGGGGGCGATCGCAACGAACTCGTAGACCCCCAGATGTCGGCAACCGCCGACCGGTGGTTCAAGTGAGTCGCTCCTTCGTCTCGTTCGCGCCCGGGAGAGTGAATCTCATCGGCGAGCACACCGACTACACCGGTGGCCTGGTATTGCCCATGGCACTCGACCTCGGCATCACCATCACGGGCAGCCTGACCGAGGGCGTGATCATCGCCCGTTCCTCAAACCAGTCCGAAGATGTGCACATCCCGCTCCCCGTCGACCCGCGGGAGATTCGCACCTGGGGCCGCTATCTGGCATCAGCAGCAATGCCGCGCCGACAACGGAAACGGTTTCGATGTCGACATCCACTCGAACCTGCCTGCCGGTGGCACCGGCCTGTCAACGTCCAGCGCCCTCACATGCGCAGCCCTGCTCGCGCTTGTCGGCGACGGTGACCGGCGGGAACTCGCCAAGATGGCAAGGGAGTCCGAACAGAACGCCACCGGAGTACAAATCGGGCTGATGGATCAGCTGTCCAGCCTCTTTGGTGTGGCCGGATCTGCATTGTTGATCGACTGCCACGATCTGAGCATCGAGCCGGTACGTGTTCCCGAAGGTCTCGAGATCCTTGTGGTCCACTCAGGTCAGCAGCGAGAGATCGCCGAGTCCGAATACAGCACACGCCGCGAAGCATGCTTCGCAGCCGAAAGGACCATTGGGCCGCTCCGACTGGCGAGCTTGGAAGATGTGGAAACGCTCACCGACTCGATGATGAGAAAACGCGCTCGTCACGTGGTCGGCGACAACCAGCGGGTTCGAATGATGGCCGATGCCTTCACCACCAACGACATCGACCGGGCAGCCGGCATCCTCACCGACGGACACCGGAGCTACGCCGACAACTTCGAGGCGTCGACTCCAGTGGTTGAAGACATGGTGAACCACCTCGTTTCACAGCCCGGGATTCTCGCCGCGCGCCTGACCGGGGGCGGATTCGGCGGTTCGATCGTCGCCTTCGCCGAACCAGGGGCAGATCCGCAGGTCGATACCTGGTGGACCCGAGCCGCCCCCAGCCAAGGCGCCCACATCACCTGGGAGTAGGGCAAGAAACGGTCCCCGGACCGAATCCGCTCCCGGGCGACCCGAAGGGCCGTGTCCATGAAGCGAGGGCCGCCAGGCCCGAGCGAGAACATGGACCGAAGAGGCCCGCAGGCGAGGCAAGAGGCCCCCGGAGGGAATCATGTCCCGGGCCGACCCGAAGGGCCGTGTCCATGAAGCGAGGGCCGCCAGGCCCGCAGCGAGAACATGGACCGAAGAGGCCCGCAGGCGAGCGCAAGAGGCCCCCGGAGGGAATTACGTGGAGGTGAGGGGAATTGAACCCCTGGCCTCCTCGATGCGACCGAGGCGCTCTACCAACTGAGCTACACCCCCGTGGAACGGGAGTGTGAGCTTACCCGTAGTTGACCAGAAGTTCGTCGTCACCTACGTACTCATAGGGGGACTCATCTTCGTCGTTGTCATAGTCGTCGAGATAGATGACGGTTTCCCGACGTTCGACCTCGCGGCCGCCGGCCCGGTTGGCGAAGGCAACAAATGTCGCCAAAAGCACATCCATCGTGAGGTGCAGCCCTACGAAGAGACCACCGCCAATGACAGCGGCGATGAGTGAGACCACGACAGACATGCAGAGAGCGAGAAAGATCTGTCGACGCCGGCTGTGGACCGGCTGGGAACGCCATTTGGAGGGACTGGTTGCAAGCTGGGCCCCGCTGGACCGTTCCAGCATCACTTCTTCAGGCGCACGTCCCATGGCGCTCAGTTGCTGGCGGAACGATCCGATCGAATCGGGCTCGCGCTTGCGGAGAGAGCGAACGAACGGCACAACGAGCCATGCGACCCATAGGCTGCCGACAGCGGCGAGAATGAACATTTGCCAGAGGGGCAGAGGCATTGATAGGTGTTCTTTCTTAAGTGTGACGGGTAACTCTGCCCATTATTAGTCGAAGGTCTCGAGGATCTGTTGGCATCTCCCGACATTGGTCCAAGGTCGGGCCGGTTGTACGGTGGTTCGATGGCCGAACGGTTGATCGACACATTCGGGCGGGTTCACACCGACCTTCGAGTCTCGGTCACCGACCGCTGCAACTTTCGTTGCGCCTATTGCATGCCCGAAGAAGGAATGGAGTGGCTGGAGCGCGGAGGGATTCTCACCTACGAGGAGATCGAACGGATCGCCTCGATTCTGGTGCACGAAGCTGGCGTGAAATCGATTCGTCTGACCGGCGGAGAGCCCACGGTGCGGGCCCGTCTCCCCTTGCTGGTGGCCCGACTGGCGGCTCTGGGGGTTGAGCTCTCCATGACGACGAACGGCGCAACGCTGGCCTTGATCGCAAACGACCTGAGAGCGGCAGGTCTCCACCGGCTCAACATCAGCATCGACACCCTTCACCACGAGCGGTTCCTCGAACTCACCAAGCGAAACGAGCTTGATCGGGTGCTGGAGGGGATCCAAGCTGCGATTTCAGCAGGATTCGATCCGGTGAAGCTCAACGTCGTACCCATGAGAGGCATAAACGACGACGAGATCCTCGACTTCCTGCACTTCGGACGGGACAACGGAGTCATCGTCCGGTTCATCGAGTTCATGCCCCTGGATGCACAGGGCCACTGGTCCAACGATCGGGTCGTCCCGGCCAAGGAAATCCTCGAGATCGCTGCGAGCGAGTTCGACTTTGTTCCGATCGTGCGAGGCTCCTCACCGGCGGAACGTTTCCGGTTCACTGACGGTTCTGGCGAGTTTGGCGTGATCGCGAGCGTTACGGAACCCTTCTGTGATGCCTGTGACCGCATGCGGCTCACCGCTGAGGGCCAGTTGCGCAACTGCCTTTTTGCCTTGGGTCACACCGATCTTCGATCGCTTCTGCGTGCGGGGGCAACCGACGAGGAAGTCCTCGAGGCGATTCGTGGCGAGGTGAAGAAGAAGTGGGCTGGCCACGCAATCAACCAGGTTCACTTCATTCGTCCTACCAAGTCCATGAGTCAACTAGGCGGGTAAACGTTCACTGCGACGCCGGGGCTACTCTGACCTCCATGTCTGAACGAGAGCTGACCCATCTGGATCCGCTGGGCCGGGCCCGCATGGTTGATGTCACTCCCAAAGAGCCAACTCATCGTCGCGCCACGGCCCGGGCACGGGTGATGATGGAACCCGAAACGACAAGCTTGATCGCTCGGGGTGCTGTCGCCAAGGGTGACGTTCTGGCAGTTGCCCGAATTGCGGGCATCCAGGCGGCCAAGCGCACACCCGATCTGCTGCCCCTGTGTCACCAGCTCATGATCGGTTCAGTTGTGGTCAACTTCGGTCTCGAGGACAACTATGTGGAGGTTGAGGCCACGGTCGACACCGTCGACCGAACCGGCGTCGAAATGGAAGCACTGACGGCCTGTTCGGTTGCGGCACTCACCATCTACGACATGTGCAAGTCGGCCGATAAGACCATGGTCATCGGCGATATTGCTCTTTGGGAAAAGACCGGTGGCAAGTCTGGCCCTTTCCGTCGCCAACCAACCTGAAAGAGCAGCCATTCGGGGCCCGGCGATCGCCGGTCAGCCCAACAGCATGACCTTCACTCGCTCTCCCGCCTGAATGCCTTCCCCGTCGGGGATGGCCGCCAGACCGTTGGCCATTGCCAGACCGGACAGTTGGTGAGAGCCTTGACCACCGGCGGATCTGACCCGTGGTGCTCCGTCCATCGACTCCACCATCCGCACGCGCGAGAAGTGGGTCTTGCCGTCCCGCTTTCGAAGCAACGGTTCGTCGGCCAACGCCCATACAGACCTCCGCTGGGTATCGGCGTAACCCATCATCTTGAGCAGCGCGGGGCGGGCCAGGAGTTCAAAGCTCACAGCGGAGCTCACCGGGTTGCCGGGTAGCCCGAAGATCGGTGTGTCAAGCACGGTGCCGAATGCGAAGGGTTTGGCCGGCTTGATGGCGATCTGCATCCAGTTCATCTCCCCCAAGCGGCGAAGTAGCGCCTTCACGAAGTCGAAGTCGCCCATGCTCACCCCACCGCTGGTGAGAAGCGCATCACATTCCTCGGCACCTGCTCGAAGTGCGGCTTCGATGACCGTTTCATCATCAGGCAGCCAACCGAGATCAACCGGTTCCAGCCCGGCCTCGGCAACGAGAGCCAAGAGTTGGGGTCTGTTGGAGTCCCGAATTTGTCCCGGCCCCAACGGCTCGGGACCGGTGATCAGCTCATCTCCGGTGGAGAACACCCCTACTCTGGGTCGTTTGACGACGGCTACGTCGGTCATTCCGAGCGTGGCGAACATCCCGATATGTGCTGGGGTGATGACGACGCCGGGCTCGAACAGTTCGGTACCGGCCACAAGGTCGTCGCCAGCCGGCCGTATATGGTTGCCGCTCGTCACCTCGGCCTTGCAGAACATGGTTGCATCATCGGCGTCGACCTCTGTGAGCTCGACCATCACGACAGCGTCAGCTCCTTCGGGAATTGGAGCCCCGGTCATGATCCGCATTGCCTCACCAGCTGCGAGCGGACGCTTGGCTACCGCACCAGCGGCAATGGTCTCTGCAATGGAGAGGGCAACCGGCGCCTCAACACTGGCCCCGGCCGTATCGACCGAGCGGACAGCAAACCCGTCCATGCCAGTGTTGGCAAAAGGAGGTATATCCTCTTTCGCAACTACAGGCTGAGCTAACGCGAGTCCCCGCGATTCGCCGATGGGCACACGAACCACCGGCATCGGCCTGATTTGATTCAATACGCGATCCTGAGCCTCGGACAGCGGGGTGAGGCTCATACGAGTCCTTCGCGGCGACAGACCTCAGCGAGGATCTCCCGGAACGCAGGACCAACATCGTCACGTTCGAGGGTCAGTTCAACAACGGCTCGGAGATAGTCGACCTTCTTGCCGGTATCGAAGCGACCGTCGGTGAAGCTGTATCCGAGCATCGACTCGTGATCGAGCAAGGACAACATCGCGTCGGTGATCTGGATTTCACCGCCGACACCGGGCGGAGTCTTTCGAATCTCATCGAAGATCGCAGGGGTGAAGATGTAGCGACCCATGACCGCCAGATTCGATGGAGCATCCTCCACGGCTGGCTTCTCCACCAAACCTGTCACATTGAAGAGACGGTCTGTGTCGGTCGCCTCGGTAGCCGCACATCCATAGGCCGAGATGTCCGCCGGGTCGACCTCCATGAGCGCCACGACCGACGAACCGTGCTTGTTATAGGCGTCGACCATCCCACTGAGTACACCGGCCCGTTCGTGCATGATGTCGTCACCGAGAAGCACGGCGAAAGGCTCGTCGCCGACATGGGCTTCTGCAATTCCGATCGCGTGACCCAGACCCAAGGCCTCGCCCTGTCGGATGAAATGGATATCGGCTTGGTCGGCGAGATCAACGATCTGGTCGCGTTCTGACAACTTCCCCTTGGCTTCCAGCGCAACCTCGAGTTCAGGGAAGCGATCAAAGTGGTCTTCCATGACCTTCTTGTGTCGGGACGTGATGATCAGAATGTCATCCATACCGGCGGCAACCGCCTCGGCGACGATGAACTCGATCACCGGCCGATCCACGATCGGCAGCATCTCCTTCGGGACTGACTTCGAGAAGGGAAGAAAGCGGGTTCCGAATCCAGCCGCCGGGATCACCGCTTTTCTGACAGGTTTGCGCATGATGACATCGTAGGAGGTCATCGCTCGCTGACAATGGTCAAGATCGGGGTGAGACAACTCGGGTTGATTGCACCACGACTGCGATATCCTTCAGCCGCAATGCCGGTGTACGAATACAAGTGTGTCGACTGCGACGAGCGGTTCGAGGTAGAGCAATCAATGAACGATGCCACCCTCAGAACCATCAAGGGAGACGACCACACCCACAAGGTCAAGAAAGTGTTCTCACCGGTCGGAATCGCTTTCAAGGGCTCCGGCTTCTACAAGAACGACTCGGCCAAGTCCAAGAAGAAGGACAGCCCCAAGTCTTCGACCCCTGAGTCGAGTTCATCAAAACCCACCGAGACGTCGACCTCAGATTCGAAGTCAACGTCCGAATCATCCTCATCTGGATCAGAGTCGAAGAAAACGAACACCGGCACCAAGGCGGCCTCCACGTAGGTGGCGGTGCCGGACCTCTCCGAGGGAGCTGGACCGTGAACAACCCGACCAACGAACAGCCAGTAGTGACGCGCCCGCGAGGAACTCTGTCCCTACCTCAATCACTGGCTCTACGGGCCCAGTGGCGCATTCGTTCCATTCCAACCCGACGCCTGGCAGCAGCAGCCATCGGTCTGGCCGTGGGGATCGCCACATGGTCGTTGGTTCAGTCGGCTCAGACTGGTCAGGCGCAGTGGGGCGATCGAGTACCGGTGCTGGTCGCAGCGGAGGACATCCCTGCGGGAACTGAACTCGACCCAACCAACACCCAGCTACGCCCCTATCCGCTTGCGCTTGTCCCTCCCGGGGCGATGACCGAGCTCGACGCTGGCCGTCATCTCATTTACCCGGTCAGCGTCGGACAGGTGATCGTCGCCAACCAAGGCAGCGGTGACCGCCACGGCCTCACCCCCGGAACCCGTTCGGTAACTCTCCCCCAACCACTTGCCGTTCCGGCGATCGAGATCGGCGACTCGGTCGAGCTGATCGCCGTTCGCGCTCACCCCGCCGGAGCCGTGGCCACCACCCTTGGAACAGCCGCTGTCTCGGGGAAGACCGAGGGCGAGATCACCGTCGTCGTCGACCGGTTGCTGGTTGCACCGATCTTTCAGGCGTTGGGATCAGGCTCGGTTGAGTTCGCCCGCCGTCCTACGCAAGGGTGATCCGAGGGTTCCCCACAACGCAGCGCCGATCGCTGCGCCGAGCAGTTGCAGCCTCGCCGTGGTTGTGCCAACTGGAGTAACCGCTCGATCGTCCATCATGAGCCCCAAGATGACGACGACAGCTGACAAAACTGGTGTCGTGGCGGCGATCCACAGAAGGTCCGATGAAATGAGACCGGTCACTCTCCCGGCGACTGCGGCGAAGAGCGACACCGCTACGAGAAACGGTATGACCGAGCTCGCCCGATACACCAGATGCAATGATCGAGCCGGCAGCGGTGGACGACAGACCTTCATCGAGCCGCCGATCCTTCGACGCCTCGACATCCTCACGAATTCGATCGGTCGAGCCAGAAGCTGGATTCTCTTCCCGTTGTTCTGGTCCTGATCATCGACCTCCAACCGTCGACGGATCTCGGCCCACACCGCTGGGTCACCGATCGGTGCTTGAACACTGCCGGTACGTTCGAGTGCGGCGCGGGCAGATACCCCAACCGACCACGACGATCGAGAGACATTGGTCGAATCGACGATCCTCTGACGACCCGAACTCCCCACGAATCCGATCGGATGTGCCTGAATCTGGATTCGATTCTCGCTGTTTCGTTCCCGACCATCGACGTGTAGCCGTCGACCGATCTCAGTCCACGTCGCAGGGTCACCAATCGGCCCGGGAACACCGCCGATTCGTTCCAAAACCGCACGGGCAAATACTCCTACAACGCAGCCGTCGTAGCCGGACCCGACCGCCCCGAGGGCCCCGAGCACCTTTGCACCGGTTCCGAGCCCCGCGACCGCCATCATGTCGGCTCGGGCTGTGACAAGGTCAACTCTCGATCCCATCCCCCCGGTTTCGGGGTGGACCAGCCCGACGCTCGCGGCGGTTCTCGGCCGACGAACCCATGGGGCAGCCAGCTCGGCAACCGCCGATAGACGTAGATCCCAACGCGGATCGATCGGGAGGATCAATTCGCCCGACGCGGCCGCAATCGCCACCTGCCACCACTCCGCATCGGTTTCAATTCCGCCGGTCACGATGCAACTCAGTCGATCGTCGCGCCTCGATCGGTACATCGTGCCCTCTTCTGCGGATCCTGTCTCGACCAGGTCGAAGGCAAGCCTCATTTCGGTGGGGACGCTGCGGGCCGCACACACGAGCAGCACCTCGAGATTGCGATACTGCTGGGCGAGATGGCGTTGCACTCCCGCCACGGTGCTCTTTCCCGGTGGGAGATCGTCGAGGTTGAGAATCAGCGAAACCGACGGACTACCGATGGAGAGCGCAACTCGATCCATGACCGGGGCTGCCGCCCGCTCGCCTCCGTCGAACAGAAGACGAATCGAACGAAACATGCACACCGCCCGCAGTGCGGCAAAGAGGACCACAAGCAGCAGGCCCGCTCACAATTGCGATCGTGAGAGCGAACCGGATCATCGCCGCACTCTTTCGGCTCGGCCGACGGGGAGTGGCACCGCGGGCAGCGGGTCATTGGACACGGGAAGTTCTGAGCGGCGACGTCGATGTTGCCGGACGAGTATCCCGCCAGCCGATCCGGCCGCCAGAAGCGCCCGCTCGGCAGCACGGCGAACGAGCCAGGACTCGTCGGACAGCAGCCTTCGAAGTGGTGTGAACACTCGGTTCGAGCCAATACGACCGAGCCCGTCCGCGGCGGCAGCCCGCACGATCGGCTCGGCGTCTTCGAGCAGCTCGAGCAGAATTGGTTCGGCCTCGGTCGGGCCCTGACGGGCGATTGCCGCGGCTGCGAGCACACGGTTCTCCGTGTGGTCGGATTGAGCGTGCCGCGCAAGCGCCCGGAGCAGGAGCCCATCGGGAATCCGACCGGCGGCGACGAGCGCGGCTTCCCGATCCAGGCCAGTTTGGCCAAGCACCGCATTGAGCGGCAGTATCACGTTGACCCCACCCGAAGGAAGTGTCTCAGCGGCAGCAATCCGGACCGCCGGGTCGTGATCGAGCAGTAGTGCCGCCACCTCGTCGGCGTGTTCTTCGACCTGCTTGGGCGACAGGGCTGCCAGAGCTACCACGCGCACCGCCCAGTGCCGATCCGCCAGTAGCCGACGGCGGTCGTCCGAGCCACCTATCAGCCCGCACAGCCGAGCCGCATCCACCCGTGCCGACCATCTCCGAGACCTCGCCAAACGGTAGAACGTTCGTCTGGTCCGAGGAGTTAGGAGCACAGTTGCGAGCCGTTCTCGGCCGTCGCTACCAAGGTGAACGGGAAGGCTCGATACGACTTCGACCAACGTGTCGCGCTCTACGCTGCGACGCACGCGAACAGAGTCCAACGCAGACGGATCGTCAGCAAACAGGACCGATGCGAAGGCATCCACGGCATGCTGGCGTCGCCGGCGCGCATCCTCCGAACGCGAGTCAAACGCCGCTCCCAGGATCAAATAGGACAGCGCTGTTGCGACCAACAGGGCGCACGCCATGACGAAGACGGCGAATGCCGACATCAGCTCAGCTCGCGGTGGATCCGGCGAACCATCAGTGGCAGGTTGAACGGCTTCTGAACAACGTCGAAAGCCTCCGCGCTGAACGCATGGTCGATGAGCGCAAGGTTCACATCGGACGCCACCACGACCAGCTTGGTCGACTCAGCCGGATACAGACGGCGGAAGTGTCGGAGCTCGTCCATGTGCCCTCCGTGGTCGGTGTCTATGTCGAGAATGGCCACCCGCGGTGGCAACATCTGGCCGTATCGCGGCTGGTTCGCTTCCGACTGGCGTACGGGATCGAGCGCCATGCAGTCGAGTCCGAATCGTTCCAGACTTGCGACAAGTGCCGAAGCAAGTGCCGGATCGGGGTCGACGATCAGAACGTCCGGCGGCGCCTCGTGGTCCTCGCACCAATCGATACCGACGACAGCCGGCCCGCCGAGCTTTTCGGATCGAGCAATGGCCGACTCGGCCCGTTCGAGAGCCTGACTCGCCGATCTCGCATCAGTGGGATACTCCATGATTGCCGATCGAACCCGCAACCCTGAAGGCTGCACACGTTCGCCTAGACCATCGAGACGACGGGTGAGGGTGGATCGATCGGCGGCCTTGAGTGCAACCACCAGCGTTCCGCCATCGCGCCGGGTGACCACATCAGTGCGGCGAAAGGATCGAGCGATCTCGTCATCGAGTTCCAGATCGGCTGGCAGGCCGAGCAATGCCAGGGCAACGGTCGTCTTGGACCGTGCGCTTTCGCTGATGAGGCGTTCGAGCAACACGCTTCCGATCGCCCACGGGACAGCGGTGTTATCGGATACGTCGGACAGAGCTGCATCCAGGATTGCGTTGCGCCGGACCCTGCTGGCCAACTCTGCCGCAATGTCAGCTCGACTCGTGGTCGCCAACCAGAAGCAGTCGGCTCCCATGGCGAGAGCATCACCTCCAGAGGATTGATCGACGGCCAAACAACCGATCACGATCGTCCGCCCCCGCCGTTCGCTGCGCAGCAGACGGAGCAAGTTCAGGGCGGGGCGCCCATCGGGCTGAGGAGCACACAGAACACTGCGCACTTCGCCCTCGACCACGGCGTTCACAAGCGCTGGTCCCGACCCGAACACCGTGGCTCGGAGTGTTGATTCGTGCTCGGACAGGTCGGCTGCGAGTTCGACCGCCCCCGGCCCGAATAGGCCAACGGTGAGATCGGTGTTGGAGCCTCGAACCATCCGCAAGACTTCTTCACTCACTACGTCAGGATGACTTCGCCGCGGCAGGACCAGATCAGCAGCGCGGGCCAGCTGGACCTGCTGGCTCGGTTCGAGCTTGGGTGAAAGTGAAACGATCGGTGTGTCGGGGCAGAACTCCCGGAGTGGAGCCGTTACATCACCGATGGAATCTGCGTCGTCGAGGACATGCACGATCGCATCGGCGGTGAATTCCTGAGACCGATGCACCTCGTGGCCGGCGAGATACCGAATGGCCAACCCAGCCGAAGCTGCCGACCAGAGAATCGCGTCGGTCAACTCACCTTGTGCGCCCACGACCAATACAGACCGAGGCCCTCGAGACAGTAGTTGCAGGTCGGCGGCGGCGTCTTCGAGATTGCTCCGTACTTCATCGGTCAGCGATGCCAGTTGGATTGCGAGCTCGGGCCTGCGCTCGGCCCGGGCGGGTTCCGGCGAGGTCACATCAGGCGATTCCAACAGCTCGGCCACGCGTCGCAGTTTGGAGGCTCCGGGTGCGATCCCCAGCAGGCCCAGACGGCTCGCTCGTTCGTTGGCATACGCAATCCCGTAGCCGGCTTCCTCCTGTGTGAGGGCGCGGTCAAACAGATGGCTGATCAGCAGCTCCAACTGGTGCAACCGGGATTCGGAGCGCATCTGCACCCGACTCCACAGGTCGGCAATCGTCGAGGCTGTCAGCGCAGAGAAATCGGGCGAGGCTTGTTGGACCGACACCCGCACCTATCGGCAGCAACAAGCAAGTATTGAACCTCGTCGACCGTGATCCTGCCGTACCGACGGCTAGCGACCGGAGAGGCGAACGCCGCTGACGATCATGCTGGGCGCAGCGACGCCGGAAGGCATGTAAATACGGTCCGAACCGACGGCTGAGATGTCCAACAAGAGCCGCTGGAGAGTGGATCCGATCGTGCATTCGCTGATGGGTTCGGCGATCGAACCGTTGCGAATCATTCGGCCTTCCACCCCGACTGAGAAATCGCCGGAAATGGCGTTGACACCGCTGTGCAACCCAGCAAGGGCAAACACGTAGACACCGAGATCCACCGATGCGATGAGATCGTCGAGAGATCCACCGACACCAGCGTTGGCCGACAACGCATGTACTCCGGGAGTGGGCAACCCACGGGTCCCCCGCACAGCCGAACCGGTTGACTTGAGACCGGCCTTGCGGGCGTTGTAGGAGTCCCAGAGGAAACCGTCGAGTGAGCCAGCGGTGATCAACGGCACGGGCCGACAGGCAATCCCCTCGCCATCAGTGCTGTCAGCACCGAGCGACTTCTGGTCGGTCGGATCATCGACGAGAGTGAGCAGCAGCGATGCAACGGTTTCACCCTCCCGCCCGGCGAAAGGAGAGCGCTGCTTGTTGATTCGCTCACCGCTCAGGGTGCCAGCGGTCAGCCCGAGGACGGTGGCCGTGATCTGCGGGTCGAGCACCAGGTCAACCGTCGCCGAATCGGGCTTGACGGCACCGATGAGCCCGGTTGAACGACTCACAGCCCGATCAACGATGTGGTCGAAGTCGACGTCTCCGGGCGAACGGCCCCCATGCCACCCGAAACCGGTCTGGCTGCGTTCCCCATCGACTGCGAGAGCCTGGACCATCGAGCTCACGCTGGTCGACCGGTGCCCGGCACGGATCCCGGCGGTCGAGACAAGAGCACCGGCCCCGGCGGAATCGGAATAGGTCGCTGTTCGCACCCCCGTGATGGCGGAATGGGCGTCCAACACGCGCCGCTCCACGTCGAGCGCTCTCGCGATTCGCTCCTCAGCGGTGAGCTTCAACGTCTCCTCTCGCCATGTGTCGACCTCGACGGGCTCCACCCCATCAGGCTCGGCGATACCGGCGTGGTCATCAGGCTCGGCAAAGGCTGCGTTGTCACGAGCATCGGCGACGAGGGCTTTGAGAATCCCCCGGTCGAGAGTCCCTGAACTGGCGAAACCTTCCCGGCCCTCGACGATGATCCGAATGCCGGCTCCGCTGCTGTCGGCGCTGGTATAACTCTCGACCTCTCCCCCGTACACACGGACCGAGGTGGAGCTGCCGGTCGAGACTGCAACTTCCATCTGTTCATCGTCGCGTGCGAGGTTCAGTACATCATCGGCGAGCGCCAGGAGTTCGTCGACGTTCACGCTGACGTGCCCCCGATGGTCAGTTCCGTCACCCGTAGGGTCGGTACGCCGTCGCCAACGGGAACACCTTGGCCGTCTTTGCCACAGGTGCCGGGAGGACCCATCTCGAAGTCGTTGCCGACCGCGTCGATCATCTGCAGCACCTTGGGACCATTGCCGATGAGCTGGCCTTCTCGGATCGGCTCATCGATTTGACCGTCCTTGATCATGTAGGCCTCGGTCATCCCGAAGACGAAATCACCCGAGGAGGTATTCACCTGCCCTCCGCCCAACCGGGCCACGTACACCCCGTTGTCGACGCCGGCGATGATTTCCTCCGGCGACTGATCACCGGGTGCAAGATAGGTGTTGGTCATCCGCACCATTGGGAGGTGGCGATAGCTCTGTCGACGGCCGTTACCCGATGACGGTCGTCCCTCGGCTCGTCCCCTGAGGCCATCCCACATGTACTCCTTGAGCACGCCATTCTCGATGAGGACATTCCTCGCCGCTGGGTGACCCTCGTCGTCGACTGCGTATCGCCCCCATTCATCAGCCATGGTCCCGTCGTCCACGATGGTCACGAGCTCAGAAGCCACCTTCTCGCCGACCTTGCCAGCGAAGGCGGATGCACCCTTTTTCACCAGATCAGCTTCGAGTCCGTGACCACAGGCTTCGTGGAAGAGCACCCCACCCGAACCTGGGCCGATGACCACGGGCATCGTGCCAGATGGGGCAGGCCGGGCATTCACCTTTGTCAGCGCTCGCCGTGCCGCGCGCTCAGCGAGCTCGGCGACATCGTGCCGATCGAACAGTTCAAACCCGACCGAGTTTCCGACGGTCTCCGAGCCTGTTTGCTGCCCGGCGTCACCTGTGGCGACGGCGGTGACACTGAACATCGTTCTGGTTTGATCATCCTCGGACCTGATTCCGTCGGAGTTTGCAACTTGGATTCGACGGCGAGTCTCTGCGTAGCGTGCCGACACCTGGGTGATTGCGTCGTCGACCGCCCTGGCCGCCGCGTCGGCGGCTTGTACCAGCGAAACCTTGTCCTCCGCCGCAACCTCAGCGGGTCGAATCTGCACCGGTTGCGGACTGGTGAGGGTTTCTGCACCCGGCTCGGCAGCTCGAGAGCTGGTCTCCTGCCCTCCTACTGCGGCAGCTGCGGCCGTCTGCACCGCCTTGAGGAGGGAGTCCCTCCCGAGGTCGGAGGTATGAGCGAACCCGACTCGTTCGGCGACAACTGCTCGGATGCCAACGCCACGATCGCGACTGGAAGCGAGGTTCTCGATCCGTCGATCATCGAGATTGACCGAACGGCGCTCGACGTCTTCAACGAAAATTTCGACGAACTCTGCCCCGGCCTCCATGCCGGCAGCGAGAACGGCTTCCACATCGTCGGCCTGCAACAAGGTGTACATACGCTCAGAGTAGAGCCGGCGCCGCACGAATCCTGGATCGCAGCATCGTTCGCATCCACCCGAGAAGTCCCTTGATCGCCGCTACTGCTACCTTGGGGAGGTGGTGAATCCGTCGGCCTCCCTTCTGGACCAGATAAACGACCCGGCCGATCTCAGGGCGCTGACCTATGAGCAGTTGGACGAGCTCAGCGAGGAGATCCGCACGTTCATCGTCGATGCCGTCACCCGAACCGGCGGCCACCTCGGCTCAAACCTGGGCGCGGTTGAACTCACAATTGCGCTGCACCGTGTCCTCCATTCCCCCGACGACGTGATCTTGTGGGACACCGGACATCAGGCCTATGTCCACAAGCTGTTGACCGGACGTCGAAAGGGTTTCGACGAGCTTCGCCAGGCCGGTGGAATGAGCGGCTATCCCAGCCGCTCGGAATCCGAACACGACTGGATCGAGAACAGCCACGCCAGCACCGCCCTCAGCTATGCGCATGGCCTCTCCGCTGCGTTCAAGGCCGCCGGGGCGAACCGACGGGTTGTGGCGGTCATAGGCGACGGGTCCATGACCGGGGGCATGGCGTACGAAGGACTCAACAACCTCGGCCACTCGAGTAGCGACGTCACCATCGTTCTCAACGACAACGGCCGGTCCTATGCCCCCACGGTTTCATTGCTTTCGGACTCGCTGGTGAAGATCCGGTCCAACCCGATCTACATGGCCCGACAACGCAAATTGGAGTCATTCACCGAAACTCTTCCATTCGTCGGACCAGCTGCCTACGCGGGCTTGCGCGCCTGGAAGGCTGCGGTGCGAGAAGCGTTCGAACCGAAGGCATTTTTCGAGCAGTTGGGTGTCCGCTACATGGGCCCATTCGACGGCCACGACATCTGTTCTCTCGAACAGGCACTGCTCAATGCGGCCGAGTTCGATGGTCCGGTTGTGCTTCATGTTCTCACCACGAAAGGGCGCGGCTATGCGCCGGCAGAGAACGACTCGGTCAAGAACATGCATGACACGTCGGAGATGAAGCCTGGCAGCTACACCGACGCGTTCAGCAAAGCGATGGTGGAATTGGGTGATGCCTACGACGACGTCGTGGCCATCACGGCCGCCATGCCCGACAGCACTGGGCTCTTGCCGTTCCGAGATCGCTTCCCGGATCGAACCTTCGATGTCGGTATTGCCGAACAGCACGCGGTCACCTTCGCCACCGGCCTCGCCATGGGTGGCCTCCGTCCGGTGTTTGCGGTGTACAGCACCTTCCTCACCAGAGCTTTCGATCAGGTCAATCTCGATGTTGGACTACATGGGCAGCCGGTCATCTTCTGCCTTGATCGGGCCGGCATCACTGGCGATGATGGACCGTCCCACCACGGGGTGCTCGACCTCGTCTTGATGTCGAAGGTCCCCAACATGACGATCCTCTGTCCGAGCAGTTACCAAGAGCTCAAGCAGATGCTGTTCGACGCCTACACACTCGATGCGGGTCCGGTGTGCATCCGATGGCCCAAGACCAGCGCCATCCAGCGTCAGCCCTCCGAGGTCGGGAGCGGCCTGTCCGCCCGCAAGGGACGCTCGGGCAACGGCGACGTGTGCTTCATCGGGGTGGGCAAAATGTTCAACATCGCGATCGACGCGGCCGACATCCTTGCCCGGGAAGGGATCGAAGCAACGGTCTGGGATCCGCGGGCCGCTAGACCCCTGGACCCCGAGATGATCGAGAATGCTGCCGGACATCGTTTGGTGGTCACAGCCGAAGACGGATATCGCGAGGGCGGAATCGGTTCGGCTATCGCCGATCAGATCAGCGACCGCACCACGGTCCAGATCTTGGGCGTCCCGACCAGGTATCTGCCCCATGCAAAGCCCGACGCGATTCTCGCAACGCTCGGGCTCGATGCCGAAGGGCTCGCATCGACAGCTCGCGACGTGGTGGCCCGGGCCTGAGCCCACAGGTGGTAGCGGTCAACCAGGAGCGGCTTACTCCAACGCGGTCTTGGCCTGCTTCGAGATGAGCTCGAGATCGCGGCTGATCTGGCCGTCGGGAGCGGGTTTGCCGAATAGGAAGCCCTGAGCGAGATCGCAGTCGGCATTCCGCAGAATGCGAGCCTGGTCCGGGGTTTCCACACCCTCGGCGATCACATAACAACCCAGGTCGTGAGCCATCCGAATCAGCGCGGTGACAATGACCCGGTCTTCTTCGGCGAGGCCAAGTCCTTTCACGAGAATGCGTGGGAGTCGTATGACATCGAACCGGCATCGCCGCAGCAGATCGGGAGATCCGTACCCGACTCCGAAATCCTCTAGTGCAATGCCCACACCTTCGGCCTTCACCTGCTGGAGTGAGGGCCACAAGAGATTGAGTTGAGGTCCGGCCGTGTGGCCATTCACATCGAGCAGAACCTGGGTCGGGCGGAGATTGGATTCATGAATGGCATCGAGGACGACGTTCACGAAGCGTTCATCTCGAACGAAGCTGGCGTCGAGGTTGGTGGACCCGAACAGACTTGGGATGTTGAGTCGTCGTGACCAGTTGCTGGTGTGTCGGGTGCACTGCCGAAGTACCCAAGCGTGGAGAGGCACAACGATCGGTGAGGCCCGCAGAGCTTCGAGGAATGCACCGGGGGCGATGAGTTCGGCCCCGTTTGGCCCTGCGTCGGGCGACAGCCATCTCAGGACGGCCTCGAATCCGACCACGGTTCCCGAGGTCATCGACACGATCGGCTGGTAGTAGAGCTGGAATTCGTTGTTGTCGAATGCACGCTGGAGACGGACCGCCAGGACGTCCGGCTTGCGCCGTGCCCCGTAGGTCTCGTCACGAACCACGATCCGACGCGACTTCAGGGTGCGGGCCTCAGCGAGCGCGGCTTCCGAATCAACCAGCAGCAACCGCTCGCTCAGATCCGGATCGGAGAGCACACCCGAGACCGCAACCTCGACCGGAACAACGAACGACTCGAAGGTCACCTGCTGCGGCAGGGCGGCGATGAGGTTTTCGGCGGTTCGTTCCATCTCATCTGCGCCGAACATGCCCGGCCAGACCACAGCGAACTCTGATCCCAAGTAACGAGCAAGTTGGCCGCGAGCGCCGACGGCCATCGTCAAGGACTCCGCAACCGCCTGCAGGACCTCGTCACCGACGGCTGAACCATAACCGCTGTTGATCTCGGCAAGGTTGGCGACCGAAACCAAATACATGCCGAATCGGTCGCCGGTGCGCCGGTTTCGAACCAGCTGGTGAGATATCCACTCCTCGAGTTGCCAGCGATCGGGAAGGCCGGTCAGACCATCTGTGTTCTCGACGAGATCAGCGAGAAGCTCGTCTTCTGCTTCTCGGACTTCATCGGTTGAACGGCGAAACACCATCGAGAACTCCAGTGGAAACGGACCTGCGAGGGTCGCAAATGCGGCCCTCTGATGTTTCTATGATCGGCCGACGACCGACCGCCTTGAGCCGGCAGTATCACCTTCCGAGCGTTTCTCGAACAGATCAGGTTCTCTCGCGGATCAGGATCTCCTGCGAGATTGTGGCCACATGGGTTCCATCAGCGGAAAACAGCCGACCAGCGGTCAGACCTCGGGAGTTGACCAATGTCTGCGCCTCGGCGTCGGACAGGATCCACTGCGTTGGATCGCAAGGCCGATGAAAGTGCATTGCGTGATCCAGGCTGGCACCCACGAAGTTCTCGATGAAGTCAGCCCGGCTCACGTGACGAGGGTGAATAGCCCGGGGCGGTTCACTCATCACGGTGTCGGAGATGTACGCCAACGCGCATGCTGCGATCCGTTGATCCTCGATCTTGGGGGTTCGGGCCATGCGAATCCAGGTGAGCACCCTCCCATCCTCGTTGAAGACCTTTCTCCGTTCGGCAAGATTTCCCCAGCCGTCATCGGGGACCGAGGTGGGATCGCCTGCAGCGGGCATTGCCACCGGGCTCACGTCCGCAGCAGCTGGCTCTCCCACTTGAAACGACGCCGACAAGTGCAGGATGGCTCCACTGCTCTGCCTGGCGATGACGCTGCGAGCCACGAAGCTCCGTCCGTTACGAAGCCGGTCGACTTCAAAACGGATGGGCTCTGTATGGGAACCGCCCCGAATGAAGTACGCATGCAATGAATGAGGAGAGTGAGTTTCATCGACGGTGAACATGGCCGCGCGCAACGCCTGAGCGATCACCTGTCCACCAAAGATCCGCCCCCACGGGTACTCCGGAGCGATTCCGACATAGGTGTCGGGACCGTGGTGTTCAAGATCGAGTATTTGCTCGAACGTTACATTGTCGACCGGAATGCCGCTGTGAAGATGTTCCATCGCTGGACATCATGCCGGGCCATGAGTCGGCCCTCCACCGAAGTTCGGCGAATTAGCGGAATGGGTTGACGTCGAAGTCGGGATTGAATCCGACGGCTTCACCCATGTCTTCAGCGGCGGGTTCCGCAGGTGTCGAGATTGCCGACGGCTCGCCGGAATGCTCGGAGTCCTCGCCCTCGTCCGCGCCGATCGACGGGATGTCATGGCCCACGGAATGGTCGACCGGAAGGTCGTCCCCGAAGCGGGGGAAGCCCGATCGACGAGGGGCTGGGCCGCCTCCCCGACGATCGAAGATGGAAGGGAAGTTCGGGTCATCAACCTTGCGGCGATCTTCCATCGGTTCGTCGGTGGTGGGCTCCGCAGCAGGGGCGGTGTGTACTGCCTCGTCTGCGTCGGCAGCGTCAGTCGGCGCAGCGAAGACGGCGCTCGGTGAAGTGTCGGTCGGTTCAGGGAGCGGAGATCCCGTCTCGATCTGGTGACGGAGCGCTCGGTGCTGAAGTCGCCCGAATCGCTCATAGATGTTGTGGTCGCCGACATCATGGGATTCGACGTCGGCGTCCTGCGGAGCGGTGTCGGGCATCTCGGCCTCGGGCTGCTCAGACATGTAGATCGGCGTGTCATCCCCGGCCGGCGGGGCTGCCGCCCACGCGGCCGGTTCCGTCGAAGCTGCCGCAATCTTTGCAGCCTCAGTCGGTGGAGCCGACTGGGCGCGTCGAGATTGGGGCATCCGTCGGCGTGGTTTCGGAGACCGGCGCCGGGTCGTAGGTGATTTCTACGCCACCGACCACGTTGATGTCGGCGGGGAGTTCGGACCTGGTCCGGATTCGATCTCGACCGCTAGCGACGCTCCCAGCCGTTCCAGCTCTTCGTCGGAGAGATGGTCCTGTGGTTGTGTCTGCGAATCGATCTCAGCCGGAACATCGGTAGTTGCGGCCGGTTGCTGGTGATACTGCGGCTCGCGGTAGTTGTCGGGAATGTCCTCGGCCCTGGCATTCTCGAGCGAAGCGAGCGCACGACGCTGTTCTGCGGTATCACCGTCTTCGGCCGCGTTCCCTACGTGTGTCAAACCAACAGGTACGAATTCCGCGCCGCCCGGTGGCATACGAAGTTCGAGTTCGATGGCGATCTCGCGGAGTACTTCGGCTTCGTCGTAGGCTCACCGGGTCGAGCTGGTGCGTGCCGTTCAAGGTTCGAATCTGCAGGCGCCCGGAACGTGCATCGGACCGGATTGCAACGATCGTGTCCAATGCGATCTTGCGTTGGGTCGTACCCGCCCGCTTACCCCGCTTGAGCGTCTCGATACACTGTTCGGCCGAGGCTCTGAACTTGCGGGTTTGCTCGACGAAATGGCCTGTGCTCAGCCCGTAAACAACATGGCAGTCGCGTTCGTCTCCGTGACGACGCCCACCATCGATGCGGGACACGGTCCAAACGAGCAAGTCATCGGCGCTGGACCAGCGCTGCATGGACTCGGTCGGAGAATCTCCTGGCCCGTGGACCGGCTCGCGTTGGGCCTGGGCGGCTGAATTCGTGTTCACAAGCGACTATCGGCGCTGCCGAACTGTTCATTAGAAGTATCTCACGACCGCCGGCGCGCGACTCCTGCGATGAACCACTGTGCGGATGGATTCATTGGCCGCTAAAGTCTTGGCTCCAACCTCTTGAAGAGGGCTGGGGCTTTAGCTCAGTTGGTAGAGCGCTTCCATGGCATGGAAGAGGTCAGGAGTTCAATTCTCCTAAGCTCCACTGTTCATCGTCTGCCCTGTGGACGCTGTCGTGTCACACGATCGCTCGGGACAGACGCGCACGATTCTGGCTACCATTTCGGGTGAGCCAACAAAAGTACTCTGCGAAGCACCAGCGCAGAACAGCTCCTGGAGAATGCTCTGATAGATCCAACCGAAGAACGACGTCGCTCCGAACAAGAAATCCGGGACCAGGTCAGTATCGCCATCGACGCTGCGGCTGACCGCAAGGCCGCAGACACCCAAGCCTTTTTCGTCGGCGAAGTATTGGGCATCACCGACTTCTTTGTGGTCACGAGCGGATCAAACCCTCGTCAGGTGCGTGCGATCGCCGAGAACATCGAGCGGGAACTGAGGGCCATGGCCGGGATCAAACCCATACGAATCGAGGGTCTGGACTCGCTTTCGTGGGTCTTGATGGACTTCGGTGGCTTCGTCGTGCATGTGTTCGACCAGGTGGCTCGTGACTACTACAACCTTGAACGGTTGTGGTCCGACGTTCCACGCTTCGAACACCAGTCTGCCTGAACTGTTCGGTTCTAGGCGTCCGACTCCCACGCCTCGAGCACAGCTCGATGGTCAGCGCCCAGTTGCAGCACGATCGGATCTCCCGAACGTTGCGCATTCGAACCCACGATGGGAATGCCGGGAAAGGCGTCAGCGAGTGTGTCGGCGTCGTTCGATTCGACGTCGATCCGGATCGCAGTCCGGTCGTTGTCGAAAACTGCGCCATTCGAAATCGAAACCACCTCTACGCCGAGGCGGCCCATAGATCGAGCCGCAGCGTCGAGATCGGCCTCGCCGGTACGATCCTCGATCTGGAGCCGGAACCGGCCGCCGACACTATTGCCGGCCGGGAACGCGACAATCCGGCGAATCAAGGCCTCAGTCCGATCGACGCTGGCAATCGGCACGCCACCATTGCCCCGTTCCAACGGCAGGACCACCACCTCGTGAGGGCCGCCGGAGAGAGAAGCAATAGTCCGACTGAGTGGATCATCTGTTTGGGTTGGGGGGTTCCTCAGCAGCTCATTCCAGAACAATTCCCGGCGAACCAAGGCAGCCAGCGAATCTGCCCCGTCGACGGTTCGGCCCAAGAACGCCGATGTTGCCGCCCCGCTCACTTCGACCTCGCCGACTTCGAACAACAGCGCACCCGACGAGTCTGGGACCGGATCGGGGTTGTTGAGGGCATACGCAGTCTCTCCCAGTAGCGCCGTCCAGCGTTCTGCATCGACGGTTTCGACTTCTGGGATTCGGAGTTCCAGAGTGTCTGCTACGGCGTCGATGGCCTCCTCTGGCGAGAGCGCATGCAAGGCCTGACCGGAATCGCTCTCCAGCTCCGCCGGTATCAACACGACCGCTCCACCCCGTGCCGTCTGGCCGATGCCCACGACAACTGCGACACCGGTGATCTCCGGTCCATCCATTTCGACCACGCCGACAACCGGGGACGGATCAACCAGCGCAACCCATCCGGGGGACTCGGGGCCGGGATCCTCGATGAAGGTTCCGGTCCGCGTGTCGAGCAGGGTTCGAAACCCAAGGTACGCCAAGAGCGGAATTGCGAGAAACAGCAAGAACTCGACAGCAACGAAGACCCGGCTCGCTTTCGGGCGGGCGCTCATCGTGGTGCATCCCGGTAGAGGGCATGGGCGTTGAGCAGTGCCTCGACGGGGGGCGGAACCATGGAGCCAACCGGTAGGGCGGAGCGGACTCGGCTACGGATCTGCGTGCTCGACAACTCGATCAACGGCGCATCGACGACGCTCACGTTGAAGCCGGGCGAAGGATCTGCCAGATGCCCGCCCCGCTGAACGACCACAAAATGAGCGTTCTCCGCCAACCAGGACGCGTCGTACCAGGTGTGGAGGGATTTGGCGGCGTCGCTTCCGATGATCACCTCGAACTCGGTGTCGGGGTATGAAGCGCCAAGGGCCCGAAGCGTGTCGGCCGTGTAGCTGGGCCCACCGGCGCGTATCTCGATTTCGCTGGCCTTGAGTACAAAAAGTGGATGACGTGACCAATAACACGCGTGAGCCACCATAGAAAACCGAAGCGCTGCCGGGCTGACAACCCGGTCGCTGCTTTTCTGCCACGGATCGTTGGCGACAACGAACCAGATCTGGTCGTGTCGTCGGGCCTCTGCAACGTTCTGACCAGTAAGAAGATGCCCAATGTGAGGTGGGTCGAACGTCCCACCGAACAGACCTATTCTCCGTGTTCGAGCCAGGGTGGAAGGAGGGTCGGAAGGCATCTCGGTGCGATATCTCGAACAAGCACTAGCTCATTGGGCAGTGAAAGGCACCCTCGAGTGACTCATGTCACTCGACTCGCGGGAACCCTCTGTAGTACTAATGACGCTTGGTCTTTGCAAGACCCAACGTGCTCAACAACATATCCAGCGCATGGATCATTTTCGGCACAAACGGACACTTGTAAAGGGCGAGATGAAAACACCCGCCTTCATCCTGCCTCGCCCAACCCCCACTCCCTTCAAACCCGCACGAGAGTTAGAGACGCGCTAAATGAGTGACTCAGTAGGTCAGTACCTCAACGAGATCGGCCTTGTTCCCCTCCTCACCGCCATCGAGGAACGTGAACTCAGCCAAATCATCGAAAAGGGCAGAGATGCCCGTGAAGCAATCGAAAACGGTGAGAACACCGCCGAGAACCGCCGGGCCGCCCGAGCCGCCGCCCGAGCCAAGGACCGTTTTATTCGGGCCAACCTTCGTCTGGTTGTCAGCGTGGCCCGCCGCTACCCCCTCCCCCCTTCGATGGAGCTGCTCGACCTGATTCAGGAGGGCAACCTCGGCCTCGAACACGCCGTCGACAAGTTCGACTGGCGCAAAGGGTTCAAGTTCTCCACCTACGCCACATTCTGGATTCGTCAGGCCATCGGCCGGGCGCTCGACCAGAAGGCCAGCCTCGTACGCCTACCCGGCGATCGGTCCGCTTCGCTGCGGGCTGCGCTTCGCCAGGTCTCCGGCGACGGCGACGAGCTCGACGACGAGCACGCTCGACTTCACCGGCTCACCACGCCAACCTCGCTCGACCGCACCATCGGCGACGACGACAGCAACGAACTGGTTGACCTTCTGCCCGACGCCAACCCCGGCCCCGAGGTCGAGGTAATGGCCCGGGCCGAAGAAACGATGGTCACCGGTCTTCTCGACGTCCTCGACGACCGTGCCCGCTACGCAGTCGAACAACGATTTGGCCTCAACGATGGCCGCAAGCGCAGCTACCGCGAAGTCGGCGAAGAGCTCGGTGTAACCGCCGAAGCGGCCCGTCGTCTCGTCAAACGTGCCGTCAGCGCCGTCCGCGATCAGGCCGGCGACGTGATGGCAGACTTTGATGCTGCCTAAACACACAGACCCTGCCTAGACACACTAGAGCTACGACAACCTGGCGCCCTCGGGGTGGTAGTCCTCCGGTTCACCTGGGAGCAGTACAACGACGGTGACTACTTCGTGGACGCGATCAAGCGGGTCTTCCACCTTCGAGTCGCCTGGGACGCCAACTAGCTGAGACCCGGAATTGGACTACACCCGCACGTGCTTCGCCAATCGGGACCATGGCCCGTAGAACATCGGTGGATGTCCCGAATCCGATTGACTAGCTGATCAGCTCGGCCACACGGAACGCGAGCTCGATGCCCTGGCTGGCATTGAGGCGAGGATCACACATGGTTTCATATCGCTTTCCGAGATCAGCGGCTTCAAGGACTTCGGCGCCACCGACACACTCGGTGACATCGTCACCGGTGAGTTCCACATGGATTCCTCCAGGGTTGGTTCCCACCTCGCGGTGAGCATCGAAGAATCCTGCCACTTCGTTCACGACATGTTCGAAGTCGCGTGTCTTGTGCCCGGTGTCGGCGGTGAACGTATTGCCGTGCATCGGGTCACATGCCCACACCACAGGGTGACCCGATTCCTGGACCGCCCGAAGGATCGGCGGAAGTGTCTCGGCAACCCGTTCGTGTCCCATTCGGGTGATCAGGGTGAGCCGCCCAGCGTCTCGGCCGGGGTCCAGCGCCTCACAAAGGCCAACGACCTCTTCGGGAGTGGCTGTAGGCCCAACCTTGCACCCAACCGGATTCTTGATACCCCGGAAGTACTCGACATGGGCACCATCGAGCTTGCGAGTTCGTTCCCCGATCCAGACCATGTGGGCACTGCAGTCGTACCAATCGCCGGTCAACGAGTCCTTGCGGGTGAGGGCCTCCTCATATTCGAGGATCAGCGCCTCGTGGCTGGTGAAGAAATCAGCTTCATGGATCTCTGGATGATTGCTGGACACCCCGGCGGCTTCCATGAAACGAAGAGCCCGGTTGATTTCCTGGGCAAGGGTGATGTAGCGCTCACCCGCTGGGCTGTCGCTCACGAATTCCTGGTTCCAAGCCTGCACTCGATGCAGGTCGGCGAATCCACCTTTGGTGAATGCCCTCAGACAGGTTCAACGTGGATGCGCTCTGGTGGTACGCCTGAAGCAACCGATCCGGGTTGGGCTTGCGGTCACCCTCGGAGAAGGGAAGGTCGTTCACCATGTGGCCCAGAAAGCTTGGGAGCTCGGTTCCGTCGACAGTCTCGGTGGGTTTGCTTCGCGGTTTGGCAAACTGTCCCGCGATTCGACCAACCTTCACCGCGGGCACGCCAGAGGAGTAGGTCAGAACAACCGCCATCTGAAGGATGACGCGAAGCTTGTCTCGGATCTGATCGGCGTTGAAGCCGTCGAAGCTCTCCGCACAATCGCCAGCCTGAAGGAGGAACGCTTCACCGCTGGCCACCTTGGCCAGCCGATCGCGGAGATCGCGGGTCTCGCCTGCGAAGACGAGCGGCGGCAGAGTCGCCAACTTCTTCTCCACCTGCTCTAGATCGTCCCGAGTCGGCCATCTTGGCTGCTGAAGGGCCTCGAAGGAGCGCCAAGAGTCGGGAGTCCAATTCATGCGGCACAGTGTATTGGCCCGAGCGATGGTGCGGCGGTCCGCAGTCTGAGAGGATTGCGGAATGAAGGATTCGCTCGCCGTGGGTCTAACCCACGCCATCACGTACAAAGTGCCCGAGACCAAGACAGTGCCCTACGTGTACGAGGACTCCGACGACTTCGCCGTCATGCCCAAGGTATTCGCCACTGCCTTCCTCGTCGGGCTGCTGGAGCGGTGTTGTCTGGAATTGTTGATCCCTCACCTCGACTGGCCCGAAGAGCAGACCGTAGGGACCCACATCGATGTCTCACACACCGCCGCAACGCCGCCGGGACTCACCGTCACCGTGCAGTCCGAGTTGATCGAGATCGATCGCAAGCGCCTTGTATTCGAGGTCAGCGCCCACGACGGCATAGACCCCATCAGCTCGGGGCGCCACGAACGGTTCATCATCGACGCCGAGCAATTCAACGCCGCCTGTGAAGCCAAGCAGCCTTGACGATGCGAGCGGAATCAACAGCAACGCTGCGGAGGGACGAAGGCAGCAGCCCACCTCGTGACTCACATAGCGAAGCGATTGGAGCGACCGGAGGAGGCGCCCCGCGCCGAACGATGCGAGCGGCATCACGACGAGGAACTGCCGCAGGACAGCAGCAGCCACCTGGTGACTCACATAGCGAAGCGATTGGAGCGACGGAGGGCGCCCGCGCCGACGACGCGAGCGGAATCATGAAACAGCTCGCACATCGTTGAAGCTATCGATCTTGGCCAAGGCTGGGAACACAATGATCGATGCGCCGACAACGACCAGCGTGGCCACCCCGCCGAACATCACCGCCCCGACCAGTCCGAACAGCGAACCCGTAACTCCCGACTCGAAGGCGCCCAGTTCATTGCTGGCGCCGATGAAGACATTCTCCACCGCCAGCACTCGACCCCGCATGTTCTCTGGCGTGGCGAGTGGAACGATCGTGGAGCGAATGTAGACGCTCACCGCATCAGCCGCCCCGAGCGTCAGCAGTGCGGCGATGGCCACGGCGAAACTGGTGGTGGCGCCGAGCACGATCGTGCCGACGCCGAAGAGTCCGACGCACCCCATAAGGGTCGGTCCGATCCGCCGCTCCAATGGCCGCATCGCCAACGACACTGTGGTTGTTGCAGCTCCGATCCCGATGGCGGCCCGCAACCAGCCAAGACCGACTGCCCCGACACCGAGTCGATCCTCAGCGATCGCCGGCAACAATGCCACCGCTCCTCCGAACAGGACCGCAAAGAGATCGAGTGTGATCGCTCCGCTGATGACGGGGTTTCCCCGTACGAAGCGAACTCCCTCGACCGCGTCGCGGATCGCTTGCAGGCCTCCTCGTCCGGTGGTGAGTTTGGTGACCCCCGGATCGGGCAGCAGCAGGAGCGCGATCCCTGCGATCAGGAACATCACGGTGAAGGCGAGGTAGGGCGTTGCGATGGTGACCGTGAACAGAAACCCAGCGATTATCGGCCCGGCGATGGTGCCGCCCTGCCACGCCGCAGCGTTCAACGCCATCACCCGAGTGATGACGTTTTCTGGAGAGAGGTCCATCGGGAGCGCTCGGGCTGCAGGGCGCTGGAACGCCTCGGTAGTTCCCTGGATGAACATCAACGCGTAGACCGGGAACAGATCGGTGGGGTCGGTGCGGATGTAGAAGAACAGCACCAGCGACAACAGCATGTACACCACGACCCCGCTGGCGCTCACGAAGCGACGGTCGAACCGGTCGGCGAGCGACCCGGCGAACGGTGAGAACACGAAGGTGGGAACGAACTGTACGATGCCGAGCACGCCGAGGAGGAATAGCACTCGCTCCTCCGACGCGCCCTGCTCGGTAGCCATGTCGAAGATCTGCTTGCCGACGATCGTGACCAGGCCCGCGGTGGCCGCGGTGTCGAACAGGCGCGCGATCAGGTAGAACCAGAGCCGTCCCGGCACCGCACTCAACGGCGCCGTCGCAGGACCAGTCACCGAACCATCCGTCGTTCACGCTGCCGACGCGAAGCTAGACAGCACGCGGCGCAGAACCCGGCTCCGTGCCAACGTGGACGAAGCGACCCGACCCAATCGTTGTCAATCGAGCCCTGACGCATCGAGAGCGTTCGCCACGCTCGGTTCGAGGCGAGCGGAGTCAAGCGAGATTGTCGACGAACTTCTCGAGTTGCCGGAGCGTACGAACCTCGAACAATCCGTTGGTGAAGTGGCCGTACTCGCCCACGATGCTGTCGCCGGTGTTCCAGTAGGCCTTGGGTTCTGGGTTCAGCCAGAAGACCTTTCGAGCCTTTCTTCTCGATCTCCTTCACGACCCAGCTCTGCGATGCGTGATAGTTGTTCCGGGCATCACCCAAGATCAGCACGGTGGTCTTGGGCGTGATCTCCTTACCAAACTTCTCCCAGAAGACCTCGAAAGCGTGGCCGTAGTCGCTGTGGCCATCGACCCAGACCACATCGGCCTCGGTGTTCACTCGATGCACCGCCTCGTTGATGTCGTCGGTCTTGTCGAAGAAGTGGGTCACCTCATCGATGCCGTCGATGAACACGAAACTCCGCACCTTCGAGAACTGATTCGAAATCGCATACACCAAGTGAAGGGTGAACCGGGCGAACGCTGCCACCGAACCACTGATATCGGCGATCACCATGATCTCTGGTTTGCTGGGATTGGGGTGCTTGAACTTCGGTTCTGCCGGCACTCCTCCATAGCTGAGCGAGTGGCGCACTGTTGAGCGGAAGTCAAGGTGTCCCTTGCGCTTGTTGCGGCGCTTGCGGGCTAGACGGACCGCCAGCTTGCGGGTGAGCGGATAGATGGCGTGCCGGATCTTTGCCATCTCCTCCCGACTGGCGTGCATGAAGTCCACATCCTCGGGAAGCGGTTTGCGGAGCGTCTTGGCCATCGCCTCGGCACCCCGATCGGCGACCAGGCGCCGACGAATCTCGGCCTCGATCTCGCCCTTGAGCTTTTCGATCCGATCGTCGAATTCGTCCTTGGCCAACCGCTCGGCCAAGCCGTGCAACTGTTCGGTCCCCTTTTGTTGTGCGGCCGCTTCCATCAGTCGATCCATCACCCCGTCGAGATCGAGGTTCCGGAGGGTCCTGTAGAGGTAGTAGGTGCCACCGACCGGCCGACCCGGCTCCATCCCGGCAAACCGCTTCACGGCCTGCTTGGCGATGGCTTTCATCAACGTTTGATCGCTGTTCAGCATCGCTTGAAACAGCATTTCTGCCATTTCTTCAGGCGTCATCCCGCTGCCGCCCTGGCCTCCCTGTCCGGGCGGCTGTTCGCCTTGCCCTTCCATCAACTCGTCGAGATCCAAGTCGCCAAAGGGGTTGTCGGCGTCGGGATCGAGCAGGTACTCCGCCCCTCGAATAGAGAAGTACACCTCGAACAGTGTCTCGAAGGTCTTCCAATGCGATTGGTTCTTCACCAGGGTGGCAGCCAGCGCGTACTTGAACGCCTCCCGATCGCCGAGGGGGATTTCTTTCACTGCCTCCACAGCGTCGATGTTCTCCACCAAGGACACCGGCAGCCCCGCCGAACGCAACTCCACTACGAACCCTTCGATGAGTTCGAACAGCGGTGACGATTTGAGTTCTTCGGGCGTGGTGTCAGTCATCGAGGATCACCTATGTGAAGTGGACCGCCGAGTTGGTGCTGAAGTCCTTGATGACTTTCTCGATATCGCTCTGGTATTTGAGAAGAATGTTCACAGTCTCGACGGCGTCGTCCTCACTAATGGACTCGCGACCCAACAGGATCAGCGTCTTGGCCCAGTCGAGCGTTTCGGACACACTCGGGTGCTTCTTCAGCTCCATTGTGCGGATGCTGCGAACAATGCGGGCGATCTGGTCGGCCAGGTTCTGGTTGATATCGGGGATCTTGGTGAGCACGATCTCCTTTTCCCGCTCGATCGAGGGATAGTCGAGATGCAAGAACAGGCAACGACGTTTCAGGGCCTCGGACAATTCGCGAGTGTTGTTGGAGGTGAGGAACACCAACGGAATCTGCTTGGCGGAGATCGTGCCGAGTTCGGGGATCGACACCTGATAGTCGCTCAAGATTTCGAGCAGGAGAGCCTCGGTCTCCACTTCAACACGATCCACCTCGTCGATCAGAAGAACCACCGGCTCATCGGCCCGTATGGCCTCGAGCAGCGGACGGGTGAGCAGGAACTCATCGGAGAAGATGTCCCCTTGCACGTCGTCCCAATCCGAGCCTTCATCTTCGGTCTGGATGCGCAGGAGCTGCTTCTTGTAGTTCCACTCGTAGAGCGCCTTGGACTCGTCGATTCCTTCATAACACTGAAGTCGGATCAGGCGGGCTCCGGTCATCTCGGCCACTGACTTGGCGAGCTGGGTTTTGCCCGTGCCGGCAGGCCCCTCGACCAAGACCGGCTTGTCGAGGCGGTCGGCGAGGAACGCAACCCCGGCAATGGCATCGTCAGCAAGGTAGTCAACCTTCTTCAGGCCTTCGCGAACAGCAGCAACGGACTCAAAACGCTCACTCATATGAGCTTGACGATACCGCTTGCCGGTCTTCTTGACCGACGGGTCAATCCCCACGGGAAGTTGTTCGAGTGCCTGGACCCCGATGGTAGGGCTCTCAAGTAGTCTCGTGACGTGGACAAGGGCCTCACCAGTGCGGTTGATCAGTTCGTGGAACGGGTCGGAGGGGCCATGCGGATGGCAGCCTCGGGAACTCAGATGGACCTGAACCTCCTGAACCGAAACGTGCCGATCGAGGCATACAACCTCGCGACGGCGATCATAGATTCTGACAGTCGTCAGAGCGACGACGAGCTGTGGCCGCTGATCGCCACCTTCAGCGGTTACGACATGCTTCCTTCCACGACCACTCCGGCCGAGCTCCGGTACGAGGGTGGTCTCCGGGGGCGAAAACACTGGCTCAACCAACCATCGGAGATGTTTGAGCTCCTCGCCGGGGTCGATCGGATGCGGGGCACGCAGCTGGCCCAGACCTACTACGACGAGGCAATGAAACTGGCTCACATGGTCGGGTCTCTCGATCGGTTCCCATCGGATTTCGAGTTGAAGGCAATCGTCGGCTTCCAAAAACTCCTCCGAGACAACATGCCATCGGCGGGAGCAACAGCCGCAGCAACGGGAGGCCCAGACGCTTCAGCTGAGGCCAAGAAAGCCGGTGAAGCGGCTCCCGAACCTGAACCCAAGGAACCGCTGGAGGATGTGCTGGCCGAACTCGATCAGCTCATTGGCCTCACTGCGGTCAAGGAGGAGGTGCGACTCCTGTCGGCGTTGCTCAGGGTTCAGAAGATGAGGGCCGACCGCAAATTGCCGGTCATCGACAGCACCAAACACCTGGTATTCAGTGGAAACCCCGGCACGGGTAAGACCACAGTCGCTCGACTTCTGGCTCGGATCTACCGCAGCCTCGACGTGGTCGAGCGAGGTCATCTCACCGAAGTCGACCGCAGCGGTTTGGTCGCGGGGTATGTCGGTCAAACCGCCAAGAAGGTCACCGAGGTATTCGAAAAAGCCGATGGTGGAGTCCTACTCGTCGATGAGGCGTACAGCTTGATCCGCGGTGGCGAGAAGGACTTCGGAAGAGAAGCGATCGACGCGATCGTGAAAAACGTCGAAGACCGCCGCGATTCGATGGTGGTAATTCTGGCCGGATATCCCAAGGAGATGACAGAACTCATTGCGGCCAATCCTGGCTTCTCGAGCCGATTCCCCAAGACAATCCTTTTCCCCGACTACAACGACGAAGAACTGGTCCTCATCCTCGAATTGATCTGTGGCAAAGGTAAGTACAACCTGTCCGAAGAGGCCCGGGAGGCCTGCCTGGTGTGGTTCGGCAAACACCAACGGGGACAAGGTTTCGGCAACGGTCGTCTGGCCCGCAACCTGTTCGAAGCGATGGTCGCCCGGCACGCCACTCGACTGGTCGATGTCTGACCATCCAACCGACGACGAGCTGATGCTCCTGACGCCGGCCGATCTTCCCCCTCCACCTCAATCCGGCCACGACTCCCTCGTCTCGTGAGCATGCAGGCCGCTCTCACACTGGTCGCTACCGGTCAGCGGGGGCTGGCGTGAGCGGGTCGAACAGAGTGGCTGCAGGGATCTTCTCCAGCCGGGTGGTTGGCCTCATACGGGAGATCTTGATCGGCGGAATCCTAGGCCGGTCCGCTACCGCCGACGCGTTCCGGGCGGCCATGCGAATCCCCAACATGATTCAGAATCTCTTGGGCGAGGGCGCCATCTCGGCGTCGTTCGTTCCTGTCTTCGCCGGTTTGGTCGAGGACGACAAGGACGAGGACCAAAGCCGTCTCGCCGCCAGCATCCTTGGACACCTGGCTGCGTTGGTCGCTTTGTTGGTGATTCTGACGATCGTCCTGGCTCGCCCACTGGTGTGGCTCGTCACCTTCGGCAATTGGACCGGACAGCGCTACGAGTGGGCGATCGAGCTCACTCGAATCACTGCCGCCGGTGCCGGGTTGTTGGTTCTGGCGTCGTTGTGCCTGGGCATCCTCAACAGCCACCGCCAGTACTTCCTCCCCTATGCGGCACCGATGCTGTGGAGCGGTGCGCAGATCATTGTGCTGCTCGGGATCTTGGTCTTTGCCGACTCCGGCGGAATCGAAATCAGTGAGCCCGCCCGCAACTGGTTAGCGAGCGCAACCGTTGTCGGCGCCGCGCTCCAGCTGGGGGTGCAAATCCCGGCCGTCAGTCGACTCGTGCAGGGATTCCGCCCCACGCTGCACCGCGACGAGAACGTTGCCGAAGTCCTGCGTCGTTTTGTTCCGGCGCTGACCGCTCGGGGCGTGGTTCAGCTGTCCAGTTTTCGTCGATCTTGCGCTGGCATCCTTCCTGGCTCTGGGAGCGGTTGCGACACTGGGCATGGTTGCGCCTCTGTATCTCATCAGCATCGGCGTCTTCGGCTTCAGCGTTGCCACCTCGGAACTCACTGAGATTTCAAGGAGCGGGCTGGAGGATTCGGCCATCGCTCGACGGGTACGAATCGGCGTTCGCAAAGTGCTCCTTCCCACCGGCCTCGTGGCACCCGTGCTCATCGTCGGATCACCGATCGTCATCGATGGCCTCTACGGATGGCTCAGCCGCCTTGTGAGCTTCAACAACCTGAACGATGCCGGTCTCGCCGTTACCGCCCTAACCCTGACCGCCTTCGCCCTGGGACTGCCAGCTGCGATGCAGGCTCGCGTCACCCAGAATGCACTCTTTGCTCTGGGCGATGTGAAGGGTCCCGCACGAATCTCGCTCGTCCGTTTGGTGGTCGTTGCGTCCATCGGTTTCGTACTCATGCTGCAACTCGACCATCTGGCGATCGACACCGGTCCGGTCGACGACGCAGCCCCGGCGGCGGTTTCGGACTACGAGAGCAGCCAGGCTGAGTTGTTGCGCACTCTGGACCTCACAGCTCAGCCGGCTCGAGGACCCAACGACCTGGTCGAACTCAATGGCTTTCCCCATTGGCCGCCGTGGGAACCGCTTCCCAGCGTTGCCCGGGAGGGGCTCGGAGCATCAGGCCTGGCTTCGCTCGGTCCGGTAGGGCTCGGGCTCGCCTCGGCGGTCGCCTCCTGGGTCGAGTTCGTGTTGCTTCGCCGCCGGCTGAAGCAGGGTGTGTTCACGACGATCGAGAGTGGCATCGTGATCAACGTTCTGGCCGGAGCGTCGGTGGTTGCGGTGGTGACGTTGGTGTTCCGACTCTTCCTGCCGAACCTACCGTCGCCCCTTCCGATGGTGCTTCTCGGTCCCGTGGCGCTGCTCGCCTACATCGGAACGCTCACCGCTCTGGGAATGGGTCCGTACGCGCCGCCGCCCAAAACGGGGTCAGACCCCTCCTTCGCAGGAGAGGCCTGACCAACTGGATCTTGGCTGTGATCAGCCTTCGGTGGCCTGTCCCTCGGGTTCGGCGGTTGCGGTTTCGGCGACGGCTTCAGCGCCGCGGGTCTCGATCCCAAGCTGTGCGCGAAGTTCATTGAGGCGACCCTGAGCCTCGACGTTCAATGCTGCCTGCTCGACCTCGACCATGCGGCCCTCGATCGACGCGGCGTTGAGTTCGGACGCACCCTTGGCCTTGGCGTAGCGGGCTTCGACCTTCTCACGGACCTCATCGAAGCTGGGAACCTCATCTCCAACGGTCTCCGACAACGAGCTCATGGCCTTGTTGAGCTGTTCTTGCATCTTGGCCTGATCGAGCTGGCTCATGAGCTTCTGACGCTCGCCGAGCTTCTTCTGAAGCGCATTGCTGTTCTGGTTCACAGCCGATTTGGCCTGGTCGGCCGCCTGTGAAGCCTGAAGGTGAAGCGACTTCAAATCTTCCACTTCGGTCTCGAGAGCGATCATCCGGTTGGCGAACGCCTCGGCTGCGCCGGTGTACTCGGACAATTTGTTCTGATCGCCCCGCTTGGAGGCGTCATCGGCCATCAGCACCGCTTGACGGGCGTTTTTCGAGATCTTTTCGTATTCCTCCATCGTGCGATTGAGACGAATCTCGGTTTGCTTCTGATTGGCGATCACGTTCGCAGCCTGTTCCTTCAGGCGGCGGTGCTGTTCTTGCGCCTCCTGAATCGCCTGTTCGAGCTGCACCTTCGGGTCAGCTGCTTCATTGAATGCTGCGTTGCCACGGGCGGTCAGGTACCGCCACCAGCGCTTGAAAAGCTTGATCATGAGAACTGATCGTAGTGGGGCGATCGCCACATTACCCGTTGGTTCTCACGACCTCTCAGTTCGGTTGGCCACCCACGTTTTCGGCTGTGCTCACCCTGTGTGTGCGGCCGGAAGCAACACCATGCGATCGCGGTGAACCACCGCATCAGCGAGTCCGTCGGGTGTCTCGGAGGTTTTGCGACCCACGTTTTCAGCGATGAGAGTAGAGGACCATGATGCGAGCCCCTTGGCGAAGACCCCGCCTGAATCGACCGCGATGTCAACCGGGTCGTCGGCGTCGAAGGTTCCCTCTACGCGTAGTACCCCAGCTGCAAGCAGTGACCGACCTCGCTCGGTGAGGGCTATCCGGGCGCCGGCGTCGACGAACACGGTTCCACGAGCCGGCACGGCGAAGGCAATCCAGACCTTCCGGGCCGACAGGTTCTGGTTTCGGGCCGGAAACACGGTACCGATCCCGGGAGTGCCCAGAAGGGAGTCGCCCAACACGTTGACACGATCAGCGGCTGCGATGAGCGTGTTGACCCCGCTCCAGGTTGCCATCTTCGCTGCCGCCAGCTTCGAGGCCATCCCTCCACTTCCAACGAGCGAACCGGTCCCCCCGGCCAGCGTTTCGACGGCTGCGTCGATTTCAGCAATCTCCTCGATCAGCGTGGCGTGGGCATCACGCCGAGGGTCGGCGGTGAAGACCCCTGGTGTATCGGTGAGCAGAACCAGCTGGTCGGCATCCACGAGGTTGGCGACCAATGCAGACAGCCGGTCGTTGTCCCCGAACTTGATTTCGTCATCGGCGATCGCATCGTTCTCATTGACGATCGGCACTACACCGAGGTCGAGCAACGCGTTGAGGGTCTCTCGACTTCCCAGATAGCGGTGCCGTTCCATGAGGTCGGTAGGGGCGAGCAACACTTGGCCGGCCAGGAGCCCATAGTGTGACAACCCCTCCTCGAAGGCTCGGAAGAGGCCGATCTGGCCAACCGCAGCGGCAGCTCGTAGGAGTTCGCGGCGAGCCGGCCGGGCCGGGCCCAGACCTAGCGGAGGCATACCGGCGGCGATTGCGCCGCTGGTGACGATCACGGCTCGGTGTCCATCGTTGCGAAGGCCGGCGACTTCTCGACACAACTTCGCAACCGCCGCTGTGTTGATCGCCCCGATCGACGTGGTGACCGAGGATGATCCAATTTTGGCGACGACGAGGCTCATTGGTCTTCTTGGTAGTCGAAGGCGAAGTCGCCGATGCGGACCTCATCACCTTCTCGAATGCCTGCACTGCGCAACGCACGGTTGACGCCGAGCTTGTCCAGCTTGGCTCTGGCGTAGTTGAGAGCATCCCAGTTGGTCAGGTCGGAGAGCGCCACCGAACGCTCGGCTTCCCGGCCGACAACTCGATACGCACCATCGTCCTCTCGAACAATGGTGACCGAGTCCGACATGGGTCGGTGGATGATGAATGCTTCGTACTCGTCAGCTTCCTCGGTGGTCTCGGCGACCAATTGGTTGAGCCTCCACAAGAGGGGTTGGAGGTTCTCGCCCGTGATGGACGAGATCGCGAAATCGACATCGAGATCGCCCCAGTCCTCGGGTCGGAGCACATCAGCCTTGGAGCCGACGATCACGCTGGGACGATCGAGCAGTTCGGGCTTGTATTGGCCCAGTTCGTGGCGCAAAATGCGGAGCTGGTCGGCTGGCGACTGACCATCGACAGCGGTGAGGTCGAGCAGGTAGAGCAACACCCGTGCCCGCTCAACGTGGCGTAGGAACTGCAGCCCCAGACCGGTTCCTTTGCTCGCTCCTTCGATCAGGCCTGGGATGTCGGCCATCACGAATTCGTTGGCATCATCAACTCTGACTACTCCGAGGTTCGGCACCAACGTGGTGAACGGGTAGTCGGCGATTTTCGGTTTTGCAGCGGAGACTCTCGAGATCAGTGTGCTCTTGCCGGCATTGGGAAACCCGACGAGGGCAACGTCGGCAAACAGGCGCAGTTCGAGCCGGAACCACTGTTCGATACCTCTTTCGCCCTGTTCGGCAAAGGCTGGGGCGCGTCGTTTGTTGCTGAGGAAGCGGGCATTGCCTTTTCCGCCCTCTCCGCCCGGGGCTGCCAGCCACCTGTCACCGACATGATTGAGTTCGGCGAGCATCTCGCCGGTGGTGTGGTGCTTCACCACGGTCCCTTCGGGAACTCTGACGACCAGGTCGGGGGCGGTTCGGCCGTGCTTTCCGGCCCCCTGGCCGTGGGTTCCGCTACCCGCAATCCGATGGGGGTGATCCCGAAAGGCCAGGAGCGAGGCGACATTGGAGTCGGCTTCGAGCCATACCGAGCCGCCGTTTCCTCCGTCGCCACCGTTTGGTCCGCCGAGGGGAACGTGCGCTTCGCGTCGGAACGAAACACACCCAGCACCACCGTCGCCGCCGCGGGCGCAGAGGTTCGTCTCGTCAACGAAGTTCGACATAGGGGTACGAAGCCTATCGACCCCCTGTCCGGTCCGTTTCAGCACCCAGTCCCGCACCGCCAAACGGCACGAACCGCAGTCAACGAAAACTGGGTACAGCGCGAGTTTCGGCGCGCCAGCGCCGAAACTCGGTAAGTGAGAAGGCGCCCCAGCGCCGCCGAACGGCACGAGCCGCAGTCAACGAAAACTGGGTGAACGCGAGATTCGGCGCGCCAGCGCCGAAACTCGGTAAGTGAGAAGGCGCCCCAGCGCCGCCGAACGGCACGAGCGGAGCGAAGTATTACAGTCCGGTGGGTTCGATCCTCATCACCGTGAAACCACTGACCAAGGTTCCATCGCCGGGGAAGAAGCCCGTGATCCATGGACGGAACAGTTCGACGTAGACACCGACCTCGGTCGGTGAAGCAATGGAGTTGTTGCGGGAGCGGGCCTTGAAGGCTGAGTCCCAGGCGCTGTTGCTGCCGTCCCAGGAGTGGGCCGAAATCTCGGCCAGATCGAGGCTGGGGTTTCCGGTTCCGGCGTTTCCAGCCAGGTACACGTTGCAACCTGGGTTGGCGTTCTTGGGGCCGGCCGGGAGAGCGGTGATGTCTTTGGGCGAGGCCTCGCCGTCGTTCTCACAACCCGCCATTCCGGTGGCGAGATCGAAGATGATCACCTTGCGAATCTGGACGTTGACCGAACCGGACAGACCCTGTGGGACGCCGGCCAGTACGGCTCGGAGCGCCTCACGATCGGCGTAGTCTTCGGTAGCGATGCTGGCCGTGGTTATCACGCGCGCCCCCTGTCGGGATGCCTGCACAGCGGACGACTTGTCCTTCCATGCTCCGCCCACCTCGACCATTCCCATGAGAATCAGCATCAAGGGCAACACCACCATTGCCAGTTCGACAATCACGCTGCCGTGTTCGCGGTTGCGACGTCGGATCGACCGTTGGGCCATCATCAGTTCTCCTCCGGTTCGATCCGGATGATCTTGGTTGACGAAAGCGTGCTCTGGTTCTGGAAGAAACCAGTCATGTATTGATGCTGCGCCTGGGTGTAGATACCGACGTAGTCGGTTCCAGCGCCGGCATTTCCGGAGACGGCGTCTATGCGAACCAGAGGGCACCACCCCCAGTCGACATTGTCGGCGACACCGGTGCAACCGAAATAGGGGGTGTTCTCGGTGGTATCGCCATCGCTGTCTACGTCGTTCACATCGATGAAGTTGAGGCTGAAGTCTCCAGCAACATAGGCGTTGCACTCGGGGTCATTGACCTCGTCGACCGGCTCATAGCGGTCCGGGTCTATGTCGAATCCCCGCGATGAGTGATGGCGGGTACCACCACCGAGATCAGGCCTGCACTGGTCGGGAACCTGCGAGTCGGGGCCTGCCGCACGCCAGATCACGATGAAGTCGAGTTGCTCAACACCCATGGCGGCAACACCGTGTTCGGCGCTGCGAAGAATCTGAAAATCTGCGTCTTCGGCAGACCCGTATACCGACGCGGCCCGAGCGGCCTCGGAGGCGGTGTTGGAGACCGTCAAATAGTTTCTGAACAGGAAACCCATCTCCATGATCCCGAAGATGATCATGAAGAAGGGGATCGTCACGAAGGCAGCCTCAGTGAGAGTTGTACCTCGTTCTCGATTTCGCGAAGCCCTGGAAGGCGCGGCAGCCATACGGATCTATCGGACGTTATGCAGGTCGACTTGACGATCTAGCAGATCTACCTATCAGCGCAGTTCATGGCGACAAAACGAAGAAACGGCGACCCGAAGGCCGCCGTTCAGTGAAAGCAGTGAGGAGCTACTCGGCAGGGACCACGTCGACGAGACGGCGACCCTTGCGAAATCCAAACTTCACGTTGCCATCGGAAGTGGCGAAGAGTGTGTCGTCGCCACCCTTTTGCACATTGATGCCTGGATGGAACTTGGAGCCGCGCTGGCGAACAATGATCGAGCCCGAGCTGATCAACTGTCCGTCGTACGCTTTCACCCCGAGGCGCTGGGCGTTTGAGTCGCGGCCGTTCCGGGTGGAACCGCCACCTTTGGTCTTTGACATGTCAGGCTCCCTTGATCTTGGTGATCTCGATGGTTGCGAGGGTTTGGCGGTGGCCGTAACGACGACGCTGGTTGGTTTTGTTCTTGTAGGTGAAACCGTCGATCTTCTTGCCTCGGAACTCATCCACAACCGTGGCCGAAACGCTGGCATTGGCCAACTGTTCAGGAGTTGCAAGGACGGTTGCTCCATCGACTACCAGCACGGGGCGGAGTTCAACGTCGGTACCGGGCTCGCCGAGGCGTTCGACGGCCAGCTTCTGGCCCTCGGTTACTCGGTACTGCTTGCCTCCGGTGGCGATCACTGCGTACATAAGACCGGTAATTGTAGACCTGCTCGACCAGCTTTACTCACGTTCCTGGAAGGGGCACGACCCCCTTCGAGGTGAGCGGTCAGGCGTGACAGCAGCCTGCCCGAAGATGCCCAGCGCCTATTTGGCGGTGGCCTCTTCGTCTATCAACAGACCACGGCCTTCGCAGTGCGGGCATTTGGTGCTGAGTGACTCAACCAGTCCCTCACCGATCCGTTTCCTGGTCATCTGGGCCAGACCGAGCTCGGAGATGTCGAAGACTTGGGTCCGGGTCTTGTCGCGGCGAAGCGCCTGTCGGAAGGTCTTGATCACCTCGTCCCGGTTCTTCTTGTCGTCCATGTCGACGAAGTCGATCACGATGATTCCGCCCATGTCGCGCAACCGGACCTGCCGAGCGATTTCTACTGCGGCCTCCATGTTGTTGTGAAATACCGTCTCTTCAAGCGAGGAGGAACCCACGTTCTTTCCGGTGTTCACGTCGATCACCCACAGCGCCTCGGTGCTTTCGATCACAAGGGAGCCGCCCGAGGGCAGCCACACACTTCGGTCGAGGGCTTTGTGGAGTTGCTCGTGGATGTGATAGCGCTCGAACAGCGGCAGCGGTTCTTTGGAGGTGTCGTACAGCTTCACCCGTTCGGCCAATGCGGGTGTGATTGCGCTGACATACTCGCTCATGTCGTTGAACATGTCAGGGTCGTCGATCAGTACCGAGCGATACTCCTTGTTGAACTCTTCGCGAATCACCCGCGTGGAGAGATCGGGCTCCTGATAGAGCTTCGTTGCTCGATGGGACCGCTTGGCCAGGGCGTCGATCTCGTTCCATTGCTGAGTGAGGGCCACAACGTCGCGCTCGATTTCCTGGGCGGTGATGCTTTCCGCTGCGGTTCGAACGATGACGCCGTGTTCAGCCGACTTCACCTTGTCGAGGATGTTGCGCAGCCGTTTCCGCTCTTTGTCGGGCAGCCGCTTGGAGATCCCGATGGTCTTGCTGTTGGGTACCAGCACCACGAATCGGCCCGGGAGCGATACCTCGGTGGTGAGCCGGGCACCCTTGTGAGCGATCGGGTTCTTGATCACCTGACAGATCACCTGCTGGCCGTTGTGCAGGGCGTCCTCGATCTTGGGTTTGTCTTTGCGGCGCACGGGCTTCGCGTCGGTCTCCTCGGAATCGATCGCCACATCACCGCGGTAGATGACTGCGTTCTTCGGAGTGCCGATGTCGACGAAGGCGGCCTCCATTCCGGGGAGAATATTCTTGACCCGACCCAGATAGATGTTGCCGTGGATCTGCATCTCGTCGTCGTTGGGACGAGAGACGTAGTACTCGATGAGGTTTCGGCCCTCGAGTATGGCGATGTGAGCGCCGTCGGGTCGTTTGGACACGATCATGGAGTACCGACCGACCGGGCGGCCCTTGCGGGACTGACCCCGTCGAGCCTCCATTTGCTCCTCATCGAGTTCGACGGCGTCGCCCACGATTGCTTCCACCGGTCGATTGCTGGGTTTCTTGGTGCTGCGACGGCGGCGGCGACGTCGTTTGGCCGATTTCGAAGTGCCCTCTCCGGGTGGTTTTGGTTCGCCTCCGCTGCCCGAGGGCTTTTCCGATTGTGAATTGGCGGTGGCTGGCCTGGTGTCTCCGACCCTAGGTTTGGCTACCGGCGGCGGCGTTTTGGGGATGAGCGAGTCTGATTGGTCCGAGGTCTCGGACATGGGAGTTCCTTCCGGGTTCGACAGCGGCAGCCATAGGTTCGAGCTGCTGACCGTCGACGTTGATCCATTGTGTGAGTCGCCGCGCCCGTCCCAACTCGACGACGTGGCCCAAGAGCGGCACCAGTTCGTCTGGTCGGATCGTAACCTGATCGGTGGACAGGGTGGCGGCAAGCCCGACGCCATCGCTGGTCGGCCCTGCGACTCTGAGTGAAAGCACAGCAGGGCGGACATCGACGACGGTACGTTTTCCTTTCCGGTTGCGCTCGAGCAGAATCTCGGCGCGTTCCAGAAGTTCGGAAACGGACTGGGCCAGTGCTGCTTCTTCGAGACCGATGGCCTCGAGGTTCCAATCGCAGCAGACGATGGCCTGCTGGAGTGATGTGGTTCCAGGAGCCAGCAGGGCAACGGCGTCGACGGCGAGGCCATCGGGCAGTGCTGCAGTGAGGGCTCGAGGGAACGTCTCGAGATCGACCGGAGCAGCCAGATCGACATCGAGGTATTCGGCATCGGACTCGAACCCTACGGAGAGGGCGAGTCCAAAGCTGATCTTGGGACGGGGCGAGAACCCCTCGGAGTAGGCGACTGAGGCGCCTGCGATCCGCAATGCTCGCTCGAATACTCGAGCGACGTCGCGATGGGAGATGAAACGGATCCGACCGTTCTTGGTGAATCGGACTCGAAGCTTCACCCGAGCATTCCTCTCCCCAGAGATACCGGAACCGGCGCCGGCCGAGCTGCCGGGACGCCGTTCGGACCTTGGGTTCCCTGAGACCCACCCGCAGGCGGGGTGGCGGACGCTACGACGTGTTCGATGCCATAGCCAGTGCAGGCGCCGCAGTCGTAACACGGGGTCCACCGGCAATCGGGGAGGCCGACCTCATCGAGAGCGTCCATCCAATCGGTCCACAGGAAGTCTTTGTGAAGGCCGGCATCGAGATGGTCCCACGGCAGGACTTCGTCTTCGGTGCGATGCCGATAGACGTACCAATCGATACTGAGATCGTGACGTGCCATGGCTTCGGTCCACAGATCGGGTTTGAAGTGCTCAGACCACTCCTGAAACGTGCCGCCCCGACGCCACACGTCTTCGATCACCGGCCCGAGACGACGATCACCTCGGGCGGTGATTCCTTCGGCGAGTGTTGCCTTGGGATCGTGCCACTTGAGGTTGACCCCGTGCATGCGGCGAGTGGTGTCGCGGCAGGAGGGAGATTTTGCGCTGCAGCTCGATATCGGTGTTCTGCCCGAACCATTGGAATGGTGTGAACGGTTTGGGAACAAAGCCACCTACCGACACGGTGGTGCTGGCTCGTTTGGTGTATTTCCTACCGATCTCGACGCAACTCTTGGCAAGTTCGGCGATCCCCTCGGTGTCCTGGTCGGTTTCGGAGGGCAAACCGGTGAGGAAGTACAGCTTCATGCGCTTCCAGCCCTGGCTGTAGGCGGCGTCTACGGCACCGTACAGATCGTCCTCGCTGATCAGTTTGTTGATGATCTGGCGCATACGCCAGGTGCCCGCTTCGGGGGCGAACGTGAGTCCGGTTCGTCGACCCCGTTGGATCTCGGCTGCTATGTCGACGCCGAAGGCGTCGACCCGCAGGCTGGGAAGCGACACCGACAGAGGCCCGACCCCACAGGCATCGGCGTCGTTCATGATGTCGTTCACCACTCCGTCGATCCCTGACATGTCGGCGGTGGAGAGCGAGGTCAGTGTGACTTCGTCGTAGCCGGATCGGTCGAGGCCGGCTTTGACCATGGTGCGAACCTGGTCGGCGGGCCGTTCCCGCACCGGACGGGTGATCATGCCGGCCTGGCAGAACCGACAGCCCCTTGTGCATCCGCGGAACACTTCGACGCTCAGCCGATCGTGGACCACCTCGGTGAGTGGCACGAGCTGGTTCTTTGGGTATGGCCAGTCGGCCAGGTCGCTCACGGTTCGCTTTCGCACCAAGGGGGGAACGTCGGGAAAGCGGGGTTCGACCGCTTTGAGAACCGGTCCGTCGTAGTGGACGGTGTACATCGACGGCACGTACACACCGTCGAGGTGGGACAATTCCCTCAGCAGGCCGTCCCGGTCGGACGAGCCTTCCTGCCTGAACTCGGCAAGAACATCGGTGATCTCGCCGACGGCCTCCTCGCCATCGCCGAGGACGACGACATCGAGGAAGTCGGCCAGTGGCTCAGGGTTGTAGGTGCAGTGCCCACCCGCCATCACCAGAGGATGGTCGGCCCTCCGCTGGTCTGTCCGGATCGGAACGCCAGCGAGGTCGACGCAGTTCAGAAGATTGGTGTAGGTGAGCTCGGCCGACAGATTGAACGCCAGTACGTCGAATTCGGACCCGGGAGTGTGATGCTCGACACTGAAGAGCGGAATCCGATGGGCTCGCATCAACGATTCGAGATCGGTCCACGGCGCGTAGGCTCGATCAGCTCTGGCATCGGGACGTTCGTTGATGATCTCGTAGAGAATCTGGAGTCCCTGGTTCGGCAACCCGATTTCGTAGGTGTCGGGATACACGAAGAGCCAACTGACCAGCCTCGGGTCGGCTGCCTTGTAGGCGGCGCCCAGTTCACCGCCTATGTAGCGGGCGGGCTTGGAGACGCGGTGCAGAAGTCCTTCCAGCTGGGGCCATACGGTGGTAACCGATTTGTCGATGGCGGTATCAGACATCCGCCCCCAAGGGTACCGCTGCGGTCTGTTCGCCAGCGGCTGTCGACCGGCCCGAGGTCGGCCCGTGGTCGAGGATGATCCGGGGTTGCGCCGTCGGGGCCGTGACGATCGACCGGTGGCGAGCCACGCTCTGCACGATCCCGAGGCCGAGCAGCGTGGTGAGCAATGAACTACCGCCGTAGGACACCAGCGGCAGGGGTATCCCGGTGATCGGGAGGACCCTGATCGTCATGCCCACGTTCTGGACCACCTGCACCAGAATCATGGCGAATACACCCACGGTGAGCAGTCGACCGAAGCGGTCAGAGGCAACCTTGGCGGTCCGAAAGACGCGTCGCAACAGCAGCCCATACAGGCCGAGCACAACCACCACTCCTACGAAGCCGGTTTCCTCGCCGACCGCAGCGAAGATGAAGTCGGTCTGCTTCTCGGGTAGGAACCCGAACTGGGTCTGGGGCCCCTCGAAGATCCCCTGCCCTACCAGACCACCCGATCCGATGGCGGTAACCGACTGGATCTGGTTGTACCCAGCGCCCCGAGGGTCGGCGTCGGCATCGAGGAAGGAAGTGAAACGATCGGCCACATGGTCGCCCATGACACCACTGCTGAAGGCAAGGACAAAGGCCAGGACACCGCTGACAACCAGCAACCCCAGCAATCGAGGCGATGAGCCGGCGATGAAAAAGATCGCCATGGCCACCATGCAGTACACCAATACCGAGCCGGTTTCGCCCTCGGCGAGAACCAACAGCATGACCAGACCGAGCAGTGCGAGCGCTGACATCATGCGACGGGGGTCAGTGGCTGGATCGGGCATTCTGTCGTAGCGCCGGCCTCGGGGACGACTGAGTGCAACGGCGAGCGATGCGATCACTGCCAGTTTGGCGAATTCTGCCGGCTGGATCGAAAACGCTCCGAGGCGGATCCAGCCCCGGGTGCCGTTGACGGTTGTGCCGAACGGTCCGAGCACCGCCAACAGCACGAGCACGGTGAGCCCAAAACCAATCGGCACCAACGGTCGGAGCTTTCGGTAGTCGAGGCGGGCGGCGAAACCGAACAACACCACACCGATCGAGAGGAAGCCCACCTGGCGAAACAGGAAACCGGTCTCCCCTGCTACAGCATTTGTTGTGCTGGCAATGGCGCCGAGGCCAACCATGCAAAGAGCCAGGATCGTTCCGATGAGGACCGGATCGAGCGTCCGGAGAAAGCCGAGGAGTCCGCCGTGGTGAGCGGAGAGGAGTGGACGGTTCATGGTGTGACGGCCGGTTCTTCGTTGGGAGGCGGTGCAGACGGAGGCGGTTCGTTGGAAGGCGGTGTCGCCGCAGCCTCGGGCGCGGTTGGTGCATCGAGCGTGGCGATTTGTTCGGGTGTGAGCACGTTGCCCAGGACATCGATCCGCTCGCCGAACTCATTGAGTAGGTTGCCGTTCTCATCGACCTCGGGCGGCAACACAATTGGCTCTGCTTCGGTGAAGGGCAACCGTTCGGGCAGGACCTCCCCGGCGAGGAGGTAGTCGAACATGGTTCGGGCGGCGGGAGCAGCTGCGTCGCCGCCAAATCCAGCCTGCTCGAGAATCACCGAGATCGAATACTTCGGCTCTTCGAGGGGTCCGTATCCAGCGAATAAGGCGAAGTCGGCTTTGCCGGCCACCTGGGCGGTGCCGGTTTTGCCGGCCACACCGATCGACTGCGGGAATCCAGCAAAGGCAGCCCTTGGCGTACCGGTGACGGTGGCGCCTTCGAGGCCGATCTTGATGGGCTTCATGGTCTCCATGTCCAATGCGACGGCCTTGCTCACGAGCGGGTCGAACAGTTGGATCACCCGTCCACTGACCCCGTTCGTGATCGACTGAACCAGTCGAGTGTCGTAGCGGGTGCCGTCGCCGGCGATCATGGCGTAGGCATTGGCCAACTGCAGCGGTGTGACGAGGAGATCCCCCTGACCGATCGCCAGGTTGACATTGTCTCCGACGAACCACAGTTCATTGGGGAAAGCGTCAGGATTTCGTTCGTGGTCAGCCCGACGCCGATCGGGAGTGGGCACCCGTCCGGACCGCTCAGTTCCGAGGCTGATTCCAGACTTGGAACCAAACCCGAACAGCTCGGCTGCGTCCTGGATCGGAGTAGTTCCGAAACGTTCGGTGTCGAGCCAGAGCTCCTCACCGAGAGAGTAGAAATAGGTATCCGAGGAGCGGGAAATTGCATCGACCAAGTCAACCTCTCCCAAGATCTGGGCCTTGGCGTTCTGGAAGACACACCTACCGCCGCCTGGATTCTCCTCGCACGAAACCAGCTTGTACTTGCCCTGGTCGTTCCAGAGATCGTCGGGCGAGCGCACCCCGGTGGTGATAGCTCCGTACGCCGAGAACGGCTTGAAGGTCGAACCCGGTGAGTAGAGACCGGACACAGCCCGGTTGACGAAGGGCTGATCGGGGTTCTGGAACAGATAATCAGCCTGGGCCTGAGTCATTCCGTACAGGAAGTCGCCCGGCACGAACGCCGGGTACGAAGCAGCGGCGACCAGCGAGCCGTCCGTGACGTCGGTGATGACCAGTGATCCAGCGTTCGCCTCGTGATCCGGGCAGTCCTCGCACGGCGCCCGCCGCTCTGCCAACAGGAGGCTGTACCGAAGGGTCCGTTCAGCCTCCGCTTGGAGCTGGATGTCGACGGTGAGATGCAGATCCGAGCCCGGTTCGCCCGGCTGCAGTATCTCAATGGTCCGAACTACCTCGTTGCGAGCGTTGACCTCCACCAGCTTGCGCTCCGGGGTACCCCGAAGCACGCGATCGAACTCGGCCTCTACTCCAGACCGACCGATTTCGTCGCCGGGCTGATAGGGCTTGGAATCGTCGACATCGTTCAGCTCGTCGGCTTCGGCCTGGTCCTGCACCCGTCCGACGTAGCCGATCAGGTGGGCGGCGACTTCGTTGTAGGGATAGGTTCGCAACGAACGCCGTTCGGCCACAATCCCCGGGAACGATCGTTCCTGAAGGGTGACCCACAGTTCGGTGGAAACGTCGTCGGCGACGATCACCGGCTGAAGGGATCGAGTCTTGGCCCGTTCATAGACGGCCTCGAGACGATCAGCCTTGATCTTCACGCCGGAGTTGTTCATCTCGTGGGCAGCGTCGGCCAGAACCTCGGCCCGATCGTTTTCATCGAGATAACGCAGGCCGCTCCAGTCGAGTGTGACTACCAGCGATTCTCGCCGGCCGGCGATCACGTTTCCGTTGGTGTCGAAGATCTTCCCACGGGCAGATTCGGAAACGATCTGCCGGGTCCGGTTACCGGCAGCCACCTCGGTGAGCTGGGGGCTGGAGATCACCTGGAGAAACCACACCCGACCGATCAGTACGAAGAAGAGTCCGGCGGCCAACCATCCCAACACGGCAAAGCGGCGGTCGAGGGTCACGCGGCCTCTTGTTCGGCGGTGGCGACGGGGACCGAATAGAGACCCGCTCGCCGGTCGACCCAGTCGGTCGATCGTTCCTTGGCCGGATCCCATGCGGTGCGGGTGGGAAGCGCGAGCCGATTGAGAGTTGACCCCGAGACGAGCGTCCCGACCACAACGGAGACCAGAAGTCCCACGGCAGTACCTGAATTCAGCGGCGGCAGCGTTTCTCCAGACAGCGCCGACACGCTCGCAAGCACGATGATCCCAGCGGTGACGCCGATCGCCCGGCTGCCGATTCTCGCTACGGCCCCAGAGTCACGCCTTCGGAATGAGACAAGGCTGGCCACGGCACCGGCGAGGGACAGGGCCAGCGCATACCGACCGAACAGATCGATACCCAGCAGATCCCAGAACGTGCCCACTAGAGCCCCGACCAGAGCGGCGTTCGTGGCAGGGAGTCGGGAGGCCGTGGCGATCGTGAGAAACAGAGGCAGCGCCAAGTAGGCCGTACCGAAGAGGAGGAAACGATCGAACCCTGCAACCTGGATGGCGGCAAGGAACAAACCGACAACCGCCAATCGCATCACCTGTCTACGGCTCACCCCTCCGCCACCGGCTGGGTGAGGATCACCGACACGAAACCCGGTCGCTCGAGATCGGCGGAAGGGACCAGCGTGGGCTCGCCCCCGACGTCGAACTGGAACGCTCCAACCGGAATCCCGGGGGGGAAGACGCTGCGGTCGAAGCCCGAAGTGATGAAACTGGCACCGCTGCGAACCACCTCGCGGATCGCGCTCAACCAGTGCAAGGGAGAGACGCCGGTTGGTGCCGCTGCCCCGCACGACCCCCACCGCTCCACTGACCGGCGACGTGACCCCGACAACGACCCGAGAATCGGTGACCGGCCGCAACCGGGCCGACGTATCGTCGGTCCAAATCACCTGTCCCACGAGGCCCTCGCCGGTGACGACCGGCTGGCCAACTGAACGCCGTGCGCTTCGCCGCGGTCGATCTCGAGCGTCCGGTCGGTGATGGTGGTGCGATCGGCAGTGACCCTGGCAACGACAGTTGGGAGCGAGTCGGCCACCTGAATACCGGCTGCGATCCGAAGTTCGGCCAGTTCGGCTTCGTTGTTGGCGGCTTGGTCGAGCTGACCTCGAAGTTCGGCCAGCTCGGCCCGAAGCTCGGCGTTCTCGGTGCGCAGCTCGCCCAGGTCACCGCTGAGGCCGTCGGCGGCTGCACCGATCGGCGAAGCTGCCCACGAAGCAACACCTGTGATGGGTCGGGCAATCGTTGTTGCCACGCTTCGTCCGGCTGAGATGATCGACGAGCCCCGACCGTCGAGGATGAGCAGGGCGACGCAGGTGAGCAGCACCAGCACCACCAGACGTACCGGAGCCGGACGTCCCGACGCGACCCTTCGGGTTCGGAGCGCTTTCATGGCTTGTGGCAGCTAGCTCTTCGCTGCGGCAAGCGCCTGCAGCGAGTCGTAGGAGGCAAGGAACTTCGCCGAACCCACAACCACGACCTCGAGGGGATCAGCCACCTTTCGGATGGGCATGCCGGTCTCGATGTTGAGACGTCGGTCCATACCAGCCAGTAGTGATCCGCCACCTACCAGGGTGATTCCCCGGTCCATACAATCGGCCGCCAACTCGGGCGGGGTGGCATCGAGGGTGAACTTGAGAGCGTCGACAATGGCCGCCACCGTTTCGCTGAGAGCTTCACGGATTTCGGCGGTGGTGGTCACGACTGTCTTGGGGAGGCCGGTGACGAGGTCTCGACCCCGTATCTCGGCTTCGAACTCGGTGGGCATTGGGCATGCCGAACCGAGCTTGATCTTGATCTCTTCGGCGGTGCGCTCGCCCAATGCGAGGTTGTACTCCTTGCGGGCGTACTCGATGATGGCCTCGTCCATGGCCAGCCCACCAACTTTGTCCGAGCGGGACGACACGACCCCACCCAGACTCAGCACTGCAACCTCGGTGGTGCCACCGCCGATATCGATCACGAGGTTGCCGGCGGCATGGTGAATGGGCAAACCGGCGCCGATGGCAGCGGCGACGGGTTCTTCGACGATCACAGAATCGCGGGCACCGGCGAACTCGGCGGCGTCTCGAACCGATCTGTGCTCCACGGCCGATATGCCTGACGGCACGCAGATGACCATTCGTGGTTTGCCGAGACGACGGCTGGGGATGGCCTTGGCAACGAAGTAGCGGAGCATCTGCTCGCACGCTTCGAATTCGGTTATCACGCCGTCGGACAGGGGGCGAATGACCTCGATGTTGGCCGGAGTTCGACCCATCATGAACTTGGCCTCGGAGCCTACGGCAATCGGCTCTTTCGTAGCCCGGTCTCGAGCAACCATTGAGGGTTCTGACAGCAGCACACCCTGACCCTCGACGTAGATGAGAGTGTTGGTGGTGCCTAAATCAATGGCTACATCGCGTTGGCCGACTGCGGAGAACATCGATTGGAAGCGACTTCGGGCCACGAATACCCCCACAGGTTTGGGCCTCAACAGGTGTTTAGACCCTAGGAAACATGGGGGTTTCAGTGGCGGATGCTCATCCAGAAATTTCGACCTGAACCCGAGGTTCAGGCTCGGTCCTCGAGCGTGATTCCCGGGTCGTCGCCGGTCCAGTGCTGGATGTGGCTACGGGAGCCAGGCGCAGGTTCGATATGGGGTGTCGTGCTCACCGTCGGGGCACTTGACCTCGGTCCAGGTGCCACTGCTCCCCAGCTGGGCCTCACCGATCGACTTGTCGATGTCGACATCGTTGAAGTCAGCACCCAGGAAGGTCGCATCAGTGATGGTCGCCTCCCGCATATCCACCGTGTCGAGCACCGCGTTGTCGAAGTTTGCGTTCCGAAGGTTGGCCTTGTCCAAATTAACGGCCTGGAAGGTTGCCCCCGCAAACGATGCACTCAACGCCCCCATCGACTCCATCTTGGTCCCGATGATCGTCGCGTTGGCAAAGGTCGCCCCACCGGCATCGACCTCTTTGAAGTCCGCATCAACGATCAACGCCGACGAGAAATCGGCACCAATCAGATCCCCAGTCTCAAACTTCGCCTTGGTCAAATCAGTCCCACTGAAATCGGCCCCCACCATCGAGAAGTCCTTCACGAACAACTCCTGGACAGTGGCCCCCACAAAGCTGGAATTGTCCATCGACAAGAGCTTGAACTCGGTCTTGAACAAGTTGGCCCCGTCAAAGATCGTCCCGTCCCAATCACCACCCTCGATCTGAGCGTCGGACAGATCAAACCCGGACAAATCAAGAGGACCATTCACACCCAGATCACATCCGGTGAAATCCTGCCACCCGCTGGTACGCAGCTCGGCTGCGGTGATACCCGGCTCACCCAGACAATCACCAATCACATCCGGCAACACCCCGTCCGGTGGATTCCCAGGAGCCTGCGTTGTCGAGGTGGTCGGCGCAGTGGTGGACGTTGTCGTCGGTGCCGCAGTCGTTGTAGTCGTCGGTGCTGCAGTCGTTGTCGTGGTGGTTGGTGCCGCGGTCGTAGTCGGGGCTGAGGTCGTAGTCGTTGTGGACGCACCGAATCCGGTGCTGTTCTGCAGCCCATACGACGCAACTTCGGTTCTGGCAAGATCCTCCGCAGATTCGCGCGGAGCTCCAATTTTGTTTCCCGTGTCCGCCAAGAACTCTCCGCCGTAGATCTCCAACGCAGCCATCGAACCAAGACCGACGACCGTCATCGTCGCCATGACGAGCGCATACCCAGCAAGGGTCGCACCCCGCTCCTTGGCGCGATCAGACCGGAACTCAATCGACATGGGTGTTTCATCGGCACCAAGCGTGGTTGTCTTAACACCTGGTTCTCGTCAAAGTGACTTGCTACGGGCCGGTTTGTACCGGTCCTCTCTGTCAGAGTTCGGGAAAGAAGATGCCGATCTCGCGCTCGGCTGATTCGTTGCTGTCGCTTCCGTGCACCAGGTTCTCGGTCATAGCGGTGCCGAAATCGCCCCGAATGGTCCCCGGAGGTGCATCGGCGGGGTTGGTCGGGCCCATCATGGTGCGAACGATGGCAAAGGTGTCTTCGGGGCCTTCGAGAACAGCGACAAAGGCGGGGCTGCGACTCATGAAGGCAACCAAGTCGTCGTAGAACCCTTTACCGACGTGCTCTTCGTAGTGCCTGGAGAGGGTCTCGGCATCGAGTGCGCGCAGTTCACCGGCGACGAGCTTGAGGCCCTTCCGTTCGAAGCGGGAGATGATCTCTCCCACGTAGCCACGCTCGACAGCGTCAGGTTTGCAGATGATGAAGGTACGACTCACCCGCTGGATGGTAGCGGTAGGACCAAGAGCTCATGGACCGACGATCTGCACGCCGGTCATGTACGTGCCCGACTCACGTCCGTAGACCACGATGGTGACTGATTCGCCCTCTGCGAGCGAGATTGTGCCGTTCGCCGGCGAGTTCGTGGCGCCGACCGTCTGGCCGCTCAGCCCCTCGTTGAGGTGCCACGTCTGAAGTGACCCCCCGTTGACCTGAACGAAGAAACTGTTGTCGAGGCCGCCACCGGTTGTGACTCCGACGAGGCGAATGACGTAGTTGCCGGCTCCGGCGGCAGTGAGCACCATCGGACCTGAATTGGGGTTGCCGGCCGCGGCGCCTGCGTCGTACTCGGTGAAGGGCTGTCCACCGAAGCTGTTCGCTACCTGAGAGAACAGGCGGCGGGACGGTCGTGGTCGTGGTCGGAGCCGCAGTCGTTGTCGTGGTAGGCGCCGCAGTGGTGGTCGTGGTGCTCACGTTCGGAGCGGGCGTGGCAGGTGGTGCCGCACCGTTGCCGGCGCTGTTCCCATTGCCATAGCTCTGCTGGCCGTTCGAAGCGGCGAGTTCGGCCGACTCGCGGGGCTCACCGATCTTGTCACCGGTGTTCTCCAAGAAGTCCTCGCTGTTGGTCTCCAGAGCACTGATGCTCCCGAGGGCAACAACAACCATCACCGACAGGGTCAACGCATAACCTGAAAGGGTCGCACCGCGCTGAGACCGTCGACCCTTCGATTGCAGTGAAGAGGTGGAGGCGAACATGTCCTTGTAGTCGGCACCTCCGGAGCAGTTCTTGATCCAATGTCGGTGGGCGAACTTGACCGACGAGTGGGCCGAACGAACTACGAGCTGCCACCTGGACCTCACCACGTACAGCAAACTGGCGACGAGGATCAGTTCGTCGCCGCCAGTGAGAACGCTGGGGTGGCTAAGGGAGCCAGGTGCAGGTTCGGTAGGGGGTGTTATCGGCTCCGTCCGGGCACTTGACGTCGATCCATGTTCCGGAAGCACCCAGCTGGGCAACACCGGTAGCGTCGTTCAAGTCAACGTCGTCGAAGTCGGCACCCTCAAAGGTCGCTCCCCCGATAACTACCTTGTCCAACTTCACTTTGAACAACGTCGTATTGTCAAAGTCGGCATTCCCGGCATCGGCTTCCCCAAGGTCCACGTTCTGGAGGGTTGCACCCGCAAACGACGCACTCACCGCCCCCATCTTCTGCATGTGGGAATCGGTGATCGTCGCCCCAGCAAAGCTGGATCCACCGGCATCAACGTCCTTGAAGTCCGCATGGTCGATCACCGCAGAGGAAAAGTCAGCACCAGTCAGGTCTCCCGTGTCGAACTTCACGCCAGTGAGCACAGTACCGGCGAAGTTGGCCCCGGCCATCAAGAAGTCTTTCACCTCCAAGTCCACAACAACCGCACCAACAAAGCTGGTGTTGTCCATCAAGACATCTTCGAACTTCGTTTTGAACAGATTGCCCCCATCGAAGATCGTTCCATCCCAATCACCACCACGTATCTCCGCTTCGGACAGGTCGAACCCGGAAAGATCCAATGGCCCATTTCTATCAAGGTCACACCCGTAGAAATCCACGTGGCTCCGATTGCGAAGCTCCACTGCAGTGATCCCCGGCTCGCCGAGACAGTCAGCAATAACGTCGGGCAACACGCCATCGGGAGGATTTCCCTGAGGCTGCGTCGTAGGAGGAGTACCACCACCGGTGCTATTGCCATTTCCATACGACTGCTGAACCTCAGACACCGCTACCTCAGCCGGCTCGCGAGGTTCACCAATCTTGTCGCCGGTATTCACCAGGAAGTCTTCGCTGTTGTTTTCCAACGCCTTCATAGACCCAAGCGCCACCACGACCATCATTGCCAACGCCAACGCGTACCCGGCCAGTGTGGCACCACGTTGAAGGCTGCTGACCTTGGGAAGCGACGAAGAACTGGAGGAGAGCATGGCTTTGTTGTCGGCAGACCAAGCGGACTCCTTGATCTTCTCGACGTAGGCGAACCTCGCCTGTGACTGGGCCGAATGAACGAACCGTCCCTAGGAATCGGTGTCCACTGATCGAGCGGTTGCCCGCACCTCGCCGACAACATAGAGCGATCCGGCAACAAGGATGAGATCCTCGTCGCTGGTGACCGCAAGCGCTCTTTGCAGGGCCTCGTTGGGATCGGGAACGACCTCCACCGAAAGGTGAAGCGATCTGGCGATGTCGGCCACGCCAGCTGAAGGAAGCGCACGCGACCACGTGGGCTCACAGACGATGACGGCATCGAAGTCGGAGGCACCGATGGCCTCGAACATCTCCGCCGGATCCTTACCGTTGAGGAAGCCGATCACCAGCACCCAGGAACCCAGACGAGCAAACTCGGTATCGAGGGTGTACTTGGCGACCCTGGCACCATCGGGGTTGTGAGCGCCCTCGAGGATGACAGTCGGCTCCCGACGAGCAATCTCGAATCGGCCGGGCATGTCGATGTCGACCAGGGCCGCCTCGTATACCTCGCGCTCTACCGATCGTCCGAGAAACGCTTCCGAGGCGGCTATGGCTGTAGCAAGGTTGTGGGGCTGGTAGGCACCGTAGAGCGGAACGAAGATGGGTTCGGTCGTACCGTTCGGGGTTCGGACGGTGACCTGATGACCGCCCACCGCCAGTTGATCGTCTTCGACCGCGAAGTCCGACGGCGACACCCATAGCTCACGGTGAGGCTCGGCTTCAAACGTCTCCAGTAGGTAGCCCATCGGAGCGCCCAGGATCACGTGGCTTTGCGGCTTGATGATGCCGGCTTTCTCATCTGCAACTCGTTGACGCCAATCCCCTACCCCATCGGTGTGGTCCTTTCCGATGTTGGTAATGACGGCGACATCGGCGTCGACAACGTTGGTGGCGTCGAATCGACCAAGCAGGCCAACTTCGATGACGGCCACTTCACACCCAACTTCGGCGAACCACGAAAAGGCTGCTGCGGTGAGGATCTCGAAGTAGCTGGGGGTGGTGCTGAGCGTAGGTGTCAGCTGGGCGATGAGGGTGAGGACAGCCGCAAGGTCGTCGTCGGTGATCGTCCGCCCGTCCCATACGAACCGCTCGTTCAGTCGTTCGAGGTGAGGGCTGCTGTAGCGGCCCACTGAAAGACCCAGCTCTCGCAGGATCGCATCGACGAACGTCGCCGTTGATCCTTTGCCGTTGGTTCCGGTGATGTGGATCGACCGGAACGCCCGATGTGGATCCCCGAGAGCGGTCATGAGTTCTCGCATCGGTTCCAACGACAACTCAGCGGTTTGGCCAGCTACTGGCAACGGGCGGGCGCGAGCACTCTCGCCCTCATGGTGTCGTGTAGCGCGGTGCCCCTCGAGATTCTGCTGCGAGTCCAACCAGGCGATCGCCTCAGAGATATTCACGAATTCAGGCTAAGGCACAGGAGCCGCAAGGCTCGCACGCGGTACGCTCTACCCGGCTCCGTGCCATCGTGTCCCCCGTGCAACGAGCCCAGGGAATGCACCGCTACGAGCGCGTTCGCCACGCACCGCTGAGGCGAGCGCAGGCAGAAACCAGAAACGTAGTGCTGCCGCCGCGCCAGCAAGGCTGCAAGCGGGACATGAGCCGGCTCCGTGCCAACGTGGCCGCAGCGACCCGACCAACTCAGAGATCACCGAGCCCAGGGAATAGCACCGCTACGAGCGCGTTCGCCACGCACCGCTAGAGGCGAGCGCAGGCAGAATTACGACGCGGCGCGTCGTGGGCGGGATCGTTTGCCGGCCCTGGGAACCAACGTGGGGTTGGCGTTCTTGTTCACCGTTTCGGCAGTGATGACACACTTGCCTATATCGGCCCTGCCGGGAAGGTCGTACATCACGTCGAGCAGCACCTCTTCGAGGATGGCTCGCAGACCGCGGGCGCCGGTGTTCCTCAGAAGCGCTAGGTCGGCGATCGCCTCCATCGCATCGTCGGTGAACTCGAGTTCCACATCTTCCATCTTGAAGAACGTCTGGTACTGGCGCGCCAGGGCGTTCTTAGGGGTCTTCAGGATCTCGATCAGGGCATCCCTGCTGAGCTGAGACACCGTGGCCGTGACAGGCAGCCTGCCCACAAACTCGGGGATCAGCCCGAACTTGAGCAGATCCTCCGGACGTACCTGGGCGTACAGATCGCTTACGTCGCGCTCGGACGGATCGGGGATCTTGGCGTTGAACCCAACCGAGGTACCACCAAGCCGCCGCTCGATTATGTCGTCGAGACCAGCAAAAGCTCCACCACAAATGAACAAGATGTTGGTGGTGTCGATCTGGAGGAAGTCCTGGTGGGGATGCTTGCGGCCACCCTGGGGCGGTACCGAAGCGACCGTGCCTTCGAGGATCTTCAGCAGGGCCTGCTGAACACCTTCGCCAGACACGTCGCGAGTGATACTGGTGTTCTCGCTCTTGCGGGCCACCTTGTCGATCTCGTCGATGTAGATGATGCCGGTCTCGGCTCGTTTCACGTCGAAGTCGGCCGCCTGGATGATCTTGAGCAGGATGTTCTCCACGTCTTCGCCCACGTATCCGGCCTCGGTCAGCGCAGTGGCGTCGGCAATTGCGAAGGGAACGTTGAGGATACGTGCCATGGTCTGGGCCAGCATGGTCTTGCCCGACCCTGTGGGACCGAGCAGAAGGATGTTCGACTTGGCCAGCTCAACTTCGGGGGCCGCCGATGCGCCGTATTGAATACGCTTGTAGTGGTTGTAAACGGCCACCGACAGGATCTTCTTGGCTTGGCTCTGGCCGACGATGTATTCCTCGAGGAAATCGAAGATTTCCTTGGGCTTTGGCAGTTCATCGAAGTGCACGTCGGCACCTTCGGCCAGCTCTTCTTCGATGATCTCGTTGCAAAGGTCGATGCATTCGTCACAGATGTAAACACCGGGGCCGGCGATCAGTTTCTTGACCTGCTTCTGGGATTTGCCGCAGAACGAACACTTCAGTAGCTCGCCACCTTCACCAAACTTGGCCATCTGCGGGATCCTTCCTGAGCACTTTTACCTGCGCACTCAAATTCATACCTGGACGGGTCAGTGTTGCAGCTTTGCGCCGAGCTGGCACTGATACGGGTCCTTGTTACTCGATGGCGCGGATCGGTCCAGATCGATCTGCGGCATTACGCTTGTCGATCACCTCATCGATGATGCCGTATTCCTTGGCCTCTCGGGCGGTGAGAATGAAGTCTCGTTCGGTGTCTTCTTTGATCTTCTCGATCGACTGACCGGTGTGATCGGCGAGGATCATCTCCAGTTGGGTGCGGAGTCGGTCGATCTCGTTGGCGGCCAGCTCGAGGTCGGATACCTGGCCCTGGGCACCGGAGTATGGCTGGTGCAACAAGACCCGGCTGCTGGGGAGCGCCAGACGTTTGCCGGGAGCGCCCGCCGCCAGCAGCACCGCAGCAGCCGAAGCCGCCTGCCCGAAACAGATGGTGCTGATGTCGGGCTTGATGAATTGCATCGTGTCGTAGATGGCGAACATGGCATTCACGTCGCCACCGGGGCTGTTGATGTAGATGCTGATGTCGCGGTCTGGATTCTCGGACTCGAGATGCAGCATCTGAGCACAGATCAGGTTGGCAATCGTGTCATCGATCGGCGTGCCCAAGAAGATGATGTTGTCTTTCAGGAGGCGAGAGAACAGGTCCATTCCCCGCTCGCCCTGATGGGTGCGTTCGATGACCTGGGGAACGAGATGATTGAAGGCTTGGTGCGGTTGGGTGCTCATCTTTGGGTCCTCTGCTTAGTCGTTGGAGTCTTCGGTGTCTTCAGGTGCATCGCTTGAGTCGGCGTCGTCATCCTCAGACTCGGGTAGATCGAAGCGGTCCGCTGCGATTTCGTTGCCATCGGAGTCTTTGACCGTAGCTTTCTCGACCAAGAAATCGAGGGCTTTGCGTTTGCTGATATCGGCCCGGATGTTGGGCAACATTCCGGCATCTGAATACCGCTTGCGGATCTCGTCAGCCGGCTGATCGAGTGCCTGTGAGGCAGCTTCCACCTCGGCGGTAAGTTCTTCGTCTGTGCACTCGAGACCTTCAGCCACGGCGACGGCCCGGAGGGCGAGATCGATCTTGGCACCGTCGCCGGCCGTAGCCCTGACTCCCTCGACGAACTGCTCGTTGGTCTGCCCGGTCATCTGGATGAACTGTTCGAGCTGCATGCCCTGCTGCTGCATCCGCATGGCCATGTCTTCGATCCGATTCTCCACCTCGAGATCGATCAACGGCGCACTGAGCTCGTCATCGCCCACCAGCTCGCCCGCGGCCTGAGCCACTGCATTGCGGCGGTCGGCGGCAGCCTTTTCGATGCGGCTGCCGGTTGTGCGCTCCACGTAGTCAGCCCGGTACTCCTCGATGCTCTCGAACTCGGAGTTCTGCTGCATGAATTCCTCGGTGGGCTCGGGCAGTTCGACCCGCTGCACCTTGGTGACCTTGATTGAGAATCGCAGCGACTCCTCTTCGTCGGGATCGGGGTGATTGGCGGCGAAATCAAGTTCGTCGTCGGGCTCGGCGGCGATGAGTTCGTCGTCGAGTTCGGGAACGATACTGGCCGACCCCAGGGTGTAGCTGTAGTCGTCAGCGGTGAGACCGGGGACGGCTTCGTCACCCACCTCAGCCTTGATGTTCATGATGATGGTGTCGCCGGCCTCGGCAGGGCGGTCGGCATCGACCAACTCACCGAAGGCTTTCAAGAACCGGTCCTGGGCCTCGTTGATTTCGTCCTCATCGACCTCGGGTGCATCGACCACAACCTCCAGCGAGTCATAGCCAGCGATTGTCACCTGGGGCCGAACCTCGACAACGGCATCGAAGGAAACGGGCCCTTCGGTCTCGCCGTCGGTGATGTCGATCTCGGGGGGAGCGATCACATCGACTTCGTGGTCCCGGACGGCCTCGCTGTAGTACCGGGGCAGGCTGTTCTCGAACGCATCGCCCCGGGCGTACTCGCTTCCGATGCGGGCCTCCAGCACCTTTCGGGGGGCTTTGCCGGCCCTGAAGCCCGGCAACCGGACTTCCTTGGCCAGGCGCTTGAAGGCAACGTCGAGATCCTTCTCGAACTCCGCTTCGCTGATCTGAACGGTGACTTTTACCTTGTTGCCCTCGAGGGCTTCCACGGACGATTCCACCAACCTGAGTGTACGGAGGGATTAGCCGCTTCGTATCAGCTGTGCCGTCCCCCAAACCATGTCTTCGCGCATTCGCCTCCCGGCGTGTGCGATGCAGAATTCTCCACACACTGCGCCATCGACCGATAGGATCAATCCTCACAACTTGCGGACGTAGTTCAACGGCTAGAACTTCAGGCTTCCATCCTGACAATGTGGGTTCGATTCCCATCGTCCGCTCCACCGCCCCAGGCCTCTCGTCGTCGCCTCGCTCGACACGGCTCGGGTCGCCGCCCCTCCTTGAGGGCAGGCGACGATCACGCTCGCAACGGGACGTGGCGCAGGTTGGTAGCGCACCTGCTTTGGGAGCAGGGGGTCGTGAGTTCAAATCTCACCGTCCCGACCAGTAAACCCTGGTCAGAGAGTCGTTTCTGACCTGTGGACAACCGCTCCGTGTGTAACTAACGTGCAACAACAAGCGGGCAACAGGAGGCTGGAATGGGCCGCAGGACGTTCGGAGCGGTGCGCAAACTCCCGTCAGGACGATGGCAGGCCAGCTATCTCGATCCGATCTCTCGAAGAAGAGTTCCAGGACCCCAGACGTTCCGCACCAAGGCAGACGCAAATGCGTGGCTGGCGACGGCGCAGATCGAACTCGAGCGGGGTGAGAGCCTCGACCCCTCCGGCCGTCGCCGCACCTTCGGCGATTATGCAACCGTCTGGCTGAGCGGAAAGACCAACCTGCGCCAAAGCACCCTTGAGCTCTACGACTGGTTGCTACGGGGCCACATTCTGCCCACCTTCAACGAGTCCCGGCTCGTCGACGTCGATGCAACAGCGGTTCGTCACTGGAACGCCGAGATTCGCTCGGGCTCTATCAGCGACACCACGGCGGCGAAGGCCTACCGGCTGATGCGCCAAATCATGGAGGCAGCGGTCGACGACCGCCTTATTCGCACGAATCCCTGCCGAATCAAAGGTGCCGCCGTCGAACGATCCGCGAAACGCGTCGTACCGACCACTGCACAAGTCCTGGAGCTGACCGAGACGATTCACCTGGCCTTCCGGCCAACCGTCCTGCTCGCCGCGTTCGGCGGCCTCCGCCGAGGAGAGGTACTCGGACTCGCCCGACAACACCTCGAACTGGTGGCGCAGCCAACAGTGCGTGTCGAGCGCTCTCTCGTGCAGACTGACCGAGACGGATTCGTGCTCCAACCGCCAAAGACGGCCGCCGGCATCCGAACAGTGTCGCTCCCACAGACCGTCGGGGACGAACTCGAAACCCATCTCGATCAGTTCGTACCCCTGTCACCCGATGCGTTCGTGTTCGCGGCCGAGTATGCCGACGGACTCACCTTCCGCCACGCATGGGAGACCGCACGCAACACCGTCGGCGCCACCTGCACCTTCCACGACCTCCGTCACTACGCCGGCACCGAAACCGCCGCTGCGGGCGCATCCATTCGCGAGTCGATGGCCCGCCTCGGCCACGCCTCCCCCGACGCAGCCCTGCGGTACCAGCACGCCATCGCCGAACGCGACCGCCACCTCGCGGACACTCTCGACGACCGCATCACGTTGAAGCCGCGGTAACGCAACGGGCTGTATCCTGTTGCGCGGCGAGCGGGAGGTCTCAAGAAGTATTGGAC
>CAWDOA010000006.1:0-281173 GCA_963803875.1 uncultured Acidimicrobiales bacterium | reverse complement strand
GGCTCCTGCGCCACGGCATCCGATTGCCCCGGTGTCGTACTCGATCTTCGGTGATGTGAAGGTCGGCGGCTGGGTGAGCATGGGTTCAGAGATCACCTACGGATCCGCATTTGGTGATGTGCTGATCGACCTGTCCTCTGCCTATCTGAGGGGCGATTGTACGGTGCGGGTCTATTCGATCTTCGGCGACGTCACCGTGATCGTCCCCGACGGTGTACGGGCCAACCTTCAATCCACCACCATCTTCGGTGACCGAGAAGAGCGGGTCCACCAGCCCGTCCCGGGTGCGCCCCACGTGCGGGTCGTGGCCATGACCCTGTTCGGCAACGCCAAGCTCTATAGCCTGTCGCTGGTTCCCGAGGGCCGGTTCCGCAGACTGTGGCGAGCGTTGCGAGGAAACTGACGGGCTCAGGTGGGGAGCTGATCGCCAACCATGGCGAGCGCTACACCCGCCAGAACGACTCCCCACAGGAACCCGGCGAGAACGTCGGAGCGGTGATGGGCCCTCACGATCACACGGCTTGCCCCCATCGCCAAGGCCACGACCCCGCACAACAAACCGGCCGGCGGCGACCACGACCAGAAGATCACCGTGGCGAACGCCGCCGCCGATGAATGGCCACTGGGGAACGAACTGGACCGGGGTGGATGGAGCCAATCGGGAATCATGGCTCGGACGTCGGCGGTGTCGGGCCGCTCCCGCCTGAACAGCAGCTTGACCGGCCCGTTGGTCAACACCCACTCCGCCACGATGGCTGCTGCGAACCAACCGAAGCCGGTTCGATCCCCAGCGAACAGAAGGCCAAGACCGGCAGCAGCGAGCCACAGCATCGAATAACGACCGGCAGCCGACATTGCCGATGCAGCAACGACGAGCGGCCGGGATGGAGTGTTCGAGAGAGGTTTGGCTGGAATGCCGCTTACCGTATCTGTTCTGGTCAGATGCCTTTTGGTTGTGGTTCAGGAACCTTCCACTCGCTGGGCATACGAGAGAAGTCGAAGAACGGTGACTCGTCACCTTCGGCAACAGCGTTTTCGATCTGATCGTAGAAACCCTTGCCGGTCTCCTCGGCGAACGTGATGGCGACATCGTCAGCATCACTGATCTGGGGGCGCTGGACGTACTCGGGAAAGCTCGCCTCTGCTGCGTCACCCTCGTCGTAGCCACGGGCGAACATCTGCTTCAGAACACCAAAGCCATCGTTGCGTACGAGCACCTCACCGCGGGGCGTACCTCCCAAGCTCTTCATTCGCTCGATGAACTTCTCGAGATCGTCGGTGTCGTAGGCCACGTGCTGCACCGTGTGATCACCGTGTTTGTCGACGAACTTGGTGACCTGGGACTTCTTCTCCCGATCGATGCCCTCGATGAGGGCAACACCGAATTCGCCGTAGTCGATGCACCAGATCTTCATGCTGGATTCCGGATCACCGGGGCGAACGTCGTCGATCCGATTGATCAACGTCCCGCCCTCGACCTCGATGTGAAACCACGCCCAGCGCTCGATGCTTCCCTTCTGACAGGCATAGGAGATGTGGTCAACCTTCTTGAGCATCGTGCCACTACACATGTTGTCGACCCACAGTGCAACAGTTGCTGCACTTCGCGTCTTTCTGCTATCCCTTGTTGAACAAACTGTTCGATCACTCACCACATTGTTCGGAAAGGACTGCACAAAGTGTCCGACCATCCTGATTCAACCGATAGGGCGCTGATCCGCGAACTGCGGCGTCGACCCAGAGCGTCACTGACCGAAATCGCCGCGGTGGTAGGGGTCGCTCGGGGAACCATGTACAGCCGGCTCGACCGGCTCACTGAAAGCGGTGTTGTAACAGGATTCGGCCCTGATCTCGATGCGAAGGTCGCCGGCTTCCCGGTCACCGCCTTCTGCACGCTGGAGATCAGCCAGGGAACACACGACGAAACGGTCGAGGCACTCGCAACCATTCCCGAGGTGTTGGAGATCTTCACCGTCACCGGTGTGGGCGATCTCCTGTGCAAGGTGGTAGCCAGGTCCAACGACGACCTGCATGCGGTGCTCCTCCACATCACCTCGGTTCCATCGGTGCAACGGAGTCAAACCCAACTTGCCCTACAGAATGCCCATACCCGCCATCTGAGCGAGCTGCTCTAACGAGGCGACATCAATGCAAGAGTCACCGAGATGTTGTGTTCTGAGGTTCGGATCGCCGCGATTCGACGCCCCGGCTGAACGGCGTCCTTGGGATCGGACAGGCGTTCGCCGAGGAGTGACTTCGATGCATCGATGTCGTCACTCACGAGCGCGAGGCCCCAGATGCGGGCAGGCCCTTCTGCCTCAGGAACCGCCGGCCCGACAACTTCGATGATGACGGTGCCGGCCCAGAAGAACCGTTGCTCCTTGTTCCCGATCGGCCGGGACCGTCGGAGTTCGAATCCTTGCTCCTCCAACGCTGCGGTTGTTGTGGCGAGGTTGGGCGACATGACCACGATGTGGTCGACCGAGATGGCACCGTTGGGATTGGTCCGGTCTGGCTTCTCGGCTGGTGCGGCTTGGTGTACACCGTGAATCGGGCTGGTGAGGGTGGGCTCGAACCACCACTGCGGTTCGCCGATCGGCCGCCCCACGGCAACGGTCAGGTCACCGATCCAAACCGCGTTGTCCGCAACGCTGAAGCCCACGGCCTCCCACGCGGTCGCCGGATCAGGCAGGGCTATGCCCGCCAGCTGAGGTCCTCTCACCGTTTGCGGGCTGCCTTCCAGTCTTCATAGGGCTGGATCGGCATACCGTCGTCCACCCATCCGGTGAATCCGGTTTCGACGTGGCTCACCCGTTCCATACCCATCTCCTGCATGCTTTTGGCTGCGAAGGCTGAACGCCAGCCGCCCCCGCAGCAGAAGATGTACTCACGGTCATCATCGAACACATCGGAGTGATAGGGCGAGTCCGGCGACACCCAGAACTCCAGCATCCCTCGAGGTGCGTGATGGGCGCCCACCGCCACACCCAGCTTCTGAAGCTCTCGCACGTCGCGTATGTCGACCAGCAGCGCTCCGTCCTCGTCGACGCGACGTTTGGCCTCGGCCGGGCTGATGTTGTCGATCTCGGCCTTTGCCGCTTCGACCATTTCGTGAATGCTCTTGATCCCCATACCCAGAGGGTAGGTCCGTCTGAGCCTCGGCCGCGTCGTACCCAACCCTCAGCGGATCGGACAACCGGTGACCGGGACAGATAGCTTCAGACCCATGAATCAGCTCCAGATCGAACCGGTCTCCGCCGACCCGATCCGCCCAGTCTCCAAGCCGATCATGGTGCAGGGCTGGCACAAGCTCACGTCGCTGCACTGGCGGTATCCCGCCGACCAGATCCAATCGATCCTGCCCGATGGGTTTCGGGTGGACACCTTCGACGGTTCGGGCTGGGTTGGACTGATCCCGTTCCACATGCAACGAATACGTATCCCGGGCCTACCACCATTCGGGCCGCTGTCGACGTTTCCCGAGACGAACATCCGAACCTACATCATCGATCCCGAAGGTCGCCGTGCAGTGTGGTTCTGCAGCCTCGACATCAACCGGCTCATCCCCACACTCGTGGCACGGGTGAGCTACCAACTCCCCTACTGCTGGTCCCGAATGACCATCACAGAGACCGGTGATGTCATCACCTACTCCGGCAAGCGCCGCTGGCCGCGACGCACACGGGGGGCAAGCAGCACGGTTTCGGTGCGGCGGGGCGAAACGATCGATCCGGCCGACATCACCGATCTCGAGCACTTCCTCACCGCTCGGTGGGCACTGGGAACAACAATCGGCAAACAACTGATGTGGGCCGATGTCGACCATCCCAGGTGGCCGCTGCAGCGCGCCGAGCTCCTGTCGTGGGACGAAACGCTGCTTCAGGCCGCCGGTCTCCCCGAGCCATCGGGGGAACCGGTCGTCCTGTACTCCCCCGGCGTCGAGGTTCGCATCGCACTGCCCCAGCGCCTCCGCCGAACCTGACGCCGTGGTTTCTCACGGCTTTCGATCACTTGGTTAGGCTCCGTCCCATGTCCAGATCGAAAAAGGTTCTTCTCGGCGCTCTCGCCCTGATCGTGGTGCTCTTCATCGCCGGATTCGCCTTCTTCACCTTGCGCGACGAAGGACCGGACGAACTGGTCCTGGGCGAACGAGCCACCACAACGACCTCCGACGCGGCGACAACCACTACCGAACCAACTCCAACCTCAGAGTCATCAGCCCCCGTCGGTATCGAGGCACCTGGCAGCTGAGCCCGGAATCGGTAGCCGGCTATCGGGTGGTGGAAGACTTCGCGGGCGGGCTTTCCGACTTCGAGGCGGTGGGTCGCACGTCGGAGATCGAGGGCTCGCTGACTATTTCGGGCACCCAGGTGACCGCCGCCAACTTCAGTGTCGACGTCGCAAGTATCGAAAGCGACGACAGCCGCCGTGACGGGCAATTCAGAGGCAGGATCATGAACGCCGCCGAGTTCCCCACTGCGGTCTTCGTGCTGACATCGCCCATCGAGCTCGGGTCGATTCCTGCCGATGGCGAAACGATCACGGCCGACGCCGTCGGAGAACTCACGTTGAGGGGCGCCACGAATTCTGTGACGTTCCCTCTGACCGCACGATTGATCGAAGGCGAGATCGAAACCCTCGGATCCATCGATGTTCTCTTCTCCGACTACGAGATCGACAACCCGTCTACCCAGGTGATCTCGGTTCGCGACGAGGGACTGGTGGAGTTCAGCCTCATCTTCATCCGCTGACCCAGGGTTTCCTTCCAACGATCCCGGAAGGTCATCACCTCAGGACCTTGTCTGGTGATGGGTCCATGATTCCCGACCGGATAACCGATCGGCACCATCGCCAGCCGTGGGATAGTCGATGCCCATGACCACCTCTTCGTTTCCATCGGTTCGAGCTGATTCGGTCGCTTGGATCACCGAAGAACAAATGGTTGAGGTCGATCGGGTCATGATCGAGGACCTGGGGATCGTCCTGGTTCAAATGATGGAAAACGCGGGCCGAAACCTCGCACGGGTCGTGCTCGACACGTATCGACCCGGCTCGGTGGCGGTCGCCTGCGGTTCGGGAGGCAACGGCGGCGGCGGAATGGTCGCCGCTCGTCACCTGGCCAACGCCGGTGTCGACGTCACGGTGACCACCACGAGAACCGGCGACGAGCTCGGCGGTGTACCTCGCCTCCAGTTCGAGATCCTCCAGCGAATGGGAGTACGGCATGGGACAGAGTTGGCTGACGCCGACGTCGCGATCGACGCTGTCATCGGATATTCGCTCCGAGGCGCACCGGCTGGACGCTCCAACGCACTGATCGAAGCACTCAATGAGCAAGCGGTAGTCGTTTCGCTCGATACACCCAGTGGGTTGAACGTGACCACAGGAGACACACCGGGTTCCTTCGTCACCGCCGATACCACCATGACGCTCGCGCTACCAAAGATCGGGCTGCGGAATCATCCCGCGGTCAACCAGCTCCTGATTGCCGACATCTCGGTCCCTCGATCAGTTACTGAAGCCTTGGGTGGCGCACCCGACTTCGCAGCATCGCCGGTCCTCGGCGTGAGCTAGGACGGTGCCGCGGGTTGGCTGGCGTGTTTGCAGTTGTGGCAGAGTCCCGTGACGGTCAGCTCCACCCGCTCGGGAACGAAGTCATGTTCCCTACCGCCCAGGTGTTCCCTGATCTGTTGAACCAACGTCCCTCGATGATGATCCACATGGCCACAGGTGCGGCACACCAAATGGAAGTGTTCATCGGGGTGGCCGATCTCCCAGTACCCGCTCCGGTCCGACCCCAGATGCGACTGCCGTACCTCGCCGATCTCTTCGAACAGCGAAAGCGACCGGTACACCGAGGCCAGGTTGATGGACGGGTCAACCTCGGCCACCCGTTCGGCGACCGATTCGGCCGTGAGGTGTTCGGCCGCTTCGCACAGGACCTGCCACACGATCACTCGAGCAGCGGTGACCCGCTGACCATGGCGACGCAGTACCTCCTCAGCGGCCAGGTCACCCACGCATTTGATCGTACGCCAACCCGCCTGACTTCGAGAAGTGGACGACCCTACTCGAGGTGAATTGACACTGCACGGTGCGCAGCCGGATTGACCTTGATGGTGGTGAACGTGACACCGCTGGCCCGCAGCTCCGCCCGCAGACGGGAGATGGCAGCGCCACCGGTGTAGTCGAGGCGACCAACACCGCTCAGGTCGAGCACAACCTCGGAGATGTCGTCGTGTTTGGCCAACTCATCTCGGATCAACCGGTCGACCAGCGGCACCGTGGCGAACCACAGCACCCCCTGGGGCGAAACCGTGAGCACGTTGTCCTCCAGCGACGACGGCGCCGTAACGGTGAGTTCGCGATACAGATGGGCCAGCAGCGACAGGCCGATTCCTACGACCACCCCGTACTGAAGCCGAGGCGAAAAAGCGATCGTCGCCACAAAGGTGCCAAGAGCCACCCACGCCTGGGCCTTGGAATCTCTGAACAGAATCGCCATCTCTCGAAACTTGAGGAGCTTGAAGACCGACACGATGACGATCGTTCCCAACACGGCCTTGGGAAGGTTGTTCAGCAACGGGGTGAACGGAAGCGCAACCAAAACGAAGATCGCCGAGATGGCTCCGGTCCACTGGCTGGTACCACCTGCGGTCTTGGCGATCGCACTGCGGGAGAATGACCCGCCGACCGGGAATGCGCCCGAGAACGCAGACGCCAGATTGGCGACTCCCTGGCTGACCATTTCGCGATCAGCATTCCACTGCTGTCGTTCCTCAGCGGCGTAGTTGCGAGCGATTGCTGCCGGCTCAGCGAACCCGACCAATGCAATCACCGCCGCCGGAACGATCAGATCGACAAAACGATCCCACGGAAACGAGAAATTGAGGGCCAGGAAGGCACCGTCGAGACTGTCGACGGTAAAGCCTTCGTAGCCGATGACCGAGCTGATGATGTCGGCGATGATTACGGCCACGAGCACCCCGGGAAACAGGGCATGTATTCGTCTTCCGCCGATGAGGATTGCCGCAGTCATCATGCTGAACAGAATTGCCGAAGGTTTCCAATCTCGAGGATGAGTCAGTTCTTCGAATACGCCCCTGAGCACGCCGACGTCACCGGGGTCGTAATCCACCAGGCGGGGAAGTTGAGAGAAGAAGATGAGGAGCGCAGCAGCAACTGTGAAACCGGTCAGCACCGGTTCACTGAGCAGATAGGCGATCTGACCGAACTGAAACAGCCCGAAGACCAGTCGGATGACGCCGACCATCAGCGCCAGCAAGGCCGCCAACTGGATGTACTCATCGGACCGCTCCGCCGCCAGCGGCGACAGCGCGCCCAACACCAGGAGGGCCGTGAGCGCCACCGGACCGGTTTGTAGATACCGGGACGACATGAACCCGGCGGCCAGAAGGGCCGGCAGTCCAACCGCATACAAACCAAGGCGGGCCGGGAGTCCCGCCAGTTCGGCGTAGGCCAACGCCTGCGGTATCGCCACCAACGCAACAGAGATTCCGGCAACGACATCGCCATTGCTGGGGCGGGTGAACTTCACCCTCTCAGCGTAGGCGCAAGACCCGTAACCAGAGGCCTGTCAACATGTTCAGCGACGGGTTCAGTCGAGCTTGTACATCTCGGGGGCGGGCTTGAGCGGTCGGGCGTACCACAGGGGTCGCCGGAGGCCCGAGTCGTTGGTGCCGGCCGGTCGGGTCTTGGACAGCCAGTCGAGGTAGGCCTCCCGGCTCTTGGCGGTATCGACCACCACGTCGCCGTACTCATCGCCGGGCTGGGCAGGATCGACCGTGACCTTCTGGTGCCAGCATTGCATACCGCTGATCGGATCGGGCTGGACACAGAACGTGGCGTTCTGGTGGACTCCGGTGTCCTTCCACCAGATCCGACCGGTGTCGGCATCGGATGACTGATAGGGCTGGGCACCGTGTTCGCGCTTGAGCTTCCAGGTTGACGTACCGTCGCCGTTGTCGCTTTTGGTGATCGCCGCCTTGCTCGAGGACCAATTTCGGCCACCTTCTTCTTCGAGCCGCCAGCGGCCCATGTGGTGCGAGGCGGCCACGACACCGGGACGGATACCTTCGGTTCGCCACGCAGCGATCACGAAGTGGCCGATCCGGGTGCTGATCCGTACAAGTCCGTTTTCTTCGATCCCCAACTTCTCTGCGTCCTCGGGGTGGATCCACAGCGGGTGCCGGTGGCTGATCTCGTTGAGCCACTTGCTGTTGGCTGATCGGGTATGGATCAAGGTTGGGATACGGAACGTGGGGAGCAGGATGCGCTCGTTGCCGGCCATGTCGATTCCTTCCCAGTGAACCTGGGAAGGGATCCACTTGGGAGTGGCATACTCGGGCCAACCCCATTCAGCCAGGGTGCTGCTGTAGAGCTCGAGCTTGCGGGACGGGGTGGGGAAACCCTCCTTGGCCTCGCCGTCGATGTCGACCGCTGGCGAACCGTCACCGAGGGGTGCCAGCTTGAGGTCGGCGATCGTGTCGAGGTTGCCGTCCCATGTTCCCGGTGTGCCCGGCTTGCGGTACACACCGTCGGAATCCTTCACACAATCGGCTAACGCCTCGGCAGCAACCGATTTCTCGTACGGCTCGTACGGATCGGTTGGCACCTCGAAGGCGGAGCGGTTCCGCATGAACTCCAGCGGATCTTCACCGGCATCGGCAGCCGCTTTGTCAAGGCCGGGGACGTTCTCGGCGAACATCTTGGCGTAGTACTCATCGATCGTGACCGGCTTGCCCGGGTGCTGCTCGGACTCGAACCATTTGCGAATACCCATCGAGCCATCGGGGTCGATGTGCCAGCTGAGATCGATCCAGAACTCGTTCTCTTCCCAAACCTCGCCGGGGTTGTACTCGTAGCTGCGGGTATCGGGACCGATCTCTTTGCCCTGGATCTCGGCGAACCGTCGGAAGGTCGACTGCCGGAAGCCGATCCAGCGACCGGCTTGGGTTTCGTAGCTGTGGACGTCATGGCGTTCGGCGCCGACCCCCATCGGGAGTACATAGTCGGCGAACCAACTGGTCTCGCTCCAGGTCGGGGTGAGCGCAACGTGGCAGTTGACTTTGTCCTCGTCGGTGAGGGCTTCCATCCAACTGAAACCGTCGGGGTTGGTCCAGATCGGGTTGTAGACCCGGGAGAAGTAGACGTCGAGCTTGCCCCGTCCTTCGTTGAGGAAGTGGGGCAGAAGGATCGACATCTCGTGGTAGGCCAGCGGAAACTCCTTGGGCCACTCGAGTTCGTTCCACGAATGGGTATTGGGGGCACCGAGGGGTGCTGCCGCCTTGAACTTGTTCATGCCGTTGCCGGCGGTACCGCCCTTGGTTGCCACCGAGCCGGTGAGAACGTTCAGGAAGAACAGACAACGGGCTACCTGCCAGCCGCCCATATGACCTGCGCCTGCGGCCCGCCAGTTGTGCGAGGCAAACCGGGTGGGGTGCTCGCCGATGAGATCGGCAATCTCCCGAATGGTGTCGGCGTCGATGCCGGTCTTCTGTTCGGCCGCTTCAGGGGTGTACTCGGCGTACTCGTCGAGGAGAGCATCCCGCAGGGAACCGAACTCGACCGGACGGTTGGGGTGTTTGGCCTTCAGGTAGGTCTCCCAGTTGGTCCACCGCTCCATGAAGCTGGCATTCCAGGTCTCCTTCAGCACGAGGAGGCGGGCGATTGCCAACAGGAGATATGGCTCGGTCCCGGGCCACGTCGGTAGCCAGTAGTCGGCTTTGGCGCCGGTGTTCGACAGGCGAGGGTCGACCGCGATGACCTTGGCGCCGTTCTCCTTCGCCTTCATTATCCGCTGAGCGTGGGGGTTGAAGTAGTGGCCACTTTCGAGGTGGGCGGAGATCAAGAAGATGACCTTGGCGTGTTCGAAGTCCGAGGATGGGCGATCGTGACCCATCCAGCTCTGATACCCGATTCGCGCATTCGAGCTGCAGATATTGGTGTGGCTGTTGTGCCCGTCAACACCCCATGCCTTGAGCACACGGTCGGTGTAGCCGTCTTCGCCGGGCCGGCCGACGTGGTACATGATCTCGTTGTTGCGACCCTCGTTGATCGCATTCCGGATGCGGCCACCAATTTCGGTGAGTGCGGTTTCCCAACTGATCCGCTCCCACTGCCCCGAACCGCGGGCACCCTTGCGTTTCATCGGATACATGATCCGCTCGGGGTCATAGACCTGGTTCAGCGTCGCCGGACCCTTGGCGCAGTTGCGGCCCCGGCTGCCGGGATGGTTCGGATTACCTTCGATCTTGGCGATGTCGCCGGTTTCTTTGTCGAAGTAGGCCACCAGACCACAGCCGGCCTCACAGTTGAAGCATGTGGTGGGCACCAACGCGTAATTGCGTTCCTTGCGCTCCGGCCATGCCTTCGCATCGAGCTCACGCCAGTCATGCCACTGCTCGAGCGGCGGGTACTTGCTGAGATCAGTCACTTTGTCTCCTTTGGATGACGTGGCGTGGGACAGCCGCTCTGGGTCAGAGCGAGTTCTTCCTGCCCGGAGGGCATGAGGGCGTTGCTGTGTGAAACGGTGAACAGAACGGATCGGTTGCTGTTGCGCCCGGAGGCGGAGCCTCCGTGGCGACAGAACGGCCCCCGGAGGGACAAGCACGGGTCTGCCTGATGAGGCGCAATACGCGGGTCGTTCGCCACGCAGCGCCGGAGGCGAGTGGAGGGCAACGTTGCCGCCGCGCCAGCAAGGCAGCACGAGCGCGTGCAGTTTTGTCCGAGCGGAGCGAGGCCGGAGCGACCCGACCGAATCAGCGAACACCGGCGTGAGAGCGGCCCAGAAGTACGGGGTCGTTCGCCACGCAGCGCATGAGGCGAGTGGAGGCCATCAAGACAGCGGCACGCTTTGGCCGGCCCGGACGAAGGCGTCTTCGTAGGCAAACAGGCCGACGAGGGCGAACACTCCGGCGATAGCGGGCAGGAGAGGGCTGGACACGTCGCCGGCGAGAGCAACGATCACCAGTGCTGCGGGGGCGACGAGACCCACGAGGATTCCGCCGATCCAGAACTGCTGGGCGTACTGTCCGTGGGTCATGCTGTGCATCGCCAGCTCTACGTGACGGCTACCCCGCGAGGTGAGCTCCATGGCGATGAGCGCTGCGGTTGCAGCTACTCCCCCGAGCAACACCCAGCGCACGGCGTCGACCTCGGGGAGATCCATGAACAGATCGAGGATGGCGTATGTCGCCCCTCCGGCTGTGACGGCCTGAGCGAGCAGTACCGGCAACAGCAGCGGTGTCTGCCAGAGATCACGACCCTCGCATTGGCCGAACAGGAAAGCGGTGTAGCCGGCTGTTCCGAGTGCGCCGAGGACCGCGGGTACGGCCAGAACCTTCAGCAATGCGGCTGAATCGAAGACGCCACCGAGGAACCAGAGCGCACTGACGCCACCGAAGAACATCAGCACATACGCACCCTTCACCAGCCACGAGGTCCAGTTGCCCTTGGTGATCAAATAGTGGAAGCGACCGGGCTGTTTGAGATCGGCGATCAGCAGCACACCGGTGAGACCGAGAAACACGCCGGCAATCATCGGCGGTACAACGCCTACGGCGGCCTGTTCATCGCTGTGACCCAGCAGCACCATCAGCGCCGCAACGAGCATCACGCCGGCGGCGATTGCCTTGGTCACCAGATAGCCGGAAACCTTCTCCTTCCAGGTCATCATGTGAGACGTGGTGTAGGCGGTTCGAGCGATCACGCCGTCGAGATCGGCGGGCGTGGAACCCAGCGTCACCGGAATCGTGGGGTGGCGCTTCATGTTGCCCGCCAGCGTGTCGGCCCAGATCATCCCGTCGTTGGCGATTGCGGTTCGGGTGGGATCCAGCGATGCCTGATCCGCGCCCCGGTAGTACACCTTGGGTTTGGTGTTCTGCTCCGGTGCCCGAACGGCGACGTCGTCGCGGGCGATGATGCGGCTTATTTCGGAGTTTGGATCGTCGAGATCGCCGATCTTGATGGCTTCGGTGGGACATACCACCTGACATGACGGCTCCAAGCCGACGTCGATGCGGTGGTTGCACATGTTGCACTTGTGGGCCGTGTTGGTTTCGGGATTGATGTAGAGCGCGTCGTACGGGCAGGCGTTCATACAGCTCTTGCAACCGATGCAGTCGTTGTCTTGGAAATCGACAACACCGTTGTCAGCCCTGTACAGCGCCGACGTCGGACAGATGGTCATACAGGGGGCGTCGTCGCACTGGTTGCACCGCATCACATTGAACTTGCGGGCGACGTTGGGGAACGTGCCGGTTTCGATGTACTTGACCCAGGTGCGATTCACCCCCAGCGGCACGTCATGTTCGCTCTTACAAGCGATGGTGCAGGCGTGGCAGCCAATGCAATTGTCACTATCTAGCAGAAAGCCCAGACGGGTCATGCTCGGGTACCCCTTCAGATCCTGTGAGAAGCCATCACTTGGGTGAACCAAGCTCGGCGGCCGGTTCAATCACCAGCTGAACCCCTGCCACTGTATTTGTCCGTACTTTTGTAGTCAAGTTACCCGGGAATACCTTCTCGGTCGATCGGTTTCTCCGGCAGCAGACCTATCGCTCCTGGGCAAGCAAGGGCAGCAGGCAGCGGCGCACGGCGTCGAATGAGAAGTGCTCCAGGCAGATCTCGTAGTTCTTCTCGGCAGCAGCGCGCTGCCGTGCCGGGTCGCCGAGCCAGCTGCGCACCGAGTCGACGGTTGCCGGTGTGATCGCCCCGTCGAACTCGATGAGGTCGAGGCCGGTTGGGGCAATGTCGGCGACGTAGACGGGGTACCGGTTCACCAGCACGGGCCGCCCGTAGTAGATGGCTTCGAGGAGTGCGTTCCCGAATCCCTCGATGCGGGACGGATAGGTCACCAGGTCGGCGGCCGCATACGCATCGGCCAGCGAGGGCTGCCCCGGTCCCCCGACCGCAGCGATTCGATAGTCGACGCCGAGATCCGCCGCTTGCCCCACGAGGGCGTTTGCGTAGTCGCTGCCTTCGTCGAGGTCGGGGTGGGTAATGACAACCTTCACCGCCCGATCGGTGAGCTGCGCCGCCAGTTCCAGGGTCAGCTCGATCGACTTGCGAGGAATGATCCTCGTCGCTTGCAGCAGCAGCATGTCGTTGTCCGCCAAGCGTGCGTAACGCCGAAACACATCACCGTCGCCGGGACTCGGGCGGGTCTCGAAGTCCATCACGTTGGGCAGGACCGACGACCGCGCTCCTTTCCTCTCCAGTAGTGCCTGTTGGGCCAGCGAATTGATCACGACGTGCTCGACACCCGGCGTGACCGGAGGAAAGGCGGCGTCGAGGATCCCTTCGACGCCGTTGGGGTAGAAGCGCTCCCGCTCCCAGGCGAAGTCGTGGTGATGAGCCACCATCGGCATTCCGTCTGCGGCCAATCCTGCCAGCGCCATGCCTAACGGCAGCTGCATGGGAATGGACAACGAGTTCTGCGGAATCAGTATGGCGACCGACTCAGCAGCCACATAGTCTTCGATTGCGGCTCTGATCACGGACGCCCGCCGGTCGATCTCAGCGAGCACCTTCGGGGTGGTCTCCTCGACCCCGAAGCACTTCTCCTGGAGTTCCAGGTTCTCGGCGCTGTCGAACCGGGCCGCAGGGAACTCGAACCCGGGGTGGAACTCGGCGCCGAGCTCGCCGGCAAACCACGAGACCTCGTGCCCAGCCCCGCGCAGAACCTCCGCGACCTTGGCCGCCTCCAGGGTCACGCCGTCCAAACCGGCAAATCTCACGCTGACGAAACCGACCTTCATGGCTTCTCCGGCGTCAACCACGCCGTCTGGTACGGGCCCATCTCCACGACCGGTTCGACGTTCACTCCGGTGATGAGGTCCACAGCCGGGCCGTCGATCAGCTCTGCGGCATCGACGACAACGGGTTCTCCGCTCACGTTGTGGAGGCACAGCACCGAGTCCGTGCCACTGGTGCGCAGTACGGCGAAGACGCTCGGATGCACGCTGACGATCTGCTGGGTTGCCGCAGGCGCAAACGACGCGTTGGTCGCCCGCGCCCGCAACAGCGTTCGATAACCATCGAACACGAGGCCGCGCAACGAGCCCGGTTGGCGCAGCTCGTTCTCGAGTTCATCCCTCTGGAGCTTCTGCCGATTCACTGTGCGATTTGCCCCGGTGTCCGCAACGCCCGCCGGCCAGCCCCGGGAACCGAACATGCTGTGGAAGTAGATGGCCGGCATCCCCTGGAGGGAGAGCATCACCGCTTGGGAGGTGAGGAATCGTTGGGCCACCCGCTGGTCGTTCTCGTCGACGCCGGGATCGCCGAGCGCGTCCAGATAGTTGATGTTCAGCTCGTATGGAACCCGCCCTCGGTCCGGGGTCGCCCGATACGACACGTTCCCACCCAGTTCCTCGACCCGGTCGGCCATTGCCGTGATGTCGGCATCAGACAGGTATCCCCTGGCTCCGCCGACCCCGATGCCGTCGTGGGAGGCGAGGAAGTTGAAAAAGAAGTTTCCGTACTGGGCGCTCGCATGCCGTCGGCCCACTGAGAGAGCACGGAGGCGTCGCCGGTGTGGAAGGCGTGGAGGGTCAGCGGCGGAAGGGCGAAGTTGTAGACGAGGTCTGCTTCGTTGGTTCCATCTCCGAAGTACGACACGTTCTCGTCGTGAGGCACATTCGTCTCCGTGATGATGATCACCCATGGCGCGACCGCGTTGAGCACGGAACGAAAGAGCTGGATCAGCCGGTGAGTCTGGGGCAGGTGGATGCATGAGGTGCCGGGCTCCTTCCAGAGGAAGGTGACGGCGTCGAGCCGGATTACATCCGCGCCGTGGGCCACGTACGTGAGCAGAACGTCGATGGCAGCCAGCGCAACCCGCGGATTGCGGTAGTTCAAATCGATTTGATCGGGGCTGAATGTGGTCCACACGTGCCGCGGCCCCTCGGCGGTTTCGACTTCTGTCAGCAGCGGCAGCTCCCGCGGCCGAAAGACCGCAGAGAGATCGGTGGCGGGGTCGACGACTGTGAAGAAGTCGCGGTATGCCTCGTCCCCGTTTCGAAAGCCCGAGAACCACTCGCTCGAGGCGGAGATGTGGTTGAGTACCGCATCGAACATCAGGCGGAACGATCCCCGCATCCGCTCCACATCGCCCCAATCACCCAACGCAGGATCAACCTCGACATAGTCGACGACGGAGAACCCATCGTCCGATGAGTACGGGCAGAAGGGCAGGATGTGCACCGTGTTGATCAGTTCGCCAACATGGTCGGCGAGGAATTCCCCCAGAGTCGCCAGCGGCGATTGGTCCTCGTGGCGAACCATGTCGCCGTAGGTGATGAGCACGGCATCCTTCTCGGTGAGATGCCGGCGCCGTCCCTGGTCGAGATGACCCCGGTGGTTGTGCATCAGTTCGAGCAGGTCCTCGAGGACCGAGCCCGAGGCCGGCCCGTACAGGAACTCGAGATGGGCCAAGAGGGTGGACTCGGTGTCGGCAACGTGGCTCATCAACCCCAGCCCTCAGACTGCGTCGATCGATGGCGCCGGCAAGGACTGGACCACATAATCGTAAATGCGTCGTTTGACGCGAAGCTTGTTGAGAGCCCACCCGAGCTCAGCGATCGTCCGGTCGACCTCGTCGGGAATACTGACATCGGAGGTTGAACGAGCGAGCCGTTCGTTCAACTCGAGCGACAACCTCAACTCGAGTTGTTCTCGCTCGAGGACATACTCCCGGTGGGTGAGTCGCCACACATCATCGCCTGCCGCCTCGGAGAGGGCAGCGGCATTGGCGGACAGTTCCTCCTCGAGCCGGGCGATTCGATCTCTGAGCCCGACCAACTCGGCGGGATCGGGCGTGGATCGGCTCCGCCCTACGCGATTGCGGGTTGGATTCACCACTCGGACGGTGGCGGACCCCGTCACAGCCGGTGGATCGAGCTCAACCGTGATCGACACGATCTGCTTGGCACCGACGGTTACGTCGTCACCGATATCGGCACCGGTGGCAGAGCGCCGAGGCCGGCGCACCGACATCTCGTAGGAATCCTCGCCGGGATTGAACAGCCGGGCGACCGGCTCACCGTCTGCGATCGACAGGGAGGACATCGGCAGTTGCTCGGAGAACACATTCCACGAGGTTGCCGACCCTCCCCCGGCGAGCACCTCGGCGATCACGGCAGGGTTCTGGAATGCTTCGTTGAGTTTCACCAACTCGGATCGACAGCTGGCGCCACTGAGCACGGCGATTGCGAGTTCGTGTCGCACCTCACGTTCGCACCGCGCCCCTGGCACGTACATCGCCGGGCCGGCATCACCGATCCGACGTTCCAAGCCGGTGAGTGCGAGCCATTCGGCCGAGCGACGAAGCGCAACCGAGATGCACCCGGACTCATCGGATGAGTACGAGCGGTTACCCCGAGCGAGAACGCCCCAGGTGCGCTGTTGGTCCGAGACACCGACGAAACCGTGGAATGGGAACTCATCGACCACGCCTGTTTCGGCGCTGACCCATGAGGATCGACTGCATCTCGCGAGAGAGGTCAGGGCCCAGGAGGTCGGTATCAACATGGCTGCGTTCGACCGTGTCGAATGGCATTCCCGCGAACAGCCGGTCGGTCTGGATTCCGCTGTCGAAGTGAATGTCGGCCCGAAAGCCGGTTCCGGCCGAGTCGAGCTTCACCGTGACGCCGACCAGAGGGGTGTGGTCGAACCGCAACGTCACCATCGCGGTGACTTCGATACCGGCATCGGGAAGCGACAGTGCTGCGTCGAATGACACCTCGGCATCGAGTGCGCTCCGGCTCACCGAAACCGGGCCCGAGACGACGAGATCACCGAGAACCTCGCCCGGTTCGCTGGAGTACGTGTCCCCGTGATCACGCCGTACGGTGATTCTCCCCTGGCCGGGGATCCCGTCGATCGTGAGACCTTCCGAATCCACAACGGCGGTGAAATGGGAGTTCGTCCAAACGAACTGGGCGTCGGAATGAGTCGGAGCAGAAACACCCACCGGTGCACCGACGGGAGCGACGCCCACCCCGGCGGTGACGACCCTGTACACATCGGCACCGATCCGCTGGGTGGAGTCGGTCGGTAGAGCGTGGGTTGCGATCGAATAGAAGCCGGGCGCGAACCCGGCGAGTATCGAGGTGCTGTCCGCTACCTCTTGTTCGGCCGCCCAGGCCAGGATGCGTTTGTACGAACGCTCCATCCGCTCGTGAACCTGATCGATGCTGACTCCACAGATGCAGTCGTGCACACCGTTCTGTAACAGCTCCCGGCTGACTCTTTTCAGAGCCTCCTCGTCGTATTCCACACCCATGGCCGACGCCAGGGTTGCCAGCGGTTCGACACGACGGTGGAGAGCGATCTCGGCATCGTGGTGGAGAAGCTTCAGGTAGGTCCTGCACGACAGTGATCCTGGGAACGTCGAACCGAACTTGCCAGAGAGGAGCTCGCCCCGAATGGTGGGGGCTCGGCCGAGGTGGGGAAGGACCGCCTCGACGTAGGCTCGCGGCGAAGATGCTTCCAAGACGATGGAGGGCGGAACGGTCAGGTCGTCGTAGTAGCGGGCAGGATCCTCGGGCTCGGTGTCGAGGTCGTAGCCGTCGAACAGGGGAATCGGAAGGTCTCCGTACACCGGCGCAAGCTTGTCGACCTCGGCAACGAGCCTCTCGACGGCTATCGCCGGCGTCTTGGTGACCCCATACAGATTCCTGTATCCGCTGAAGAGGTCAACCGTCGGAATCTCGGTTCCGTCGGCGCCCCGCCACGTGAAGAGGGGTGTCATCTCCGGGACGCCGCGCCATACGAACGCCGAGTCGATTCCAACCATCGCCAGAAGCTGTGGAGCCTGTGAAATGTGGCCGAACGTGTCCACGAGCCATGCCACGGTCGGGTTGCCACCGAGCGTCCCGGCGTCGCCGACACCGTACACGAGATTCCGCAGGAGGAGTTCGCCGCTGACCATCCGCCAGTCAGGCTGGCTGTAGACAGGCCCGATTGTGAGCGCGTTGGTCTTGATCAGATCTCGCACAACAGGCTCGAGGTCAGGACGGGTGGAAAGGAGATCCGCTGCCACCAACGTCTGCCCGTCGAAGAGGAACTGGTAGGCATCGTTCTCGGCGACAAGTCCGGTCAGCGAGTCCACGAGCGCTGGTATCCATTCGGTTGTGTACTCGTGGGTCAAGAACCACTCCCGATCCCAATGGGTGTGGTTGATGATGTGAACCGAAGTCATGGTGGACCCCCCGGACCGGTTGACTCCCGAATGACCAAGCGGGGTTCGACAAACCGCCTCGACTCCCGATTCGGGGAACCGAGCTCGATACCCAGTACCAGTTCTTCAACGAGCAGGGACCCAACCTCGTGGGCCGATTGGTGCAAGGTGGTGAGCCCCGGTCGTACCAGCCGGGCGGCGGCGATGTCATCGAAACCGACGACACTCAACTGTGAAGGAACCGGGATGGACAGCTCGGCGGCAGCGTGGAGAGCTCCGAGAGCGAGGAGGTCGTTGAGGGCGACGATGGCCGACGGAGGTTCTTTGCGCCCGAGCAGTTCCATCGCGGCGTCGAAGCCTTCGTCCTCACCGAATCCAGCTTCGACAACAGTCAATCCGAGGCCGTTCAAGTTCGCCGACCGATGCAACGATCGAAGGCGTTGTGCTCCAATGTTGAACTGCCGCGGTTCCGCGATGCACGCGATCTCTTCATGGCCCAGCCCCACCAGATGGTCGACTGCGGCTCGCATGCAATCGAGGGATAGTTCGACCGACGCGAAGCCGGTCGCGCCCTCGGGACGCCCGAAGGCAACAAACGGGACGTCTGAACCCGTCAGGTACTCAATTCGTGGGTCATCGACCTCGGTTCGCAGGAGGATGAAACCGTCTACCCGTTTGTTCCGAATGGCCTGTTCGTACGGAACGATCGGGTCAGCCTCACCCACCGGGGTCGACAGGTGCATCTCGAGACCGTGCACCGCAGCTTCAACGACGATTCCGGCGACCAGCTCGCCGAAGAAGGGGTCCGAGAGCTGCAGCGTCTGGTTCGGCAGAATCAGCCCGATGGCATGGGCACGGGTATCGGGTGCCTTCAGACGACGCGCCTCGAGGTTGGGAACATAGCCAAGTTCGTCAGCAGCTTTCTTGACCCTGGCGCGGGTGGTCTCTGCGACATCGAGATGTCCATTCAATGCCCGAGATACCTGCGTCACCGACAACTGCGTGGCGGCCGCAATGTCGCTGAGTGTCGGACGACTCGCCATCAACCCACATCCATCAAGATGATCTAGAGAACCTGCTCGGTGTCCGGATCGATCCAGCGAATCTGGTCAGCTGGGAACTGAACCCAGACGTCTTCACCGGCCGACGTTGGAAACGTCGGGTGCGTCGAGACCTTCATGCGATGCTCGCCGATCTGGACCGTCAGGAGGTTCTGTGAACCGAGCGGTTCGACCACCACCACCTGTACTTTCACAGCACCTTCGACCGGTCGGGAGACCGCATCCATGTTTTCGGCTCGGATCCCGAGGCGGATCGGCCTGCCGACGAACGGCCGGAGGGCTTCCGCCTTGGCTTGGGTCGGAGCGATGCGATCCGAACCCACGCGTACCGAAAGCAGCCCACCGTCGTCGACGACCTGTCCGTCGAGGAAGTTCATCGGCGGGTTGCCGATGAAGCTGCCGACGAACTGGTTGGCGGGGTGAGCGTAGACAACATTCGGCTTGTCGACCTGTTGGATGACGCCATCCTTCATCACTGCGATCCGGTCGCCCATGCTGAGAGCCTCGATCTGATCGTGGGTCACGTAGATCGTGGTGGCCTTCACATCGGCCAGCAGTCGCTTCAGTTCAGCTCTCATCTCGAGCCGCAGCAGCGCATCGAGGTTGCTGAGTGGCTCGTCCATGAGGAGAACCTCGGCCTTCATGGCGAGCGCCCGCGCCACCGCCACACGCTGGCGCTGTCCGCCGCTCATCGTCGCTCGGTCTGCGATCGAGCATGTTCTTCGATGTGGAGCAGCTCGGCCGCCTCGTCGACGTTCTTCTTGATCTGTTCCGGCGTCGACCTTGTTCATCCTCAAACCGAACCCGATGTTGTCGCGAACGGTCATGTGAGGGAAGATCGCATAGCTCTGGAAGACCATCGAGATCTTGCGTTCTCCCGGCCGCATGTACGTGACGTCTCGATCGCCGATCGAGATTGATCCGGCATCGGCCATTCCCAAGCCGGCCACGGCGCGCAGCAAGGTGGTCTTGCCGCAACCGCTCGGGCCGAGCAGAACCAGGAACTCCTGGTCGTGGATGACGAGGTTCGCGTCCTTCACGGCGTACGTATCGCCGAACACCTTGCTGACGTTGTCGATGCGGATCTCAGCCATCGTGTTTCCCTTCCAGACGAACTGTCACTTAGAGACCTGGCCCCACATGTTGAACAGGTATTTCCTGATGAAGAACATGAACACCAGCGACGGGACCATCAGAAAGAACCCACCGGCGAACTGGTAGGCATCCGAGGACTGGGTGAGCTGGGTCAAGAGCAAGGCGGGAAGCGTCCGGTTCTCCAGGGTGAGAATGGCTGGCCGCGAACACTTCGTTCCACGAGAGCACGAAGGTGAAGACCGACGAGGCAGCGATGCCGGGAAGAACCAGCGGGAGCACGATGTACCGAAACGCCTGAAGCGGCGATGCACCGAACACTTGACCGGCCTCTTCCAGTTCGTAGGGAACGCTGGCGAACACGCTGGCGATGATCAGGATGGTGGTTGGCAGGGTGAGGGCGGTGTGCATGAGCGCCAGGCTGTAAAGGCTGTCGAATATGCCGGCCCGAAGAAATAGCACCGCCAGCGGAATGGAGAGCACAACGATCGGAAACGCCCGCACAGCCAGAATGGAGAGCCGGAAGACGTCTCTCCCGGGAAGATGTACCGCGAGATGGCGTATCCGGCTGGCGCCGAAATGATCGTGGACAGGATCAGCGTGATGAATGCGACGAGGAGGCTGTTCCTCAGCCCCTCGATGACACCGTCGGTCTCCAGGAAGAACCGCATGGTCTCGGTGGAGAACGGGATGAACGGCAGCACGTTCTTGGGATAGGACCGCACCGTCTCCTGGGTGGTGAAGGCCATCGAAAACAGGAAGTACAGCGGCAGGATGATCCACAGCCGTTACGAGACCAGCGACCGCATAGGTAACGATCCGACCACGGGTGATTCGAGGCTTCGTGGGCCGACGGGACTGGTCATGTGGCCTCACCTCCTCTCTGGGTCCGAACCGCTCGGAGATAGAAGAAGGCGCTGGCCATCGACAGCAACAGGATGAAGACGGCGTAGGCCGATGCGACGTTGTTGTTGCGAAGCGTCGAAGTACTGACGGTAGGTCTCGTTGGCGAGCACGGTGACGATCGTCCCACCGCCGAGCGCGATGACGACGGCGAACACCTGGAGCGCCAGGATCGTTCTGCAGGATCAGCGCGACCTGGATGCTGGGCCGCAGCAGCGGCAGCATGATGTGGCGGACCCGCTGCCAGTAGCTGGCTCCGAACAGCTCGGCCGCCTCGAGCGTCTCGTCGGGAATGGCCTGCAGACCGGACACGATGATGACCATCACGATCGACGTCGCGCGCCACACCTCGGCGAGCACGATGGCGAAGATGATCCAGTTCCGGGTGTCGGCGGTGAGGAACTGCTGAGGACCATCGATGATGCCGAGCCCGTCGAGAATGGTGTTCAGGAAACCGTTACCGGTGAAGATCGAGAAGAAGAGGATGCCGACCGCCAGATCGGACATGCCGAGCGGAACCGAGAAGATGTAGAGGAACATCGAACTGAACTTGATCCGCGCGTGGATCACCAGCGCCATGATCATGGCCAGGACGAACTGGATCGGGAGGATGAACGCCATCAGCAGCAGGGTCGTTCGCACGCGCCGGTCCGAAGAAGCGATCGTTGACCATCCTTTCGATGAAGCGGCGTGGTGAAGTTCGCCCTGACTGCCGCGGTCGACGCGGCCGTTCATTTCGTCGCCGAAGACCTGTATGAACCGCGACGGCGCCCATCCCTGCACCGTGGTCGCCGTCGCTGGTTCCGCGGACCTCGAACCACACCTCGAGGGTTACCGTCTCGACTGATCTCAACCTCGGTTCGCGCCTCGAGTTGGGCGACGACGTCGCTGGTCTGGTTGGCTCGGCGAAAAGGTCGGTGAGCGGATCGGCCTCGGCGCCGAGCTCGGTTCGAACCGTTCCGACCGAGGCTGAGCCGTCGGGATTCTCCTCGCGAACTCGGATTCGGGTCTCGGGAGCCCAGCCCGTCGACGGTCGTCGCCGGTCGGATCGGCGCCCGAGACGAAGAACCACTGCTCGGTCGAGCAGGTTCGAGGTAGCTTCCCCTTCGAGCACGTTGCCCTGCCGGTCCAGAATCTCAACCGAGGCACCCTGGGGCAGGGTTCCGATTCTCGGTCGGCAACAATCGAGGTTCGGCGAGCAGGGGAAGCAGTGCCTCGTCGTCCCAGACAGCCAGCTTGAGGCCTTCGAACATCGGGTAGGCGAAGAATGCAGCCAGGTAGACAACGGTGGGCGCGATCAGCAGGTAGGGCGTGAGTCGGCGCCGCCTGGACTTCCTCGGTTTCGTCGTGACGGCCGGTTGTTGGCCGTCTGTCTGATCATCCATGGCTGGTCAGCGCTCTCCGGCCCGTGCGTTGCAGAGCCGGAGAGCGCTCGTGACCATCGGTCGGCTACTAGCCGGCGGGGTTGACCTGGCAGGGACCGTCGCCGGCGGGATCGGGATCCCAGCATGGGGCACCGGTCTCGTTGAACAGGGTCTGCAGGTTGTCGCCCTCTTCGTCGAGCACGGTCGCGATGTCGTCGCCGTCGAAGACGATCCGATCGAAAGCGTTTCGGAAGATCTGGTTGATATCGCCACCACGCTCCCCGAGACCGACCGGCAGCAGTGCCGGCAGGGCGTCGGCTGCGTTGGCCTGAGCGGTCACGGTGTCAGCTTCGAGTTGCACACCAGCCGAGAGGCCGGTGAAATCGACGCCCGAAACCACCGGGAAGAACCCGAGCTGGGCGAGCACCTCACCCTGAACCTCGGGTCGGGTGAGATACTCGATCACCGCAGCACCGGCTTCAGGGTTCTCGGCCTCGGCGGGAATGCCCAGACCGACGATGACAGGCATGAAACCTCGACCGGCCGCTCCGGCGGGCGCCGGGAAGGTGACGTACTGATCGGGATCGGCCTCGAGGGCCTCGATCAGACGAGCGGTGTGGTCGAAGGCCACCCAGACCTCGCCCGACTGCAGCGGCTCCTGCATGAACTCGTAGTTGATGGACTCGGGGTTCATGGTCGGCCACAGGCTGTCACGAGCCCACTCCATCATGGCCTCGGCCTCGGCGCTACGAAACTCACTGACCATGCCACCGGTGAACGAGGGGAACAGGTAACCCTCGAGGAAACGGTGGAACAGACCGGCATGGGGAAGGCCACATTTCTGGGTTCCTTCGCCGTCGAGAATGGCCTGGCACCAGTCGCCCAGTTCTTCCCAGGTGATGGCCTGCACGTCGGCACCGTCGGGCAGATACGGCAGCGCATCGGTGTTGGCGGCCATGATGTAGGTGGCCTGGGCCCACGGGACGTAGTAGCAAGAAGTCATCGGTGCCGAGCAGTCCCGACTCGCACGAACGCGGGGGCGATCTCGCGGTCGGCGCTGAGATCGTCGAGCACGTCGATCATGTTGGCGAGGGCGTTCTCTCGGGCCAGGGGCGGGAAGTTGCCGTGCAGCGTTCCCACCACATCGACCCCGGCACCGGCCAGAACCTGATCGATCATGGGGCCGTCGTCGCTGAGGAGAACCTCTATCCCCTCACCGGCCAGAATGGCATTGAACTTGGCGCCCTCCTCGACGGTATTGAACTGGGTGCTCACGAACGAGGCGTCAGAAGCTGACACTTCGTCGTCCATGACATCGTCTGCCTCACCGTCGTCTTCGGCCATTGCTTCGGTCGTTTCGGTGGTCGGAGCAGCGGTTGTGTCCGAGCTCCCCGCATCGTCGGAACCGCTGCCGCACGCAGCAGCGATCATTCCAAGCGCCGCGATGAGCGCCACCACGACCCTCAAAGAACGTAGTCCTTCTCTCATTATCTCTCCCTTGTTTTGCCAAGAGACAACGGATGTCTCGAAGCGGTAGTACGTCACGTTTCCCCGAACGCTTCCGAAACGTTTCCGAAACGTTTCGGCAACCGGGCTCAGTGGTCAAACTAGTTTCGGGGTAGCCGAGGTGTCAAATGACGATCGCAGGTCGGCCGGCTCGAGTCACCCAGTACGACTACGGCGGCATCAGGGTGCCATCGATGAGGTTGATGAACATCCGGCCGCGCCGGCCACGATTAACCGTCACCGTGTTGAGGTCCACCCTGATCGCGGTGGCGTCACCATAGGGGCCGGCCTGCCAGATGATCCGACCAGACGACGGATCTCGACTCTCAACAAGACCGTCAGCGGTGAGGTTGATATCGAGCCTTCGATCGGGGTCGGTGAAGAGAGCGGGATCCAGGGTGGTCACCGTCGTGGTTGGTTCGGGAACGGTCGTGGTCGGACTCGTCGTGGATGCAGAGGCCTGCCCGGGTGAAGGAGGCGACGGCGATCTCCATGCCATCGTCAGCACCAACGCCGCCAGCGCCACGATTAGTCCGATCCCGGCCATGACACCACCGAGCGATGAGTCGTTCGACTTCTGATGCTCGTACGGTGCGCACGCCAGCAACGGTTCCAGGATCTCGCCGATCGTGCACTCACAACGCCGCTCCAATTCCGACGTTGCCGTTGCGACATCCTCGGACGGTTCGGTCTCCTCGATCAGGGCGCTCACGAGGACGTCAGCGTGGAGCTGGTTCGGGAGACGCGCCAAAGCGTCGATGGAGGCCCGAACCGCCGCCAGATCTCCCTGGACCGCACTGAAATCCACAATCGTTGGCCGGTCATCGGATCGTGCGGAATCAAGCCGCGCAAATCCGGCCCGCAGCGCATCGGCCAGCGAGAGGTTCATCCCCAGGCTCGAGCGAGCGCCCTCTGGATCACCGCCATATGCCAACAGACCGACCCACAGGCGGTGTGAAGTTGCGCTGTCCGGTGCCACGGCTCTTTTCGTACACCAGCTGAGGGACAGGTGAGAAGTCAGGCCGGGGATCTGGTGATTCTGTGCCCTCGCCTGGACCTGCGAAACCGGACGGGCTGGACCCCGGGACTAGAGCCTGGCGGGTTCACGATCGAGCTGGTCGGCATCGGAGTCCTCGCTTCTCGCCGGCGGTTCATGGTGACCACCTTCGACGTTGAGGTTGGGAAGAATACGATCCAACCAACCGGGCAGCCACCAGTTTCGGGCACCCAACAGCTGCATTGTGGAAGGCACCAGAAGCATGCGGACCACAGAAGCGTCGATGAGCACGGCAACCGATAGCCCGAGGCCGAACAGCTTCACGATGCGGTTGTCCTCGAAGATGAAGCTGCCGAAGACAACCACCATGATCGCAGCCGCGGCCGTGATCACTCGGGCGGTCATGGCCAGACCATCGGCCACCGAATTCACCGGGTCACCGGTTCGCTCGAATTCCTCCTTGACCCGAGACAGCAGGAACACCTCGTAGTCCATCGACAAACCGAAGACGATGGCGAACATCATCATCGGGATGAAGGGTTCGATCGGGGCACCCTCGATGCCGAAGAAGCTCCCGAACCAGCCCCACTGGAAGACCGCCACAACGATGCCGTAAGCGGCACCGATGCTGAGCATGTTCATGATCACAGCCTTGAGAGGAACCAGGATCGACCGGAAGACTGCCATCAGAAGGAAGAAGCTGAGGGCCAGCACCACTCCGAAGAACAAGATGATTCGTCCGCTCAGGAATTCGGTGAAGTCGCTGTTGGCCGGTGTGAGTCCGGTGACCTTCGGGCTCAGGTCGGTGCCGGCCATCGCGGCGGGAATGATCGAATCGCGCAGCTCAACCACCAGCTCTTCGGTCTCGACGGCCTGAGGGGCGGTTGCCGGTTGCAGTTGGATCATCGCTGCCTCAGGGCTCACCGGATCGTTGGGGAGCGGTGGCGATGCGAAGGCAACCCCTTCGGTTTGATTCAACGTTGCCGACAGAGCGCCGAGGACTTCCAGATCTTGCTCCGAAGCGATTTCGGTGACGATCAGGAACGGGCCGTTGGAGCCGGGTCCGAACCCTTCGGCAAGAAGGTCATACGCCTTCCGGGTGGTGGTCTGCTCGGGGAAGTTGCCCTCATCGGAGAACCCCATGTTGAGCGATAGAAGCGGACCCGCCAGGATCAGAAGCAGGGCGGTTCCACCAATGGCCCAGAACCAGGGTCGGGCCTGCACGGTGCGACTCCAGCGATACCAAACCGTGTCGCGAATCGGCAACTCCTTGCGGGGTGGCAACTCCTTCTTCAGCGGGCCGGCGAAGGGCAGATACCCGGCGATAGCGATGACCATTGCCAAGGGCAGACCGACCAGAAATGGCTGGATGCTCAGACCCAATCCGAGCAGGGCCAGGGAAACGAAACCCGCTGCAATGATGCCCCGCCACTTCGTGATGTTCATCCTCTCCCGCACCAGTCCGAGCGAAGCCGGCAGCAGCGTTACCGACGCCATCATCACAACCGCCACCGTGATCGCAGCCCCGTAGCCGAGTCCGGAAATGAATGGCAACCCGACCAGAAGCAACCCGAGCAGCGACACCACGACTGTGGCGCCCGCGAAGATGACCGCCCGACCGGCGGTGTCGATGGCCACGGCGGTAGCACCTTCGGGGGCGAATCCCTGCCGTAGAGCCTCGCGATAACGCGTGACGATGAACAGGGCGTAGTCAATTCCAACGCCGAGGCCGATCATCAGACCGATCGTGCTGGCGAAATCGGGGACCGAGGTGACGTTGGACAGCAGCGCTATCGAAAGGCCTCCGATTCCGACTCCGAGGACGGCGACCCCGATCGTGGTGCCCATGGCGACCACCGAACCCATGGCCACGATGAGAACAACGATGGCGAACGCCAGTCCAAGAAGCTCCGATTCAGGCGGTTCGAACTCGCCGAGGACGGCGCCGCCGATCTCCACCTGGAGCCCGTCGATCTCGCTGAGTTCACCCTCGAGGATTCGATCGTGCATTTCGACGCCCATCTCTGACGCGGCGATCTGATCGGTGCTCTGAGGAAGACTCACCTGTGCAAAAGCGATTTCACCCGATGGCGAGATCTGGGATTCGGCGCCCGGCGCGTATGGCGACTGGATCTGAATGCCCTCGAAGGTGTCGCCGACGCCATTCTCGGCGAGGATCTCGTCGATATAGGTAGTTATGGCTCGTTGAACTTCGGGATCCTCAACGCCTTGTTCAGCCCGGAAAACGATGCTGCCCGGCAAGCCGGAACCGACCCCGCCGAACTTGTCGTCGATGATGGCGAAACCGTCGGCCGACTCCGATTCGGGAATCTCGAACGTCCCGTCGTAGGAGGGCCCGATGACGCCGAGCGATGCGGCGATGACGAGGAGCACCGCCAGCCATCCCCCCGCTACCTGCCACGGGTGGTTGAAGCACCATCGTCCGAGCTTTGAATACATGAGCGGACTCTCCAGTCACAGGGAACCAGTCACAGCGGAAAACAGTGGTGTGCACTGTCGACCCACCACGCTACTTGATCGGGACCATTCAGCCCCGCAGCTGCAAAGACTGAGCGAAATCTGAACCCGTGCCGACGTCGTGGAATATCTCTTGGACAGTTGGGTACCTTCACCGCGTGTACCGGTTCGAGCGAACGACCCAACTGGACGCTTCGGCCGAAGAAGCGTTCTCTCTCTCGCTGTCGGTCAACTTCCATCTGCAATCCTTCGCCGCCAGCGGGGAACGGCTGGTCGGAGAACTTCCTTCCGATGAGCTTGGGTTGAACGACACCGTCACATGGAAGGCTCGACACTTCGGGATCTGGTGGACGATGTCGTCGGTGATCGCCGAGTACGACCGACCGAGGTTCTTTGTTGACGAACAGACCCGGGGGCCATTCAAACGTTTCAGGCACGAGAACCATTTCGAGGCGACTGAGACCGGATGCGTCTTACACGATGTGGTCGAGATGGAAGCTCCACTCAGTCCGATCGGTTCGCTCGTGCAACGGGCCATCCTCAACCGATATGTCGAGGGGCTGATCGATCTTCGCAACACCGAGCTGGCCAAACGGCTGTCGTCGCAGGAACACCTTCGATAGCGTCGAGCTCGGGGTCTTTTGGTCTGCCCGATGTGAACCGCTGTCGAGTCTATTTCGATTCCCGTGGTTGCAAAGATCAGTCGTCGAGCATCACCGATCGCCTCAGTGGCGCCAACGCTGCACTGGCCAGATCAACCGGGCGGCGGCGCTTGGTCCGTGCTCTCGCCACCAGACCCATGCGTTGGAACGCGACCCACGAGACGAGCCCTACAGCGACCATTACGGCCGTGACCACGATCCAGCCCCACGGCTCGGATGCAGCGGGCAGGTTCTCGGTGTTCATCCCATACCACCCGGCGATCAGGGTCATCGGAAGCACGATGGCCGCGTAGATGGTGAGGATTGTCGCCGCCCTGGCCTGCCGCTCAGCGACCGAGCCGCGATACGTGTCGAGGGTGTCGGTGAGGAGTGACCGGATCGTCTCGAGCGCTCCGACCACCTGATTGTGGATGTCATAGGCGTCGGTGAGCTGTCGGTTGGCATCGTTTCCGACGAGAATCTTGCGCAAGCGGAGCAGTTCACCGATCACGAGTCGTTGGGGTCGGAGCATGGCGCGGATGGTGGCCTCGGCTCGGCGCAGGTCCTGCACTTCGGAGATGACCGATGCGTCACCCTGCAGTGCCTGCTCCCCCAGGTGATCCACCTGACGCTCGAACTGCAGAGAAACTTCGAGATAACGCCGACCGATCGCCTCGATCAGGTGTCCGAACAATTCCTGGCTTCCTTCGTTGCTGAGGTGAGCGTACTTTTCCGCGTTTTCCCAGAGCCAGTTGATGGCCAGCACTTCTTGCCGATGCACAGTAACAAGGACGTTGCCGGTGACGAAGCAGTCGACTTCGATGGTGTCGACCTGGTGCCCGTCGTGGGTGAGCGCATGCAGTACCACGAAGATGTGGTCGTCGTACTCGTTGAGTTTTGGTAGGTGTTCCACGTCGACAACGTCTTCTTTGGCAGCCTGATCGAAGTGGAAAACGGTCCCGAGCACATCGAGATCGGAATCATCCGACCACTGAATGTCCAGCCATACCGTGCCTTCGGGAACCTCGGTGTTGCTCCATTCGAGCGCTCGTAGGAGACGGTCATTGGGCTGGCGACGTCCGAGTGCACGCTTCATGTTCGAATTCTTGCCCGAGTCGAGGCGACGCGGGGGTATGCCTCAGCGAACCACGAGGACCGGACATGAGGAGTGGTCGATCAGGTATTTGCCAACCGACGGATCGAACAAGCGGGCGAAGACGCCACGGTCGCGTGATCCGATGACGATTACGTCGGCGTCGATGTCGTCGGCGACCCGCATGATCGATGATCCCGTGGACCCAGGCTCGGCGGCCACCACAGTGTCGACATGACCGGCATGGAGGAGATGCTGCGCCTCGTCCACCGCTTCACGCGCTGCGTCCTCGGCGGCTTTGGCGGCGATCTCCAACTCGCCGGGGCTGGTGAACCCGCCCGAGGGATAGCCCAACGTGAGAGGAAGGGTGGGCGCCCCCACGCTGACGAGTGTGTAGTCGGCCTCATCTCCAAAGAACTGGAAGGCTTTTGTCATCGCATCCCGGCTCTCATCCGAGCCGTCTACCGCAACGAGAACTTTCATTTGTGTGTCCTTTGGTTGGGGATGGTCACGAAGGACCTCCTAGCTCACCTTCGCCAGGTGCGCAACACCAGTGTGGCATTCCTGAAGCCCAACCGCTGGAACGAATCGATGCCCGGGACCGGACACCGCTAGGTCCGGAGGCGGCACCCTCTGTCCTGGACGATGTGGCATCCGACGCCGTTAATTGAGCGAAGCGGCCACATCTCAAACCGGCCGGGAACGATAGGAAACAAACAACGATGAACTGGGATTTCCCAACCCGTTTCGAGGGCCATCGACAACAACTGACCAAGAAGCGATTTCGTGTTGTCGTGGGGAGCGTCATCATCATCGGCATTTGCCTCGGGATCACCGGCACTGTTCTGGCCCAGCAACGGTCTGCACCACACCCCGTCGCGGAACCTGGCGCCGTCACGTCCCCGACATTGGGTACTGCGGTTGCACAAACCAGGCCGCTGGGGTCGTCGATCCGAAATCAGACCGAGCCCATCCCGGCGGCCACTGTGTCAACCACGTCAGCCGCGGTGTCAACCACAGCGTCAACCAATCAGCCGACCGTTTCCGGACCCGCAGCCGAAGCGGTCGACCCCGAGCCATACGAGGAAGACTTCGAGCCCACCTGCCTGGTGTCCAACGACGGCAGCGTGACCGCGCGCCTGCAGGTCGCGGCCGGCGAATCGATCGCAGGCTCGATCACAGGAAGCGATGGCGTCGAACTGCGGGTTGAGGGAGACGTCGGCAACTCTCAGTTCCATCTGAGCATCAGCGATGCCCGTGACGGATCAGTCCGCACGGAACGCTGGTGGCTCCTAGAGGACGGCGTCGAGCTACCCGACGGCTCCTCGCTCTTCGCCGTCATGTGTGACGCACACCAATAACAATCGACAGCAACAATCGACCCTTGCAGCTCGCAGACCGGCGACGTAGGAGTGAGCTGAGCGCTTCCCGCTCGAACCCATTCTTGGGTGTCCAGATTCGGTGACGGGTACGATCCCTCGGTGACTCGCCTCACCGCATCCGAACCGGCCCTCTAGGCCTCGTACGCCGTCTGCACGGCACCATACAAAGAACGGTCTTCCCATGAGCTCTCCCCAGAAATTCACTTCGACCAATCCCGCTGACGGGTCCTTTGTCAACGACTATCGGGCCCACGACGAGGCTGCGGTCGACAGTGCCATCGACGAGACCGTGGCTGCCCAGAGGGAATGGTCCAATCGGTCCTTGGCCGGCCGGGCCGAAGTGATTCTGGAGACCGCCCGGGTTCTCGAACGGCGCAAAGATGAGCTGGCTCAGCTGATGACGCTGGAGATGGGCAAGCCGATCAAGGAAGCCCGCGCCGAAATCGAGAAGTGCGCCTGGGTCTGCGAGTACTACGCCACGAACGCCGAGAAGTTTCTTGCCGATGTTCCCCGTGACAGCAGCCACAGCGGCGCCTGGACGGTGTACCGGCCGCTGGGGGTGATCCTGGCGGTGATGCCGTGGAATTTCCCGTTCTGGCAGGTTCTCCGCTTCGCGGCGCCAACCCTGATGGCGGGCAATGCTGGAATGCTCAAGCACGCTTCGAACGTGTCGGGATGCGCCCTGGCGATCGAATCGGTGTTTCGAGAAGCAGGTCTGGATGAAGGTCTGTTCCGAACCCTTCTCATCGGTTCGGATCGGGTGGAGGCAATCATCGCCGACCCCCGGATAGCAGCTGTCACCCTCACCGGATCGGAGTTGGCCGGACGTTCGGTTGGTCGTGCCGCTGGACAGAATCTCAAACCGTCGGTGCTCGAACTGGGCGGCAGTGATGCCTACGTGGTGCTCGACGATGCAGACGTCGAGACCGCGGTTGCCCGCTGTGCCAAGGCCCGGCTACTCAACTCCGGGCAAAGCTGTATCGCTGCGAAACGCTTCATCGTGACCGCTGGCGTCTACAACGAGTTCGTGCCTCGTTTCATAGACGAGCTGGCTTCGTATCGCGTCGGCGACCCGACATCGGAAGACTCCGACCTCGGTCCTCAAGCTCGAGTCGATCTGCGAGATGAGCTCCATCAGCAGGTCTTGGATTCGATCGAAGCAGGAGCCACGCTGGTTCTCGGCGGTGAGGTTCCCGAAGGCGATGGCGCCTTCTATCCGGTTACCGCACTGGAAAACGTCGGACCGGGGATGCCGGCCTTCGACGAGGAGCTGTTCGGTCCGGTGGCGGCGATCATCAAGGCCGACGACGAAACCCACGCCATCGAACTGGCCAACAACACCCAGTTCGGTCTCGGCGGTGCGGTCTTCACAACCGACACCGACCGGGGCCGCCGAATTGCAGCGGAACAGATCGTCACCGGATCATGTTTCGTGAACACCGGAGTCGCGTCCGACCCTCGACTTCCTTTCGGCGGTGTAGGAATCTCTGGCTATGGACGAGAACTGTCGGAAATGGGGATACACGCGTTCGTCAATGTGAAAACCGTTGCGGTCGCCGGTGACTGACGGGGCCAACCCCTGGACCGGATCAGAAGGGTGAGGCAGACTCAGAAGATGGCTTCGAGCAGGCGACACTTGATCGTGAGGGGGCGAGTGCACGGAGTTGGGTTTCGTTGGTCATGCCAAATACAGGCACAGAAGCTGGGCGTCACCGGGTGGGTCAGGAACCTGGAGGACGGCACCGTAGAGGTCGCTGTCGAGGGAGATGGGCACGCAGTGCAGCAACTTGTTGAGTGGTGTCACCAGGGGCCACACCACGCAATAGTCACCGGCGTGGAGGACCACACCGAACCGACCCAGGGCGACGCCGCATTCGAGATCCGCTACTAGCACAACCCCGAAATGCCGTTGCTGGCCCTAGTTGGCCGGAGCGATCGATCTGCCCACCCGCCGACGGTCCGCCAGCACGTCGTAGGTATTCCCCGTAGAGGAAACCTTTTTGCGAACGGTTTGCAACAAACCTTTTCACGCTAATAGGCTCACGGTGTAGCTCTCCAGGAGAAAGACCCCCATGTTCTTCGCTCTGCATGCCCCCGACGGCTTCCTGTCGGCTCCGGTGGCGTTCGCCACTGCCTTCATCTCTGTTGTCGTCGTCGGATTCGCCCTGCGCCAAAGCGGTCAGCGCAACTGAAGGACAAACAGGTGCCACTGGCGGGTATCGCGGCCGCGTTCATCTTCGCCGCCCAGATGTTCAACTTCCCCGTGGCGTCGGGAACCACCGGTCACCTATTGGGTGGAGCGCTGGCGGCGATACTTCTCGGTCCCGCAACCGGGGCCGTGGTCGTGACCATCGTTGTGGTCGTACAGGCTCTCCTGTTTGCCGATGGTGGATTGAGCGCACTTGGTTACAACGTGCTGAACATGGCGATCGTCACCTCCTTCGGCGGCTACGCCGTCTTCCTGTTGGCCCGCCGTTTGATGCCGAGAAACGTCGGCGGAATCATCGGAGCAGCAGGGCTTGCGGCGGCAGCTTCGGTCGTTCTCTCGGCAATGGCGTTCAGTGTCGAGTGGCTCTTCGGCGCCACCGCACCGATCGACTTCGACAACGTGTTCACCGCGATGGTGGGTGTGCATCTGCTGATCGGTATCGGCGAGGGACTGATAACCGCACTCGCAATCGGTGCCGTCCTCGCATCCCGACCCGATCTCGTGTTCGGAGTTGCCGATCTCGACCGGTCGATCCTTGTCGACCGCACGCCCGTGCCGATGCGAACGTTCGTAGCCGGCGGAATTCTCGCCGCCATCGTGATGGCCACGGTGGTGAGCCAGTTTGCTGTCGACAGTCCCGACGGACTGGAAACCGTCGCCGAAGACAAAGGTTTCGCCGACCAAGCCGAGGATCACCTGCTCGACAGCAGTGTCTTCGCCGATTACGCAACCACCGGCGTGGCCAACGAATCGGTGAGCCTGGCGATCGCAGGGTTCTCCGGGTCGCCATCGCGCTCGCAGTCGGCTACGGCCTCGCTCGAACACGAGCCGTCGCCGCGAACCCCGGTAGCCAAGAAACAGCAGCGGCCTGACATGGCCGGTGCGCACGACACCTGCTGATCCACGGCCACTCCCCCATTCATCGGATCGCGCCCGAGGCGAAGATCGTCGCCACGTTCCTGTTCGCTGTCGGTGTCGCACTGACACCCCGTCGGGCGGTGTGGGCGTTCGTCATAGATGCAGTGGTGATCGCCACCCTGATGGCGGTGGCCGGATACAAGCCCCGGCAGGCGCTCGTCCGCTTCGCGGCGGTGCTCCCTTTCATTGCGTTTGCGTTGTTCATACCCATCGTTGCGGGCGGCGAACAGACCTCGGTGCTCGGCCTCAGCCTGTCCATCGAGGGGCTGTGGGCCAGTTGGAACGTCCTGGCCAAGGCCACGCTCGGAACCGGTGCCAGCCTCGTGCTGGCCGGCACCACTCCCATCCCCGAGGTCGTTCGGGGGCTGGGTCGGCTCCGGATGCCCCCCATCGTGGTGTCGATCGTGGCGTTCATGTTCCGCTATCTCGATCTGATAGTGGAAGAGATGGGGCGGGTGCGTACGGCCATGACCGCTCGAGGTCACGATCCTCGCTGGCTCTGGCAGGCGAAGCCTATTGCGTCGGCCGCCGGTGCCATGTTCGTCCGCTCCTATGAGCGGGGCGAGCGCGTCCACGGCGCCATGCTGGCCCGCGGCTACACCGGCTCGATGCCCCAACTCGACCACGAACCTGCCTCCCGGGGTGATTGGGTTCGATCACTGGCCGTTCCAGTTGTGCCGGCCGCTCTCGCGATCACAGCCGGGTTCGTCCTCTAGAAGGTTCACTTCATGCACTCCACCGCTCACTCCATCTCCGTCGAGGGCCTGTCGTTCAGTTATCCGAACGGCCATCCTGTGCTCAACGATCTCTCACTTTCGGTGGACGCCGGCGAGAGGGTGGCACTGCTGGGTCCCAACGGTGCCGGCAAGACCACATTGGCGCTTCATCTCAACGGTGTCCTCGAGCTCCAGCAGGGCACCATCGATGTCAACGGAATGGCGCTCAACGAGGACAACCTCGCCGAGATTCGCCGTCGGGTGGGCATGGTGTTCCAGAACGCTGACGATCAACTGTTCATGCCAACGGTCAGAGAAGACGTTGCCTTCGGTCCCGCCAACCTCGGTCTCGACAAACATGAGCAGTCCGCCCGCGTAGCCGAAGCGCTGGCGGCGGTGGACGCGTCCGAGTTCGTGGACAGGACCCCACACCACCTGAGCGGCGGCGAGAAGCGCAGAGTGGCCATCGCCACAGTTCTGGCAATGCACCCTGATCTTCTCGTACTCGACGAACCGACCAGCGGTCTCGATCCGGCCGGTCGTCGCGAGCTGACGAATCTTCTCAAGTCGCTCGATCTCACCCAGCTGATCATCACCCACGATCTTCCCCTGGCGCTGGAATTGTGCCCTCGGTCGGTGATCATCAGCGGCGGCAGGGTGGTGGCCGATGCTCCCACGCAGGAGTTGCTGGCCGATCCCGAGTTGCTGGCCCAACATCGGTTGGAACTCCCGTACGGCTTCAGCCCGACGGCAACTCAACGGGCCGGCTGAGCGCTCGGTTTCTCGCTTCTGGTCAGCGCACCCCGGCATCTTTGATGAACCGCAGGGTTCGCCCCGACGCCAGATCAGCCGCCGCCGGGTGATAGGACGATCGGGCGTCGCAGTTGAAGCCATGCCCGGCTTCGTCATAGACATGTACTTCGACGTCGGGATGCATGGCGCTGATCTCTGCCACCGCCTCCAGCGGGATGCTTTGGTCATCAGCTCCGAAGTGCAGCATCACCGGCACAGCCGGCTGTTTTCCTCGGAACAGGTGGACCTGACCTCCGTAGTAGCCGACCGCCGCCGCGATGGACAGGCTGTGGGCGGCCAGCCAGGCGATCGAGCCGCCATAACAGAATCCGATCACGGCAACCGGGCCGGTTGATCGCACGGCTTCCACCGCGGCAGCAACATCGAGCATCGAGTCGTCCCATTCGACGCCGGCTCTGATCTGTCGTCCTCGGGCGATTCCTTCTGCGGTGTAGTCCAGTTCGACGTCACGCTCGACCCGGTCGAACAGCGCCGGTGCGATGGCGTGGTACCCCATGGCCGCATAACGATCAACAAGCGACCTGATGTGGCTGTTCACGCCGAAGATTTCTTGAACGATCACCACCGCCGCAGTTGCACCGGCGGGCTGAACTTCATAGGCGGCAAGCTGATGCTGGTCGGCGGCGGTCAGGACCGCCATCACGACTCCAACCGCGGGTCGATCAGGTAGGCCTCGCCCCCACCGCTGGCGACGACGTCGTCGAGCCAGTTGCCGGTGAAAACATCGTTCGGCCCCTGGAGCAGATCGGGAGCCTTCCCATCGACGCTTGTCACCAGCGTCCACGCCTGCCGCTTGTAGGTCCAGTTGTCGGGATCGAGGTCGTGAGCCCGTTGCCACCACTCGCGTGCCGCCGTGACACCGGCCGGGCCGCCTCCCGCCCGGTGGTACAGGTGTTGCCCGAGTTCGAAGGCGGCCACTGCCTCCGCTTGGGCCGGGTCGCGGCCCTCCATTCGGGAGAGAACCTCGGACTCGGAAAGCACAAATCGTGAATCGCCACCGTTTCGAGCCCAGTCGATCACCGCATTCCGATAGCCGTCAGGATCCGACGGAATGGCCTGAGCAACGGAGAGCTGAACTTTGAGGCGTTCGGGCCAGCTTTCATCGATGACCATGTCCTTCAGGGCCGACCGTTCCACCGAAGCAGATTCGGGTCCCCGGACGATCACGCCAGCCTCGTCGACCCAGAGCGCAACCGGCACGTTGGTGAAACCGAGCGCTTCGGTTGTCACGTGTTCGGTATCGACCAGAGATCGAAGGTGAGGCGCCTTGTCGGTGAACGGCCGAGCCATTTCTGGATCGATGTCGAGCGAAACCGCCACGATGTCGAGCCCCAGCGGCTGCACCTGATCATGCAATGCCTGCCAACCTGGCAAGCTGTCGCGGCAACCTCACCACGACGCCCAGGCGATGAGCAGGCTCTTGCGGCCCTGCAGCCGACCGAGGTTGAACGGATTCCCGTCGAAATCGCGGAGCGTGAGATCTGGGAGTTGCACCGATCGGAGGGCGGGCTGTCCCGTTTCGGGACCGATGGCCCAGACGCCACTCTCTTCATCGTTGAGCACCGGCATGCCGAGGCGGGTTGCGACCAGCGAAGGGTCCACCGTGCCGTCTCGATCGACCGCATCGGCGGGTACGGGAACGCACCGATCACCCTGACACAGTCCCTCCGGCTTCAGTTCCCAGCCGAGACACTCGAGATCTTGGGATGTGAGTCGTCCGCTCGTGATCATCAGGTCACCGTACCGTCCCCGGACGAGGCGAAGGAACAGCATCCGCAGGTGGGTGCGGGTGGGGATTCAGAGCGAGAGCTTTGGCGGTCTTGGGTTGGGCAGGCGACGTGCCGGGATCGATGGGCAATGTCGGCAGTCCGATGTCCAAATCCCTGTTGATAGCTACAAACGGCGTTTCTGCCATCACCACAGCCACACAAGATGTGGGTATCCACAGGAATTTGGGGAGGAGGAGGGGATCAGGATGGGGGGTAGGCGGCGTCCAGGCCGGCGCGGATCTGGGCGACCAACTCGGCTGCTTCTTCAACGCTGGCGCCGTCGAGAATCCGCCTCATGAGCGCCGAGGCGACAATGACGCCATCGGCTGCAACAGCCGCCGTGACCGCGGTCTCGGCGCTGGAGATCCCGAACCCAACCACCGCCGGTTTGTCGGTCAACGCCTTCACCCGCTTCGACAACACCGTTGCCGCATCGTCAACACCGGCCCTGGCCCCGGTCGTTCCCATCGTGGAGACGACGTAGACGAAGCCGCCGCTCTTCTCGGTGATCATCCGGAGTCGGTCATCACTGGTGACCGGAGCTGCCAGTAGCACGTTCTCGACTCCTGCTGGACCAGCCGCGGCCAACCATTGGTCTGCATGCTCGAACGGAAGGTCAGGCACGATCGTGGCCCACCCTCCTGCCTCCACAAGGTCGGCTGCGAACCGTTCATGGCCGTACCGGTAGACGAGGTTGTAGTGGGTCATTGCGATCAACGGCACCCCGAATTCGCGACCTCTCAACTGTTGCAGCGCCCCCGCCGGGGTGATGCCTGCCTCGAGGGCCACAACGGTCGCTTCTTGAATTGTCGCGCCGTCCATCGCCGGGTCGCTGAACGGAATGCCGATTTCCACCGCGTCAGCCCCGGCATCGATCACGGCATCGACCAGTTCGAGCCAGTCGGGGGTCAACCCGGCAGTCACGTACGGCATCACGAGCCGGTGGTGTTTGGCTCGCTCGGTCAGGTAGGTCTCGAGCGATCGGGAGGTGGTGGTCGTGCTCATCGTTGGAGGATCTCCTGCACCTGTTCAACGTCCTTGTCGCCTCGTCCCGACAGGTTCACCAGCACCGTCTGGCCCTGCAGATCCTGAGCATTCTTGGTGACCCAGGCGATGGCGTGGGCGGATTCGAGGGCGGGAATGATCCCTTCGCTACGGCTCAGCAACTGGAACGCCTCGAGCACTTCATCGTCGGTGATCGGGTAGTACTCGGCTCGTTTGGTCTTGGCCAAATGGCTGTGTTCGGGTCCAAGACCTGGATAGTCGAGGCCGGCCGAAATCGACTCGGCTTCGAGTATCTGCCCGACCTCGTCCTGCATGAAGTACGCCCGCATTCCGTGAACGACGGCGGGAACGCCTCTTCCTGCTGCCGCCCCACCGGCTGGCTCGGCCCCCACCAACCGCACGGTGGGGTCGTCGGCGAAACCGGCGAACAGTCCGGCAGCATTCGATCCGCCACCGACGCAGGCAACAGCCACATCGGGTAGACCCCCGGTCATATCGAGCACCTGTTGGCGAGCCTCGATACCGATGATCTCGTGGAAGGTTCTCACCATCCACGGATACGGATGTGGCCCCATCACCGATCCGAGGCAGTAGTGGGTGTCGCCGACCTCGGACACCCACGCCCGCATGGCCTCGTTCACCGCATCTTTGAGGGTGCGGCTGCCCGACATGGCCGGGATGACCTCGGTCCCGAGCAGGCGCATCCGAAAGACGTTGAGAGCCTGTCGTTCCATGTCGACCTCGCCCATGTACACCGTGCAGCTCATCCCGAGAAGGGCGGCCGCTGTGGCGGTGGCAACGCCGTGTTGACCGGCGCCGGTTTCGGCGATCAGCCGGGTCTTGCCCATGCGTTTGGCCAACAGCGCCTGGCCGATGACGTTGTTGATCTTGTGGCTACCGGTGTGGTTGAGATCCTCCCGCTTGAGGAGAAGCCGAAGCCCGAGCTGTTGGCTGAGGTTTCCGCACTCGGTGGTGGGTGAAGGTCGCCCGCCATAACCGTTCAGCACGTTCAGGAATTCGGCGTGGAACCCAGGGTCGGACCACGCATCCACGAACGCCTCCTCCACCTCCTGACAGGCACCGATCAGCGGTTCGCCCACATACCGCCCTCCGAATTCTCCGAAGAACCCTTGCGCATCGGGCTCGCCCATCTGCTCGGGGGAAGCCGCTACCGGCAGGTCAGTGGTTGGGGGTGAACTCACAACAACTCCTTATTATTCTAGAACTCTAGAGTAATAGCGCGAGCCGGTCCCGCACAACATCCGAGCGTGGGTTTGCTCACACCTCGACGTGATCGAAACTCAGCAACAGGCGCTCTGTGGTGCGGTCGGCTTCGATGACACTGCGCCCGCCTACCAGAAGCGCCTCGTCGTAGAGGAACGGCTGCCCGAACTGATTGATCGAGGTTCGGATCGACAACAGGGCAGGTTGGCCGTCCGCGCAATCGAGCAGGCGCGCATCCGAGGACTCCAACGCCACGGCCATGATCGATTCCTTGGCGCGAACAACGGACCAACCGGTGGAGGATTCGATCGCTCCATACAGTGAGCCCTCGGACCCGAGGAGCGTGGATTCCTGAATCTGGATGGACGGGTCGAGGAAGCTGCGCTGCAAACCGAAGCGAACACCCGACACGGTCCGCCTGCGAACGATCACGCGAAGGTCACCGTCGATCCCGAGTGCCTGCGCCGCCCGGGGCTCAGCGCCAACTCCGATCGCCAGCACCTCGGTCTCCAGCGGCACGCCGGCGGCTCGCATCTGCTGGCCGAAGCTCGACAGGTTTCCCAACGAGATGTCGACCGGTCGGTCCGACACGAAGGTGCCTTTCCCCCGAGCAGCCCACACCAGCCCATCGGACTCCAGTGCCGAAATCGCCTGCCGGAGTGTCATGAGGGTCACGCCGAAGAAATCTGCGAGTTCCTGTTGAGGAGGCAACTTGGACCCCGCCGCATAGTCGCCATCAAGAATTTGCTGTCGCAAAACCGAGTAGATCGCCTGGTATTTCGGCACCGCCGACTGCATTGCAACAACCGTACCGAGTCGACGGTCCGACCGATGAGCAGTGGCAATTCCGTCCGCTCTGACAAGGCAACTTAAGGAGTTGCTCATCGTGTGGGCGGTTACGCGCTCAAATGCTCCTATGGTTATAAGAAGGAGCGACGTCAGGTTTGCTCAAATCGAAAGACAGATATGCAAGGAAAAGTAAAGTTCTTCAATGTCGAAAAAGGCTTCGGCTTCATCTCGCGTGACGGAGAGGACGATATTTTCGTCCACTACTCAAACATCGCGGGCGACGGCTACAAATCCCTCGACGAAGGTCAGACCGTAGAGTTCGACGTCGCACCGGGCCGAAAGGGCGATGAAGCCCAGAATGTCCGGGTCGTCTGATCCAACCAAACTGAATACCAAACGAGCCGCTGGCCCTGGCCAGCGGCTCGTTGCTTTTGACTCCAGACTCTGAGGAGTTCTTACAGCGAGATCCCCCCGTAGGGAATTCCAGCGAGGTGGGCCATTTCACGGTCGAAGGTTGTCAGATCGTCGATCCTCATGTCGGCCAACCGGGAATGACCCGTGGCGCGAGCCATGACTTCCATCAACTCCACCGAGGCCCGGAACCATCTGGCCAGCCGCTGGGCCGCTTCGTCCACCACCAACCGGGCCCGGAGGTCCTCTTTCTGAGTGGCGATCCCCACCGGACAGGCATCGGTGTTGCAGGCTCGCATTCCGATGCAGCCGATGGCCTGCATCGGCGCATTGGAAACGGCGATCGCATCGGCCCCCAGTGCCAACGCCTTCACGAAATCGGTATGGGTGCGGAGCCCGCCGGTGATGACGAGGGTGACATCGGATCCGACCTTGTCGAGATGGCGCCGCGCCCGAGCCAACGCCGGGATCGTCGGAACCGAGATGTGATCGCGGAAGATCTTCGGTGCCGCTCCGGTGCCACCGCCGCGGCCGTCCAGGATCACGTAGTCCACGCCGATCTCGATGGCCGCGTCGAGATCGGCCTCGATGTGTTGGGCCGACAACTTGGCCCCGATCGGGATTCCGCCGGAGACCTCGCGGACCTGATGCGCCAGCGTGCCGATAATCCTCGGCACGTCACAAGATCGGGAAACGTCGCAGGTGAGATGGCATCGGTGCCTTCCTCGAGATCCCGAACCTTGGCGATCTTGCCGATCACCTTCTTGCCGGGAAGATGACCGCCGGTACCGGTCTTGGCCCCCTGTCCGAACTTGAAATGGAACGCCTGGACGTCGGCGACCTTGCGGAGATCCCATCCGAACCGTCCACTGGCCAGCTCGTAGAAGTAGCGGCTGTTCTCGGCGTGTTCTTCTGGCAACATGCCACCCTCCCCCGAGCAGATGCCGGTGCCTGCCAGTTCGGCTCCGCGGGCCAGTGACACCTTCGCTTCCTCGCTCAGTGCGCCGAAGCTCATGTCGCTCACGAACAGCGGGATGTCGAGCCGGAGCGGTTTGTCGGCGTTGGGGCCGATGACGGTTGCGGTCTCGACCTCGACATCGTCCAACAGCGGTCGCCGTGCCAACTGGGCCGTGATCAGCTGGATGTCATCCCACGTCGGCAGCTCCTGGCGGGGCACACCCATTGCTGCCACCGGTCCGTGGTGGCCCATCTTGGAGAGGCCGTCGGCCGCGAGCGAGCGGATCAGCCCGACATGGGGTTCCTCCGGTGCGCCGTGGACGTCCTGATAACGCCCCTGGTACGCGTCGTTGTTCCACGGCTGAGGGTTGTCGCGTTCCCACTCGGCGATCTCGTCGGCATCCACCATCACCTGGCCGTCCTCCAGCCACGACGAGAAGCGGTGAAGCCGCTCGGAGTTGTTGTAGGAGCTGATGCCGGTTCGGTACTGGTAGTCCCAGCCGTGCAGTCCACAGAGCAAGTCATCACCGCTGACATGACCATCGGCCATGAGCGCGCCCCGGTGCTGGCAACGTCCGTGCAGCACGGAATGGTTGTCGTCGAATCGGACGATGACCAGTTCAACGCCGGCGACGGCCGCACCGGCTGGTTGGCGATCGGCCAGATCATCCCAGGTTGCAATTGCGATCGGTGTCATGGATCCCCCTGTTGTCGTAACGCACAACCGTAGAGGCGATCTCGGTCGATCGGTCCGGCGAACGCTGCTGCGTGGTGAACTCCGCCGGGTTCGTTCCCGACAGCCGTAGGGTCACCGTTGTGGCGTTGGACCCGGCCAGTGTTCCGATCCGATTCATAGAATCGTCAGGCGACATCGATCATCTTCAGAACGCGCTCTCAGCCGCCGAGCGGGTAGCGATCGACACCGAGGTGCCGATCTCGGGTCCGGCCCGGGGTGAGCTGCGGGTGATGTCGGTTGCCACCCGCGATCGCCATGGTTCTGAGAACGCGTTCGTGGTGGATGCTCGCACTGTCCCGCCGGCTCGCCTCGGTCCGGTTCTCACCGGGGTACAGGCCGACGCATGGAACGCCAGTTTCGACGCCCGGGTTCTCGATCATGCGGTTTGGGGATCGGAGGACACCACGACGGGCCTGTCGTGGTGGGATGCGCAATTGGGCGACGCTCTGCTGCACCAGGGGCGCAGCGGGTTCACCTGGTTCCATGGGCTGGCCTGGGCCACCGCCCACTACCTCGGATTCGAAGCGTTCGGGAAGGGCACGGTCCAGTTGTCCTACACCGCCTCGGACGATCTGACCGACGACCAGATCCGCTACGCCGCCGCCGACGCGGTGGAGACATTGTGGGTGGCTGATGCGATCCGTGCCGAGCTCGCCCAGGCCGGCCTGGAAGAGATCGCCGAGATCGAGATGCGGGCTCGCCCGTTCCTGGATCAAATGCAGCGGACCGGCCTCCCCTTCGATTGGCCCAGTTGGGAAACCGAGCTGGCAGGAATCGAACGGCAGCGGCGGGCCGTTCTGGGACAACTGTCGGAGCTCACGGGGGGTGGCCAGGGCACCCTGTTCGATCAGGTCGTCGAGCCCACCTGGAATCCTGCATCGGACCGCCAGGTGCGAGACGCGCTCAACCGGTTCGCGACCGAGCCGGTGGCAGCGTGGACGGCGGAACGCTACGGCGTAGCCCGCCCGCTGACCGACGCCGATTCGGTGGAGGCCTCGGTGCTCCGCGAGATCGGGGGCGAGCTGTGCGAGGCGATCCTGGAGTTCAGGAACCACTCCAAGATCCTCACGACCTACGGCGAATCGATCCATCAACACATCGCCGACGACGGTCGCCTGCACCCTCAATACCTTCAGGTGGTCGGGACCAACACCGGCCGGTTGGCCAGCCGCAATCCCAACGCCCAGAATCTCAGCCCGCTGATGTTGCCCCACATCCGGCCGCCCGACCCGTCACGGGTCTTCGTCCACGCCGACCTCAGCCAGGCAGAGCTTCGGTACCTGGCCCAGATCGCCGACGATGCGCCTCTGCGGGCAGCCTTCGCCCGGGGGGACGATGTGCACGTCAGCACGGCGGCGACGATGTTCAACTTCGATCCGGCCGTCCTGTCCCAAGAGGATCCGGATCGTTTCCGTCGGCTTCGCCAGATCGCCAAGGCACTCAACTTCGGGATCGCCTACGGTTCGGGGGCAGCGGCGCTGAGTCGCTCGCTGACGGCAGAAGGTTCCCCGACCACGGTGGAGGAGGCAGCAGAATTGCTGGCTCAGTACCGGCGAACCTATCCGGGCACCGCCGCCTGGGCTGAAGCGCGGATCGACGAGATCGGCCAGCTGAGGCGCACAGTCGACACCATCGATTGGCGGGCCACGATGCGCCTGGCGAGGGGGTTTTCCACCGTGTCCAGGATCGGGAAGGACTTCCGTCGCAGCGAGGGACGGTGGCCATCGATCGAGGAGATCGTCGACCGCCACCCGGATCGCATCGATCGAGACCGGCGTGAGCTGACCGAACAGATCCGATGGTTGTCGGGATACTCGGCTCCGGTGGTGCTGGTCGGTGGTGGTGATCCGTTCACGTTCGCCAGCCGAACGGTGGCCGGCCGCCGGCAGCAGTTCAACCTGCACCTCGATCGACTGTTCCTCGTTGCGATAGAGAAGGCCGTTCGATCCGATGACCCCGGTCTGGTGAACGTGTGCCGGCGGTTCGAACACGAGCACGGCGTGAGCCTGGTCGGGTCAGGCACCTCGACGACCCGTCCGTCACTGGAGCGGGTGTTCGAGGACCGGGCACTACGCCGCGCCTACATCGAGGCCATCGCAGCCGGGATTGGCAAGCACGCGGCCGACGAACTGCTCACGTGGGCCGCCTCGGAACGAATCGCGGCCATGGTGAACGCATGGCGAAACGCTCCGGTTCAGGGGGGTGTGGCCGACATCATGCTGGTTGCCTACGCCGATCTGGATCGCCGTCTCCGGCGCTATGACTCAGCCTGGCCGGTGCAGACGGTGCACGATTCGATCGTGGTCGAGTGCCGGCGATCCGATGCCGAGCGTGTGGCATCCGAAGTGCGAGCCAGCCTGGAACTGGCGTCACTGCGGTTCTGCCCCGACGTGACACCCAGAGCCGACGTCGACATCCGCACCACCCTGGCAGACGAAGACGCGGTGACGGTCAGCCGGAGTTCGTCGGTGTGAGCCCTGGTGTCAGGCCGGGGTCTGGGATCGGAGAATCGACGCCGCTGCGCTGGCGAGCACTTGACATCCGGTGACGATGTCGGCCTCGTGGCTGTCCTCTGCGAAGTCGTGGCTGATCCCCCCGATGCTGGGGATGAACAACATGGCACAGGGCAAGTGGTGAGACAGCACCATGGGATCGTGGCCGGCGGCACTGGGCATACGGGCCCAACGGCCGGGGACCAGTTCTCCGGCCGCAGCTGCGATGAATTCCTGGAGACCGGGATTCATCAACGTCGGGCTGATTCGTTCACCGGTCTCCACCGAGACCGACACAGGACCGGCCCGATCCATGTCATCAGCCAGCGATTGAACGACCTGATCCATACGATCCAGCGTCCCTTCCTCCGGATCGCGAAACTGGACCACCAGTTCGGCCGCGCCGGGGATGATGCTCTGCGCACCCGGTTGAACCTGGGCGACACCGGTAGTCCACACACTGGTCGGGCCCGCGACGGTCCTCATGCGCTCCTGAAGATGAAAACCGAACTCGAACATGGCAACCGCCGCATCCTTCCGGGCGGGCATCGGCGTCGTTCCTGCATGGTTCTGCTCGCCGGTGAAGGAGACCGTGACACTCCTGATCCCCACGATCGAGGTAACGACACCGACCTTCATACCTGAAGCTTCGAGATGCGGTCCTTGCTCGATGTGGGCCTCCAGATAGCCGATGTGCCGCTCCGGTTCGAACCTGATCAGGTCCCGACCGGACAATCCGGTCCGCTCCAGAGCCTGCGCAACGGATTCGCCGGCGGCGTTGGTGGCGTGCAGCTGAGATTCGCTCAGTGGGTCGACGAAGGAACTGGCTCCGAGACAGCTGGTGTAGGTGCCCTCTTCGTCGGACCATGCCACTGTGTCGACCGCGAGGTGTGCGGTGTCGCTGTCCTCCAGGAGCGATCGTGCGATCTCGAGTCCGTAGACCACGCCCATCGCTCCATCGAGCCAGCCCCCGTTTGGTTGGGTATCGGAATGTGATCCGATGATGAGGGCCGGCCCCGGGTTCGGCGAGCGGCCGAACACGTTGGCCGCGCCGTCGATCGTGGCATCCAATCCGGCCTCGGCCATCCGACTTCGAAGCCAGTGCCGGGCTTCCATGTCGGCATCGGAGAAGGTTGGGCGAACAACCCCGTTGCCCACAGCACCGAAGCTGCGGAGCGTGTGAAGGTCACCGAGAAGGCGGGATGGTCTGATCGAAACGATGAGATCGAGCATATTCATCCGATTCATCCGACCAAGAAACTCGTTCGTTTTTTGGAACGGTTTAGGTGCCGGTTGACACAACTCTGTACTCTGCTGTAATCGCCACTTTATCCCGCTCAGAAATCGAGATGCCCGAGATGCCGACGCCTGTTCGGTCAGTCGTCGTCGTCGGATTGATCTACTTCTTCCTCGTTGGTGTCTCCTCGCTCGAGTCCGGCATCAAGATCATGGGGGCCGACACAACAGACAAGCTCTTCTCTGCGGCGACCAACCCAATTGCTGCACTGTGTATCGGCATCCTCGGAACTGTTTTGGTGCAATCGTCATCAGCATCTACTTCGGTGATTGTCGGGTTGGTTGCGTCGCAGGCAGTCGGTGTGGACGACGCAATCCCAATGGTGATGGGTGCGAACATCGGCACCACCGTCACCAACACGCTCGTCTCGCTCGGCCACATCCGTCAGTCCAGTGAGTTCCGACGGGCGTTTGCAGCCGCAACCGTTCACGACTTCTTCAATGTTTTGGCCGTGACGATTCTGCTGCCACTCGAACTTGTGTTCGGGATTATCAGCGAACCAGCCAAGTGGATGAGTGAGCAACTCGTCGGCGCCTCGGATGCGGGAACCACGTGGAAGAGCCCAATAAAGGCGTGGGTCAAGGAGCCGGTGTCGTGGCTCCAGAGCCTATGGGAGGCAGTGGGCGCGGAAGGCAACCCTCAAGGCATCCTGATGGTTCTGACCGGGCTGGTGATCATCCTCGGGGCTCTCACGCTGATCACCAAGAACATGCGAGCGCTGGTGGCAGATCGGGTAGAACGGTCCCTCAACGCATTGCTCAGTCGCGGCGGCGGTGCGGTCGCGCTCCTGCTCGGGTTGGTCATCACGATCGCAGTTCAATCCTCGAGCATCACCACGTCCATCCTCATTCCTCTGGCCGGCGCGGGCGTCATTCAACTTCGAAACGCCTACCCGGTCACGCTCGGGGCCAACGTGGGCACCACGATCACTGCACTGCTGGCGTCGCTGGCGACCGGGGTGCCTGCAGCGCTCACGGTGGCGCTGGCCCACACCACATTCAACATCGTCGGAATTCTGATCCTGTACGTAATACCGTTGCTGCGCGACGTCCCCATCTACGGCGCCGAGTTCCTCGCTGGGGTCGCTGTGAAGCGGCGAACGATGGCGGTCGCATACGTGGTGGTAGCGTTCATAGTTCTTCCTCTATTGGGCGTTGTAGTCCTCGGCTGAAAGGCACACCAATGGTTCTTGCATTCTTCAAAGGCAGCTCGGACGAGAGCAACTTCGACCACATCGTCACCAAATCGGTCGCAATGCTCGGCGATGCCCGGCACTCGTTCGATTTGGCCACACTGGCACTCCTGACCGACACCGACTCGGAGTCGGTGGCCAGAGACATTCTGGAAACCGACGACAGGATCAATGAGGCCGAACAGGAGCTCCGGTCCGAGCTGGTGGTGCACGTAAGCGTCCAGGGCGGTTCGGACATCGGTTCTGTCCTCGGATTCACGCTGCTGCTGAAGAAGATCGAGCGAATCGGCGACCAAGCCAAGAACATCCTTGATCTCGCCGAACACGGGGTATCGCTGACCGAGGCTCCCAACCTGAAAGAGTTACTCGACGAACGTCAGACCGTCTCGTCGCTGTTCGCAGAGGCCGCCGAGTTGCTGGGCGATTCCGATTCCTCCTATGAGGCAATCCAGGCGTACACGGTACGAGCTACAGCAATCGCCGACGATCACAAGCTTCATATCGACCAGTACATGGTTTCGGATCGGCCCGGTTTCGAAGTGGTGCCGCTCGCCATCTACTACCGCTATCTTCGCCGCATTGTTGCCAACCTGATCGGCGTGGTGCGCACCTCAGCCGAACCGCTCCAGCACATCGACTACCTCGACGACGGCACGACCGATACTGACGACTGATCAGCTGGCAGACTCGAACTCATCGAGAGCGACGTGCATCGCCACGTTCGTGTGACCCTTGAGGCCCAATGTGCGTCGTAGTGCAACGAGCTTGTCGAGGTTGTTTCCCTCTATCGCAATGGTCTGCAGAGACGTTGAGGTGTCGTGCACGTCGATCTGGGTCACTTCGCCCCGAATCGATCCGATCCGATACCGGGTTCGGCTCTTGGTGACGAACACGGCTCGGGCTGCGCTGTCTTCATCGAGGGTCGAAACAGCTTTGACAAGGCTGTACGACTTCCCTCGCTGAGGACGATCGAGCGAGAGATCGTCGAAAACCTCGTCGAAGGGTGACGGAGCACTCTTCGCTCGCCGGTGCCAGTTGGAGTCCCACCGATCAAATCCCCGTTCTCGATCGACCAGCCTCTTCACCTTCAGCGTGTCATCGCGGACTTTGGCGTTCCATTTCGGGTCGTGACCCAGCAGGTAGCAGTCCTCGAATTCCTTCGACGACTTCTGATCGGCGAGTTTGGCCAGCTTGCGGCAGGCCTTGGGGTGATCCCCCCAGACGCGAAACTCGTATCGCGTCTTATCTGACTTCTTTTGGTCGCCTCTGGTGGTCATGATTTCCCTCGGCTCGTCAGCGGAGCCCTGGCGATACTCTAGGTCACATCGGCCCATGGACAGGCCCATTCAAGTCGATGGCGTGCGTTGAGTGCCCCAGCCAGGGAAAACTCCGGTGGTCGTACGTCACTGCGGGGGCTGATGCAGGTCTCTGGTCGGTCTGAGGACCAGTAGCCTCCAGTGGTGACCGTGAGTGCAGAATCGCCGCTGCAGCACGCCAGCCCCCCAACTCGGATCGGTCCTCGCGAACTGTTGGTGCTGATCTCGGCGATCATGGCGCTCACCGCCATGGCGATCGATCTGATGTTGCCGGCGTTCGGAGAGATCCGGGTTGCCTTCGATCTGGGTGAAGGGTCCAACGAAACCGGCCGAATCGTCACCTACTTCTTCTTCGGCTTGGCCGCTGGCCAACTGGTCTACGGACCGTTGGCCGATCGATTCGGGCGCAAACCAACCCTGTACTTGGGGATCGGGATCTACATGGCGGGTGCGGTCGGTTCAGCGATAGCGCCGTCGTTTGAGTTCCTGTTGGCCAGCAGAGTCATCTGGGGACTGGGCGCAGCCGGCTCACGCGTCGTTGCCACCGCGATCATTCGCGACCGGTTCGAGGGTGTTGCGATGGCCACGGCAATGTCGCAGATCATGGCGGTCTTTGTTCTTGTCCCCGTGGCTGCACCCACGATCGGCGCAGGGATAATCGCGGTGCTCCCGTGGAGGAGCGTGTTCTGGTTCTGTGTCATCTGGGCCGCGCTCATCACGTTGTGGAGTTTGCGGCTGATGGAGACTCTCGATCCCATCAACCGGCGCGAGCTTCGAGTCGGTTCGACCGCTCGTGTGTATCTCGAGGTGGCTCGCACGCCCGTCACCTTCGGCTACACGGTCTCGTCGCTCTTCCTTCAGGGAGTCTTCACCGCCTACCTGGCCAGTATCGACCTGATCATCAGCGAGATCTTCGATCGCGAATCCCAGTTTCCGTTCATCTTCGGAGCTGTCGCCGTCTTGTTTGGCATGGGGGCTCTGGCCAACGGTCGCGTTGTCAAGCGTCACGGAATTGACGCGGTTGTCGGCCGGGCCTTCGCTGCCCTCGCGCTGCTCCTGCCGATGCTCACAGCACTCACGCTCCTCTCCAGCGGACGGCCGAACTTCTGGATGTTCATGCCCACGGTCGGACTCGTCCTGAGCAGTTTCATGTTTCTCATCCCCAATCTGAACGCCGAAGCGATGCAGCCTGTGGGTCATATCGCCGGCTCGGCATCGGCGCTCACCGGCGCGGTACGGATCGCCGGCGGTGCCGTGGTGGGCACCGCGATCAGCTCTCAGGTCGATGATTCGTTGAGCCCGCTAGTCCTCGGCGTCGCCCTCATGTGCATATGCGCCGGTGTGACCGTCCTGCTGGTCCGACGGCGGCAGGTTCGGGTTGGGTCCTAAGGTTGCCCGACGACTCCTGATCTCACCGTTTCCCGCGAGATCGCAGCGCCACCCGAGGCCGTGTTCGCTGAGATCACCGACTTGGCGGCGGCGGTGGAATAGGTCGGACGTGATCGGAGCGGGCGTCCGCCACGCCCGCTCCGGTCTATCTGACCCTACTAGGCGCCGACCGGCGCGGTTTCCTGCCAGGCGGTGTATCCGCCGAGAAGGTCCGAGACGTCATCGAAGCCCGCCTCGCGGAGCACGCTTGCCCCCACCGACGAGCGGTAGCCGCCAGCGCAGTACACAACCGTTGGGGCGGCTCGATCGAGTTCGTTCAACCGGCCGGGTAGTTGACCCACCGGGATCTTCACAGCACCCTCGATGATGCCCTCGGCGACCTCTCCAGGGTTGCGAATATCGACCAGCTGAAGACCCTTGATATCGGACCGCCTCGAGCGAAGCTCCGAAGCGGTGATCCGAGATGCCCGTTCCACCCGCTGGGGGTTGTCCGCCATGACCTCGAGCGGATGTACCAGATAGCCGATCACACGGTCGAACCCGATCCGCGCCAACCGGTTCTTGGCTTCGATCTCGAACCCGGGATTGACAACAAGGACGATGTCCACATGGCTGGGTACGACCGAACCGGCGAACTCGGCATACCGACCCTTCAGTCCGACGTTGACCGATCCCATCAGATGACCCTGGGCGAACTCTTCGGGATCGCGGCCGTCGACGATCATGGCCCCATTGGCCACTGCGGCATCGAATCCGGCGATATCCAGCGCATCGGGCATTGCACCCTCATCGAGGAGATCTCGGTTTTGGCGATTCAGAATGGCGTCGTACACGAAGTACTCAGGAGCGGGCGGCTGCCCCTCGGTCACCAGGTCCATGAACATCTTCCGGTCCTCGGCCAGCAAGGCATAGTTGGTGCGCCGTTGCTCTCCCATGGTCGATGATGTCTCGGTGGAGAGGTTCTTGCCACACGCTGATCCAGCTCCGTGAGCGGGGTAGACACGGGTCGCATCGGGCAGCGGGAGCAGTTTGTCGTGGAGGCTGTCGTACAGCTGATTGGCCAGATCTTCCTGGGTGAAGCCGATGGATGAGAGAAGGTCTGGCCGGCCGACGTCTCCGATGAAGAGGGTGTCGCCGGTGAGCACACCGTAGGGCACCTCGTCGCCGGCCTTTTCGTACACAACGATGCTGAGGGACTCCGGGGTGTGACCGGGGGTGTGGAGGAACTCCAGCTCGACCTCACCCAGGGACAGTCGTTCACCGTCGTCGATGGCTCGGGAAGCGAACTCGGTTTCTGCGACCGAGGAGTATGCGATGTCCGCACCGGTCGCCGCCGCCAGTTCGAGGTGACCGGACAAGAAGTCGGCGTGGAAATGGGTCTCGATGACCAGCTCGATGGTGAAGCCGTCGGCGGCGGCGTCGTCGACATACTGCTGGATGTCCCGCTGCGGATCGACCACTACCGCACGGCCGGTGGTTTCGTCGCCGATCAGGTAGGAAGCATGCGACAGGCAGTCGAGATAGTACTGAGTGAATTTCATTTGCGGATTCCCTTTCAACTCCGAATGTACGTACATTATACCCCTAGGGGTATTTGGTCAAGTCGTTCCGTAGGCGAGCATCCCGTCGCTGTTGTTGACGGGCTCGACTCGACGGTGGTTACACGAGGGCGGTGTCCCGGTTGAGTTCTGCCAGAACCCCAGGAATGTCGCAGTTGTCGGTCTGGTTGTAGGGCAGCTTGCTGAGAATGGTTGCCATGGCGCAGGTGTCGGTTGCGGCCGAGTGAGTGAGTCCGGCGGCCACTCCCCCGGCGATCCACTTGGCTCCGGGAACAAACACGCTGGCGACTATGCCGACCAGGGCGATGGATCCGGAGGCCAGGCGTACCTGACGATCCATTGCCCAACGTTCATTGGTACCCCTGACGACGTCACCGCCGGACTGTTCCCAGGCGTTGATACCGCCCTCGAGGATGTGGAGCGTGGTCTTCCCCGCCTCCACCAGCTTGCCGTGGGCCTGGGTGGCCCGACCGCCAGTCTGGCAGACCAGGACCACGGGATGTTCGACCGACGCGAGGTCTCGCACGTGTTCTCCCAGCGTGTCGAGGGGAACGTTGTAGGAGCCTGGGATGTGAGCGGTTTCGAACTCTCCCCCGGTTCGAACGTCGAGGATCCGGATGTCTGGATCTTCGGATCGAAGTTGGCGGAGTTGGTCGTTGCTGATGACGTCGTGGGTTGGGAGTGTGGTGGTCATGTTGTCTCCATGGATGGTTGTCGGGGATTGTATTGAGGAAGTGAAGATGAGGGGATGCGCTCATCGATGCCGTATCGCCTCTGGTCGGCTGGAGCCGACCGGTCGGCGGCGATAGAGCGCAGCGCATCGTGGGTCGAGGTATGGATGCGATCACCCAGTTCATCCCAGATGCCGGCATCCCTGAGGACATCGCGAACCGGGCCTTTCACGCCGGTGAGATGCAGGCTGACCCCTCGCTCACGTATCTCGGGGAGAAGCTCGTGCAGCATCTCCGCACCGGTTGCGTCCAGGTCATTGATTCCGGACGCATCGAGAACCAGGGTCCTGGGCTCGTCTTCGATGGCGTCGGCATTCGAGAGGATCAGTTTCTTGACGTTGACGGCATTGACGAACGACAGCGCCGCGTCGATCCGCAGTATCCGCACTCCGTCGATCACCTTGGCCTCGGGGAAACGAGCGACGTTCCGATAGCTCGTCGTACCCTCGACATGACCGAGCACAGCGCTGTGAGGCATCGACATACGGGCGAACACCACCAGCATCGAGGCGACAATCGCAACCACGATCCCGAGTTCGATACCGAGAATGAGCGTGGCGAAGAAGGCAACACTCAGCCCGATCAAGTCGGTCCTTTTCACCTTGGCGATGTGACGCATCTCTGCCACATCGACCAACCCGATGACCGCCATGATGATGATCGCTCCCAACGCAGCGTTGGGCAGCGAGGCGAAGAGCGGGGTGAGGAATGCAATCGTTGCGAGGACGATGCCGGCGGTGATCAATGAGGCCAGCGGGGTTCGGGCGCCGGCGGTGTCGTTGACCGCGGTTCGGGAGAACCCACCCGTAACCGGATACCCGCCGAACAGGCCTGAGGCAACGTTTGCGGCACCGAGTCCGATCAATTCGCTGTTGGGCACCACCTCGTAGTGGTGTCGGCGGGCGTAGACCTTGGCGACGGCAAACGACTCCATGAATCCGACGATCGTGATCACGAACGCGGTGGCGGCGAGATTCCCGATGAGGGAACCGCTGAAGTCGGGCAGCCCGAACGCCGGAAGGGTGCTGGGGATATCGCCGACCACTGTCACACCCCGATCTTCCAAACCCGCCACTTCGACCGCCAGGATCGAACCGATCACGACGACCAGAGCGGCCGGCACTCGCGGCGCGAACCGCTTCAGCAGAAACAGGGCGGCCAGGGCTGTGGCACCGAGCGTGAGCGTGGTGGCATCGGTGTTCTGGAGGTTCTCGGCGACCTCGATCACGGTCTCATAGAAGTGTTCTGTGCGTCCGACCGAAATGCCGAAGATGTGTTTGGCCTGGGAGAACCCGATGATGATTGCCGCCGCGGCGGTGAAGCCGACCAGAACCGAGTGGGACAGGAAGTTCACCAGGAAGCCGAGCCGACCAACCCCCAGCGCAATATGTACGACTCCCACCATCAGCGCCAGCAGGGCCGCTGCGCCCAGGTATCCCGCTGTCCCTTCCTCGACCAGGGGGGCCAGAGCGGATGCGGTGAGCAGCGAAACGATGGCGACGGGGCCGACGGCCAGCTGGCGAGAGGTGCCGAAAAGTGCGTAGACCACGACCGGTACCGTGGCTGCGTAGAGCCCGATCTCGGGGGGTAGCCCAGCCAACAGCGCATACGCCATCGCCTGGGGGACCAGCATCGCACCGACGGTGAGGCCAGCAGCCAGATCACTCCGCAGGTCTTGTTTCCGGTCGTAGCTGGGGGCCCAACTAAGAATCGGAAGTAGAGAACGAAACCTCATAAGTACGAATATACGGACATTATCAACGAACGTCAACACATACCCCATGGGGTATTCTCACGTCCGTGCACTTCCCCAGTGAAATCAACGCCGACATCGTCAAACGGCTACGCCGAGTGGAAGGCCAGGTGCGTGGGCTGCAGCGCCTGGTTGAGGAGGAAGCCGAGTGCAAGGAAATCGTGACCCAGCTGGCGGCGGCCAAAGGCGCGCTCGACCGAGTGGGATTCAAAATGATGGCTGCGGCGATGGCTGAGCCCGAGGGCGCGGATGCCGAGGAACTCGAGCGTCTGTTCCTCAAGCTCAGCTGACCGAGCTCGGGTAAGACCCTTGAACCACGCTCGGGTAGAGAACCGGCAGCAACACTACGCCGCGCTGGGCTGAAGCGAACTCTTACCACCGGCTGACCAGTCCGACACGAATCGATACCGGTCGCCCCGGATGGTGGTGGTTCGCCACTCGACCGGGATGCCGTCCCGCTGTCCGAGCCGTTCCAGGAAGAACGCAGCATCGCCCTTGCGGAGACCGAGCCGGGCTCGATCTGCAGGCGGCGGCACGATGGGCGTGAGCCGTTCCCATCCCTGATTGGGAACCGGAGCGTCCGCCTTTGCCAACTCGGCATAGAGCGCCGTGTGGGTGAAGTCGACCTTCAGCAGTTTGATGGCGAGCTTCTTGGGCAGCCATGCGCGGTCGACCGCCAGAGGGACTCCGGCTGCGAAACGCAACCGTTCGAGCAGGACAAGTGGCACGTCTTCGGCGACTTCCAGGTGAGACGCGGCGATTGGATCGATGACAACCTCGAGTCGCAGCACTTCGCTGGTTTGTTCGACCCCGGTGGATTCCACCGACTGGAACAGGCTGTAGAGGGTTCCGAGAGATTGTTCGAATTCGCTTCGGTTCACCACGGTCCCCCGGCCCCGCTCGCGCTTGAGCAGGCCGGTCTTGTTCAGATGGCGCACGGCCTCGCGCACCGTGTGTCGGCTCACCTTGTAGTCGTTGGTCAATTCGAGGTCGGTGGGAAATCCCTCATCGAACTCGCCCGACTCGAGGCGCCGCCGAAGCTCGGACTCGAGCTGAGCCCACAGCGGCATCGGACTGTTTCGATCGAGTTCGTTCAGAGCCATCGCTCGTCCTCCTGATGACGCAATGACACACAATGTGTCATCCGTACTTTCGACCATATCAGACCTTATGTACGCGCTGCTCAAAATGTCCGTACAACTGCTACCGTCACCATCGACCCGTTCAGCCCAGTCCGGAGAACCCATCATGAAATTCATTCCTCGCTTGGTCCTGGCCTTCGCTCTACTCGCAGCCGCATGCGGCAGCACGGCCGAAGCCGATCAATCCAGTGACACCCTGAACAGTGGCGCTGGGGTCCGGACGGTCCAACCAGATGTGGGAGCTGCGCTTCAGGCCGATCCGCCTTCTGATCTGGTCATCCTCGACGTGCGGACTCCGGAGGAGTTCTCCGAGGTCCATCTGGAGGGGGCAACGTTGATGAACTTCTACGACGGCGACTTCTCCGATCAACTGGCAACGCTGGATCCCGACGTTCCCTACCTGGTTTACTGCCGGTCCGGGAACCGCAGCGGCCAGACGGTGGCGATGATGGAGGATCTGGGGTTCTCCGATGTTTCGAACGTCGACGGTGGGATCGTTGCCTGGTTGGACGACGATCTGCCGGTGGTCCAACCCTAGGAGACGCTTCGGGTTTCGGGTTCAGCTTGTGGAGGTGGTGTCAGATCGCCGGTGGAACTCCACTGCGAACGAGGCCGTGTCGCTGAGTTCCACGTGGTGGGGGCGCCCGGGCGGAATCACGATTCGATCGCCGGCACCGGCGACGATGGGGTGGTCGGGCTGATCTTCGAAGACGAAGGTGACGGTGCCGGAATGAACCACGAGCCGTCCCCACACGCCGTCGGCCACCCGATGGGCTCGTAGCAGACCGGCGGGGACGGTGTCCTTGTCGAAGATGTCGGTGGTGCGGGCCAGCTGTAGGCCTTCGGGGAGTTCTTGGTGAGTGGTCATGGTCGATTCGGGCTAGGAGACGAGTATTGCGATAGCGGTCGTAGCCACGACGACGATACCGACCACCATCTGCTGAACGCCGAGAACGACCACCCGTGGCGGTTTCGACCTGACACTGGCCAGGTTCACCAGCGCGATCGACTCCGATGACGATGACCGTGGCGGCTGGGACAAGATCGAGCAACCAACCGAGGGCGGCGATTCCGATTGCACCCACCTGGGCGGCGTCGCTGTGCCAGAGATGTAGTGGCCGAGACCGCACCCTCAGGATCTGGATCCGGACATACGGGATGGCGGCGACCGACCGGGCCGCAATCACGACCCAGAGTCCCCATGCCAGCGCATTCGAAGCCCCGTCGGCCAGGGCGACCGCGGTTGCGATCGAACCGATTCCGATCGAACCGGCCAGTTCGGGAATGAGCCGACGGCTGCGGCTGCGCATGTCGAACCACAGTTCGAGCGCCACCAGGGGCGCCGCAACCAGTAGCGGAAGCCAGAAACTCGAGGTTGCCGCCAGGGTCGAATACGCCACCAAGCACGGCCAACACTGTCAGCTCGACCGCGGCCACCTTCGCTGCCAGTCGGGATCTTGGCAGCCACCGGCCCCTGAAGCGATCAACCAGAACAAGCTTCAGCGGAGTGCGGGCAACGAATGCCACCATCGCCGCCAGGGCCAACGCGAGACCGGGCCACGACCAGGCCACCAGCAAACCCAGCACTGCCGGCTCCGCGGTGAGGCTCCAGCCGCCGTGTTCGGTGGGGAGTGCAACGGATCGCACCGTGACCGAACCCGAGTGCGTGGTCGTCTCGGGCTGGGAGTCGACTGCGCTCACGGTGTCAGCCCCGAACCTCTGGAGCGTCGGCTACCCGCATGGGGGTGAGACTACTCTGTGCCACACGGAGGCAAGGCAGTGACCCGTCGACCAACCAACCCGATGCCCAAGGATGTCGCCGAACTCCTGGCCGAGCACGGCCTGACCGATGAGTACAACGAACGCCCCCACTACCAACGCAACGACTATCTGGGCTGGATCGGGCGGGCCAAACGACCCGAAACCCGGACCAAACGGATCGAACAGATGCTCCACGAACTGCGTGTCGGTGGCGTCTACATGAACATGGACCATCCACCTTCGGCCAAGCGGATAGAAGGCTCAGAGCACCGCCACGACGGGCCGTATTGGGTGGAACCTGGCCGCAATTCATGACCAATGCCTCTTCTGCGTCTTCGGGGAATACCGGCACGCTGCAAAGGACTGGAAGGGAGCCAGGCGTGATCATCGAACTCGAACACGTGATCAAACACCCGGTCGAACTTGTGTTTTTCGTGATGTGTGACATCGAGCGCCGACCCGAGTGGGTCACACCGGCGATCGAGCGCAGCAAGCTCACCGCCGGCGACATCGGCGTGGGCACCAAGTACAAGGCGACGGACAAGTATCCCGGTCGTCGGGCCGAGTTCGTTCACGAGATCACTGCGTATGAAGTGAACCGGCTTCTCGGAGAGTCATGGGATGGACCCATGGCGGGGCACATGGAAACCCGGTTCGTCCAGGCCAACGGCTGGACGAGGTTGATAGTGACAGTGGAAGCCAAACCGGCTGGTGTGCTGAAGCTGGCAGCCCCGGTGTTGAAGGTGTGGCTGAAGCGAGCTCTCAATGCCGACTTCGCCCGCCTGGAAGACCAGCTCGGCTCAACGGAATAGGGATCGGTCGCCGCCGTGCCCACGAGATTGGAGATTTGAAATGAGTTACTTCACGAAGCCGGCGCAACGAATTGGCTGGTTGTTCGTCCTGGCCACGGTCGCCGGTGTCATGAGTGTTGTGGTGATGTCGTCGACCCTCGGTGATGAGAACCTGCTCGAAGCGGTCTACGCCAACCAGAGTTCACTGATTGTCGGCCAGATGCTGATCTTTCTGATGCTCACCGCCATGGTTGGCACCGCGGTTCTGCTCTATCCGGTTCTGAAACGTCAGAGTGAGACCATTCGCCCTTGGCTATGTTTTGGCCAGAACGCTGGAAGTGACGGTCATCGCCATCGGGGTGGTCGCCGGTTTGCTGCTGGTACCTCTGAGTTGGGACGCCATCGGAGCCGGAAGTGGCGACGTCGCCAGCGCTGAAGTCTTGGCAGAATCACTGAAGGCCTCCAGTGATTGGACCGGTTACCTGGGTGCCCAAATGGTCTTCAGCCTGTCGGCGCTGGTGCTGAATCTGGCGTTCTACAGGCACGAACTCGTACCGCCATGGCTTTCACTCTGGGGTTTGATCGGTGTGCCGCTGATGTTCGCATCGGGTTTGTTGGTCATGTTCGAATCGCTCAACTCGAACGCGTCGGCCATCAACCTGCTGGTCATACCTCTGGCCATTCAAGAAATGGTGATGGCGATCTGGCTGATCACCAGGGGATTCAACGACCAAGAGGACGGTCTGTCGATCGCCAGTGAAGGGTCGAAAGCACGGCCGTAGGCCCGGCCATCCAGATCTCGAAGGTCGTGTTCCACGTCGAAGGCGTACGGCAGATTCGCCGGACAGTCTCAGCCTTTGAAGCCGGCGTCCCAGTGTGAGCCGTCGCACAGCGGCTTCGATTTGGACTGACCGCAGCGGCACAGGGTGACCCGGTTGCGGGTGTCGAGCGCTTCACCACCGGCTCGTTCCACCTCGATACCGCCGGTCACCCAGATCGGCCCGTCGGTGATGAGGGCGATCTCGGTGGGCAGGTGGGGTTCGATCTGTTCGTCGTCGATCACGTAGCTGAGCGCCCCGGACGGGCATCGCTCCACCATGGCGATCGCCTCGGCCCGGATCCGGCTGTCACCGGTTTGCTCGGCCAGGTTCCAGATGTTGGTGACCTTGTTGCCGCAGAACCCGATGTGGGCGCAGGTCTTGCGATCGTCGAAGATCTCGACACCCGTCACCACCGAGGCTTTCGCGACGTTCGGCGTAGGTGCCCTCGGGTGCTTGGTCGGCGCTGTCCCATTCGATCTTGTTGTGGGTCCCGTCGCAGAACGGTTTGTTGGACTCTGACCGCACCGGCACAGCGCAAACCGGGCCTTGGTGTCGATCGATTCGCCGGTCTTCCATGTCACCGGTTCGTCCTTCTCCGACATCACCGCGCTTCGTCGAATCAACGACGCCGACCCGCTCACCATGTAGGGGCCGTTGTCGGCGACCTTGATCTTGGTTTGCTCGGCGGTCTCTTCGTCGGTCATGGCGATTCCTCCAGGGGTGCGGTACATGCTTGAAGGGAGACTAGGCCGGTTCAGATCCTGGCGCCGGTGGTTCAGCCAGCGCTGGGACTTCAGCGGCCTGCCCACGTCTCACTCGGTGGTGTAGGGCGGGTATTCGTCGGTGAGCAGCAGGATGTAGGCCTCCAGCCGGATGCTGACCCGGTTGAACTTCATCACCCAGTTGCGCAACCCATCGGGCCAGCGGCCGGTGAACAGGATGGCGAAGAAGGCGAACAGCCAGCAGAACGCGGCCACGACCCAGATCAACAGGGCGTAGACCAGGGCCGGGATCACCCACAGGAAGCGGAGACCCACGGTCAGCCGGTTCCGGTTCTCCAGCTCCGGGGTGATGTTGACCTCGACCGGGCTCCCGCCCGGATCATGCGGTGACAGGGTGAAATCGAACGGCGGATACTCCTCGTACAGGAAACCGCTGTACAACTCGGCCCGTTTCGTATACCGCAGGATCATGATCTGGAAGTCGGCCAGATCCTTGGGCAGCCGGCCGGTGAAGAGGATCACGAACCACGACACGATGGCCAACGCTGCGGTGACGTTTTCGAGAGCAGCGGCGATCAACAGGTGAGGTATCGCCAGAATCCATTGCACCAGGGGCCGCCAGTTCGCCATCTGCTCCGGCGTTTCCACCCGGAGCGTGGCGGGATAGTTGACCGGACCGCCCACCGGATTCGTGGCGGCCGTCATCGGTTCCGCTTCAGCATCACCAGGGTGATACACACCGAGATGATCCCGGCGAGGACCTGCCCACCCTTGGCGATCCGATTCACATCAACGGCGGGCTTCCACTCGGCCTTTCCATCCCGGACTTCGTAGACCCCGACCGGGGCTGCTCCCACGCCGAATCCGCTGCCGAAGCCGCCGGCACTTCCGCTCTCGTCGTCGCCTCCGCCGCCACCGCCACCGCCCCCAACTTTGGCCACCGGAATGATCGTGACCCCGTCGACCTCATACGCCTCCCCGAACACCCGGCGAACCGTTACGAGGTCGCGCACGCCCTGCAGGTTCTCGCTCAACGCCTGTGAGGCTCGATCCATTGTTTCTGTTGTCATCGTCTTCTCCTGATCGTGTGAATCGAACACTAAGAGCGACGGAGTGGCAGCGACAGAGGCCATGGTCCATTCGTGTGGGCGGGAGGTATGCGCCGGCTGACAGACTGGAGACCCGAAGAGACACAGAGGACCAGTCGTGATCGAGCCCCAGCAGCAGGAAGCCATCGAGCTGACAATCGAACCCCGAATCCGCCCGGTCGGCAGCGGATCGGTCCGACGACTGCTCCCCTACCGCACCCGTCGCATGGTCGGTCCGTTCACCTTTCTCGACATCATGGGCCCCGAGGAGCTCGGCCCCGGCGAAGGGATGAACATCAACGCCCACCCCCACATCGGTCTGTCGACCCTCACCTACCTCCTGCGGGGCAGAGCGGTTCACCGCGACTCCACCGGAGCGGTCCAGACCATCGAACCGGGAGCGGTCAACTGGATGACCGCAGGAGCCGGCGTCACCCACACCGAACGGTCGCACCCCGACGATCTCGCACAGAGCACCGACCTCTTCGGTGCCCAACTGTGGGTTGCTCTCCCCCACGACGCCGAGAACGGCGCCGCCGGCTTCGAACACTGCCCCGCCCACGACGTACCGCTCGAACACGACGGCGACACCGAGATCCGCATCGCCGCCGGCTCGGGGTGGGGACACGATGCTCCCGTCGTCGGCTCATCACCGCTCGTCCTGGCCGACCTCAACCTCAACGATTCGACACTGGCACTGCCCGCTGACCACCCCGAACGAGCCGTGCTCGCCCTCACCGGTGAGCTTCGGATCGACGGGTCCGAGCTGACCGAAGGTTCGCTGGCGGTCCTGGAACGAGGAACCACACCCACCCTGTCCGGCACAGGAACCGCACTCATGATCGGCGGTGAACCGTTGGGCAAACGCTACATCTGGTGGAACTTCGTCCACTCCGACCCCGAAGCGATCGAAGACGCCAAACAACGATGGCTCGACCAGACCTTCCCCACCGTCCCCGACGACCACGAACCGTTCGTGCCGCTGCCGCCGGGTTGACCCCTTGACCACACGCCCAACTGGGCAGAAACTCAGAGGAAACCGAGGAGGTTGCGTCATGCCAGCGCCGGTGCTCGCCTACGAAATCCACATCCGTGCCACCGCCCCCGACGTATGGCGCGCCATCACCGACGGTGACAAGACCGTGCAGTACTTCTACGGCACCCGGGTCGAGTCGACGTGGGACGACGATTCGAGAATCGAGTACTGCTCCGCCGATGGCACTCTCGTGGCCGACGGGAACGTGATCACCCATGAGGCACCGTTGCGGTTGGACATGACCTTCCACGCCCGGTGGGACGACGACCTCGAGTCCGAAGGACCGGTGAGGATGGTGTGGATCGTGGAACCCCAGACCGACACCGTCACCAAGCTGACCGTCGAGTACCACGGCTTCGAGCCGGACAGCGTGACCATGGAGCACTTCGAACCCGGCATCGCCTACATCCTCAGCGGTCTCAAGACCCTGGTGGAGACGGGCGAGCCGCTCGACGTCTAGTCACGCGGTGGCGACCATCGCCGAGATCGCATCGATCAGGGTGTCGATCTCGTCTTCGGTGTTGAAGTAGTGCACCGACGCCCGCACCACCTGGTGGAGTCCTCGCTCGGGGAAGTCCAGTCGGGCCGAGCCTTCCGTCGACGTCGACACGTTGATTCCCTGGCTGCGGAGCGATGCGCGGAGGTCGGACGGATCGCAGCCATCGACGGTGAAGGTCACGATCGCTGACCGGTCGACGCCCTTGTCGCGGACGACCACGCCGGGAAGCTCCGACAGGCCGGTGCGCAACCGGGTGGCCAGCTCGCGGTTGCGGGCGGCGACGTTGTCGATACCGACCGACGCTGCGTACTCGAGCGCCACCGCCAGCCCGACTTTGCCGGCGAAGAACACCTCGTAGGGTTCGAACCTCCGAGCCGAGTCGAACGGTTCGATCGTCATCGGGTCCGTCCACGACGCACCCTGCATGTCAACCCCGGCGGGAGTGCTCATCTGCGCCAGGGCGGCGTCGTTGGCCCACACCATGCCGGTGCATCGAGGGCCACGAATGAACTTGCGCCCGGTGAACGACAGGATGTCACAGCCGATCTCGTCCACATGGACCGGCAGCTGTCCCACCGACTGGCACGCGTCCACCTGATAGAGGATCGGGGTGTCCCGGAGAACCTCCCCCACCCGAGCGGCCGGGTTGATCAGCCCTCCCTGGGTCGGAACATGGGTGACCGACACCAACCGGGTCCGGTCGTCCAACATCGACTCCAGGGCCGCCACATCCACCTGGCCGGTCTCGTCGTCGGGAACGACAACGACCTCAACGCCCTGGATCTCGCGAGCCCGGAGCAGACCACCCATGTTGCTCGGGTACTCGGCCTTGGTGGTGAGTACCCGATCACCGGGACGGAATCGCAACGACGAAAACGCCGCGTTCCATGCTCGAGTGGCCGATTCGACAAAAGCCCAGTTCTCCGGTTCCCCGCCCAACAGCGCGGCTGCGTTGGTGTAGACCGAATCCAACTCGTCGGCGCGGTCGGCAGCGATCTCGTAGCCACCGATGCGGGCCTCGGTCTCCAAGTAGTCGACCACGGCGTCGAGCACCACCGCCGGGGGCAGGCTGGAGCCGGCGTTGTTCAGGTGGGTGACCGAGGAACAGCCGGGTGTCTCGGCCCGAATCGTGTTGATGTCAATGCTCACTCGGCGATCGTAGATCGCACTCGAGCGACGTTCGACGCGGCCTGAACTTGCCGCCGCCGCAATCACCGGGAAACATGGGTGTCCCACCACCCACCCGAAGGACTATCCCTTGACCCTCGCCGTAGAGCACGTGTCGAAGAGCTTCGGCGATCGTATTGCGGTCAACGACATCAGTTTCCAGATCGCCACCGGCGAAACGTACGGACTGTTGGGACCCAACGGGGCCGGCAAGACCACAACGATCTCCCTGGTCTGCGGTCTGCTCGAGGCCGACGGGGGAACCGTGTCCGTGGCCGGCGACCCGGTCACGACCAGGGCGGTGGCGGCTCGCGCCCGGATCGGATATGTCCCCCAGGAGATCGCCATCTACCCGGACTTGACCGCCCGCGAGAACCTGTCGTTCTTCGGCAAGCTCTACGGCCTCAAAGGGGCGCCTCTGTCGAAACGGATCGCCGAGGTACTCGAAGTGCTCGGTCTCTCCGACCGGGCCGATGAGCGGACCGAGAACTTCTCCGGCGGAATGCAACGACGGTTGAACATCGGCCTCGGTCTCCTCCACGAGCCGGAGTTGCTGGTGCTGGACGAGCCGACCGTTGGTGTTGATCCCCAGAGCCGCAACGCCATCCTCACCGCGGTCGAAGCGCTGGGCGAGGAAGGCCTGGCCCTGCTCTACACCACCCATTACATGGAAGAAGCGGAACGACTGTGCGACCGGGTCGGGATCATGGACGAGGGCAAGATGATCGCCGAGGGAACCCGGCGTGAACTCGTCGCCGGGGTCGGAGAACAAGACCGGGTCCGGCTCGAGCTGGTGGATCCGGTCGACCTCAGCGCAGCCGAATTGGTTCCCGGTGTGGATCGAATCCTGACCGATGGCCTGCGCAGCGACGTCTACCTCGACCATGCCGCTCACCGGCTGCCAGAGCTGCTGCACACCATCTCTACGGCCGGTGGCCAGGTTCGAGCCGTCGAGGTGGTGGAACCGGACCTGGAGGCCGTCTTCCTCAACCTCACCGGCAAAGCGCTCCGAGATCGCTGACCGGCATGGGTTCGATCCTGCTCATCGCCTCGTGGAACGCCCGCCGTTTCATCCGGAACCGATCGTTCTTCATCCTCGCCATCGGCGCTCCGTTCCTGATCATGGCCGCCCTCTCCTCCACCATCGGGTCGGCGCTGTCGGGCGAGTTCCGGCCCGAGATCACGATCGCCGACGAACTGGGCGACGGAACCCTGGACGAGCTCATCACCGGACTCCGGGATGCCGGTTTCGACCGATTGCAGGTGGTCGGCACCGAAGAAGAGGCCCGCCGGTTGGTGGACGACGGCGAAACCAACGCCGCCATCGTCTTTCCCGCCGAGATCGCACGGTCGTTGGGCGATCGGAGAACCGGGCGCCCCTCGATCCTGGTCGTCGCCAACGCCGAGGCGGAGATCTCCCGGTCCGTGGCCGAAGCGATCGCCGGCAGTTCGGCGCGAACCTTCGACACGGTGCGGATCCTGAACGAGCTGGGCGCACCGGCCGATGATCTCGCCGGCCCGTTGACCGTGGTCGATGCCGACGACGTCGGTTCACGGGTGCTCACCGACGGGACCTATTTCGCGGTCGGAATGGCTTCGTACTTCACCTTCTTCGCCGCCTCGGCCCTGGTGGCCACGATCCACCGGGAACGCAGAGAATCGACCCTGGCCAGGATGATGGTGGCGCCGATCAACCGGTACGCCCCGCTGGTCGGCAAAGGGATCGCAGCCGGCGGGGTGGCGCTGGCCTCCTACGCCGTGCTCGTGATCGCCTCGTCCGTTCTTCTCGACGCCGACTGGGGACCGCCGCTCGGGGTCGCTTCAATCGGTGTAGCGCTGTGCTTTGCTGCGGTCGGCGTTGCCAGCACCGTCGTTTCACTCACCAAGACCGAGGAAAGTGCCGGTCAGATCGGAGCGGTGGTTGCAACCGCCTGGGCGATCTTCGGCGGCGTGCTCCTCCAGATCCCCTCCACCGGCTGGTTCAGTACGGCGGCCCGACTGTCCCCGTTCAAGTGGGCGATCGACGGCATCGGCCTCAACGCCGGTGCCGGCTCCACCGCTGAAGTCCTGTTCAGTGCGTTCGCCATCGCCGTGTTCGGTGTGATCGGGCTGGGCGTCACGGTGATCCGCAGCAATCAGGGAAAGGGGATCTGACCCCGTGCTGGCAGTATCCGCCCTGGCCCTCCGCCGATTCCTTCGGGAACGATCGAACGTCTTCTTCGTGTTCATCCTGCCGTTCCTGATCATCCTGATCGTCGGCTTCGGCACCCCATCAGGCATCGATTCCAAACTGGCCGTGGTCGGTGGCGACACCGACATCGGGGCCGGGGTGATGGCTCACTTCGAACCGGACCGGATCATCAGCTTCGACAGCGAAGAGGATGCGCTGCGGGCCGTCGGTGACACCGTGGCAACTCTTGCGGTGATCTTCCCCGAAGCCTCCGCCGAACCGATCCAGGTGGCCTCCCGGAGCGGGGTGGGGATTGACCTTCGGACACAGCTGGAAGAGGCGGTAGCGGTCCAGAATCAGCAACTCGTGCTCACTCGACAAGCTGCCCTGGTCGGTGCCGATGAGGCCGCAATCGCTGCCGCCCGGAGGCTGGTACCCGAGACGGCGATGACCATCGAAACGGTGGGAACCGTGATCTGGGGTGGCCTTCCCAACATCGAGGCCGCCGCTCTCACCCAGACGGTTCTGTTCATGTTCCTTTCCGCCCTCACCGCCTCGGCCGCCCTGGTCGAAGATCGGCAACTGGGAATGGCCACCAGGAAGGCGGCCGCACCGATCTCTGCGGCCCGGCTGGTGGCCGGGGAAACGCTGGGCCGATTCTGGATCACCATGTTCCAGGCGGTGCTGATCGTGGCGCTGACCGCCGTCGCCTTCGGCGTCGGCTGGGGTAATCCCTTCATCACCGGTGCGGTACTCGTCCTCTTCGGACTGATCGCAACCGGGTTCGGTGTGCCTTCTGGGGTCTGCCCTCGACAGTCCCGAGGCCGCCAACGGTGTCGGCATCATGAGCGGCCTGGCTCTTGCCGCAGTGGGTGGAGCGATGGCTCCGGTCGAGATCTTCCCTGCGCCCATGCAGACCCTGGCCCGGTTCACGCCCCACTTCTGGGCGGTGGAAGGACTTCAGTCCAGCGTCACCGAGGGGGATGCCGGCAGCGTGGCTCAACCGCTCGGGATCCTGGCTGCCATCGCAGCCACGGTGCTGGTGGTCTCCACTGCGCTCTACCGGCGACGCGTCTTCGGCAGCCGCTGACCGGCGAATTCGACAGACTTCCCCAGGGCGGGTACCGGGTCGCGTGTCCCAGGTCGACTCCCACCCGGCAGCACCGAGGATTCGGGACGACCACCCGCCATTTCAGGGCACAGGTCCGGAATACGCCCAACTATCGGACCAGCGTCCCGAACATTGAAACGCCACCTTGCAGGTTCCGGCTCGTTCGGGCGACTATGGCCCATGCGCAAGGTGAGATCATCGTCCGCAACCGAAGCCGACACCACCGGCGGGAGGGTACGCGGCAAGCTCGAAGACAAGGGTTCGATGGCGGTCTTCCTCGGCATCCCCTATGCCGCTCCACCGGTTGGACCTCTTCGGTGGCGCCCTCCCCAACCGGTTGAGAGGTGGAGGCGAGCCAAGAACTGCACCAAACTCGGGCCGTTCGCCCATCAACGTATGGTGGCCTTCGACCTGTTCTTCCAAGGGCTGATCGACGGCGTTGGACTTGGCCCCGCACGCAAGAAAGCCCTCTCGGCGGCCGTCAAACTGGCTCCTCTCAAAGAGAGCGAAGACTGCCTTACTCTCAACATCCGGGCGCCCGCCTACGCAAAGAACTTGCCGGTGATGGTCTGGATCCACGGCGGCGACCACACCGACGGCAGCGGTGGCGAACCGCACTATCAGTCGAACTCGCTGCCCCAGCGGGGCTGCGTCCTCGTGACCATCAACTACCGGCTCGGGCTGTTCGGGTTCCTGGCGCACCCAGAGCTCGCTACCGAATCACCCGACGGTGTCTCCGGCAACTACGGGCTGCTCGATCAGATCGCGGCGCTCCAGTGGGTTCAGGACAACATCGCAGGCTTCGGTGGCGATCCGAACCGAGTGACCATATTCGGCGAGTCGGCCGGAGGCGAGGCAGTCCTGAACCTGCTGACCTCACCACGGGCCCGCGGGCTCTTCCATCGGGCGATCGCTGAGAGCCCCAGTGACAGCGGTCGATGGTTGCACCTGCGCCGCCCTGCGCTCGACTTCATGCCGGCGGAAACCGCAGGACAAGAATTCGCCTCCAACGTCGTCGGCGGCGGATCGGGCCAGATCGAACGGCTGCGGGCCATGGATGCCGAAGAGTTGTCGGCGGCCTACCGGGAGGACGTCAACCTCGGCCGCTACTTCTATCCCGTGGTTGACAACGTCATACTGCCGTCAACGCCGATGTCGGCGTTCACCACGGGCCAGCAGGCTGCTGTTCCGCTGATGATCGGCTACAACTCCGACGAAGGAACACTGCTCGCCGACCTGATGAACCCGGCCGGTGCTGAATTCGAGCCGCCCGCCCTGCCCGGTCTCGAGTCCGCCGGCCAGACCCAAACACCGTCACCGTCGACGCTGCGGGCGACGCTGGATCGTTCGTACCCCTCGCCCCAACATGTTGATCGTTTGCTCGCCGCCTACCCCGGACTCGCCTCGATGAAACGACAAGCGATCATTGACCACGTAGGCGACCACATGTTCGGCGTACACGTGGATCATGCGAGCCGCCGCCATGCCGAGCTGGGGCACCCCGTGTACCGGTATCACTTCAGGTCGGTACCGGCGTCGAAGCACCAAACCATCGGGGCATTCCACGCGGCCGAGATCTTCTACGTCTTCGACAGTGTGTTTCCAATGATCCCCGACCCCAAGGACGCCCATCTGCTCAAACGAAACATGGGTGACCGATGGTTTGCGTTCGCCGCCACCGCCATTCCCGATTCACCCGGACGTGAACCGTGGCCGCGCTACGACCCGGCCGACCCGCACCATATGGTGTTCGACAGGCCGAGATCGTCGGTTCAGCCATGCCCGCCTCAGCCAGGGCTCGATGTCATGAGGGAACGCATCAACTGGCTCACCGAGGAACTGGCGAGCAAGGCCAGCCAACCACAGGATTCATTGGCGACCAGCTAGCTGGTCGTGGCTTGGCTCGGGTATCAGCCTTCGTTCATCACGATGTACTTGGCCAGATCGGTTGTGGTGACGATGCCGACAAGATCGGTTCCGTCGAGCACCGCCACCGAATGGAATCCGCCGCTGGAGAGTATCCGGGCAGCGTCGGCGACCGAATCGTTGGTTTGCACACTGTGAAGTCCTGGGGACATGGCATCTTCGATCGAATACTGCAGATCGATGTAGCTGTTGAAGCCCCCGTCCATGTCAGCGTCGAGTTCGTGCAGCAGCCGGAAGATGTCGGTCGAGGAGACCATTCCGATCGGCTCATGATTCTCCAACACGATCAGGTGGTGATAGGGCGCGGAGTCCAACGCACGGAGCACGTCAGACAACCGGTCACGCACATCGATGGTGGTCGGCTCAGTGGTCATGATCTCGCTGATCTTGGTCATCAAAGCCGAGACTAGGCGCATGTGGCGCCGAGTGCACACCTTGGGGACCGATGTCCGAACCGTGCGAGCCCTCATCACGCGAGTTCAGAGGGCCACAGCCCTACCAGCCCTGCTCTCCGATCAAGGGCACAAATCTCACCAAACCCAGTTCCTCGGTGTCGTAGCCGCTGTGGCCGACCCTTCGCCGAATGCGAAGCAGGGTCTGACCCCGGCTCTTGGATCCGCTGGGGAGGACAAGGCGTCCACCTTCAGCCAGTTGCTTCTGGAGCGCGTCCGGCACTGCCGGCGCGCCGGCGGTGACGATGATCGCGTCGTAGGGCGCTTGATCGGGCCAGCCGATTGTTCCGTCCCCTTCGAGCACATGAACGTTGTCGATGCCTTCGGCTTCGAGTTGTCTGCGGGCTGTCGCCACCAGGTCTGCCAGCCGTTCGATTGTCCAGACCTCGGCGGCCAACTGGGCCACCACCGCAGCCCCGTAACCAGAGCCCGTTCCGACCTCGAGAACCTTGTCGTCGGGGCCGATCTCGGCTGCTTGGGCCATCAAGGCCACGATGAAGGGCTGGCTGATGGTCTGGCCGGATCCGATCGGTAGCGGATGGTCTTCGTAGGCGAACTGCACCATGTCTTTGGGAACGAAGTGCTCACGCCGCACCGAACCCATCGCCGCCAGCACACGCTCATCGATGATGCCTCGTGCCGCGATGTGATGCTCGACCATGCTGGCCCGGGCAGCGGCGGTATCCATTCATCCAGTCAAGCCAAGCGGGCATGCCTCGACAAGGGCCAAAGGTCCGAGGCATCGGAACTACTTCTAGCAACCGCCTGTTCGTGTGGGTTCGCCCAAGCCGAACACGGACCGAGGGCATGGAGAGGCTAGGCAGCAGGCAATCGGGTGGGCCCTCCACTGGGGGCGGTCACGGCCAGTGAAGCGTTGGTGTAGCCCACGTCATCGGTGACGTCGACACCAAACCATTCCGGGGGTGAAAAAGATGTCATGGATTCCTCGCTGTCGAACTCGACCTCGGCCAGCACGAGTCCGTTGAGGTTGTCGTGAAAGACATCGAGCTCCACGGTATGGGCCCCGAGAGGGAGCCGATAGCGGGTCTTGTGAATGCACCGTTCTTTTGTGTGTTCCCATGCCACCCCGAACTGCTCGGCGTCGAGCCCGAACTCCAGTTGGGTTCGAAGCGCCCCACGGCCGGCCTTCACGGTGAGCGTGCAACCTTGGTCCCCAGCGTCCCGTACTCGTACCGAAACAGTCCCGTCAATCGCCAGGTAGCCCTGCCGTAGCGTGGTGCCTTCGTCGGGAAGATCGGGCATCTGGGCAACGAGATATTTCCGCTCACGTTCCGACGTCGAACTCGGGTCGCCGCTGCCGCGATCTGGTTCACGGTCATCAGCGGCCAGTTCGGCGATACCCCCCGTGGGCATTTCGGGTCCGCCTCGGCGGGTGAGGTTCCAGTAGGACCTCATCCGTTTCGTGAACGCCGAGGGAGATTCGGCATAGACGGCTGCGCCGAGTCGAAACGCTCGCTGGCGCAAATCGGCCTGTTGACGTCGGGCCAGCCGAGTGGCCCGTTTCACGTTGCGCTTGCCGCCGAACCGGTCCGGCGTAGCTGAGAGTCGTTCGATCAGCACCGCCAAGTCGTGATCATCACCGAGCGCTTCTGCGATGTCATCGAGGGTGGCTACCAGCGGCGCCAGCATGCTGGGAGATGATCGTTCGATCAGCCTGACCTGGTACCAGAGAGTCTTGAGACTCTTGCGCCACTCGTGTAGGTGAGAGTCGGTCGGCTTGGCCTCGGCCCGCCGGAGTTCCCTTCGCCCCCGTTCGAAGGTTCGTTCGATACCGGGCGCCAGAGCGCCGAACCCCTTGCCGATCTTCCAATGCTTCACTCGCTGGCGAGCACCGACGAGGAGGGTGTGCGCCTTCGCGATTCGGGGGTCGCCGCCGTGCACTGTTCGGGTAGCTTCAGCTGCCGCGTCGGCGTGACCGGCTCGAACCTCTGCGAGATCGGGATCGGCGCTCCCGGGGCGTGCTGTGTGAAGATCATCAAAGGTGGCCAGCACGGCGTGTGCGTCCCGGATCGGGCCCAACGTGTTTGCTGCCTCCCGAACCATGTCATTGAACGGACCAAACTCTTGACCGATCGATGAGCGCACCAGCCGTGCCGCGGCGCGAACTTCTTTGCATCGTTTGCGTACGTCGTGCACCGCCCGTTCGATGGTGTCCGCGTCGGCCCCTTCGAGGTCTTCGAGGGTGGAGATCGCCTCGGTGAGTCGTTCGGTGACGACGTTACACACCTCGCTGGAAACCGGTTCGGTGGGCTCCAAAACGTACGCCACGGTTTCTCCTGTCTCGGACTGGGCTGAACACCAACAGTACAGATGGCGTTGCCCCAGTCAAGAATCGTCGAGGTGAGCACCACTACCCGTTGGGCTCGAGCGGGTACTGCCCACCAGTTCGTGGATCCCGACGCTCCGCATATTTCTCAAATCGGATGTATCGGATGTAGTAGTGCAGCGCCGGTGTACGGATCGAACAGGTGCAGCCGGGCGGGATCGATCACTATGCCGACCCGGTCACCGATGCGCGGGCCAGGCCCTCTGCAGGTTGCGACCACGCTCACCCCGGGTTCGCCGGTCGCACCGGCACCTCCACCGGACCTCACATGCAGAACGGTGCTCGATCCGCGATTCTCCACCCGCTCCACCACTGTCTTGAGAGCTCGGTGGTTTTGATCGCTCTCCAAGCGCAGATCCTCAGGACGTATGCCCACCAGAGCGCGCCCGCCAACGAATCGCTCGGCCGGTCCGTGGTGGGCCGGAATGCGGTATCCGCCGACCACGTAGTGGCGAAGACCCCCGTCGAGTTCAACTCTGACGTCGAGCAGGTTCATCTGCGGTTCGCCGAAGAACCCTGCGACCACGGTGTTGACCGGCTGCCGGTAGAGATCCATCGGGGCACCCACCTGTTGGAGGTGACCGGCATCGAGTACGGCGACGCGATCGGCGAGAACCATCGCATCTTCTTGATCAGCGGTGATGAGCAACGTCGTGACCCCGTACTCGTTCTGTAGCCATATGAGATCATTGCGAAGCTGCAGCCGAAGCTCGGTGTCGATCCGAGCCATTGGTTCGTCGAGCAGCAGCACCCGTGGTCGAGCCACGAGTGCCCGGGCCATCTGCACCGCCTGGGTCTCTCCTCCGGAGAGTTCCCTGCGGCGGCGATCGAGCAGGTGTCCAACTCCCAATTTGTGGGCTTCGGCGGAGACGCGCTCGGAGATGGCATCACGCCGGACCCGTCGAGCCTCGAGGGGCAACGCGATATTGCCCTCCGCCGTCCGGCTCTTCAACAATGCGTTCTGCTGCGTGACCATCCCGAAGCCCCGGTCCTTCGGCAGCACGTCTGTGATGACTCTCCCATCGGCCCGGATGTCACCGAAGTCGGGGGTTTCCAGACCGCCGGCGATTCGCATTGCGGTGCTCTTGCCACACCCCGACGAGCCGACCAGGGCGAAGAACTCTCCGCTGTGGATGTTCAGGTTGAGCCCGACGAGGGCGTCGATCTTGCCAAATGACTTGGACACATGTTCGAACGTGAGACTGGTCATGGCGCCGCAACCGGTGTTGCCCTCCGTTCACGATGCTAGGCACACGGCGCACCCGATGAAGGATCGGTGAACGAACCAACAGGCTCGACCGCCGCTACCAGAACGGCGTTCAGCCGATCACCACGGGGATGGCGCTGAATTCTCCCGGGTCGGTCTCGAGCCCGACGCCCCCTCGGACGAGAAGCATCATGGTCGTTCCGCTGTCGAGGCCCGAGAAGTCGAGCGTCACCGAGTACGGCTCGGGGGTTTCGAACGATCCGCCCTGGGTGATCTGCTGCTCATAGAGCTCGGACTCACCGGCCACGAACGCTTCGACGATCAGTGTGGCTTCGAACCCCCTACCGGCCCCGGCCACTTCGACCGGACCGGCCGTTACTTCTGCCATGGACTGCGGCGCGGTGATGGTGTTCGCCTCGTTGATCGCCGCCAGCACGAACCACCCATCGTCGGGGCCGAGTTGGCGCATCAACAACAGACTGCGGACCGTTCCTGCTCCACCTCCGCCCTCAGGCATCAGAAGAACTTCGATCTCGCCGCTTCTGCTGTCGCCCTGCTGGAAATCACCCAACGCGGGAGGCACGTCGAGAACCTGAGACAGGAAGTCGGCGGCGGACTCTTCTGGAGAGTTGAAAACAACATCGGGGGCCGGCCAGATCGCCGGTTGTTCGAGCGTGACCGGCTCGGATGTCGTGGTTGTCGGCTCTGTGGTTGTTGATGTCGTGGTGGCTTCGGTGGTGGTGGTTGTGGACGCCTGGGTGGTGACCGTCGTTTCGGTTGACGATGGAGACGTGGTCGTCGTCGAAGCAGCGGTGTCGTCGCTGCCGCCGCAGCCCGTCGCCAGGACAACCAAAATCGAGAACGTGGCAATAATTCCTGGGATCCTCATAGGGCACTCCTTGGTCGACAAGCTTCCTCGACTTCAGAAACTACAACCACCGGTGGACGCGGACGTGGCAGGGCCGCTCAGATCTAGTCTTTGGCTTCGACCGGGGCGGAACGAACCGAACCGTCGGGGTCAGTGATCACGTACCGATACCCGCGCACCTCTTGCTCACCCTCGGGGCCCAGATCGATGGAAACGAACTCCCAACCGTCGCTGAACAGTTCGAGGGTTCCGCCCGGTCCGGCGTCGGATGTGTCCTCGGGCTTTTCGTGAGTCCAACGCTGCTTGCGAAACCCTATTCCGCTCACCCGGCAGCGAGCGACCAGCTTTCGACCGGTCTGCAGATACACCCAGCCGCCATCGCGCAGCCCCTTTGGCATCGACGAGATCGAAAGCCAGCCACTATCGCTGCCTTGCACGTGGTGGCGCAGATTGTTGTCGGGGATTTCGTAGGCGAGGTCCCTATCACCGAACAGCTCGGGGATCGAATCGGTGTCGGTCTTGGGCAGGCGAGTTGACAGCCTTGGGGTGGAACTCGTCCCCTTGATCGACCGCTTGCCCGTGGCGCGCTTGGATGTCGTTGCCTTCCTCTTCGCCCGCTTGGCCGGCGTGATTGGAGCGGGTTCGGGGCGAGGTGGCTCCGGCTGCTGGTCATGTGGCAACAACATGCAGTCGGTGCATGTAGCCCAGGGCTGGGGCATGCCATGCTCACACACAAAGTCCGCAGAAACCTTCACGAGCCAAGCGTAGTAGGCAGGACACGACCGAGCAGCCAGCGGGAACCGTCGAAACTACGCTGGCAGCGATGGAGGTATCGAGTCCCGACAAGCTGTTGTATCCCGACGACGGCATCACCAAAGCCAGGGTGGTCGCTCACTACGAGCGGGTTGCGGACCGGATGCTCCAGTTCGTCGCCGGGCGGCCTCTCACTCTGCAACGCTTCCCGAGAGGAATCACAGCCAAGGGTTTCATGCAGAAGAATGCTTCGGACCACTTCCCTGCCTCTATCCGCCGGTTGGAGGTCCCCAAGCGAGGGGGTGGGACCACTTCCTATGCCGTTGTCGATCGGGCCTCTGACCTCGCCTACCTCGCCAATCAGAACACGATCACGTTTCATATGTGGACATCGTCGGCCTCGATGCCGTCGCAGCCCGACTGGATGGTCATCGACCTCGACCCCGAGGATGGCGACGTTGGCGCTGTTCGAGCTGCAACGAGTGCAATCCGGGCGGTGCTCAACCGGTTCGAGGTCGACGGTTTCCCATTGGCGACCGGTTCGAAAGGTTTCCACGTGTGGGTGCCGCTCGTGTCCGGACATGACTTCGGCGCGGTTTCGCTGGCCTCACGAGCCATCGCCGGACTGGCGGTTGCCGAGCACCCCAACTCGCTCACAACCGAGTTTCTCAAGAAGAACCGAGGGGGCAAGGTGTTTGTCGACTGGCTTCGGAACAGCCCGACTGCGACGGTCGTGGCACCGTACTCATTACGGCCCCGCCCGGGAGCTCCGGTGGCCGTGCCCTTGAAATGGGACGAACTCGGTTCAGCTGAGCCAGGCGGTTGGCGAATCGATTCACTCGATGATCGCCTCGACATCGACACCGCGGTCGGAGATTTCGTTCTGCCGATCGATGACATCGTTGGAGCGGCCCGAGATGCCGGCGTCGATCTCGACACCCCTCACGATCGCTTCGGCCGAAAGTCCTAGGGCCTCTTCTCCGGGCCAACCTGCCAGCGTCCACCAAATCGACGATCGAGAAGACGACGGCCCGGATCGCGCGGTACCTTGGTTTCATGTCCGGAATCGTGAACCACTTCGAGAAGACAGCGCTCTCAGGAATGAAGCTGTCGACTCAGGTGGTCGTGGAGCAAGGGACCTCATGCCGAGACGCCGTGCTGACGATGGCCGAGGCCGATACAAGCTGTGCGTTCGTGATGGCGCGATCCGACATCATCGGGATCTTCACCGAACACGATGTCACCCACCGGGTGGTGCGGTCTCCGGATCGATGGGATCAGCCGGTGGAGAACTTCATGACCTCGAATCCGTCGGTGGTGAACGGGGATCGTTCAGCGATGGACGGGCTTCGGATCATGACCGAGCGGTATTTTCGGAACCTTCCTGTGAGGCTCGGCGGAGGAGTGTACGCAAACCTCACCCACTACGACCTGATCACGTTGGCCTCCGACTATCTGAAATCAGAGCACGAGGACAATCATGAGTTCAGCGCCGAACATACGTTGCTGTACGTCGACTTCTATGGCATGCCCAGCCGGGTTCCGATGGAAGTCGAGGCCGGTACCTCCCTGTACGACGTGATCGAGCACATGATCCGATCGGATCGAGGATTGATCTCGGTGGTGGACAACCGAGGTGTCCTGATCGGCGAGTTCACCCAGCACGACGTGTTCCGCAAAGTAGCTTGTCGGGTGGAGGACCTCAACGATGAGATCGTCGGTGATTGGATGACGACGACGAACATGGCGACCGCTCTCCCGTCGACCAGCATTGCCAACGGGCTTCATGAGATGGCTCGCAGGCGGCACCGCTACCTCATCGTTGTGAACGAGACCGGCCGAGGCCTCGGCGTCGTGACGTTCCGGGACATCGCCGACTACTTCCAGGCCGCGTTTGTTTCCGACTGACACAACTGGCAACGCGTCCGATCACAATCTGGTTTCTCTCGGTATGCGTTGTGACGTCACCGCCTGCGGGCACTCGGACCCGCGACCGCTATGAGGGGTGAGATCCGACCGTGCCTTCCATGACTCGGTCGGCGACCTGCTGACGCTGCCGTTCGCTCAGCCGGCGAGTGGATTTGAACGCCACTTCGGTGGTTCCTTCTGCGGTCGCCTCCGCTTCGATGTCGGCCAGCAGAACGACGTCGGTGAGGCCGAGGTCATGAGATGCGGCCTTGAGCCGTGGACCGACCAATGTCTGGTCCAGCTCGGACCACACACCGGACGGTACTTCGATCCGGTTGACGATCAGCCCCTGGGAGCGGTTGACCACCGATTCGATGGATCCGTGCCCGGTATGCCAAGTGGCACCGTCCTCCAGGCGCAGTCGGACTCCGGCGGAGTTGAGCGCTTCCACCGTGCCTTCGGATTCCTGGCCCGAAACTCGCATTGTCACGTGGTCGCCAACGGCGTAGCGGTCTTCGAGGAGTACCAGGAACCCGACCAGCCAGTCCTTGATGACCGCCTGACCACCGATGGCGAGACCGGCACCGACGAACCCCGCAGACGAGACCAGAACCATCGGATCGACACCCAGTACATGGGATGCGACCACCGCAGCGATGGCCACGATCAGTACGTTGAGCATGCGGGCCAGCATGTGGGCGGCAGCATCGGCTCGCTGAACCCGACGCTTGTCCGCTCGGGGACCGTCGTGGGAACGGGGCAGGCGGAGACTCCAGCCGCCCCTTCCACGCACCGCGCGGCGCACCGCCCGTCGAAAGAGGAACCGTAGGGACAACCGCACGAACGAGTTGGCGATCAGCACGGCAACGGCAATACCGATCAGGGCCATCGCCTGTAGCGCACCGGCTGAGGAGGTGAGGTCTTCGAACACATTCACAGGCGGGCAGCTTATGGCTGCGTGCTTGCGGCAGCGATGCACCGGGCCGGTGTCTGTTGACACATCACCGAGGGCCTCGATCGGTGCCTTCCACAGGCGGCGGCTGAGCTGGTCATGTACAAAAGAGGAGGTGAGCACATGGTTCGAGGATCTTGTCGGTTTCCAGGAGTCGCACGTGCCCGATGTGGCCGAGCACCTTCACGTGGATGGCGAGTACATCACCTCCCGTCTGAACGGCCGGCGAATCCGGCATGGGCGCTTCGAGGTGCTCCCGTTGGTCGAGCTCCGTGGCCGGGTGGATGATCTCTATCGATTCGGTGGTAGCCCCACCGTTCACGAGGTCGTGGCCGACGCCAAATCCCTCCACAAGGATCCCGCCAACGCACACGCACTCTTCCAGGTGGCGTCGCAGTTCAACACCCTGGAGATGATCGGCCCGGGGGTCACCCCTGAATCGGGGATCACCCAGTACGAACATGACCGCACCCAGGGCCCGGCCTGTGCGATGGCGTGCGGCGGAGGGATCCTCTACCGCAACTACCTGATTCCGCTCGGCCGGGAGATCGGCCAGACCGCCTTTCGGCAGCTCAACATGCTTGCAGGGGTGTCCAACACGCTCGAGGTCGATATTCCGATGCGCAACGGATATGCCCTCCCGTCAACCGCACAACTGGAAGAGATCAATCGTCGGTTGCACTCGATGGACACCTATGAACGGGATCGGGTGAGGTCCCGGTTCGCAGTGGGTCTGCACTGGAACACCGAGGTGACACTCGACCACGCCGGGCACGTGGTGTCCCAGGCCTACTGCTCGGCCATGCCTATCGCCTATTCATCGGCCGACACCGCCGTGTGGGAACCGCTCGCACGACTCACGCTGGAGGCTGCGTACGAAGCAACGTTGTTGGCCGCTGTTCTGAATGCCCACGCCGCTGGCAACCGAACCGTGTACCTCACCCTCCTTGGCGGCGGTGCGTTCGGGAACCCGACCGACTGGATCATCGAAGCAATCGACCGTGCCGTGCGGCTCACCATGCGAGGGGATCTCGAAGTGAGAATCGTCAGTTACGGGCGCCCAAACCCTGCGCTGGAACCGCTACTGACCTAGCTGCCGAATCGGTGCCCGGCCGAGAGGTTCACCCTCAGTCAACCGCCGCAGCGTAGGCGACGATGTTGTCCTCGTAGCTGCTGAGCGCCCGTTGGAATGTGCCGCCACAGCTGATCAGCGTCACGACGGCTCGTCCATCTCGGGCAAAGACCCGATCGAAGGGCAGCTCCAACTTGCCGTACTGGGCCCGTTCGAAGATCTCATATGTCTGTTCGCTGCCATCATCGAAGGTGATGGAGAACCGGTCACCCACTTGGCTGTCGGCCAGGAATCGGAAGACGCCACGCTCACCGTCAAAGGCGATGTGAGCAGCCAGCACCGCGGAGCCGGCTTCGCCGGGAGCCGGGCCGTACTCGTACCAGCCGACATTGCGAGCGCCGGGGATTTGCATCTCGCCGTTGTCGAGGACACCAACGTTGTCGATGGGGGCTTGTTCGACACCGATCGCCTCGAACGACATGGACACCGGAACCGACCTCTGCTGGATCTCGGGAATGCCCGCTGCGGGTGGCAGTTCGACGATCTGTGCCGCCAGCGGACTGAGACTCCTGTCGGTGCTTGTTGATGACGGCTCCGCCGGGATTCGTCGGGTGCGGTCATCAGCTCGAGTTTCCGCGGCTTCAGCCGCCGCCGTCACGGCGGCGACTGAAGTCGCAGTGGTTTCGTCAGCACCTTCGGCATACGCCGCGCCGCCACATGCGCTGGCGACGAGTGCGACGGTGAGTAGGAGCGAACGAAACATGATGTGAACCAGTCCCGGAGGATCAGGCCTTGACCGTGGCCAAGCGACGACGACCGAGTCCGAGCACTGCCAAGCCGGCGAAGGCTGCGGCGGCAACAAGTCCGAGCGAGGACGAGGACTCAACCGGAGAGTTGCCGGTGTTGACCAGGTTCGGGCTGTCGTGGAGGCCGCTGATCGATTCGGTCAGGACCGTGAGGTTGCCGGCATCGAGTGAACCGACGGCGTAGACGATGAGGGCTTCACCTTCGACGATGGGCAAGTCGGCCGGGCCGATGACGACGGGGGAATCTGCACCGGCGGGCACGACCTCGGCGGTGATGGTTCCGGCCGCAAGATCAACCGAACCCTCGGCACCGTTGGGCACGTTCGGGAAGGCAACGGCACCGTTGGCCTTGATGTCAACGTTGGGGGCGAAAGCGGTGTGACGGACGATGAGACGACCTTCACCTGCTGCCACCGTGGAGACGTCATTGTCGAAGATGCCGAGTGTGGGGGTGCCACTGGCATCGAGGTGAGCGATGATCGTGGTATTGCCGCTCGTCGGGAGGGTCACATCACCGGCGTCGATAGCGACGGTCTCGGTACCGGCCAGCTTGACCTGGAGGTTCTCGAGGGTTGCACCGGCGAGAGCCGACAGATCCTGGGTCTCAGAGAACGCGAAGTCGGGGAACACGATGTCCCCACCGGCTGCGACGTCGACGTTGGTGTCGGGGATGCCGTGGATCAGGTGAATCCGGGCATCTTGGGCAGCGGCTGGGCCGCTGAAGAATGACAGTGTGGCGAGAACAAGAATCGCTCCGGCCGTGAGACGAATAAGTCGCATTACATTTTCTCCTTGGAAGTTCGGTACGTGATTGGCCGCCTCTACGCCCACAACCATGGTCTGGATGCATATATTCTGAAATACCTGTTCTGAGACGGTATTTTTCGGGCGGGGCGGACAGCCTCCGGTGGGTGGGGTTCGGACCCGAGATTGGAACCGAACGAGGGGCTCAGACCCGTCGACCGCTGCCCATCAGGGGTTCCATTGACTCACCTTCGACCGACACAACGAATGCAGTCTCGACCGAAATCTCAGCGAGCCCGGCGTTCACGAGCGCATCACCGATCTCGGTTCTCGACAAACCGAATGAATCCTGTTCGTGGTCGTTGCGCTCCCAGTCCCATTGGACGAAGAGCCCTCCGGACCCGACCCGGGAGACCAGGTCGCGGACAGTGCCGGGGTAGTCGTCGACGAATGCGCACACCGAAGAACAAATGACCAGGTCATAGGCCGGGCCGGGTGGAGGCAGTGCGGAGGAAGTAGTGACGCCCGACCAACCCGATTCGCTGATCTTCTTCTCCAGCACGGCGAGCATGGCGGCCGACGTATCGATCGCCAGCACCGTCGCTCCCCCGGCCACCAGTCGCTCCGTCAGCTGCCCGGTACCGCAGCCGAAATCGATGACCCGGGCACCGTCGAGCGAAATCCCACAGCGGTCAAGCAACCGAAGCAGCGTTGCGAAGGCGGCATCGGCGTAGGCCTGTACCGCCTCGTCATCGTCCCAGCTCCCGGCGTAGCTGTCCCACTCGTTTCCCTCAGGGCTCGACATGTCGCAATCGACCCTCGCTGGGCACCAAGCCGCAACAAAGGCAACCGGAGTCGAACCCTGCACTCGCTGTCACAACCCTGATTTTAGTTCATGCCGCAACACGCGTTCCACGTGCGTTCGAGCCAGCCCGGACGGGAACTGAATCTGTCACAGTCCAACCGACTGGTTGCGGTCACCCATCGGGCTGCCGGTCAGATGTCGCAGGTACCGCCGGCGCAGTCCTGGCCGGCCGCTGCGGCACGCAAGTGCCAGAAACCAACGGCGACCCCTGCGGCGTACAGCAATCCGAACACGATGCCAACGCCCAGTGTGTTCCGGCTTATGAGCGTGCCGAACGCGGTTCCACCGAACGCCACGGCGAGCACCGCCATCGAGATCGGCAGGTGGCACGGACAAAAGATGAACGACCACAACAGCCAGCGTCGGCCGCGACGTTCGCGATGGCTGGCCTCGGCGGGATCGACCACCAACGGTTCCGAAGTGCGGGTATCGCTCAACATGGCGTCAGTCGTTTCATCACGCATGTGGTATCGGACCAACGGCCCGATCTCTTGAAGGCGGTAACAGCACATCCCGCACCCGGGGAGCCCGGATGCGGGATGTCTGGCGTCGGGTCACGATCTGGCGCCCGGCTGTACCTATCGGCCTGGGCTGCTGACCGATTAAACCGACCAGCTGAACATTCAATTCCCCGGATCGTCGATCGTCACCTCAATTCCTGCTTCGCCCCTCCAGAAACGGCGTCTGTTCGAGTAGCTCGACTACTCCGGCACCGGCTGTCAGTCGAATCGCCTGGCCGGTGTGTATTCGTTTCGTGGCACCGGCGACGTTGGTGACCGCTGGAAGGCCGAGTTCTCGAACCAGGATTGAACCATGGGAGAGGTCGCCGCCGATTTCGGCAACCACGCCGGCAACCTCGTGAAGTGTGCCAATCCAACCGGCATCGAGGGAACGGGCAACGAGAATCGTTGTCGACCGATCGAAGTCGGGCGGTAGCTGACCGACAGGTTCGTCGAGCACCCAGGCCACGCCATCGATCGTCCCTGAGGTCAGTGGGAGTCCACGGAGTTCACCAGCCGAGGCGAGGTGATCGCCGGCCCAGCTCGCGGGATCGTCGAAGCGTCCCACGACGTGGGGAACCTGGATCGACCCAAGCCGGGCGCGTTCGGCCTCACGATCGGACCAGAACGGGCCGTTGGCTTGCCATCCTGTATCCAATCGGCGGGCTTCGTGGACGGTGAGGATCCACAGATCGTCGGCGGTGCGTAGTTGGCCGCGCTCGACGGCGGCTCGGGCCATGGCCATCAGGCTGATTCGAATGTCGGCGAAGCGGCGCATCGCGTCGTGGCGCAACAGTTCCCGGGCCGCAAGAGGTTGGGAGGCCAGAAGCCATAACGGCCAGGTGAGCATTCCTCGGAGGGTGCGCTTGGGTGGTCGAGTGCTTGTGGTGGGCGTTGGCTGACCCAACGAGGTCGATAGCAGATCCAAATCATCTCGATATCGGGGTCGGGCTATGTCGCTTTCGTACACGCCCCGATGGCCGAATTCATCGAGGAAACGTTGCAGCTCCCGGTGCCGATCCTCTGGTGCCATAGCCCGAAGTGACGCCATTCCTGCTGCAAGTTCGGCTGTGACCGTGCGGTGGCGGGCGGCATGTTCGTAGAGCGTCCCGGTGGCACGAAGCAGGGCCAGCGGCGGACCGATCGCAGATGACAGCGGGAACATGCCGGTCACGAGCCCGACGTAGGCGTCGTGCAGATCATCGAGCGCTTCTCCGAAACTCGACACGCTCTTGCCCTGCACGCTCTTGCCCTGCACGATCGCCCTGCGGTTCTGTTCGGCCCGCACGACGGCAGTGACCTGCGCCAGCCCGAGCCGAATCAGCGAGGGCAGCGACCGGAGTGCACGAAGGGGGTTGATCGGCCGTTGTTCCTCGCTTCCTCCCCCGATCGAATCGGCAACAAGCGCAGTGGGGAGACCGAGGTGGCGCATCATGTCCTCCAGCAGCGACAGGTTGATCATGGGACGGCCGGCTATCACATGGAGGAAATCCCGATCGGCCGGCAGTCCGGGAACCCGACGCCGATACCACTCGAACAGATCCGGGCCAGCGGCTTCGATCACGCTGGCCATCAGGTGGGATGGCAAGGGGGCAGGATCTCGGCGTGGTTCGCCAGCGTCATCGTCTCATTCCGCAGGGTAGGTGCGGTGACCGGACGGACTTGCAGCAACCAGCAGGAGGTCCCGTCGTCGGCCCATTCCACATCCCACGGCTTGTCGCCGAACTCGGCCCGTATCCGACCGAGCAGCAGTTGCAGGCGCCGCTGCCAACCAGGCTCGGCGTGTTCGATGCGGGGCAGTTCCGCCCGCTCTCCGGCGTCACTGCCGCTGAGAAGCTTGTCGGCAAGGCCGGTGGTGACATTCACGAGATCGTCGTAGGTGCCGGGCTCACTGAAAGCAACACCGGCGTGGTGGGCATCGACCATTCCCATCATCAATACGTCGAGGCGGAACTGACCGAGACGTCGGGCTGCCGAGGAACGAACCCGTTCAATCGCCGATTCAACGTCCGCCGGTTTGACGTGAAGTTCGCTGTCGAACCACCCGGCCAGGCTCGTGTCGCCACGATCCTCGGCGCCGAAGGCCGACCGAACGGCCAGCGTCGTCGACCCCGACTTCCTCGCACCAGCGTTGCACCTGCGACGTTTCGATCGTGGTGCCATGCGGGATCACGAAACCGGGCGGAACCTCGAGCCCGGAGTAAGCGGCTCGATCGAGCATCGCTGCCTTGGGGGATATCCCGAGACTGGTGGCGTGGCCACTACCGAGGCCGACCATGCCCGCAGGGGCGGCCTCAGTTCGGTGGCGTCGCCAGATCCTGGGCGAGTTGGGCCACCGCACGGGCGTACTCCTCGGGTTGTTCGATCATCGGGAAATGATCCCAGCCGGGTTCGATCACTATCCGGGCGTTGGGAGCTTTGGCATTGATGGCGTCGGTCTGTCCGGACTTGAGAACTCGATCGTGCTCGCCCCACAACAGCACGGTCGGAAGTCCGGATACCGGGGTGAGTGCCTCGAACCAGGGGGCGTCGATGATCTCGAACATCTGACCGAATGACTCACACGTTCGATAGCCGTCGAAGAATGTGTCGAGCACAGGGGCTGGTGCCCCGGTTGGGAAGAACAATCGGCGCCAAGCGGGGCGGAGCGGTTTGGCGGCTATCAGCCTTCGTATCAGTTCCCGCACCGGTGGGGTGGACATGATCTTGGGAAACAAGCGGGTGTCGAGGTCGGCACCGACCGGGGCGTGGAGGATCAGCCCGGCCATCAGTTCGGGATGCCGGCTGGCCAGATCCAGGGCGATCGATCCTCCGATGCCGTGGCCCAACACGACTGGGAGCTCCTCGCCCCCGCGGGTGAGCCGGTGGGCGAGATGGTCGGCGTAGTCGGCTACCGAGGTGAGGTGGGGATCGACGGGGACACCGTTGAAGCCGGGCAGATCAATCGCCTCGAAATCGATTCCGGGCGGGAATCGATCGGCGACGGAGTCGAACCTCGTGCTGCCACCGCCGTTGCCGTGCACTGCCACTACCCGAGTCATGCTGCGGCTCGTAGCTCGTCACGGAGTGAGGCGACATCGGGATGATCGCCGGCATGGGTTCCGCGGTACTCCCACACGATCTTGCCGTCTCGGACCGCAATCATCGACGGCAACGTCCACGGGTCGCCGATCTTGCGGTTGATGAAGTTGCCCTGCAAGAACGCCCGGATGCCGGTGATCCACGGTTGCAGGCCGAACATCTCTCGCCAGCCACCTCGTTGCACAGCGAACGCCTCGTACAGCTCACCGTCGGGGTCCGCAATCGCCACTGCGCCGGCATGCAGAGAGTCGAAGAACATCGGTCCTTGTTCGGCGCTGCCCTGATACACGAAAACAACCTGCGGATCGTCTGGTTGGGTTTCGATGGCAGCGAACTCGCTGACCAGTTGACGGTAGAACAGTCAACCGTAGTGGCGGAGGAATACCAGGAGGGTGGTCTCGCTGGCGGTCATCACGTCGCCAAGAGAACGAACCGTTCCCAGGCGCTCGAGCTGGTGCCCCTGGACAGGGTGCTCGAGCAGATTCTGAATCGATAGGAATGGTTCGCATTGAGTACATGAAACTACTTCAGTCAGTGGGGATGGCTATCGACCGGAGAGCACTGAGATTACTTCGCACCGAGAACTCCAAGCTCAACCGGTCGACACTGCTGCGGACAGCTCGTGGCGGTGGCGCTACCTTTCCTCGAGCGGGCGGGCGGCGATCATCGGGGACGCCTGCCTCGCAGGGTCCTGTTCGATCTGGCGGCGGGTGAGGATGGTGCCACCCGCCATTACGGTGCCGTAGACGGTGATCGCGAAGATCACGCATCCGACGATGAACACAGTGGCGAGGCTCATGACATCACCTTTGCTTTGGCCGCAGTGTCCTGGGCAGAATTGTCAACCGCAGTGACGACAAGCGTTCCGAGCGAGTGGATCGACGGAACCCACAGACCGACGAAGATGCCGATCATCTCCTCTTCGCGGACGAAGTAGAGATAGACCGAGAAGAGAAATGCGAGAAAGCCGGCAACCAGGAATGGCAGCTTGGCTCTCATCGGATACGGAAGGGTTTTCATACTTGACCTTTCTGTTGCGGGATTGCCGTGTAACCGGCCTTCTCTTTCTCTTACGATCCGAACCTTCGTGCTGGTTGCAGTTGTGTCGCATGGCTCATGATCCGACCGATTCGAGAAGCGTCGGACCGGCGAGGTCCTGTTGCTTCTTTTGTGGCCGGGCGGCATGGGCATCGGAACTCTGTCATACCCCTTGGTCATGATGGATCGTATGAAGTTGATCGTTCCCGCTACCGGTTCCGAGGTGTCGGTGTCTGTGTGTTTGCGGGACCACGCTTCGCTTCTGGATCAGGCGCCGGTAGCCGGGTTGTCCGAGGACGAGATCATCGATCTGGTTCGTTCCAACCAGCGGGTGATCCGCCGGCTGGAGGGCGTCGGATCCACAGCTGCGGCCCGTCTCAGCGAGTTGGGTGGCCTGTCAGCTGAGGACGTGTTCTCCACCGCCGGGAAACAAACCACCACCGAGGCCCGCCGGGTGCAACGCCGAGCCGAACTGGCCCACACGCTGCCATCCCTCACCCGAGGGTTCATGGCAGGCACAGTCCCCACCGCCAACCTCGACACCGTCGCTTCGGCCCGCCACCGGTTGCGTCACAACCCCTCCTGGCAGGCCGAGTTCGACGGGCGCGACGGATCGATCGCCCGCAAAGCCACCCGCATGAACCCGCAACGATTCTCCTCCTGGCTCCGTGGACTTGCCGACCGAATCTCCGACGACGGTGAGACAGAACACAGAACCGAGCAAGAGAAGAACACGTTCCGGTCCTGGACCGGTGGTGGCGGCCGCTGGCACGCACGCCTGGACCTGGACGCCGTCGCCGGGGAGAAGTTCCAGAACGCCATCGACGCCGAAGCACGGTCGCTCGCTCAACAAGCCAGCGACGCCGGTGTGCCGGTGCATCACGGCGAACACCTCAACGCCACCGCAGTCTGTATCACTGATCGACTCCGGCAACGGGTCCCGAGGCCGAGCGTCAATACACGTCGTCTGTGATCTCGACACCCTCCGTACCGGGGTGTGGGACCACACGATCAAACACACCGGTGCCGGAAACGACATCCCACTATCCAACCTGCGCCGACTGCTATGTGACGCCTGGGTCACCCACACCGTCCTCGGACCCTCCGGCCGAGCGCTGGCCGTCGGGCCGGTCATATCGCACCGCCACCGACGCCCAGAGGGCAGCCCTCAGGGTCATGTACCCCACCTGTGCCATATGCGATGTGCGGTTCGACCACTGCGAAATCCATCACATCATCGAATGGGAACACAACGGACCAACCGACCTCAACAACCTCATCCCCCTCTGCTCGGTGCATCACGAACGTGTCCACCACACCGGCTGGCGGATCGAACTCGACCCCGAACGGATGCTCACGGTCATCAAACCCGACGGGAACCGCTGGAAAACCATTCCCCTCCCCTCAGCCCACCCGGCTCGGGTACGAAACCACCACAGGAAACGCCATGAACGAATACCAACCACAACCGAATAACCCCGAACCGCCCGGTCGGGCCGCACCGGCCTGCCCAGAGCCAGGCTATGAACCGATCGACACCCACAACGCCCTCACCGGACGCGACCTCCGATACGTACTCACCACCTACATCACCCAAGGCCTCTCCACCATCGACCAGTTGGTGAACCAACTCGCCCAAGACGGCTACACGCTATGGGGCCGGGCCTCCAAAGTCGTCTCCGACGCCCTCCGCTGGGAAATCCGCAACGGACGCATACGCCGCCTCCGCCGCGGTGTCTACACCATCAACGCAAACCCCCAGAAGCACCCGACACCGCATCCTCACCCGAAGCCGGACTCTCTTCTTTGCCCCACACGTTGTCGCTACAAGACGGGACGTGATCTCAACCGGCACACGGATACCCACCCCCTCCCCAGACCGACACTGGCGAAAATGGCAACTCTCCCAGGGGAAAGATCGGAGGCCAGGTCACATGAACCTCGTTGCCTGAGGGTTCGGCGGTATCTCGCTATTTGGCCAGCCCCGGGGGCTCGCTCACATCAGCAGCGTTCAGAACGCTGGCAGCCTTGGGTGCGGTCGGGGCCACACCGGTCCAGGCGCTGCCGTTCCAGGTCGCACCGCTCCAGGTGGATCCTGACCATGTTGATCCGGACCATGTTGCGCCGGACCATGTTGCGCCGGACCATGTTGAACCGCTCCAGGTTCCTCCGCTCCAGGTGGATCCTGACCACGTTGCGCCGGACCACGTAGCCCCGCTCCATGTGGCACCAGACCAGGTGCCACCAGACCAGGTGCCACCGCTCCAAGTGCCACCGCTCCAGGTGGAGTAGTCATCCCAGTCGCCCAGGCCAAAGGCACGAGGGAAGTCCTGAGAAAAGTCCTTCCGCTTGACCTTCTTCACGTACCCAGCGGCGATATCGGGGCGAACCTTGCCTTCGCCGTCGAGCAGGGTGGTTCCGAAGTCCACATCGTCGGCGGCAGCGGTGAGAATGTACTTGACCTGATCGGGAGTGAGCGACGGTTCCGCCGACAGCAGCAGGGCCACCGAGCCCGACATCACCGCGGCCGCCTGCGACGTACCGCTTCCCTTCATGAACCGCTTGTCAACTACGGCCTCTGGGTGAGCCCGATCAAGGGTCGAACCGGGCACACGGAGGCTCTGAATCGAGGCGCCGGGGGCGACAAGGTCGGGGTTTCGCTCACCATCTCCACCGCTGGACCATGACGCAACCCCGTCGACCGCATTGCGGCCATTCAAACCACCGGTGGCGATCACGTAGGGCGAAATGGCCGGACTGTCGAGCCCGTCGGATTTGTTCGACCGGTTCCCGGCAGCGACGACCACCACGATGCCGGCATCCCATGCCCGCTCGACCGCGGCCGACATTGGGTCTTTCAAACTCGAGGACACACCGTCTCGGCCGAGGGACAGGTTGAGAACTCGGATGTTCAAACCGTCACGATTGCGGTGCTCGACAACCCAGTCGATGGCGGCAATGACCTGAGCGACATGGGTCTCGCCCGTGGCACCGGCAACCTTGACCGACACGATCCGTGCGTCCGAAGCCATGCCCTTGAAGCCATCCGGGGTTCCGTCGTTGCCGGCGATGATGCCAGCCATGTGGGTGCCGTGCCCATACGTGTCGAGCGTGGCCAGGTTCTGGACCGAACCCTCGTTGGAGAAGTCGGGACCATAGAGCACCTTGCCTTTCCCATCCAGACCCTCGACCGGGGCAATACCGGTGTCGATCAGCGCGACGTCGATTCCTTCGCCGGTGAACCCGTCGGCTGCCATCGGGTCGGCTTCCAGCTGACGGATATCGCTCATCGTGTACCCGTTCGAGGGAAGCGAGGCGATGGACAGGCTCCCGGAGGAGCTCAACTGTCTGCCGAGGAAGGAGACGGTGTCGTCTCGAACAAGATCGACAGGGCCGGGTGAAACCACTGCTGTGGAGGCCAACGCAAGAGCGGTTGCGAGCACGAGGAGCGCCCGAGTCCAGCTGACTCCGGGTCGCTGGATCCAGTTCGTACGTGATGTCGGGTCAATCGGGTGGGCGTGCATTCGTCGAACTCTCCTGAATTCGTTGAGCACAAACGCCGGTTTCGCCCCTGACTTCCCCGGCGGTGAGGCGACCATTTACAACCGCCGGGATCAACATCTCGTTTGTATCGATTACTTCCCTCTTTCATCGGACAGAAGGCATCCAACACTTGACCACTCGGGGTCTAAATGATCCGCCGAACCCATCTCTGAGGAGTCGTGCTGGGTGCAACCACCCACGAACAGGGAATGAGTTGGGTACGCAAAGGTTCCTGCCAGGAGCCTCATAGCTGAAGTGGGCCCAAAAAACGCCGATAGCAGAGCATGACTGCGGGTTCGTTGCGACAGCGCCTCGTCGGCGTGAAATCGGCGTGGTTCATTGCAACGATGCTGATCGGCCTGTCCCTCGGCCTGGGCATTTTCACGTTGGGCAACCGTCCGGCTCTGCATCCCACGCTCGGACTTCCGTGGTGGTTGATGATCCTGATCTTCGCCCTGGTCGAATCGTCGGTGGTTCATCTTCACTTCCGCAGCGAGACCGGGAGCTTCTCGCTGTTCGAACTCCCCTTGGTGCTTGGACTCATCTTCGTGCCCCCACAGTCCTTGTGGTTGGCCTCGATCATCGGTGTCGGTTTCGCTTTGACGTTTGTGCGCCGCCAGCCGGCGATCAAGGTGGCCTTCAACGTCGCAAACCTCTCGATGCACGTGGCGGTCGCCTCGCTGATTGCCCAAACGTTCATCGCAGGCGATCCGCTGACGCCTACATCGTGGCTGGTGCTGGCGGGGGCAACAATGGTTGGTGGCGCCCTACAGATCATGACGCTGGCCATGGTGATCGTCGCTACCGAAGGCGTGTTCCGGCACAAGCAGATACTGGCCATGTTGGTCACCGGTACCGTGATCTCGACAGCCAACACCGCCCAGGCATTGGTGGCGGCCCTTTTGGTCGAATCCGAACCGTTGAGCACCCTGCTGCTGTGTGTTCCGGTTGCGGTACTCCTTGTTTCGTACCGGGCCTACGTCTCGGAACGAAACCAGCGCGAGCAAGTGGAGTTTCTGTACTCGTCAACAAAGGCGCTGAGGGAGAGCCCGGAAACCACCTCGGCCGCAGCGTCGCTGCTGGGCGAGGTCGTATCGATGTTCCGTGCCGAACGGGCCCACCTTCTCCTGATGCCCCGGGATGGCCAGAACGATCTCGCCGCCACCCACTTCCGCCACGAGAACGGCGCCACGATGGCGCACATCCGCGACCTTGACGATGAATTGCCAGCCCAACTCGCAGCATTCGCTGCCGTCGCCACCCTGGTGGAGTCACCCGGGAATGCGGGCAGTCTGGCCGGGTTCTTCGAGCGGGAATCGATTCACGGCGCGATGGTCGGCACGCTTCGCGGTGCGAACCGAGATGTCGGCGTGTTGATTGCGGCGAACCGACTCGGTCAGGTCACCCAGTTCACCCGAGAGGATCTTCGGCTGTTCGATGCGCTGGTCAATCAGGCCGCAGTAGCGCTGGAGAACGATCAGCTCGAACAGGCCCTCGATCAGATGACGCTGCTCGAACGGGAACTGGCTCACCAGGCTCATCATGACGGACTGACCGGGCTTGCGAACCGGTCCAGGTTCACTGAAGAACTGTCGGCTGCGCTGTCCGCGCAGGACCGGCCCGCACTCCTCTACCTGGACCTGGACGACTTCAAAGTTGTCAATGACTCGCTGGGCCATGGGGCCGGCGACCATGTGTTGGCCGAGGTAGGACGTCGGGTGGAGGCGCTGGTTCGCCCGTCCGACGTCGTCGCCCGGCTCGGCGGAGATGAGTTTGCAGTCCTCCTTCCCAAGCCCGATCAAGCAGAGGTAGTGGCCAGGAGGATCATTCGGTCGCTTCACGAGACGATCTTGTTCGCCGAACACGAACTACAGATCGGCGTCAGTATCGGGCTTGCCCGAGCCTCGGGCGACTCCCGAAGTCCGGCCGACTTGCTGAGTGATGCCGATATCGCCATGTACGCGGCGAAGAGCCAGGGCAAGGGGGCGCTGGTGGAGTTCGTTCCCACCATGCGGCACAAGGTGTCCGAGCAGCGCCGACTCCGTACCCAACTCCGGCGGGCCGTCGACCAGGACGAGTTCGACGTTGTGTATCAACCGATCGTCGAGCTGTCCTCGGGTGCGCTCATCGGAGCCGAGGCGCTGGTGCGGTGGAACAACGATGGAGGACAGGAGACACCGGACATCTTCATCCCCGAAGCGGAACGAGCAGGGCTTGTCGTCTCGATCGATCGTTCCGTCTTGGCCAAGGCGGCCACCACCTTTGACACGCTGGCGGCCGACGACAAGATGTTCATCTCGGTGAACCTGTCGGCCCAGAACTTCCTCGAGGACGACCTCGCCGATTACTTCGCTCGGACGCTGATGTTGTCCGATGTTGATCCTCGCCGACTGGTTGTCGAGGTCACCGAGACAGCCCTCATTCAGGAACCGGAGCGAACCATCCAACAGCTGTCCGATCTACGGGCACTCGGTGTACGGATCGCGCTCGATGATTTCGGAACCGGCTACAGCTCCCTCAGCTACCTGCATCGCCTGCCGGTCGACATTCTCAAGATCGCCCAACCCTTCATTGCGGACATGGAGAACGACGAGACCTTCGTACGAACCATGATCGACCTCGGCAAGAACCTGGGACTCCAGATCGTGGCCGAGGGCTTGGAGACCGAGGCCCAGCGACGTCGCATCACCGAACTGGGCTGCGACATGGCCCAGGGGTACCTGTTCGGCCGGCCGATGAGTCCGGCCGACTTCGTTGCGACAATGCAGCGCCCAACCCCGGACCCTCATGACCAGTGGGCCCGTCGGCCTGCGGGCTATCCAGACGTCTGAGCGTTCAGGACCGGGCGGTCACCAGCAGCTTCTGGCATGCCTTTTCGCACTCACGACATGCCTCGGCGCATCGGCGGCAGCAGATGCTGTCGTGCTGGCCACACTCCGCAGCACATTCTGCGCACGAAACTGCGCAGGCAGCGACGAGTTTCTCCCACGCATCTCCGTTCGGTGATGGCCGCGAGAGGACCTTGGCGGTCGCGGTGCACACATCGGCACAGTCGAGGCATGTGCGAATGCATCGCTCCATCCCAGCCGGGTCTCGCCGAAGGTCGGTATCGGCATTGGCCGAACACGCCAGCGCACACTCCATTGCTGCATGAGCGGCGCGATTCAACTCGGCGAGGTGGAAGGTCTCTTTGTCGGGGTGATCTGCGAGGATGTCGGCAAGGCCCATTTTCGGACTCTACTTCGGCGGTCTCATGTTGTCGAAGAGGCGCCCCGGCTAGCGTCTGGACATGATCGTGTTCGACATGAACGAAACAACGCTTGATCTCGCGCCGGTGCGAGCAGCGGTCGACGCCGTGGCGAGCGAGGCCGGAGGTTTCACCGTCTGGTTCCAGAAGCTGTTGCAGTTGTCGATGACGGTCACTGCAACGAAGTCGGAGTTCGTCGGTTTCGGTGTGCTTGCCCGCCACGCACTCGACGCTGTCTTGGCTTCGGTCGGCACCACAGCAAACGACGACGACTGGGCGGGAGTCGCGAACGCCTTCGGCCAACTCCAGCCCTACCCCGAAGTTGTCGAAGGACTTCAGCGTCTGCGTCAGGCCGGCCATGCCACGATGGCCCTCACGAACTCCGAACAGGCGAGCGTTGAATCACAGTGCGAAAACGCCGGTTTGACAGACCTCTTCGACCACATCGTTTCGGTCGGCGCAGTCCAGGCCTACAAACCTGCAGCCGCACCCTATGACCATGCCGCTCGAATCGCCGGGCTCGACCCGACCGATATGTGGATGGTCGCATGCCACGATTGGGATCTCGCCGGCGCACGAGCGGTTGGGCTCCGCACTGCTTTCATCAGCCGGCCGGGCATGGCCTATGCACCCACCTACCCGGCTCCCGATTTGTTTGTCTCCGACTTCACAGAACTCGCTGACCGATTGGCCTGAACCCAGGGAGGCGCTATCGAGCATCGAACAGGTTCTCAGCGGCTCGGCCACCGCATCAGTCCTTTGTGTTCGGGTGGGAGTGAAACCCCGTCTCGGCCGGCGGACCGACGCCACCGACCGGACCGGCATCGACGAGATCTCAAAGACCGCGCCCACGAGTTGGGCGGGCGCACGGGCAGCTTCAACCAGCCCCTGCCCCAACACTGCTCCAGCGGCGCGTCCCGAGGGCCGCCTCGTCCAGCCGAGTGAGATGAACACGCCCAAGCTCAACACAACGACGAGAGCCATGACTGCAGAAACCATGATCCACCCCGCCTCGTTGGCGACGAGCGGGAGGTTGCCGAAGTTCATTCCGAAGAAGCCGACCACAAGCGACAGCGGGAGCATGATCGCGGCATACACCGTGAGCACCTTGGAGACCTCGGTCGCCTGTCTAGCCTCGGCCCCTCGGTACGCATCCAGGGTCTCGGCCAACGCCGTTCGGGCTCCGTCGGCATCATGAGACGCTCTCAGAGCGATGTCGAAGACATCGGAAAACCGCCTACGACTGGAGTCGCTGAGGAGGACCGAAGTCGATTGACGCAATTCATCGAGCAACTCTCGCTGAGGTTGGAGCACTCGCCGCAATCGCGCCAGGTCTGACCGCACGGCGGTTATCTCGCCGAGGAACCCGGGATCAGCCTGCAACGCCTGAATCACAAGCTCCTCGGCCCGTGAGTCGAACACGTCGAGCACAGTGAGCAAACGACGGGTCACAACGTCGGCCAGCAAACCAAGAACCTCATCGGCGGTGCTGCTCGAGAGCTCCTGACGGCGCTGAACTCCCTCCCACATCGCTTCGACCGAGGGAGAGTATTGGCCCCGTATCGTCACGAGGTGTTGGTGGGTGAGAAAGCAGTCGAGTTCGTAGGTTTCGATCCGGTTCTCGGCGAGCGCATGGAACACCACCAGCATGGTGTCTCCGAAGTCGTCCACCTTGGGCAGGTCGAGATCATCAATGGCATCTCTCACCGCCAATGAGTCAAGGCCCAGTCGGCCGGCGAGTTCCGCAACGTCTTCGCCGTCGCCCGGCCCGGCCTTGATATCGAACCACACCCAGCCGTCGATCACATCGCTGTCAATGACAGCACGAGCGGCCCCGGATGACTCGAGGAGATCAACAGATCGATCCGGCCGGAAATGAAGCGCGCGGAGTTCCATGTCCACCATGATCCCGCATCGGTGCGCCACAACCGCTCATTGTGACCCAGACCGGTTTCAGTTGCGGGTGCCGAACTCGTTGACGCTCAGACTGAACGCTTCGTAGTCGGTGACGGTGAGGTGACCGTTGACATCCACGTACCGCACCTTTTCGACGTCGGTCCCTTCCGGGGCAACGTTGATGATCAAACCCGACGATCCCATGGCCAGGAGTCGGGTGCGCTTGGTTGGCGACCTCACATAGGTGTCCCGGTTGCTGTCGAAGATGAAGGCGTAGCCAGTCGCCCGGAACGAATTCTCGCCGACCCGTTCCACGGTGCCCACGAAGTGTCGTCGAAGGTCGTTTTCGAAGTTGCGGCGTTCGATCACATGAACAACCTCGCCGACGTCAATCATCCTGCCCTATCGGCAGGCCCACGATGGCCATGAGCGTAGGCACAGCAGCGGCGTGCTGGTGATCATCTCAGCCGGGTCGCCCTAGTGTGACGGTATGAGTATGGATACGTTTCCCGAGGACTGGACCACGGCACTGGCAGTCGTCGCTCACCCTGATGACATGGAATACGGGGCGGCTTCGGCGGTGGCTCGGTGGACCGGGCAGGGCAAAAACATCGTCTACGTGTTGGTGACCGACGGCGAAGCGGGAATCAGTGCCCTGGATCCGGCCGAGGTCGGACCGTTACGACGTGCCGAACAGGTAGCGGCGTGCGCTGCGGTGGGAGTCGGAGAGGTCGAATTCCTCGGTCTGCCTGATGGCCTCCTGGAAGAGGGGCTCGGCATGAGAGCGGCGTTGTGCGAACCGGTCCGACGGCACCGTCCCGACGTGGTCCTTTCGATCAACTTCCGTGACTCCTGGGGTGGACCGAGTTGGAATCATCCCGACCACCGAGCTGTGGGCCGCTCGCTGCTCGACGCGGTACGGGACGCCGGCAATCCATGGGTCTTTCCCGAGGCGGGAACCGCGTGGGATGGCGTTCGATTCATCGCCTTCTCCGGCAGCCCGAATCCGACACATGCGGTTGACGTCACCGACACATTCGATGCCGGTGTCGCATCGCTGCGTTGTCACGAGGTGTATCTCAGCAACCTCGCCGGGGATATGGCTTCAGCCGCCGAGTTCCTCCGAGGTCCTGCTGAACATGCCGGCGCCGAGTTCGGTGTGGACCTCGCCGCCACCTTCGAAATCATTGGCTAACACACGACCGCGGCTTACCGCTGACTGTTCACCATCTCCGATTGAACAGGCTCGCGGATGGTCTGCTCGGGGCTCATGACGACTTCGCGATTGCGCTCGATCACCGTGCGCTGGGTTGTGGCCGTGGCCACGAGGATGACAACGATCCCCAGGATTCCCACGGCAAAGAGAATGATCCCGACCGTGTTGAGGTCGATACCTTCCACTTCAAAGCTGACTGCCCAAGCAAGAATTGCGCCAAGGGCCACTAGCCCAATGGATGAACCAATACCGGTGTTTCGCATGCTGTCGTCCTTCCTTCCGATCGGTTCAGCTATCGACTCAGAGCGTGGACAATCTGTAGCGGTTGGGCCCAATCGCGCTCTGACCACCACCTTTGGAGGCCGCTTCTGTTCAGTTTCCGTGTCGGGATCCGGAGCGGGGCATCCAGTGCCCGAACCGGGCCACGAACTGATTGCGGTCGAGTTCATCGTCGCTCCACTCACCCGCACCTCTCACCAGGCCCGCAGCGAGTGCCCCGATGGCGTCGGCGCTCTTGGCCGCATGCCCGTTGCCACCCACGGCCACATAGAGATCATCGGCGATCTGATCTACGTAGGGCAGGCCGGACGGGGTGTCGGTGATCAGACACGGCTTCATCTCGAAGCTTTCGAAGTCGACCCCTGGCAACACCGTCGTGAGAACCTCTCCATGACAGCCAGTTGGCTGTTTGCACTGTCGCCCGACATCCAGGCGTGCTTCTCGGCGGCTGTGGTCAGAACCGACGCTGCAACGTTCGAACCTCCCATCTTGATGTAGTAGCTGCCGTCGGGGTATTTGGTGGGCGGAACGATGTAGATGTCGTCGATCTCGGGATGGTCGAGCAGGTAGATGGCGGCAGGAAGGGAGTTCAACCGCTGCGCCTCGGTGGTGGAGATACGCCCCAGGATCACCGCCTCGGGCCGAACGCACGCCTGCAGTTCTGTGGTGTGGAGGTCCTGAAGATAGGGCCCTGTGGCAAGGAGTACCCGCCTGGCCCCGACCTCACCCGAGGTCGTTCTGATCCGCCAACCGCCACCATCCACCGGATCCAGTGCGACCGCCGCCTCGCGCCGAATCTGGGCACCTCGTTTCTCGGCGGCCACAATCTGAGCCTGCGCCATCAAGCGGGGGTCGATGAAGCCGGCCGGATCGGGTTCGGTCAGTGTGGTCCATCCGGCCGGAAATCTGTACTCGGCGAGGACGGTGTTGGAGCCTCCTGACTCGCCCACAGTCCCTACCGAGACCGGCAGATGGAGATCCTCGATCACCTGCTTCTGGTTGGCGATGCCATCGGGGTCGTTTCGAACGAACACCAGGCCGGTCGGGTGATGGAATCCGATTCCGGACGCCTCCGCGATTTCGGCGTACTGACCGATCGACCGACCGGCGAGGATCGCCCACTCTTTCCGTGCGTCGAGGCGGCGAGTGATCCTGCCCGAGTCGTAGTGGCTGGCGTAGGGACCATCGTGTTCGGCCCAGTTGGCCGGTTCGGCCGGGCCGATGCCCATGACCTCCACACCGGCCGATGCCAGGTGACGGGTGGCGGCACAGCCGATGAGACCCAACCCGACCACTGCAACATCGGTGCTGGCTACCCAGTTGCGACGAACCTGCTCACACTTCGAGGCCGGACAAGAAGCTCAGCACGATGTCGTCGACCTTCTCGTGACGCTCCCAGATGACCAGGTGACCGGCCCCCTCCAACATGTGCAGTTCGGAACCGGGAATGGCATCGGCCAGATCGCGCACTTGTGACGGCCGTATGAGAACGTCGCGCGATCCTCCTATCACCAGCGTGGGAAGATCGATCGTTCCCATCCGGTCGAGTAGATCGTGGGCCCCGAGAGCCGAGGTTGCCTGGGCTCGCACGTTTTCGGGCAGCCGCCCCGATGAGCGGATGGCGGTGTCGATCATGTGGAGGCTGGGTCGGTCGCCGAATGCCAAGAGTCGGGCGCCGAGTCGTAGACGTTTCTGTGCCGGCTTCAGCCGTGCGGGGATAGTCAATCCGCTGAGTCGGAATCCCAGTTTCGAGCCCGGCGCTACGAGCGAGGCGGCGGTGGCGATGAGGACAAGCGATGAGACCCGGTTCTTCAGCACAGCGGGCTGGTCGACGGCGAACGCCATGGCCGCCATTCCACCCATCGAATGGCCCATCAGTGCCACCGCGTGAATGTCGAGTTCGTCCAGAACGTGACCGAGATCCGTCGCCCAATTGGGTGGACCCATACCCGGCCGTTCCAGGAGTGGAATCACCATGGCCTCGCTGTTCGACCGCGACGAGCTGGTAACCGGCGGCGAGCAATTTGGGCGCCATCGGACCCCAGTCGTGACGCGATCCGGTGAGCCCGTGAACGCATACGATCGTTGGCCCCTCCCCCACTGTGACCGTCGACAGTCGGGCGCCATCGGGCAAGGTGACAGTCCTTTGCAGGCCCGACGGAAACTCGATTGCCTGGCCCTTCAGAGGGTCCGGGTTCGCCCCCCACCGAGCCACCTTGCGGCGTAGTGCCACAACGGCCAGACCCACCCCGGCTCCGATTCCTCCGATGAGCCAGTTCCGCTTCGCCATCGGCTCAGGGTAGGTCGATATCCCCAGGTCTTTCACCTATCCGATAGACCAGTTGACCCATATCGGTCGCAGCAGTATGCTGTGGGAGCGCTCTCATGAAAGGGAGAATTGTTGCAGCGTTTGAACCTGGAGGAGATCGGAAAGTTGGCGGGCGTCTCCCGTTCCACCGTCTCCCGGGTCGTCAACGGTGAAACGAACGTAAGCGATTCCGCCAAGCATCGGGTCGAGGCTGTGATCGAGGAAACGGGCTACCGACCCCATGCCGCAGCACGGTCTCTCGCCTCCAACCGCACCGGCGTCATTGGGCTTGTCATTCCAAGCGCAGCCGCGACCCTGTTCGACGATCCATACTTCGGCCGCCTCATCCTCGGCGCCACCAGTGCCAGCAACTCCATGGGAACCACGCTCGCCCTGTTCCTCTTCGAGGACGAGTCCGATGAGCGTTCGATCATCCCTCGCGTGGTTGCCCGAGGCCTCGTCGATGGGGTCATCGTCACCGCCGCTGATATTGGCGATCCCGTGACCGACCAGCTTCAGCGGGCCACCCTGCCGTTTGTGGTGGTCGGTCGACCCCATGATCCTGCTATTCGTTTCTCCGTCGATGTCGACAACCGCGGCGGTGCCCGCATTGCCGCCCAGCACCTCGCCGAACTGGGCCGCACCCGGCCCGCCTTGATCGCCCCTCCTTCCAACACCACAGTTGGCATCGACCGCCGCATGGGGTTCCTGGAAGGGCTGGCCGAGGCTGGTCTGGACATCTGCGAACGTGCCACCGAGGGCACCTGGACAGAGGCGTCGGGCCTCGCGGCAATGGAGTCACTTCTTGCTCACCAACCCGACTCGGTTTTTGTCGGCTCCGATCGTATGGCCGTTGGAGCCCTTCGAGCGATCAGGGAAGCAGGACTCCGCTGTCCAGACGACATCGCAGTCGTCTCCTTCGACGGGCTCCTCCCCGCCGACCAGACATCACCCCGCCTCACCTCGCTCGCCCAGCCCGTTGCCGACCTCGGTCGAAGGGCTGCATTGCTTCTGAAGACCATCATCGACAACCCCGACACAGCCCCGGAGCGGATCGTTCTACCCCCCACTCTCGTCGTGCGCGAATCGTGCGGCTCACCGGCTGGGTGCATGTGATGTTGTTGTGCCCCTCACGGCCACCATCGGTGGAAGCGCTCCTATGCGAAGGTTTCAGCCGGGTTCCCGCCCGCTGGCGACTCGATACTCCACCAGGGAGCGCTCCCAAATAGTATTGCTCGAACGCAACGCACGGCAGTGCTTGCACCAAAGATCGGACCGGCTATCGGTCACGAAACGCGTCGAACGACGCTTGCCTTACCAAGGAGAGGAAACATATGAAGAAGCTACGAATCAGGGGGCTGCTCGCCTACCTGTTTGCGTTCGCCATGATCGCATCAGCGTGCGGCAGCGGAAGTGATTCTGCATCCGACGATGGAGCTGCGTCCGACGATTCGGGCAGTTCCGATGACTCAGGCGACGGTGGTTCAGGAGTCGAAGGAACCCTTCGGGTACTGATTCACCAGAACCCGGCGGGAGTGGAGTTCTTCGAGAGCTTCAACGACGAGTTCCAAACGGCCAACCCCGGCGTTACGATCGACCTGTCGGTCGTGAACGCAAACGACATCGCAACGGTCAATCAGACCCGCCTGACCGCTGAAGACATCGACGTCACCACGATCAGCATCAATGGTTTCGACAAGGCGGTTCAGCCCTACATGACCGGCGCAGACACGCCGTACTGGCAGCAGTTGATCGAGGCCGGGCTGTTGATGGACCTCAGCGGTCAGGCCTACCTTGACAACTACGACGAATCGGCCATCGAGAGCACAACCTTTGATGGCGGCGTCTACGGACTGCCTCTGGGCCGCGTCACCTATAGCGGCATGTTCGTCAACCTCGACCTCCTGGCCGACATCGGTGTCGACGTGCCCACCACCTGGGACGAGTACCTTTCGGCCTGCGATGCCGTCAACGATGCGGGCTTCAAGTGCTCGATCGCCGGCGGCGCCGACGCCTGGCCGGTCTTCGTCGGAACCTACGGCATATCTCGGTGCGCTGTATCCCGACCAGGAAGCCCTCGTCGAAGGCCTTTGGACCGGTGACCTCAAGTGGAACGACGAGCAGGGCCTGGAGCTCTTCGAGCGGTATGCCGCCTATGCGGACCGACTCGACGCCGAATCGGCCGGCCTCACCGGCGACTCCGCCGCCCAGCGTTATGTGGCCGGCGACGTTGCCTTCGGTCCCATGGGCGCATGGAACGCCGGCACGATCGAGGACGCTGCCTTCGAGTGGTCCTATGTTCCGTTCCCCGGCAGCGACAACGCTGCGGACAACCAGACGCTGTACGGCAAGAACGACATGACCCTCGCGGTCGCAGGGGACACGCCGGTGGCCGACCTGGCCCATGCGTACCTCGCCGCGTTCTCCGAGCAGGACAACTACAACGACTTTGCCAACGCAACCGGGTACATCCCCACCCAGCCGACGGCCGTGCTCGACAACACCCTCGGTCGGTCGATCAGCCCCATCCTCCAAGCGGGGAACTTCAGGATCGGGCAGGAGCAGCTCTGGGTAGGTCCCAAGGGCGCCGGCCAGTGGGCCAACGGCAGAGAGGCCGCGCTGTGGCTGTACAACGGTGACTTCAGCGATCCGGTCGAAGCCGCCAACCAGGCCCAGTCCGACCTCGAGTCAGGTCTGTAAGGAGTATCGGGCGAAGTTAGATGGCTGACCGAAGGCAATAGGTGTGGGACCGCCCTGCGGTCCCACACCTACGGTCAGCAAAACGTAGGAACACCAATACAAGGGGGAGCACATGGCAGTAGCAACACAACAAGATCTTTTCGGGGGAGGAAGACAACGCATATACCCGTGGCTGCTGCTCTTCCCCGGGCTCGGCTTCTACCTCCTGATCGGGGTAGGGCCATCCCTCGCAACAGCGATCTACGCCTTCACCGATGCGACCGGTATCCGTGGCATCCCCATCAGCTGGGTCGGCTTTCAAAACTTCGACGAATTCCTCTTCCAGGGCGCCCGATCGCGAGACAACCTCGACGCACTACAGCGAACCCTGGTGTTCATGGTCCTCGTGACCGTGATCCAGTTTGGAATCGGCCTGGCCCTGGCCATGCTCGTCAATCAGAAGCTGCGAGGTCGCCTCGTCTTTCGAACCCTCTTCTTCGTACCGGTGATCTTAGGCGTCGCCGTCCAAGGCTTGATATGGAAGCTGTTCCTTCGGCCCGGCGGCGGTCCGATGGATGACATCTTCGGGTTGCTCGGACTGGAATCCCAGTTCCTCGCCGGACCAAACGCCTTCTACTGGGTCATCGTCGTCCAGATCTGGGCCAACGCCGGATTCACAATGGTCATCTTCCTGGCCGGGATGCAGACCATCCCCGCCGACCTCTTCGAAGCGGCGGCGGTCGACGGCGCCACCGGGTGGCAGCTCTTCAAGAACGTCACCTGGCCACAGCTCACGCCGGCGATCAACACCAATTTCTTGTTGAACATCGTCGGGTCTCTCCAGGCCTGGATGTTGTTCCTTGTGCTCACGGGATACAAGAACGGCACACAGGTGCTCGGCTACGTGGTCTACGCCGAGGCGTTCGGCCAAACCGGGACCAATTCGTTCCGCCAGGGGTACGCCGCAGCTGCCTCGATCGTGTTGTTCCTGCTGGTGCTGATTCTCGGGATGGCCGCCAACGCCATTGTCCAGCGTCGAGAAAGGAAGTACCTCTGATGACCACCATCAACCCCATCGAGGAGGGCTCCACGGTCGGGATCGACCTTTCGGCGCCGCCACCTCCCAGCGCAAGCTCTCGCGAACTTCGAACCAAAATCGCCTCCTACACGATCCTGATCCTCTTCGCCCTGGTCTATGTGGGTCCGCTGGCGATCCTGATCTTCGCGTCGATGAAGTCGCTGCCGGAGTTCTTCCAGGATCCAACCGGTCTGCCCGAGGGCTTCACACTGGACAACTACACCGAGGCCTGGAATCTTGCCAACTTCCCGGGCTACTTGATGAACTCGTTGATCTACACGATCGTCGGGACAACAGCATTTGTGATCATGTCGGTCTTCGTTGCGTTCCCGATCGCTCGTGGATACGTCAAGGGCTCCGGTGCCATGCTCACGCTCTACGTGGTGGCGCTGTTCCTCCCGCCGGCACTGATCCCGCAGTTTCAGCTCATTCTGAACCTCGGCCTCTTCAACACTCGCCCCGGCTACATCCTGCTGTTCCTGATCAACCCGATCGGGCTGATCATTCTCGTCAACTACATAAAGTCGATCCCGATCGAACTCGACGAATCAGCGGCGATCGACGGTTGCAGCTACATGCGGTTCGTGTTCTCCATCCTCATGCCCTTGATACGGCCGGCGATCGCAACGGTCACGGTGATCCACGCCATCGGGATCTGGAACGAGCTGATACTCGCAACCGTCTACCTGACCAATGAGGATCTCTACCCGATCACCCGGGGCCTGATCGTCTTCGAAGGTGTGTACGGCAGTGACTGGCCCAAGCTGGCCGCAGCCGTGCTGATGCTCATGTTCCCGATGCTCGTACTGTTCATGTTCCTACAGCGCTACATCATCTCGGGCCTCACCTCTGGTGCGGTCAAGGGTTAACACCGATGCAGAGAAAACAAGGTGGACAACTGCTGTGCTGGCCGTCGCTATGACGGCCGGCGCATGCGGTGGCTCCGATGAAGCAGCTTCGGTAAGCGAAGAGACCACGACAACGGCAGTGGCGGAAACGACTACCACCACTGCTCCGACCACGACACTGGCGCCGACGAGCACTCTTCCGCCGGTAACCGCCCCCGACCCGATTCCGCCCGAGCCACCGGCCGGGATGGAGCTGGTGTGGAGCGACGAGTTCGACGGTGACGCCGTCAACCTCGACAACTGGACCTACGACATCGGCGGCTGGGGCTGGGGCAACGGCGAGGCGCAGTACTACACCGATCAACCCGAGAACGCTCGGCCTGAGAACGGGGTTCTGGTCATCGAACTCCGAAAGGAGCGGGTCGAGGACAACTCCTTCACATCAGCTCGCTTGAGAACGCAGGGATTGCAAGAGTTCCAGTACGGCCGGATCGAGGCCCGGCTCAAGGTTCCTGCCGGAGCGGGAACCTGGCCTGCGTTCTGGATGCTCGGTGCCAACTTCGAACAGGACTCGCCCGAGCAGGAAAAGAACTGGCCGTTCGTGGGTGAGATCGACATCATGGAGTACACCGGGAAGGAACCCGATCTCATCCTCGGCACCGTGCACGGCCCTGGGTACTCCGCCGGCGGCGGCAAGTCGAAGTGGTTCCGCCAGGACTTCGACATCGCCGACGACTGGCATACATTCGCCGTCGACTGGAACGAAGAACGGATCCAGTGGTTCTTCAACGACGAGATGTACTTCGAGCTCAAGCCCGAGAATGTGGGCCAGCGGGAGTGGGTGTTCGATGCGCCGTTCTTCATCATCCTCAACCTCGCCCACGGCGGAACGCTCGGCGGAGTCATCGATTCCGAGCTCGAGTATCCGATCCAGTTCCTGGCTGACTACGTGCGCGTCTACCAGCCAATCGACCCAGGGTGACAATGGCCGATCCGAACGCGCTTCCCGACGGCGGTTTCGTCGTCGAGGGCGACACCGAGTGGTACAGGATCGATCACTACGATCAGCTCGACCCGTTCCTCATGACGGTCGTGACCTCCGACGACCAGTGGATGTACGTCTCCAGCAGCGGAGCCCTCGCCGCCGGCCGGCGCAGTCCCGAGCACTCGCTCTTCCCCTACGAGACCGACGATCGCCTCCATCGGGCGGCGGGCACCACCGGGCCCCTCACGTTGATCCGGACCAACGGTCAGCTATGGGAACCATTTGCGGCGTCCACTCCCCTGGGCGTGGTGCGGCGCTCCGTCGCCAAGACCGTTGCCGGGGACCGGCTGCGGTTCTCCGAGCACAACCCCGAACTGGGGTTGACCTTCAGCTATACGTGGACAACCGCAGGTGAGTTCGGTCTTGTCCGCATCTGTGAAATCACAGTCGATCCTGACCGGCCACCGGCTGAACTGGAGGTCCTCGATGGGCTGGTCAACATCCTGCCGGCCGGGGTCGAATTGGCCTCGCAGCAGATGTCCAGCACCCTGGTCGACGCCTATCGCCGTTCCGAGCTGGACGCCGAGTCGGGTCTGGCACTGTTCACCCTGGAAGCACTGGTGGCCGACAAGGCCGACCCGGCCGAGGCGTTGCTGGCGAACACCGTCTGGAGTCTCGGGCTCGACCGATCCACCGTTGCACTCTCCGAAGACCAGGTGCGGGCCTTCCGGTCAGGCGAGCTCCTCGAACCCGAACACCTGGCCATCGGCCGGAAGGGCGCATATCTGGTGTCGGCTGCGTTCACGGTGGCCCCGGGCCAACCGGCCGGCTGGTCACTGGTCGCCGACGTCGGCCAGGATCACGTCGACGTCGCTCGACTCCGGCAGCGGCTCAGCTCTGAAGATCTCACAGATGACCTCGAGCGCGCCATCGAAGACTCCCACCGATCTCTGGTGGAGATCGTCGCCGAGGCCGACGGACTGCAGCACACCCAGGATCAGCGAGCCACGGTTCATCATTTCGCCAACGTGCTGTTCAACTGCATGCGGGGTGGTTCGTTCACCTCCGACCATCGGGTGGAGATCGCCGACGTCGACCGCTTCATCGCCGGCCGCAATCGCACCGCCCACGGCCGTTTCGGTCCGCCGCCCGAGGCCCTCGAACCTGTGGTCGAGATCACAACCCTTCGTTCGGCCGTGAAAGCCGACGTCGACCTGTCTCGTCTGGTCAACGAATACCTTCCGCTCACGTTCAGTCGCCGCCATGGTGATCCCAGCCGACCGTGGAACAAGTTCGAGATCTCCACCCGGACCGCCGACGGCGAATGGGCTCTTGGATACCAGGGCAACTGGCGTGACATCTTCCAGAACTGGGATGCGCTGATGCACAGCTTCCCGCTCTACTTCGAATCGGCCATCGCCAAGTTCCTCAATGCGTCCACTCTCGACGGCAACAACCCGTATCGGATCACCGACGAAGGGATCGACTGGGAGGTGCCCGAGGACGGCAGTTGGGGGAACTTCGGCTACTGGGGTGATCACCAAATCGTGTACCTCCACCGTTTGCTGCATTCGGCCCAGCGGTTCCACCCCGAGCTCCTTCCAGCCCAACTGGACCGATCCACGTTCTCCTACGGTGATGTCCCGTACCGCATCCGGCCCTATGACCAGCTGGTCCGAGACCCGAAGAACACCATCGACTTCGATGGGAAGGCCCACGAGCACATCGAGAACCGGGTCAGCCTGATCGGCGCCGACGGTCGGCTCGTCGTCGACGGTGAGCGGATCCATCACGCATCACTGGCCGAGAAGCTGCTCGTTCCGGCGCTGTCGAAACTGTCCAATCTCGTGGCGGGCGCCGGTATCTGGATGAACACCCAGCGGCCGGAGTGGAATGACGCCAACAACGCCCTGGTCGGCAATGGGGTCTCCACTGTCACCGCCTTTCATCTGCACGAGTATCTGGGCGGGCTCGACGGGCTGCTGGCCCAGTCGCCGGTGTCGGAGGTTCCGATGGGGGGTCTGGTGGCCGAGTGGCTCCGAAACCTCGAAACCGAGTTCCAAGCCCACGCCCATATCACCGAACCCGACGCAATCACCCCTGCGGCGCGACGCAGCCTGCTCGACGGGATCGGCCGCGCATTCTCCGACTACCGGTCAGAGGCCTACCGCACAGGGCCGGGAGCAGCGCAAGCAGTGCCGGTGGCTGACCTCCGGCGATTCATCGAGACGGTCAAACCACATCTCGACGCGATCATCACTGCCGCCGCCCGAGACGACGGACTGTTCCATTCCTATTGCCTGGTCGACCTCAGCCAGCCAGGGGTGGCCGAGGTGGAACCCCTGTACGAGATGTTGGAGGGGCAGGTGGCGGCCCTCGGGTTGTCCGGACTCGAGGCGGATCGAGCTGTCGAGCTGGTCGACGCACTGTACGACAGCGAGCTCTACCGAGCCGACCAACACTCATTTGTGCTGTACCCGAACCATCGACCGCCGCCCTTCATGGAGAAGAACCGGGTCCCGGCCGACGCCGTCGGACCGGCCGTCACCGCCGTGATCGACAGTTCCAGCGATCTCATCCGGCGGGATCCTGACGGCATCGTTCGTTTCGCCAGCCGGCTCCGATCGGCCCGTCATCTCGAAGCCGAACTGGGCGACTTCTCCCCCGAGGAACGGGACGAAATCCTCGACGCATACGAAGCGACCTTCGACCACCATTCCTTCACCGGTCGGTCCCAGACCATGTACAAGTACGAGGGTCTCGGTTCGATCTACTGGCATATGGTGTCCAAGTTGTTGTTCGCCCTGCAGGAGAAGATCACCGCCGCATCCGAGGTCGGTGTCCCCGCCGAGACCATCGCGGTCCTCGCCGATCGGTACCGCCGGGTACGGAGCGGCCTCGGGTTCATGAAATCGGTGAGCGAGCAGGGAACCTTCCCCGCCGACCCCCATTCCCATACCCCGGCCCACCTCGGCGCCCAACAGCCGGGAATGACCGGCCAGGTGAAGGAGGGTGTCCTGATCCGCTGGGGGGAACTCGGCGTTCACGTTGCCGACGGGCGTGTGAGTTTCAGCCCGACGCTGTTGGACCCGAATGAGTTCCTCGATGCGCCACGAGCGTGGGATGCGATCGACGGGATACTCCAAGCGGGAACTCTCGGGTTCACCTACTGCGGCGTGCCCGTTGTCTACCGGCTCGGCACAGGGCCGTCATGCACGGCCGTGTGGAATGACGGAACCGAGACCCACGGCGAGACCGGTTTCGATCGCCCCACCAGCAATGCGCTGTTCAGCCGCACCGGTCAGATCGTCAGGATCGACGTGAACATCGGGTGATACGCGCTCGTGCAACAACCCTGATCAACGACAGCCGATCATCAACACGGCGCCGCAGACGCACCAGCGAGAAGGTGAGCCGACCTCAGGCGATGATGTCGACCGGCGTTCCGAGCGGCACGAGTTCAGCGAGTGAAGCCACGATGTCGTTGGGGATTCGGACGCAGCCGTTCGACGCATCGGTCCCCAACAGGTCAGGTCGGTTCGTGCCGTGGATTGCGATGACCGGACGACCGTCGGCGAACGTCTCGAGCACCTCGCTGTGGGCCGACAGGCTGAGAATCCAGGGTCCGTAGCTGCCACTCGGATCCGCCATCGGGATCCGGTCGTTCACGTAGAAGCGCCCGACTGGCGTTGGTGTCGCCTTGGCTCCGACAACCGATGGCCGTGTCGGCGATCAGCTCGTCGTCGTTCCAGACCCGCAATCGATGGTTGCTCAACTGCACCTCGGCGTGGAACGTGTGCATCTCGGTCGTGAAGCCGGCGCCGTTGACCCATGCGGTCGTGCCGTTTGGCCGCACCGGGAGTTGCACCTGGAGCCAACCGGCGCGCTCGGCCACCACAAGCATGGCGAGGTCAGTTCCGAAGTAGGTGGGGTTTGTCACCGGATCGGCGAAGAACACTTGCGCTCCCCGCGGGGCGTCGTAGAGCTCCGGATCCCCACCCTCGGGTTTGGCGATGGCGACGGTGACCTGCCAGGGGCTGGCCGGGGGCGCGTGGTGATCGTCGGAGCCGAGCGCATCCATGCCGACGGCGGACGGCGAGGTCGCAGGCGGCAGCGCCTCGGTCGTGGTGGTCGCTTGGGACAGCGTGGGCGTCGGCGACAGCTGAGGGGCCGCACTGCTCGGCAACAGTGAAACGGCGACGACGGCCAACAGCACGCACGCGCCCAACGACGCTGCGGACCAGAGAAGGCGGGGAAGCCACTTCACGCCTCCAACGTTACCGACCACTCTCCGCAGTGGCCATGGGTTCTACGACCGACCTCTACCTACAAAAGGGAGGCCGTTCGGCTCATAACGCCGATTCGACAACCTCGTACCGTGAGGTTCGACAACCAAAACGAATACGGGGAGTGATGATCCGTCGGCGACAATGGTCGCTACTGCCGACGGGGAGCGAGAGCGAAACCGGCCCCTCTGAACCACAAAGGACAGAGAATGGCTACTTCCCCCCATACCAGTCTCAAGCGGGCCGCCTTCGCAGCCTTGAGCGCAACCATGCTGGCCGGAACCCTGGCCTTCGGCACTTCGATCGCAGGGTCACAGAGCGGTGGCTGCTACGGCAGCCCCGCAACCCAGTTCGACGGGCCCAAGCTCGGGAGCTGGAACGGCGGATCCAGCTTCGTGACGTCGAAGAGCTTCGCGGCGTCGATCCCCGCCGGCACATACGACCTCAACGGTGCGAGCTATGACTCCTACGAGGGCCGTGCCCAGACACCGGCCCAGCTGAGCGAGAAGTGGTTCGCACAGATACTCGACGGGAACGGCAACGTTCTTGCAACCAGCGGCACCACCGGTGACCTTCCCGACGGGATCGAGAGCGCTTCGTGGACCGGCGGTATGGGTCGCGTGACATTGTCCGCACCGGCCACCCAGATTCGTGTGGTACACGCCCACCAGACGCCCGACCAGAGCGAGACCAACTCGGTGTTCCCGAGATGCCTGGGCTTCTCGGTTGTCGCACCGCCGACGACGACCACCACCACCAGGCTCCCCCGCCCGTCGTCGAAACCGCTCCCCCGCCGCCTCCGGCTGCGGTGGTAGTCGAACCCCCGGCTCCAGCTCCAGCTCCAGCTCCAGCTCCGAAACCATCACCGGCGAAGCCCTCTTTCACCGGCTGACCCCTACGAGCGGAGAGATCTAGCGCTCCACTGCTTCGGGTGCTTCGACTGCCAGCGCCAGACGATCCTTGAGGATCGACGTGGGAAACAACGCCGGAACCGCCAGCGAGCGGTATGACCGTCATCGATGACTTCGCACTACCGCCGTGCTGCCGGAGTGTCGCCTGCGGCGAGGCGTTCCACCTCGTCGAGGGTGGCCGACGAGTTGTCGCCAGGTGTGGTCATCACCAGCGCCCCGTGGGCTGTGCCCAGCTCCAACGAGTCGGCCAGACTCCGCCCGGTCAGCAGGCCGAAGATCAGACCCGCTGCGAAGCCATCTCCTGATCCCACCCGGTCGACAACTTCAAGCCCCTCGTAGAACCGGCTGTGTTCGATCCCGGTAGCCGAAGTCCAGGCGAGCCCGCGCCAGTTGTGACGGGAAGCCGAAATGACCTCCCGTTCAGTGGTGGCGATGATCTGTGGCCCTCCTGAATCGGGGAGGGAATCTGAATCAACACCGAAGAGGACGTCGACATTTTCGACCAGTTCCTCGGTGATCCGCTCGGCTGCATCCGCTCCCCCGGCTGCCTCCCACAGGCTCGGGCGATAGTTGATGTCGTACGACGTGATCGTCCCGTGACGTCGGGCCGAGGCCAACCCGAGCTCGCACGACCTCGAGGGTCGTCTCGGACAGCCCTGCAAAGATGCCGCCGGTGTGGAACCAGCGAACCCCCAATTCGCCGAAGAGGTGATCCCAGTCGACGTCAGCGGGGCTCAGCGAACTGGCGGCGGAGTTGGCCCGGTCGTAGACACCGACCGGACCCCTCACACCAAAACCCCGTTCGGTGAAGTTGAGCCCGGTTCGATTGAATCGGCCGACGGGATCGGCTTTCTTCCACACCACGTGATCGAGGTTCAGACCGCTCTGCAACAACAAGCTCTCCAGCAACCGCCCAACTTCGTTGTCGCCGACGGCGGAGACCAGTGCGCCCCGCAGGCCGAAACAGCGGCTGAGTGCTTGCCCCACGTTGTACTCTCCCCCGCCTTCACTGACCGTGAAGGTTCGAGCGTTCCGGACCCGGCCCTCGCCCGGGTCAAGCCGCAACATCACTTCCCCGAGCGTCACCACGTCGAACCGGGTTTCGGTGGCGGCGCGGATGTTCAGCATGGACGTCACCGTACGCCCGCGACCAGGGCCACTGCTCCAGCAGCGAGAGCGGTGATCCGCACCCACTCCTGAGCTGCGATCAGTTCCCGTGGCGCGACCCACGATCCGCCCACGGCCAGAACGTGCCCATCGGCGAGATAGTCCGCTGCGTTGTTGTCGGAGATCCCGCCGGTGGGCACGAATCGAATGTCGGGCCACACGGCCGACAATGCCCGTAGGGTCGACAGGCCGCCTGCGGCCTCGGCCGGAAAGAACTTCACGACGTGGAGGTGGTGGGCGATGGCCCGCATGAGTTCGGTCGGCGTCGCAATGCCAGGAATCACCGGAACCCGGTGTTCGCGGGCGGCGATCACGACACCATCGTCGAAACCGGGCGAGACGATGAAGCGGGCGCCTGCGTCCGCGGCGGCGTTTGCGTGATCGGCAGTGGTGACCGAACCCGCACCAACACAGATTTCAGGACCTTCGGTGGCGATGGCCGCGATCGCAGCAAGGCCGGCGTCGGTTCGCAGTGTCACCTCGACGACATGCAGACCGCCGGCACTCAGTGCATTGGCGAGCGGCACAGCGCGATCGGCGTCGTCGATCGTGACGACAGGAAGCACTCCCGCAACCCTGATCGTTTCGATCGGGTCGTTCATGGCCGAGCCGCAGATCCGTCGGGGAGCCGAGCCTGGGTCCACTCTTCAACCACATCGGCAACCGGGAATTCGCGAGCCAGTTTCTCGTCGATGTCGATCCCAAGGCCGGGGCCTGCGCTGGGGTAGAGGTAGCCATCGGTGACCACGGGAAGCCCGGGGAACACCTCATATTCCAGCTCCGACGGCTGGTACCACTCCTGGACCCCGAAGGCCGGCGACCACAGATCGAGGTGGAGGTTGGCGGCATGACCCACCGGTGAGGTGTCCCCCGGTCCGTGCCATGCGGTGCGAATCCCGTACATGTGGGCGAAGTCGGCCACCTTGCGAGCGGGCGTGATACCGCCCATCTGGCTCACGTGCATGCGGATGAAGTCGATCAAGCGCCCTTCGATCAGAGTTTTCCATTCGAGCGGATGGTTGAACAGTTCCCCCATGGCCAGCGGCGTAGCGCACTGGGATCGGACCCGTTCGAACCACTCGAGGTCCTCGGGAGCAAGAAGGTCTTCGAGGAAGAACAATCGGAACGGTTCGACGTCCTTGGCGAAGAGAACCGCATCGGCCGGTGTGAGCCGCTCATGAACGTCGTGGAGCAGTTCGACGTTGTCGCCGACCGCGCCGCGAACGAACTCGATCATCTCGAGGGTGTCGCGACGGTAGGCCCGAGGATCGAAGTAGGCACCGGGGGGAGCACCCTCGGGCTTGACGAAGTCGGTTGCTTCGCCGCCATAGAACCCCTGCTGGATTCGCACGAAGCGGTACCCCTGGTCGACGAACTCCGACACCCGGTCGGCCACCTCACCCGGGGTGGGGCCATGAGCGTGGACGTAGACGTGGGCAGCTTCTCGCGACTTCCCGCCGAGAAGGTCATAGACCGCCATGCCGGCCCGCTTACCTTTGATGTCCCACAGAGCTTGGTCGACGCCAGAGATTGCATTGTTCAGAACCGGCCCGTTGCGCCAGTAGCCATGCACCATCGACATCTGCCAGATCTCTTCGATTCGGGCCACGTCGCGGCCGATCAGGAAGGGTTTCAGATGACGTTCAACCGCGGCCGCGACCGCATGGATCCGCTGGGTGAAGGTTGCACACCCGAGTCCGTAGAGTCCCGGTTCTGAGGTCACGACCTTGACGATCGCAAGCCGGGCCGATCCTGGCTGGGTGAGGATCACCTGGACATCGGTGATGGTGGTGGTCATGTGGTGGGGTCCTGACTGGGAGCATGGTGATAGTCATCGACAGCGACCCAGCCAGTCTCGCGGGTGAGGGCGGAGCAGTCGATGAGATCCGGTGTGCCGGGCGGGACGGATGGATAGAAGGTTCGGATCAGGTCGTCGACATCGAAATCGTTGTGACGGTGGGCGGTACCCACCATGTAGGACCGATAGCCCGCCACGTCGGCCCGCAGAACAGCGAGAAACGCCCGGGCCGCATCGCGGTAGGTGAGACCGGTGAAACCTTCCAAAATGTCGATGGTGCTCTCACTCCCGGTGTCGGCACTCGGCCACCGGTTGGGGTGATGGAGCAGCGGGAGCCGGAGGGCGACGCAGCGGATTCCGCAGCGATCGGTGTAGTAGTGCAACATTTGCTCGGCCACGGCCTTGCTGAGGGCGTACAGGTTGGCGGGCTGGGCGGGCGTATCACCGCTGAGAGGAAACGAGGGTGACGGCGGCGGATCGACCACGGTGCGGCTGTCGACGTGTGATCCGATGAGCTGAAGGGTGCTGGCAAAGACGATCCGACCCACCCCCTGCTCGGCGGCGGCCTGAAACACGTTGGTGTTCATCGTCGTGTTCTGACCGAAGACAACCTGAGGCGGCATCGGTCCGAGTCCGGCGTGGTTGCCGAGATGCATCACCACATCGACCCCTTCGAGCAGGCGTGACACAGCGGACTGATCCAGTAGATCGGCCGGACGGACCGCGTAGGGGACTTCGCCGGGATCGATGATGTCGGTGCCAACGAAGTCGTAGCCCTCCTCGAATAGCAGACCCGACACGGCACGACCGAGCCGTCCGGCCGCTCCGGTCACCAGCACTTTCGGGCTCATGACCTGAGCTCCACGAAGGTGACACAGACCGGTTCTGCCACCTGATGGTGCTGGTCCAGTTGGGTGGGTACACCTGTCTCGGCATCAACGGCGAACCCGATGAGTGAGCCGCTGTCCTGGTTGGCCACCACCATCGTCCCGCCCGAGGGGTGCAAAGCGAAGTTGCGGGGTGAGGTGCCACCGCTGGGCACATGGGCCACAGGTTCCAACGACCGGCCGGAGAACGTGAAGACGGCAATGCTGTCATGGCCACGATTCGACACGTAGACGAACTCTCCTTGGGGATCGACCCGCACTTCGGCCGCGATGGAGAACCCCTCGAAATCCGGAGGCAGGGTCGACACCGTGGCGACTGTGCTCAGCGCACCGCTGCGGGGGTCAACCTCAACAGCTGTGATCGTGTTGTCGAGTTCTCCCACCAAGAACCCCACCGGCAGCCGGGGATGCCACGCCAGGTGACGGGGTCCCGAGCCGGGAGCGAGCTGCAACCGGCTCTCCACAGTTCCATCGGCGGCGTAGTTGACCACTGCGTCGATACCGAGGTCGACGGCCACGAAACCGGGCCGGGAACAGTGGGGAACGACGCAGTGTACGTGAGGGCTGTGCTGCCGGTCTGTTGGCCCGGACCCCTCATGGCGGGCGGTTGCGAGGAGGTCTCCGATCCGCCCGTCGAGCTCGAGCTGATACGCGGCCACGGTTCCCGAGACATAGTTGGCGACGTAGAGATGCCGACCGTCGGCGTCGACACTCACATAGCAGGGTGCGTCACCTTCGCTGGGAACGTTGTGGATCGGAGTCAGGGAACCGTCGGATGGATCGATCGCCAATGCATGCACACTGCCGCCATCTCCCCGCCCGGTTGACGTCTCGCTCACCGCATAGAGCGTCGTGCCGCTCGGATGAGACGCAAGAAACGATGGATTCTCGACACCGGACAGCTCACCGAGTTCGGCGAGTTCACCGTTGGCGCCGGCATCGAAGATGTGGATCCCGACCGGTCTTTGGTTGGTGTAGCAACCGACGTAGAGGAAGGTTCGAACGGGCAAGAGACTTCAGCCTTCTCGACAGGGGTGAGAGCGCTCTCACCGAGGGTTCATCGTACTGCACTCCCCCGGTCTTCCCCAAGGAAGGTCACGCCGCCGGCCGAGACATCACAGATCGCGATCGAACGCCTGGCCTACTCTCGGGCGAGCCAACGTACACCCGAAGGAGACGATGAACGGTGAAGGTTGCCGTGGAGGTGTGGTCGTCGAGGTATGACCAGGTGGAGTCCACCTGTGGTCTGGCCGCTGACCTCGGAATCGACGCCTTCTACTACGGGGAGTCACCCCACGATCTGAATCTCGATTGCTGGACCACGCTGGCGGCCCTCGCCCGCTCGACCGAACGAATCCGGCTCGGCCCGGTGATCACCAACATCCTCCCCACCTACCGCAGCACGGCGCTGTTGGCCAAGCAGACTGCAACGGTGGCATCGATTTCGGAGGGTCGTGTCGACTTCCGCACCGGGGTTGGTGCGGCCGCGTCGTTCGGCCGCCGCTGGTGGAAACCCTTCGGTGTGGACTACCCCGACTACGACGACCGTTTGTCCGACCTCCGGGCGGCCCTCCCGACGCTCAGACAGGTGTGGGCGGACTACGATTCCGGTAACCATCGCCGCCAAGGGTGATCGAGCAATGCAGCTGGCTGCCACCCAGGCCGACGTGTGGGAGACGTCGTTCTGTACTCCCGCTGAGTTCCAGGCTCAGAACACCCGTTTTGCCAACATGGGTGGCGGGCGAGACGTCGTCCGTTCCCTGGAGATCGATGGATTCGTCGCACGAACCTCGGGGGACCTCAGCAGGCTGCTCGATCGGGTTCGCTCAGAGCGAGGTGGCACCGAGGATCTTGAGCCCGTGCTCGAGAGGGCCCTGGTCGGTGTCCCCTCCGACGCGGTAGCGCGGCTTCGGGAACTGCAAGCGGCCGGTGTCGATCAGGTGGTTGTTGCGCTCCACGATCCCCACGATCCCGACGCCATCCACGCACTGGCCCAGACCGCTGCTCTGCTCAGAGATTAGGTGACCCGGGTGCCGCTGGATCAGCCAGGGTGCTTGGGACCTACGCAGAGCGCTCACGGACCGGCAAGGAAAACCCAACTCGGGCGCCCCCGAGTGGCGATTCGCCCACGCTGACCGTGCCGCCGTGCCGCTCCACAATTCCGGCAACGATCGACAAACCCAAGCCTGACCCGGGCATCGAACGATCTTGCGCCCTCCGGTAGAAGCGGTCGAAAACCAGGTCACGTTCTTCGGCGGGAATGCCCGGGCCGGCGTCGTCGACGAACACTCCCCCGGGCCCAACATCGAGGCCGATAGGCGCTTCCTGGGGGCTGTACTTGTCGGCGTTGTTCAACAGATTGGTGATCGCTCGGGCCAACGAATCGGCGTCGCCCATCACCGTCACCGGAACGACTGTGACCGCCACATCCCGACCGGATCTCCGCTCAAACCTGGCCACAACACCCTCGGCCACCGACGCCAGGTCGGTGGGCACCGGCTCGGGTGGTTCGTGAGAATCGGTGGCCAGTTCGATGATCTCGGACATCACGTCGTTCAGTTCGCCCAGCTCACGGCGGACTCCGGCCAAGGTTTCGCTGCGAGTCTGGGGGTCGACATCTGGCGCCCTCATCAACCATTCCACGTTGGCGGTCATGCTGGTCAACGGTGTCCGAAGCTCGTGAGCAGCGTCCTGAACCAACCGCCGCTGCTGTTCCTGGGACAGCTGTAGCGCCCGCAACATCCGGTTGAAGCCACGGGCCAGTCGACCGACCTCATCCCGTCCCGAGGTTGGCACCGGAACCGAGAAATCACGGGTCTGTGCTACCTCATCGACCGCATCGGTGAGTGCCCGCAGCGGGCGGGTGGTGCGCTGGGCCACGATCCAACCTGCGCCTGCTGCCAACACTGCGACCGCCCCCGCCACGACCACGATCCTGAACCGAAGCCCGCTCACGAGACCGGCCGACTCGTCGAGAGATCGAGCAACCTGAACCGCACCACCCCCCTCGAGGTGGTCGGTGATCATTCGGTAGTCCGTGCCGTCGATCACGACCGTCCGAAGCACTTCCCGCTCGTTCTTGCCGGCCAGCACGATGTCGGTGGTGCTGACCGGGAGCAGAAGCCCAGAGTTCGAGACCACCTCCCCCTTGAGATCGAGAATCTGCACTTCGGCATCGGAGCCGACGGCGTCGCGAATCTGCCCGTCCTTCTTGCCGTCTCGACGATCAGGGGGCTGGTCTCGTTGTCCGGCGGTGAGCTCGCCGGCCCGCTGTACCAAGAACTCATCGACTTCGGCGATGACCTGGCGATCGGTTGCCACAAACGACGCACTGCCCACCACCAGCGCGGTCGCCGCCGCTACGCCGGCGAAAACCAGCGCCAGCCGTGCCCCCAGGCCCATGTCAGTCGTCCGCCCGTAGGACGAAGCCGATGCCTCGTACGGTCTCGATCATGCGGGCGGTGCCGTCGCTTTCGAGTTTGCGGCGCAGGTATCCCACGTGCACATCGAGCGATCGGGACGAGTCGCCGAAGTCGTAACCCCAGATTCGTTCGTACATCACCGACCGTTCCAGAACAATCCCGCTGTTGCGCATCAGCATTTCGAGAATGGCGAACTCGGTGCGGGTCAGATCGATCTCGCCGCTGGGCCCGATCAGCTGGCGACGGGGAACATCGAGGGTGAACGGGCCGGCTTCCAACCGCTCGGAATCATCGTCGCCGACCCGGCGCAGCAGCGCTCGGACCCGGGCCAGCAGTTCGTCCAGTTCGAATGGTTTGGTGACATAGTCGTCGGCGCCGGCGTCGAGCCCGGCCACCCGATCGCTCACCTCGTGCCGAGCGGTCAGCATCAGCACCGGGGTCCGGTCGCCTCGCTGCCTCAGCTTCCGGCATACGGCGAGGCCGTCAACGAAGGGCATCATCACATCGAGCAGGATCGCCTCGGGTTCGTGCTCCTGGATCGCTTCGAGTGCTGCGGCGCCATCGTTGACGGTGACGACGTCGTAGCCCTCGTAGGTCAGGATGCGATCGAGCGCCTGGCGAATCTCGGCGTCGTCTTCGGCGACGAGGAGGCGGTGGCTGTGGTTCGGGGACGTCAAGGTTGTCTCCAGGCGGGAGGGGCGGAGCGGCTTCAGATCGCTCGGGGTCGAGTATTGCGGGAAAAGGCGCTGCTCCGGACCACCGATGGTGATCCGGAGCAGGAGTTCCTACGCTCCTCTGCAGGCGGGAGAGGTTGAGCAGCCAAGCGCAGGGCCAGCTTGGTTTATGCCTCAGGAGCGTCCTCCTCGCCGTTCACCCGATCGGTGATCTTGGCTTCGAGGTCTGCGAGCTTCTCGTCAGCCTCTTCCTGGGTGATGCGGCCTTCGGACACCTTCTCGTCGATGTGTTCGGCCTTGTCCTCGACCATGGCGTCGATCACGACGTCAACGTCGACACCGTTGGCTTGGGCCACGTCGGCGATGGAATCGCCACTCTCGAGGGCGGCCTTGAGGTCGGCCTCATCGATGCCGATCGCCGCAGCTGCGTCTTCGAGATTGCAGCCTCCACGGTGACCTCGCCGGCCGTGCCGCTGCCGTTCGGCAGATTCATCGGGGACGGTCCCGTCGGTTTCGGACTCGTCGACGTCCTGGATCTGGACGACTCCGTCCGTGACCGGTTGTTCGACCTCGACGGTGCTGTCGCTGGTCTCTTCGGTAGGAGCATCCTGTTCAGAGCCGTAGCTCTGGGCAGACGCTACCGAAACCGCAGAGATGCCACCGATCGTGAGACCGGCAAGGGTTGTGATAGCTAGCAGTTTCTTGTTTTGCATTTCCTTCTCCTTGGGGAGGGGGTTGTTGGTGTTGAGAATCACTTTGGAACCGCCCCGGCAACGGGCCGGCAGGCGAATGACAAGACACTGACAAGAACTCCGAACGGCATGGACCGCATCGCGGCGGACCCGTCTTGTCAGTCTCTTGCCGGTTCTCTGACGGTGCGGTTGCACCGAAACCCGACCCTCGGGGAATGACCAACTCCGCAACCCTCCACCGCCAATCACACAACGCATGGCAGACCGTCCGTGCCCTCGGCGACGAACGGGTGGCAGGGCTTCCCTCCTGGGTCGTCGTCACCCAGCTCTTCATCGGATTCGGTTGGCTCCGAGCCGTCGCCGAAAAGACGATCGATCCAGGATGGTGGACCGGGGCGGTGATCAAAGACTTCGTGATCACTCACCAGGACGCCACGTTGGGCTGGTATCAGCCCTTCATCGATGCTGTCGTGACACCGGCGGCGCCTATGGTTGCTCTGCTCGTCGTCGCATTCCAGTTGGCGGCGGGTTTGAGCCTCGCCACGGGTCGACGGATCGGCCTCGGGCTGGGTGTCGGCATGTTCCTGAACATGCACTTCCTGGCCGCTGGTGCCGTGACCCCGTCGGCCTTCTATCTCTTGGCCCAAGGTGCGATCGCGCTGTGGATAGCGGAGCAGGCTCCCACGTTCACTTCGATGAAGCGGCTTGGACTGGTTGCTGCCGGCGCCATGTTTCTGGCCGGTTTGAGCCTGCCGTTCATCTCCACGGTGCACCCCGCCCACGTGATCGAGGACCCGGCGGTGATGTTTGCCTTCGGCGGGACTCTGGCCACGTTGGCGTGCCTGCTGGCCGGCGAGCCCAAGACATCGCAGCCTTGACGTTCTGCTGGCCCCGCAGTCCTTGCCGAAACCTTGCCGGAGCGCTGCCGCCGCTTTGAGCCGCCGATGGTGCGCTGGGCACTCCCCCCACAAAGGAGTACCCATGCCACCCACCGACCACGACCACCACCCCTCGACACCATCGGCCAATCCCGAGGACGAACTCGCCCGCGTTTCAGAAAGGCCGGGTTCGAACCCGAGGAGCCTGGCAACCCTGCTCGCCGTCACGGTCGCGGCAGCAGGTTTCAGCGCCGCCATCGTGAAACCCCTGGTCACCGGGGACGCACCCCGCACCATTTCGGGCCAGCCGGCAGCCACCCTCGCTTCGACCGACAGCAACGCGGGAACCGGTGACCTCCTGGCCGACATCGTTGAGAACGCTCGAACCCTCGACGGATCGGGAAACAATCTCGACGACCCGGCCCTGGGTCGGGCCGGCGAGAACTACACCCGAGTCGCCGAGGCGAACTACGCCGACGGTGTCGGTGAGATGGTGGAGGGTCCCTCCGAGCGGTACCTGAGCAATCGGATCTTCAACGACAGCAATCAGAACATCTTCTCCGAGAACGGGGTGACCCACTGGAGTTTCGTGTGGGGCCAGTTCCTCGACCACACCATCGGTCTGCGGGAGGTGGGCGACGAGGACCTGATGATCGGGTTCGACCCCACCGACCCTCTGGAAGACTTCACCAACGACCTCGGCGGTCTTGCCACCACCCGGTCCGCAGTCGCCGACGGCACCGGCACCGACTCCGCCCGGGAGCAGGTCAACACCATCAGCTCCTATATCGATGCCTGGGCGGTCTACGGCGGGTCGGAAGAGCGGCTCGACTGGATGCGGGAGGGAATCGTCGACGGCGACCCGACCAACAACAACGCCACGCTGGTCAACGACGACGGCTACCTGCCCACAGCCGCCGCTCGCGACGGAATCGAGTCACCGGAGACCGATCTGATGGGACGCCTGTTCGCCGACCCCGAGTCGGCGGTGATCGCCGGCGATGTTCGAGTGAACGAGAACATCGGCCTCACCGCTGCTCACACGTTGTTCCTGCGTGAACACAACCGGATCGTTGACGAGCTGCCAGATAATCTCGACGAAGAGACCAAGTTCCAGATTGCCCGCCGGGTGGTGGGCGCGATTCAGCAGTACATCACCTACAACGAGTTTCTGCCCGCCATGGGCGTCGACCTCGACACCTACACCGGCTACGACAGCACCGTCGACCCATCGATCACCAACGAGTTCGCAACCGTGGGGTACCGGGCCCACTCTCAGATTCATGGCGAGTTCGAAGCTGAGATCCCCCTGGCCGGACTCGCTGAGGGCGCCCTCGAGGCCCTCGAAGCCCAAGGGGTCTCCGTCGATGTGGACGAGGCCGCCGGGGTGGCCGAGGTTGCGATCCCGTTGAATGTTGCATTCGGGAACCCCGGCCTGTTGCAGGATGTCGGGATCGGCAACCTGCTGGCCGGGCTGTCGTCGGAAGCGGCGTACGCCAACGACGGCCAGATCGACAACCAGCTGCGCAGCGTGCTGTTCCAGATCCCCGGGCCCGACACCGAGAACCCCCTCGACTGCCTCGATGGCGAAACGATCGCAGAGTGCTTCAGCGGAGTGAACGACCTGGGCGCACTCGACGTGGTCCGGGCCTACGACCACGGCATGCCCAGCTACAACGATCTTCGTGTCGCCTACGGCCTCGACCCTGTCACCTCGTTCACCGAACTGACCGGTGAGTCGACCGAATCCCTCGGCGGTCTCAGCATCGACGACCCAGCAATCCTGGAGTTCGTGCATCTCGAGGACGGTGACGGCAACGTCCTCGAGGTCGGATCCGACGCCGCCGACGGCGAGACCGTGGTCGCCATACGCCGCACGACCGCGGCAGCGCGGCTGGCCGCGATCTTCGATGATGTCGACTCGACGTCGACGCGTTCACCGGCATGGTGTCCGAACCCCACGTTGCCGGCACAGAGTTCGGCGAACTTCAACTGGCGATGTGGAAGACACAGTTCACAGCCCTCCGTGACGGCGACCGTGTCTTCTACGGCAACGACTCCGTACTCGAGGACATCGCCCAAACGTTCGGCATCGACTACCGCCGCACGCTTGCCCAGGTGATCGCCGACAACTCCGAAATCGACGCCGAGGACCTCCCGGCGAATGTGTTCCTCCTGGCCGATGGTGAGGGTGCCGATGGGGAGGGTGCCGACGGTGAGGCTGCCGGCGAGCGCAGGCCGGTTCGGCGTCGATCATCCGAGCGTTCGTTCGCTGGCGACGGGTTCGGAACACCGGAGCACCGCCAACCCTGATCCTCGCCGGCCACCACATGACCCGCACTACTTTTCCGATTCCTTCGATTTCTTGGGTCTGGCGGCCCAGTTCAGGGCTATCTCGGTCACACCCCTCCGTCATACTCAAAGCATGGAATCGTCGGCGGCAAAACTCACAGGGCCGCTGGTAGCAGAGCGGGCCGTGATGGCCATGGCAGCCCAGACCCTGCACCGTCTGTCGCTGGTGGACTGCGCTCACCTCACCAAACAAGAGATCGCCGATCACACCGTTGAGATTGTGCGGGCCAGCGAACGGCTCCGGGTCATCAGCTCGCGGTTCATGGCGGTTTCGGACCGCCAGACCGCCGCCTACACAAGGGGCGCCCATTCGATGTCCGGGTTGATCAATACCAGCTGCGGGGTCTCTCGCCGGCAGGGAACAGTCATGAACCTCATCGGCACCTCTCCCTACCGATACCTGCTGTTCTACCAGGCGCTTCTCGAGGGACGGATCGGTCCTGGCCACATCGAGGTCCTCCAGCCTGTGTGGCGCAAGGTCGACCGCACTCAGTTCCACGCGGCCGAGGCCAAACTTGTCGATCTGGCCGAACTGTGCACACCGGAGGAGTTCGCCGACCATCTGGAGACCTGGCGCCACCACGCCGATGAAGACGCCGCTCTCGACGAGTACATCGCCAATCAGGCCAAACAACACTTCCAGTACGGGTTCGACCTGTTCGGAAACGTCCACTATTCCGGCACCGTCGGTCCCGAACACGCCGAACCGTTCATCGAAACGATCGAGACCGAGTCGAACAACCACAACACTGGCCACCACCGGCCCTCCCGCACGTTGGGCGATTCGCTCGTTGCGCTCGTGTTGGACCCCGATGGCAAATACCGGGCCCGCCTCGAGATCCTGGTACCGGCGGCGAAGCCCCACAACGAGCCGCCACCGGTCGCGCCTCCAGGTGCGATCCCGGTTCATCGAGACACCGGGTTCTGCGCTGTCTATTGGCCCCGCACCGCCCGGGGCACCCTGATCCCTCCCTCCATCGTCAACCAGATCCGGGGTAGGGGCGCCTCCGTCACCGAACACGTCATTGACGCCGATGGCAACATCGTCGGCGACCGTCCCGCCGGCCGACACTTCGGCGCTGTCCAGAAGCGGTTGATCCGGTTGCGGGACAACCACTGCCGGCACCCCGGCTGCCGCAGGCCCGCCCGCCGCTGTGACTACGACCACATCCAACCCTACGAACACGGCGGAGCCACGCTCATCCGCAACGGTCAAGCTCTGTGCCGCTTCCACCACCGTTGGAAACACAGACTCGAGCCTGGACCCCGCCGACCCACCATCTTCGACGACACCCCACTAGCCATCCAGCTCGAATAACTGGACGCGCACGTGCCGGCCTAGATCTGCGTCGAAGTCCGGGTTGTCGAAGTCCGGGTTGTCGAAGTCCGGGTTGTCGAAGTCCGGGTTGTCATAGCGTAAATCACAACCGTTGCTGTGATTCTCGTCCACTGGCGCAGTGGGCCACCCGCGACCAAATATCGTGAGGATCGTCAAACCTGGAACCACGGCTGACACCTCGGCTGCTGGCAACGAACATTGGGCGACGTCGCGTTGAAACAGATCTTTCAAAAACTGAAGACGGCGAGCCTCGGAAGCGACGACGCTGACGATGAACCCGATGATCGGAGCGCTCGATCGCAGCGGTCCGCCGCAGCACTTCAACTCGGCCGTGAAAGCAGCAAGTTGGCGGGAGCCGTCGGCGCAAACGGTGTGCTTCGGTTCATCCTCTATGCCGGAATCGGTACAGTGGTCGGCGCAATCGTGGTGGTCATCGAATGGATCAGCGTCGACCAGATGCTGCATCGGCTCGAGGATGCTCCTCTCTACATCCGCTCGGTGGCTCCGGTAATCGGGCTCGCACTGGCGGCCGCCGTGCTCCGGGTGTTCTGGCGAACCGATCCTGCGACATCAGACATGTACGTGGAGGCCTACCACCGCGGCACCGAGTTCGAGAAACGACGGTTCCTACCCAAGCTCAGCGCGGCAATCGCCACCGTTGGGATGGGTGGCGCAGTGGGACTGGAGGGTCCGTCGATCTACGCCGGATCTGCGTTCGGTCAGTTCGTCGGTCGGTGGCGGCTGGATTTCCTCGGTAGACGCAGCAAGCGAGTTCTGATGTCCGCAGGCGCAGCGGCTGGTGTTGCCGCGGTGTTCAAGGCTCCCGCCACCGGCGTACTGTTCGCGCTCGAGGCGCCGTACCGGCGAGACGTCGCACGACATGCGCTCATTCCAGCTCTTGTCGCTTCATCGGCGTCCTACATCACCCTTGTGTTCATCCTCGGTTCGGACCGGCTGCTCGCTTTCGTACCGAGCAATTTCTCCCTGACCGACGAGGTATTGGGGGCGCTGGTCCTCGGTGTACTCTCCGGTCTCACAGCCCGTGCTGTCGCCAAGCTGTTCAACCAGGCGAAAGATATCTCTCATAGGGCCTCGTTCGCAGTGAGGCTGCCGGCTGCGGGAGCCGCAATTGTCGTGGCCGCCATCACCGCGGACAGGCTTGTCGACAAGGCTGTAACCCTCGGGCCGGGCGCGGAGCTCATTGCTGAGATCGTTCGTGACCCCTCGATCTCGGTGTGGACGATCATCGCGCTATTCGGGCTCCGAGCTCTTTCCACATCCGCAGTGCTCGCCGCCGGAGGGGTCGGCGGGGTCTTCATTCCGTTGGTGGTGCAGGGCCTGCTCCTGGGGCGGGTGGTCGAGGTGATCTTCGATGCCCCCGCAAACGGCCTGTTTCCCGTCATCGGTTTGGCCGCCGTGTTGGGTGCCGGCTATCGGACCCCGCTGGCGGCGGTGATGTTCGTCGCCGAGTCGACCGGACGGGCCGAGTTCGTGATCCCTGCCCTTCTCGCAACGGCTGTCTCGCAGTCCCTGATGGGCGAGTCGTCGGTGTCGGCGGGACAGGTCGGCGAACGGGTCGGCCAGCTGGAACGAAGGCTCGGTCTGCCAACCTCGGACGTGACGATTCCGGTTTCCATGCGGGTCTCACCATCTGACCCATTGCTCGACGTCATCGACAAGATTGGAGCAGATCCGCAGTTCCCCGTCGTGCCCGTCTACGACACCAACTACCGCGGGCTACTGGTTCTAGCCGACATGGCACCGAGCCTCATGACGCTCGGGATGGAATCGACCGTTGGGCAAATCATGCGAGACGTCCCCGCCATCGGATCAAACGAGGTTGCGCGGGAGGCGGCCGACCAGATGAGCAAATACAACGCTGCCGCGCTGGCGGTTCTCGATTCCGACGGCGTGCCTATCGGGGTTGTCACCGCAACCTCCCTCGCCGGGCTCGACGAACTCGACTGAGTATCCGAACCGGGCCCCGGCTGAGCCGCTGGTCTAGCCGGTACGGAGGTTGCCGGTGATACCGGTTCTGTAAAGCTCGTCGAATTGGATCCACTCCGGCTCCCCTTCAACCAGAGCCCGCAGTTTGGCAGCCCAACGCTCAGTTTCTTCGCGCTGGTTGTTCGACTCTGCTTCTTCGGACGCGGTGAGATCTCCGTCGACCTCGGCGAACTCCGCCAAGACCATGAAGTGCCCGGGGTTCTCACGGTCGGCAAGCAACCGGGTGCCGATGTATCCCATCACATCTGTAGATGCCTGCCCCTCATCCCATTCCGCCAGCAGTTCCGCAAGCGCTTCTGCGTCGCTGCATTTAATTCGTATCCCTTGTGCGAATCTCATCGATGGTCAGGTTCCTTTCTCGGGGCCGAGGTAGAGATCCTCAACAGAAGCAGCGAACCCCTGCTGAATCCGCGACATCCCCGCGATATCGAATACTCCCGGCGAGTTGGCGCCAATAGCTCGGTCGGATTTCGGATCGAATCCGAGCTCGGCCCTCACCTGATCCACCGGTACATCGGCTAGGCGGTGATAGTCGATCTCGAGGAGGTCGGTCTCGAGCCGATCGCACAGGCTTCTGCCACGTCGCATCGCATCGGCCATTCGCAGGTGCATTCCCGGACTATCGAGATGCCGTTCGCGGAGGTCACCGGTGAAGAAACCAGCGTCAGCAACATAACCGGTCTCGAACAGCCCAACGAGGGTGACGATCCAGGCGAATCCCTTCGGGTCCGGATCGGCTCTGCCGATCAGAGTAAACACCTCGAGTTCCCCGTAGAGGTTGGTGCCGTAGTCGGCGAGCACGTGGACGAAGTCGTGTTGGGCAAGATAAGCCGACGCTCCGCCGGCCGAGCCCGGCAGGCCGAAACCTCTGCCGCGGTACATTTCGAATACTCCACGTCCCAGCGTGCCCGACGGTAGGTTTTGAAACGCTTGCCACCGCTCCACCAGCGCCGGGTCTTCAATCCCACCGGAAAGTTGATCCGCATACTTCACGTTGGTTTTGAGCTGATCCATCCTGGCCATCTCCCAGTGGGCGGCGAACCCGCTGCGATGAAGGTCAAGCCATGCCAGACCAAAGGCCCCCTGTGCGTACCGTCTGGCAACCCGGACGAATTGGTCATCAACTCCCAAGGCACGGGCGTAGTCTGAAACTTGACGCGCTACAGCGGGCGGGATTGGTCGCAGTATCAACTCGCCCAGCACCATTTGGTGCACAACTCGTGTCCGAAAGCTCGGATCGTAAGCGCCGAGCGCATCGGCTAGTTCGCTCGGCTCGAGCGGTTCGAGTTCGGTGAAGTCAACCGTGGTGTCCAGCAACGCTTCGGTGACCGCACCGAGCAGGCTGATCTGCACCGGTTGTAGCCCTTGCTCGGGCGCCACTGCGGAGGCAATGCCGCGGGCGATGAGAACTGCGTCGGCGGAAGGAATGGCGGTTGCAGTGATCACGCCGGCGGCGCAAAGAACTCGAGTGCAATTCCGTCTGGATCTCGGAAGCTGAGCCCGGACCCGTAATGGGCGTCGACGATTCCGCCATGCGCGATGCCCAACTCGTCGAGTCGCGCTTCCCATTGGCTGAGGGCGGCGCGGTCCGCGCAACCGAATCCAATGTGGTCGAGGCCGACCCGGAACTCGCTGAACCTGTCATTGGGGTCCGTGCTGGGATGCTCGTGCAACCCCACCAGCGTGGTGCCAACGAGAAACACGGTGTGATGAAAGTTGTTGTCGGTTGATTCGTCGAGAACCGGCTCACTGTCGGTGAGCCTCTGATACCACGGTCGGCTGACCTCGAGATTGGTGACGGTTAGTGCGACATGGGCGATTGCTGGGAAGTTGCTCATTGTTTGGACCTCGGAGGCCGACTTCTCCGACGCTAGTCGACTACCGGTTTCGTGTCAGCCCGACGATGCCTGAAGTTCCCTTATGAGGCCACCGAAGATCGGCACTGCGGCGGCTATGTGCATCGCGTTGAGCCAAATACCGGTGGAAACCTCTTCGGCCGCAGTGAAGCGAACGATTGCGCAGAGGACCAGACCGACCACACAAATCCCAAGAAAGGCGGTAGCGGGATTGCTGAGGAATCTGCGGCCTGCCGCTGCGAGCCCGAGACCATCAAGTCCACCGGCGACTGTGAGCATCCTGCTCGAGCGGCGCTGAGCTCTTCGGGCGCGTCGGCGCCGGCCGCGGTTGCGAGCAACGGCCCCGAAGATCGCATCGGCAGAAGGTGACCACCCCCCGACGACAGCTGCGACGATTGCCATGCCTGCGGTTTGGACCACCTATGTACTAGGCGCTGTGGTCGATCACGATGACCACGAACGCAGCGTCCAATTGCTGCACTGCGCCGTCGCTGGGTTCACCTTCTGGCCCAACGTCGAGCTTGTAGAACTTGGCCAGGCGGGGATTGATTCGTAGGCACGCGGCGATCGCCGCCAGCGCTTCGTCGCCCTCTGCGACGTGCGCCGCAGTGTTGATGGTCGTGCCCTTCAGCACCATTTCGATCGCCGGTACGGCACGAATATTCCGCCACCAGATTCGGTGCCGCTGGGACAGCACCAGTAGCCGGTTGCCGTCACGCACGTACTGGACCGGCGTTGTGTAGCGGGTGCCGGTCTTGGCACCGGTCACGGTGAGGATGACGAACGTCCGGCCCATGACCGACCTGAGTCCCGGCATTCTGAGCATGGCCATCACCGCCCGATTCATCCACGGCTTCGGGGTTCCAGGCAGCTTGAGTGCCCTTGTTTCAGCTGGCATGCCGCGATGCTGCCGCCGCCAGGCCTCAAGCGCCAGAGGACTATGTCACCCGTGATGGCGGTCGAGGTCGAGTTCGATCCGTTGCGCGGTGGGAGTGACAGCGAGGCCGCCAAGGCCCGTGCATCGGAGCTCCCGAGCCATCAGTTCGCTCACTGAGCGATGGGCGTCGAGCACCTCGTCGAACGGGATCAGATGGTCGTACCCGGCCAGTGCCATGTTGGCGCAACTCAACGCATTGGCCGCACCGCTGATGTTGCGACCCAGGCACGGCGCCTCCACCCGGTTGCCGACCGGATCACAGATCAGACCGAGGACATTCTGAAGCGACTGGCTGGCCGCCGAAAGCGACCGTGCGGCGGACCCTCCCCCCAGCTCCACCAACGCGGCGGCGGCCATCGCGGCCCCGGCTCCAGTCTCGGCCTGGCAGCCTCCCACCTCTGCGGCGAAGCTCGAACGGTTGGTGACGAACACACCGATCAACCCGCCGGCTAGCAGGGCTCTCGCTGCGGCATCATCGTCGGCTTCCACCTCATCGATGGTTGCCAGCAAGGCACCCGGGAACGTGGCACAGGACCCGGCGGTCGGGGCAGCCACAATGACCTCCATGGCGCTTTTGGCTTCCATCAGAGCGGTCACATTGATGATCATCTGATTGAGCAGTCCGCCATCGAGCAACGATCCGGACGCGGTCATCGATGCGAAGTTCCCGGATTGCCAGCCGAGGATTCTGTCTGCGTAGTCGGTGCCGGCGAGACCGGTTTCAACCCCGGTTCGCATGATGCGGAGAATGGTGTGCGCGTGGGCCAGGACCTCGTCGCCATCGATGCCGCCACGGGCGCATTCATATGCGAGCGCCCAGTCCGACAGCGGTGCTGTGTCGAGATCGCCGGTCATTTCCGATGCGTGGTTGAACGGCACACGGAGATCGGGGCGGGACAGTACCGGAAGAACCGGTCGCAGCGTTCGAACCGACTCGACCCCTGCCGAAGAACCGATCGCCTCGACGTTCAGAGGCTTCTGCGACAGGGCGATGACGAGGTTGCCTGAGGTCGACCAACTGTCGGCATCGTCGAGACCGTCGATCTGGTGGGCATCATCGTCAACGGTGCCGCCGACTGTTCCGTCGGTGAAGACCACGGTGGTGACATAGTCGCCGAAGAGACGAACAGCGTGGCCGTCGATCTCGATGACCTCGATGATTCCCCCACCGGTGGACAACGCCACGAGCCGGTGCCGGTAGTCTCCCCGTCGAACGTCGAGCCGGTACGTATTGGGGTGGTCGTCGCCGAGCTCGGGCTTGTCGATCGTGATCGTGGTGCCCCGACCCTCGAGCTCAGTGGGTGAGCCCGGAAGGCGAGGGTCGTCGGCTTCCCAGCCCAGCAGGCCGCCGCAGAGACCCATGTCGCTGCCCTGACTGCGGTGGGTCGTTGCCAGTGAGCCCAGCGTGTCGTACCGAATGTCAACCCGATCGGGAACACCTTCGAGCAGGTCGTGCACCAGTCGTCCGATGCGGACCGAGGCCGCAGAATGTGAACTCGACGGCCCTCGCATGACCGGACCGATCACATCGTTGAACACGGATGCAACGAGTACGGCCACTTGGCCGAGGGTACCCCTCGCGGGGTAGCGGCTGTCAGCGAGCGGGGGTGCCGACGAGCAACTGGATCGAATCCGGCTGCGATTCCTCCGATTCACCGGGCAGCCAGGTCATGCGGCCGATGATGACCACATCGTCACCAACCACGATATGGGGTTCGGAGGTCGGCTCCGATCTGGTCGGTGGAGTGACCTCGAACCAAGCGCCATCGGGTGTTTTCAGGAACAGCACCCCGCTGACCCGCTCATCGGCGGCCTCACTTTGGTTCGTGTACATGGCGTAGACGTCGTCATCGGGGATCTTCATCACCAGCTGGCCGGCGGCATCCCAGAACCAGGTGGCTTGGTCTTCATAGGTCACCGGTCGGTCGCCATCGGGGTTCTCGATCTGGTCCCAGGTGAGCGCAAGGATCACCTCGCCGATCGCATCATCGGTGATCTCGACCGCCCAGTCCGGGCCGAACCGGGCTGTTTTGCCACCGATGGAGATGGCCAACGGCGCGTCGGGGTCAACGGGGTAGACAGTGCCGGAGACAACTGTGCCCAGTGGACCTGCGCTGATCCTCTCCAGCCATGCGTCCCGGCCGTCGTTCTGAACGTCGATCGCCAGCTCCTCGCGCCAGGTCAAGCCATCCTGCGATGACACCACTCTGGGGTGGCCGGTGCCTTCAGCCAGGGCGACGAGGGAGTCGGGTCGGGCGACAACCTGGAGCACAGTTTCGGGTCCGATGGCGCCGACGTTCTCCCACGCTCGACCGTCCTCGGACGTCCAGGCCATCCGGTTGCTCCCGCCGTCGTAGTGCTCGAGCACAGTGAGTACGAAGTGATCGTCGACCGTGGTAAGGGCTTCGAGATGGGTGTTGGGTGCGAGGTTGAGTGTCTGCGCCTCCCAGGTGTACGAGTCGGGGCTGAACATCACAACGGTTTCGGTGTCGTGAGGTTCGTGGACGTCCACCCGTTCGTCCCAGGCTCGGTTGACCAGTGCGTCCCACTCTTCCCAGCTGAAAGTCAGGACGGTTTCGCCTGTCCGATCGTCGACAAAGCGGGGGGCAGGACCCCGGTAGAGGTCGGAGACGCTGCCGCTGATCAAGTCGCCCGAAGCGAGTTGGACGATCTCGAAGACACCGTTGACTTCGTCGACGGTGATCCTGAACCCGTCGTATTCAATCGTCGGAGGCGCAGCCTGCGGATCGGCGGGCACTGCGATGGGGAGCGGGCTCGAATCCGGGTACAGCTCACTCCAGCGATCCCAGGGCACCTCGGTGATGACATCGCCGGTGGCGGGGTCGTAGAGGATCTGCCCGGTCTCGCTCCACTGGTAGATGTCCGAGGTCGGCCCGGATGTGACCACGCGGCCGCTGGCCTCCTCGGTCACCACATAGGCACCGGTGTTGTTGTCGATCTCGATACCAAAGCCGTCGGTCGACAGGATCGTGGCCTGGACCGGATCATACGGCTGGCGGTCACCGGCCAGCACAAGGCCGGCGTCGGTGGCTGCCACCCCGTAGAGGTAGAGCGAGGAGCCGGGTTCGGATGGCAACCCGAGCTCACGGGTTTCCCACCCCGACCCCTCGTCGATCCACAGGAGGGGTGTGCCGGGGCCGTTCGGGTCGGAGCTGGATCCGAGGCCGACCAGGAGATCGCCGACCGGCACCACCTGGTTCATCCAGCTACCTGTCAGCACTGTCTCGGTTCGTTCCCACGTGATCGTGTCGGTGGACCACCACTGGACCACGGTTTGGGTGCCACCGTCGGGGTTCCACACCATGGCGGTTGCCACGAACTTCCCGTCGACGGCCGCCAACGACGTGAGCCATGCGCCAGCGGCGTTCGGTTCGAGCTCCACGGTTCGCCACTCCATAGTGAGGAGCGGCAGCCGGGAGACGACCTGTACCTCGGTCTCGCCGAGGACGGATTCTGCGACGGCGACGGTTGTCGTTGTGGTGCCGGCCGCGGCCGGTGCCGTAGTGGTAGCGGCCTCGGACGCCGGGTCGTCGGAGGTGCAGCCCGCCGCGGCCAGAAACAGTGCGAATGCAACAGCAATCGTCCGAACGGATCGTGAACTCTTCATGAGCTGATCGTGCGCCGGCGGGGCCCACTCGATAGAGCCGAAAGTCAGATCCCGGACACAGGGTTCTCACACCTTCTGAGCGACCAGCTGGTGTGAACAGAACGGGATCCGGTGAGCACCGGCGGCGTGGCGACAGGAGGCCAGCTGCTGCACGAAGTCCTCACCCAACCGTTGCTGTTCGGCGTCACTGAGGCGTGCAACGGTCGATGCCCACGGTGTGGTTGCGGTCTGCGCCAGAAAGTACGGAGCCAGGTCGGCGATCTCGACGTGGTGTTCGAGAAGCGACGTGGTGAAGTTGCCGAACCCGGCCCCCGCAGCGATCGACTCCAACAGGAGCTCAGCATCGGGCGGGATGGCCGCTTGCATCGATGGGGCGAGTGTCGGATCCAGTTCTGCCAGCATTTCGAGCTGAGTCTCGATGTAGGGATTCCGGCCCGGGGTGGCCCACACAGTGGCCACAAGAACACCTCCGGGACGCAGCACTCGGCGAGCTTCCGCGGCTGCGGCGACAGGGTCGGCAAAGAACTGGAAACCCTGCTGGCACAGCACATGGCTGAACGATTCATCCTCGAAGGGCAGACGTTCTGCCGGAGACTCGATCCACTCGATCCCAGAATCACCGAGTGAACGGGCGACGGCCAGCATGGTTGGGTTGACATCGATACCGACCACACGCCCGCCGGGCATCACTCGGGACACTGCGGCGTGGGCCACCAGCCCGGTCCCGCACGCCACGTCGAGCGCGGCATCACCAGTGTCAACCCCGGTGCCGGCCACCATGAGTTCGGCGGACGGCCCCATGAACGCAGCGGTGTGGGCCTGATAGCCCCCGGCTTGACCTCCGGCGAGTTGAAACCCCGAAGCCATCATGTGCCTCCGTACGTTCGAGTGAGAAGCCAAACGCTACACCCGAGCCGAACTGTCCGCCGGTCGCGCTCGCCCTCACCTCCCCAGCGCGCCAGCGGTGAGCGTCGCGGCCTCATCTTGGTGATCCACCGCCGTTATGACGGCAGGAAGCGGTCAGCCAGAACTCGCGAACGTCTCGATCGTGCTCCAGGCGTCCTGGGTGAGATGGTTGGCGAGATCGTGCAGGGCCCGAGCGGCTGCGAGTTCCTCACCCACTTGAGGAACCGACGGATCGGCGGGATTACGGCGCGACCGCCCCCAACCCGACAGTGACCGGTCACCCGCAGTCAGATGGACCACCATTTCGCAATGATCCTCATCTTCACGGGTCTCGAACCTTAGTTGCCAGTTGTGCGGTAGTAGTTCGTCCACGGGTCCGATTGTTCTCCAGCTGAGGGCGGCGCGGCAGAGTCGAAGGTCACGGACGGATTCCAGCTTCGGGCGGGGTGAGCGGCCAGGAGGCGAGGGTGCTGTGGCGAGCGCCCCGATCGCCGGTTTCGCTGGCGACAAGCTCCACTGTCGCGGCGACGAACGATGCCGCAAAGCGATTGCCGACCAACTCACAGTCGGTGCCGGTCTCGGTTCGGGCCAGAGTGAGATGGCCGAAGTACGGTCGACGATCGACCGGTCCGAGGTCCCGCGTCGCTCCCAGGACGGCAGCGGCCAGAACATCCAGCCCATCGGCGGGGATCGCAATCACGTGGTCGCCGAGCCTGACAACGTTCGGACCGAGGGTTACGAAGGGCGAAGCCAGGTCCGCCCGATCGAGGGCGGATTCGACCTGGGTGGGCACCGCATGGGGGAGGAACCGGAGGGTGAGGTGCCAACGGATCGGATCGACCCATCGCACACCGGGCGTGGGGGAACGGGGCAAGGCTGACAGCGACCTCACCACCAACGGCGGCGGCCGCACCGCGATGAACAAGCGTTGCGCCGTGTCATCGTCGATCAGCATCGCCATCACTTCACTGTGCCACCCGAAGGGCATCCGGGGCCTAGGCTGCACGCCTAACCCGTACAAGCAAAGGTGATCCATGGGTTTCTACCGAGAACACGTGCTGCCTCGCCTGGTCGATCGAGCATGCGGTACCGGAGAGCTGCGCCGGTGGCGCACGCAGGTGACCGCCGGCCTGTCGGGCACGGTTGTGGAGATCGGCTTCGGGTCGGGCCTGAACATGCCGGCCTACCCACACGCGGTGGAACTGGTCTACGCCGTCGAGCCCGCGGCGACGGCACGACGCCTCGCCGAGGAACGGATCGCCGATTCCCACGTACATGTTGAGCACGTGGCCCTGCGCGGCGAGTCGATCCCCCTCGACGACGCCAGCTGTGATGGCGCACTCTCGACGTTCACGTTGTGCACGATCCCCGAGGTCGAAGTGGCGTTGGCGGAGGTGTGGCGGGTGCTCCGTCCCGGCGGCCGGTTCCATTTCCTCGAACACGGCCTCTCGCCGGACAGGCCGATCGCCGGCTGGCAGCGCCGACTCGAGCCGTTTCAGAAGCGACTGGCCGATGGCTGCCATCTCACCCGCGATCCGGCCGAACTGGTCGGTGCGGCCGGGTTCGAGATCGAACGGGTCGAATCGCGTTATGCGTCGGGCCCCAAACCGTGGAGCTGGTTCACCGAGGGCGCCGCAACCAAACCGGTCTGATGCACCACGCCTTCCACCCCAAATCCCTGTGGACCGGAATGTCGCCATCGACGCCGAACCCGATCGTCATGGCCAGCAGGTTGTGTTGCGGGTGACTCCATCGGGGCAGACCGTGGTGTCGTAGGTTGCGTTCCCGGATTGGAACGGCATGCCACTTGCGTTCAGCAGGTCGGTGCGGGTGAGGTTTGCCTTGTTGAGGCCGGCATCGGCGAGAATGACCTCCTCGGCTTCGGTGTCGACAAAGGACGCACGCGACAGCATCGCACCGGAGAAGTTCGATCGGCTGATGTCGGACCCGTCGAAGGTCGCGCCCTGACTGTTCGTGACAGCGAAGTTCGTCGCCTGACCGTCGCTGTCGGTGAAGTCCGCACTGTTGAGTGAGGAGTTGGCAAAGTCGACACCTGCCAGCTGGCTGCCGGCGAAGCTGGTGCGGTTCAGCGAGGAGTTGACGAAGGAAACCCCCGTCAGATCACTGCCGGCGAAAACTCCATCCATCAGGGTCGAGTTGGAGAAGTTCACGTTGGTGATCGTGACATCGGCGGCTTGCAGTCTGCCGGCGGTGATACCAATTGCAGAGCCATTGAGGAGCGCTGAGCCCTCGAGAAGTGCGTCGTTGAGCTTCGCGTTCGAGAGGTCAAAGCTACTGAGCTCGGTGCCTCGAAGATCGGCGCCGGTCAGATCTGCTGATTGAAGGTTCATACCGGATAGAACGAGGCCGGACGCGTCGCATCCGGCGAGGTCGGCGCCGGCGAGGTCAGGGTCGCCGTTGCGCAAACGTTGACAGTCGTCGAGGGGAGGCGCAGTCGTCGGTATGGGGCCGTCGTTGTGGTCGTGGGTACCGCCGTGGTTGTCGGCGCCGCGGCGGTTGTGGTGGCCGAAGACGTCGCAGGAGCCGTTGTGGGTCCGCTGCTCGGGCTTGTGGGTGGGGCTGCGGTGGGGGGTTGCCCCGTAGTGGAGCTATTCCCAATCTGATCAGCGGTGCTGCTCGTAGTGGTTTGGTCCGTTGTAGTGGTGTTGGCGTCTTCTGCGGTCGGGATGGTTGAGGATGTCGGTGACGCACCAGGTATGGGCTCGACAACGGTGGCCGTTTGGCGGTCGCTCAGCTCTTCCTCGGCCACGGGTTCCACGAAGGCAACCTCGGGTGGTCCTGCTGCAACTCCGGGCTCGGCTCCGGTCGCCGGTACTCCGAGCAAGGCTGGTATCGCTATGAGCGAAGCCGCAACTGCCGCCGGTGCGGTGGAGATGGAGCTGACAGCCTGGGAGATCGTCCTGGTTTCAAGTAGGCCGGCGAGTCGGGCGATACCGGTTCTGTCGCTCTTTGAAGCAGTGAGCATGGCCCGAACAATGGCCGGATCGAACTGAGTGCCTGCACACTCGACCAGTTCGCTGCGGGCGGCGTCGATGGACATCGGCTTCTTGTAGGACCGGTGGGAGGTGATCACGTCGTAGGCGTCGGCCACCGCCACGATCCGTCCGGCGAGTGAGATGTCCAGCCCGGCCAGTCCATTCGGATAACCGGCTCCGTCCCACCGCTCGTGGTGTTCCGACGTCGCCAGCAGCCAGTCACCCAACCAGTCCTGAAGCGGGGCCAGTAGCTCGAGTCCCTGAGATGGGTGGGACGCCAGGATCTCCCATTCTGAGCCTGTCGGTCGTGAGTCCTTGTTGAGGATCTCAGCCGGTACTGCAAGTTTTCCAATGTCGTGGAGCATTGCTGACCAGGAAAGTTTGTTCCGATCCTCCTCGGAGAGCCCCAGTTCCACCCCAATCAGATCGCTGTACGCCCTCACCCGTTCGGTATGGCCCCGGGTCAACCGCTCGTGCTTGCCCAGCATCGTGACCAGTTCCACCGCATGCTCGGCAGCCTGCTGAACCGAGGCCGTACCGCGGTCAGAGATGTCAGGGATTCGTGACTTCAGTTTCCTCAGCGTTCCCGAGCGAAGCGCAACCTTGAACCGTGAAGGGGCGTGATCAGGAAAGGTGAGCGACATGCCCAGCAGAACCTGCAGGGGCAGCAAACCTCGGGCCAGCCGTTCAACAATCGCAGCCACCACCCAAGCGACGGCGACAGCCTGGATGACCCAGACGATGATCCCCAGGACTCCAGCTGGGCGGAAGAACGCATCGCGCACAAGCGCCACGGCGATCCAGGCTGCTGCCAGCGGGGCGACGAAGACGAAGACGCCGACAACCCGGGCCCAAGCACGTGACGCCTGCCAGCTGCGGTCGATCGATTCCGAAGCACCTATGGTGGGCCCTTCGCTCATGGTTGGAGGTCTGGCCTGATCCCTACCGACGTCAACTGCTCCGGCGCGCGCAAGGGCCGAGGGTCTCGGTGGTAGCTCATACCTACCCATCGACCAGTCCGACCGATTCTGAATACACACGTGGCGACCCTCGAGGTCGAGCAACCGCACCCACGCTCCCCTCCCCCCAAATTCCTGTGGATAGCCACATCTGGTGTGGCCATCGCCACGGCAGAAACGCCATTTGTGGCTCTCAACAGGAATGTCGCCAAAGCGTTGAACCCACATCAACGGGCACGGCGATGAAATGCAACGAAGGCGATGTCGAGAGCCATGACCTCGCACGCCGACATGGCGTTGATCTTCACCTTCTGCATTCGGTCCGAATTTGCGGCCCCTAGGTTGAGGGGGTGGATCAGCTGCCCCCAAACCATCATGGAGACAACAACGCCAAGTTCGGTGGTTCAACGGGGTATGTCTGCGCGCTCTCCATGGCCGTTGGGCGTGGGGGCGATGGCGCACTCGTCACCGAAATCGCCGGAGTATCGGAACACGATCACGTGCTCGACATCGGCTGTGGACCCGGTACCGCGGCCCGAATTGCAGCAGCAACGGGTGCGACCGTCACCGGAGTCGATCCCGCCCAGCCGATGCTGAACCTGGCCAGACTGATGACCCGGATTCGGCCTCCCGCAGGGCGGATCGAATGGCTGCGCACCACTTGTGAAGACATTGGTGTTCCCGCCGATACGTACTCGGTGGTCTGGTCGCTGGCGTCAGTGCATCACTGGCCGGACCTCAATGCCGGCCTCACCGAAGTAACCCGCGTTCTCGAGCCGGGCGGGCGGTTCATTGCACTCGAAAAGCAGTCGCCTCCCGACGTCGACGGCCTCGCCAGCCACGGCTGGACCGCCGGCCAGGCCGAACAGTTCGCTGGAATGTTGCCCGAGTTCGGCTTTCACAGCGCGACGGTGGCGAATCACGATCTTGGCAAGCGACAAGTCGTGACCGTGACCGCAACCTTGGGCTGAGCATCGAGTTCGGCGTTCGAGATGTGATGCACGACCGACGCGTGAGGGAGCCGTAGCGCCCCCTCCGCGCGCACCCTTCAGCTTCACTTCAGGTGACCATGCAACACTGTCCGTGTGACAGCTGCCACTCCAAGCGAACCTGTTCGAGAGCATGCGGTGCCATCGCCGATGGACCGCCGCCACGCCCTATCCGGGCTCTTGGGCAGCGCACTGATGCTTCTCGGAGGAGCCGCGACCGCATGCCGCTCGACCACCGAAGCCGGGTCACCTCCGGAGGCCGGAACCCCACCCGGCCCGTCGCCTGAACAACCGCTGACGGCCGACCCCGACCTGCATCTCCTCCGCCGCCTCACCTACGGGGCGACCGAGACCGAGCTGCAACGCATCCGCAGTATCGGGCCCGCCACATGGCTGGATGAACAGCTCGATCCTGCGCTCCTGGACACCGCCGGCATCGACGACGAGCTGGTTGGCATCTTCCCGGAACTGGACCAACCGGCGGCGGAGATACTGGCCAACTTCCAGGCTGACGGCAACGGGCAGCGGCTGGCAACAGCCCTTCCTGCGTCTCTGCTCGTTCGCAACACCACCGGCCCCGCCCAGCTCTACGAGCGGATGGTCGAGTTCTGGGGCGACCACTTCAACGTCCCCCAGATCAGTCCCCCATTGATCGCCACCCGCATCGTGATGGATCGAGAAGTGCTCCGACGCCACGCCCTCGGCCGCTTCGACGAACTGCTGGTGGCGACCGCTCAGAGCCCGGCCATGCTCATCTACCTGGACAACGCCCGGTCGAGGGTTGGTGCCATCAACGAGAACTACAGCCGCGAACTGCTGGAACTTCACACCGTCGGCGTCGACGGAGGCTTCGACGAGAACGACGTCGTCGCCGTCGCCGGCCTGCTCACCGGTTGGACCATCACCCGGGACCTGGAGTTCCAGTTCGTTCCCCGGCGGCACGACCCGACATCGGTTTCGGTCCTCGGATGGGATCGGCCAACCAGCGGAGACCGGTTCGATCACGGTGTTGAGTTCCTCCACCACCTCGCCCGACTCCCCCAGACCGCCCGGCACATTTGTGGCAAGTTGGCCGTCCGGTTCGTGGCCGACGAGCCCAACGACGAACTGGTTGATTCCATGACCGAGGCGTGGCTGACCAACGACACCGCGATCGCTCCGGTTCTGAGAGCGATGGTCGAGCCATCCGGAGTTCGCAGCGGCGGCCCCGAAATTCAATCGCCCCTGGGACCATCTCGTCCAGACGTTCCGATCGCTCGACACCGCAGTCAATGTGGACGGGCCCCAGGAACGCCGTGCGCTGGCCGAGCTGATCCAGGGTCTGGGTCAACCTCCGTTTCGCCACGCCAGTCCAGATGGATATCCCGACAGCGAGTCGGCGTGGCTCAACGCCGGAGGTCTTCTCTCCCGCTGGAACTTGATCATGAGACTCACACTGTCGTCGGACCGGCGGTTCCCAACTTCACTCGACCAGATCCTCGAGGACGTGCGAGACATGAACGCGGCCGAGGTGTTCAATCGGTATGCGACCGCCCTCCGCCACGAGCCGCCCACCGAGGAGCAGTCCGATCTCCTCTCCGTGCTGACCGGCTGGAGTCCCACGGACGTACCGAGCGCCGCCGAACTCGAAGAGGCTGGACCCCACATCGCCTTTGCGATGCTCGCTCACCCCACCGCCCTGTACCGATGAATGCAACCGGAGAGGATCAACCCGTGGCCACCCTGCTGACCAGAAGGTCGCTACTGCAGTCGGGCGCCGCCCTCGGCGCAACCGCACTGACCGGACTCTCGGGCGTCCAGCCCGCCGCCGCCTCGACAGACGCCACCGCGAAACCGGGAGGTCGACTGGTGGTTGTCTTCCTCAGGGGCGCCGCCGATCACCTCTCGATCACGGTGCCGCTCGATGAACCCAACTACCACGATCTCCGACCCGGTATCGCAATCGATTCAGCGGCCACCCTCCCCCTCGACGATCGATTCGGATTCCATCCCTCACTCTCCCGCCTGCACGAGCGTTTTACTGCCGGCGATCTGGCACCCGTCGTTGCGGTCGGAAACCCGGCGGCGGATCGAAGCCACTTCCTGGCCCAGGACCTCCTGGAACGGGGAAGCGATGGCCAAGACAACCTCGGTGACGGCTGGCTGGCCCGCCACCTGAATGCGTCGGCGGCGCAAACCGACAGCCCGCTTCGGGCCATCACGATCGGCGGCAACGTCGATGAGAGCCTGTTTGGCTACCCGGCTCTCGGCATGATGTCGCTTCAGACCTTCGGACTGGCGCTCGCCGGCGGGGCCGCGGCAGATCTCGAACTGGCGATGCGGCAGGCGCACGCCGGGAACTCCCCCTCCGACATCGTCGCGATCCAGGCCCTCGACGCGGCCCGCACCGCGGCCGACCTTCCCGCCTCCTCGCAGCGAAACCAAACCGCTGCTGCCTTCGAGGACATCGTCACCATGCTCGACGCCGGACTCGGGATCGAGGTCATCACCGTGAGCATCGGAGGATGGGACACCCACGACCGTATGGGCACCATCGAGCAGGGTGAGATGCGCAACCTCCTCACCAGCCTCGACACCACGCTCGGCGATCTCACCGACCGCCTCGACGAGCGCAACATCGACGATGTCACGACGGTCGTGGTGACAGAGTTCGGTCGACGGGTGGCCGAGAACGGATCCGGCGGGTGTGATCACGGGTGGGGCTCGGCGGCACTGGTGCTGGGGAAGAACGTGGCCGGCGGGCGTGTTTTCGGTAGCTGGCCCGGGCTCTCCCCCGATGTTGTCGCCGACGCCGGCGGGGATGTTCCCATGACCACCGACTACCGGGACCTGCTGGCCGAGGTCGTGGACGGCGTGCTCGCAGGCGACCCAGCCGTCGCCTTCCCCGATCATCTGTACTCGCCGCTCGGCCTCATCGTCTGACCCATCAGCGGGTCGTCAGACCGGGACCTTGCAAGTATCGACCCGGACACAAGGGAATGTGCGACACGGCCAGTGCCGCTCGGGGGCAATCGCTACAGGGAAGACCCCCGAGAGGACTGCAATTCAGGAAGCGCTTGCCACCTCACGCCGTCGAAGAAGCCCCGGTCAACAACGCCGTAATCACGATGATGGCTACGAGTACGACTGCTTCGATGGTCACAACCATCTTGAAGCGGCGGTCGAGAGCGAGATCATGTGTAGCCCGGTCGAGTTCAGGAACGAGGACCCAGTGGTTGTAGCCACCCGCTGCTGCCGCGACGGCGACCAACGCAACCTTTGCTACCAGTAAGCGGCCCCACGACGTCGACCAGATCTGAGACACCGAATCCAGGATTATCAAGGAGAGCACGGTTCCGGCGACGGCGACAGCGACGAGGGCAACTGTGGCAACGACCGAAAAGCGAACGGCGAGCTGCCGGGTTCCGGTCGGAACACCGCGTCGACTCCGCCGGCGGAGTACCAATGCCAACATAACCACACCGCCAGCCCACGTTGCACCGGCGGCGACGTGAACAGGATTGATCAGCGAGTGCAGCCAGCGTGGTCCTTCCGAAACCGTGTGGCCGACGAACACGAACGACACTGTGAGCAACACGACTCCGATGACTGCGGCAGGGCTCGACCGCATCGTCCAGACTTGGTCGCGGTCAGGAGCGACCTGCTCCGCCTCGACGATGTCTGGGGAGATGACCGAGCCCGACGGGGCGGCTCCAACAGGGGTTAGCTGGCTGACCGCCGCGATCGGGTCAACCTCGGTCGCAGAACCGGTCGTGAGCTCGATACCACCGGCAATGGCTGCCGCGCCGATGATCCGGAGACCGACCGCTACCCCGAACGACGACCACAGCGCATCACCGAGAGCGGATCCGGACGTGAGAGCAGACCAGCCTCCTCCCAACGTTGCCGTCGTTGCAGCGGCTTCGACGACGGCACCCACACCCGCCAACGCACCGGATATCCGGACCACGGACAGCACCGCTTGGATGTCGGTTCGATCACCGTGCAGGACCAAGGCGGCGAACAGTGTCCCGCCAACTGCGCCGACAACGCCGAGCACGGAGAGAACCCGACCAACGTTGTTCATCAGCGAGGCCGAGCCGGCCGTGTCGGGCTCGGTACGGAGGAACTCGTCGAGCGCGACCGCTTCGACCGATTGGCTCGCATCCTCAACCCGGTCTTCCGTGCGTACTTCCACGGCCTCTTGGGCTTCGAGAGGCTCAGTGGAGGTCACCGCAGCTGCCGTTGTGGGCGGCGTCTCGGTCGTGGGCGGTTCGGTTGTGGTGGAACGCGCCGGGGCAGAGACGGTGAAACTGAAACTACCTTCGATCGGGTGGGCGTCTGTCGCTACGACATTCCACCGCACACCGACGACACCACCGGCCAGCGGTTGTTCGAACCGTAACGTCCAGGTGAGACTGTCGGTGGTGGTGACCGAGTCCGGGGGGCGAACGATTCCATCTGGGTCGAGTACGACGAATCCGTCACCAACCGGGCTCGCTTCTCCCGAGAACGTCAAAGAGATCTCCGAGACCGGTTGTTCAACAACATCGCCGCTGGCGGGAGACGATGACTCGAAGCCCGTGTGAGCCAAGGCAGGAGAGGCGATCAGGATGAGTAGGCCCGCGACGACAGCGCCGAAAAGCCACCGCCCGCAGCGCAACGTGGACTCCATAGTTGATCTTGAGACTACCACGAGGTCTTGAGCGGCGACCTCGACGGCCACAGCCCGCTCTTCCCCGGCGTGATGACGACGACCCGCGCGGCACGCGGCGCTGACTCCAACTCATCGACACGGACTCCCTTGCAGATCTACGATGGTGGCACCGACCAGGAGGTGACCATGCATACGGTCAATCCGAAGACCACCCTTGGTGTGCCGGTGCTGCCGCCGGCGTTCGTATCCGAGGCCGGCACCCGACTGCGCAGCTTTGTCGGACGGATTCATCGCGCCATGGCCCCACCACCGGTCCAAATCCTTGAAGCGGCCCTGAGCTTGCTCGACCATCGGGCTCTGGTGGCATTGTGCGCTACCGGCGTTCCAGAAGCACTCACGAAGAAGATGACAATCGTGGAACTGGCCGACCAACTCGATGCCGACCACGACCGACTCGAACGACTGGTCCGGTTCGGCGCTGCCAGAGGCTGGCTGCGAATCGACCGCCGGGGGCTTGTACGTCCGAACGCCGTCACCGAATTCCTAGGTTCAGAGCACCCCGGGGGCTGGAGGTGCTGGGTCGACTTCGTTGCAGGCGAGGAGATCTTGAATGCGGTTGCCGCACTGGACTGCCGGGACGATGGCGACGGCTTCGCTGCGGCAAACGGCGCACCGTTCTTCGAGTGGATGGAAGGGCATCCTGATCGATGGTCCACGTTCGACGAAGCGATGGCGGCCGGCGCCCGAATGCATGCGCTGACGCTCGACGCGGCGATCGATTGGGATGGCGCAACAACCCTGTGCGATGTGGGAGGCGGCACGGGCGAACTCGCCCGCGTACTGCTGGATCGGCACCCGGACTGGCGGGCGGTGGTGTTCGACCTCCCAGCGGTGACCGCACGGGCGGTGGAGCACCCGCGCCTCGAAGCGGTGGGCGGCGACGCCTTCGTCGAGGTGCCGTCGGGCTTCGACGTGTATCTGATGGTCAATGTGCTTCACGACTGGGACGACGAAGCGTGTGTCCGACTCCTCACCAACACGGGTGCAGCCTCCCCCGGATCGAGGATCATCGTGGTCGACAGCAACCGGACCATCGTGCCCCGCGACGACCTCGCGATCCGCGCCGACGTGTTGATGGCCGCGCTCACAAACGGGGGCCAGGAACGTTCAACCGAGCACTTCGCCGAGCTCGGGCGTCGTGCCGGCCTCGATCTCGTCAGGACGACGCGCCTCGTGTCGGGCGACTTCGCCCACGAGTTCGGAGTGGGGTGACCTTCGGACTACCCGTCCTCGCTGCGGGACACCCGTTGGCGGACAGTCTCGACGACCCCTGAACTTCTGGTACTCACACGTTTCAGTTGGTTGGTGCCGAGTTCGCTCGACTTCGCAATGGCCTCACTGGCCAGTCGGCTCAGTCGCTCCCGAATTCTCTGATCAGCGCCATCGGGGTCGAGCAGCGCCGAGATCGCCTGCTTGTCCGTCTTCTCATACTCCAGGCCGACCGGCTTCAGTCGGCCCTTGCGCCCCAGGGAGATCTGGCTGGCGTGAGCGCACGATAGAACCACCTCATCAGCCGGCAGCGACAGATTGGCGCCGGCAACACCGGACCGGGTCACGAAGAAACGAGCCAGGCCCTTTGGGACCTCACCCGCCACAGCAGCTGCCTTCGACTCCATTGTGAGCACCGATACATCTACAAACCCGATTCCCGGGGCGACCGCCACCGCTTCTCTGGCAGTCCGCAGCCCGGCACCCAACACATACTGCCGATAGGCGTCACGACGATCGGTGCCCGACGCCCGCACGACCGTGGGTGCACCTTTGCGATTGGTGCCGGGTTTCTTCTTGGGGATCGCACGATCCAACGAGGGGGCGATGAGTTCCAGCACCACGCAGTCACCCGCCACCTCCAGCGGACGGGCAGCTAGTTCGTCGTCCCGAAATGCGAACCTCATCACACCGGCCACAACATCGGGCTCGTTGTCCAGCAAACGTTCCCAGACGTCCTCGAGCATGGACTGCTGAGAGAGCAACTCGTATTCAGCGTCTACCCGCAACGTTTCGAGCTTCACTGCGGCCGCCGCCTCGGAGATCTTCCTGTCCTCCTCTTTCACACCCCGGATCCGGCTGGCGACAACACGGCGCTGGCTCAGGTCTTGCTCAACCAATGTTTCGAACTGTGGCAGCGGACTGGCCGGGGGAAGCACCGGGGTGGTGGCGTGGGGAACCTCGACCCGGTGCACGCTGAGGACGCGCTCCCATTCATAGGCAACCGCGTCCACAGGATCCTTGCTCGTTTGGCTCGTCCCGCGTTGGCCGTTGGCACTGCGCAACAACTGCCCCACCGTGTAGGCCAACGCCGAAACTGCGGGGTCAGACGCCAGCTGGGTTGTCCCGTACCGAGGTTTGCCCACGATGTTCTTCACACTGGGTTTGGAAACACTCGGTTTCGAATCGTCTACGCCCGACACCCCGCCAGTCTCGCAGGCTTATCACTCCCCCACCACCGCGGCATCAACTGGCCGAGGCAAGCCGCACTGTCCGTCCTCGTATGCCACGGGACGTCTCGCGGTCGAGATCGGCTGAGTACGAGCGACCGTGTGGTTGTCCCATGCGTCACATCCGCTGGTTCGCCCGCGTCGCGATGTGCTAGACGTAGTACATGGCGACATCATCGAACCTGGCGTTTGCCCGGCGACTTCGATCCACGTCGAACTGGCGACACGGTCTTGCCCAGGATGTTCGCACCGAGTGGAAGCAACCGGTTTCGCCGTCGCTGGGAGAACAGGATCCGTTCGCCCGTGCGGCCGCCCGCTTTGCGTCCGAACTCGAACTGACCGCTGCCGTCTACGACCTCGTGCATGAGGGGTTAGGCCCAACCGACGCACCCGAGTGAAGCGCCGCGTTCGTCGCCGGCCTCGGTTTATGAGTGGGACGGGACGCGGAAAAGTCCCGCTGCCCATTCGGACAAACGAGACTCGTTCCCTTTCAACAGTGCGGCTTGCCCGAGCTCAGCCGCCCAGGCCGGTGTCGATCTCGATCCCGAGATCGGCCTCGACCTCTACTTGGATCTCAGCGTCAACCTCAGCACCGGACGAGTCGACGTTCTGCTCGGTCGATGCACCACTGCCGCCATCCACAGTGACTGCGCCGTTGTCGGCTCGGGTCTCGGCCTCGCCGTCGACAGTTGCCGAACCGTCAAGGCTTGGGGCGATCGAGCCGGTGACGGTTTCGACCGTGCTGGTCACCTCACCGGTGGTGTCGGTCACGATCGTCACCGTCTTGGTTGTGGTGTCAGAAACGAAGTCGACGACCACCGAGGTGTCGGTCTCAGCCACGACCGAGGCATCCCAGACCCCGCTGGCATCGAGACCAACGATGTTCAGCACACCGTCGACCAGTTCGACCACGACCTCGCCGGCACCGTCCACGTTGATGCGAACGTCGGGTCGGGGCAGTTCGATGCCGACGATCTCGGCGACATCGGCGGCTCCGGTCTGAAGCGGGTCGGGCAAGAGCGCCGAACGCAGCGCCTCCGGTGGCGATCGACGTGGCCAGTGCGGCTGATACGGCGATCTTTCCCATGGTGGTTCCGATGAATGATGACATTGTGTGACCTCCTGTGAGACCACCGGCGGTGTTGCCGGTGGCGGCTGCAAGAGATCCGGCTGACACCGCTGTCGCCTCGGCGGCGAGTCCGGCCACGGTTTCCACCGTGTCGGGCTCGAAGTCGGTGACGACCGTTGCCCGGAGATCGTTGGCCCAGGACGAAACGAGGTCCCCGAGGGGTTCCTCGCTCTCTGGGTTGGCGACGTCCGAGGACGGGTGCGTTGACGGTCTCTTGTTCATGTCACAGGAGCAATCGTTGGGAGTTGGAGTTCGTTACACATTTTTCTCGAGATTCTTTCGCATACGGGTCAATGCCCGGTTTTGAATGACACGAACGTTGCCCGGTGTCTTGCCTACGACCTCGGCAACTTCGTCGGAGGACAGTTCGCCGATGATGCGGAGCAACACGACATCGCGCTCGATCTGGCTCAGATTGTGGAGCGCGCCGAGCAGTTGGTCGACGGTCTCACGCTGCACCAGTGCCTCATCGGGACGGCGCCCACCCTCCACCCGTTGAGCGGCGGTGTCATCGGAGACCAACTGCGGGCGCCGGGCGTTCCGCCGGTGGTGATCGGCAACCCGCCGGTAGGCGATGGTGAAGATCCACGACCGGAATCCGGCCCAGTCCCCATGAAACCCCCTGATGTTTCTGGCTGCGTCGAGGAAGACATCTTGGGTGAGCTCGCCCGGTTCAGAGACTCCACGGGCCCGTGCGAAACCACGGATCGATGGGCCGAGGACCTCGACGATCTTGTGCCAGGCCGACTCCGATCCTGCTACCGCCTCTCCGATCACAGCGTCCATGGGCACTGCGCCGCGGAGCTTGTCACCCATCACCCCAGACCCCCGAGAAGGTCGTCGGGGTCAACGAGTGGAGGTTCATCGTCGTCGAGCACGTGAGCGATGGCGTCTGTCGCATCGTCGGGCACTTCGGTTTCGACAGCCTGCACGGCCTCGTCGATCGGGGCTGAAATCTCGCCGATCGTGTCGACAAGGTCGGCAACCTGTTCGGTCACTTCATCGGGGACGATTTCTTTGGGGGCGATATCGAGGATGTCCTCGACAAGTTGCTCGACCGGTTCCGCTACCTCATCGGGAAAGCCGCCCACGACCTCGTCGATCACCTCGTCCACCACTTCGTCGATCACTACTTCGGGGCCGTCATCATCGACGGCATCCCCGACGTCGGTCACGGTGTCGCCGATCAGTTCGGGGTCCGGCGGCATCTCGATCACCGGGACGAACGGAGCGGCCCCGACGGCGTTGGGAACCGCACTCTCGTCGATGGCGGCAACCGGCCCTACGTCGGCAACGGGGGCATCGGTGGCCGCGAGCACATCTGCGGTCCGCTGGTCTACGCCCTGTGATGGTACCGACGACAGCAGCGTCAGTGCTGCGGCAGCTGCGAGCGCCGGATAGGCCGATCCGCCGAGTACGACACCACTTCCGACTGCACTGATCGAGTGTGCGGCCGGTCCGACCAACGGAATCGAGCCGAGCCACGACAGCGGGCCCAACGCCTTGTGGAGGTCACCGATCGTGATCTGCATGAACGCCCGCACCACGTTCGGGTCGAAGTGGGTGCCGGCGCAGGCCACCAGCTCGGTGCGGGCGGACCGTGTCGACATCGGCTTCTTGTACGAGCGGGTTGCGGTCATCACCTCGAACGCATCGGCGACAGCGACGATCCGTCCGCTCAGCGTGATGTCTTCGGCGGTGATGCCGTTTGGATAGCCGGTGCCGTCGTAGCGTTCGTGGTGCTGATCCATGGCATGGATCCACGGACCCATCCACTGGGCCAGGCCGGAGGCGTAGCCGGGCCCGCCGGCCGGGTGCTGCCGCAGAATCGCCCATTCGTCGTCGGAGGGTCGCCCCTTCTTGTTGAGGATCTCGGACGGGACATCGAGTTTGCCGAGATCGTGGAGCAGCGATGCCCATTCCAGCTTGTCGCGTTCTTCGCCGGCGATGCCTGTCTGGTCGGCAATCAGCATCGTGAGTGCTCGGACCCGTTCGCTGTGACCGCGAGTACGCCGGTCATGGGCTGCGAGCGATGAGACCAGTGCAAGCACGCGCTCGGCAACCGAGGCCTGCTCGACGTCAGCCGATTCAAGTTGTCGAGCGAGTCGACGGGGGCTGGCCGCCCGCAGCGCAACTCCGAAGCGGCTCGGCACCTGATCGGGAAAGAAGAGTGACAGTTTGAGCAGCACCGCCAACGGAAGAAGTCGCCGCATCAGACGTCCGGAAACCACGAGCGCAGCGGCGGCGACCAGCACGGATGCGAGCACGGTCAGCAGCCATGGGAGGTCTGATGTGAGGGCCCCGACCAGCGCTTGGGTGGTTCTTATTGCGAGCGCGGAGATGAGGAACGGCGCGACGTAGATGGCCAGCCTCAGGGCGGCAGCCAGCCGAGGCTTCGGCTCCCATCGGTTGTCTTGTGGCAGCGTCATGGGCCTCCTACCACGCGGACGGTCCGCTGGCTTGTCAGAATCGACAACCAGCGGACCGATCTTGAGCCGCCGTCAGCTTGTGAAGGCTGAGTTGAACGAACTCTGGAACTCCGCCGTCGCCGGGCCGGAGTAGCCGCAGTAGTTCAGGGCGCTGTCCGAAGCGGTGAGTAGGTACGGCGATCCCACTTCGAATGGGATCCCACCGAGCAGAGCCTCGGCGTTTTCGACGGTGGTCAGACGTACCGTCTGAGCGTCACCACCTCTGTACCAGCGGTCCACGTCGATGGTGATGGCTCCAGTTTCGATCTCGGTGACCGTTCCGGCGAACGCCATTGGCATCCCGGCCAGGGTCTGGACATCGAACGGCAGGCACGACGCAGCCGTGTCGCTACCAGCGGTGAGCACCAGCGGTGCCGTGCTGGTTTCGTCCTTGTTGCTCAGGATCACGCCGATGGCGACCGCCAGCACAATCAGCGCCGCAGCCACCGCTACCAGCGCCCACGTCGGGCGCCTGTGATCGCCGTCCCCGGCGTAGGGGGACCACGCCGCCCGTTCGGGATCGCCCGGGGGACGATCTTGCACGGCGGTACGGGGCTTCCGACGTAGTCGGTCTTCTAACTTCGTATTCATTCATTCTCCATTGGGTTTGATCGGCGACTGTTGTCGCCGGGTTTGGGTCAACCGGAGCGTGCGAAGCAAATGCGTGAGGAGTCGGGAATCAATGGGCTGCGAAGCTGCGAGAGAGGCACACTCCGGTTGATGGGTATTTGACGATGTCATGCGATCCCCGGTTCCCGAGCCGTTCCGAAGATTTCTCGGTTCAGTTGATCGAGCGGGTGTACAGAAACCATCCCCGACCTGTTCGACGACGTTCACGATCGCGTAGCGGCACTGCGGCGAGCGGCTCACCGTTGGCCGACAGTCCGGCAACGGAGGGCGGTCGACGCGACGCCCACACCACGATCGCAAGGCCATGCGAGGGCACCTCGATACGCCGGTCGGCCACATCCAACGCTGCCACCTGAGACGCCAGGCGCATGGTGGCGTGGCTGACTCCGCGTCGCAGCAACGGAAGGAGCCCGTCGCCGCCGCGGATAGTCCATCCACCGCCATAGGACACGGCGATGCCCTCGATCTGATCCCTGCGCTCGAACAGCTCGTCGTGGCCATCACCAGACCCGCCGCCGAGCACAACCCAGTCGCCGTCGCGACGCTCCAGCGCCCAGGCCTCCAACCACGGGTTGCCACTCACTCCTCTGCGCACGAACAGCGTTGCCGCCACATCGCCGTCAACGTCACAGGCCACGGGAATGAACCTCCGGCGACGAGTGAGCTTGAGCGGCACCTCGGGCACGCCTCCGGCGAGCAACCTTCTGCTCTCGGCCAGCACGTCGTAGGCCACAGCGGAAACCGTACCTGTCCGGATCAGATGCCGTGCACACAGCCTTGCGGGCTGGAAGGATTGTGGGGTGTCGTGGCTCGGATCCAAGCTGAACATCGTCCATCTGCGTCAGGTTGCCGACGAGATCCGTCATCGGCTCCTGTTCGTTCCGTTGCTGTACGTGGCCGCGTCGGTGGTGGGGGCCCAGATCACGTTGGTGATCGATCGGGAGCTGTCCAGCGATCAACTGCCCGAGTTCCTCACCACGACGGTGCCGAGCTCCCGGGCCGTGCTGGCCGCCATTGCCGGCGGCTTGATCGCGGCGATAACCCTGCTGATGTCGATGACCTTGGTGGCGGTGCAACTGGCCAGTTCACAGTTTTCGCCCCGGTCGCTACGCAGTTGGCTGGGCAACTCGGTGCTGCAACACACGATCGGGCTTTCGCTGGGAACCACGTTCTTCTGCCTGCTCGGGCTCCGGTCGGCTCGGAGCCTGGAGGGTTCGGTAGAGATCATTCCCCATACCACTGTCCTGGTGGGTCTGGTGTTGGGGTTGGCCTCGCTGGTGGCAGTGGTGCGTTCGGTCGACAACGTCACCCACAGCCTCCAGGTGACCTCGGTGGCCAGGCGCCTGACGGCCGAGACCATCGAGGTGATCACCACGGCGGTGGCGAATCAGGCTTTGACCAAGCCGATTCGGACTGCGCTGCCGGCAGCCGAGTTCGAGCGGACCGAGATCCCCGAGGATGCGGCGGCGGTGGAAGTGGACCGGTCCGGATGGATCCAACAGATCGACAGTGAGCAGCTGATAGAGGCGTTGCCGGACGATTCGGTGGGCCGGGTGGTGCCTGTGTTGGGCGGGTTCGTGCTGGCCCATTCGCCGCTCATGTGGGTTTCACCTGCGCCAGCCGATGACGATCGATGTTGGAGCGAGCTGCCGATGGCCTTCGCCATTGGCGACTCCCGAACGATGCAGCAGGATGTGAGCTTCGGGTTGACCCAGCTCACCGACATCGCAGTGCGAGCGTTGTCACCCGGCGTCAACGATCCGCGGACCGCCATGGATGTGATGGTTCACATCGGCGATGTCCTACGGGTGATGTGGGAGAACGAGATCGAGTCTCCGGTCAGGCGGGAAGGCTCGAAGACGCTGATGCGGCAAGAACCGAGTTACGAGGACTTCCTGCGGATCGCTATCGACCCGGTTCGCCGCTACGCCACCGCCGAACCGGATGTCATGATCACGATCGTGCGCACGCTGGGTTATCTGTTGGACGAGGTGGAGCGCAGGGACCTTCCCGGCCCGGCCGCACCGATCCGCGCCACGATCAGCGACGTCGCAGATGCAGCGTTGACGGAGTCATGGACACAATCCGAACGGGCCATGTTCGAAGCAGCTGCGCAGATCTAGCGGCCCAGCGGGTGAGCCTTGTTGACGCGCCTCGCCGTGTTGAGAGAGCGCCGAGAAGACATATTGACGTTTGTCAATATGAAAGCTACGCTAGATCGCATCGACAGGTGTCGATACCAAGGAGATGGCCATGACCGAAGCAACCAGTGATATTCGTGACCGAGTGCGTCAGCGTTACGCGAACGCCGCAACAAGCGTCGAACCGTCCTGCTGCGACACCGAGTGTTGCGAGCCTTCCGCCTCCGACGCCTTCAAGACAGCCGACTCGGGAAACTTCGGTACCTGGCTCTACAAGGCCGACGAGCTGACCGAGATCCCCGATGGCGCTGCTCTCGCTTCGCTGGGCTGTGGCAACCCAACCGCGGTTGCCGACCTCAACCCTGGCGAGACCGTTCTCGACCTCGGCTCGGGCGCCGGTATCGATGTGCTTCTTTCCGCCCGACGTGTGGGCCCCGACGGGTTCGCCTACGGCCTCGACATGGTCGATGAGATGCTCGAACTCGCCCGCAAGCACCAGAGAGAAGCCGGGGCCGAGAACGTCGAGTTCCGCAAAGGGGTCATCGAGGACATCCCGCTCGACGACTCCAGCGTCGACGTCGTGATCTCCAACTGCGTGATCAACCTCTCCGACGACAAGCCAGCCGTGTTTCGCGAGATGCACCGTGTCCTACGCACCGGGGGCCGCCTCGGCATCGCCGATGTCGTGGCCCAGGACCACCTCACCCAAGCCCAGCGCCTCGAACGTGGCAGCTGGGTGGGTTGCATCGCGGGAGCCCTCGGCATCAGCGACTACATGATCGGACTCGAGGCCGCCGGCTTCAAGGATGTGTCGATCGAACCCACCCACAGCGTCGCCGACGGCGTGTACTCAGCCATCATCAAAGCAGTCAAGGCCTAGCGACAGCACGTTCCCGCCTCATTCTGCAGTTGATGTCCTGATGGCCTTCCCGCCCGGCGGCCTCGTGCCACGCCGGCAAGGTGATCGCAATGCCGGCTCAGACACGGAGCCGGCTGGGTTCGACCGCTTAGACTCTGGATCGGAGCCTGCGGGAGCGGATCCCCGCAGTGCTGTTGGAGCGTCGATGAACATGTCCAACGGGAATCACCGGGCGGCCCCGGAGGATGGAATCACCGTGCCGGATCTGGTGGACTCCATGACACTGGCCGAGAAGGTCGGACAGATGACCCAGGTCGAGCTGGGGAGCATCACCCCTGACGACGTTGGCGCCTGGTCGATCGGCTCGGTTCTGAGCGGCGGCGGCGGCAACCCCGGGGATGGCTCGGCCGCGGCGTGGCGCCAGATGGTTGATTCGTTCGTCGCAGGCTCACACCGCAGCCGGCTCGGCATCCCGATCCTCTACGGCACCGACGCCGTGCACGGGCACAACAACGTGCTCGGCGCCACCATCTTCCCCCACAACATCGGCCTTGGAGCGGCGGGCGACCCGGACCTGATGCGCTCTGTCGCCCGAGCCGCCGCGTTGGAGACGGCCGCCACCGGGGCCCGTTGGTCCTTCGCCCCATGTCTCGCAGTTCCCCAGGACATCCGATGGGGACGGACCTATGAAGGGTTCTCACAGAACAGCGAACTGGTCAGCGCGCTCGGCGCGGCGGCGGTGCGCGGCTGGCACGGCGATTATCTGCCGGCAACCGGCGTGCTCGCCTGCGCCAAACATTACGTCGGCGAAGGCGCGGCGGTGTGGGGTACGGCGGGCAATCACCGCCATCCCTGGATCGACTGGTGGGGGGGCTGGGGCTCCGAGTGGCAGATCGATCAAGGCGACATTCAGCTCGATGAGGACGAACTGCGACGGGTTCACCTGCCGCCCTTCGTAGCGGCAATCGAGGCCGGAGCGCTCACGGTCATGGCATGTTATGGCTCGTGGCACGGTCGACGGCTGCACAGCGAGCGGTACCTTCTCACCGATGTACTGAAAGACGAACTCGGGTTCTCCGGGTTCGTGGTCTCCGACTGGCTGGCCATCGGGCAGATCGACCCCGCCTACGACAGCGCCGTCCAGCAAGCGATAAACGCCGGCATCGACATGGTGATGGTCCCCTTCGACTACCAGCGCTTCATCGCAACGGTCATCGAGCTCGTCGACCAGGGCCGGATCCCGGCGGAACGCATCGACGATGCGGTCGGTCGGATCCTCCGTGCCAAAGCGCAACTCGGACTCCTCGATGACCGGTCACATGCACCGGTACCGCTTGAGGTCGTGGGCTGCGATCAACACCGAGAACTCGCACGGGCGGCCGCGGCCGCATCGGCCGTCGTCCTGACGAACGAGAATGCTCTCCCCATCCCCGACGACGCGACGCTTCTCGCTGCTGGCCACGCGTTGGACGACATCGGTATTGCATGCGGGGGTTGGACCATCTCATGGGCCGGTTCAGCCGGCCCGATCACCGAGGGTCGAACCATCCTCGATGGCCTCCGCGACGGCAGGAATGATCGGGTGGAGTACAACCGTGACGGGCACTTCGACACCACGGCGGAGTACGGGGTGGTGTCGCTTCACGAACTGCCCTATGTCGAAGGTGCCGGCGATCGCTCACACCTGTCGCTTCCGGAGGACCAGATCGATGTGGTCCGTCGCATGGGCGCCGTGGTCGATCGACTGATCGTGGTCGTGATATCGGGTCGCCCGCTGCTCCTCGAGCCCGTCCTCGAACACGTTGAAGCTGTCATCGCCTGCTGGCTGCCGGGCACCGAGGCGGACGGCATCGCCGACGTGTTGTTGGGGAGCGTGCCCTTCACGGGTCGGCTGCCCGTGTCGTGGCCCCGAACCCAAGCCCAGATCGAAAGAACGGCCGAATCGTCCTCCGATCCCCCGCCCTGGCCGATCGGACACGGCGCGAGCATCGGCCTGCGATGACTTCTGGGCCCGGGCCGCATCAGTCACCGTGATATGTGCCGCTTGGCGCATCGGTCAGGAGCGCCCGGAGATCGATTGAGGCACTACGGTCAGGACCAATGTCTCCCCCGCCGTCGCATGTTCTGTTCGTCATGGCCGCCGAGGCGCAGAGCGGCAAATCGTTGGTCGCCCTCGGCCTTTTCGACGCCCTGGCCCGCCGGGTCAGCCGAGTGGGGGTGTTCCGGCCGGTCGTCCACGACGCCGATGCTCCCGACGAGGTCATCGATCTCCTGACCAACCGCACGAGCCACCCGTTCCCGGCGGCAATTGGGGTCACCTACGACGACGTTCATGCTGACCCCGACGCCGCCATGGCCTCGATCGTCGAACGTTATCAAGACCTCGCCGAGCACTGTGAAGCCGTGGTGGTGGTCGGCTCCGACTACAGCGGGGTGTCCAGCCCCATCGAGCTGAGCGTGAACGGCCACATCGCCGCAAACCTAGGCGTTCCTGTGGTGGCGGTGGTCAACGGGAAAGGCCGTCACCTCGCCGACACGGGCCAGCTCGTCGACCTCACGATGAACGAACTGCGCCAAGCCCATGCCTCGGTGTTGGCCGTTGTGGTCAATCGAGTCGACCCCGAGGCCGTGGCAGACGTCCGCGATCACTTCGACCACCGCGCAACAGGCGGCAAGGCTGGTGTGCGGGTGTGGGTAGTACCGGAGGACCCGCTGGTTGCTGCGCCCCAGATCGCCGAGGCCATGGCTGCGGTCGACGGCGCCCTCATCGCAGGCGACAACCAGCTGCTCAACCGCGTCTACCACGACACCCTGATCTGCGCCATGAACGTCGAGCACCTGCTGAGCTACATCGAGGACGGCCAGCTCTGCATCGCAGCCGGCGACCGACCCGACGTGCTGGTGGCGCTGGCCGCCAGCTGCGCCGCATCCGACGCGCCGTCTGTCTCGGCAGTCGTACTCACCGGCGGGTTTGCCCCCGAGGCCAACGTGAGCCGGCTGATCGCCGGCATCGACGCCCACCTCCCTCTCATCACAACCGAGCTCGATTCGTTCGACTCCGCCGTGGCTATTTCCACAACCAAGGGCCAGTTGACCCGTCACGCATCCCGGAAGGTCAACCGGGCCCTGGCCACCTTCGAAGATCACCTCGGCGCCGACATCGTTGACGTCTTGGGGGGTATTCCCCATACCAATGTGGTCACTCCGCTGATGTTCGAGCTGCAGCTGATCGGGCTCGCCCGCGCCGCCGACCGCCACATCGTTCTCCCCGAGGGCGAGGAGGACCGCGTACTCCTGGCCGCTGCCACCCTTCGGGCTCGCAATGTGGCCCGGTTGACGATCCTTGGCGACCAGACAACCGTGCGATCGCGGATCGCCGCCTTGGGTCTTCAGCTTGCCGATGTCGAGATCATCAACCCTGCGACCAGCGAACGTCGCGAGGAATACGCCCGGGTCTACACCGAGCTTCGCGCTCACCGGGGTATGACCCTCGACCCGGCCCTCGACATCATGCGCGACGTCTCCTACTTCGGCACGATGATGGTGCACCTCGGCCACGCCGACGGGATGGTGTCGGGCGCGGCCCACTCAACCGCACATACGGTCACACCGGCGTTCGAGATCATCAAGACCGTGCCCGGTGTCGACATCGTGTCCTCGGTGTTCTTCATGTGCTTGCCCGACCGGGTCCTGGTCTATGGCGACTGCGCGGTGATTCGCGAGCCGACGGTCGAGGAACTGGCAGACATCGCCATCGCCTCGGCGGCCACTGCGGCGCGCTTCGGGGTCGAGCCCCGGGTGGCGATGCTCTCGTACTCCACCGGTGAGTCGGGATCGGGCGCCGACGTGGAAAAGGTACGGGCCGCTACCCAGCTGGTGCGCCGGCGACGTCCCGACCTGAAGATCGAGGGGCCGGTCCAGTACGACGCCGCCATCGACGCCGAGGTTGCGGCGTCGAAATTGCCCGGCTCGGAGGTGGCCGGTAGGGCCACCGTGTTCGTGTTCCCCGACCTGAACACTGGCAACAACACCTACAAGGCGGTCCAGCGTTCCGCCGATGTCGTCGCCATCGGACCTGTGCTCCAGGGACTGGCCAAGCCCGTCAACGACCTCTCCCGCGGCGCAACCGTTCGCGACATCGTGAACACGGTCGCCATCACCGCAGCCCAGGCTGCACCAACCGATGAAGATGGAGCGGTGTGACCGCCGACGTCTCCGTCCTGGTGCTCAACTGTGGCTCTTCGTCCCTCAAGTACGAGCTGGTCGAGCCGGGCACGGGTCGTCGCGGCGCGAGCGGCATCGTGGAACGTATCGGTGACCCCAAGGCGCACCAGCGCCACACCAGCGCTGACGGCCAGTCCGACCAGCCCGTCGAGGCGTCGAACCACAACGAGGCCATGGCCAGCGTGCTGGCCGCGTTCGAGACCCTCGGTCCGGCGCTGGACGGCTCGACGCTTGCCGCGGTCGGACATCGGGTGGTGATGGGCGGTGTCGAATTCTCGGCACCGACCCTGATAGACGATGCGGTCGAAGCGGCCATCGAGCGGTTGTCACCCCTCGCCCCACTGCACAACCCCGCCAACCTGGCCGGGATTCGGGTGGCCCGGGCCGCCATGCCCGGGACGCCTCATATCGCCGTGTTCGATACCGCGTTCTTCCGATCCCTGCCCGAAGAGGCCACAACCTACGCCATCGATCGCACCGTCGCAGCGGCGCACGGCATCCGGCGGTACGGCTTCCACGGCACCTCCCACCGTTATGTCTCCGGCCGGGTCGCCACCCTGTTGAGACGCAGCGACCTTCGCCAAGTCGTGCTGCATCTGGGCAACGGGGCGTCGGCCGCAGCGGTGGTCGGCCACGAACCGGTGGCCACTTCCATGGGGCTCACCCCACTCGAGGGTCTGGTCATGGGCACCCGCTCGGGCGACCTCGATCCTGCCATCGTTCTGTACCTCCAGCGTGCCGCCGGCCTGTCGGTCGATGCGGTGGACAACTTGCTCAACCGACGCAGCGGTCTGGCCGGGCTCACCGGCCACAACGACCTTCGCGACGTACACGCCGCGGCCGATGGTGGCAACGCCGCAGCTCGTCTCGGCCTCGACGTCTACGTGCGTCGCATCAAACACTACGTCGGCGCCTACGCGGCCCTCATGGGTGGCATCGACACATTGACCTTCACTGCGGGGGTGGGTGAGAACGATGCTGCGTTGCGGGCTCGGGTTGTCGACGGCCTCGAATTCCTCGGGCTCAACCTCGACCCCGTCCGCAACGCCGCCGGCAGTGACGAACGATTCATCTCGCCCGATGATTCTCCGGCCCGCGTGCTGGTGATCCCCACCGACGAGGAGCTTGCGATCGCCCGCGATGCGCTATCGGTCCTCGGCTGAGCCGACGGGACGGCTGAGCTGTCGGGCTCCTACACGCCGCTCGTGCCGATCGATTCGTGGCCGCCGGAATGCTTCACGCGAATACTGCGCGGTTTGATCTTCTCCGACATGGGGACGCTCACCGTGAGCACACCGTGATCGAGATCGGCGGACATCTGGGACGTGTCCAGGGCATCGTTGAGCGCGATGCGTCTGGTGAATGTGCCCTGGAGGCGCTCCTGGGCCAGGACCGTCTGGCCGGTCGAATCCCACCCGCGCTCAGCGGTCACCGTGAGCTCGTTGCCCTCGACGGTCACCGAGATGTTCTCCCCCGGCACGCCGGGGACATCGAAGTACATGTACACCGTGTCCTCGTGTTTCACTGCGTCGAAGGCCATGGCATCGCGGCGTTCTCGGGCCGGTCGATGAGCCTCCCGGCTCAAGCGGTCAACTTCACCAAAGGGATCGAACCGAAGCATGTGACGTTCCTTTCCGGGGTCGGTGGCCGGCACGAACATCTCACGCCAGCCTCCCACGACCATAGCGAGGTATGGCCGCCGGTGACGAACGCTGGGCGGCATCCGACCACGGCGTTGATCGGTAATCCGCAGCGCGCAGTGCCCTCCAGGGCACCCAAGGCTGCGGATTAGCGCCAGCCCGGGCTGACCGAGGAAGACCAGCCAACGGTCCGCACAGCCGGTCGAGTGCGCCCGCCCTGGTTTCGTGTGCTCAGGCCGCGGCTGAAGCGATGAGCGCGCGCAGTCCGTCGGCGTCGAATGCGCTGGTCAGGGTGCCCTCGGTATCGTGGCCGAGGTCGAGCGATGGACAGAAGAACTCGTTCTCACCGATGAAGAAGTCGGGTGATCCCCGCACACCTCGTCGCTTACCTTCTTCGTAGTCGTTGATGACCGAGTCCACCGGGTCGATCCGGGGGGCGGCCAAGCCGAACGAGCCGGCGACTTCGGCCAAGACGTCAGGATCGGCGACATCCCGACCCTCCTCGAATACCAGGGACCGCAGCCGTAGGCTCACAGCGAGGCCGGTGGCGCGATCGACCTCGTATCCGGCGGCGGCCAGGTTGAGAGCCGGGATCGCGGTGCGGGGCCAGCGATCGGTTCGGAAACCGGCGAAGTCGCTCACCCCCAGCTGGTCGGTGATCAAGGCGATCTTCTCACCGATGGCGACCGGATCGGCCATCGTCCCGTTGACCCATTCCAGCGGCCAGGCCCGGACGTGGATGTCGATGTCGGCGTCGAGGGCGGCGACTTCGGCACCCACGATCTTGAGACCGATGTGGGTGAACGGACAGGTGATGTCGGCAAACACTTCGATGGCTCGTGGCACCCCACGAGTATGTCGTCACGAGGTCACCCATCCCAACAATGGGAGGATTGTGGTCGGCAGCCTCGCTGTGCCGAACAGCCCCGAGCGTCGTAGTCGGGTACGGAGGCATCGGGCCGAATCTTGCGCGTCCTGCCGAGGAACCCCTCGATACAGGATCATTCCCCGACGACGATCTGGTTGGGCCTCGGCCAGGCGCCCGGATCTCGGATCCGAGGGCTGGCCGGTTCACCCGGCGAGGATCGACTTCTCCACGGTTGCGAGCTCGTCGCTTGCCTGCATCCCGACTTCAGCGAGCGTTTGGCGGAGGCGATCGCACGCCCGCATCGCTTCGACCCGTCGGCCGCTCCCAGCGAGCGCTTCGATCAAGAGGAACCAGAGCCGTTCACGATAGGGATTCTCGACCACCGCGGCCTGGAGTTCACCGATGACGAGCGGTTGATTGCCGAGGGCGAGATCGGCCTCCACGCAGAGCTCCATCGCGACAAGGCGCAGTTCATCGAGCCGGTACGCGTCCAGTTTGAACGGTTCGTCGTCGGCGAGGTCGCCGAACGGACGGCCACGCCACAGGTGTAATGCGTCTCGGCAGAGCCTGCGGCACGTCTCGGGCTCGTCCCTGGACATAGTGGCCTGTGTCAGCAACGAGTCGAACAGCAGCGCATCGATGTCCTCCACCTCGGCATTCAACCGGTAGGCATGGTCAATGTGGGTGATCGCGTCGTCGCCGAGCAGGCTGCGGAGGTGTGAGACAGCCGACTGGAGTCTGCTGCCCGCCGATTTCGAAGGGCTGTCCCCCCACAGCACGTCGTTCAGGTAGTCCACCGAGACCGCATGACCGACTCCGGCCACGAGAGCCCCCAGGAGGGCGCGCGACTGCCGGCCACCGACTGCGAGAGTTCCATCTTTGGTAGAGATCTCGATGGGTCCGAGTACCCGAATCATCGAGTTGCCCTGCATGCTGGCGTCACCTCCACCACAACTTTCTACCCAGCGTCGGTTCAGCGCCAGTGACAGAAGTCCCTCAGCTGGAAGAGCAACAAGCTCGCGGCGCCGTGATGGCGCGGGAGCGGATACTGGTTGTGAACAAGAAAGCGTGAACAAGAAAGGAAGTGAAAAGATGACAAAGCTACAGGACCGCCAGACAGGCACAACCTATAGAGAACTCCCCGAGCTTCCCGAAGATGTCGTCGTCCCTGACGACGCCAGCAGCCTGAAATTCCCGTCATCGATCGACCGCCGGACCGCGACCGGCGTGCGGTGGATGCCCTGGGTTGCCGCCCTGATCGTGATCGCCATGGTCGGAGCCCTCGTTGGAACCTTCGTGAGTCGTGACAGCGAGACCGAGTTCACCATTCGGACACGGTCTTCTCAACTGATCCAACAGTCCATCGACGAAGCGCTGGCTGAAATGGAGCCCGCCCCCGCCTACGTACAGGTGGAACGGGCCATTGAAGAAGCACTGGCCGAAAGGCAAGCAGCAGCCGCAAGGCCGGCCTACGTAATCGTGCAGGACTACATCGACGCAGCACTGGCCGAAAGGCAAGCAGCAGCCGCTGAGCAGACCCCCGCCTACCTACTCGTGCAACAGTCCATCGACCAAGCACTGGCCGAAAGGCAAGCAGCGGCCGTTGAGCAGACCCCGGCCTACCTACTCGTGCAACAGTCCATCGACCAAGCACTGGCCGAAAGGCAAGCATCGAGCGTTAGGCAACTAAGCGCCTACGAACTCGTGCAACAGTCCATCGACGAAGCACTGGCCGCAAGGTAGACAAGGGTCGCCGATTGTTGGTTGAACCCCCATACGCCCACCCTGTCGCTGGTCCCCGCTAGCGACACGGTGCTCACAGAGCCCAATGGGACTTCGGTCCCGTTGGGCTCCGGCGCGGTGCATCGCCACTGGGGTGCAAGCGCCCCGGGAATGAGCTGCTCGCTACCGACGAGTGGACGAGGTGCGGCAGACCCGACCCGTGGACCGGTGAACTCGTATTTCAGAATGCTCAGCCCAGTTTGTAGTCGCGGTTGGCCTCGGGGTCGCCGGTGTCGTAGGGCAGCTCGGACAGTGCTGACCACAGGTCCTCGGGGATCTCGAACTCGGCCCACTCGATCGTGCTCGCTACCCGTTCTGGCTTGGACACACCGACCACCGTGGTGGAGATCCTCGGGTCGCGGATCGAGAACTGGAGTGCAGCCGCACCGGGAGGGACACCGAAATCGGCACAAATCCGCTCGATCGTGCGGGCCGGTGCCAGCGCCTCGTCATCGGCCGCCGAGTAGGTGAGCCGCGGCACCGCCGAGGTGCCCTTGGCCAGAACACCCCCGGCATAGGGCGCCGCATTCCAGACCGTCATACCGTTGTCGTGGGCGAACGAGTACAGCTGGTCGGCACTGCGATTGAGCAGTGTGTACCGGTTGTGGTTGAGGACCACATCGAAGGGGTAGGCCGGCACGATCTCGGTCATGAGGTCGAGCCGCCCCATCGCCAGACCGACCGCGTCGGCCAGCCCGTCATCCTTCATCCGGAACAACGCATCGATCGAGCCACCCGAGCCCATGACCTCGTCGAGATCGGTGGCGTATTCGGGATCGTGCAGAAAAAGCACATCGACCCGATCCAACGACAACGCCCGGAGACTCTCCTCGAGCGATCGCCTGGCCTGATCGGCGTCGAACCGTCCCGAGTCGGGATCACGATCGAGCTTGGTCGAGACCACCAACCCATCCGGCACCCCACCCATTTCGGTGATGACCTCACCGACCCGTCTCTCACTGCGACCGAATCCGTAGTTGCGGGAACTGTCGATCACTTTGGCCGGGCCGTTGAAGATGGCCCGAATCGTTGCCCGAGCCTGCTCCTCGCCCACCTCATAACCGTAGGTATCGGGCATGCTGCCCAGGGCCGAGGTTCCGAACGCCAGAGACGTGGCGGTGACGCCGGTGTCGCCGATCACTCGGTCAGGAATCACGACTCCGCCTGTGGCATGAGTTGACCGCCGATGACGGCGTCGATGGGGGCAGGAACATCGAGCACACCCTGCACACTACCTAATCGGCTGGCACACGTCGGTTTCGCAAAGGTCGACAGCGAGGCGCGCCGCTCGGGGCGTCGATCCGCAATCCGCAGCCTGCAGTGCCTTCCGGGGCACCCAAGGCTGCGGATAGCAGCACACTCTCGGCGCCGAACTCAATAAGTCAAGCCAAGGTCTCTGGCTCGGCGACGAGCGATGGCGCCGAACTGCTTGGCGAACGCCTCGGGATCGTGGATCTGCTGCCAGGTCAGATAAAGCAACTGCCAGCCCACGGAAGCGAAGGCCAGATCGCGCACGTTGTCGGCGTTCTCCTTCTTCGGACCGAAGTGGAACGTTCGGGAATGAGCTTCGAGACCCAATCGGATCGATTGGAAAGCGACATCGACCCGATACGTCACGGCGCCAACCACCACTTCGCACTGGACCTGAACCGGCGGTAGCCCGGGCTGGGCTGCCAGGTTGGCGAGGAGACGTTCCATCCATGAATCGGTCACTCCCATCACTCGATTCGGTGCGTTGAGGACGCGTCGCAGCCCTGCTATCCCTGGACGCCCGGGGCGGCCGAATCGTTCCAGCTCAGATCGAAGCCACGCTTGGTCGAATCGTCGGAGGAAGTCGTCGAGGCAGTGTTCCAAGGCTTCATCGTCCAGCCAGATACCCGCTTGCATCAATGCCAACGGCGGGCTGAGCGTGCGAATGCGGTTGACCGGTGCCACGTGGCGATGGGCGACCACCGCAGCGTTGCGCAACAGACCCACCCCTTCGAGCGTGCGATGCCTCGCCCGTTCTGGGATCCAGAGGTCAACCCGGCTGACCGATGGTTCGCCCATCCCATGCAGGAAACACGCTGATCGGCCAGCCACTGCGCTACCGGGAATCGAAGCGGTGGCCGACATCATCGATTTCAGCACCGGATCACCCACACCGGGAACCACGAACACGTTTCCGCAGAACTGTTCTACCTCTCCGACCGAGGTGAGACGGCGAATCTGCTTGTTCGACACACCGCGGTCGTGGGCTTGGCCTCTGGTGAACACACCATGCTGCTGCGCGGACCACCGAATCAACGCCGACACCTTCGACATGAGTGAGTACGTTACGTTTGTTTACGCTCTTTTCCGCCGACCTTCGATGCTCCCGGGGAGATCCGCAGCCCGCAGTGCCCTCCAGGGCACGCAACGCTGCGGATTGCGGCGAGGGCAACTCACGTGCTGGCCCGGCACGCTCGAGCGGGTCGTGGGAGACTGCGTGTGTGAAGGTTGCACCAACGAGCCAGCTGGGGCCGATGCTCCGAGTCCGTCAAAGTCGCACGAGCCCGCCGAGGGTCGACGTGCACGCTGCGGTGCGGGCTGAACTCCAGTCCCTTGGGGTGGCGGGATCGATCCGGCCGGGCGACTCCGTGGCGATCGCATTGGGGAGCCGGGGTATCACCGACCTGGTGCCGGCGGCGAAGGCGATGGTGGAAGTGGTGCTGGAACTCGACGCCAAACCGTTCGTAGTTCCCGCCATGGGAAGCCACGGCGGCGCAACAGCCGCCGGGCAGACCGGCGTGTTGGCCACGTTGGGAATCACCGAACAGACCTTGGGAGTTCCTGTCGACGCCAACATGGAAATCGTCGAGGTTGGTGTGCAGCGAACTGGGCGTCCCACTGGTCACCGCAAGGGCGGCACTCGACGCCGACCATGTGATCCTCTGCAACAGGGTGAAACCGCACACCCACTTCAGCGGTTCGATCCAGAGCGGGCTGGTGAAGATGCTCGTGATCGGGCTCGGCAAGCAGCGGGGCGCCGAGGTCCACCATCAGACCGCTCGGGACCTCGACTGGAGTCAGGTCATCCAGTCGGTCGTGCCACCGCTGATCGAGAAGGTCCCGGTGCTCGGCGGGATCGGCCTCATCGAAGGGCCCGACGGCTCGACGGTCCGAGTCGCCGGACTGGCGGCCGACCAGTTCCTCAGCGGTGAGCCGGAGTTGCTGGCAGAGGCAGACGCCTACATGCATCGGCTGCCGTTTCGCCAGATCGACCTGCTCGTGATCGACCGGATCGGCAAGAACATCAGTGGCACCGGGATCGACACCAACGTGGTCGGCCGCAAGCGGGTTCGGCACGGCATCGACCACGACGCCGACATCACCATCACCGCCATCGCGGCCCGCGCCCTCACTCCCGAGACAGAGGGAAACGCCGTCGGAATCGGGACTGCCACGTTCTGCCGCTCCCAGATCATCAGGCAAATGGACATCGCCAAGACCCGCCTCAACGCCTTGACAGCAATGGATCCCGAGGCTGCGCTGCTTCCACTCGACTACGAAAGCGATGCACGAAATGCTCGATGCGGCGTTACCGATCGTGGGCCGCCGCTCGCCCTCAGAGGCCCGCCTCGTGTGGATCGCCGACACCCTTCACATCCACGAACTCGTCTGCGCCACATCTCTCGCCCAAGAGATCCACGATCATCCCGACCTCGATGTCGTCGGTGAGCCGTTCCACATCGAATTCGACGCCCATGGCAACGTTGCGCCCAACTTCGTCTGAACTCCGCCGCCCGCAGCGTGCCCTCCATGGCACCCAAGGCTGCGGATTAGCGCCAGCCCGGGTGCATTTCGAAGTCTTCCTGGCCGCCGTGCGCGACATCTCGAGCTTCGCCCAGTCCCGCTAGTGCGATCAGCCGAGGTGCTGATCGAAGAGTGCCAGGGTGCGGTCCCACGACACCGTGGCGGCCTCGGCGTGGTAGTTCGGCGAGGTCGGCCAGGTGAACCCGTGATCGGCACCGTCGAAGACCCGCACCTCCACGTTGTCGAGCGGCTCCACCGCATCGAAGAACGGCTTGTGCATCTCGATCGACTGCACCCGATCGGCCGTGCCGATCCCCACATACAGCGGCTGCTCGAGCGTCGCCGCCGTGAGATGGGGCGAACCGGGCACGTCGTTGGCGAGGAAGCTCGGATGCCACATTGCCCCGGCCGCGAACGCATCGGGCAACCGTCGTAGCGACTGGTACACGGCCCGGGCTCCAAGGCAGAAACCGATACATCCCATTCCCGTCTCCGAGCTGCTGCCGGTTGCATCGAGCGCAGCGTCGAGGTCGTGCTGGATCTGGTCATCGGTCATCGCGCCCAGCATCTTGGAGATCTGGGCTCGGGTCTCGGGGGTCACCTCGCTCGCTTCGTATCCGATCATCCGCCCGAAGCGGTGATGGAGGTCGGGCATCACCACCCGGTACCCCTCCCCTGCCAGGCGTCGGGCGAACTCGTGCAGAGAGCCACGAATCCCGGGCGCGTCCTGGAAAATCGCGACCGTGGCCCTGGAGTCTCCGGTCGGTGTCTTGACCACCACAGCCATCTCACCGTCGGCGGTCTCCGCATCCACGACCTCTTCCACCACATCACGTTGAGCCATCACCACACGCTAGCGAGGCCCGCTCGAACGGCGCAGTTGATCCGCCCACGAGGTAGGCCGACGCCGATCATGCGAGTCAGCGTTTCTCGTCGAGGGGCAGACCCACCGTGCTACTGCTCGACGATGGCGGAGACAGCTTTGCGGCCGAGTCCGGAGACCTCTGCGATTTGGCGAATCGATGCGCCGGCGTCGTGGGCAACACGGATCATGTCGTCTCGAATCTCCGCCTCCTTAGCCGCCCGCTCTGCGCTGAGACCGACAACGGCCAGCGCGGCGCCGACCTCTCCGTCGCCCTGACGGAACTTCGCAATCAGGATGTCTGCAGTGGTCACCGCAGCCGCACTGTAGGTCATCGCTGATCCCTCAGGCCGGCCGCCAGCTTGTCCCGAACGCTGAGAAGGATCGGTATGCGAGCCGAAAGCTCATTGTGATCCTCGGCATTCCTGATGTCGGCCAATGTCATTGCCAGCAGCTCCAGAGCCTCAACTCGTTCGAGTTCGATCTTCATACGTTGGCGCCAACGATACCACTAGTGGTGCAAAGTGGACCACTGCGTCCTGAAAGCTCTCGGCGAGCATCGCCATTGCGATTCAGTCGATCGGCAGAGAATTGCCCCAGGCTGCCGTACCGGCTCGCAGCGCATCGCCGCTGCTGTCGCGAGGGCTTGCGTCTACGCTTTGGCCCATGGTCGTGCGCTGGCTACAGGCCGTGATCGACATTCCCGCCGATCGGTTCAAGGCGGCGAGCGAGTTCTGGCGCACCGTGAGCGCATCTGACTTCGGTGCGGTGCACCCCGACCACGACGAGTTCGTCCACCTGGTCCGTGCCGACGGTGACATGCATCTCGAACTGCAGCGCACCAACAACGATCAGCTCGGAGTTCACCTTGATCTCCTCGTCGATGACATCGACGAGAACGCCCGGAGGGCAACCGATCTCGGCGCACGGCTGGTGTCGCATCCCGGCCATGCGGTGCTCGAAACACCGGGCGGTGTGAGGTTTTGTCTAGTTCGGTTCAGCGGAGAGTCCAAGCGCTCACCGGTGATCCAGCATCCGGTCCCCCATGCCGTGGATCAGATCTGTCTCGACGTGCCCGCCGAGCATTTCGACCGCGACGTGGCCTTCTGGTCGGTGTTGACCGGCTGGGAACCGAACCCTCAGGTTCTCGATGAATTCTGCTCGTTCGCCCAGCCACCATCGCTCCCGATCCGATTGTTGGTGCAGCGGCTCGGTAGAAACGACTCGGCCCGGGCACGGGCCCACCTCGACCTCTCGTGCGGCGACGACGTCGCAACCGTGGTCCACTGGCACGAGTCCCTCGGCGCAACCGTGGCCGAGAGCCACCAACACTGGACCGTGATGAATGATCCAGCCGGCATGCCCTACTGCCTGACCCGTCGCCAGCCGTAACCAATCCGTCGGCCGTTCACCCGCAAGGATGCGCAGAAGCAAGGCAGCAGTTCGCGGGCAGGCACAAAGCCCTCAGACTTCCGCTCCTCGAGGACGTCGAGACCACTGGCGCTCTGGGCGGTGTTGATACGCAGGTGACGAATCAGGTGCCGGGGGCGAACGACACCAGATTGTCTCTTGCATCTGGAACCTCTCCAGTCGACGATGGATCACACGCAGACCGAGCGGTCCGAAACCGCTGACAGAGAGAGTTTCATGAAAACGATGACGTGTAGGCAGCTGGGCGGAGCCTGCGACCTTTCACTGAGTGGAGACAGCGCTGACGACGTGATCAACGCCCAGGACCAACACCTCCGACAGGTTGTAGCTGGCGGAGACGAGGCTCATGAGAACGCGTTGCGAGACATGAAGGGCAGATGGAAACGTCCGGTGTCGGGAATGAAGTGGTACCGAAACGTGAAGAAGGAGTTCGCCGCGCTTCCCGAAGACTGATAGTGGACTCACCACCCAAACGCAGACCACGTCGACGAGTGCCCTGTTCAGGGCCTTTGTCCCCTGGGCCGATTCCGATTGGGAGTGTAAGGTCAGCACCATCGCATCGCAGCGATTCCTGACGGCCGGGCGAGTGAACAAACTTTCGTTCGGCGGCTACGAGTGTTCGTCCGGTCGTCAGGTCTGGTTGGCGAAAGCGTGAGGGTCCGGCCTCGAGAACCGGGAGGCAAACCGTGAGATTGCAGAGAGCAATCGCAGCACTCGTGGTGCTGGTGGGTCTGTCGGTCTCTGGCGTTGCTCCGGCCGCCGCTCAGGACTGGCGATTCGGAGTGGCACCCAAACATCACAGCGAGATCTTCTACGTGCCCCACACTCTCGGGCTCGACCCCACGTCAGACCCGGAACCGACCCCGGAGCCACCGCCGACCCCCCGGCCCGAACCCACGCCTCCGGATGTTCTTGTCCTGGTGCCAGACTTCCAGTTCGCCCCGAATCTGCTCTCGTTGGTTCATGCATCGAACTACTCCAATGACGCCGACGCCCCGGTGCTGCGCCTCTACCACGCCTATTTCGATCGCCAGCCAGATCTCAACGGAGCCAAGTACTGGCTCGGCGTTCGACGTGATGGACACGACCTGCTCGACATCGCCGGCTACATGGCCGGCGGCCGCGAGTTCGCCAACAACTACTCGGGCGTCATCGATCAGGAGTACCTGCGTCGGGTGTATGAGAACATGCTCAACCGAACCTACGACCAAGCAGGCTTCAACTACTGGCTCGACCTGCTCCGGGGCCGCAACGACTTCGGCCTGAACCCGAACCGGGCACAACTATCTCGTTCCGGGGTCGTGTTCTACGTGACCGGTGGAGCAGAGTTCATCGCCAACTACCCCTACACCAGACCATGAGTGGGAAAGCGCACGGCCTCAGTCCTTTGGAACGCACCGAACTCAGGATGAGGCCATGACCACCAATCCCCCGATTCCACCGCTTGGAGGACCGCCGCCGGTTTGAGAAGGCGCTGGGGATCTTGATCGCGGCGACTGTGGTTGTCGTGATTGTGGCTGGATCCGTCCTCTTTCTGGCCGGTGAAGACCTGTTCGGATCGGACACAGGAACGATCGACTCGTATAACACCTTGGTGCTCGACACATGCGAGGTTCCACCGGGATCGACGCTGATCAGGACGTTCGTACTCGACGTGGAGGAATCGTCCGGCATGCGGTTCCGCACCCTCTCGTACATCTACGCATCCCCGCTGGATGCCAGCGAGCTCGTCGAGTTCTACGGCCTGACACAGACAGGTCGGGAGCAGCCGGCCTCCGAAGAGCGAGCGTGCAAGTTCTCACAGCGCCCCTTCACCATCGTCGTGGCCTTGTCGACAGCGGTTGATGGTCTCGACGGACCTCCCATGGCAGTCACCGATGGATTGCCGGCCGCCGACGACGACATGTTCTGGGCCGGTGTTGGGGCCGACGTCACCAACATCACCGAGACGCCGCCCGGGACCCGCAGTTTCGTTCGACTCCGCCTTGCGCAGCGTGAAGTGGACGGCCTGTTCTGACAGCTCGGCCATGCAACCTCGTCGGTGAGCGATCGGTGTCACAGAGATGTCAGTTCTGAATCGAGAAGATGAGGTCGTGGACCGGATCGAGGTAGAGGTGGGCGATGGGGTACACGTCGTTACGGACGTCAACGCCTACCCACTCCATACGCAGTGCCATGAGGTTGGCGTTGTCAGACCAGTCGATGCGGTTGTCGTCAAATGCAACCACGACGCTGAAGTCGTCCACGAACGGGCTCGCAGTGGGAAGGTAGGGGCCAGCGCATTGCAGCGATTTCTGACGGCACGCGGAACGTAAGCGCACCGCAAACACGATTGCTGTCTGGCTCAGGCCTTTGAGCGCTTGGTCAACCAGTCATGCCACCGCGGATCATCCCGCGTCGATGCCGCGACACCGTCCTCGCCGTACAGATAGGTCCAGATCGAGACCTCGGCGTCGCCACCGCGCCCCTCGACGGCAATAAATGCCGTTCCGTCCGCTGGTTTGTCAACAAGCAGCGAGATCCGATGGGGCGTGTGGGCCACAACCTTCCCGCCGAGTTGGGGCGAATCGGCGGTCTCGATATCCACCCGATCACCCACATCTACGACCGAAGCGATGCCAAGGTCGCTTGTGAGACGTTGCCATGCGGTATCGATGGGACCTGCCCACGTTGCCAGAGGGAGGCTCGCCGTGGCGGCCCGCCCCCGGAAGTGCTGGCAGTGCAGTTGGAGGTTGGCCAGGAATATCTTCCATCCCTCGGTCATCGCCTCGTAGTAGTCATCCCACTCGTCTCCTGCGATGTATCCGGAGTTGACCAGACGCACGACGCAGGTCCCACCGTCCTTCGCCTCGATCAGCCATTCAAACGCCAATCCCTCGTCTGCATCACCTCCGTCGAACACGACACGTCGAGGTGGATCCCACGCCGCAACCCGACCGCTCACCTGCATCTCGGGGCCCTGCCCGAACGAGGCCATCGCCGCTCCCCCTTCGCGCTGCTCAACTGTGTGCGGCACGTACCACGACGAGATGCCAGGGCCGGTGGCAATTGCAGTCCACACCTCCTCGGCAGTGCCATCAACCTCGACCTCCAATTCGATGGGTGGACGCTGGGATCGTTCTGATTCAGCCATTGGTCGTCTCGTTTCTGTCGTTGGTTGGCGAAGATGGTGCGAAGGGCGATCGGGACGCCGCACGGGGATGTGATGCCACGACGAGGCGATGCCATCGACCATTGCGGGCCGACTCATCGTGGTGACGGGCACAGACCCGGGCGACCGCATCGGCCAGATCTTTGGAGAACGCACTGCGATCGGCGGCCGTTGCCAGACGCACCTCGGCCTCGATAGTGAGGGTGGAGAGGGGCTTGTTGGCCCGGCTCGCCGACGTTGCGAGCCGGCTGACATCACGGATCAGTTCCGAGGCCACCGCTATCAGGTAACGACTGGACAGACGGTCGAGGCGGGGTGAGGGTTGCCCACTTTCGCCGAGCACCTCGGGTGAGAGTGCATACGAGTGTGCCGATGCAACCATGATGCGTTCGGTCAGGCCCCGGCGCGGCCGCTCTTCCACGAGTTGAACCAGTCCATGGGCTTCCAGGCTGCGCAGGTGATAGTTCACCTTCTGCCTGGTGAGGTCAAGTGTGCCGGCCACGGTGGTTGCCGATCCCGGTTCACGCAACGCCGCCAGAATCCTGGCTCGCATCGGGTCAAGCGCAGAAGCAGCGACGGCCGGATCGTCGATTACCTGAAGCTCGAGCATGACCTCATTCTGCTATTGACAGCTATTTTTGTCAATACTGCCCCAGGTCAACCTCAACCACTATCGATCGAGGGTCAGACCCAGCGCCCTACTGGTGGTCGATCGCGGTGACAGCCCTACGGCCAAGTCCGCTCACAGTGCCGATAGGACATCACCGAGGAAGTCGATGCTGTCCCGTGTGATCGGATCGACACAGAGCTGAACGTGGTCAGCGCCCGCAGCTTCGAACTCCCGCAACTGGTCCGCAAGCTCCAACGCTGAACCCATCAACGGTTGGATCTCCTCGCCCTGTGTGTAGTCACCCATCTGACGGCCCTTGCCACCCTCGAGACGAAGATGCACTGCCGCCGTTGCTTCAACGTCGGTCGCCGACCGGCCTGCAGCGACGATCAGGCTGTCCACTCGCGCTTTCTCCCTGACGAAGCCATCAACCGTGTTGCCGTACTGGCTCCACCACATGTTCCACGCATCGACATGGGGCAGGGTGATGTCGAGCATCCGATCCCCGATGGATCCGACCATCAACGGCGGGCCTTCGGGCCGCGGCGACCGGGGATGCAGCACACATCGGTCCACGTCGTAGTAGGTCCCGTGGAAGTCCACTTCGCCCTCGCGCAACAGCAAACGGATGATCGTGAATGCTTCTTCGAAGCGGCTGACCCGATGGTCGAAGGCGAACCCAAAGGCGTCGTACTCACGACGGTTCCACCCCGCCCCGAGCCCGACGATCAGCCGGCCCTGCGAAATCGCGTCCACCGTCGCTGCCTGCTTGGCGAGCATCGCCGGTGCATGGAAACTGGTAGAGGCGACCAGCGGGCCGAGTTCGATCGTGGTTGTGCTGGCAGCGATGGCCGCCAGCGTGGTCCAGGCCTCCCACGGTCCACGGGCTCCGACCGGTAGGTCGTAGATGAGATGATCGCCGTACCAGACCGAATCGAAGCCAACCGTCTCGGCCGCCCGGGCCATCTCGATCAGCTCGGGGAACGGCACCTCCCACTCGACCTCGGGTAGTTGGACCCCGATCTTCATTCGGCGCTTCGTCGACGCGTTCATGTGTGGCAGCGTAGAACGACAGACGTAGGCGCCTTGATTCCTCTCTCGTCGCGCCGAGACTCGAATCACTGGCCGGCGAAGGCAAGTTATGAGCCGTCATCGTGCCCGCACGACGGTGGACTAGCGGGCGTGGGACCCGTCGCATCGAGGCATGCGGCCGGACTTTCCGCAAACGCAATCGTGGATGCCCTTGCCGGCCATGATTCGCTCGATGTGTTTGTCCACACGAGCGCTGCGGGTGGACGACTGTTTCGCCCCACCGATGTTCAACACGAACCCACGCTGGCGGCCAGGAGTGAGCGCCATGAACGCTGCCTCCAATCCTTCGACCTCTCCGAACTTGTCGACCAATTCGACCGGTAGTTCCAGATTCTCTTTGGCAGAGAACTCCACTCTCGTACCGGCGTCCACGTGACCCATCGCCTCGGTGAGGTAGGCAGCAATGCGGTCTTCGCACTCGTCGACTTCGTCAACCGAGGTGAACCGCAGCTGTCGAACGCTTTGGGAATCCTTGCCGGGAGCGACCAGCAACCGCTCGGGATCGTCGAGTAGGACTCCCTGGAAGAACGCGAGGGCGCAGTACTTCGAGAACGGTGCAATCATCACAATGTTCGTTCCGTTGTGGGTGTAGCACGGCTGTCGCCACTTCCACTCCTCAACGAGCCCGACCGCCAACACGAGTTTTCGAAGCGCTGTGCACGATTTCCGGCCACTGGTCGGCAGAGGCGAAGAAGTCCTCGATCTTTGCGCTCACAATTCCACCCTATGCGGCCCGCAAAACGAACGCCGCCGCCCTCGCCAAAGGACGTTCGCCGATTCTGTTTTCAGGGAGATCCCGGGTCAGCCCAGCGTTTGGACGAAATCTGGTGGGCGTCGATGGTTGGTCACTTGCTCGTACCCGTAGGCGATTGCGAGCAGCGTCGGCTCGCTCCACGCCGGACCAAAGATCGAGATGCCGACCGGGAGCTGACCCACGAATCCCATCGGCACGCTGATCGAGGGGTAGCCGGCGACCGCAGCCAGACCGGCCGAGCTGCCACCGGTCAACCGGTCACCGTTCTCGTGATCGGTCGGCCACGGCAGGTCGGTGGTCGGGGCCACGATGGCGTCCAGCCGGTGCTCACTGACAAGGGTGTCGATTCCATCTTCTCGGCTCGACCGCATCATCGCTGCTCTGCTTTCGAGATAGGCGGGGTCGGTGAGCGGGCCCCGAGCGAGCGAACTGATCAGGCGTTCCTGGCCGAAGTGAACCAGTTCCAGCTCGGCGTGACGTTCGTTGAACTCGACGATGTCGGCGAGGCTTCGCACCCGGGCTTCGGGTCCGAGCGAGCTCAGGTATGCATTCACATTGGCTTTGAACTCGTACTCCATCACAGCCAGCCGGGCGTCGCCGTTCCACGCTCCGTCGGCTACCTCGACGGGGTCAACTATCACCGCTCCCGCCGCCGCCATCGCTTGGATCGCCTGGTCGAACAGCGCCATCACGCGGGGGTCGAATGTGGAGATGTAGCGGGCTACGCCGACGCGGGCTCCACGCAAACCGTCGGCGTCCAGAAACCGAACATAGTCGTGATAGGTGCGGCCCTGGCTCGCCGGCGTCGCCTCATCGGCGTCGTCCACACCGGCTAGAGGTCCGAGCAATGCGGCAACGTCGGCAACCGAACGACCGAGCGGGCCGGCGGTGTCCTGAACGTGTGAGATCGGGATGATGCCGGAACGACTCCACAGACCAACGGTCGGCTTGAGCCCGACCACGCCGTTCATCGATGACGGGCACATGATCGAACCTGAGGTCTCGGTTCCGATGGTCAGGGTCACCAGATTCGCCGACGCAGCCACGGCCGAGCCGGAGCTGGACCCGCACGGGTTGTGATCGAGCACATAGGGGTTGCGACACTGACCACCGCGCGCACTCCAACCACCAGTGGCCCGTTCACCCCGGAAGTAGGCCCACTCGCTCATGTTGAGCTTGGCCAGTATCACCGCGCCGGCAGCCCGAAGCCGGTCCACGATGAACGCATCCTCAGGCGGGATCGAACCCTCGAGCGCCAGCGACCCAGCGGTGGTTGTCATGGAGTCGTGTGTGTCGATGTTGTCTTTGATCGCAACCGGGATGCCATGCAACGGCCCCCGTACCCGGCCCGCAGCGCGCTCGGCATCGAGGGAATCGGCGATGGCCAGTGCGTCGGGGTTGGCCTCGATCACGGCCCGAAGCTCCGGGCCGTTCAGGTTCAACTGGTCGATGCGATCCAGGTAGAGCTCGGTGATCGACCGGGCAGTTCGCTGCCCCGATTCCATCGCACTCTGAAGCTCGGCCACCGTCACTTCATCCAGTTCAAATGGCCGAACCATCATGGGCTGGACACTAGCCACTTGGCCACGCTCGGACCGAGTCTCGGTTCGGTTCGATCAGGTCGGCCTGGTAACCATCGCGAGAACTGGCTCGCCGCAGCGTCAGTCGGTCAGTGCCTCAGCCAGTGGCTCCAACCGGGAGGGGTCGACCGCACCCGCATGGACCACACGACGATGTCGACGCCGGCGTCGAAGACCTCAACTCTGCGGTGTTGGGCCGGCTTCCCGAAGAGGCTCAGTCGGAGACGTCGGCGACGGCGGTAGTTCGGGTCGGCGTGAGCCGCACGAGCAGTTCGCCGGTACTGCTGTTGCGGGCACCGAACTCCTCGGCTCGATCGGCACCCATGTAGCGACCACCGATCTTGGTTGCCGCGGCCCGGACCCGCTCCAGGTCGTCGTCGAAGGTCACGGTGCCATCGACCTTGACAAACGAATAGGGCGGTTGCTGGTCATCGACAACAAGGCTGGCGCGTCCCTCGCGTCGTAGCGCCTTCGCCTTGCCCGCCGACTCGTGGGTGTTGAAGATGACATCGTCGCCATCGAGCACGAACCAGATCGGCGCCACGTGAGGCCGGCCGTCCTTGCCCACCCACGCCAGCTTCCCCGTGCGGGTGCCTTCAAGGAGGAACTCGGTGGCTTCATCGGCCGTCATTTCGCGCATGTCGAAGCGTATCGGCGGCCTCCCAACCAAGGCCGGCGCCTGGCTACAGGTAGTTGAGTGGGGTCTCGTTGTTGGCTGCGGCCCTGGCTGTTCTGGCGATCAACGCCACACTCGTACGGGGGTGTTGACCCCAAGCGATGGTTGTTGCTCGGTTCAGCAGTCATCGCCGCAGAACGGGCGGATGGGGCTAGCGGTTCAGGGTTCCGACGTTGACCACCGGGTTGGTGGGGCTGTCGCTGGCGATCACCGTCATGAGGTTCGAAGCGAAGGTCGCCCGGCGGTCGGCGTCGAGAGGAATCGAGTCCTCCCCCTCTGCGAGCCCGCGCACCGCATCGCGAACCATCAGCACCGCACCTTCCACGATCTTGGCTCGAGCCGCCACGATCGCAGATGCCTGCTGGCGCCGAAGCATGGCCTCGGCGATCTCGGGCGCATAGGCGAGGTCGGTGATACGGGCCTCCAGGATCTCCACACCGGCTTCGATCGCCCGTTCCTGGAGTTCGATGAGCAGATTGGCGTTGACCTCGCTGGTGTCGCCGATGAGTGTGGTCAAGTCGCCTTCTTCGAAGGCGTCGTAGGGGTAGGAGCGGGCCAGCTGGCGAACCGCCGACTCCGACTGGGTTTCTACATATGAGGTGAAGTCGTCGACCGCGAAGACCGAACGGGCCGTGTCCACGACGCGCCAAACAACCACAGCGGCGATCTCGATCGGGTTGCCCCTGGCGTCGTTGACCTTCGAGGTGAGGGTGGTGAAGTTCCGGACCCGAAGCGAGATCTTCCTTGTCAGGTACAGCGGGTTGGTGATCCGCAAGCCGGGCGTGAGGTCGGTCCCGCGGTAGTCGCCGAAGAACATGTGGACCGCACCCTGGTTCGGCTGCACGGTGTAGAAGCTGACGGCGATGATTGCCACGACGATCGCAGCGACCACGGCCACGACGATCAGGACGATGTTCTCCAGAGCAAGGCCCCCGACGAAGAGCGCGGCGGTGGCCAGTGCAAGCAAGACAACCCCGATCAACCACGGCACTCCTCCTTGCGATCGGGCCGGCGACTCGGTCAGCGATTCCTTCAACATCACGTCCTACCTTTCGGGTTGACGAACCTACGCGAGTGTTTCCAGAAATGCCTCGCACGGGTAGTGCCTTACGTCCCGGCCGGCCAGGAATCGAAACGACATGGTCCGGAAGTGTTGCTCTCCAACACTTCCGCCGCACCTCGTCCAGGGATTCGAGCGACTGCCCTGCTAGGGGCAATTGGTCCCTGTCCGGCAGCGAACCTGAGGAATACGGTCGGCAGAGGCGACCCGGCTCACCAGGAGGTGGCGTATGACTGCTGTGGACACCCATCCCCCCGACTGTCTGACTATTCGAGGTGGGAGACTCTTCATCGAGGAGGCCGACACGATCGAACTGGCCGAACGGTTCGGCACTCCCCTGTTCGTATTCTCCGAGGCCCAGATCCGTGAGAACTACCGTCGTTTCTCCGATGCCTTCGCTGCCGGCTGGACCCATGGCCCGGTGGACGTGATGCCGGCCATGAAGGCGAACACGCTGCTGGCGACGCGGCAACTCCTATCCAATCTTGGCGCCGGCGCCGACATCTATTCGGCCCAGGAGCTCGACGGGGTCCTCCGCACCGGGGTCGACCCCGAACGCGTTTCGGTCAACGGCGGCGGCAAGAACCGTGAGCACCTACGGCGCTGCGTGGCCGAAGGCGTTCGCATCACGGTCGAGGACGTCCGCGAGATCGACTGGATCCAGGAGGTTGCGGCCGAGCTCGGAATGACCGCCCGTATCCGGTTCCGGGTGAAGCCGGCCATACCCAATCTGTGGCGTCGCAACGATTTCACCCAGCTGTGGATTCCGATCGACCTCGGTTACCAGGTGTACAAGTCGGGAGTTCCGCCCGAATACCTGGCAGAGATGGGTCGCCGGGTCTTCGACATGCCCAACGTCGAGCTGGTGGGGTTGCACTTCCACGCCGGCCGCCATCACCCGAGCCTCTGGTTCTGGGAAGGCCTCATGGTTCGGTTCGCCCGCCTGGTCGGTGAGCTGTCGCGAGCATGGGGAGGCTGGAAACCACAGGAGATCGACATCGGCGGCGGCATGGCCAGCCGGCGGGATCCCCTCAACAAGGAGTTCAGCCGGGGCGAGTTCCTGCTCACCGCCCTCGGCTACCCGTTCCTGGTCGGGCTGCGGGGTCTGGGTGAGCGGCTCTACCACTCGTCTCTGGCCAAGATTCTCGATGCCCTCACCGAACACCCCGAACCCAAAGACGTGCCAACGATCGAGCAGTACGCCGAGACCATCACCCGCACGCTCAGCCGGGAACTGAAGGCCCAGGGTGTAGACCTCGAGGGCGTGCGCCTGCAGACCGAACCGGGGCGGAGCCTGTACGGAGACACCGCCGTCCACCTGACCCGAGTGAAGGTGGTGAAGAGCCAGACCGAACCGATTCCGTACAAGTGGGTACTCACCGACACCACGTACTTCTTCCTGGCCGCCGGTGTGTTCGAACACAACCGTCATCCGTTCCTCGTGGCCGGCAACGCCGATGCCGAGCCGACGATGAAAGCCGACATCGTGGGTCACTCGTGTTTCGCCGACCAGATCGTGCTCGGCGCCCACCTGCCCGAAGTGGACACGGACGACGTGATCGCCATCCTCGAAGCCGGCGCCTATCAGGAATCCTCGGCCTCCAACTTCAACAGCCTGCCACGACCGGCCACGGTCATGGTCAACGGAGACAAGGCAGAGATCATCAAACGGGCCGAAGGGCTCGACGACATCTATGGCCGGGACGTCATCCCCGCTCACCTTCTGACTACGACGAAGGAGCCGGTCGGGTGACCGACGATGCCGGCCTCTGGGTCATCGCCGGGCTCATGGTGGTAACCGCCCTGGGCATCGCCGGCTTCTGGCTGACCTGGTTTCGCCAGGAGCATGATCAGGAATGGCTACCCGAGGGGTACGTCGACCACGAGGCCCCGTTCGTCTTCAGCGATTCCGTGCTGGCGGTGGTGCTGGTGGTGGCTGCGGTGTTGCTCGTCCTCGAGGAATCGCTCGGTGAGCGACTGGCCCTGGTGGCAGCCGGAATGCTGGCCTTTCTCGGCATTCTGGACGCCGCCTATTTCTGGCGAACCGGACTGTTCGCCCGTGAACGAGACGGGATCGCCAATCTCGCCGTGGTGGCCGGCGTCCTGACCATGTCGCTGATCCTGCTGGTCCGGTTCCTATGAAACGCTCCCGGCTGAAGAACAAGCACGTCATCGTCACGGGTGGTTCGAGCGGGATCGGTCTGGCCACGGTCCGGCGGTTGGTGGCAGGCGGTGCCCGGGTTTCGGTGATCGCCCTGGACGACGAGTACCTCGAGGCGCTGCGTGAGCGTCCCATCGCAGGCGGCGACCACGTTCACCTGGAGGCAGCCGACGTTGCCGATCGGGTCGGCTTGGAGGCTGCGATCGAAAGATCGGTGTCGGTCCATGGTCCGTGCGACGTGCTGATTACATGTGCCGGAATCGTTCATCCCGGCTACTTCCAAGAATTGGCGATCGACGAGTTCGAGCGGGAGATGGCGGTCGACTATTTCGGCACGCTGTACGCCGTCAAGGCTGTCGTCGGCTCGATGGTGGAGCGAGGTGAGGGCACGATCGTGTGCATCTCATCCACGGCCGGGTTGCTCGGGGTCTTCGGCTATTCCGCCTACGGTCCCGCCAAATTCGCGGTCCGGGGGCTGTGCGACATTCTCCGCTACGAACTCAAACCGCACGGGATTCACGTTGCCTGCGTGTTCCCGTCCGACGTTGATACGCCGCAATTGGCTTATGAAGAACCGCTCAAACCGCCCGAGCTGCGGGCGGTCTCGGGAACGATCAAACCCATCCCGCCCGACCGGGTTGCGCAGGCAATCGTCCGAGGTATCAAGTGGCGGCGCCCGATCATCTACGCCGATCCCAAGACACGCCGTCGTCGCCCGACTGGCAGGAACCGCCCCCGGGTTCACACGCTTCTATCTGAACCGTGTGATCGCCCGAGCCACCCGAGCCAAGGATCCGGATCGAGGTTCCTGAGCCGGTTGTCGCACCGGTCAGCACTGCAACGGTCGGGCTCTAGTCTGGCCGTACCGGTTGTCGGGACGAGTGACGAATTCGGTATCGAAGGCGACGTAACACCACGCCGCCCCGGTCAGGACGGCCCAAGTCCGGGTTGAGGCCAGAACTGTTGGTTCCTTTCAAGATGTCAAGCCAGTAGGCATCACCCGACCGGATCCGATCCTCCGAGAAGGCACGTTTCCGTAGACCCGGGTGAGGAACACCTCATCGCTCACATCGCTCCCGTAGAGGTTCTTGAACGCCGCGGACGCGCCGGTTAACGCTTGGGCGATGTTGAACGAGTCTCGAGCACCATCGAGTTCGGGCCGCTCGCCCTCTCTGACCTCGATCCAATACTCGACACCGGCGAGGTCGGGCTCTCGATTGAAGAAGGCCTTGTAGAGGCGGAGGACTTGAGCATGCTTGTCGCCAGAGATCCGATCTCGCTTAGCCGATCTGACTGAATCGGAGCTGAAGAGCAGCGGCCGCACGTGAACCGGACACAGAGGTTCTCCTGAATATGGTGGTGCTCCCCCTCCCGATCCAGATGTACGAAAATGACAGAACCCTCACTCCCCCGATACAACCAGTCCCGGCGTGCTTTTCTCCAGAAGGCCGTTGCATCGGCCGGCGCAGCAATGGCGTTTCCTGCGGTGCTGGCAGCCTGCGGCGACAGCGACGAAGCTATCTTCGGCGCCGACTCGAACGACGAAACGACCACCACGTCCCAGCAGACCACCACCCAGGAATCCACCACAACCAGCTCCACCACCCAACCCGAGACGAGCACGACCACCGTCGCAGACACCGCAGCCCGAGCATTCGGACCGGTGGCGATCAACTTCACCTACACCATGGGCGTGGGAGGAAAACCCCTCAACCCGTATGTGGCGGTGTGGATCGAAGACACCGCGGGAACCCTGATCCGAACCGTGGAACTGTGGTTCGAACAGTCCCAGAAGGGTCCCCGCTGGCTCGATGATCTCAGGGACTGGTGGCGGGTGGATCAGGCCCGCATCGGCAACGGCGGTCAAGACGAAGTTTTGGTCGTCAGCTCGGCAACCCGCACCCCCGGTTCCTACAGCCTGCTGTGGGACGGACTGGATGAGAACGGCGAGATCGTATCGGCCAACGAGGTTGTGGTGTGCGTCGAGTCGGCTCGGGAGCGGGGACCCCACAGCGTCTCGTGCGCACCGATCGTTTCCGGTTCGGGGGTCGTGCTTCCCGAAGACGGCGAACTCTCCGGGGTGACCGTTGAGCCAGTTTGAGGTACCGACCGCCCCGCCGGTCTCGACCAGTTCCGCCGGGCGGATGACGAGCACTACCGAACGGATTCAGTCCCCCGCAGCCAAGCGGGCCGGGCAGCAGAAGTGGAAGCGTTCGGGGCAGAGGTGGAGTCAGATCCTCCACTCCTACACCTCCATGATCAGCCTCCTGCTGGTGCTGTTCTTCGGTGTCACCGGGATCACGCTCAATCACCCGGACTGGACCTTCGGGTCCGATCCGGTCCGGACCACCACAAACGGCGAACTCCCCGACGGTGTCTTGGTTGACGGACGGATCGAGTTTCTCGTTGTGTCAGAGCACGTGCGACAGAACTACGGGGTCAAGGGTGACGTGAAGGAGTTCTCCGCTGAGGGCACCGAGGGCACCATCACGTTCAAGAACCCGGGGTACAGCGCAGATCTCTTCTTCGACGCCGAAGCCGGCACGTTCGAACTGCTCGAGGTCCAACAGGGCTGGCTGACCGTGGTGAACGAACTCCACAAGGGGCGGGACGGCGACAGCGTGTGGAAACTGGTGGTCGACATCTCCGGGGCGCTTCTCGTGCTGATCTCACTGACCGGCCTCACCATCCAACTGTTCCTCCGCCGACGACGGCGGTCGGCCCTGTCGCTCGCGGTCGCCGGGATCGTGGTGGCCGTATTCCTCATGTGGCTGGCGCTGCTCTAGTAGAGCTCGAAGCCACTGCCAATCAAGGTTGAGGAGCCGTCGCTGCGGACCAGCAGAGCGTCGAGCTGAAGTCGCTCGGACAGCTCGATGGCTTGATCGATCGAAGCGGATGCGAGTGCGGTGGCCAACGCATCTGCGGCCGACGCCGACTCGTGCACCACCGACGCGCTGATCACACCAGCATGCTCGGGGATCTCTTCCTGGTGACGAAGGTGAGGCCCGCGACGGGCCGGGCCGCTGGTGGCAATTGATGTGTTGTCGAGCATCACCCGCCCCAGCGGCGGCGCGTTGTCGTACGGGAGTGCTGGGTTCTCGATGCCCACTTCCAAGGAAGGGTGTCCCCGATGAAGGATGTCACCACCGGCATCGATCGTGAGCCGCCGGTAGTGACGGCACGAGTCGGCGGCCCGTTGGATGATCCAGCCTTTGGCGATGGCGTTGAGATCCAGGTCGGCATAGCTCGTCTCACCCGTGGTCTCCGCGCCGGTTGCCGGCCACGGCAACACGGCTGGTTGCGAGGTGACCGGGTTGAATAGACCGTCGGTCTCCCGATGCCAACTGTGGGCTTGGGCCAGTACGTCCCGTAACTCGGCGCTGTCGGTCTGGCCTGTGCGACGAAGCGAGGAGATCTCGCTCGACGGGTCGAACAAGTTGAAGATCCGTTCCAGAGCCCTGATCTGATCGATGACTCCCTGTGCGATCCGACGAGAGGACCGAAGCCGCCCTGTATCCACCTTCACACGCACGACTGTGCCCAACAGGGAGAAATCAGTGGTCTCAGCCACCGCCTCAACCTACCGGTGGGATCCCGCAAAGGTCTCACACGTGCAGTCTGGGTCAGGAGAGCCCGGGCATCGTGAGCGTCGGTCCTGAACTGCCGCTAGCGAGAGATACCCGCTACTGCGCTGAGCAACACCAGCACGAGTCCCAGGGCCAACGGAATTCCGCACAGCACAACGTGCACTAGCCTGAGCCGCCTGCGAAATAGCGCCGAGATCGACGGGATGAGCAGAACAAGAGCCAGAAGCCCGGCCCAGACGGGCGCCCCTTCCTCGAGGGAAGAACACTCTTGTTTGAAGCAGGCGCCGAAACTGATCGCCAACCCAACGCCGACGGCGATGGCAAGCCAGGCGAAAATTCCGAAAACCACAATCAGGGTGCCGAGAACTGACTGCGGGTTGAAGGCAGGCGGTGGCTGTGGTGAGGGCGGCGGCTGTGTCGGGCCGCCTCCGTGATTCTCATCCACCGCCGAAGCCTAGCTCTGTCACCAACTAGGGTCGGGTTTGGTGAGACTGCCCAACCGGCTCCAACACCTCCTACTGCTTACGGGGATCGCGGTGATACTTGTTGCCTCGGTGGGAGCGGTGCGCCAGACCACTCGCTTCTACGACCGGGTGAACCTGGGCGAAGATCTTGCAGCCGCTGCCCGAAGGTACGAAAGCCCGGTAGCAAGCGACCAGCGTGTGCTCCTCGTCGGAGACAGCATCGCATACGGTGTTGGAGTTCAAGACCCTCTCACGTCGGTGGCCGCACAACTCGATCGTGCCCTGCCAGATCACGCGATCACGAATCGATCTGAGATCGGCGCGACTGTCGCAGACGTCGGGCGGCAGGTCGGAGCTCCAGGGGATGCCGATGTTGTCGTGGTCGTCGCGGGCGGCAACGACATTGTTCGACCTTCGATGGAAATCGACGAGTCGGTCGCACAGCTCGGATCTCTCCTCCAGCAACTCGCTGAGACTTCCAGACCTGGTCGTCTACGTACCACCCGTCGACTTCGAGTTCGTCGAGCTACTTCCAGGCTTCAGTCGCTCGTTCTTCAGCGACCGTTCAAAACGTTTGCGAAGTGGCGCATCGACAATCTCAGCCGCCACCGACAACCTCGTGGTCCTCGACCTCACCGAACTCACCGGTGCTGAGTTCGCTCGACTGCTAGCGGCTGACGGCTTCCACCTGAATGAGTCTGGATCGGCGGCCCTTGCCGACGAGATAGCGGCGGTAGTTGCGAGCCGGCTTTCAGAGCAACCCTGAACGCGCCATCCCGCTTCCAGACTCTCGCCTCGAACAAGTAGTGCAAGATTGTGACGAACAACAGAGGTACCAACAGGTACTGGCGGAGTTGGGTAGCGGCCCCTAGTGACACCGCGAGCGACAAGAACGCGCACGCTCCGACGCCCAACAGTCGGGGGCCGGTGCGTTGGGCGCTGCTCGAGTGAACCTTGGCGTAGAGCGCAACCGCCGCCAGATCATGAACGACCCGCGGCAACGCCAACGCGAAGAACGGATACTCGAGCAGTGCCAGTAGTGAGGCGGCGGTGGTTATGAGCCAAACCAGAACGACATAACGCAGAGCCTCGGCCTCTCGAATATCGCTCGTTATTCCGATTGTCAGCGGACCGGCGACCAAGACGGCAACCACCAACCCAGCCATCAGAAGGCCCCGACTTCCGGTCTCGAAAGCCAATCCCAAGTAGGTGCACGCAGCGGAGGCAGCGAGCGAGTACTTCCAGCGACCGACGCCACCGATGGGGCCGTGGCCAAGAACCGCGATTCCTGCCTGTTGGGACACGATGTGCCAGGTTGTCGCCAACGAGAACACAACGAATGACGCACGGACAGGCAACACCAACAACAGAGCCGTCAATAACGCGGCGCCTTGAACGGTGGCCCGGGTTCGACCCGAAACCTGTTTGCGCACTTGATCATGAACGAGGGGCGAGAAGCCGAAAAGGATGTGCGGAATGGTGAAGACGACTGCGAAGAGTAGGTAGTCGTTGGGGTCCTGGGGCAACAAGCTGCGGAGCCTGGCACCCAACAAGAACAAGTCACCGAGCACCAGAAGCGAACTCGCCGGGACGAGATAGAGGAGCCTGCGCTGGAAGACCATGTCAATCAACAGCCGCAGCCTATTCCAAACACCGGTCCCGCTATTTCAACAAAGCAATGACGACACCCTCGCTGATTGACGCAGAAGCCTTCGGACACCGGCGGTGAGCCTGACGCCTCTGGGGAGACGGCGGCATGGATCTTTAGTTCGAACAGCGTCAACATGTAACCTCATGTGCCATGGGCAGGCAGACAACCGGTGGTGTCGACGGGCCGGTTTCGATAGCGAGCAGACTTGCTGAATTCCTTCGCGATCCGATGATCGGTGGCATAGCCACGCTGATCACCATCGCCGCAGGTGTCTTTGCTCTGTTTGGTTTCGGCGTCGTCGGACAGCCATCGACACAAGACGTGAACATCATCGTTTCGGGCGAGAACGTCGCTGCTGCGGTCGGCAACGACCAGTCCTCGAGCACGACCGAACCGACTTCGACGACTTCGACCACAGCGGGTACCACCTCCACTTCAACCTCACCTCGACCTCCAACGACCACAACCACGACCCGGCTGAAGTGCCGCCTGATAGCACACCGTCCACCGGGCTGAGCGGCGTCGTTGCGACGAGCGGAGACACCACGTTCCCGGGTTCGTCGGTGAGTGTGGGTGACACCATCGACTCGGTCATCGACGAAGCCACCAAACCCTACGAAATCTTCAACATCAACCTCACCGCCGGCCAAGAACTCAAATTCAAAACCAACTTCACAACCAGTCACGAGTTCTACCTCGTCCCACCCGGCAACTACGACATCGACACCTTCCGCACATCCGACGCCATCTTGCATCTCCAACAGCTACAGCACCCGACGAAATCACCACCTACACCCCCGCCACCAGCGGCCAGTACTACCTCTACATAACCACCACCCGAAACAACAACACCTACACCATCGAAATCACCAACACCGGGTGAGAGCTGAGGAATTGTCGATGGCGGAAGTCGAACCCGGGCTCTACGACGAACTCGTCGACGAACTCCTCCGACGACGCCTCGACGGGCTTTCAACCGAACGGCTGAGGGCCGACCTGCAGGCCATCGACCCCGCCGAGCTGCCAAACCGGATTGGGGAGGTTCTCGGCCGCTGGGTGAGCGACGCTCTGGCCGGCGTCCGCAGTGACGATCGGTCCACAACAGCACTACACCTGTCTCGGGCTGTCCTGGCGGCCATCAATTGTGTCGAACCCGATGCGCTCCAAGCCGGTCGCAGCCTGGCCGAGCCACTGGAACGGCTCGCAGCCGTGGAACGACTGGCTCCCACCGACGAGCCTGTTCGAATTCGCCGCCCTCTCACGCCGTTGCGTGACACGGTGTTGATGACCAACGCCCGCGATCAGCCAGCGGTCGGCGCTGAGATCGAAGCAGAGATCGACTCTGCTGACCGAATCGACCTCGTCTTGGCGTTCATCCGCTGGACCGGCATCCGCCAACTCCTTCCCCACCTCCGCCGCCACGTCGAAGCGGGCAAACCGCTGCGAATCATTACGACCACCTACACCGGCAGCACCGAGCTCAGAGCGCTCGAGGCGCTGGCCGATCTCGGCGCAGAAGTGAAAGTGTCCTACGACATTTCGAGCACGCGGCTTCACGCCAAGGCCTGGATGTTCCATCGATCCAGTGGCTTCTCGACTGTCTACATCGGCTCTTCAAACCTCACATTCTCAGCTCAGGTCACCGGTCTCGAATGGAATGTGCGCGCCTCTCAACGGCTCAATCCCGACCTCGTCTCCGCATTCGACCGCACCTTCGCCACCTACTGGGCCGATCCCCACTTCGAACCCTTCGACCCCGAGCGCTTCCAACGCGCGACAGCAGCAGCGACAACAGACGATGCGATCGTCACCCCGTTCGAAATCGAGCCTTATCCATTCCAGCGGCAGATCCGCCGACCTAGACGTGAGATCCCGCCGACAGTTCGAGGGCCTGCTCCTTACCGTTCTGAATCCTCGCAAGGACACATACACCCACCTCTATGAGGCCGCAGCCGACTTGTGGCGCCACGAAGGCCGCCGTCGCGAAGTGCTGGAGGTCCTACCGCTACTCGAAGACCAGATCGTCCATCTCCACCGGCCCCTCGGCTTGCTCCATCCGGTGCCACTGCAGGTGCACGCGAGCTACAGCCGAGAAGAGATCCTTGCCGCCTTTGGGGCGTCCACGGTGACCAAACCACTGCCCCTTCAAACCGGTGTCTATTGGCACGAACCCACCCGAACCGATCTGCTGTTCATCACCCTCCAGAAAGCTGACAAGGACTACTCCCCTACCACCCGGTACCTCGACTATGCGATCAGCGAGCACCTCTTCCACTGGGAGAGCCAAGCCAAGGACACCGTTGCAAGCGAGCGAGGACAGAACTACATCCATCACCAAGCTCGGGACCGTTCCATCGCCCTGTTCATCCGCACTGCCAAGAAGGACCAGTCCGGTCGAACCGCCCCATACTGCTGTGCTGGAACGGCCAGCTACGTCGAGCACCAGTCAGAGCAACCAATTCAGATCACTTGGAACCTCCATCATCCCCTCCCGGGAGACACCTTCACCAACTTCCGTGCCGCCATCGCCTAGACCACTCCATCAGTCACACCGGCCCCAAGGTCGTGCACGTACCCACCGGTCAGTCTTCCCGGCAGTGTGCCTTCAGTTGGATCGGCCCGGCTGCAAGCTCAAATGTCGAACCCTCCACCCAAAGCGGGGTGGCGGCTGCGATGTGTGCGTAGGTGCTCGTGAGCCAACCCAAGTGTTCAGCCAGCCCGGGACTTCGGAACGCCCTACGTGGACCTAACGATGTCACACCCCTTCGTCATGATGGGGGTGTGAAGTTGATCGCTCCCACAACCGGCACCGAGGTCTCGGTTTCGGTGTGTTTGCGGGAGCATGCTTCGCTTCTGGATGCGGCGCCGGTGGGTGTTCTGTCCGAGGACGAGATCATCGATCTGGTCCGGTCGAACCAGCGGGTGATCCGCCGCCTCGAGGGAGTCGGCTCCACCATTGCGGCACGCCTGGGCGAGTTAGGTGGCCTGTCAGCTGAGGACGTGTTCTCCACCGCCGGGAAACACTCCACCACCGAGGCCCGCCGGGTGCAACGGCGAGGCCAGTTGGCCGAGGTACTGCCCTCGCTGACGAAAGGGTTCATGGCCGGCACCATCCCCACCGCCAACCTCGACACTGTTGCTCGGGCTCGTCACCGGTTGCGTCACAACCCCCAATGGCAGACCGAGTTCGATGCCACGGATGGTTCGATCGCTCGCAAAGCAGCCCGCATGAACCCGCAAAGATTTGCTGGTTGGATCCGGGACCTGACCGACCGGATCTCCGACGACAACGAAACCGAACAGCGGTCCCAGGCCGACAAGAACAGCTTCCGATCCTGGACTTCTGGCGATGGCCGCTGGCAGGCACGTTTGGATTTGGATGCGATCGCCGGTGAGAAGTTCCAGAACGCTGTCGACGCCGAAGCCAGCTCGATCGCTCAGCGGTGTTCCGACGCCGGTGAACCGGTACATCACGGCGAACGCTTGAACTCCGACGCGGTCGAGCTCGCTGGTGGCATCCGGGAATAGTGCAAAGGGCCGAGCCTCGATAAACGTGGTGTGCGACCTCGACACCCTGGGTTCGGGCACCTGGGACGGCACCGTCAAACGGACCGGGGCGGGCAACGACATCCCCCTCTCCGACCTTCGTCGGCTGCTCTGCGACGCCTGGATCACCCACACCGTCCTCGGACCCTCCGGCAAAGCGCTGGCTGTCGGCCGCTCGTATCGCACCGCAACCGACGCTCAACGGGCCGCCCTCCGGGTCATGTACCAAACATGCGCCCTCTGCGATGTGCGGTTCGACCACTGCGAGATCCACCACATCATCGAATGGGAACACGGCGGACCCACCGACCTCAACAACCTCATCCCCCTCTGTGGCGTGCACCACGAGCGTGTCCACCACACCGGCTGGCAGATCGCACTGGACGACCAGTGCAATCTCACCGTCACCAAACCCGACGGACAGATCTGGAAAACCATCCCACTACCCTCAGCGGCCCCCACCAGGGACCGGAACAACGAGCGGAAACGAAAACAGGCGCATGAACGACAACCAAACACAACTGAATAGCCCGGAACGGCCCACTCGGGTCGGCACGGCATGCCCCCAACCAGATTCCGAGGCACCTGCGGGCGGGTATCAGCCGATCGACACCCACAACGCCCTCAGCGGACCAGACCTGCGGTATGTGCTCACAACCTACATCGCCCAAGGGTTCTCAACCGTCGCCCAACTCGTCACCAAGCTCGCCGCGGACGGCTACACGGTGTGGGGCCGGGCTTCGAAGGTCGTTTCCGATGCGCTCCGGTGGGAAATCAGAAACGGGCGTGTCCGCCGCCTCCGACGCGGTGTCTACACCATCGATGCGATCCCCAAGACCACCCGGTACCGGATCTTCCATCGAACCCGGGTTCTTCTTCACGCCCCGCACGTTGTCGCTATCAGACGGAACCTAACCCAAACCCTCGGTCCTAAACCCACCCCCAAACCCGACCGCCACTGGCAAGAATGGCGCCAACAACAACTCCAGAACTGACAACACCGTGTCTGGTCGACGATGGCTTGCCAACACCTAGGGAAAGGGGTCAGGGTCCCAAGCGGCGGTACGCCCCTCGACCACGATCATCTCATCGACACGCTCGAAGGTGACGGCGTCCCAGCCATTCGAGCCTGGCTCGACTGAAGCCGCTGCCGAGACAAAGATGGGCTTCATGAAAACGATGGCCTGCAGACAAGTGGCGAAGGCGCACAAAACCAGCGATTGCCGGCCCCTCTCTTTGAGACAAGGCGCCGACCCGATACAACTGGTCATGCGCGAAACGTTGTCGGCGGCGACTCGAGGAGCGAGCTGATGGGCTCGGAAATCTGCACTCGGTCAGCCGATGCGATCGCTGATCACGACGGCACTGCACTAGCCCGACTCGTCCGCGACGGAGAGCTCACGCCGGCCGAGGTCATTGCGGCAGCAATAGAGCGAGCTCAGCGCGCAGAGCCGTCACTCAACGCAATCGTCGGTACGGGCTACGACCAGGCTCTCGAACTCGCCAAAGACAGTGCTCTCGGCGCATTCGGTGGGGTGCCCACATTCATCAAAGACATGAACGGCATCGCCGGGCAGCAGGTCTTGCACGGCTCAGCTGCCCTCACCAACTCCGCCCCCGTTGCGGCCAACGACGCGGTTGTAGACATGTTCGAGAAGCTCGGAACCATCCGGCTCGGGACGAGCACCATGCCCGAGTTCGGACTGACCTGCGGCACAGAGTTTCCTGATGGCACGGCGACGCACAATCCGTGGAACTTGCACTACAGCGTGGGCGGTTCATCCGGCGGCGCAGCCGCGCTTGTTGCGGCTGAGGTCGTACCGTTCGCCCACGCCGCCGATGGAGGCGGCTCGATCCGTATCCCCGCTGCGGCATGCGGACTGGTTGGGCTCAAAGCGAGTCGAGGTCGCATCGTTGGCCCGCCAGCCGATGACTCCCCGCCAATAAACCTCATCGCGCACGGCATCGTGTCGCGGACGGTGCGAGACACGTGCACGTTCATGGCGGGAGCCGAACAGATACACCATGATCCGGCTCTCCCGCCGATCGGCCTGGTTGATCGTCCGCTCGACCGCCCACTGCGAATCGGCGTGCTGTACGACGCCCTTGCGGACGCAAACATCGACGGGGCGACGGTCTCGGCGCTTGATGGCACCGCAGCACTACTGGAATCTCTGGGTCATACCGTCGAGCCTGTGGCCAGCCCCGTACCGGCAGGTTTCGCCGACGACTTCGTCCTCTATTGGGCTACCGCAGCCATGGCGCTGCAACTCGGCGGCAAGAGGCTGATCGATCCTGACTTCGACGCCGCGGCTCTCACCGACTTCACAAAAGGACTTGCCCGTCACGCCAAACGACGGGCCGCGCGGATCCCGGGCGCAATCCGCCGCCTCCGCCGAGCCAACGATCTGTTCTGCCAAGGCCTCGGAGCTTGTGACGTCATGATGAGCCCGACTGTTGGTCACCTAACCCCGCCAATCGGGCACTTCGATATGAGGCTTCCTTACGATGAGCTGATGCCGAGGGTTATCGAGTGGGCATGTTTCACCGGGCTGGCGAACGCCGCCGGCACGCCAGCGATCTCCCTCCCCCTCGCGCATCACGAGCCACTGAATCTGCCGATTGGCATCCAGTTCGGAGCACGAACCGGTCAGGAACGGCTACTTCTCGGCCTCGCACTCCAGTTGGAAGAGGCTCAACCCTTCCGCCGCATCTGAGTGCCAAGGAACGGCCCAGGGTTTCTCGAACCGGCGGAAGCTCCGCTAGCGGTGGACGGTAACCGGCGTGCCGATGTCGAGATACCCACCGGCCCAGAGCATGTCCATGGCGGGCTTGATCACGCGAACGCATCCGTGCGAGGCCGGATAGCTGGGAACGCTGCCATAACCGTGAATGGCGAACCCTCCCCTGAAGTACTTGGGTCGGTACAAGACCCCAAGAGGGGCGACTCGGTCTCCGTTGATCTCTCGATAGACGGCGAACCGACCTCTCGGTGTTGGGGTGGCAGAGGTTCCGGTCGAGACGTCGACAACCCACAGAACCTCACGGTCCTCCACCACAAGCCCAACCTGGCGACCGAGGTCAACCTCGAACCCATCGTGGTCGGCGTGGGGAGTGGGGCGCGTGGCCTCGGCCAAGGCGGCGAGCGTGGTGTCATCGGCCAACCCGGTGGGCGGTTGGCCGGATACCTTCTGGAACGCCGTCACCGCATGAGATGTCATGGGTCCGAACACGCCATCGATCGGCCCTAGCCAGTAGCCCAGTTCTGTCAGCCGTTCCTGAAGGGCCAGCGTCGCCTCCTCTTGGGGTGTCAGCGTGGTCGATGGTTCGGCCGTTGTCGGCGGCGAGGTAGTTGTGGGAGGCTCCGAGGTACTGGTCGGTTCGGTTGTGGTCGGTTCGGTTGTGGTCGGTTCACAACTCGTGGAGGTGGGCTCGCTGGTCGTGGTCGTCGTCAGCTGGGTGGTTGAGATCGCTGTCGTTGTTGTTGCAGCGGTGCGAGAGGTCGTGATCAGAACCGTGGTTGTAGTGCGTGATGCGGTTGTCGTGGTGGTCGGTCCACAACCGACCGTCAGACCCATGCAGGCAGCCAGCCCGATCAGCCACGCACCCCGTGCTCCCATAACTCGATCTTCCAGCCTCGGAGCGGCCGCCGGTAGGGCACTCGGTCCGGGGCAATACGACCCAGGAGGGTTCTCGTCCAGCAGTTTGTCCGCCGCCCCTCCTTCAATGTGCGTGCCAGTTCAGGCGGTCCAGCCGAAAACGATTGATCCCAGTGTCACGAAGGCGTACCAGAACACCAGCGCCCCAGCCACCCCAACCGGGGCAAGCAGGGGTCGGTTCATGGCCAACCGAACAGTGAGGAAGAGACCGCCGAACCAGCAGAACATGAGTACCACCACCGCTGCAGTCGGCACGAGCAGGCCGGACACCGCAAACGGAAACAAGCCGATCCCCAGGTAGGCGATCAGCGTGACTATGACTACAACTCGGTGTCGGCGCTCAGCCGGGAGGATCACCCACCCATCTTCGCCGCCGGCAGCCATCAAAGCTCGGCACAAGCCGCTGACCGGAGCGCTGCTGGCCTAGTGCTGGCGAAGTGGGAACTAGGCGCTCTCCTGCTCCTCGTGCTCCAGCGGAGCGATGTCCGGTTCGGCGAGTCGGAAGCCGCCGGATCTTGCGCCGTTGGCGCCCCGAGGTTCCAGCCCATACACCGTTGTCCCGATGCTCGAGGGCGGAGTCGAGACATTCGGTGACCACGGTGCAGCTATCACAGAATCGCTTGGCTGCTTCGGCCGACTCGCCGCGGCCCGGGAAGAAGACGTCGGGCCCGACACCGTTGCAGGCCGCCGCCTGGTGCCATGAAGGCCGTTCCGATACTGAGAGTATGTCGCCGACGGGATCGAATGACCGGGCGTCGTGCTGATGTTTGATGGTTGCCGAGGGTCGCGAGTTCATGAGAGTTTCCTATGAACCCCGCCCGTCGATGTCGACACTAGACCGCAGACACGAGCCGGTGGACATCGCCCTACAAGGGAGCAGCCTTTCGTCCATGGCCAGTGTGAGCAGCATCGGCTCGATCGACTTGAGGAGAGTCGTTGCTGAGCGAACTAGTCGGGAACCAACCGGCGTCCAAAGCGCCCGTCATGCGGGCGTTTCGGACGCCGGTTTGACGCGGCTGTGTCAGTTCAGCCCCACACCACCGGCTCGGTGAGGCGAAAGTGTCGGGTGGCGGCGTCGATGCGCTCGAGCAGGTCGGGTTCCAGCGTCACGTCGGTAGCGGCCACCACGTCGGCGAGTTGGCCCGGCTTACTGGCACCGATGATGGGAGCGGTGATCGTGGGATTGGACAACGCCCATGCGACGGCCATGGTGACCATCGGGATTCCCGCCTCCACTGCCAGGGGTCGAAGCGCATCGACGGCGCTGAACTCGGCCGATTTCCAGTAGCGCTCGTTGTAGTAGTCGCCGGGAAGATCGATACCGAACCGGCTGTCAGGATCGGCCGGCTGATCCGCCTTGTGCTTGCCCGAGAGCATGCCGCCGGCCAACGGGTTGTACGGCATGACTGCAAGGTTCTCATGGGCACACATCGGCAGCAGCTCGTGCTCGATCTGTCGGTACAGCAGGCTGTAGCGGGGCTGGACCGAGGCGAACTTCGCCCAACCGTTCTGCTCCGATACGCCGAGGCTGCGGGACAGCAGCCATGCCGGCCAGTTGCTGACTCCGAGATAACGAACCTTGCCTGATCTCACCAGGTCATCGAGAGCACTCATGGTCTCTTCCAGCGGTGTGTCGAAGTCGGTTCCGTGCAGCTGGTAGAGATCGATGTAGTCGGTGTTGAGGCGGCGCAGGCTGTTCTCGCAGGCGTCGATCAGGTGTTTCCGCGAGTTGCCACGGTCCCACGGCCGCTTGCCCATCGGTGCGTTGGCCTTGGTTGCCAGGACGAAATCGTCTCGCTTGCCTTCCAACCAGCGGCCAATGATCTCCTCGGTCAGGCCCTGCCGCTCATCGCCGGCGGTCGCACCCATGGGGTAAGCATCGGCGGTGTCGAGAAACGTGATCCCCGCCTCGGCGGCCGTATCGAGGATTGTTCGACTGGCGGGCTCATCGACCTGAATTCCGAAGGTCATCGTGCCGAGGCACAGCCGTGAGACCTTGAGGCCGGTTGGTCCGAACCGAACGTGCTCCATTCCGCAGTATGCCGTCGGTACGGCTCACAAAGAGGCCAGACGGAAAGCGCCACCCTCGATGACTGAGTTGAACAACCGTGCCTACAAGTAGCTGAGCGGAGTCTCGTTGCGAGCGGCGGCGTCAGCAGCCGCAGCGATTCGCTTGGCTCGAGTCGCATCCCGCTTGGCTTCTTTGATCCAGTACAAGACGGCCTGCTTTTTGGTGTTTGACATCGCGTCGAAGTTCTTGACGGCGTTGGGTAGGTCGGCCAGGGCAGCGGCGAAGTCGGCCGGCACGACCATGGCTTCGACATCGTCGAGGAATTCCCACGCACCGTTGGCTTTCGCTTCGGCGATGGCGGCTTCACCCGCTTCGGTCATCAGGCCGTCGTTGCGCAACCTGGCCACCCGCCGCTTGTTGAGGCCGTTCCAATTGCCTTTCGGTTTGCGTTTGGAATAGTACTGACGGTACGTGTGGTCGTCGATGCGCTGGACTTTTGAGTCGATCCAGCCGAAGCACAGCGACTCCAGCACAGCGGACTCATAATCGATCGAAGTGTCCGGCGAGCTCTTCTTGTGGAAGAGAAGCCAGATCGAGTCTCGATCGTCATGATTCTCAGCCAGCCAGTCTCGCCACGCCGACCGATCAGGAAAGTAGAGCTGGTCCTCAGGATCCGGGACATTCTTGTAGGCCATGACCCTTCAGACCTTACGTGCCTGTGGCCGACGGTCGGCACCGTTCGACCGACCGGTGTGGTCCGAACAGCTGCTATCCGGCGAGGGCGCCGAGGATCTTCTCGAACCGGTTGCGGAGTTCGGGGTCAACGAGCTCGCCGGTGTCGGGATCGAAGCTGGTCCCGAACGTGGGAATCCCGAGGCTGCCTCTGAGCTCGGCCCCGAAGAACGGCGCCGTCGCGACGGCGGTCCCGAGAACGCCGGCGGCACCTCGTGGGCCGGGTGCGGATGCGAACATGGCGACGTTCTTGCCCTGATAGACCGCCATGTCGATTCGTGACATCCAATCGTGGATGTTCTTCCATGCGGCGGTGTAGGTGCCGTTGTGTTCGGCAAACGAGATGACCACTGCGTCGGCCGAGCCGATCTTGTCGAACAGGCGGCGGGCCGGTTCGAGAACGCCGTGTTCGGCTTCGCGGGTTGGACTGTAGATCGGCATCTCGTAGTCGTTGATGTCGATGATTTCGACCTCGCCGTTGGGCACGAGCCCGCCCTCGAGAAGGCTGGTGGCGTAGTCGAGCAGTTGCCGGTTGATGCCGTTGTCACTGTTGGTTGCGGGGATTGCGAGGATCTTCATTTCTGTTTCCTGATTCTTGTTTGTTGGTTCAGACGGTTCGGGTGGCCGGGATCGAACCCATGCGGCCGGCGTTGAAGTCGACGATCCGAGTTTTGGTCGCTGTTGTCATCGATCACCTCTTATTAACTTGACTCATCAACTACTTACTTGATGCTTCAATATAATCTCTGTTTATTTGACGCGTCAACCTATAAGATGCGTATGTGACCGATTCGACAAACCCTTGTGAGCCTCGCTGGCTGAACCGCGACGAAGCGGCCGCATGGCGAGGTCTACTGACCGTGGTGCAGCGGGCGTACCCCGAGATCGAACGAGACCTCCGCTCCCAGCACGACATGCTGGCCGTGCACTATCACATCTTCGTCACACTGTCCGAAGCGCCCGACAACACGATGCGGCTCACCGATCTCGCCGATTCGGCCAACCTGTCGCAGAGCCGGCTGACCCACAGGTTGCGGACGCTGATCGACAGGGGTGAGGTGGAGATCTGCCAAGACCCCGCGGACGGTCGAGCCAAACACGCCACCCTCACCGAGCTCGGTCTGAAACGCCTCGAGTCGGTGGCGCCGGACCACGTGGAAACCGTGAGGCGTCTGATCTTCGACCACCTCTCCCCCGGCCAAACCTCCGCACTCGCCAAAGCGTTGGCGCCTGTGTCGAAGTCGCTCTGCGACCACCCCGAGTACCTCAACCCGAAGTCCTGCTGAGGGCCGGAGCTCTCGCCCGGATCGGTACGACAGCTAGTGTTTTCGAGATGGCTAGCCGGTCAGTCAAGGCGCAGTGGACCAACACCATCGTCTTCGCCGGACTTGGGGTCTTCTGGTTCGCTCTGAACCGCGGGGACGGAGGGCTCGGCTCTCTGATCGTCCCCGGCATCCTCGCCGGAGTAGCGGTGGCATCGAGCCCGCTTCTGAAGCGCAGGTCGGTGTCGCACGAAGCAGCCCTCGCTACGGGCAGCGACGTGGTCATCTATCACCGGGCCGGATGTTCGTTCTGCATCCGCATGAAGGCGATGTTGGGAACTCTGGGCAGGAATGCGGTGTGGGTCGACATTTGGGACGACGAGGACGCCGCCGCGTTTGTTCGATCGGTGAACAACGGCAACGAAACGGTGCCGACGGTGGTGATCGACGGCAAGCCACACACAAACCCCGCACCATCGCTCGTGCGGGAGGCCCTGGCTGGCTGACCCCGCATCCGGTTGCTTGTTGGGCCGGCGAGGGGAATGGCGAGTGGCGAGCTGCGGGGCGCTGCGCTCTAGTGTTCGGTGTGGGGTTCAGCCGGGCCGAGTTGGAGTCGTTTCGCAACGCGACCGTTCCCGACCTTGTGGGGCCTGGTCTTCGGTTGCTGTTTGTCGGGATCAATCCCGGCCTGTGGACCGCCGCCACCCAAACCCATTTCGCCCATCCCGGCAACCGATTCTATCCCGCCCTCAACGCAGCCGGGATCATCAACCGAGTCATCGATCGGGGTGCCGGAATGACCCTCGACGATCGCAGCTATCTCATTGAGCGAGGTATCGGAATCACCAACATCGCCGAACGGGCCACGGCCAAGGCGTCCGAACTCACCACCGCAGAGTTGCAGGAAGGAGGCGAGCGGTTGCGGCAATTCGTGGCCCACCACCAACCTCGTGTCGTGGCGGTCGCCGGCATCACCGCATATCGATCGGCGTTCGGCCAGCCCAAGGCGAAAGGCGGCAAGCAACCTCGAGCGTTCGAGGGTGCCGAGCTGTGGGTTGTGCCGAATCCGTCTGGCCTGAACGCTCACGAAACAACCGATTCACTGGCCGCCGCCTACCGGGAACCCGCCATCGCAGCCGGAATCGACCTGGGCTGACCGCCGCCCCGGTCAACCCTCGAGCGCAGATGTGCCTGGTGGGACGAGGTGTCGTGGTTACACCAGCAACCCTCAGCGGCATCGAGCGCAGGCAACTCACGGTCTGCGGAGTAGAGCTACTGTGTCCTACGGCCACATTCGGCCGATGAAGGGGGCCTGACATGGCTACATGGGAAATCGCCAGAAAAGCACGAACCGACTTTGCGGACATGATTGATTCACTGTCCGAGGAGCAGCTCGGCCAGGGAACGCTTTGCGGCGAGTGGGACGCCAAGGGGGTCTTGTCCCACCTGGTGATGTTCACCGAACTCGGCGCATTCGGGTTCTTCACAACGATTGCGAAGCACCGGTTCAACTTCGACAAGGCCTGGATTGCGGCGGCTGCGGAACGGCACAAGCGCCCCGTGCAGGATCTCGTCGCAACGTTGCGGGAGAAAGCCGCCGCGTCGGCGCCGCTCCCGGGATTCCCTGAGGCGCTCACCGTTACGGATGTGGCGATCCACACTCAGGACGTGCGCCGGCCGCTCGGGCTGCCCGGAGGGCTGGACGACCAGGTTCTGAGAACGGCACTCGATTTCCTTGCGACTCACAAGCAGGCGAAGCAGCTGGTGGATCCGCCTTCGCTCGATGGCCTGAAGCTCAATGCGACAGATATCGACTGGCACCACGGAGATGGCGCCGAGGTCTCCGGCACCGGTGAGGCGATCATGATGGCGCTGGCCCATCGCCCGGTTTTGGATGAGCTGACCGGCGATGGAGTGGCAGAGTTCGCATCCCGCGCCTGATCTGCCGGTTGGGCGCTTGCCACGTCGGGACCGGCCGCACCGATGCGCATAGACGGGGTAGGGCGTAGTCTCAGGTCCATGAGTGACGACGAGCGGCAGCGGTGGGATGAGAGGTATCGCTCGGGCGAGTACCAGTCGCGCCCCACGGCCGGTGCGTTCCTCGAGTCTTGGTTGCCTCGGCTACCCGTAGGCCGGGCGCTCGATGTTGCCTGTGGGGCCGGTCGGAACGCCATTCGTCTGGCCGAGGCCGGCCATCAGGTGGATGCCATCGACATCTCAGCCGTCGGGATCGACATGGCCAAAGCAGCTGCGACGGACAGAGGTCTCGACATCAACTGGATTGTCGCCGATCTCGACCACTACGAGCCCGAACCCAGCACGTATGACCTGATAACCGTTATCCGCTTCGTCAATCGCAGCCTCTGGCCCAAACTCATCACCGCACTACAACCGAATGGCTGGCTTCTGATCGAGCATCACATGCAGACCAACCTTGATGTCGACGGGCCGAGCTCGCCCGACTTTCGCCTCCAGCCCCAGGAACTCCTCGAAACCTTCGGCTCGCTGCGTGTTGTGTACTACGAAGAGACGGTCGAACCCGCTGATCACCCTGTCTCGACCGGAGAGAGGTTCGCAAACGCACGAATAGTGGCCTGCAAAGGTTCGCCTGGCTTCTAGCTCAATTCGCTGTCACTGCCGTCTGACTGGGTGGCAACTGCTGCGAGAGTGTTTGTAGAGCAACGCTTCCGCGCACATCGACCGGCCGGCGGCTGGTCGCCGGGGGCGGGATCGGCCGGAAGGGTCTTCACCAGACCTTGGCGAATGCGGTCAGCAGACCATGCGCAGGCTGCTGCGTCCAGAACATCGTCGACTGGGGTGGCTCCCGCTTCACCGAGATCTTCAGGGAGCACGATGCCGTTCTCAGCGAGCAGCCTCCGTCGCAGGAGCTGGCCGTTCCACGACTTCTTCGGCCAACGAAGCGTTTCACCAGCCATTGCAGCAAAGCAAACCTCAGGGTGCGTCTCGCTCAATCGATTGTCCGTTGCCACCAACGCGTCGACCTCGAGGATCTTGGCTTTCAGCGCGTACGACTGCCGGGAAATGCCCCGCCCCCAGAGCTCTCGAGCAATCTGTGACCCCTTGTCATAGGTTTCGGTTTCGTAGACGGCTCTCGGCAACATAGGGAACACGCTCGATCGTCGCTCCCCCACGAACGCCCGGGCATCTATGTCAGCCCGACGGGCCTCGGCGGTTGGGAACCCGATCGGCATGTCGACCCCAACCGCCTCCAGGGGCGAGAAACATCCCAGGAGGCCTTTCAACTGTGCGGCAGAACCTGACGCCACATAGCGCCCGTCCTCGAGCACGACGGCCACCCAGCCGCCCTTCCATCCATCCACACCCATCACGAGGCCGCTCACAGCCTGAGGCTATGCACCATCGGGACCTTTTCGAGGCACTCGCAGAACTGCGTCTGCCACGTTCGACCTTCGGCGGGACCAACGCACGGCATGCGCCGGAAGTGTTGGAGAGCAACACTTCCGCGCGTCTGGGTGAGCTGCGGGGTGTGTGCAACGAGCCACTTCGCACGGTTACTGGACCAACCCGACGTACCCGAGATCCATGAGCACTACCTCGACGACATGCTCGAGTCCCTTTCCGAACCAGAACACACGACGATCGTGCTGCTCTACCACCTCGGCGCAACCCAAGTCGAGGCCACGGAGATGATGGGCTGCCCGGTCGGGACGGTGAAATCGCACGCCCATCGGGGTACGCAATTTGCCTGCGGATGGGGCTGGGGCTGACTTCAGGTCTGGACGAGGTTGCCGAAGCGGTGGAGGGTCCGGCTGACCGATTGTTCTCGTAGATAGTGGAGTAGTTCGATTCGGCCGACGGCGGTGACGGGTTCGGTTGCGAGGTGCACGCCAGCATGGTTTGCAGCTTCGTGCAGGTCGATGGTGGCGGTCTCGCCGAGCATACGGACTCGCTCGACGCCGAGCTCGTCGAGACGCTGTGCGAACTCAATTTGGGTTTCGGTGGTGTGGTGCGACTCGATCAGCGTGTTGCCTGCAAGCGCTGCCGCCTTGCAAACACGTTCGACGTCGAGCGGCTGGGCGTCGGGCCCGATTCGCAGACCGGCGGCCGGCAAGGACCGATAGCGAAACACGTTCGACTCGCAGAACAAGCCGGTCTCGTCGCGCTCGACGGCGAAATGGTCACTCCACGCCTCGGCATAGTCATCGGACCCATCGTCACTGGAAGACTCGGAGATCCAGTCGCCGAGTTGAGCCACGTAGTTGACGCCGCCAGCCTTGGCGCCCGGACCCACGCTCGAACGTTTCCAACCGCCGAAGGGCTGGCGTTGCACGATGGCGCCGGTGATGTGGCGGTTGATGTAGGCGTTGCCAACCTCCACCCGTTCGGTCCATTCGGCGATCTCGGTGGGATCGAGGGTGTGAATACCGCCGGTCAGGCCGAAGTCGCTGGCGTTCACGGTGGCGAGAGCATCGTCGAGGTCGGAGGCTCGCATCAACCCGAGCACGGGCCCGAAGCACTCGTTGTTCGCATACCAGGAGCCGGTCGTGACCCCGTCTCGAACTCCCGGTGACCACAGCCCGGGCTCCAGCTGCCACGGTTCCACCAGCCACCGCTCCCCCGCATCGAGCACAGACAACCCCCGGGCCAAACGGTCGTTGGGCTGCTCGCCGATCAGCGGCCCCATCATGGTTGCGATTTCAGTGGCCGGACCTACCTGAAGGCTCTGGACTGCGTCGATCAGTTGGCGTCGAAACCGGGGCGAGTCGTACACGTCGCCCACCAGAACGGCCAGGCTGGCGGCGGAACACTTCTGGCCGCTGTGACCGAATGCGGAACGCATGAGGTCGGCGACGGCGAGGTCGATGTCGGCGCTGGGGGTGATGATCAGTGCGTTCTTGCCGCTGGTTTCGGCGAAGAGGCGAAGGTCGGGTTTCCATGATCGGAACAGGTCGGCGGTTTCGGTGGAGCCGGTGAGGATCACCGCATCGGCTTCGACCACCAGGTGGCGGCCCACCTCATTGTCAGGGACCCGAACGAACTGCATGACCTCGGGGGGTACACCCGCTGCCCAGCAGGTCTCGGCGATGATCTCGGCACACCGTGGGGTCTCGGGGGCGGGTTTGAGGATCACCGAGTTCCCGGCGGCGAGCCCCGACAGCACTCCCCCGGCCGGGATGGCCACCGGGAAGTTCCAGGGCGGGATGACCGCCACCACCCCGATGGGTTGGAAGCGGAGCCCTCTATGTTGATCGAGTTGGCTCGCTCTGTCGCCATACCAGCGGGCGAAGTCAATCGCTTCGGCAATTTCACCATCGGCTTCGCGGAAGGTCTTGTTGGCCTCATGCACCATGGTGGAGGCCAACTCGCCCCACCGCCGGGTCAACTCGTCGGCCACCCGATGCAGAATCTCCTGCCGCTCCTCCAATGGGGTCTGACCCCATTCCGGCTGGGCGCTTCGGGCAGTGTGAAGGAAGCCGTCGAGTTCGCCGATCGTCGTGGTCATCGGTGTCGAGACCGGCGATGGGTGGGTGTCGACCACCTTGGCGATCCAGTCACGGTTCGATAGCAGCGTCGGATCGGTTTCGGGTTGGTTCACGAACGGCTGGCCCGGCTCATACGGCCGAACCAAGGAACTGCGGCGGTCCTGGGTGCGGCTGGGACCGTCGCCAACCCCATGTCGCTGAGCCAGCGACTGCCGGAAGATCGATTCCTGCAACACAAACGAGGCGGAGCCCGGTTCGAGATCGAAAAGGTGACGGAGGAAGTTGTCGTCGGAGGCGTTCTCTTCGAGGCGGCGGAACAGGTAGCTGATGGCTACGGCGAAGTCGTCGGTGCGGACCGCCGGGGTGTACAGCAGCATGGCCGGGTCGTTGCCCGTGGTCTCGGACCGCAGCCGCACTGGGCTGGCGCCATGCCCTGGAGCATCTCGAACTGCACCCGCGGTTGCACGCCCCGTGCGTCGGCCAGCAGGTGGGTCCAGGCCACGTCGAACAGGTTGTGGCTGGCGACACCGACCCGAACGCCGGTCATGCGGTTGGGGTGTAGTAGCCAGTCGAGGCACCGCTTGTAGTTGGCGTCGGTTTCGAGCTTGGTTTCATACGGGGCTTGCTCCCAGCCGTGTATGGCCGCATCGACCTGTTCCATGGCGAGGTTGGCGCCCTTCACCAGTCGGATCTTGATCTCGCCGCCGCCCTGTGCGTAGCGTTCGTTGCCCCATGCCACCAGCTGTTGCAGAGCGGGCCAGCTGTCGGGCAGGTAGGCCTGGAGCACGATGCCGGCATCCACGTGACCGAAGCGTTCTTCGCTCAGGACCGACACGAACGCGTCCATCGTGAGGTGGAGGTCGTGGTATTCCTCCATGTCGAAGTTCACGAACGTAGGCGGCACCGCAGCCGCCGCTTTGGCGATCAGCCGCTGGACCCGTTCGATCACCCGGGTGAGGCTGTCGGCATAGGCATGGTGGTTGAGCTGGCTGGCGATGGCCGACATCTTCACCGACACATAGTCGATGTCGGGCTGTTCGATGACGGTGAGCAGTTCCTCCAGACGGCGGTTCGCTTCGGTCTCCCCCAGCACCGCTTCGCCCAAGAGGTTGACGTTTGAAGCGAAGCCATCGTTATGGAGACCTTCGAGATGACGATGCAACCGTTCTGGTTCAGCCGGAGCAACCAGATGACCCACCAGGGCCCGCATCCGCCTTCGGGCCAACGGCATCACAACCTGCGGTAGCACCGGACCGAGCCGAGCACCGGCACGCAACAACACCCGATCAACAAGACTGAGGAAGCCGGGCAGTTCGTGTTCGGCCACGACGGATCGAAGTTGTCGGGCGGCCACGCGATCATCATCGGGCCGGACCACACGATCGACAAACCGCATCACGAACGCCACACCGGCTTCGTCGGTGACCACCGCCTTCAGCTGATCGGTCGTGGCCCGGTCGGCGGAGGTGTCGAGGGAGTGGGCACGACTCAGCCACCGCTCAACCAACACGACTGCATCATCAGCGAACTGGTCAGCCAACGTGGTCTCCATATCTCCAGTGTCGCAGAACAACGCAGCTGGATTCCCCGTCCACTGCCAGTCGACACGCGCCGGAAGTGTTGGAGAGCAACACTCCCGACGCATCTCGATTAGGGCTCGGGTTCTATAGGTCGAGGTGCAAGCGAAGTGCGTTGTTGAGCTGGTCCATGAGCACTGGCGCAGCTCACGGCTACACGCATGCTCTCGCTCAGCGACTGGAGCGACCAGTTCGCCGATTGGTGCGAACACCAAGGTCTCCCCCGACCTCAGCTCGAGTACCGAATCGTCGATGCCGGTGGAGGGCTGGTCGCCCAGGTCGACCTGTGCTGGCCCGAACACCGGCTCGTCATCGAACTCGACAGCTGAGCGTGGCACCACGACCGAGATGCCTTCGAATCCGACCGCACCTGCTACACCCGCCTCGTGGATTGGCTGCGTCGTTGGGGCTGCTGTCCGCTGGGGTTTTCACCGCTGCGGTGTTGGGGCCGCACTGACGAAAAAGATCGAGTTCCACCTGGTCGACGACGTGCTCAACCAGGTGATGGGGGGCGACGCTGTCGCACTTGCCCTGGTGGCACCAGCCGCGACGTTCGCCGTCTGGTTGTTGTGGCAGGGCATGGGTGTGGTGAGGGTCGCCAACGACGACCCGGGCGTCCGGGGGCACACACCCGTCGCTCTCGATAGGCCAGACGCACGTAAGGTTGCACTGGTGAGTTCTGCAGGAGTCGACGACCGGAACGTCGGAAAGGGATGGCGACCATGCCCGGTCATCCGGCCCAACCGCAACATGCCGGACGAGCACGCAACATGCTCCGCCCCAACATCACTCCACCACCGGGCTACGAACGATGCGGCAGACTCACATCTAAGTTGTAAACGAAACCAGCCGATCACGCGGAGAAGACTCCGGAGAGCCGGTGGCCGTCTAGCTGGGGACCGGAGTGTGGCGAAAGATGCGTGTCGTTTGTGAGGCGGCGACGACGAGCACGAGCCAGACCACGACGATGACGATCACCTCGAAGGTGTCCTGGCGGTCGAGGCCGTAGACGGCCGACACGCCCAGCAGTGCTATCACCGCGATGGCGAACCCGCCGGAGGTGGCCCACCGGATGATCCGCTCGGCCCTTCCGTCGCCGACAAAGGCGAGTCCCGCACAGGCGAGTGATGCGCTCATCAGCAGGTAGCCGAGCTCCTCCAAGGCCAGGAACACGCCGTTGGGGTTGTACATGGTCAGGAGGGCGAGCCCGTCGAGCTGGTCCTTGTCGAGGCTGGGTTGCACCACGGTCACCTGGACGAAGTAGGCCGTCAGCAGGATGCCGGCCGAGAGCACGGCGAAGCAGAGGGCGATCAGGCTGTACACACGCCGATCGTGTGGAGCCCACTGGTGGATTGACGCGACCAGTGCCACGAAGGTGAGGGCCAAGAGCATGGCCGGGAACATCCACAGGTAATCGATGGGGAACTGCTCGGCGACGATCGGCCCGGTGAAGGGGTAGGCGGCACAGTCGCTCCGGCAGTTGCGGCCGGCATTCGGCACCGCCAGCATCGCCAAGCCGAAGGTGACGATGGTCAGGACAACCGTGGCGATGGAAAGCGAGAAGCCCAACCGTGAGTCGCTTCCATCCGCAGTCGTATTCATGCCGACATCGTTTCGCCACAGAAGGGCCAAGGGCTAGAGCCACAGGTCCCGACCGGGCATGCCCATGAGCAGGCCGTCGGCCCCCGAGGCCTGCGGCGCCCTCGTGGGCGACCCGACCAGGCGAGTGGCCAGACGTTGCGCCCGACAGCTGCGCAAGGACTTCTGCGACTAACCCTCGCAGGCGACTTCGAATGTTCCCGCGACTGGGTCGCCTTCACTGAACGAGTAGTCATCGACGAACGTCGCCGTGCCTGTCGAGGCATTGCCGTTCTTGGTGTAGCTGTCGACATTGCTCGCCGCTGGCCAGTCGGCGATCAATTCGACGCGGTTCGAGTCGGCGATCCAACGGACATCGAGGGTGTCGTCCTCGACGATGATCGACGGTGGGTCATATCGATCGTCGGTATAGGTCTCCCAGTCCGTCGGCGGGATCCACATCTCGACGTTCGCCTCACCGGAAGCATCGTTCCCGGCGACCTGGAGGCCACCGAAGATGTCTTGACACACCGTGAAGCCCGTCGTGAGATCGAATTCGTACGAAGTGTCACCAATGGTCACGCGTGCGACGCCGGTGCCGAAGTCGAAGTCGCCTGCATCCGGCACATCCACCTCGGGGACATCTTCTGCAGCACTCTCTGCGGTGTCGGTCGGCGCATCTGCGTCGCCGGTGTCGGCCTGATCGGGTTCAGCGTCGGCAACGGGTGGCGCGGTGGAGTCGGTGGCGGTTTCAGTCTGTTCGTCGTCTCCCCCACATGCCGACAGTGTCAGGAAAACGACCACAGTGAACATGACCTTTACCAACGTTGTGCCCATCCAAGGCGCTCGTCGCATGACTTCGCTCCCTACTGTCTGCGTTCTTCGACAGTACCTGTGTCGCAGCTTCAACACCACAGTTCCTCGAGCGGCCTCCGCTCGCCGAACGCCCTGCGGTGTTGAGTGAGCGCCTCAGTTACCGGGGCAAACGCTTCACAGCCGCGAGCGCTCTGTTCAACGAGAGCGCATCGTGATGTCGTACATGGTTGATGTCGTACATTGTTGATGTCGTACATTGTGTTCTCCTCATCGATCCTGGCGCTACCACCGTGTCACTGACCGGTTGGCGAACTGTCACAGGGCCAGGCCCCTCGAGTCCTCTGGATGAGCTTCGACCCCATGCTGCAGGCAGTCACGCACAGTGTCGAAACGCTCACAGCTCCGGCGATGAGGGTGGCAACCAGCTCGATCACGCCTTCATCATCAAGCTCAAGTGTGAACCCCAGCCGAACTGATAACCACGCTCGGTTTCAAGGTGCAGCCCTGATCGCCCGGAGCTGAGCCGTCGGCGCCCCTAACTCTGTCATACCCCTTGGTCATGATGGACCTATGAGGTTGATCGCTCCCGCTACCGGTACCGAGGTGTCGGTGTCTGTGTGTTTGCGGGAACACGCGTCGCTTCTGGATCAGGCGCCGATAGCCGGGTTGTCCGAGGACGAGATCATCGATCTGGTCCGTGCCAACCAGCGGGTGATCCGCCGATTGGAGGGTGTCGGCTCTGAGGCTGCGGCCCGCCTCGGTGTGTTGGGTGGCCTGTCAGCTGAGGACGTGTTCTCCACCGCCGGGAAACACTCCACCACCGAGGCCCGCCGGGTGCAACGCCGAGCCGAACTGGCCCACAGGCTGCCATCCCTCACCCGAGGGTTCATGGCAGGGACAGTCCCCACCGCCAACCTCGACACCGTCGCTTCGGCCCGCCACCGGTTGCGTCACAACCCCCAATGGCAGACCGAGTTCGACGGCCGCGACGGATCGATCGCCCGCAAAGCCACCCGCATGAACCCGCAACGGTTCTCCTCCTGGCTCCGTGGACTTACCGACCGGATCTCCGACGACGGAGAGACAGAACACGCACCGAGCACGACAAGAACACGTTCCGGTCCTGGACCGGTGGTGATGGCCGCTGGCAAGCACGCCTCGACCTGGACGCTGTGTCGGGCGAAATGGTTCAGAACGCAATAGACGCCGAAGCACGCACGCTCGCTCAACAAGCCAGCGACGCCGGTGAGCCGGTGCATCACGGCGAACACCTCAACGCACGAAGCTCTGACATCACTGATCGACTCCGGCCAACGGTTCCCGAGGCAGGGCGTCAATACACGTCGTCTGTGATCTCGACACCCTCCGTACCGGTGTATGGGACCACACGACCAAACACACCGGAGCCGGCAACGACATCCCACTATCCAACCTGCGCCAACTGCTATGTGACGCCTGGATCACCCACACAGTCCTCGGACCATCCGGCCGAGCACTCGCTGTCGGGCCGGTCTCATCGGACCGCCACCGACGCCCAACGGGCAGCACTCCGGGTCATGTACCCCACCTGTGCCATATGTGAGGTCCGGTTCGACCACTGCGAAATCCACCACATCATCGAATGGGACACACAGCGGACCAACCGACCTGAACAACCTCATCCCCCTCTGCTCGGTGCATCACCACCGAGTCCACGACGACGGCTGGCGGATCGTCCTCGACCCCGAACGGATGCTCACCGTGATCAAACCCGACGGGCACACGCTGGAAAACCATTCCCCTCCCCACAGCCCACCCGACTCGGGCACGAAACCACCACAGGAAACGCCATGAACGAATACCAACCACAACCGAATAACCCCGAACCGCCCACCAGGGCCGCATCGGCCTGCCCACAGCCAGGCTATGAACCAATCGACACCCACAACGCCCTCACCGGCCGAGACCTCCGATACGTACTCACCACCTACATCACCCAAGGCCTCTCCACCATCAAACAGTTGGTGAACCAACTCGCCCAAGACGGCTACACGCTATGGGGCCGGGCCTCCAAAGTCGTCTCCGACGCACTCCGCTGGGAAATCAGAAACGGACGCATCCGCCGCCTCCGCCGCGGTGTCTACACAATCGATGCGATCCCCACCTCCACCCGGCACCGCATCCTCACCCGAAGCCGAACTCTCTTTCACGCACCCCACATTGTCGCTACAAGACGGGACGTGATCTCAACCGGCACACGCATACCCACCCCCTCCCCAGACCGACACTGGCAAAAATGGCGAAAACAGCAAAGCCAGCCCGCGTAGGCAGGCAGTCACCGACCAGAAGTGCAACCGCCACGTTACGCACCGTGTCCATCCTGTCGTGCCAAGACGATCGCGAGTACTGAGCTAGCTGCCCGCTTCGATCCCGTCAACCGCTTCTGCGAATGCCCGATCGAGGTCGGTTACGACGTTGCCCTCATCGTGGGTGGTGAGTGAGATCCGCACACGGTTGTACACGTTGGACCACTCGGGATGATGGTTCAGTTTCTCGGCGATGAAGGCCACACGCGTCATGAAAGCGAACGCGTCGGCGAAGTTGGCGAATTCGAACTCTCGGGAGAGATGTCCATCGGTTTCAGTCCACGACATGATTGTTTCTACCGATCCGAGGAAGGTCGCGGCAACAGCGACGTGAACGCATCAACGGTCTTCTGGAGATCGGCGACCGCCTTGCCCATCAGATCACCGGCTGGAATCTGCTCTCGGATCGCCCGCATCTGAGACTCCATCTCATTGGCAGCCGAGTCGAGCTGGCGGGCCACCGGGGCGATCCCGCTGGTCTCAGCCAGCTTCAGTGCGGTCTCGAGGCCCTGGGTGGCAGCCTCCAGCCGGGTGCTGACCTTGCGCAGGTCCGCGATGGTGGAGCGCAACTCGGCCAGTGTCTTTGGCAAGAGCACGGCTTCTTCGCTGAGCTCGGCCCGCCAGGTCGAGAACCGATCCAGCCTGTCTCGCCAGCCCGCCGGTTCGTCACCACCTGAAGCTGCCATGACCCGAGTGTCGCACATGCACGCGATGAGCGGTATCTGCTGCACTGCCTTAGCTGGAACTCGGCGACCTTCTTGAACTCACCCAACTCGTAGTCAGCCGCCAATCTGGCTACTTGAGCCTTGTCGGCCAGCTGCTCCATCAAGCCCTCCGGTTCGAACTCCATCTGCAACTTCACCCGGCACTGATCCTCATCGAGATGATGGAATGTCACGACCCCGGCGTGTTCGGTCCCGCTGCTGGTCGACCACGCCACGCGCCGGCCCGGGATCTGTTCGGTCACTTCCACGTCGAAGCTGCGTTCAACCCCCAAGATCTCCACATTGGGGCCCCTCAGCTCTGGGCGATGAGGGTGGCCACCAGGTCGATCACGCCTTCATCGTCGAGCTCGGGTGTGAACCCCAGCCGAACCACCACGAGATCTTCAGAGGGAACCACCACGATCCATTGGCCGTCGTGGCCCTCGGCGAAGTAGGAATCGGCGGGGAGTTCGTCGAGCACCACGGTGCCGTCTGGCAAACGGTTCACCCACCAACCTGCCCCGTATCCCAGCTCCTCGGTCTCCACATCCACCGCTGTGGTTGACAGAGTCATCCAGCCCTCGGGCAGCAGCTGCTCGCCTGCCCAGCTGCCGTTCTGCAAGGCGAACTGACCGAGGGCCGCCCAGTCACGCGGAGTCGCCCACATGTACGAGCTACACACCGGCGTCCCTGCGGCGTCCGGCTCGAGCACCGCCGACGACAGGCCCAGCGGTGCGAACAGCTCCCGCCGTGGCAGGTCGGCGTCGGTATCCTGTGGCGTCGAGCAAGATGTCGCACAGCAGGGTGGTGCTGCCGCTCGAATACTGCTGGTACGTGCCCGGCTCATGGGCGAGATCCTGGCCTGCGACGTAGCCGCCCATGTCGGCTCGAGGTAGAGCATCCGGGTGATCGGGGTACCGAGGTCATAGGTCTCGTCCCACGACAGCCCGCTCGTCATCCGCAACAGCTGCTCCACAGTGATGTCGGCCCTGCTGTCGGTCCATTCCGGACGGAGCTGATCGTCATCGAGGGAGACCACTCCGTCGTGAACGAGCCGGCCGACCAGCAGATTGGTTGCGCTCTTGGACATCGACCAGCCCAACTGCGGGGTGTCCCGATCGAAGCCGTCGGCGTACCGCTCCGCAACGAGCTCGCCGCCCTTCACGACCACGATGGCGCGGGTGCCGAGCTCCTCCTTGGTCCGACGGAGCGAGATCATCGCCGAAGGCCTTGGACACGGCTGCCTCCACATCCGGTGCCATGGCCGGCATCGGCGAAGCGGCGAACGGGTTGGCGCTCGGGCTGACAGCGGTGGCCACCGGCAGCTCGGGAGGATCATCGGCCAGGGTGCAACCGAAGCCCTCGGTGAAATAGGTCTGCTGGGCGGCGAGACCACCGACCAGGGAGGCTTTCGTGGTCCCATCGTCGCTGCTGCTCGCACGCAGCCACGGCACCAACGGGTTCGGCGGCAGATCGGTCTCCGGGTCGGTGCGCTCTGAGATGTTCTCCACCGCACAGGCGTTGTGGGCGGCATAGCCGGTCCCGGTGAACAGAAGCGGCCGCTGATACCAGTAGCCACCCACCAGCACCAGGATCACCACCACCAGCAGACCCAGCAGAACCCTGCGCACGGTGAACACCCGGGCAACACTACCGGCTGGACTCGGTTGCGCCCGGCGGCACTCGACGACCAGCGCCAGACTTCTGACGGCGGACCCCGCAGCGAAGCAGTCGACATCCCACGTACAAATCTGGTTCGCCCAAACCCCAGGGGGCGGCCGCCCAGTTCTGGTGCTCACCCGTGACCCGGTGGCTGAGCGCATCGGTTCGGTCGTGGTAGCGGCCATCACAAGGACAGTACGAGGTCTTGTATCAGAGCTCGAGCTGACACCCGACGACGGTGTACCAACCAACTGTGTCGTCAACTTCGACAACGTTCACACCATTCCCCGAGCTGCCTTTCGGCGACAGATCACCAAACTCGAGCCGGCCCGCCTCGCCCAGGCGTGCCAAACACTGCGTGACGCCACCGGGTGCTGAACCATACGGGTTGCCGAGCGTGAGGGTCAGTGGGAGAGTTCCCGCTCGGGTGACCCGAGGCCGGGGAAACCAACCGCCGCCAAAGTGGCAACACGCGCCAAAGCTTCGAGAACGCCCGTCCGGTGGAATACAGTCGTGCAAGCAGCGACCTACGTTGCTCGCAAGTAATCTCGCTGCGCCGAGGAGTACATCATGAAATGGATCGCAATCGGCGGCATCGTCGTAGCGAAGTTCCTCATTCCGGTGTTGATCGTGCCGTTCCCATTCGCAGCCGGATGGGCCAACTTCGTACTCGATACCGTCGACGGTGACCTCCTCATCCCATTGGGCCTCGACGACGGGCCCTACCAGCTCATCGACAAAGCCGCCGACTGGTTCACCTACGTGGGCATGGTCGTCGCAGCCCGACACTGGAAGATCAGCCGCTGGGTCATCGCGCTGTTCATCCTCCGCACCGTCGGCCAGCTGCTGTTCTTCATCACCGGCGACGAAATCGTGTTCTTCTTCTTCCCCAACTTCCTCGAGCCGCTGTTCCTGATCTACGCCACCATCCGACACTTCCGACCCGACGAGGTCGCCGACATCTACACCCGCCACCGCATCGCAATCTGGGTGTTCGTGGTGCTCTACAAGATGCAAGACGAATGGGTCACCCACGTCGGCAACGTCGACCGAACCGAACTGATCACCAACCTGTTCTCATGAACCCGGGCTCCGACCCCGAACGCCACGGCCACAAAAGTCCAGGCGGCCCGGCCGCGGTGTAGTACTCGGGACTGGCAGCTCTTTGGCGGAGTCGGGCAGAAGTGCTCTGTCAACGACCATTGCATGCAATAGCTATTGACAGCCGCGTTCCGATGTGATTCAGTTGGTCCAGAGCCCGGCAATCGTGCCGGCCGAAACCACCCAGGTGAAAACACGACAACCGAAATGACCGCAACCGAACTCCCTTCTCGCCCCGCCCCTGACATGGCTCGCAGCGGCGGCTCAGGTAGCGACAGCCACAACCGATTCGGCTGGGCCCTCATCGCCGTCATCGCGATTCTGGGACTCGCAGCCGCGATGCTGATCGGCCTGATCGCATTCGTCGTTGGCGCAGTAACACTCGAAGCCGGCGATCCACCCGCGAACCTTGCTCCCCCGGTCGAGTCGAGTGAACCAGCCAGCCCGGCTCCCGCTGAGTCATGCTCGGCCACGGGTTACGCCAGCCCCTCGGATCAAGCCGGACTTCCCGAGGCGGTCGCTGCGAAGCGGGCAGCCATTCTCGCCGCCGCCGCCGACTGTGATCTCACCAGCCTGGCCGACCTCACCGACGAACTGTTCGTCGCAAGCTTCGGCGGCGGTGACGCCTTCACCATCTGGTCAGAGGCTGAGGCCCGTGGCGGAGAGCCGGTGCGGTTCCTCGTCGAGCTGCTCGATCAGCCCTACGGCGTGATGCAAAGCGAAGATGGTGAGTTCTACGTGTGGCCAAACGCATTCCTCTCCGGGAGCTGGGCCGAGGTCTCCGAAGCCGACCGTGCCGGCCTCGCCACGGTCTACAGCCAGGACCAGCTGAGCTCGTTCGAGGACTTCGGGGCGTACATCGGCTACCGGATCGCAATCCACGAAACCGGCGACTGGATCTACTTCGTCGCCGGCGACTAGCCCAACGAAAGGAACAAACATGGCCAGTCAACCAAACAAGTACCGGAGGATCACTGCGAAGCGAAACTCAAGTCACGAACTGGAGCGGACGCTCCGGAGGTTGTTCACCAACAAACCGACACGCCCGTCGCCGGGCTCAGTTGTGAGAGGAAGCACAGCGAATGAATTTCATCATCCCTGAACTCGGGATCCTGACACTGATACTGGTCGGCCCACTCCTCACCATCATTGCCCTGATAGACCTCTTGCGACGGCCGGCATCGGCGTGGACCAGGTCAGGAGAGAACCAGGCGGTATGGGCGCTGGTGGTGGTCTTCCTGGCGCTGATCGGCCCCATCCTCTACCTCACCATCGCACGACGGAAGCTGGGCAGCGCAACCTACGCCTAGACCAAAGCCCGTAACCCCTGGTTACGGGTCTCTACGATTTGATGGCGGTGCAGTGAACCGTAACGGGCGTGCCGATGTCGAGATGACCTTTGGCCCAGTCAGAGATCATCCAGCTTTGTGAGTCCGGTCTTGAGGGCGATAACCACCAGTTGGGCCCTGTCGCGGGCGTGGAGTTTGGTCATGGCTCGGCTCACGTGGGTCTTGGCGGTGAGGGGCGACAGGAAGAGCTGTTCAGCAATCTCGTCGTTCGACAGGCCCTGCCCCACAAGGCCAACAACCTCCCGCTCCCGTGCGGTCAGGTGCTTCACGGTTTCCTCGTCGACCTGAACCGCTGCCGGCTCGTCGCCGAGGGACGCCAGCAGGGCTCGGGTCGCCTTCGGGGTGAGTAGGGCATCGCCGGCGGCCACAACCCGGATGGCGTCGAGCAACACCGAAGGATCCACGCCCTTGTCGAGGAAGCCGCTGGCGCCCGCACCCATGGCAGCCACCACATACTCGTCCAGTTCGAACGTGGTCAACACGATCACCCGCACCCCGGCCAGATCCTCGTCCCGGGTGATCGCCCGGGTGGTGGCGATGCCGTCGCGGCCCGGCATGCGGATGTCCATCAACACCACATCGGCCCTTGTCTCCCGGATGACGTCCTCGGCGCCGGCGCCGTCGTCGGCTTCGCCCACCACTTCGAGGTCGGGCGCCGAGTTGATGATGGCCTTGAACCCGGCTCGGATCAGGGCCTGGTCATCAACCAAGACAACACGGATGGTCATGAACTGAACTCTCTCTCGCTGGCCGCAGGCAGCCACGCTTCGACGACGAACCGTTCGCCCTCGGGCTCGGCTCGCAGCCGGCCGCCGTTGACGGTGGCCCGTTCTCGCATGCCGATCAATCCGTGCCCACCGATCACGTCGGAGCCGTCGGAATCAGCGCTGGGTCTGGCATTGGAGACCCGGATCGTGAGGCCGGTGTCGTCCCAATGGGTTTCGAGCTGGGCGGCGCCACCGCCGTATTTGGCGGCGTTCGTGAGAGCCTCCTGGATGATCCGATACGCAGCCAGTGACACCGCCGGTGCCAGTGGCCGAGGTGCACCGTCGCGACCCCACGTGACCGCCAGTCCTGCCGCCCGCATGGTGTCGACAAGGTCGCCGATTTCGTCGAACGTCGGAAGCGATGAGGTAGATTCTGCGCCGTCGTCGTGCCGAAGCATGGCCAGCAGTTCACCAAGCTCATCCAGCACGGTTCGGCCCGCGTCGCGGGCGGCGGTGAGCGACTCCTCGGCCTGGTCCGGGTCGGCACGCAGAAGATGCAGTGCGGCCCCGGTTTGCACGTTCATGACCGACAGGTTGTGGGCCAGGAGATCATGCAGCTCCCGGGCGATCGCCAGCCGTTCCTCACTGACCTGCTGACGGGCCTGCGCTTCAGACGGCCAGAACCGTCGAGCGGACCTGGGCATCGGCAGACTCCCTGAAGCGACGCCAGGAACGAACCGCATCGGCCACACCCACCGCAGCAGCGGTCCACGCGATGAAGATCACCGCCCGCGCATCCCCTACCTCAGCATCGTTGTGCAAGATGGCCAACAGGTAGAGGCCGGCGGCCACCAGTGCACCGAGCCCGATGGCGGGCCAGCGTTCCATCCGTACGCAGGCGGTGGCCAGCAGTACCAGCGCGACGAAGATCATTTGTACTGCCCGGTCGTACACAGCCACGTGGACCACCGTCCACGCAAGCGCGACAGCCAACAACACCAGCGGTGCCCGACGGCGGTACACCAACAGCACGAACGCGCCGACACCGGCGGCCACTTCGGGCCAACCGGTGTCGTGATTGTCGGGAGATCCAAGGATGAGGAGGGTGCTCAACCCTGCGGTCAGGGCGGCAACCACCACATCGAAGCGGCGCTGGTCGGCCCGCAGCCACGCTGCCGCCGAACCGGCGCCCTCGCTGATCATGCGTCTCGCCGCCTCACCAGGAAACCGGCCACACCCAGCAACCCGACCACCCAAGCGATGAACACGGCGAAGGCGGCACCGGTGCTGAGCAGGTCGGGGTTGGACACCTGGCTCATCATCGCAGATCCCGCTTCTGAGGGCAGGTACTTCATGAAGAGGTCGGTGATGCTGTCGGGCAGCAGGTTCAGCAGGTTCGGGCCGATGAACACCGCACCCACCAGGGTGCCGATGCCGGCGGCGGTGGAGCGCAGGATGAACCCGAGGGCCACGCCGATCAGGGCGATACCGGTGAGGTACACCGTGGTGCCCAAGAGGACGTCGAGTACATCGGTGACCGGGATGGTCGCCTCGCTGCCGGCGTAGACGGCCTGACCGGCTACCACTGCGGCGGTGACCGAAACAGCCGCAACGCCGAACACCGAGGCGGCGATGACCGCCACCTTGGCCCGGATGACCCGAGCCCGGCGTCCGACGGCGGCGAAGGCGGTGCGGATCAGTCCGGTGGAATACTCACTGGCGACGAACATCACACCGAGCACGCCGATGATCATCGCGGTCAGGCCCACTGCGCCGAGAGCCACGTCGACCGGGTTTGTGAGACCAGCGGCCGGTCCACTGGTGGCGCCCGACTCGGCGACAGCCGAGAAGATCATCCCGAATGCCACGGTCACGATGCCGGCGGCGATCAGGGTGACCGACGTGGAGCGGATGGACCAGAACTTGATCCATTCGCTGCGGACCACGTTCCAGGTTCTCACCTTGCCGGTGTTGGTAGTGGTTGATTGGGTGGCCTCGGTCGGTGTTGTCGTGGCGTGTGTCTCGGGGGTGGTTGTGATGTGGGTTGGGGCTGTTGGGGTGATGGTTGTCATGGGAATCTCGTTCGAGTTGTCGGGTTGGTTGGAGGTGGAAAGGGCGGTGCTGGTCATCAGGCGGCCAAGCTGGTTGGGCCGTGGGCGTGGAACTCAACGGCATCGGCGGTGAGGGACATGAAGACGTCTTCGAGCGATCGGTGCTCGGGAACCAGGGAGGTGAGTGCGACACCGGCGTCTCTGGCGATGACACCGATCTCGGCGGCGTCGAGTCCGCTGACGCTGACGGTCTCACGGTCGGTGGAAACGATCTCCACCCCGTCGGCCCGCATCAGCCCCACCAGGTCGGCCAGGCGGTCGGCCTGCACCCGGGTCGTGTCGCTGGCGGCCTTGGCCCGCAGGTCATCGGCGGAGATATCTTCGATCAGCCGGCCCTGACCGATGATCACGAAGTGTTCGGCCATCAGTTCCATCTCGCTCATCAGATGCGACGACACGAAGACGGTTCGTCCTTCCCGGGCCAGGTCTTGCAGCAAGTGGCGGATCCAGAGGATCCCTTCGGGGTCCAGCCCGTTCACCGGTTCATCGAGCATCACTACTTCGGGATCCCCCAGGAGGGCGGCGGCGATTCCGAGGCGCTGGCCCATGCCGAGGGAGAACCCGCCGCTGCGACGACGGCTGACCTCGGTGAGTCCCACCAGGTCGAGCACTTCTTCCACCCGTGAGGTGCTGATGCCGTTGGTGACGGCCAGGGCTCGCAGGTGGTCATAGGCCGAGCGGCTGGGGTGGACCGCACCAGCCTCGAGCAGGAAGCCGAGCGAGGTGAGGGGCGATCGTGGTCGGCCAGTTGGCGGCCGGCGACGGTGGCGGTGCCCGAAGTCGGGGCATCGAGGCCGAGGATCATCCGCATCGTGGTCGACTTGCCGGCGCCGTTCGGGCCCAGGAAGCCGGTGACGATGCCGGGCTTGACGGAGAAAGTGAGGTCGTCCACCGCGAGGGTGTCGCCGTAGGCCTTGGTGAGGTTGGTGACGTTGATCATGCCTCAATCATGAAGAACGAACGCTGGTTGCGAATCCCACACAGGAAGGCTTCCCAACTACTCCCCCGGGAGTAGTTGGCGGTGACGCTGGGCGCACCCACCACAACTCTGACAAGGAGCTTCTTCGTTCAATTCACTCGGTTCGAACCTATGGCGGGTCAAGCCGTCGAACGTAGGCGATCCACTTTTCGGTTGATACCACCCACGAGAATCTTGAAGCCCATCATCTGGAGAGTATTGAAACCGGCGTAGTCGGCGGAGGCGAAATAGTCGCCCGGCTCGTCCCAGACACCGTGATCGTCACTCACGGCACCCATCTGGACGAAACCCTCGTCGTCGAGATTGAACTCGCTGCTCAGCCTGCCCTTGAAGGGCGAGACGCCGAATCCATGTCTCCATCCCTTTGCCGCCAGGGCAGCTTCACATGCTCGAAACGCTTGCTGGTCCAGGATGTAGGAATCGAGCCGACGCCAGGTGTCGTCGACCTCGACTTCGGTCCAACAATGCGAAACGTGTGACGGCATCGGCAGCAGCATCGGCTTGGACACGAAACCGCGCATGATTTCCGTGTCGATCAGAGCGAAGTGAACCCGGGACCGAAAGCCGGTTGCCCTGCACAGCGAATGCAGAAGGGTTGCTTTGGTCGTGCAATGACCCACCCCGGCGACGAGGACTTCAGATGCCTTGAGATCGTTCCACCGGCTGGTGAACCCGAACTTGATCTCGTCACGGACAAAGAGAAAGAGCTGCTCCAGCCCGGCTCGATCCGACTCGACGTCTCCGGTCAGGCGCTTTGCGACATCCTGAACCGACGGGTGCTCGTCATCTGCGTAGCGCTTCATGACACGTCCTCCTCGTGAGTAGGGATCCGACGGACTCGGGAGGCTGTCAACCATGTGCGCAAGCGGCGTCTCTCGAGGCCAGTGCCAAAGGCAACCAACACCATCCTTGACATCGCTAGACCTCCGTTCAAACCAGGTCGGTATTCTTGACTTCGATCGTCGGCTTGTGCTCGTTCGCCGTCTAGGGCACAAGGTGAATACCTGCAGACAGCCTGCCGAGGTTGGTCTCCCGGGGCAGCGGCAGGCAACTCTGTCGCAGAGCGTTGAGACCCAACAAGCCGCTCAGCCTTCGGGGTCAAGGCAGAAAGCGCACATAGACAGCTTGGTACCTTGGCGAAGGTGGCCAGATCCCACGAGCGTCAGACGTTCCTCGATCGAGCGGTTGGATACGTCAGAGACAATGCCATGGTTGGCCTTCGAACGTCGCTGAGAGATGCGCCCCCGTCAACGTGGTCGCTGGTCCCACTGTTCGTGGTGGCGACCTTGGTCCTCGGGTTCTGGAGTGAGGAACTCGTGCTCGCTCGACCGACCGTGGTGCGGGCCCTCGTCGTTCCGATCGTGCTCGTCATCTTTCCGTCTTTGATCGAGGAGTTCATCTATCGGGGACTGCTACTTCCCCGATCACTCGCTGACGCCTCATCGGCCCGTCGCTTCTGGGCGGTCACCGCATCGACAGCGGTGTACGTTGCCGCCCATCCAATCGTCCCGCTCATCGGCTTGGTCGACAGCGACTTCTTCCTCAGCCCGTGGATGCTGATCGTGGTGGCCATCCTCGGCTACACGCTCGGCTACAGCTATATCCGCTCATGGTCTCTCTGGGCGCCCACTTTGATCCACTGGGCCACCGTCGTGGTCTGGAACCTCTTCCTCAAGGTGCAGCCCTGATCGCCTGGAGCTGAGCCGCGGCGCCAACACCCACTGCGCCCCTAACTCTGTCATACCCCTTCGTCATGATGGACCTATGAGGTTGATCGCTCCCGCTACCGGTACCGAGGTGTCGGTGTCTGTGTGTTTGCGGGAACACGCGTCGCTTCTGGATCAGGCCCCGATAGCCGGGTTGTCCGAGGACGAGATCATCGATCTGGTCCGTGCCAACCAGCGGGTGATCCGCCGGCTGGAGGGCGTCGGCTCCGACCGCTGCGGCCCGTTTGGGCGAATTGGGTGGCCTGTCAGCTGAGGACGTGTTCTCCACCGCCGGGAAACAATCCACCACCGAGGCCCGCCGGGTGCAACGCCGAGCCGAACTGGCCCACACGCTGCCATCCCTCACTCGAGGGTTCATGGCAGGCACAGTCCCCACCGCCAACCTCGACACCGTCGCATCGGCCCGCCACCGGTTGCGTCACAACCCCTCATGGCAGACCGAGTTCGACGGCCGCGACGGATCGATCGCCCGCAAAGCCACCCGCATGAACCCGCAAACGGTTCTCCGCCTGGATCCGAGACCTGACCGAACGGATCTCCGACGACGGAGAGACCGAACAAGCCTCCCAGGCCGACAAGAACACGTTCCGGTCCTGGACCGGTGGTGATGGCCGCTGGCAAGCACGCCTCGATCTGGATGCGGTCGCCGGGGAAATGGTTCAGAACGCAATCGAAGCCGAAGCCCGCATCGCTCGCTCAACAAGCCAGCGACGCCGGCGAGCCGGTACATCACGGCGAACACTTGAACGCTGAAGCTCTGACATCACTGATCGACTCCGGCCAACGGTTCCCGAGGCCGAGCGTCAATACACGTTGTCTGTGATCTCGACACCCTCCGTACCGGTGTATGGGACCACACGACCAAACACACCGGAGCCGGCAACGACATCCCACTATCCAACCTGCGCCAACTGCTATGCGACGCCTGGATCACCCACACCGTCCTCGGACCATCCGGCCAAGCACTCGCTGTCGGGCGGTCGTCATCGGACCGCCACCGACGCCCAACGGGCCGCACTCCGGGTCATGTACCCCACCTGTGCCATATGTGATGTCCGGTTCGATCACTGCGAGATCCACCACATCATCGAATGGGAACACAACGGACCAACCGACCTGAACAACCTCATCCCCCTCTGCACGGTGCATCACCACCGAGTCCACGACGACAGCTGGCGGATCGAACTCGACCCCGAACGCACACTCACCGTGATCAAACCCGACGGGCACACCTGGAAAACCATTCCCCTCCCCACAGCCCACCCGGCTCGGGTACGAAACCACCACAGGAAACGCCATGAACGAATACCAACCACAACCGAATAACCCCGAACCGCCCGGTCGGGGCCGCATCGGCCTGCCCAGAGCCAGGCTATGAACCAATCGACACCCACAACGCCCTCACCGGCCGAGACCTCCGATACGTACTCACCACCTACATCACCCAGAGTTCTGATTGGCTGAGACTGCGACTGGTTTCGCTGTTTCGGGTTCGATGTGCTGGGGTAGCGCCCTGAGACCGCAGCGGGAACGGGAGGTTCTGACCGCAATGATTCACCAAGCCCGTATTCATCGCCGACGAGATGAAGGCATCGGCTCAGGCATGGTCCTGTACTGGATGCAGCAGGCCCAACGGGCCGCGGACAACCATGCCCTGGAGTATGCGATCCAGCGGGCCAACGAACATGGTGTTCCGCTGGCTGTCGTGTTCTGCGTCGTGGCCGACTATCCCGAGGCGTCCGCCCGACACTTCACGTTCATGCTCCAAGGTCTCCAGCAGACCGCCCAGGCGCTGGAGCGGCGCAACATTCAGTTCGAGGCGCTCATCGGAACGCCAGGAGATGTCATCGGAGCCCTCGCCCACCGTGTGGGGCTGCTGGTTATGGACGGCGGTTTCATGCCCATCCAACAGCGATGGCGACAGGACGTGACAGAAGCATTCGACGGACCAATCCACGAGATCGCCACCGACGTTGTGGTACCTACCCACCTGGTCTCGGACAAGGTTGAGACTGCGGCCCGGACGATCCGACCCAAGATTCACAAGCATCTGGATGACTTCGCCGTCGCATTGGACACAACTGCGGTGGAAGTTTCCTCGATCTCCGGCGGTGATAAACCGGTAAGTCTCACCCGCTCAGCTAGGGGCATCGAACGGTTGGACCTCTCCGACGTGCCCAAGGCTGTTGAAAAACTCGGTGTCCCCAGCGAACCGGCGCCCGTGGAAGGCTGGCGCGGCGGCACCTCACAGGCCAAGGCCCACCTGCGCCAGTTCTGCGAGACGATCCTCCCCGACTACTCGAGCCGGCGAAACCGCTACGACCGCCCCGACAGCTCATCGAAGCTGTCGCCGTATCTCCACTACGGCCAGATTTCTCCCAGCTACGTGGTGGATCAGACCCGACGATCGGGGGCACCGAGCGACGAAGTCGAAGCGTTCGTCGACGAGGTGGTCATCCGCCGCGAGCTCGCCATCAACTATGTGCTCAACTGCGAAGAGCACGACAGCTACAGCGGCCTGCCAGGGTGGGCTCGGGAGACCTTGGCTGACCATCGCGACGACGAACGCCCCAGAATCGTCACCGCTGCAGAGCTCGAGCGGGGCGAGACCGACGACGAGATCTGGAACGCCATCATGAGGGTGATCCGCACCGAAGGCTGGGTCCACAATCAGCTTCGCATGTACTGGGGCAAACAGATCTTGTACTGGACCAACACCCCCGACCACGCGTTCAGAACCCTGCTGGAGCTGAACAACAAATGGTTCTTGGACGGGCGTGACCCGAACTCGTATGCGAACGTGGCCTGGTGTTTCGGTCGGCACGACCAAGGGTTCCAGGAGCGTGACGTGATCGGCAAGGTTCGACCATTCACGACCGCCGCTCTGAAACGCAAAGGCGACCTCGACGCCTGGCTGCGGGAGAACTCCGGTTAGCCCTCGGTCCTACTCGAAGTCGGGTCCACACCCGATGCGAGTATCCATCTTGTTCCTTCTCTGTGTCGTGCGTTACGGGGTGTCGCCGGTGATCCACCGACCGGTCGACACGATGTCGTCGGCCTCGGATGGACCCATCGAGCCGGGCTCGTAGGTTGCGGGCCGACGGTCCAGTGAAAGTAGTCATTGTTGGCGCATGGGCTCCGGTTATTCGTCGACGAGACGCTGTCGCCGGAAAGTGATGAGCTCGTACGCACCCGCCGACGCCAGCCCCGCTGCCACGAATCCGAGCACAACCCGGCCAAACGGAGCATCGGTGATCGTGCGGAGCGCCTGGTCGAGACCAGCTGCCTCGGACGGGTCGTACTGCCAAGCAGCCAAAGCAAAGAGCCAGCCGGCCAAACCGAGCACGACGCTACGAGCCCCGAAACCCAGCGTGCCGAGCACACCCAACGCCTTCCTCGGACCGGGGTCCAGGTCCTCGGTGTCGATCTCGCCCAAGAAGTCCTGCCGCATTCCCTTGTTGAGCTGGTAGAGCGCCACGCCGATGGTTCCAACTCCGATACCGAATCCGACGATTCGGCCCCCGGGAACGTCAAACAGTCGTGTGGCGAACCCCGAGGGTGAGGTTGCCGACGACGAGCTATTGGACGTCGGGTTCGACCCCTGCAACGCGATCTCCAGGCCGGTGGCGCCCAGAAGCACGTAGCTGACTCCGAGGCCGGCCCAACCCGCCCTCTTTGCTGCCCCAAGGATGCCCTCCGGATTGCGAGCCACCGCAGCCCACACGTGCCATAGGGCGAACAAAAGCAGTCCCACGCCCATTCCGCCGACGAGCAGCTGACCCGCAGGGGCTTGGGCAACCCGTTCCAGGGCACCGGCCTTGTCTGCTTCGCTGTCAGGGGGTGAGCGTCGCGCCAACTCGAAGGCCAGACCACCGATCACCACGTAGATTGTCCCCTTTGCGATCCAGCCCGCTCGCGTTACCTTCTCGGCCCATACGTTGGGATCGCTCGGGCCGGGGAGCTTGTCGGCAAGGTTGCGTTCCATTTCAGTGGGTTGTTCCCCTCAGCCGGGGTTTCGGCTTCTTTGGAGAGGTGGGTTTGAACGTCGCTGCAATGGGTATCCCAGGGACAAATCAATCCCTGAAAGGAAATCGCCCATGGCTCTCCGGTCGCTACCAACCTAGCCCAACGATGAAAAGAGCCTCTTCGGTTTCGGCGTAGACCCAATTCGGGGTAGAACAAGAGGTCCCGGGTGGGATGAATCCATTCTGACGCGTCCTCAGCGCGACCGGCCTGTCGCCTGCGCCCCGCTCAGTGGACAGGTTCGAGCAGGGTTCGCGATTGACGAACCGCTGACCAGTTGTGCGAACATATGTTCGGCTTCGGGGGTGGCATTCAGCGACCGCCTGGTCGGTAAATCGGCGATCTCCTGGGGAACGGTGTGATGATTGACTGTGGGCCTGACCTTCGGTTGCAACCGGTTGTTGGCTCGGAGTGGCAGTTGCTGCTGGGGCCTGTCGGGCCGGTGTCGGCGATCCGCCTCGACGAACGCCGGTCCCGACTTCGGTTCGGGTTGGCACTCCTGGGCGGAAAGAACATCGTTGATGTAACCAACGAGCCGACAACGTGGGTGCAGGCTCTCGACTCTGCCGCCCGTTCGATCCGGGAAAACCCTGACCGTTGGCTATCGGCTGTCTCCCGCGGAATCGACAGGTGGTGCCGGAATCGTGGCTGGTGGACCGAACCGGTGGACAAACCCGCAATGACGGTCGCCTCCGCAGGCTGGCCGTTGCTTCGACCGGCGGTCGCCAGTGGTCATTGGATCTCCTCGGTACCCCGATGGGCGGCAGGCTTCTTGAGCGGCCCCACCGTTCCCGGCGCAATAGAACGTGAAGTCGGCCACTACCGGTCAGATCGGCGAGTGGTGCGACTGACCGCCCAAAGACTGACAGGGCCGGTCGGCTGGTGGCCCTTGGCAGTTCTGTTGTCCGTGGACTGTCTCGACGCCGGCAGGACCGGCGACATGCTCTCGAACACCTCGAACCAGTGGTCGTGCAGCCAGCACGACTTCCACCTGTTGGAGCGAATGCTCGGCTCGACCCGACCAACAACTGCGGCCGGCTTGCTGGATTCGGTTGACCAAGCCGGTGGGCCAGCCCGGCTCATCCGTGCCCTGGACTCATGGCATCGAACCGGCTGGTCGGTCGTTCACCTGCCGCGGAACATCGACGAGATCGAACGAAACGCTCAACAGGTGCTCACTGCACAGGCAAACGGACGCTGCGCACTACCCCCCGAACAACAGCGGGGCGCCAGACGGGCGGCGTTCTACGCGCCACCAACTCCGCCGGTTCCTCCAACCGCGGAATTCGAGTATCCCCCATCGTGGCTGAACGCAAACGGGCAACGATCGGGCGAGGTCGAACTGCGCCTTCCAAACGACCAAGACCAACTCAAGCAGTGGGGAGCCATGCTCAGGAACTGCCTGGCCGACTTCGCAGCGGCCATCGTCACTCGCCGTGCGCTCGTGTTGGGAGTCTTCATCGACGGACAGATCCGAGGTGCGGTGCAGGTGAACCCCGCACGGCGCGAAATAGTTCAGCTCTCCGCTTCGCAAAACCGGCAGTTGCCAACCCGAGTAGAGCTCTGCGTTGTTGGGCTCCTACGAAGCCTGAAACTCATCGAACGCAGCCCGGAGTGGCTCCGATCCCCATAGCTCCGATACGCGCTCACCACCCCTCCGACGCCTTCCGGTCGGAAATCGGAAACGGACGCATCCGCCGTCTCGGCTGCGGTGTCTACACAATCGATGCGATCCGCCGGATCCCGTGACCCACCGCAACAGAGGTCTAGGCTCGCTGATGTGTCCAACTTCCTAGCGGTCACCGTCTCTGCTGAAGGCGGAGGCTCCGGATCGCTCACTCTCCTCGTCATATTCGTCGCGCTGGCGATCGGCGTATCGTTCCTGTGCTCGATCATGGAGGCGGTGCTGCTCAGCGTGTCACCGGCCTACATCGGCGCACTCGAAGCGGACAAACCTCAGGCTGCGGAACGCCTTCGCGAACTGAAGAACGATGTGGATCGTCCTCTTGCCGCAATCCTCACGCTGAACACGGTGGCCCACACCATCGGCGCAGCCGGAGCGGGCGCCGAGGCAGCTGCGTACTTCGGAAGCGGGGCGATCGGCATCTTCTCCGCCATTCTGACGCTCGCGATCCTTGTGCTCAGCGAGATCATTCCCAAGACACTGGGAGCTGTCTACTGGCGCGGTCTCGCTCCGCTGGTTGGCCGCATGCTGAAACCGCTCATCTACGCGCTGTATCCGCTCGTGATCATGTCGCAGTGGTTCTCCCGCTTCCTCACCCGGGGCGAGAAGAGTGGCGACGTCAGCCGCGAAGAGTTGGCGGCACTTGCCGACATCGGCGCCGAGGAGGGCGTGTTCGGTGACAAGGAAGCGCAGCTGTTCAAGAGCCTGCTCCGCTTCGAAAGCCTCCGGGTCTCCGATGTGATGACCCCGAGAACCGTGCTGGTCGCCTTCCCCGAGACCGCTCCCGTCGACGAGCTCGTTGCAGCGAAACGCCCGTTCTCCCGCTACCCGGTCTATGCGAAGAATCGCGACCACATCACCGGCTACGTGCTGCTCAGCGACGCACTGACACACGTTGCCGACGATGCCCACGACACCCCGCTGGCAGTCCTTCGGCGTGACCTCATGGCCGTGCCCGGAAACCAGTCACTTCTCGACGTCTTTGAGCGACTGGTGGATGGCCGGGACCACATCGCCCTCGTCGTCGACGAGTACGGAGGCACGTCGGGCATCGTCACCATGGAGGACGTGATCGAGACTCTTCTCGGGTTGGAGATCACCGACGAGACCGACAAGACCGAAGACATGCAGCTGCTCGCACGGGATCGATGGCGCGATAGAGCAACCCAAATGGGCCTCCTCGACGACCCCGAACGCGAGGCGGAAATCCGATTGGGACTCACCGGGGAGAAACCACGATCCGAATGATCGACACCGCTGTTCGCCCGGCCTAGTCCTCAGGATTGGCGGCCTCCACCTGCCCGGTCGCCACGTGAGTCCTATGCCGCGCGGGCGCTGCGGATGAGGTAGAAACGGGGCTGAACCTTGAACCCCCGGACACCACTGGTCAACGGAACACTTTGATGCCACACGAACAGTCCCATAACGATGTGCTGGTTGTGGGTGCGGGGATCTCGGGCATCGGTGCCGGCTACTACCTGAAGACCCAATGCCCTGACCGGACCTTCACCATCTTGGAGGGCCGATCCGATCTGGGCGGGACGTGGGATCTGTTCCGCTACCCCGGTGTCCGCTCCGACAGCGATATGCACACCCTCTGCTACAGCTTCAAACCATGGGTCGGTGAGAAGACGATCAGCGACGGCCAATCGATCCTCGACTACGTCCGCGAGACAGCAGCGGAGCATCACATCGATCAACACATCCGTTTCGACCACCTTGTGACCAGGGCGGAATGGTCGACCGAGACGTCCCGCTGGACCGTCACGGCCGCACACACCGGCACCGGCGAGACCCTCACCTACACCTGCAACTTCCTGTTCATGTGTTCGGGCTACTACAGCTACAAGGGCGGCTATGAACCCGAGTTCGCCGGCCGGGAGCGATTCAGCGGCCCGATCGTCCACCCCCAGGACTGGCCAGCCGACCTGGACTACCACGACAAGAACGTGGTGGTGATCGGCTCGGGTGCAACCGCGGTGACACTGGTGCCAGCCATGGCCCCCGACGCCAAGCACGTCACCATGGTTCAACGCTCCCCCACCTACATGGTTTCCCGCCCGTCGGTCGACCCGTTGGCCAAACGGCTGCGGCGGTTCCTACCCGACCGTGCCGCTCACCGGATCACCCGACGGATCAACATCAACCTGGCCGACAAGGTGTACCGCGCCACCCGAACCCGCCCCGAGCGAGTCAGGAACGTTCTGCTCGGTTTGGTGCGCAAAGAAATGGGCCCCGACTACGACGTCGACAAACACTTCACCCCCACCTACGACCCGTGGGATCAGCGGCTCTGCCTGGTGCCCGACAGCGATTTTTTCAAGGCGGTGAAATCAGGGGCGGCATCGATTGTGACCGACACGATCGACACGTTCACCGAAACCGGTATCGCCCTCGCCTCAGGTGAACACGCTGATGCCGACATCATCATCACCGCCACCGGGTTGCAGTTGGTGACCCTCGGCGAAATCGACTTCGTGGTTGACGGCAAACCGGTGGACTTCGCCGACACGTGGACCTACAAAGGGTTGGCGTACTCGGGTGTTCCGAACCTGGTGTCGTCGTTCGGGTACATCAACGCATCCTGGACCCTGCGAGTTGATCTCACCTGCAAATATGTGTGCCGACTCCTGAACCACATGTCGACTACCGGCACAACCCAATGCACACCCACACTGCGGCCCGAAGATGCCGGCATGCCGGCCCGCCCGTGGATCGACGATTTCTCATCGGGCTACATCAGCCGGATCACAGCTTTGATGCCCAAACAGGGCGACCGTCCACCGTGGCTGAACCCCCAGCGCTACCTGCTCGAGCGGAAGCAGCTTCGGCGAGACCCAATCGACGACGGCGTCATGCGCTTCTCCTCCCCAAATTCCTGTTGATACCCACATCCTGTGTGGCTGTGGCACTGGCAGAAGCGTGATTTGTGGCTATCAACCGGGATTTGGCCACCATCGCCGTCGCCAGCTCCGCTCAGCCGCGTGGGGTGTTCTCGGCTATCCCGGCCTGAGCATCGCGGGCGGCTTTCTGGCGCAGGAGGGCCGAGATTCGCTGGCGTGTGACGCCGAACAGATCGGCGATCACGCCAATCGTGACACCTTGGGACCTGAGCGCCAGCGCCAACGATGCTCGGAATCCCGATCCCACTGCGTCGAGGGCGGCGGCATTCATGGTGAGCAGCTCAACGATGCGGGGCGTCTCTTCCCGTTCGACCAGCTCCTCGATGGAGGTGCCCTTGTCGATCTCACGCGAATACCACTTCACCCGACGTTGGATCTCCCGGCTTCGCTCGACGTTTGCCGCCGCAGCCTCTTCGATCTCGTTGAGGGCTCGCGAGAATTGGGCTACAGAATCGGCACTCACCGCTCCATGCAAGTGTGGATCCTTCACAGTGTCAAACACGTCCTGACCCCCTGAGGACCGATATCGGGGCGGGACCACGCGTCCGTGATCCCGCCCTACTTACCAGCCCTAGTTCCCGCCAGCTGTCGACCAGACGACGACGCCGCCGGCGTCGAGGGCAACCGTACGAATCGACTCTCCGAATTCACGCCCGTCGCTCGGCAGAACGCCGTCGTTGGAACCTTCTGCGGCCGGCCACTCCTGATACGCCACACCGTTGATGACCTGGGACCCAACAAGCCTTCCGGCACCGGTTTCGGTGACGAGCGTGGTGGCTTCCAACGGGAGCCCTGCCACCGCTACCGAGTACCAGGTGCCACTCGTTCGATCTTCGGACGCCCAGGTGACGATGTGGTCGCTGTCCTCGGAACTGCGGCAACCCACCGAACTGCTGAAGTCGTTGATGACACCCAGGCAGTTCATGGTGTCGCCGTTGGCGCTGTCGAGCAGGATCGCCTCGTATGTGTAGAGGTCGGCTGAGCCCGCTGGAGAGGTGACGGTCGCGACTCTTTGGACGGATCCTTCCAGCACATCACGATCTTCCCCGGGGAAGAGCGCCTCGGGGAGGCTGATCGTCGGGCCCGATTCGAGGATGATCTCGACATCCATCGCCATGTCAAATTCTGAGGTGGCTGGGAACACTTCTTGTTCGGCAACACCGACGACACCGCCTTCGGAGCCGCCGGCCCGCAGGAAGATGACGCCCAGGGCAAACAAGAGGACCGGGACGAGAACGATGCCGACGACCAGGAGGGCGATGATCACGGGTGTACGGCTCCGGCGCGGGGCATCCGGCGGTGGGATGAACGCCTGCGGCGGCGGTGCATTGTCCTGCATAACGGGGGTAATCACTTCTGCGAAGCTTCTTTCTGGACGCTCGAGGCGCCTTGGTTTCCGGCACTGTGCCGAGTGCTCTCATCGTAGCGGACAATAGCTATAGCTGCAATAGCTATTGCTAGCGCGGGTCCCCGCAGCCTGCAACCGGGCACGAACTACGGAGAAGTGACCTTCGGCCCCACCGAACGGGCTCCGAAGTCGCGAAGATAGATCATGGCAACGACCGACGCTCCACCCACTGTTTCAAAGCTGCCGCTGTTCATAATGGGAGCGGTCGTTGCTCTCGCCGCGCTCGTGACGGTTGGCCTTCTGGCGGTTCGAAGCGACGAGACCTACGACCCTGGGACACCCGAAGCTGCGCTCCAGGACTTCCTCCAGGCCGCCTTCGACGAGGACTCCGAAACGATGCTCGGTCTGCTCACCGAATCCGCCCGCGCCGAGTGCGACAACTTCGTCGACGAGATGCGCTTCGACGACTTCGGCGCCGAGGACCTTCGAGCCGAGCTCGAGGACATGTCGGTCAGCGATACCAGCGCCACGGCCGAGGTCAGGTTCCACCAAACCGGCAGCAACGACCCCTTCAACGGCTCTGGGTGGAGCTTCGACGAGCGGTTCACACTCGAGCGCGTTGACGGAGACTGGCTCATCGCCAAGGCAGGGTGGCCATGGCCGTTCGCTGAGTGCACGGGGGTTCGACCATGATTCTCCTCAACCTCATCCCGTTGTTCGTGCTCGGCGGGCTGATCGCGGCGATAGTCGCCGGCGTCAGGGCGATGGCCACAAGCGACGGCGACGAATCCACGCCGATCGATACCGCCGAGGCGGCCAAGTCGTTCGCCGTGCACGTCGCATTGTTCCTCGCACTGCTGGCGTGTGCGGTCGGCTTGATCGATCTCCTTCAGTGGATCGTGGAAGGCGATCGCATCGCGGGCACCAACTCCGACCTCGCCCGGGGACTGTCGTTCCTCATCGTGGGGGTGCCCGTGTATCTGCTGCTGCTCCGTGCCGTGGAACGGCGGTACACCGGGCGCGCCGAAGCGGGCGACAGCCGCCCCCATCGAGGCTGGACGGCGTATTTGATCGCGGCGCTTACCACCACGCTCATCGCCTCGCTGGTGAGCCTTGGCCAGGTGGCCGATCGGTTGACCAGCGAATTCGACGCCTATCGACCCGAGGAGATGATGCAGCTGCTCGCGTGGGCAGCTCTCTGGGCGGCGCATTGGTTCGTGTTGCGGCCCCACTTCGGGGTCCGAGGCGATTTTCACCTCGCCATAGGCTCGATCGTCGGGCTGGGCTGGATGTTGTCCGGTGCAGCGGCAGTCGTGTTCCGAGTGTTGGACGAGGGGTACCAAGCGGCCTTCGGCGAGTCGCTCGCCGGTTCGTACAACATCGCGTTCTGGATCGTGATCGCCTTGGCGGGAGCAGCGGTGTGGGCGTGGCATTGGCTGATCCACTTCAACAATGAAGGATCGGTGGAGGGCGACCGGCGCCGCTCGCCAGTCTGGTTCTTCACCGTCATCGTGGCCGGCGTACTGCCCGGGCTCATCGCCATGCTGGTCTCTGTCACGACGATGGTGAGCGGGGTGCTGATCTGGTTCATCGGCTCTACCAATCAGGACGCCGTCGACTTCTTTGAGCCGGCCCCGGCCACTGCTGACGGCGTTGGCATTGGGGTTCGTGACCTGGGCCTACCATCGGTGGACGCTCGGCCGGGGCGGCCCGCCGGAACGCAATGATGCTCTTCGATTCCACGACTACGTGGTGCTGGCCACCGGGCTCGTGGCGGCCGTCGGCTCAACTGCGGTGCTGATCAGTCAGTTGATAGAAGCGTTGGCCGCGGGCCCCGGAATAGCCGGCTCGCTGAACATCACCAACACCCTGATCACGGCGGGAACGGTGCTTGCCGCCGCCGCGGCTGTGTGGTGGTGGCAGTGGTCGCTGGTCGAGCAGCATCGGGCCGCCGAACCGACCGAGGAGAGCGACTCCATCTGGCGCAAGCTCTACCTGGTCGCTGCGTTCGGGGTGGGAGGGCTCACGCTGAGCGGCTCGGCCATCTGGGTGCTGTTCGTCATCCTGCGGGAAGTGCTCGACAGCCAGACCGAGCACGACACCCTCGGTGACCTGGCGAGTCCGCTGGGCTGGGGCGTCGCGGTTCTCGGGGCCGTCTGGTACCACCTGGGCGTTTGGCGAGTCGATCGAGGGGTCTTGGCACAAGCCGATGCCGCCAGGTCTTTGCTGGAGCCCCAGTTGGGACCACCCACCGGTCCTGCGCTGTCACATGCACCCCAGCCAGAGCGCACGGCCCCGTCTCCGGCTGCCATCACCCTCCGGCCGGCCACTCCCGACGACGCCGGTGAGCTGTTCACCTTGCGCCGGGCAGCAGGCGCCGAGGCTGCGCTCCGGGCCGGCACGCTCGACGTTCGCCAACTGCAAGAAACCCTTGCCGACGTACAAACCATCCTCGCAGCCGGCACGACCACCGTTGCGGTGGACCGCACTCGAATCGTTGGAGCCGTAACCCGGTCCGCCGACGGCACGCCAACGGCAGGTGTGATCGCGCCCGATCGCCAAGGCGACGGCATCGACACTTTGCTCCTCAACTCGATTTGCCGGCACCTGACCGACGCAGAAGAGGTCGCCGCCTACTACGACGCGGAATTCAAGAACGCCGGGCTGGACACCTTCACCATCCGGATGGTGACCGACAACGAAGGCACCATCGGAGTCACCGGCGAAGGCGATGAAGGATCCGGCCGGCTGGCCGTGGTCCTGAACGGCGACGACTCCACTGCCATCCTCAGCTGGGCGGGACCGAACTAGCTCTTCAGCGATTGTGCGGTGGTCCGTAGCCTCCGCCTCCGGGGGTTTCGATCTCGAACCGTTCACCCGGTGCGATCGTGGTCTGCGCGGTCGCTCCGAACTCGGTGACGGTTCCATCGGCGGCGATCTTGCGGGTGCGGCCAACATCACCGGGTCGACCACCGGCAGCCCCATAGGGCGGCACCTTGCGGTGGCCGGAGACCACGTTGATCTCCATCGCCTCCTCGAAACGCATCCGGCGGACCGCCCCATCACCACCACGATGAGTTCCGGCACCGCCTGATCCGTGGCGGATATGGAAGGTCTCCAACACCACCGGATACCGCCACTCCAACACCTCGGGATCGGTCAGCCGGCTATTGGTCATGTGGGTATGAACTGCACTGCAACCATCAGCGTTGGCCGTGGCTCCCGCTCCCCCACAGATCGTCTCGTAGTACTGAAGCTCGTCATTGCCCCAAATGAAGTTGTTCATCGTCCCCTGGGCGGCGCCCATCACCCCCAGCGCTCCGAACAACGTGTCCACGATCACCTGACTCGTCTCCACGTTCCCGGCGAACACCGCCGCCGGATAACGAGGGTTGATCATGCTGGGCTCGGGTAATACCAGCTCGATCGGTTTCATGCACCCCGCATTCAGCGGGATGTCGTCATCCACCAGGCAACGGAACACATAGAGAACTGCGGCGTGAGCGATCGACGACGGCGCATTGAAGTTGCCGGGATGGGTGTCGCTGGTGCCGGTGAAATCGATCGTCGCCGATCGTGCGTCGTTGTCCACACTGATCGCCACGGCCACCCGGTGACCATCATCCATCTCATAGGTGAACGAACAGTCGGTCAGGGCGCCGATAACCCGTCGCACCGATTCCTCGGCGTTGTCCTTCACATGCCCCATGTAGGCGTGCACCACATCCAGCCCGAAATGGTCGATCACTCGACCCAACTCGGCGGTCCCCTTCTCACACGCCGCCACCTGGGCCTGAAGATCACCGATGTTCTGGACCGGGTTCCTGGCCGGATAGGGGCCACTGGTCAACAACTCATAGATCTCGTCGTAGAGGAAACGATCGTCCTTCACCAGCACCTCGTTGTCGAGCAGCACGCCCTCCTCTTCCACCGAAGTGGAATCCGCCGGTGCCGAGCCCGGGACCGTGCCGCCCACGTCGGCATGATGGCCGCGCGAGGCCACGAAGAAGATCGGCGCATCCACGTCGGGGCCGGTGCTCGTCGAAGACCGGTTTGATCACGGTGATATCGGGCAGGTGAGTGCCGCCGTTGTAGGGGGCGTTCATCACGAACACCTGACCGGGCACCATGTGCGGGTTCTGACCGATGATCGACTTGATCGATTCGCTCATCGACCCCAGGTGCACCGGCATGTGTGGTGCGTTGGCGATCAGGTCGCCGCCGGGATCGAACACCGCACAACTGAAATCCAACCGTTCCTTGATGTTCACCGACGCGGCAGTGTTCTCCAACACCACACCCATCTGTTCGGCGATGTTCATGAACAGGTTGTTGAAGATCTCCAACTGCACCGGATCGACCGACGTGCCGATGGCGGACCGCTGGGGACGAGCCACCACCCGCTCCAGAACGAGGTCGCCGAGATCGTTCACCGCAGCCTGCCAGCCCGGTTCGATCACCGTGGTACCGGTCGCTTCCAAGATCACGGCCGGACCGGCCAGCGTGGAACCGATGGCCATGGTTTCTCTGGGCACGAACGGCGTGGCCGCTTCTCGGCCGTCGAAGGTGACCGGATAGCTGTTCGTCGCTACATCTGCTGCCTCGGCGGCGGCAGGTCCGCCGTTTGTCAAGCCCGTGCTCGAACCGGACGATCCGATTGTTTCGAGCTGTACCGACTCGACGATCATCGGGGTGTCGGGGCTGATGAAACCGAACCGGGCTCGATGCACCGCCTCGAACGCTGCGCCCACTTCGCCCATGGCGCCGGCGGGCACGTGGAGGGCAGTGTCGGACCCCTCGTACCGAACGGCGAGGCGTCGCACCTGGCTGAGCTGGGACGACTCGATTCCCTGCTGGGCGACAACATCGGCACCCACCTCCTCCAGCTCGGCCCACGTCGGCGCCAGCGATTCGAGCAGGGCCGGATGGAGAACCGACTCGACGGCCTGGTCACCCACATGGCGGACATCGGCCAAACCGATCCCGACCGCCGAGAGCACACCGGCCTGAGGATGCACATGCACCCGGGAGATTCCCAGGCGGTCAGCCACCAGGCAGGCGTGTTGGCCGCCGGCACCACCGAAACAGACCAGGGTGTAGTCGGTGACATCGTGCCCTCGCTGCACCGAGATCTTCTTGATCGCATTTGCCATGTTCTCCACGGCGATCGACAGGAATCCTTCGGCCACCGAGTGAGGCGATTGCGCAATGCCGGTGGCGTCGGCGATTCCCCGAGCCAGCGAGTCGAATGCCGAACGGCTCGCCGCCACGTCGAGTGGTTGATCACCGGAGGCACCGAACACGTGAGGAAAGAACTCGGGGCGAAGCCGGCCCAACACCACGTTGGCGTCGGTGATCGTCAACGGGCCACCGTTGCCGTAGCTGGCCGGACCGGGATCGGCACCAGCGGAATCGGGGCCCACACGCATCCGGCTGCCGTCGAAATGGAGAATCGATCCGCCCCCGGCAGCCACGGTGTGGATATCGATCATGGGGGCTCGCACCCTCACCCCGGCGACCGCAGTCTCATAGGTCCGTTCCAGCTCACCGGAGTAGTGCGACACGTCGGTGGACGTACCGCCCATGTCGAAACCGATCAGCCGGTGGAAACCGGCCGCCTCGGCGGTGCGGACCATACCCACCACTCCCCCGGCCGGGCCCGACAACAATGCGTCCTTGCCCTGAAACGTGCGGGCGTCGGCCAAGCCACCGTTGGACTGCATGAACATGAGGCGGGGACCGTTGTACTTCCCGCCCAGTCGCTGGTCGACCCGCTCCACATAACGACGCAGGATCGGCGAGAGGTAGGCGTCGACCACGGTGGTATCGCCCCGGGACACCAGCTTCATCAGCGGCGACACCTCGTGACTCACCGACACCTGGGCAAAGCCCAGCTCCCGGGCGATCGCCGCCACCTGCTGTTCGTGCTCGGTGTAGCGGTAACCGTGGAGCAAAACGATGGCGACCGCATCGAACCCGGCGTTTCTCGCTTCCTGGAGGTCGGTGCGGGTCTGTTGGGCATCGAGTTCGGCCAGCACGTCGCCGCCGGCGCTCATCCGTTCATCGATCTCGATCACCCGGGTGTACAACATGTCGGGCAGCACGATGTCGAGGGCGAAGAGATCGGGGCGGGCCTGGTAGCCGATGCGGAGGGCGTCGGCGAACCCCTTCGTGGTCACCAGCACCGTGGGTTCACCCTGCCGTTCCAACAGGGCGTTGGTGGCAACGGTGGTGCCCATCTTCACCGAGTCGATCAGTTCCACCGGCAACGGCGAGTCCTCGGGCACGCCAAGCAGTTGCCGGATCCCTTCGATAGCAGCGTCGTCGTACCGTCTCGGGTTCTCCGACAGCAGCTTGTGGGTGAGGGTCACCCCGCCGGGGTCCAACGCCACGATGTCGGTGAACGTGCCACCCCGGTCGATCCAGAAATGCCACCCCGCACCGTTCGTCACTACCACTTCCTACCCAAATTCCTGTTGAGAGCTACACCTAGTGTGGCTCTCAAAGGTGCAGAAACGCCGTTTGTGGCCATCAACAGGGATTTGGCCACCACTACTCCGGCCCGGTTCGATCCCGCCAGAATGGTGGTCATGTACGGCACCGAAGGGGCGATCGACCGTTGGCGACGAGATCTGGCGTCGTGGGCAATACCGGACGAGATCCGAGCAGCTGCCCCGGCGTTCCCCTACCGGCTCGACCCTGCCCTGTTCGCACCGGTCGATGACGACGATGCCGACCCGAACGATTCGCTCGCCCACCGACGGGCGGCTGAGGCGCTGCCCGCGAGCGGCACGGTGCTCGATATCGGTTGTGGTGGTGGGGCGGCGTCGCTGGCGCTGAGCGCAGCAGCAACCGTCATCGGGGTCGACGAGTCGGCCGAGATGCTCGATCAGTTCTCCCGCGACGGCCGAGCCCGGGGCTTCGAGGTCCACACCGTGCACGGCCGGTGGCCCGACGTCGAGGAGCAGGTGGCCAGCCTGGGCCCAGCCGAGGTGGTGGTCTGCCATCACGTGGCCTACAACGTGCCCGACCTCGATCGCTTCGTGCTGGCCCTCGGCCGACGCTGCACCCGGCGGGTCGTGATGGAGTTGACGCTCACCCATCCCCAGACCGTGAACGCCCCGCTCTGGCGTCACTTCTGGGATCTGGATCGACCGACCGCGCCGACGGCCGACGATGCACTCGCCGTGATCACCCAAGCAGGTATCGACGCCAGGCTAGAGATCGGGCCGGCCGGGCAACTCCGGAGCGAACCGCCGTGGGAGGTGCGGGTGGAGAGCGCCGCTCGGTTCCTGTGCCTGGGACCCGACCGACTGGACGAGGTCGAGGCGGCGTTGAATGGACTACCGCCCCGATCCGATGACCGTGCCGTCATCTGGTGGGACAACAGCTGAAGGCCCGTTGGACAACAACGTGCGAGATCGGAAAACCCGTGCCACCGATCACTGGCTCTTCCAAGCTGACCGCTGACAAGATGCGAGGACCTTTGGCTCTGTCTGGAAACTTGAAAATGGGACAAGGGTGGGAGGCGAGCGGAAGGAGAGCCCAACATGGGGAAAATTGGTGGAAAAGCACTACTAGCAGTATTTATGGTGTTGTCATTGGCGGCCGCAGTCTCGCCGGCTAGTGCCAACAGTTCAGAAGATTTCGCGTTCGCCAAGACGAACTCGATATCCACTGTGACTGTCGCCGAAGCGACGTCTATGACCGGTTTGATCAACGCGTCGGACTATTCGCCAGATACACACGGCGACCTGCTCCGGTTGTACCGCGCCTTTTTCGACCGAGAACCAGACATCGGTGGTGCGAAGTATTGGATCGATATCAACAAACAACACAACCTCGACGAAATCGCCGGCTGGATGAGCGACGGCCAAGAATTCTTCAACAACTACAACGGCACCACCAACCGCGAGTTTCTGGAGCGCGTCTACCAGAACATTCTCGGTCGCGAATACGACCAGGGCGGCTTCGATTATTGGCTCGCCTACCTCGAGGGGACCAACGACGAACAGCCCGGTGTCGTGCTGAGCCGAGGCCTCACAGTTCGCTGGGTCGCCAAGAGTCAGGAATTGAGAAACAACTATCCCTATAGCAGTGCCGACATCGGTGGTCACACACCGGCCGAGGCGTTGCCTCTCGCCGGAGCGACCTTCTTCGTTGAGGACCGCTACGGCGACCAGAACTGGATCGGTGAGCTTGTCGGTATTGTTCCAACGGCGGTGGACGAGGGGAACGAGACCCCGGGAACCTGCTACACCGTGATCGGTACGGTTGCACCGGCTCGACTTGATGAAGGCATCCACGTCGGCGACACACCCGACTTCGGCCTGATCGCCGAGGGGACTGAGATCGACAGCAGCCCGTTCGGCGACTGCGACGCAGGACTAGTCCGAGCCGCCGGCTATGAACTTTATCCCAAGATGACCTTGGAGACCGACGCACCGTTCTACATGCCTTTCTTCTTGCCCGCCACCGGACCTCAAATCCTCGACACGGTGTTCGTGGGCGATCCAGACTCGACCACGGCAACGTTCTTCTCTCCCGACACTTCGGCAGCGATACCCCCGCCACCGAATTCAAACGTCGGCCGAGATCAGTTCTTGAAGTCTGCCCTTCCGTTCACCAATACGCCGTGGCTGCATGAACCGGCTTATCAAGGAGTCGAATGGACCGGTGTGATGGGAGCCCTGGTCGAATCGGAACCGCAAAGCTTCGTGACCGACCCTGGCTACTGTGTTCATTTGGTGGGAACGATCACTCCCAACCGGATTGACGACGGAACCGTTACGACCGGATTTGACGCACCAGTATTCGGCATGCTCGTTGGCGGGCGACTGCTGAACCCCGCCTTCCGATGCGAGGACGGACCGGCCGAAACGGCCGGGTACGGCGAGAGATGGGATGCGAAGGTAGGGGTGGGAACGACGTATCCGTTCTACCAAGACTTCTTCATTCCGGCCGATCTCGGCACCGACATCGACGCCATCGTTGTTGGGTCCGGCACGATTCTGCCGACCACCTACTACCGGGTTCCGGCACTGGCAAGCGAGTACCCCGCCCCATAGTTTCAGCAGAGGTCGACGGCCGTGGGTACTGACGGAGTTCTGAAAGTACGGCCTCGAATCACTCGATACCGGCCAGGGTGATGTGGTCTACACAGAGCTGAGAATGAGGGGCCGGCGCGGCCTCGAACTCACGCAACTGATCGGCGAGTTCACGGGGAACTGCATGCCAGAACAGTGCCGCTAGCGGGTGCGGAAGGCAGACACTAGTCTCGTTTCGTCGGCTCGACGCCTCAAGACGATCACAGTTCTACCGACAAGGATGAGATAACCAACGCTGGAGATTAGATCACGATGACTGCACTGCGCGACGTTCACGGTATCGGCCCGTCTCTAGAGAGTCAGCTACACGAGGCCGGTTACACCACGGTCGCCGGTCTCGCTACGGCCGACCCAAACAAGCTCGTCGCGGTGCGCGGTATCGGCTCGGTTTCGGCCCGACGGATCATCGCCGCAGCGGCCGACCTCACCCTGGGGACTGATCGCAAACCGTCGGTTCCCAAGCGCACACCGGCTGCCGAAAAGGAAACCAGCGGCGCAAAGAAGACCAAGAACAAGACCAAGGCAGGGAAGAAGACCAAAAAGAAGTCGAAGAAGACCAAGAACAAGACCAAGGCCGCCAAGAAGACCAAAAAGAAGTCAAAGAAGACCAAGAGCAAGACAAAAAGAACTCCAAGAAGACCAAGACCTAGTCCTCGACTTGTGGGCCAACACCACTGCCCGCTGACCAAAGTCACGGTCAGGTCAATCAGGTGCGACTGTCGAGTTCTGCGATTGCCCGCTTGGGCGCGGTGAGTCGGAACGACATGTCGAGCACTTCGGCAACCTCGGTCCAGTCGGTGTTCTGGTCGAGATCGAAGCCCAGCCAACCAGACGGGCCGAGGTAGGCAGGAACAAAGATCCGAGGGTCCTCAGACAGCGCCTGGCGTTCATCGGCATCAGGCAGGATCAGGACCGACCGGGGATGCTGGATCCATTCTCCGTCGACCTTCAGTGACCCGCCGTAGCGGCAGAACACCTTCTTGGTGAAGAACGCGGGACGTCCGTGGGACACCTTCTCTGCGGCCTCGGGCAATGCGTGTGCAAGTTCCCGAACCCGGGCGAGGAATGGGTCGTCATCGTCGAACATCTTGGCGTGAGCCACGGGGGCGAGCGTAACGGAGACTGTGTGACGACCGGGGTCGATCCAGACCTCGCTAGACACGGTCGGTGATGGTGATCCCCTGTCGGGTATGTCGAGTGAACGCCTCGAACCACACCAGACCCAGGCACATCCACAGCACGCTCGCCAGCAACCACGGGCTGGGACGGACCGCAGCGACGAGGAGCGCTGCTGCGGCTGCGGCCATCCTCGCCGCCGTGAAGGTCGTGATAGAGCGTGCCGTTGACCCACGCGATCCAGATCAGGCCGAACACGACCACAAAGTCGCGCAATCCCGACCACGTCACGTGGTCAGCGAGCGATCTGGGCGATCTGGGCGATCAGTAGCACGAACACGAGGTCGTAGAAAAGTTCGATGAAGCTGACCGATCGGTCTTCGACAACGTCGCCATGGGCTCGCGGCGGCCGAAACCATCGAGCCTGATCTGCTGCCTTGGTCATCTTCGTACTCCTTTTGTCCTCGGTCACCGAGTATGTCGGGTTATAGAGTGAGTAGTCACTCTATAACCCGATACACTGCATACGTGGCGAGGCCTCAAGAACACACCCCCGAAGAGATTCTCTCCGCGGCGATCACGTTGTTTCGCCACGAGGGGGTCACCGTCTCCACCGCTCGAATCGCCCAGGCTGCGGGGGTTTCCAATGGAACACTGTTCAACTACTTCCCCACCAAGCAGACACTGATCGATGCGCTCTATATCTCCATCAAGAACGATCTGGCTGAGGCGGTCGGCACGTTGCCGACCGATGGCCCGATTCAGATGCGAATGCGTCTGGTATGGGATCGGTGGTTCTCCTGGGCCCGCCACCACCGCGACTCGCACGTCGTGATGAATCTGCTGCACCAATCAAACCTGGCAAGCCCCCAAGCCCAACAAGCAGGAACCGAAGCGATCGAAGGCCCCGCGTCGGTGCTGACCGAAGCAATGACCAGCGGGATTCTCGTCGATCTGCCGCTGGAGTATCTGGGGGGTCTCATTCAACACCAACTCGACCAAGCAATAACGTCCGAACTCGACGACGACCAGGCTCACGTTGCCTTCGGCGTCCTCTGGAACGGCATCACCCAACAAGCCAAGGAAACCTCATGACCGATCCAGACTCTGTCCACTTCCCGTCCTTCCGTGCCAGCCTCCCGTCGATGGCGGGTAGGACCGTGGTCATTACAGGCACGACGTCGGGCACCGGCCAGGTTGCCGCCTCGACCGTCGCCGAATTGGGAGCCAAGGTCCTCGTGCTGAATCGGGCCTCCGACCGGTCGACCGCCAGCTTCGCCAAGCTCTCGACGGACTTCCCCGACGCGGAGCTACACAACGTGGAATGCGACCTGCAGCTGTTCTCGTCGGTCCAGAGCGCCGCAGACACGGTGGCCGAAATCTGCCCTGAGGGTGTGCATGTGCTGTGCAACAACGCCGGTGTCATGGCACTGGCGGACACCGCCACGAACGACGGGTTCGACATTCAGATGCAGACCAACCATCTGTCCCACTTCCTTCTGACCCGAGAACTGATGCCGCTGCTGGAACGTGCTGCCGACACGGCCGGTGATGCTCGGGTGGTGAACCATTCGAGCACAGCTCGACTGAGCCCCAGCAAGAAGTTGCAAAGCAAGTACATGGAGCGGAACGGCGGCAACCTCGGTGGCGACGGTTCGAAGCTGCAAAACATGATGTTCATGGGACCCCGCTGGCTGCGGTACAACCAGTCCAAGATCGCAAATGCGGCGTTCACAGCGGCACTACATCACCGGTTGCAGGAGCGGGGCTCGAACGTGAAGGCCCTCGTTGCCCACCCGGGGTTGGCTCGAACGCATCTCCAGCTGACGTCAGTCAAAGAAGGTGGGATGGGAGACGTCTTCACGAAGATATTCATGAGGTTCAGCCAGACCCCCGAAGACGGCGCCATGGGCATCTTGAGCTGCATGTGTCTCACAGACGCCAAGTCGGGTCAGTTCTACGGTCCGGGGTCGGGTGTGACGGCGGCAAAAGGCAAGGCCGAACCATTCGCGCTCGAGCCGGCCTACGACAACCCCCAAACCCGAGAACTTCTGTGGAGCAAGAGCGAAGAGGCCATCGGCAAGAGCTTCGAGATCTGAGGTCAGCCGGGGAACTCAACCGGGGTGGTGATCGTCAAAGAAGTTGAGTGAGCCAAACGTGCTCACCAAGGAGAACATGATGAAGAAACTGCTACTACCGCTGGCGACGGTCAGTCTGTTGGTGGCCGCTTGCGGGGCTTCAACCAACGCCGCCGCGCCGGCCGCATCCACAGGAGAAGCGCCCATGACCAACACAATTGCCGTGTCCGGCACCGGTCTGGTGACCGGAACCCCCGACACCTTGATCATCGACCTCGGAGTTCAAGTGCTGCGACCCTCGGTCGGCGAGGCGACAGGCGATGCCGCTCAACTGGCCCAGGCTGTCATCGACGCCCTGAAAGCCCAGGGTGTGGCCGAAAAGGACATCCAGACGACGAACTACTCGATCTACCCCGAATACGACTACCGCAACGACTCCCAAACGCTGCGGGGTTATCGGGTGAACAACACGGTGAGCGCCAAGATCCGTGATCTGGACAACGCCGGCGCTGTGATCGACGCAGCCACCGCCGCCGGTGGCGATGACGCCGTTGTCAACAACATCCGTTTCGATCTCGAAGCCGACGGGGACTTGATCACAGCCGCTCGTGAAGCGGCCTGGAACGATGCCAAAGCCAAGGCCGAGCAGCTGGCTTCGCTCGCCGAAGTTCGACTTGGCAAAGCGGTAACGATCAGCGAGGTCTCCAGCTCGTCCCCTCCCCCGATCGCATATGCAATGGCTGAGGCCGCGCTCGACGTCGCCACGCCGATCCAGGCCGGAGAATCGCAGGTTTCGGTGTCGGTGACGGTCCAGTTCGGCATCGACGGATAGCACGGCGCACGCCAACCGTTGACCACACGATGGGTCCGACGCCGCTAGAACCCTTGCCGGCCGATTCCGGCACGACCATGAGGGGCGTCCGACTCGTACCCACCGGCCGTGGGAGTTCCAAGACGATCAATCATCGTCGGGTTCGGATCCGATCACGTTGAACTCGGCGTCGAGATTGACTTCCACTTGGCTTCCATCGGCCAGCCGGATCTCTACACCGAACGCAGCGCCGTCATCGCCGATCTCGGTTTCGGTGACCTCGCCTTCGCCAGCGTGAGCGAGCGCTGCGGCAACGGCCTTGTCCAGATCAGATCCGGTCAACGGTGTGTCACTATCGGCGGTCTCGTCGCGTCCGTCATCATCCATCTGATCTTGGGCAGAACTCCCGGTCGCCGAGGCGATTCCGTAGGTGCCGAGACCCACGCCAACGGCGCCGGCGAGGGCGATCAAACTTCGGGTACTTCGATTCATGGGATGTGTCCTTTTGGTTGATTTGAGCCTCATTTTGCACCGGTAGCCCTGACTCTCACCTGACTCACTGACCGCCGTAGACCGAACCAGTCAGCTCAGGGTCAGGTTCGATAGGGCCTCATAGAATGAAGTACGCAGTCCTATCCCCAGGAAGACCCGATGCACGCAGCACGATCGGACACCACAACCCTGCAGGTCAATGGCCTCACCGTTCGGTACGGGCACACCACGGCGGTTGATGCCGTGTCTATGAGCGCTGAAAGAGGCGAGATCCTCGGTCTTTTGGGGCCCAACGGTGCCGGCAAGACCTCGGTCATCAGGGCACTGACAACCATCGTGCCGGCCGCTGAAGGGTCGGCCATGATCGCCGGCCACCCTCTCACCGACCCCACCGCTGTGCGGGCCAGCATTGGCGTACTGCCCGAGTCGAACGGCTACCCCTTCGCCCAGACCGGTCGCAGCTATCTGCGCTTTTACGGCCAGCTCTTCGGGCTGTCCGGCTCCGACGCGTCCGAACGGGCTGAGCGAGTCCTCAACCAGATGGGACTCGGCTCCAATCACAATCGCATCGCCAGCTACTCCCGCGGAATGCGTCAGCGACTCGGCCTGGCGCGCGCCCTGCTCAACAGCCCCGACATCGTCTTCTTGGACGAACCCACCCTGGGCCTCGACCCTGCCGGCCAGGAAGACATTCTCGGCCAGCTCACCCAAATCGCCAGCGAAGACGGCACCTGCGTCGTCCTTTGTAGTCACCTGCTCGACGAGGTCGAACGTGTTTGTGACCGCGTTGCGATCTTGCACGAGAGCCGCATCGTCGCCCACGGAACCGTCGACCAGGTCATCGCCCGGGCAGAAATCGGCCATCATGGCCGGGTACGGGTGGCGCCAGACCACGTCACCGCGGCCATGACCATCCTCGACGCCATCCCCGCCATGCTGTCCACGAGCTCAGACAGCAGCCGGTCGGGCGGTATCCGCATCGAACTGGCCACCTCCCCGGGAACAGCTGGCATGGTCTTGCGGGCGCTACTGGACGCCGGCATCGAACCCCTCTCCTTCGATCTCCACGGGGCACGCCTCAGCGACGCCTTCCTGGCCCTGACTACACAGAAGAACGCGATCACACGATGACTCCCACCACGAGAACCCGCGCCAGCTGGACGGTCGTCGCCCGCCAGGAGACCAGCGACTTGTGGCTCAGCTCCAAGGGGCTCTCGGTGCTATTCGGCTTCACCGTGCTGCTGTCAGTTCTGGCCTACCTCGCCTCGGCTGACGCCGGCATCAACCTTCTCGACGCCAGAGAATCGGTCGGCCTCATCGTCCAGACCTCCATCGGGCTCGGCACGTTGGCCGCTCTCGTAGTGAGCGCCGACGCGATCTCTGGTGAACGGGAACGGGGCACTCTCGAAGCGCTCCTCGTGACCCCAATCCCCCGCAGAAGCTTGGTGATCGGCAAGCTGCTGGCGGCGTCGACCGTATGGGTCGCCTCACTGCTTGTGGCCCTGCCGTTCGTGGCTGTCATGGCCGATGGGCTGGGTGTCGCAAGCGACGCAGTAGTGGTCCTGGTCGTTGCCGGGGCGCTCGTTGCCGCTGCGCTCACAGCGCTCGGCCTCGCAATCAGCGCTGTTTCGATGTCGAACCGGGTCAGCCTGGCCGCCTCGGTTGCAGTGCTTCTTCTGATGGCAGCACCCAGCCAACTCCCCGCAGTGAAAGCCAGCGGAGCGCTCGGCTCGATCTTGATCAAGGCCAACCCGGTGAGCGCAGGGCTTGCGCTCGCCAACAACGTTCTCGTCAAACAGGAACCGTGGGCCGATCAAACCATTTATCTGATCTCACCGCTTGTAGCGGCCGTGGTGCTCACCGCCCTGGCCATTGCGCTCTCGACTCGACTCGAACTGGGAGGTGCTCGATGAAGTTGATGCTCGCCAGCGTCGCCGGCCTGCTGCTGATGTTGGCTCCGGCGTCGAGCTCGGCCCACACGATCAGCGAGGACATTTCCGTAGTCGTCGAGCCGACTGCTGCGACGGTGGTTCTCGGAGAACACATCGACATCAGAGTTTCTGTCACGAATACCGGCAGCGATCCCACCGCGGCGCTGGTGTCGCACATCGACATCACCGACCCCAACGAATCGACTTCGGTCGACCCTGAGGACTGGACCGCCACGTTGTCCAAAGCCGTCGGCTCGCTCCAGCCGGGCGCGACAGTGACAGTGTCGTGGCGCATCCAGCCCATCAGCGCTGGCACATACTCCCTCTACGCCGTCGCACTCGCCCCCGGGGACGACACGATCGCCGCCTCCAATGTTCTCGAAGTGAACGTGGACGACCACCGCAGCCTCAACCCGAATGGAATCCTGCCCGTCGCAATCGGCGCACCCGTGCTCGTCGGCGGTCTTCTGGTGCTACAACTGCGCTTCGCACGGCGAACCGGCAGCGATGTGTCCGCGGCGTGAGCTCTACCCACACCGGCCATTCGCGATGCACACGGCTCGGTTCAGACTTGAGTAAGTACTGAGAAGCATCGTGAAACTTCTACTCATCGAGGACGACAAGAAGATCGCCGCTGCAGTCAAACGCGGGCTCGAAGGTGAGGGTTTCACCGTGGAGGTCGCCGTCGATGGCAACGATGGACTGTGGCGGGCCACCGAGGGCACGTTCGATGTGCTGATCGTCGACCTGATGCTTCCTGGAACGAACGGGTTCAAGATCTGTAGCACGTTGCGGGAGGCCGACGACTGGACTCCGATCCTCATCCTCACCGCCAAAGATGGCGAATTCGACCATACCGAAGCCCTCGACACCGGGGCCGACGACTATCTCACGAAGCCCTTTTCGTTTCCTATCCTCGTGGCCCGGCTCCGCGCTCTCCTCCGACGCACCACCGGCACAACGCCGGTTCCGCTCCACGCCGGCGACCTTCGCATCGATCCAGGGCAGCGCCGGGTGTGGCGAGGTGAACAGGAGATCCCCATGACCGCTCGCCAGTTCGATGTGCTCGAGTTCCTCATGCGCCGCAGTGGGCAGGTGATGACCAAAGGCGAGATTCTCGCCGGTGTCTGGGAGTACGACTTCGACGGCGATCCCAACATCGTGGAGGTCTACATCCGCAGGCTCCGAACCCGCATCGACGAACCCTTCGACCGCCACTCGATCGAAACAGTCAGAGGCGCCGGCTACCGCCTTGCGAGCGACGGCGGATGAGCACATGCCCAAGAGCCACATTCCTAGCAGCCACGTGCCCAACAGCACAGTGAAGCGCGACTCGCCCCCCGGCGCCCAATCCCTGCGGTTCCGACTCACGGCGGTCGCCACCATCGTTGTCGCTGCCGTCCTGGCCATTACCGCCGTGGCGCTGGTGGTTGTACAACGCGGCCAGCTCACCGCCAACCTCGACGCTTCTCTTCAGCAGCGGGCTGACGTTCTCAACGCAGACTTCGCTGTCAACGTCTCGCCCATGCTTCTCAGCACCAACGACGAGGACCGAGCAGTACAGCTCGTGTCGCTGGACGGTGTCGTGCTCGCTGCCACGTCCAACCTCGCCGGCCAACCCCCTTTGGCGACCCCACCGGTCACGACCGACGAGATCATCGAAAGCCGAGACGACCTGCCCCTCGATGACGACCGCTACCGCTTCCTGTCCCGTCGAATACAAACCGCCGAGGGCCCGGCGGTGCTGCACGTCGCCGAAAACAGCGACGACCTCGAGGATGCCATCCGCACCCTGACGGTGGCCTTGACCGTCACGATTCCCACTGTCGTCGCCATCCTCGCCGCCTTCATTTGGTGGCTCACCGGACGAACCCTCGAACCGGTCGATCGCATGCGGGCAGAAGTCGATTCGATCACCACAACCAACTCGGACCGGCGTGTCCAAGTGCCCGAACATGACGACGAGATCAGCCGCCTGGGCGTCACGATGAACCGCATGCTTGACCGACTCGCCGACGCAAGCGATAGGCAACGACGATTCGTCGCCGACGCCGCACACGAACTACGAACGCCCCTCACCCGGATGCGCGCCAACCTCGATATCGACCTCGCACAACCCGATACGGCCGACCCGTTCGGAACGATCCACACAGTCCGGGAGGAAACAATAGAACTCCAAGGTCTCCTGGATGACCTGCTGCATCTCGCTCGCAGCGACGCCGGGCGGACACCTCGGCACCGCGAACCGGTCGATCTCGACGACATCGTCATGGACGAGATCCACGACCTGCGCATCAGCCACCCGGAGCTCACCATCGATGCCTCCGAGGTCTCGGCAGCCCACCTTCACGCCAACCCCGATCAGCTTCGTCGGGCCGTCCGCAACGTGTTCGCCAACGCCGCACGGTATGCAGAACACACCGCCACCATTGCCCTCGGCGAGTCCACGTCAGAGATCGTGCTGACCGTCACCGACGACGGTCCAGGCATTCCCAAGGAGCACCGTGACCGGATTTTCGAGCGATTCAGTCGCCTTCAGGACGCAAGGACGCGCCACGAGGGTGGTGCCGGTCTCGGGCTCGCCATCACTCGCGACATCATCGAGAATCACGGCGGCACCATCTACTACGACACCGGCCATCACGACGGCGCCCATTTCGTCATCAAGATCCCGCACGGGCTGTAACCCTCGAACGCGTTGACGTTGATTGCGGACTGTCGTTCCTCATGGTGAACCTGCTGCTGCACCGCCCCGAGCGATCGAACATGGGGCACATCACCCATCTGGCGAAATGGGGGCCCAATCAACGGTGGAGTACCACGGTCACGCCTCCAGCAAACAGGCCCGACGTCAGGTTACCGAGCCTTGGCCGGGTCCGTGGTGCCGTACACATCGGGGCTGATCTCATACGCCGATGCTTCCAGATCGAAGGCTGCCTGCCGTGTTTGCTCCATCTCCTCGGCGGACAGCACATCCACCGACACCAACTCGAGTTCCTCGCGAGTCGTATCCCTGCCGTCCCACGCAACCCGGGTGTTCCCGATGCCGGGAGCGAAGTACTTCAGCTGGAATGAGCCGGCCTCGAAGACGTTGAACTCGGCGATGATGAGTACGTCTTCGTAGCAGTCGGCCTCGACACAGTCTGTTTGGCCCACCTCGTGCACCCGGCCCCGGTCGATGAACTCCACACTCGGTGCCCACCCTTGCGAATAGCTCAACGACCCCACCACCGGGTCAGCCAACATCGAGATCCCCGCTACCGAACCGTCGACCCCCGCCAACCATGTCGGCGCCTCGACCAGCTCACCATCCTCGTACTCCTCGGGGTGCTCACCCATGCGCCACACATTGCCGTCGTTGTCCTGGGCAAAGAACGCCAGCTCGGCTTCGGCCAACTCCCCGTCGCTGAAATCCAGATCCCACGACACAACCGTCTCGATCCCGTCGATCACCTTCGTCAGATCGGTCACCGTGATCACAACCTCATGGTCGAGCAACTCGTCCTCATTGGTCGTGCCCTCGTACACCAACCTCGTCCCCGGCCTCATCGGCAAGCACTGATTGTCGATCACCGTCGGATCATCGAAATTGTCAGCATCGAACCCACAACTCGGCCCCTCGAAGCCCGAACACGGCGAAGGTGCCGCTGGAGCTTCAGAACCGACTGCCTGCGCCGGTGCTGCTGCCTGCATAGGCCTCGGCTTATCTCGTACGCATGTGCTTCGAGAGCGAGCGCAGATGCCCGGACGTCGATGAGCAACCTGTCGTCCAACTGCTCCACCGACACCAGCTCCAGCTCTTCCCTGTGTCTCATCGTGCCCTGCCCACGCAACCCGGATGTTCCCGACGCCGGGAGCGAAGTACTTCAGCTGACGTGCATCCGGCTCCTCAGTGTTGAACTCAGCGACGACGAGTACGTCGGTCGTAGCAGTCGGCCTCGACACAGATCTGCTTGACCCACCTCGTGCACCCGACCGCGGTCGATGAACTCCACGCTCGGGCCCCACCCTTGCGAATAGCTCAACGACCCCAACCACCGGATCCGCCGAACATCGAGATCCCCGCCTTCGGCACCGTCGACCCCGCCAACCATGTCGGAGCATCGACCAGTTCGCCATCCTCGTACTCCTCGGGATGCTCCCCCATCCGCCACACATTGCCGTCGTTGTCCTGGGCAAAGAACGCCAACTCGGCCTCGACCAACTCCCCTCACTGAAATCCAGATCCCACGACACCACCGTCTCGATCCCGTCGATCACCTTCGTCAGATCGGTCACCGTGATCACGACCTGATGGTCGAGCAACTCGTCGTCCTCGTTCGTGGTGCCCGTCGTAGACCAACCTGCGTCCCCGGCGTCATCGGCAGCCACGCGATTGTCGATCACCGTCGGATCATCGAAATTGTCGTAATCGAACACACAACTCGGCCCGTCGCACCCGAGCACAGCGAGGTCTCGACGGCCGATCGGGCCCGGCACCGTAGGGCAATCGCGTCGTCGCCAGCGTGGGCGTCTGCCTCGGCGCGGAGTCGTACCGACTCCGACTGTGCAACCGCACCTACCAGCAAGAGCACGAGGCAGCTCCGACCGATGACGCCCATCTGATCGTCATCCTTCACCGATGAGCAGCAACCGCCTGGCGCTTCGATCCCAGGTATGCCGCTCATCGCCAACGCCTCGGCCGTGGCTCGGAGCCGGCGCTCCACCCCTGGGCTTCGCAAACCGGAGGTAGAGCCTCGGCACGACGAGAAGGTTGAGCAGCGTGGCCGTGATCAGACCCGCCCAGGATCACGATCGCCATCGGGTACTCGATCTCCTGCCCGGGATCGGACCCGCCGATGATCAGCGGGACCAGCGCGAGACCCGTCGTCATCACCGTCATCGAGATCGGGATCAGCCGCTCCTGGGCGCCGCGCAGCACCAGCTCCTTCCCGAACGGCATCCCCTCCTGACGTCCTCGAGGTGCTGGTAGTGGCTGATCAGCATGATCCCGTTGCGCGCAACGATGCCGAGGACGGTGAAGAAGCCGACGAGCGAGCCGAGCGAGAACTCCCGCCACCGAGATCGCGGCGGCGATGACGCCGCCGACAAGTGCGATCGGCAAGGTCAGGAACGCCAGCAGGGCGAGCCGCGCAGCTCGTGAACGACGCCTGCAGCAGCAGGAAGACCCCGATCGCAGCGACGATGGCGAACGACCAGAGCCGCCCGCTGAGGCGGCCTGGCGCTCGGTGAACTCGCCGAGCAGCTCGGCGCTGGAATCCAGCCGGCCAGTCGATGCTCTGCGAGCTGGTCCTCCAGATCGTCGACGACCGAGCCGAGGTCGCGCGTGCCGTCGAGATTGGCGCCCGACGTCGAGGCTGCGGGACAGGTCGTGGTGGTGGATCATGTTCGGCACCGGGACGACCTCGACCGTCGGCGACGTCTGTCAGCCGCACGTACTCGCCGCTCGGCGTATCGATGAGCAGGTTCTCGCACGTCGGTGAGGCTCGGCTCGGTCTCCGGGAGCGCTCCACACCTGGACGTCGTACGCCTTGCCTTCGCGGAAGAGGTCGCCGGCCTCCTCACCGGCGATCAGCCGGCGGCTGCCCGGCGGACGTCGCCGGGCTTGACTCCGTAACTCCTTGGCGGCGTCGAGGTCCACCTCGACCCGGACCTGCGGGATGTCGAGCTGGAACTCGACGTGGTTCTCGATGACGCCCGGAATGGACGCCGAGGATCTCGTTGACCTCGTCCGCCTGCTCCCGCAGCAACGCGAGGTCGGATGCCGAAGACCCGGATGGTGATCGGCTCGCTCGATCCGGTGAGCACCTCACGGATGCGCTCCTTGAGGTAGGTCTGCACGTCGCGGTAGATGCCCGGGTAGCCGTCGACGATCTCCTGGATGGCGTCCACGGTTTCGTCGTAGTCGACGGCCGGGTCGACGCTGACCCAGTTCTCCCCGAAGTCCACGCCGACGACCTCGTCCATGAGCATGGCTTGACCGATGTGCGAGCCGGCGTTGCGCACGCCCGGGATCGTCCAGCAGCTCCCGGTTCACCTGCTCCGTGATCCGGACCATCTCGACCTGGCCGGTGTCCGGGTCGGGTCAGCCAGTGCATCAGGAAGTCGCGCTCCTTGAAGTCCGGAAGCAGCGACTGGCCGAGGAACGGCGCCAGCAGCAATCCCGACCACAGTCGACGGCGCCGACCACCGCGTACGCCCCGCGGGGCTGGTCGACGATCGGTTCGAGCACCCGTACGTAGGCCCGCTTCAGCGGCGGGACGACGGGCGACTCGCGATGCTGCAGCGACTTGCGGGTTCCGGAAGAAGATCAGGCTGAGCGCCGGCGTCACCGTCAGCGCGACCACCATCGAGGCGAGCAGCGCCAGCGCGTAGGACATGGCCAGCGGCCGGAAGAACGAACCGGACAGCCCGGTGAGCATGAAGATCGGCACGATCGCCACGATCTCGATCAGGGTCGCGTAGACGATGGCGCTCCGGACCTCCAGCGAGGCGTCGAGGATGACCCGCGCCGTCGAGCGGGTCCCGCCCTCGCGCGCGGTGTTGCCGCAGACCGTCGCACGACGTTCTCGATGTCGATGATCGCGTCGTCGACGATGTCGCCCAGCGCGATCACGAAGCCGGCCAGGATCATCGTGTTGATCGTCGCCCCCCGGGCATGCAGGACGAGCCCGGCGGTGACGAGCGACAGCGGGATCGCGACGACGCTGATGAGGGCCGTCCGCCACTCGTACAGGAACAGGCTCAGCATCAGGATCATCAGCACGGCGCCGATGAGCATCGCCGGTGACAGATTGCTGATCGACTCCTCGATGAAGGTCGCCGGCCGGAAGATCTCTGCGTCGATCGACGATCCCCGGCAGGCCCGGCTCGAGCTCTGCGAGCGCCTCCTCGACGCCGCGTGTGACGTCGAGGGTGTTGGCCCACGGGAGCTTCTCGACGATCAGCATCAGCCCGGGCCCTCGTTGATCACGGCGTCGCCGATCAGCGGCTGGTGATCCCGGACGAGATCGGCGACGTCGCCGAGCACGCAGCTGCTCGCCGTCCGTTGGTCTCGAATCGGGACGCTGGCCAGGTCCTCGGCCGTCGACGATCGGGGCGACGTGCCGGACACTCAGCCGTTCACCGTTCGAGCCTCGATCCACCCACCGGTTGCCGATGACGTGGCCCTCGGAGTACTGAAGCAGGCCGGAGTCGAGCGCGTCGGCGGTGACGTTCACCACGTGCTCGAGCGTGACGTCCTGCTTCCTGAAGCCGTGTCGGGTCGACCTGCACCTGGAGCATCTCGAGGCGCTCGCCCCAGATGGGGACGTTCGCGACACCGGGCACCCGCAGCAGACGAGCGCGGATCTTCCAGTAGGCGATCATCGACATGTCGATGAGGTCCAGCTCGGGATCGGTCGGAGGTCAGGCCGATCTTCATGCACCCGGCTCGTCGACGACAGCGGCTGGATCATGAACGGGGGGCTCGACCAAGTCGGCAGCGTCGGAGCGACGACGGCGATGCGTTCGCTGACGAGCTGCCGGGCCTCGAGCAGATCGGTGCCCCGGTCGAAGATCACGAGGATCGAGGAGAGCCCCTCGACGACTGTCGATCGGATCTCGTCCACGTCCGGGGATGCCCGGCAAGGCTCTGTTCGAGCGGAATCGTGACGAGCGATTCGACCTCGGTGGCCGAAGCCCAAGCGACGGCGTCTGTACCTCGACACGCGGCGGGGCGAACTCGGGGAACACGTCGACCGCGGTGTTGCCGAGCTGCTGCACCCCGAAGAACATGAGCCCACGCGGCGAGCGCCATCACGAGGAAGCGGTACTTGAGACTCGATCCGACAATGAACTTCAGCATGTTGCCCCCTACTTCCCGATGCCGAACTCGGCGCCGTACAGCTCGGGCACCCCGACGATCACCACGGGTGTGCCCTGGGGTGGTCCTGCGTCGAAGAACGCCTGCTGGGCGGCCTCCCGAACGTTCTCGAGTTCGTGACGAACGTAGACAAGAGATTCCTCACTGGTGTAGACCCAGTAGCTCCCCGTCGGGTCGATGATGACCGCTGCGCTCGGCACGAAGAGCCCCGAGTCGGCCTGCTCGACTGCTCCGAGTTGGATGTCGAGGCGAGCTGCTGCAGATTCGCTCAACTGAAGGCGCGAGATGTCGGAGCCGTCGATCGCCTCGACGACCACCGGAGCGGGGTCGTCGGCCGCCACGTCTGTTGCGCCAACGCAGCTCACCAGCGTCAGCGAGGCGACTACCAGAACGCCGACCGTGGCTGTTCGAAAGCCGGATGAGCCGCTCATGCTTCAACCCCCGATGCTCGTGGTCCCGATAACTCGTTGGCGTGATCAATCGTGGTCGGCGTCGGTGTCAGATCGATCACGTCGTCACTGATCCCGCCCTGGGTCGTGAAGAGGTCATCTGCGGAGGTGTCGCGGTGTGCGACGTAGCCCCAACGCAGGTAGACGGGAGGCAGCACGATGAGAGTCAGCACGAGTCGAGCTGATAATGCCGCCGAACACCGCCACGGCCGCCGGTGCAGAGACTTCGAGCCCTGCCCGACCGCCCATGACGACGAGAGGGATGAACAGAGCAACCATCGCGATGGCCGAACTCACCACCGGCACGGCGAGGTTCGAGGTCGCTGTCGTGACAAGATCGTCCCCGAACACCTCTCCGGAACCCTCGCGTTTCTGATACCTCCGAATCATCAGGACCATCCAGCGGGTGGCGAGGCCGAACACGGCGAGGGTTCCAGCGACCGAGCCCAGCTCAAAGTCCCCGCCGGTGAGTGCGACGGCGATCACGCTGCCCGAGACGGCCATCGGCAGTGCCAGGAAGGCGATGGTCGCCAACCGCCAGCTCGTGAACGCCGCTTGCAGCAGAAGGTAGACCAGAGCGATGGCAGCCACGGAGACCGCCACTATCCGAGTTCTCCGGCGCTGGCGTCGGCGAAGCCGCCGAGCACCTCCGCATGGTGCTCGAGCGGGAACTGCATCGCCTTGATCGCTTCGTCGACGTCGGCAGCGGCGGCAGCCACTGATCGCCCCGACACCGGCGCCGTTACGTCCACATAGGTCGCCACGGACTCGTGCCTGATGACCGTCGGGTTCATGGCGATGCGCACATCCGCGATGTCGCCCAACGGGACCTGGTCTCCACTGGGCGTTGCGATCGGCAGCGTCGCTACGTCGTCAACACTGTCGCGAATCTCAGGGGTGCCCCACACCACGACATCGAAGACCTTCTGGTCCTCAAAGAGATTGCCGACAACAAGCCCGGAGAACAACGTTGCAGCCTGGCGGCGGACGTCACCCGGCTTGACCCCAAATGCCTGCGCTCGTGCGATGTCGACCTCGATCTCGATCGCCGGCTCCTCGACCGCTTCCTCGACGCGCGCGCCCGAGATGCCCTCGGTGGCGTCCATCGCAGCCTGTACCCGCTCGGCCGATCCCTGACGCACGTCCGGGTTCTCGCCGTAGACACGAACGACCAGCTCGTCGGATCTTTCACCGGTCGTTCGCGGAGAATCTCGGACACACGGCGCTCGGAATACGTCGTCACACTCGACACCACATCGCCGTTCTCTGCGGCGATCACCTGGATGTCTTGCAGCGTCGGTCGGTACTCGGCAGCAGGATCGATCGTGAGCCAGATCTCGGCCTCGTTCACGTTGACCACCCGATCGGAGAGAATGGCGCGTCCTACGTGAGCACCGACGCCGGTCACCCCTTCGTGCGCCCACAGGTCGGCCACCACCTGCCCGGTGATCTCGTCCATGCGCGGCAGCGAGGTCCCGGCAGCGGCCTCGAGCTGGACGAGAACATCACGCTCCTGCAGCGAGGGGCGCAGTGCGGGCGAAGTGAACAAGAACGCCACCATTCCGGCGATCAGGACTACGGCCCAAACACCGAGAGCTCTCCCACTACGAGGGAGCAACTGCGGCGCAACCTTGCCGTACCCGTTGCGGATACGACCCGAGATCCGGGCTCGGGGACGACGACACCGGCGAGCAGCATCACGCTGAGCGCAGGAGCCACCGTCAGACCCACGACGAATGCCGAGCCGATGGCCAGCAGGAACGCAATGACGATCGGCTCGAGGAACGCTCCGGTTTCACCCCCCGCAATGAAGACCGGGATCGTGGCCGCTGCGACGATCACGGCGGCGTACATCGCCCCACTCCGGCGACGAAGTATGGCATCCATGAGGGAAGATTCCGTTCCCGGCCGGTCGTCGCGGCCGACAGCCTCTGCGGTTCCCCAGGCTGCGATGACCGCATCGTCGACGATGACGACGAGCGCCACAACCAGCCCTGCAAGGATCATCATGTTCACCGTTACGTCGAGCAGAACGAGGACGACACCGGCCGCGACCAGTGACGTTGCGAGCGTCACGACGGTGATGAGGACGATCCGCCAGCTCATGAGCAGAACCGCCAGCGCAAACAGAAGGAGCACTCCACCGATAATGAGCCCAGTACCCAGGTTGTTCGTCGACGTTTCGATGAATTCAGCCGGACGGTAGATCGAGGAGTCGATCTCGATGCCGGACAAGCCGACGCTCAGTGCATCGAGCGCCGCGTCCACGCCGGAGGCAACGGCCGGTGTGTTGGCGTCGGGGAACTTCTCGACGACGAGCATGATGCACGGTCCCCCCGCGCACCGGGCGTCACCGATCAAGGGCTGATGGTCCGTCACAAGCTGAGAGACGTCGCCCAATGTCAAAGGGGCGCCATCGACGAACACGGCGCCACCCTCGACGCCTTCCAGGGTGACCTCGGCAAGCTCTTCAGGGTTGTTGATCGCTTGTTCGTGGAAGACGTGGAGTCTCTGGTTGACGGTGTCGATGAAGCCGCCGGTGCCCGGGAGGGATGCTTCTAGGAAGCTGAGCGGCGAGACCTCGAGCGAGTTACCCGCCGTCGCCACAACCTGGCTCAGTGTCACATTCGCCGTCGCTAGCTCGGCAGGGTCGACGAGGACTTGGAGTTGCTGATCGCGGAACCCCCAGATGGCCACGTTGGCCACACCTTCGACGCCGAGCAGTCGAGGCACCATCACCCATTTCGCCAGGACCGACATCTGGATGGGCGAGACCTGGTCCGAGCTCAGCGAGACCATCGCAACACGACTGGTCGATGACACCGGCTGGACCATCTGTGGCGGTGAGGAAACCTGCGGTAGACCGGCGGTCTGGGTGAGCCGCTCGGTCACGACCTGCCGCGCGTCGAGCAGGTCAGTGCCTGGCTCAAAGGTGAGCACGACCGACGACAGACCCGGCAGCGATGCAGACTCGATCTCATCGAGAAAGGCCACACCGTTCAGCAGGTCTTGCTCCAGCGGTACGGTGATCATCTGCTCGACCTCAGCCGCCGAGAGCCCCAATGCCTCGGTCTGCACCTCGACGGTCGTGGGACTGAACTCGGGTAGGATGTCCCGCTTGGCGTCGTCGAGTTGAAGGATGCCGATGATCACGAGCCCAGCAGCCAACGCGACCACAAGCCGTCTGAACTTCACACTCCAGTTGGCGATTGAATACATCATCACGGCGTCCTCCTCAAGGTGGCCAGCGCGTCGGAATTGACCAGTACCTGGACCCTGGAACTGTCCCACTGGACGTCCCCGAACCGGATCACACCCGCGGCAAGCGCCAAAGCGAGCAGTCTCTGCGTCAATAAGATCTGGACGATTCGTGCGATCAAGGTATTTCCACCTTCTTGGTTGTAGGAATGCTGGTCGGTCAGTTGAGTCGGCGCATCATGAGCAGGGTCAGGCCGGGTTGTAGGAGCTGCTCCCCTTCGTCGAAGAGGACCGAAGTGTTCTCGTCAACCAACATCTTCGAGTTGGCAGTCTGAAGGCTGTCGGCGTCCCGGTGATAGGCGAGCCAGGTGAGCCCGCCTACCTCGCCAAAGACGGTCACATTGAAGGTCACCGGCACACCCAAGCCATGGGCCAGGTTGTCCCGCAGTCGGAGCGCCCAATCGATGGCCTGTCGCCGACGACCGGTCCGTGCCTGGGCTCGCAGCGTTGTGAGGAATGGTGCGGGCTCCGCTGGTAGCGGTCCTAGGAACACCTCTGCAAGCGTCTCCAAGTGAGGATCGGTGAACGACGCCGGCATCTGCCGCAGGCTCTCCCGGTACATTTCGGCGGAGAGTAGGTTGGCTTGGGCGTCGTCCATTTCCCGTACCGATTCGAAACGACTGGTCCAGACGATCGAGTTGCCGTCGAGCGAGTACGGGCTGGCCCAGACGGTCACGGGAACACCTGTGATCGACTCGACGGTCTCGGCCAGATCGATCGAGTAGCTGAGGGCCGAATCGGTGTCGCTATCGACGAACATCCGACGCGTTGTGTGAATGAAGCTGATGTCGCTCTCCCCTGTGCAACGAACGTGGACCTTCAGATGAGCCCGTGATATCGAACATGACTGCTCACGACTCAAAGCGCAAGGTCACATAGCCGCTGGTGACAGCGCTGTGTCACCCCCGCGACGCAACTGTGACACCCAGCAGCGACACGCACCTGTGACGGGGCGCGACAAAAGGCCAGATCGGTCCCGGACTGGACGATCTGGTGACCCTGTGGTCAGGCGATGAACAACGGCTCGTGGGCCAGCACCCGATGTTCCAGCTCACGCAGCTCAGGACCGGGTTCCACGCCGATTTCCTGCTGCAGGACGGTCCGGGCGTCCATGTAGGCACGCAATGCGTCGCTCTGACGCCCCGATTCGTAGAGGGCGACCATCAGCAGGCACCACCGACGTTCCCGGAGCGGTTCCTCGGTGGTCAGTTGGGTCAGATACGCGACCGCCGGCTTCTTCGAACGGATCATCGACTCGGCCAGATCCTCCTCGGTCCGGCGGCGCAACTCCGCTACTCGACCGCTGGCCGCGCGCCCGATTCGGGCCTTGTGGAGGTCTTGCCACGGTTCGCCCGCCGACGCCACATTCAATGCGGTCGAGTAGTGCCTGCGCGCCACGTCGAGTTGCCCGCGCAAGGCTTGGTTCCTGCCTTGTTCCACCAGCCGCTCGAACCGATGGACGTCGACTTGATCGGCCTTGACGTCGATGCGATATCCGCCGGCGATCGTCTCCACGCGGATGGGGCCGAGGCGGCGGCGGAGTCGCATGACCAGCGTGCGCAGCGCATGGCCGGGGTCGCGGGGTTTGCCGTCGGGCCAGAGCGCATCAGCCAGTCGGCTCACTGGCTGGTGATCGCCAGGATGGAGCAGCAGTGCAGCCAGGAGCGATCGCTCCCGGTGGCCGCCGGCGGGATGGAGGGCTTCTCCGGCCAGAACCGTTGCCGGGCCGAAGCAGCGGAACGAGGTCTCGAAATCCGACTCGAATAGAGCGCCTGCATCCACTGTCCTCATCCCCTACTCGACTCTTGCCAGAACGTTCTGGCCTTTGCTTGCGACTACATAGAACCCGCCTTTATTCCGCCCACTTGATCTCCCGGTCGCAAACCTAGCCTCCGTACGTTGTTCGGTTCAAAACGATCCAGTGCTTCGCAGGCCCGGGATGGTCGACTCGTCTTCTACGCGACCTCGAGCGAGACACCTGCACACCTCTCCACAGCCGAGATCCCGCAGCGAGAATGGGCGACGGCTTCGATTTCAAATGCAGACCAACCACCTGTCCCACTTGATCATCGATCTCGGAGTTGGTGCCCGTACGCCGAGGCAGCGGCTGGGGGCGCTTTCGACACCGAAACACCGATCCAGACTGGAGAAGCGCAGGTTTCTGCGACCGTGACAGTCCAGTTCGCCATCGACAGTTTGCACAGCACACGCCAACGGCTGACCAGAAGATGGGTCGGACGCCGCTAGAAGCCCCTGCGTTTCATGAACAGGCTCGCCTCCAGCGACATCACGACCTCGTCCCGCTGATTCAACAGCTCCTGTTTGAGCCTGAGGATGCCTCGATCGGGTTTGGATTCCGAGGTTCGGGTGTCGAGAACGGTGAGGCGCAGCCGCAGTCGGTCGCCCGCTCGCACAGGCGCGGTCCAGCGCAGGTTGTCGACGCCGGGTGAGCCCATGCTCGAAGGACCGAGCAATGTGGTGAACAGGCGCATCAGCACCGACCCCGTGTGCCAGCCGCTGGCAATCAGACCTCCGTAGATGCTCGCCTCGGCCGCCTCGGGGTCCACATGGAATGGCTGGGGATCAAATTCTTCGGCGAATGACCACATGCGCTGTGTGGTCATCATGTGGGAGTCGGTTTCGAACACCTCACCAACCGACCAGTCGTCGAAATATCGGTCCTGAACATTCACCAACGCCTGCGCCCGGGCTTTCGCCCACTCGAGCTCCTCCTTCATTGGTGCATTTGGGGCGAGCCGCCATCCCTCGGCGTCGTAGATTGCTTCGGCTCGAACGAGGCGGGCGGGATGGTCGTACGCATCGCCGCCCAGTTCTGTGGCCAAATACAAAATGCGGCGACCCTCATCGCCCCGCCGTTTCATGAGATCGTTGTAGAGGCGAGCGTTCTCGTTCTGCTGGGCCACCAGCGCTGGGTCGTCGGGCCGATCGAACTGTTCGATGGCCCACGCCAGCGCCGTGTCCCAGTCCTTGTGAGCTGAAGCGCCGTACATCTCCGCACCCGCGATTATCTCATCGGCCACCTCACGCCCACGCTTGGCAACAAGTTCCTCATATCCAGGACGACCCGACATAACGCCCACAGTACGACACCTGCCGGCCGATTCTCGAAGCCACCGGCTCGTCGCCCAAATTCCTGTGGATTGCTGCAAACTGCCTTTCTGCCCCTGCGATAGCCACAGCCAGCGTGGCTCTCCACAGGAATTTGGCGAAGGGGGGTTACGTCAAACGTCGTTGGAGTTGATCGCGGAGGCGATACCCCGATTCGTGCACCCACTCCGGTTCGTAGTTGCGCATCGAGATCCACATCGACGATCCCGCCGGCCAGTAGGTGACGTCGAGGCAACCCTTGGTCCGCGGATCCTGCTTCAGGTGCCAGTGGCGGTTGCCGGGGTACTGTCGTGTTCCCAACACCGTGATCCGGGAAAAGTACATGCCCAGATCGGTCGCCGTCTCGAGCAGTATCGACTCCATCTCGTCCAGCGAAAGCTCGCCCGACACGGGGACCTCGAGGTTGGTTGTCTTGTCGGTGCTGGCGACCTTCGCTTTCTTGGTTGCGGCCATGGCTCGAGTCTGCAACCACGACACGAACTCCGGTAGGTCCGATGGTCCTTTGGCAAACTACGGTTTCTCCATCACTGGCATTCTCCCGAAGTCGCTGACTCCCAATGCTCAGGCCATCGACCCACCAGCCCTCGACCGGCACTTTGGCGGCAGCGACGGGCTCCTACCCTTGTGGATCGCCGAGCCCTACCTCGAGCTTGCGCCAAACATCACCGCCGCCCTCGAAGCCAGAGCCGGTGCTGGCTGGTTCGGTTATGAGACCCGACCGGCCACCCTCGCCGACAGCTTCTGGGCCTGGATGTCGCAGCGCCACAACTGGAATCGGCCGGGTCTGGCGACCCTGGTGAGTCCCAGTGTCGGCACGTCGATCGGTGTGCTGATCGAGCAGTTCACCCAACCTGGCGAGGGCGTGATCCTGCAACCGCCGGTGTTCACCGACTTCAAACCGTTGGTCACCTCGGCCGAGCGAACAGTGGTGCGGAACGCCCTGAACTTCACCGACGGCGGCTATCAGATCGACCTCACCGACCTGGAGAACAAAGCCGCCGATCCGTCGACAACGGCGATGATCCTCTGCAATCCCCACAACCCGGTGGGGCGGGTGTGGACTCCGACCGAGCTGTCAGCGGTGGCCGGTATCTGCGCTCGTCACGACGTCTTCGTCATCGCCGACGAGATCCACGCCGACCTGATACTGAGCCCCCACTCGTTCACACCGTTCTCCACCATCGCAGCCACCTCGGGTGCTCGGTGGGCGGCGCTGCACGGTCCGATCAAGACATTCGGGCTGGCCGGCGTGTGCGACACACTCGTCATCACCAATTCCGACGAAGTGGTGGAACGGTTCGAATCGAAGAGTTCGCAACTGCATCTCACCCGCAACAACGTGTTCGGTCTCACCGCATTCGAGGCCGCCTATTCCACCGGTGGACCCTGGGTCGACGCTCTGCTCGACCTCGTTCGCACCAACGCCGAGTTGTTGCACACGCCAACTCCCCGATCCAATCTCATTGGTCGAACTGGAGGGCACCTATCTCGCCTGGCTCGACTTCAGAGCGCTGGGGATGGACGTACCCGAACTGGCCACCTGGTTGGCGCACTCCGCCCGGCTGGGATTGAGCCCCGGCCACTGGTTCGGCCGAGAGGGCGCCGGCTTCGCCCGAATGACCATCGCCGCACCCACCGAACTGATCGAAGATGCCATTGCCCGCCTCCATCGGGCTGTCGAAGGGAGCACGCCCTGAGTTCTGAAGTCGTCGAGCTGCTGCGGACAATGATCCGTAACGGGTGTGTGAACACCGGCCTGCCCGAGAGCGGTCAAGAACACCGCTCGGTCGCCACGCTGCTGGACTACTTCGGGGTCGAAGGTCAGATATTCGAACCGGCCCCGGGACGCCAGTCGCTGGTATATCGGATCGAAGGAACCGATCCCGGGGCCCCGTCGCTGGCCATGGTTCCCCACCTCGACGTCGTCCCCGCCGACGCAGACGGCTGGACCCAAGACCCGTTCGCCGCCGACATCGTCGACGGCTTCATCTACGGACGTGGCGCCGTGGACATGCTCAACATCGTCGCCGCCTGCGCTCATGCCGTACGGCCCTACATCCGGGGTGAGCTGCAACCAAAGGGCGACCTCATCTTCGCAGCGGTAGCCGACGAAGAAGCCGGTGGCATGAAGGGGTCCTACCGATTGACGAGGGACCACTGGGACCTCGTTGGCGCCGACTACATGCTCACCGAAGTGGCGTATCCGAAGGCTGGTACGAGCCCGGCCATTCCGGTGTCGGTGGGCGAGAAGGGCAGCTTCTTCGCCAGGCTCAAGACCACCGGTGTTCCCTCCCACGGTTCCTCGCCCTACGGCGCCGACAACGCGCTGGAGAAGATGGTCCACGCCCTCCACAACCTGCTGGCCACACCCTCACCGGCGGAGATAGGAACCCAATGGACCGAGTTCGTCGATGGCATCGGCCTGGCGCACAACATCGCCGACGCACTCAAAGACCCCGATCTGGTCGACGACGCCATCGATACGATCGCCGAAACCGACCCGTTGTTCGCCAGCTACGTGCACGCCTGCACCCATCTGACGATCTCGGCCAACCAGGCGCGAATGGGGACCAAAGCCAACATCATCGCCGATAAGGCCAAAACCGAACTCGACATCCGAGCCTTGCCGGGATCGACCCGAGAGTCCGTCGACGCGTATGTTCGCCACGCCATGGGGCCAGCCGGGGATGCCGTTGAAATTGAATCACGGAGCAACAACCCCGCATCCATCAGCCCTACCGACACTGCCATGTGGCAGGCGATCGCCGAAGGCGTCTACGACCTCGAAGGCCACCGCAAGCTGATCCCCACGCTCATGCCGGTGGCCACCGACGCTCGTTTCTGGCGCAAACGGGGCGTGGCGACCTACGGCGTGGGTTTGTACGACAACCAGACCACCTTCTCGGACCTGCTTTCCCGTTTCCACGGCCACGACGAGCGGGTGTCGGTCGAATCGGTCGAACGGACCGCCGCCCTGTACGAACGGATCCTGCACCACCTCGGCCGGTAGCTACCGGAAATTCCTGTCGACAGCCACAAACGGGCTTTCTGCCCTCGCTGTGGCCACAAACAGTGTGGCTATCAACAGGAATTTGGGGGGGTTACAGCATCCCGCGGAGTGCTGACGCTTCGGCCACCCGTTCCACCGCTATCACGAACGCAGCCTCCCGCAGGGTGCACCGTCGGTCGCGAGCAACCTGAATCACATGCCGGTGGGCATCCACCAACCGTCGCTCCAGCTGGTCATTCACCTGGGTCTGAGTCCAGCGAAAATGTTGCATGTTCTGGACCCACTCGAAGTAACTCACAATCACGCCGCCTGCGTTTGCCAGGATGTCGGGCACGATCGTGATGCCCCGCTCGGTGAGCACAGCATCGGCCCAAGGGGTCACGGGGTGATTCGCCCCTTCGAGAATCACCTTGGCTCGAATGTGCTCTGCGTTCTCGGCGTCAATCACCTCGCCCAGCGCGGCGGGGATCAGCACATCTACCGGCAGCGTGAGCACATCGTCCCGAGGGAGCAACTCCGTGCCGGGGAACCCCTCCATCGCGCCCGTCTCGGCGCGATGAACCAAGAGGGCTTCGATGTCGATCCCGTTCTCGTCGTACACACATCCCTTGCGGTCAGACACGGCCACCACCCTGTAGCCGGTGCGATGGGCAAGTCGTCCAGCCCACGACCCGACGTTGCCGAACCCCTGGATGGCGACCGTGGTCTCATCGGGTTTCCATCCCAGCTCTGAAATCACCTCGTTGAGCACGATCACTGCGCCCCGGCCGGTCGCTTCGAGCCTGCCAGGTGAACCACCAAGGGCGAGGGGTTTACCCGTCACCACTGCCGGCGCGTGACCGTGCAGTTGCTCGTACTCATCGAGGAACCAGGCCATCACCTGCTCATTGGTGTACATGTCGGGGGCGGGAATATCGGTGTTGGGACCGATGAGTCGAGAGATCTGGCGCACGTAGAAGCGGGTCAGGCGTTCGAGTTCATTAGAGCTGAACGATCCCACGTCGACTGCGATTCCTCCCTTGGCCCCGCCAAAGGGAATGTCGACCAACGCCGTCTTCCATGTCATCAGCGACGCTAGAGCCCGAACTTCCTCGATAGCAGCAGCCGGATGATACCGAACCCCGCCCTTGAAGGGCCCTCGCGAGTTGTCGTGTTGTACCCGATACCCGATGTAGGTCTCCAGAACGCCGCTGTCGCGTCGGATCTGCACCTCAACTCGCAACTCGCGATGGGGCGTTTCGAGCACAGTCTCGGTGGATGCGGAGACCATGGCGATGCTCGCTGCTCGATTGAAGAAGTAGTTGACCGCATCGAAAGGGTCCATCTGTTCGGTCAGCTCCATCAAATGCGTCCTCTCGCAGAAACCGGGATCATCTCCGGTGGATTGTGGGCCCCTGCCGAGCCTGGGGCTAGGGCCCGAGGTCCCGCTGCCGCTTTTCGTGGCCGGGCGGCATGGGCATCGGAACTCTGTCATACCCCTTGGTCATGATGGATGGTATGAAGTTGATCGTTCCCGCTACCGGTACCGAGGTGTCGGTGTCGGTGTGTTTGCGGGAACACGCGTCGCTTCTGGATCAGGCCCCGGTAGCGGGGTTGTCCGAGGACGAGATCATCGATCTGGTCCGTGTCCAACCAGCGGGTGATCCGCCGGCTGGAGGGTGTCGGCTCCACCGCTGCGGCCCGTCTTGGCGAGTTGGGTGGCCTGTCAGCTGAAGACGTGTTCTCCACCGCCGGGAAACAATCCACCACCGAGGCCCGCCGGGTGCAACGCCGAGCCGAACTGGCCCACAGGCTGCCATCCCTCACCCGAGGGTTCATGGCAGGCACAGTCCCCACCGCCAACCTCGACACCGTCGCATCGGCCCGCCACCGGTTGCGTCACAACCCCCAATGGCAGACCGAATTCGACGGCCGCGACGGATCGATCGCCCGCAAAGCCACCCGCATGAACCCGCAACGATTCTCCACCTGGCTCCGTGGACTTGCCGACCGAATCTCCGACGACGGAGAGACCAGAACACGACACCGAGCACGACAAGAACTCGTTCCGGTCCTGGACCGGTGGTGATGGCCGCTGGCAAGCACGCCTCGACCTGGACGCGTCGTCGGGGAGAAGGTTCCAGAACGCCATAGACGCCGAAGCACGCACGCTCGCTCAACAAGCCAGCGACGCCGGCGTGCCGGTGCATCACGGCGAACACCTCAACGCCAAGCTCTGACATCACTGATCGACTCGGCCAACGGTTCCCGAGGCCGGGCGTCAATACACGTCGTCTGTGATCTCGACACCCTCCGTACCGGTGTATGGGACCACACGACCAAACACACCGGAGCCGGCAACGACATCCCACTATCAAACCTGCGCCGACTGCTCTGCGACGCCTGGATCACCCACACCGTCCTCGGACCATCCGGCCGGGCACTCGCCGTCGGCCGGTCATCATCGGACCGCCACCGACGCCCAACGGGCAGCCCTCCGGGTCATGTACCCCACCTGTGCCATATGTGATGTGCGGTTCGACCACTGCGAAATCCACCACATCATCGAATGGGAGACCGACGGACCAACCGACCTCAACAACCTCATCCCCCTCTGCACAGTGCACCACCACCGAGTCCACGACGACGGCTGGCGCATCGTCCTCGACCCCGAACGGATGCTCACCGTGATCAAACCCGACGGGCACACCTGGAAAACCATTCCCCTCCCCACAGCCCACCCGGCCAGGGCACGAAACCACCACAGGAAACGCCATGAACGAATACCAACCACAACCGAATAACCCCGAACCGCCCACCAGGGCCGCATCGGCCTGCCCAGAGCCAGGCTATGAACCGATCGACACCCACAACGCCCTCACCGGCCGCGACCTCCGATACGTACTCACCACCTACATCACCCAAGGCCTCTCCACCATCAAACAATTGGTGAACCAACTCGCCCAAGACGGCTACACGCTATGGGGACGGGCCTCCAAAGTCGTCTCCGACGCACTCCGCTGGGAAATCCGCAACGGACGCATCCGCCGCCTCCGCCGCGGTGTCTACACAATCGATGCGATCCCCACAAGCACCCGACACCGCATCCTCACCCGAAGCCGGACTCTCTTTCACGCCCCCCACATTGTCGCTACAAGACGGGACCTCACCCACACTCGCAGGCATGAACTCACCCCACCACCAGACCGGTTCTGGCGAGAATGGCGAAAACGGTCGCCACGGCCACTTGATCCGGACGGCCCAGCCTAAAGACCACTCCTCTTGATGCCGTTTAGAGAATCGTCATGCGTTTCCAAGCTCAAACCGGATCTGACCAAGCCAGGATCCTGGTGGTTGAGGACGCGCCTGAGTTTCAAGAGATTCTGCGGGTGGCGCTGGAGGCCGAAGGATACCGGGTCTCGATCGAGGCAACCGGCGAGGAAGCCCTCGAACACGTACGTAGTTTCCAACCCGATGTCGTGCTGTTGGATCTCGTCCTGCCCGGGCTCGACGGCACCGAAGTCTGTCGCCAACTCCGTACGTTCACCGATGCGTACATCATCATGGTCACCGGCAAAGACGCCGAGGTCGACAAACTCATCGGACTCGCCGTGGGCGCCGACGACTACATGACCAAACCGTTCTCACCACGAGAGCTGGTTGCCCGGGTGAACGTCCTTCTACGCCGTCCCCGCATGGGATCCATCGAGGAGGAATCAACAGTGACGCGGGTGGGCGATCTCGAACTGAACACCGAATCGCGCGAAGTCATCGCTGCCGGCGAGAACCTCGAGCTCACCAGAATCGAGTTCGATCTCCTCGCAACACTCAGTTCCAACCCGAAGATGGTCCACTCCCGCCAGCTTCTCCTGGAGACCGTGTGGGGAGATTCGTGGTTCGACGATCATGTGGTCGATGTGCACATCGGCAACCTTCGCAAGAAGATCGACGCCAACGGCGTGCGCCACATCAAAACTGTCAGGGGTGTCGGATACCGAATGGCGTCGACCGGTTAGTCAGCCCGACCAGCTAGCCAGCTCGCCGGCAGGTCACTTCAGCGGCAGGTCACTTCAGCGGCAGGTCACTTCAGCGGCAGGTCACTTCAGCGGCAGGTCACTTCAGCGGCAGGTCACTTCAGCGGCAGGTCACTTCAGCGGCACAGTGACAGTCACTGTGGTCGGCCCGTCGAACTCGTCGGGGACGTCGATCGTTGCTCCGATGGTTGCCGCCAACCTTTCCGACAACGCCAGTCCCATACCGTCAAACTCATCGACCATGGTGCTCTCCCCTCCACCGCCCGGGTCGGTGAGGCGCAAGACCACCGTCTCATCACCCAGCTCAGCGTCGAGGGTGAGGCTGCCTGGCCCCGAGTGGGAAATGGCATTGTCGATGAGCTCCCCCAGCAGCAGTTCGAGATGTTCACCGATGGTGAAGACGACAGTGTCGGTCGGCGTTCGGTTCTCCACGAACAACAGCTGGCCACTTGCCAACGCCTCCCGGGACCAGCGGTCATTGATGTTCGCCAAGGTTGCCGACAATTCGACCTCGGCTGGCTCCACCCGCCCGCCGTCATCGAGGTCTACGAAGAGAATCAGGCGAGAAAACAGCTTCAGCAGATCTCCCGCCGAATCCCGGGCCGACGATACATAGCTGCGGCCCTGGGGATCGGCAAGGTGACCCTCCAGCAGGTCGAGCATGCCCACCACCCCATTCAGCGGCGTCCGCACCTGTCGTGAAAGGGACGCCAAGAACGATTCTCGCCGCATCGCTGAACGCTCCAACTCGATCCGAGCCGACTGAAGTTCCAGCGTTCGCGCCGTCACGAGATGGTCGAGGTTCTGGTTGGCCAGGTAGAGATCGCGCAGGCCTTTCTCGGCTATCTGCTCGGCCTCCAGTCGGGCCGCCCGTTCTCGGGCCAGCCGTCGTTCGAGCCGGGCTTCTGCGTCACTGCTCACTCGACCGTGGCCAACTCGACGTGAAACACGGTTTCTCCGGCTGCGTTGGGCTCGGCGTGGCGGGTAACGGTGAGCGGCTCTCCGAAGAGGTCGCCGGCGCCATGGATCAGACCTTCGGCCAGGGCCCACATGTTGCGTGAAGACCCATAGGTCACCTCGATCGAACGATCATCGATGGTGCGGGTTCTCACGGTTGGCGTGGCTGCGTCGGGGTAGAGCTTGCGGACTTCAACGTGAATCACGTCGTCGATGGTGGCGAGGAACTCGAAAGCGGTCCCGTCGCGGTCCACGACGTCGCTCACATGGCTCGCCAAGTCGGGCAGTACCGCCCGGCCGACCACCTTCAGGAGTTCTTCGGCGCCGGCGCCGGTGAGTTCACAGGCCGAACCCACGATGCTCATCAGTTCGACATCGGGATAGGTGCCCAATGCGGTATAGGAACCGTCGAGCCCGGCGTGATCGAGGATGTCGTCCCACGCCGACGCTCCGTGTAGCGCGGTGACGGCGTTCTCCACGACGTTGAAGATGATGCCCTTCATACCGAATCTCCGTAGTGTTTGAGCCGGATGTTGAATGCATCGGCCACGTCTTGTGCTTCCAGTTCCAATCGGTCAACCACGGCCGAAGCGGAGGACATCTCCTCTGTTTCCCGCAGAGCCGAACACAGCTGGCTGATCCCATGGGCTCCCAGCAGTGCCGAGGTGGAGCCCAACGTGTGAGCGGCCCGCTTGATCTCACCGAGATCATGGTTGTTCCGACCTTCGGTTATCGAATCGACCCGGCCCGGCAACTCGGCCAGGAACGTGCGAATGAGTCCCTCGATGATGGCCGGATCGTCGAACTCGGCGGCCAACTCGTCGAGTGTGTCTTCATCGACCGAGGTGTTGTGACGGGCCCCCGTCAACGGCCCTGCGGCCGGCGTGGCAAGCCATTTATTCATCATTGTTGCCATGTCCGATGAGCTGACCGGTTTGGCCAAGAAGTCGTTCATCCCCGCCTCGAGGCATCGTTCGCGGTCGCCGGTCAGGGCGTTGGCCGTCATCGCAATAATGGGTATCGACTCCTCGACCAACTCGTCCTTTCGAATCTGTGCCGCGGTTTCCAGCCCGGTGATACCGGGCAGATTCCAGTCCATCAAGATGGCGTCGTAGGCAGCACTTTCGGTCCCGCCGAGCAACTCGAGGGCCTCTTCGCCCGATTCGACCACGATCGCTTCCATGCCCAGGTTGTGAATCTGACTGCGGGCCAACAGCTGATTCACCGGGCTGTCCTCCACCACGAGAATCAGTTCGCCTCCGCCATCAGAGCGGCCCTGCGGACGACGAGGCGACTCCGGTGCTGTGGTCGACTCCAGCGGGAGATCCACCGTGAACATCGAACCAACACCCACCTCGGATTCGACCGACAGAGATCCGTCCATCAGATCGGTCAGCCGGGCGCACACAGCGAGCCCCAAGCCACTGCCGCCGGCGCGTTTGCGGTGGGCCTGGGTGAATGGCTCGAACAGGGTTGGGATGGCTTCTTCCCTGATCCCAATTCCCTGGTCGGACACCACGCACCGCACGTATGGCTGGTCGGTGGCGGTCAACGACACCGAGATGTTGCCCCTGTCGCTGTAGCGGATGGCGTTGGTGATGAGGTTTCGAACGATCTGGGTGAAGCGGACTTCGTCTCCGATGACCCAGTGGGGAACTTCTGGCCCCACGGTGAGGAGAAGGGACAACTCCTTGGCGGTGGCTGACTCCCGGGCCGCTCCCACAACGCCGGCCACCACATCACTGATCGGGAACGGCCCGACCAACAGCGCCAGCCGGTCCGATGCGATTCGGGCATAGTCGAAGATGTCATCGACCAGGACCTGGAGAGATTTGGCCTCGCGGTTGATTGCGATCGTGAGCCGCTTGTCGTCAGTGCCGGCGCCACCCTCAACCAGCATCTCGGACAGGCCGAGGATCGAGTGAAGCGGTCCCCGGAGTTCGTGGCTGACCTTGGCTAGAAACTCGAGGTCGTGCTGGTGGTCACTTGCCACGGCTTGCTCCCAACAGAGGAAATGACTGCTTGTTCAACCTTATTGCCAAACAGGATCGCCGTGAGCAATAGCGCCATGGATGAGATCTGCATGATCACGATCTGCTGTCCCGAACTTGGCTGGCCGAAGGCGAACAGGCCGCTCTGCAAGAGCGCCCCGGCCAGAATCAACCATGACTCCCGGGTGCGATCGACGGCCAGGTCGAGGGTGGCCGACGTCGAAGCGATGGTGAACAGGGCGGCTGCCAAGGCATAGGGGCCAAGCAGTCCCGCCGCCGATCGATACTCGCTGCCGCCGATGATCGACACGATCAGATCATCGAGGACCCAGATTCCGACCGTGGCGACGAGCGAGACGGAAGCGACCACGGCGAGACAGTTCCGCTTGACCGTTGCTCTGTCCTCGGTGGCTCGAATCATCAGTGGGATCATCGTTCCATGAAGGGCGATCGCCATCATGTAGACGACTCGCCCGACGAGACCGACCAGTGCATATCGGCCGGCGTCGGCGGGGTCGAGCACGATCTTGGCGGCTACGAGGTCGCCGTTGGTGATGAGCACCGTGCCAGCCGACAGCAGTGCGACGTGGGCCACGGTTGTGGTGGAACCGGGAGTGGATGATGGTGGTGATTCACCGGCCACCCCAACGGCCATACCGGAGGCCCGGAGAGCTGATCGAGAAACCGCCAGCCCGCCGAGGAAGGCAACGTTGATCGCAACCGTGGCGCCGATTGCACCGGCGCCCACGCCGACCAGAGCGACGGTGGCGACCAGCCGCACGATCACTTCGGCGAGAAAGGTCTTGGCCAGAGAGACCAGGGCCAGGTTGCCCTGAAGCTGCCCTCGGTCCACCGACAGTGCGAGGTGGGCCGGTAGTCCCAATGCCATCAACGGAATCAGCCAGGAGCTGCCGAGGCCGAAGGTGGCGGTGAGCACGGGGCTGGCGGCGAGTACCGCGAGCGCCACCAGCGTTCCCACCATCGTCGAATTGGTTCGGAGGGCCTGCACCCTGGTGCCGCTTCCGGACACATCCTCGGCGGTGGCCTTGGCGGCCAGCAGTTGGGTGCCGCCGGTGAGGACGGTTGAGGCGAGGAGGAAGGTGACCATCAGGGCGGCGTCACCGAACTCTGCTGCGGTCAACACCGCCCCGATGATCAGGTTGGCCAGGTAGTTGCCGGCACCAGCGCCGATCATGGCGATGGTGAGGAGGCTGCCCCCGGCGAGGAGTTGCTTCATGCTCCCCTTTTCAACGATTGGCTGGGCGACCGATTGGCTGTCGCCGATGTCTCGAGTAGTGGAGCTCATCGGACCAAGAGCTCTGCGGCAGCCAGCTTGGAGTCGTGAAGTTCGAACGTGGCGACCAGAGCGGGGCTGGGCCGGAAGTAGTGGACGGCGGCGCCGGCGTTGCGGCGGACTGTGTCGAGGTCCTCGAGAAAGGCCAGGGCGGCGGTGTCGATGAAACGAACCTCGGAGGCGTCGAGCAGCAGGTCCAGGGCAAGTGTCGGTGGTGCACAGCGACTGGAACTCGTCCAGGCGGTGAACATCGAGGCGAGCCGGCAGCGTCTCGGTGAGCGTCTCGGTGAGCGTCTCGGTGAGGATGTCGCTGGCTGTGTCGGGGAAGGTTGTGGTGTTCATGTCGGTGTCTTTCGGGTGGTTGGTGAGTGCGTTTTGCACTACTTCAATCATCGGTGGGGCACGTCAAGCCAGGTTCGGACGAATCTCAAGATTCGATCAAGAAACCCGGCCTAGGAACCGACCATCGCCTCGAACTGGGCCACGTGCCACGACACAACTTCGGACAGGGGAAGACGGTTGGCGGCGGTGTAGTTGGTCCGACCCAGTTCGTCCCGTCGGGCGTCGTCTCCCAGTACCTTCTTCAGGGCCACGACCAGCGATTCGGTGCTGGCGGGGTCGAAGATCTCGCCTTCGAATCCTTCGTCTTCGATGAGGTCAACGAAGTCGCCGACCCGGGGAACGATCGCAGCTCGGCCATAGGCGCCGGCCTGATGCAGTGGTCCGGAGCTACCGGTGGTGGCGGTGTAGGGGAAGGCAACAACGGAGGCGCTCTTGAACAGCTCGGGAACGTCGTCTTCTTCCACGTAGCCCCAGAATCGAACCTGGGAGTTGTCGTCCAGTTGCGCTTCGAGCGACTCGAGGTACCCGGGAGCGTTGGGGTTGTTGGATCCTGCGATCAACAGCTCGACATCGGCGAAGTCGTCATCGGCCAACAGTTGGGCGTGGGCATCCAGCAGGCCGTCCACCCGCTTGTAGGTACCAAACTTGCCAAATGCCAGTATGCGACGTTTGCCGTCGCTGGAGTCGGTTTCGCATTCGTCGGAGGTTTCGAACGTGCCGTGGGGGGCCAGGTACACATTCTTGGCCGAGTAGCGGTCTTGGAGGATGTCGACGTAGGTAGGGATGGTGGTTCCGACCGTGTCGGCCATGAGAACCACACGGGTCAGAAGCCGGCCGATGGCGATGATCACAGGCTTGGCGAAGCGGGAGGTCTTGAATCCGGCCTGGTCGAGATCAACGGTGTCCATCAGGTTGTGCAGCAACACGTTGGTGCGGAAACCGAACAGGCGTAGCAGGGCGGGGGTGACAAGACCGACGGCGGCGGGAACCCGGGCGTTGCCGAACGAGGTGAAATGGAGGTTGAACATCACCACGTCGGGACGGGATTTCCTGGCTGCGGCGAGTACTCGGAACGGGTTGAGGATGCTGTTGAACTCCCACACCGGCTGGCAGATGACCGACGGGTTCATGGCGGCGGTTTCGGCCGGCAGTGACGTTTCGGTCCATACCGTGAGGCTCTGAACCGACTCGTTTTCGCTGAGGTGTTTGGCGAGGTGATGGCCGTACTCGTTGAGGGTGGTGCGTGACGGCGGCAGGGCGCTGACCAGGGCGACACGCAGGCCTGAGGTGGGTCGTGAGCCGCCTCGGTGGAGCTTGTGGCGAAGGCGAATTCCGATCAGCGACGCCAGGAACCCGAGGCTGGTGCGCAGCGGCGCCACTTTGGATCCGGGAGCGTCGAACCAGCTGACCCCTACCTCGGCGACGGGATAGCCCTTGCGTTGGGCCAGCCACAACAACTCGAGGTCGAAGGAGAAGCCGTCGATCAGTTGGGCGGCGAACAGTTCCTTGGCAACGTCGGCCCGGAACAGTTTGAAACCACACTGGGTGTCGGCGAAGCGAAGACCCAGGATCACTCGAGCCAGGGTGCGGAGCACGTTGCTCAGCAGCTGCCGCAGACCGGACCGGTTCTGTTCCATGGATCCTTCGGCGGCCCGGGAGGCGATCACGATCGGGTTGCCGGCGGTCTTGGCCAGCATCGGTGCCAGTTCTTCGATCGGGGTGGACATGTCGGCATCGGTGAACAAGATCATCTTGCCTCGAGCGGCCTGGACGCCTGCCCGCACCGCTGCACCCTTGCCCCGGTTGACCCCGGGGGCGATGATGTGCAGATTGCAGAGGTTCAGGGCCTCCAACCCAGCCACGGTGTTGTCGGTTGAGCCGTCGTCGGACACGATGATCTCGAAGCTGAAACCCTCGGTAGCGAGGTAGGAGCCAACCGCAGCGATGGTCGGGATGATCCGGGTTGCTTCGTTGTAGGCCGGGATCACCACCGTCAGGTCGGGGTTGGAAGCGGTGGGTTGGGTGCGCCACTGGTTGAACGGGCTGGTTGGGTCGATTGCTGTTTGGCTTGTCATGACCCTGAAGATAAAAATCAGGAATCAGGTGGCTCTCAAGCCAACCTCAAGGTTTGTTAAAGCCTGGTGAGTCGCTCCACTCGCCAGTTCCCGTCCCGCAGGACCAGCACCACTTCATAGCTGTCGCCCACCGACAACGCGTCGCCCTCACCCATGTCGACAACACCGGTGGAGGAGATCTCCAGGCCCAGCACCTGGCCGTCCAGACTGTAGAAGTAGGTGGTGATCCGATGGCCAGTCCAGGTTGTTTCAGCTGACACCGCCAGCTGCGCAGCATCGGTTCGACGTTCCAACGCGCCGCCGGCAAACCAGATGTCATCGGCTTCGCCCGAAACCGCCCCGACCCACGCCTTGGCCACGTCGAGTCGGGTTTGACGCTCGACACTGCGCAACAGGTCGGGTTCGTCGGGATTCCACGACACCGTTTCACTTCGAACCGACAGAGGTTCAGCGGCGGGAGTGAACGCAGTGGCCGGATTGGCTCCGGTGCCGTAGGAGATCACCACGGTTGTCAGCCCGGCGAGGGTGGCTCCGGCCGCCACCACGATCAACGCGCCCAACACTGCGGCCATTGCTCGTTTCAGCCTGTTCAGCGACATCATGGCTGGATCTCGTGTTCCACGGTTCGGCCCAGCACCGTGACCGAGATGGTTCCCGGATCCGGTTGAACCAGAGCGGTGGCGACGCCGTCGGCGGTGGTCGTCGACCGATCGCCGATCACTACTTCGGTGCCGTTGGCGACCAGCGCACCGGAAGGATCCAGGATCGGCCCGACCCGAATTCGGTATCCGTCGATCTCCAGTAGGCCGGCCACCGCGAAGGGCCGAACCCCGCTGACCGCTGCGATCGTGGCTGGGGCAGACGTTTGGCCGTTCACCGACGCGGTGATACCGAGTGTGGCGGGGCTGTCCGGAGCGGTCCAGAAGGCCCGGAGCCGACCGCGCTGCACCGTGGCCGGCACAATCGTTGTCGTGTTCCCGTGGTGAGCTGGAAGACTCCGGCCACGCCGTCGGGAAGCTGATTGCCGAACTCGTCCACCAGTTCGGCGGTCGCCAGCTCGATCACGTGACGACCATCAGCCACAACCGTAGTTGTGGCCAGGGCGAGCTCGATCGAAGTGGCCACACCGGGGACCTCGTTGAGAACCGCCGGTACACCGGTGGTGGTTCCCACTGTCACCCATACCGAGTTGGCGCCGGCGATCGTCCCCGCTCCTAGCCGGGTCCAGGCCAACGACCGTTCGACGGCACCGTCATAACTCGATCGATCGCTGTTCGGGCCCAACCGTTGGAACTCCACCGGGGTTCGATTGGGCAGCGCATTTCCGTAGATGTCGCTGGGCGCCACGACCGCCAGCGTCAGATCCTTCCCGTCGGCGACGATCGTGCGGGGGCCCAGCAGGATGGTGGTGAAGTCGTTCGGCTCGCCGGCTGCAATCGCCACCTCCACCTGGTGGTCCCCAACCACCAGGGTCAGTCGGCCGGCGGTCTTGGTGAGCGCGTCGGGCACAGTCCACGACGACGGGCCCTCGGGAAGTTCGGGAGTGAAGACAAGCGTGGACGCGCCCGAGAGCGCCAGAATCTTCACCGCCGCAGCGGCCGGCATGTTCACAGCCAGATCCACGGTCTCGCCGGCAACGATGTTGGTCTGCGCCTCGACCGAAACCGGCGACACAAAGGTGACCGTTTGCGGAGTCGGTCGCAACACGAAAGCGGCGACCAGCAGTCCGAGGGCCAGAACAGCCAGGACCTTGGTCGTGCCCCTCATGGCTGAAGTTCCCGGGTGAACGTGGTGGCGATGATTCTGATGTTCGGGTCACCAACTCCGGATCCGCGTGCGGTTGAGGGCAACGCAAACGAAGCGTCGACGGTGTCGGTGCGGCCGTTGTCGTTCCACAGGCCGGGAATCGCTACCGGCTCGACATCGCTGAGGTCGGTCAGGCCGAACTCGAAGGCGGCACTGCGTTGGGGTCGAATTGCGACAGGAACGTATTCGACGTCCACCCACGCCACCTCGCCGTCCACCAGTTGCGCCACCACCATTCGGGGGATCGTGGCAGTGGCAGTGAGGTCGTTTTGGATTCGGCCGTTGAGTTGTCCTGAATCCAACTGCAGCTGGGTCGGGGCCAGCCGCTCCAGGTTGCGGCCGGTGACCAGTGCTTTCACCGACAGTTCGTACGAGGCGACCGGTTCGTCGAGAACGATTTCGGTGACGGCGTCGGGGTTGAACTCGGGGCCGGTGAGGTCGGTCCCGGCGATGGCACCGGCGACACCCTCGAAGTCAACCCGGAACGGGACGGTCTCGCCGGGCAGGACCTTGAGTACCGACGCTTGGCCGGCGGCGTAGGACGCCATCGGCGCGCCGTCGGAGTCGAGCAGGGTTCCCGTAATCGTGAGATCGGCCGGGTCGACGTCGACGTTGGTGATCTGACCGACGATGTGCCAGCGAGTTCCCACCTGCACCACGCGGGCGTCGAGGAACTCCACCCGGGGTCGGTCCAGAACGTCGTTGTAGTCGGTCGGTCCGGTGGTCTGGAGTCGCCGGCCCAGGTCGAGGTAGTCCACGGTGGTGCGACGGATGAACTGTTGGCTGGGGACAGTGTCCACCCGGTACTCGGGCTCCACGAACCACCGGCCGGACCGGTTGACAACCAGATGTGAGGTGGAGAAGTCATAACTCTCAACCGAGGTCAAATACTCCAGGTCAACGGTGACCTCGGCAACGTCGTCGTCGGTCATCTCCACGCCGGTGACGACGATCGAATCCAACTTGGCGTAGCCGGCGACCAGCCCATCGGTGACCGACCGGTCGAGGTCGAACTGCTCTTTGGACGGTCGGGTTGCCGGGTCCAGGCGGTTCCACGCTTGTTCGTACCGCTTGAAGTCCAGGTCGTCGTAGTAGGCGACAACCTGGGCGGCCGGTTCGTTTCGTGGTGTGGGGTTGAGCTCTTGCACCACCCCGACCGCCAGATACAGGAACGTGGCGGCCCACAACGCGTAGCCGAGCTGTCGGGCTCGAAGCGGCAGGGTGGGCACGTTCCATACGGAGGGGATGTTCACCGAAACCGGTTTCAACGAGTTCTGGGCGTTCCTGAGGGCCTTCCGGAAGCGGGGCAGCGCCGAATGAGCGAACGGAGCGCGACGTCGGCGCGGCCCACCACCAACCGCCGCCCAGGTTTGGGTGATGATGGCGGCCAGGACGCCGGTCATGGGCAGCGTCGACCACATGAGCCTCTGCCACCAGGGGATTTCTTTCACGGTGAGCACCGGCGGAAGTGGTGGAACGTCGCCCCGTTCCCACACCATGATGTTGTTTCGCAACGGGCCGAGACGGTGCCAGCCGCTGGCGCTGAGCAGCGGGTCATAGAACTCGTCGTTGGAGAAGACGAACTTCAGGTTGTAACGCTCCGGTGTTGTCAAGAACTGCTGCAACGATCCGATTCCCCGGATCCCTCTGAACTTGGCACCCTCGAGCCGCTCGACCGGTCTGCTCACGAGCTCTGGCAACCGACGAACCGAGTGATAGTTGCCATCGGGCGTCGTTGCCGCGGTCTGAGCGCTGACCCGGGCCATCTGGTCACCGAACCCGAGAGCCAGATAACGCCAGCGGTCGTGTTGGTCTCGTTCGAGGAACTCGGTGATCGGCGCCGGGTCGATGGAGTCGGGCTGTAGCGGCCGGAACCGACCGAGCGTGGCCGCGAAAAGGAACGATGCCGCCAACACGACGCCCAAACTCACACGGAGTACGTCCATTTTCCGCGACGCCGTCGCGCCGGCGAGGTTGGCTGCGAACCGACCGGCCAGCGGGAGGATGGCGATGGTGGCCCACAGCGTGAACCGGTCGAGGGTGAGGATGTCGAATGCTCCCCCGAGGAGCAGCTTGGGGATGGGAGTAGTGCCGCCGGTCCCCAACAGGGCTAACAAACCAACCGATGCCGCCAGTGGCCAGCGCCTGGTGCGGACCTCTCGAAGGACCAGGATGGGCGCCATCAGCAGCAGTGGTCCCCACGGCACGAGAAAGAAGACCAGGCCGGCATTGGGGTTGTCGAGGAAGTTGTCTCGTGACGAGTGCGGGATCGGCACCTGAGAGATCGGGTCCGACGCGCTCCACAGCCAATAGGGCAGCACCACCAGAACAAGCGTTGCCAACATCGCAAAACCGACGATGCCCAGCCGGATGGTGAACGGAATGACCCGGGAGATTCGCCGAGCCATCAGCGGCCACCAGTGACCCGGACTCACGAACCGGTAGTGGCCCTCCACCTCCCCGTCGACGGGTATGCGAGCTTGGTCCAACAGCGCTCTGGCCACGATGGGGCCCAGGAAGAACACCGAGCCGAACAGAACGGTGACGTGATGACCGCCGGTCGTCGCCGCCACCGTTGCCAGCCCCACCAGCAACGACGGGCGGTGCCCCTCAACCAACCAACGGTTGATGAACGGGAGCGCATTCAGAAGCAAACCCAACGAGAACGTTGTCGGCAGCTGACCGAACACGTGCACGGCTTCGGCGATCGAGGTGGACAGCACCAGCAACAGCGCCGCCCAGTTGGCTGCTGACTCCGAAACCCAAATACGGGAGAACCGTTTGACGCCGATCGCCAGGATGAGCACCGATGCCATCTGAACGACGACGAAGGCCGGTTCGAGTCCGATCGCACGCGACAGCAGGGCCATGAGCTGATGGCTTCCGGGCGGATAGCTGGTGACCGTGAATCCGGTATACCAACGGGTGTCCCATGTACTGAACCAGTCCTGGGCGTAGTGATTGGCGAAGAACATGTGGACATACGCGTCGTATGTCTTCTGGAAACTCCCCATCAGCAGCAGGGCACCGTGGGTGAGTGCGGCGATGGCGAGTGTCAGCCGCAGTGGTGGAGAGGTAGTCGCCCGCTTTTGCATATGATTTCTAGCTTCAGCTCGCGAAATAGGGTCAGGCTCTGGCGGTTCTCAAGAAAGGGTCAAGGTGGCAGCGAGCCTAATGTGGCTGCTGCAACAACGAGTGCTTTCCCCCCGACACGACCCCTTCCCCCAAATTCCTGTGGAGAGCCACATCCAGTGTGGCTACAGCAATGGCAGAAACGCTGTTTGTGGCTATCACCAGGGATTTCGGGCCGGGGAACGCTACCTCCGACCCACGATCACTGCGTGATCGTGAACGAACCAACCGGGTGGGCGGTGCCATTGATCATCACCTCAACGGTGTGTTCACCCGGATAGTGCTGCCGCGTTGAGTGCTGGGCCACAGACACGGTCTTGGAGACGACCGCCGACTCGCCGCCTTCAAGCGTCAACTCTGCGCCCTTGAACACCTTGGGACTGGTGGAGCCGTTGGCTTTCACGAAGTGCAGCCGTAGATCCACCAGCGCAGCGCACGATTCGGCGCTGGGATTCTCGATCGTGATGGCGAACTTCACCTTGTCGCCGACCGCAACGGTGTCTGGAGAGATCGAAACTGCCGCTATCCGAGCCGGGGAGGTGGCGCCGAATCCAAGCACGTCGAGGGCTCCCGAATCACCGGCTTTGACCAATGTGCGCAAACCATGGCGCACAAGCCGGCGACGATTTTCGTCGCCATCGGCCCACCACCGTCTCGCCACTTCCACCACCCTCTCCGGGTGGTCCTTGGCAATGTCGTTGAGGTTGTTCGCTACCGACCGGCGGACGTACTCCACGGGATCGTCCTTCAGTAGTTCGAGGAGTTCGATCACCGGCGTCGGATCGTCCTGGAACACCTTCAGTCGGAACGACCACGGCAATCGCGGTCGAGTGCCTTCGGAGACGCAACGGCGGACGTGGACGTTGTCATCCACCGCCCAATCCTTCAGCACCTGAAGCGTGGCGTCGGTGTGATCCCGCAATGGCGTGCGGATGCTGAACTCAGCGGTTGCCCGTTTGGTGATCTCGTAGTTGGCCCGGATGACCGCATCGAAGTGGTCGCCACCGTGGTCGGCCAAGAAGTACCCGTACGAGATGTACATGAAGCCCGACATCGGGTTGGCGTCTGTGTAGGGATCTTCCGAGGGCGGAGCGTCACCGGGGTCACAGTTCGGGAGTTCGGGACCCAGAGAATCGACCAGGATGTCGATCGCCCGCCGGCGGTCAGCGGGAAGGAACTGTGCCAAGCTCGCGGCGATCTGCCGGCAACGCGGTGTCAACTCCAGATCCTCGAAACCGTCGAGCGCAACCGCGGTGAAACCGGCGCCATCGAAATCGTGGTACACCGCGGCGATTGCTGACGCCGTGCGGTGCACCATCTCGGGACCGAACATGTTCTTCAGAGGCTCAGCCACACAGTCAGTGTGGTCAGGGTTCAGACCAGCCCGCAAGAGGGGTCGGCAACAGGGAGCCCGCACCAGCAGTGTGTTACACCTAGTCTGAGATCCAGAGGACGGGATTCGATGACGAACAACAACGACGACCAGACCCAGACAGCGTTGCAACTCCAGATTCCACATCCGGCGCGGGGCCAGCGCCCGCCCGATCAGGTCCTCTACATCAGCGCGGCCGGTGAGATGGCCAAACCGGCGCTCAACGAGAAGGTGGAGCGGGTTGCGCTGATGCGCAAACAGCTGGTTCGGGTTCTCGACGACGACGGTCGGGCGGTTGGCCAGTGGGTGCCCGACCTGTCGGTGGAGGAGAAACGGCTGGGTCTACGGAACATGATGCTGGTGCGCAGCTTCGACGCCCGGCTGCTCAAAGCCCACCGCCAGGGCAAGATCTCGTTCTACATGCGCTGCCTGGGTGAGGAAGCGATCGCCTGTGGGCAGCAGCGGGCACTGCGGCCCGGCGACATGCACTTCCCCACCTACCGGCAGCAGGGACTCCTGATCTCCGCCGGATATCCGATCGTCACGATGATGAACCAGGTGCTGTCGAACTCCTTCGACCCGCTGCACGGACGGCAGTTGCCTGTCATGTACTCGTCGAAGTCGCACGGCTTCTTCTCGATCTCGGGCAACCTGGCAACCCAATACATCCAGGCGGTCGGGTGGGCGATGGCATCTGCGCTGAGCGGCGGCACCGAAATCGCATCCGCCTGGATCGGTGAGGGGGCCACGGCCGAGTCCGATTTCCACGCTGCGCTCGTTTTCGCATCGACCTATCAGGCGCCGGTCATCCTCAACATCGTGAACAACCAGTGGGCCATCTCCACCCCCGAGGACTTCGCTCGAGGCGCCTCGGCAACCTTCGCCGACCGCGGCTACGGATTCAGTATCCCGGCGCTGCGGGTGGACGGGAACGACTATTTGGCGGTGTATGCGGCATCGCAGTGGGCCGCTGAGCGAGCCCGAACCAATCTCGGTCCCACCCTGATCGAATGGGTCACGCTCCGACTTGGTGCCCACTCCACCTCCGATGACCCGTCGGTCTACAAACCGCCCGACGAAGCCGAGAACTTCCCCCTCGGTGATCCGGTGCAGCGGCTGCGACAACATCTCGAGTTCATCGGTGAATGGAATGACGAACGCCATGACGCTCTTCAACTCGAGGTTGATACCCAGGTGGCCGAAGCCTTCGCCGAAGCCGATGCGCACGGGTCGGTGAAGACCGGCGACGTCGGTAGTGCGCTCACGATGTTCGATGACGTGTATGCGGTGCTGCCACCACATCTTCGTGAGCAGCGCGATCGGTTGGGTGAGCTGTCGTGACGGCGATGACGATGATCGAAGCGATCCGCGACGCCCATGTGATCGCCATGGAACGCGACGACAGGGTGGTCGTGTTCGGCGAGGACGTCGGGTACTTCGGTGGCGTGTTCCGTTGCACCCAGGGACTGCAAGAGCGATTCGGAGACCATCGGTGTTTCGACACCCCGATCAGCGAAGCGGGCATCGTCGGGACGGCCGTCGGGATGGCCGCCTACGGGCTTCGACCGTGTGTCGAAATCCAGTTCGCCGACTACATGTACCCGGCGTATGACCAGATCGTTTCCGAAGCGGCGCGGTTGCGACATCGCTCGGCAGGCGACTTCACGGCACCGCTGGTGGTGCGGATGCCGACCGGCGGTGGCATCTATGGCGGACAAACCCACTCACAAAGTCCCGAGGCATTGTTCACCCACGTCGCCGGTTTGAAAACCGTCGTGGCATCCAACCCCTACGACGCCAAGGGCCTGCTGATCGCCGCCATCGAAGACGACGATCCGGTGATCTTCCTCGAACCCAAGCGGGTGTACAACGGCCCCTTCGACGGTCACCCCGACCGGCCGATCGTGCCGTGGTCCAAACATCCGCTGGGCGAGGTACCCGACGGTTTCTACTCGATCGAGATCGGGAAGGCTCGGGTCCATCGGGAAGGAAGCGATCTCACCGTTCTGGCGTACGGCACGCTCGTGCACGTGGCCCAGGCTGCGGCCGAGGAGCAGGGCATCGACGCCGAGATCATCGACCTCCGGACCCTGCTACCTCTCGATGTGGATGCGATCGTGCAGTCGGTGCGCAAGACCGGTCGTTGCCTCGTGGTCCACGAGGCAACCCTCACCTCCGGCTTCGGTGCCGAGCTGAGCGCCACTGTGCAGGAACGATGCCTGTTCCATCTGGAGGCACCCATACTGCGGGTATGTGGATGGGATACCCCGTACCCCCACGCTCACGAATGGTCCTACTTCCCCGGCCCCCAGCGGGTCGGGGCGGCGATGCGGGACGTGATGAAACCGTGAGCCGCTTCGACATGAAGGTTCCCGACGTTGGTGAGGGTGTGGCCGAAGCAGAGCTGGTGGAGTGGATGGTCGGTGTCGGCGATCAGGTCACCCCCGACACGGTGATCGCCGAGGTCCTCACCGACAAGGCCTCGGTCGAGATATCAGCACCGGTCGCCGGTCAGGTGGTCGTTTTGCACGGCGAGCCCGGTGATCTACTGGCTGTTGGTGGCGACCTGATCGGGTTCGAAACCGACCACGCCGTACCTGACGAACCAACCGCTGACCAGCCCCAGCCGCAACCTGGATCAGATCCTGAACCGGTGCCGGAGCTCCAATCGCCGACCGAACCTGCGCCACGGCAAGGTGCGGGTGAGCGCCCGATCGCAGCGCCGGCGGTGCGGGCCCGGGCCAGCGAACGGGGACTCGATCTCAACACCGTCGTGGGAAGCGGACCGGATGGACGCGTGATGCACGAAGACCTCGACCGTGCGCTGAGCGGCGGGGCCACGTCCCCCACCACTGCCCCGCTGGCCACGGCGTCGGCCGAGGGGAAGGCTGTACCGGTGCGCGGCGTTCGCCGTCGAATCGCAGAACGGTTGTCGAATGCATGGAGCACCATCCCCCACATCACCTATGTGGACGACGTCGACGTCACCGAACTCGAACGGTTGCGGGCCGAGCTGAACACCCAGTCCGATGAACGTGGTGTGCGGCTTACGATCCTGCCGTTTCTGGCCCGGGCGATGGCGACCGCAATCGCCGACCAGCCGGGGGTCAACGCCCACTATGACCATGGGTCCGAAATACTCACCACCTTCGACGCCGTACACATCGGTATCGCCACCCAGACCGACGATGGCTTGCGGGTCCCGGTGGTGCGCCACTGCGAGGGCCGCGGCATCTGGGGTCTGGCCACCGAGATCAGTCGCGTCACGGCGGCGGCCCGCTCCGGATCGGCCACGCTCCAAGAACTCACCGGTTCGACCATCACGATCACCTCGTTGGGCGCTCTGGGTGGCGTGGCGACAACGCCGATCATCAATCCTCCCGAGGTGGCAATCATCGGGGTCAACAAGATCGAGACCCGCCCGGTGTGGCGCGATGGCGCCTTCCAACCACGACAGGTGATGAACCTGTCATCGAGTTTCGACCACCGAATGGTCGACGGTTGGGATGCGGCCACGTACGTCGCAGCTGTCAAACGTCTCCTCGAAACGCCTGCGCTCCTCTTCCTCACCGACTCCTGAGGCGTTGCAGAGAAAGCGAATACGGTGACACTGATGGACGTTCTGATCGGCCTCGACATCGGAACCACCGGTGTGAAGGCGGTGGCGTTCACCCCCGACCGAACGGAGCGGGCAAAAGCCATCGTGCCGACGCCGACTCACCGGATCGACGACCGGGCTGAGTACGACGCCAACGAACTCTGGCAGGCGTGTGCGACCGTGTTGGGCCGGGTGGCCGACCAACTCGAACGCTCTGGGCTACACGGCAGCCGCTATCTGCTGCACGTCCATGGGCGAATCGGGTGTACCCATCGACGAACACGGGCGGCCCACCCACCCCGTGATCGCCTGGTTCGACGGAAGGACTCACGAACAGGCCACCTGGTGGGCCGACAACCTCGGCGAACAACGCACCACCGCGATCACCGGCCTGCCAGTGCTCGCGAAGTTCGGGATGCCGAAACTGTTGTGGATCCGCCAGCATGCCCCCGATGCCTGGGCTGCCACCCGCCACTGGCTCAACATCGCCGACTGGGCAGTCCATCGCCTGTGTGGCGCCATCGTGACCGACCACTCCTTGGCGTCTACGGACGATGGTGTTCGACCTTGCTGCCCGACGATGGTCAGACGAGCTGCTCGACCTGATCGACATCCCCGCTTCGATGCTGGGCGAGCTCGTCCCCAGCGGTGAGGTGGTCGGGACGGTTCACGTCGATGGGAGCGCCGAGACCGGCCTGCCGGTAGGCCTCCCCGTGGTGAGCGGCGGCCAGGATCACGTGTGCGCTGCCTACGCACTGGGGGTCACAGAACCCGGCCACCTGCTCGATTCGATCGGCACAGCGGAGGCGCTCTTCCTGGTCACCGAAGGATTGGAGACCGGGGGGCACCTCGCCGCCGCCCAGATCGCCCAGGGAGCCCATGTGGTGGCGGGCCGGACCTATGCCATGGTTGGTCTGCCCCAGGGTGGAGGTCGTATCGATGCGCTGCGTCGACAACTCGGACTGGACTGGGACGAGTTCAACCGACGGGCCGACAATGCCGGTCCGGTGCAGGAAGTGATCGATTCGGTGGCCGTCGACAGTCAGGCCCTCATCGACACTCTGCTCGCCGCGGCGGGGGTGGACCGCGCCGTGCGCCATACCGCCACCGGCGGTGGGGTCCGCAACGCCCGGCTGATGCGCCGCAAACGCGAGATCGGCGGCCGCCCGATCGACGTTCCCGACGTGGCCGAGGCCACCAGCCTGGGGGCCGCTCTGCTGGCCGGTCGGGCCATAGGACTCACAGCCGCTGAATAGACGCGCAGTATCCACAACGCTCAGTATCCACAACACTCTGGGGTCAAATAGTGATCGACACCTTGCCACGGGCGTGGCCCTGGCCAACCACACGCATCGCCTTCGACGTCTCGGCCAGGCCAAAGGTCTGGTCGATAACCCGGCACCACCTGGCCCGCTTCGATCATGTCCTTGAGATCGAGAAGATCCTGTTTCCTGACCGGCGCGTGAAACAGCCGGCCCTGCGTTGGCACCGAGAAACCGACAGCACGCGGCAGCAGCAGCCATTCGACCCAGCGGGCCGATCCATCGACTGCCCGAGGTGCCGTTGTTGGTGAGCAGCTTGCCGTCCGCGGATCAGGGCACGTCTGCAGTCGGCCAAGGAGTGGTTGGCCACGTTGTCGAGGATGAGGTCGTAGCGGGCACCGCCCTCGGTGAAGTCGTCGGTTGTGTAGTCGATCACATGATCGGCGCCGATCGATCGAACCAGTTCAGCGTTTCCCGTGCTGCACACGCCGGTCACGTGCGCCCCAAGAGCCTTGGCGATCTGCACCGCGAATGTTCCGACTCCCCCAGACGCCCCATTGATCAAGACGTGTTGACCCGGCTTGAGGTCACCGGCGTCCCGAAGACCTCGAAGCGCCGTTGTTCCCGAGACCGCTACAACGGCGGCTTGGGCCAGGGTGATGTTGACCGGCTTCGCCGCCACCTTGACTTCCGACACTGAGACATACTCGGCGCAGCTCCCGCCGGCGGCGTCGCCGAACACCTCGTCGCCGGCTGCGAACCCGGTGACGTTGGGACCCACAGGCTTCGACCGTCCCACGAAGTCGAATCCTGAATTCGCTTCCACGGTCCTCTGAAGCCGCAACGCTCGGACGGAAGAAATCAGTTGGCCCATCATGCGGAGCCAGTCACCAGGATCAGACCACAGCCGAGTCGACCTTGACGGCGACCAGTCTCGTCGTCATCGGTAAGGGCCTCTCGAGGTCGAGTAGCCGGGCGACTTCTAGCCCGCGTACTCGTCACGTGAACTATAGCTCTCACGGCGTCTTCTCCTTGATTAGGTCTCCTGCATCTTCCACGGTCGAACGGGGCTGCGCTAGGCACGAGGTCCCCAGGATTCAGCAACGGTTCACCGCGCCTGAACTTGTCGCTCAGAAGCTGTCGCGTTCAAACGCTGAGGTCACGGCTCCGGGCTGCCTCGAGCCGTCGGCGAACTCGTGAACAATCGGTCATGTCGGATGGCATCAGATCGCTCTCGTTCGGATTGTTGCGGGCATTATATTCAACCTCGGCCAGACCGAGACGCTTTCGGCGCCGAGGATACGTCGTTTCCCAAACCGCCCCAGCAGACCCTCTCTGAACCGTCCCAACCGCCAACCGGTTGCGGATGACGACCCAACCTTCCACCGTGGTCGGGGACAGACCTGCTTTCTGTTCGTCCTTTGTTGCCATCCCCACCCAGTTCGCCCCGCTCCACCAGCATGGCGTGAAGGTCCTCGATACAG
>CAWDOA010000005.1:0-73951 GCA_963803875.1 uncultured Acidimicrobiales bacterium | reverse complement strand
ATCACAACACGATCAGCTCGCTCCTTCGGCGGCCGGTAGCGCTCGGCGTAGCGTCGGACCCCTTCAGCCACCGCATCGGGAACCGAGGTGACAGTTGCTGTTCCGTAGAGTGTCAGCCATCGCGCCCCAGCCACCGTACTGATGGCCACTCTCGGGTCGTGCCCAGCCGCTATGTGCTTGGCCTTCCACGAATCGGACCACGTGATCACCCGAGCCATGCGGCGGTCTGGATCGTAGGTGAACCCCACCGGAGTGACTCGCGGGCTCCCATCCGGTGCGAGCACAGTCAGGGTCGCCAGGTGAGGTTCGTCGAGGAACGTCATCACCTCAGATGGAACCGAGTCGAGATCGATCGAGGGCACGTCAGCCCGCACCTCGGCCGTTTTCGAGCAGCGGCCGTAGGAAACGCCCGGTATGACTAGCGTCGGTTGCGGCCACCTGCTCGGGTGTACCCGTCGCCACGACCATGCCACCTTCGCTCCCACCTTCGGGGCCGAGGTCGATGATGTGGTCGGCGGTCTTGATCACGTCGAGGTTGTGCTCGATCACCAACACGGTGTTGCCCTGCTCGACAAGACGGCCCAGCACCGTGAGCAGCCGTCGTATGTCCTCGAAGTGGAGTCCGGTCGTCGGTTCGTCGAGCAGGTAGATGGTGTGACCCGTCGACCGCTTCGCCAGTTCCGATGACAGCTTGACCCGCTGGGCTTCACCCCCGAGAGGGTCGGTGCCGGTTGTCCCAGCCGCACGTACCCGAGGCCGACGTCGACGAGGGTCCGCAGATGGCGAGCGATCGGCGGCTGGTTCTCGAAGAACCCGAGCGCATCGGCGATCGGCATGTCCAGAACCTCGGAGATGTTCTTTCCCTTGAACAGGATCTCGAGGGTGTCACGGTTGTACCGCGCACCCTTGCAGATCTCGCACGGCACGTAGACGTCGGGCAGGAAGTGCATCTCGATCTTGATCGTGCCGTCGCCCGAGCACGCCTCACAGCGGCCCGCCGGCGACGTTGAAACTGAAGCGCCCCGGCTGATAGCCGCGAATCTTGGATTCGTTGGTCTTGGCGAACAGCTTGCGGATGTGATCGAACACCCCGGTGTAGGTGGCAGGGTTCGATCGCGGCGTCCGCCCGATCGGCGACTGGTCGATGTCGATGACCTTGTCGAGGTGGTCGCAGGCCATCGAGTGAGGTGTGCAGACCGGGCGGTGTCTTGGATCCGTAGATCTCGTGCATGAGCGACTTCGAGACAGGATCCCGTTGATCAGCGTGCTCTTGCCCGACCCCGACACCCCGGTGACCGTGACGAAACAACCGAGTGGGATGTCCACGTCGATATTGCGAAGATTGTGTTCACGGGCACCACGAACCGACAGGACCTCGTCGGTGATCGGGCGGCGCTTCTCGGGGATCGGGATGCGCTTCTTGCCCGACAGATACTGACCGGTCGAGGACTGGCGGCGCCGCAGAAGCCCCTTGACCGGGCCGCTGTACACGATCTCGCCACCGTGCTCGCCGGCACCGGGTCCGATGTCGACGACATGATCGGCAACCATGATCGTCTCCTCGTCGTGCTCGACCACCACGACCGAATTGCCGATGTCACGAAGCCGTTGCAGCGTCTCGATCAGCTTGGCGTTGTCCTTCTGGTGGAGTCCGATCGACGGTTCGTCGAGCACGTAGAGCACGCCGACGAGTCCCGGAACCGATCTGGCTGGCCAGCCTGATCCGCTGTGCTTCGCCGCCGACAGTGTCGACGCCGCCCGTCCGAGGCTCAGATAGTCGAGACCGACATCGAGCAGGAAGCTCAATCTCGAATTGATCTCCTTGACCACCCGTTCGGCGATCATCAGATCACGATCCGACAGGTTCAGGCCGACAAGAACCTTGGCGGCCTCCCCGATCGAGAGTCCACAGATGTCAGCGATCGAATGACCGTCGACGGTGCAGGCGAGGGAGAAGCTGATTGAGCCGGGCGCCGTCGCAGGTGGGGCACGGGATCTCCCGCATGTAGCCCTCGATCTGCTCCCGCGGCACTGTCGGACTCGGACTCGCGTGTGCCGTCGACGGAGATACGGCACGATGCCCTCGAAGGTGGCGTTGTAGGACCGGGTGCGGCCGTAGCGGTTCTTGTAGCGCACGAGCACCTTGCGGTCGACTCCGCCATGCAACGAGAAGATCCCTGTGGATCGGGTTTGACCTCCCGCCACGGGACGTCGGTCGGGATCGACATCTCGTCGCACACCGATTCGACGAGCCGGCTGAAGTACCGGCTTCGGCCGGAGGCCCACGGTTGAATGGCACCGCCCTCCGATCGACAACTCGGGATTGGGAATCACCAGTTCGGGATCGACTTCGAAGGCGGTGCCCAACCCGTCGCACGCCGTGCAGGCGCCGTAGGGCGAGTTGAACGAGAAGTTCCGAGGCGCGAGTTCATCGAAACTCTTGCCATCGCTGGGGCGGGACAGATGCTGGCTGAACGTGAGGATCTGACCCTCGGTGTCGGTGTCGTCGCTTGCCGGGGACGATCTCGATCTCGGCCACACCGTCGGCCAGAGTCCGAGCGCAGTCTCCATCGAGTCGGTGAGACGGCGTTCGATCCCGTCGCGGCGCACCAGCCGATCGACCACGACCTTGATGTCGTGTTGTCGTAGCGGGCGAGGTCGGGAACCTCACCGCCCAGTTCGATCGTCTCGCCGTCGACGATCGCCCGAGAGAACCCCTTGTCGGCCAGCTCCGAGAGCAGCGTCTCGTACGTTCCTTTCCGTCCACGAACGACCGGCGCGAGAACCTGGAACCTGGTCTTGTCCGGCAGTTCGAGAACCCGGTCGACGATCTGCTGAGGTGTCTGCTTGATCAACCGCTCGCCGGTCTCGGGATCGTGGGCAACGCCGACCCGGGCGAACAGCAGGCGAAGGTAGTCGTACACCTCGGTGACGGTTCCGACCGTCGACCTAGGATTCCGAGACGCCGACTTCTGATCGATCGAGATCGCCGGCGACAGACCCTCGATGAAATCGACATCGGGTTTGTCCATCTGCCCGAGGAACTGACGGGCATACGCCGACAGCGACTCGACATAGCGGCGCTGACCTTCGGCATAGATCGTGTCGAAGGCCAACGACGACTTGCCCGACCCGGACAAGCCGGTGAAGACGATCAGCTTCTCGCGAGGCAGGTCGACATCGACGTTCTTGAGGTTGTGTTCTCTCGCGCCTCGAACGGTGATCGTGTTGCCCACCGATTCAGGCTATCGGCGAACCTCCGTTCGTATCGTAACCGAACCGTGTGTTTCGATCACACTGCCCGGTCGAGACTCGCCTTCTTCGGGAAGGTCGATCCATAGCAGTCGATCAGCCGATCGGATCGACTGCAGGTCCAGGAACTCACCTTCGAGTTCGGGCGGCACGTGAAAGACACGTCCTCGCACTCCCCTGTCGTACAGGAAACGCGAAAGGCGCTCATCGCTCACCGCGACGATGAGCTGGGAATCGTTCGAGACTTCGGTGCGGACGGTGGCCGCAACCATGTCAACCGTCTCGACGGTGGCATCTCTGCCGAGGATGTCGTTGACGACGCCCACGTGTACGCAGGCCGCACACACCGACGCTGCCAGCAGCACCGCTCTGCCTCGTTCATCATTGAGCATCTCCTCGATCGCCGGGACAACCGACAGGCGCGAGCAGCGGAACGCCGATGAAAAGGTAGCGAGCACCCCAGTCGCCGCCCCCGGCGTCGTCGTAGCTCGACGCGAAGACGGCCAAAGCGAAGGCGGCAGCCGCCACAAGAGCACCGCGCTCCTCGCGTGCCGGAGTTCGGATCCACGGCATACAGGCAGCGAGCATGGGCATTGCGATCACCAAGCCGACGATGGGAGAGGACAGAGCGCCCAAGCCGTAGAAAACTCCGGCGAGGACCAGAAGTGTTCGGCCGGGGCCGACCCCAATTCGACCGGTTCGCAGGCCGACGCTGGCGCCGATGAGAGCAAATGCACCGAGAATCCGAAGCGATCCAAGACCGCCCGCAATCGAAGGTTCTATCAGCATGATGCGGACCACATCGATCCGACTGGACCAGCTGCCAGATCCCGAAACCGGCGCTCCCAGGCGCGAGGCAGCCGAGCCAATGACGCCTGATCGAACAAGTGGTTCTACGACATACACAATCACCGATGCAGCGAGCGGACCGAGGCTCACGAAACGTTCTCTTGTCCCCCGCGACCCAACAGCCACACCTGCCGACAGCGCTGCCCCCAGCAGCAGGCCCTCGCTTCTGAGCGCCGCAACAGCGACGACGGCCAGGCTGCCGATCAACACCTCGTGCGCCGTAGGTGATCGACCGGCCCGAAAGAGCAGGACAACCGCTGCGGTGGCGAAGAAGAGCGCCGGCCCATGGGCCCAGAGGACTGTCGTGTGGAAGATCGCCGTGGTTCCGGTCGCGAGGATCCAGAAGGCAACCCTCGACCAGTCGAATCGCTGCGCCAACAACAGGCAGGAACCCAGCACCGCAGCGATTCCCGGCAGGTAGCGTCCCCGCTCACCTGCGAGGCGTTCGCCTTGAGCTACCAGGACCGGCGCCAGAGGGTGTTTGGTGTAGGGCGCTATCTCGGTTCCAACCCGATCAGATCGAGCCAGCAGTGCGAACCGGTGCCCGGGATCAACTGCGCCCGCGGCGACATCTGGCTCCACGGTCCAGCCTCCGGTTTCGACCAGGACCGCGCTCTGTTGCCGCATCACAACTTCGTCAGCGGAAAACCAGCCGTCGGTGATCAAGACGACGACGACGAGCAAGGCGGCCAGCACCGCCAGGTCGGCGAGTATCCGGGCCGGGCGCAGCTTGGCCCCAACGACAGAGGTGCCCGACGTGACCGTGTCAAGCAGAGTCACGGACATATGTCAGTTCGATCATCTGGAGCTGGCCATACGAGAGCTCGCGGATCGGTGGGTTCGGGTTGGAACCCCTCGAATGGAGGCGATCCCTCCTCAGGACTGGCGATCAACGTGAACTGATCGACTTCGCTGTCATCCAGTATCCCGACCACAGACGCCCGCTCGGACTGATCACCGGCAGCGAGCCACGGCTGATCCCAGCCCAGCGGGGCAGCCTTCGCGTGCGAGGAATGACTCGGTGAAGACCACGACCCCTTCCATCTGGGCCACCGCCCGGTTCGCAGCGCCGAAATCGTTGGTCCGGCTCACAAGATAGGAAAGACCAAGAACGGACATGAATACGTTGGCGGCCAGGAACCCCATCACCAGCCGGGGCTTTGTTCGGGACACGACCACCGCCCCATACACGGCCAAGACGACGCCCGAGGTCAGGATGTAGCGGCCAGCCCATTGCGCTTCCGCCGCCCCCGCATACTGGGTGGCCCATACCAGTGGGATCGGCACGAGCACGAGGACAGCAAGCGCATGATTCCGATCCCTGAGGAGCGCGGCGATTCCGAGTCCGGCGGCGGGAACAGCGGCGAGCATTCCGGGGACGAACGTCGGACCGAATGTGACCAGGCGCAGAAAGACAAGCAACACTGCCAGTCCACAAAGCACGGCCGGCCGCGTTGGATCGGAATCGTTCAGGAGGGCCCAGCCCAGCCACACCAAACCGATCGCAACGAGGGCAGCCATCGCCATCGACAGGGGGTGCACGAGGTTGATTGGGCTGGCGGTAATCAGGATGCCTTCCTGCAACCGCTGAAGTAGTCCTGTCGAGGTGGTCGACTGCACCGCAGCGGCAGCGCGATCGGACCGCAACGCAGCACCGTAGATCGAGGCTTCGGCACTCTGGTTCGCGGCGAGCGGAACCAACGCTGCGAACGCCATCACAGCGCTACGGCTGATCCGGGCGCCAACCGACGTCGTCGGACCGCCGAGGAGGCAGACAAGTCCGGCGACAAAGCCGAAGACGAGTGATTCGGTCCGCATAGTTGCCGCAACACCAAAACACAGCCCCGACATCGCCGCCCAAAGGTGAGCGCGGGAACCAAGGTCAAACGTTGTGAGTACTCCAACAACGCCACCGATCATCAGGGCCAACCCCATGGAGTGCTCCCAGAAGTCCAGACCGTAGACAGCTACCGGAGAACAAGACGCCGCAACCCAAAAGCCCGTGTGCCAGGACCGCGCACCAAATCGTCTCCCCAGCTCGCCTGCTGCCAGACATGTGAGTACCGAACCCGCAATCGGGAATATGAGGAAACCGCTCGACCCGAGCAGACCGACAAAGGGCCTGCTGGCCATGATCATCGGGAGGCTTGTGATGTTGATCCAACCGGTCTCCCTCCGAGTTGTCCCGAAGAACGGGTGGTTACTCCCGGTCGGGTCGGACTCCTCAGCCCAGTAGCCCAGCGAGGGAGTCCAGTCCCCTCTAGCTTGCATGGCGTTGATCGTCGCAACTTTGCCGCCGGTGTCGGTGCCAAGTGAACCGTCAGGATCGAGCAAGAACGATGTCAGAACCAGGAACGCCGCACGACAAAGCACGATGCGACACGACCGAAGGAGCCGACTCGACCGAGAACTGCCGGAAGAGGAACGGTGGCGACACTGCTCACCGGTTTCTATCGGCACTTGATCCGTCGGATTCAACGCAAGGAGACCGCAGGACAAAACGGCAAAAGGCCCCGTGGCGAACCACGGGGCCTTTCAGGCTGTGTTTAATTCAGCGGCTCCGTAATCGAGGAGAACTGTCCTGAGACAGAGGATCCAAGAAGGGTGACAGCTCCGATACAGACGATGGCGATGAGCGCCACGAGCAACGCGTACTCGACGAGGGTTGCACCTCGTTCATCATCGGAGGCCGCAGACTTGAGGAGCCAGAGCGATAGAAGCTGAAAGCTCAGCATCTGTGCCTCCTTCCAACAAGACAGCAGGTCGCTCCGGGCTTTAGAGGCCCGGAGCGATCAAGCTGCTATTAGTTGATGGTGTCGGCGACCGAGCTGAACTTGGTCGAGGCGGCCGAACCCAGGAGGGTCACGGCAGCGATGCAGACAACGGCGATGAGAGCCACGAGAAGGGCGTACTCAACGAGAGTTGCGCCCCGCTCGCTCTTGGTCTGAGCCTGGAGCCATGCAGAGATGAAGTCGAAGTGAAGCATTGTTGTTTCCTTAAGGTTTTATGTTTGGTCCCGTTGTGGGCTTTACAGGTAATGAATCGGATCGGGCCTCGCCCTTCTGTATGGGTCCTACGCACCATTGATCCCGGCTTCAGTACCCATGGTGATCGCCTGCGGTGGGACCCGTTGAGGCGGCTCCCGGTTCGAACCTGCGGCGTTGCCGCACCGCCAGCAAGGCAGCGAACGCCCGGTCGGCTCCGTGCAACCTGCGCGCGAGTCCAACTCTCGAGAGACCACGAAGAGGAACAACGTCCTGACACCCATGCTCCGTGGAACGGGGCCGGGCGACATTGGGATGAGGAGGCCCGAGTGAGAACACGAACAGGAAGGCCCGCAGGCGAGCGAAAGGCCAAAGACTATTTCAACGTGACGATGCCCATGCGGACGGCTTGGAGAACGGCTTGGGTGCGGTCTCGTGCGTCCAGCTTCTGATAGATCGAGGCCAGATGATTCTTCACGGTCTTCTGGCTGATGAACAGTTGCTCGGCGACCTCGGGGGTGGAACACCCGTCTGCGATCAACTGGAGCACCTCTTCTTCACGCTTGGTAATGACCTTCTCGGTCTCGGACTGAGAGTCGCCGCGTCGGACCTCGGCCAGCATCGAGGCTGCGAGTCGGGGCGAGAGCGCTGTCTCGCCCAGGGCGACACTCTCGATCGCTGACGCGATTTCGTCTGTGCTGCAGTCTTTCACGAGGTAGCCGTTTGCACCGGCCCGGATGGCTTCGGCCAATACGTCTTGGTCCGCATGCATCGTGAGCATGATGACCCGTATGTTCGGGTATCGCTCGCGCACCGCTCGAGCCGCTTCCACGCCATCGAGTTCAGGCATCGTGACGTCCATGAGGATGACATCGGGCTGCAGCGCAGCAGCAAGATCGACCGCCTCGGCACCGTCACGGGCCTCGCCGACAACGTCGAAGCCTCGCTCGGTCATCGAACGACGTAGACCCTCGCGGAGCATCCGGTGGTCGTCGGCCAGCATGAGGCGGATCGCTCCGCTCGACTCCGGCCTTTTCGGTGCCGTAGCCGGCTGTTTTGTTATGAGTTTCGTGCGAGGATGCACCGTACTGTCGTCCCTTCTCCGGGGGCTGATGAGATTTCGAAGGTGGCTCCCACGCTGGAGGCACGTTCGCGCATCCCTCGAATCCCGTAGCTATCAACGCGTCCTGAGGCAACAGGCGTGAATCCACGTCCGTTGTCGGTCACCTCTAGCTGGGCGCCGACGTTGCTGCAATGCCACGCAATGTCCACCCTCACTGCATCGGCATGACGCTCACAGTTAATGAGTGCTTCCTGGGCAATTCTCCACATCTCCCTTTCCTGGAGAATCGGCAGCCGGTTGTCGGCCTCGGCCAAGACGTGGATGGCGATCTCCATACCGGTGCGCTCGGAAACACGTGCAGCGAATTCAGCCACGGTCGCGGAAAAGTCCTTGTCAACCCCTACATCGGTGCGAAGGTCATACAGAGTATCTCGCACCTCACCGACGACGCCCCGAAGGTCTCGTCGTAGATCTTCGAGCTGATCCGAGATGGGTTCGCCCTCGTCTTCACGTTTGACGATGCGGTCGAGTTCGAAACCGAGGTAGGCCAGAGATTGCCCGATGCTGTCGTGTAGATCGCGTGCAATCCGCGTGCGCTCCTCGTCAGCAGACACGGTTTTGATGCGAGCAAACCAGCGAGCATTGTCAATGGCGAGAGACACCGGCTCGATGAAACCCTGCATGACCTCCCGATCGCTTTCGCTGAACTCGTCGACGTTTCGGCTTTCGACCGCCAACAGGCCAACGAGGTTCCCTCGTGCAACCAACGGTGCGTAGATTCCCGATTGCGAACCCGAGTTGAACCCGGGTCCAATACCGCTCAGATCTCCCTGGCGTAGCACCCGCCGCGATTTGAGTGCTGCCTGCGCCGGTGTCGGAAGCTGATCGGTCGTCAAAGATCCAGTGACTGACATCGATTGTTTTCGGGCCACGGTCCAGGTGCCGTCGATATCTTCGCGGGTGAGTATGACGGCAGCATCGGTCCTCACCAGCCCACGCAATCGCGCCAGTGTGCTATCGAGTACTTCGTTGAGATCAAGTGACGCGGGAAGGGTCTGCGCCACTCGATGGAGGTTTGAAAGCAGTGCGTTTGCGTCGGCCAGGCGACTCAGCCGGTCGAGAGCAAGCGTGTGTTGGCGATTCGCCTCACCTGAGATGCGACGGGCATAACCCGCAACCACACCGATCAGGATCAAGACGGTGCTCCACCGAGCAGAGACCAGAAGCGCAGTCTCGGACCAGTTCTCCGACGCGAGGTTGGTCAACGAGACCGTGATGGCCGACGATGCTGCCAAACGAATACCGAAGGCGAAGCCGCGCGCGAAACCGGCGACGATGGCGGCCACGAGCAAGGTGAACACCAGCGGTGAATTCCAGAAACCGGTCAGGCAGACGGCCAGAACTGTGAGTCCGACCTCGAGAAGTAGATCCGCAAGGCTACGAATCGATCCGGTGTCCGAGAGCGGACTCAGGGTCCGGATCACCGTATTCGCGACCATTCCCATTACCCACGGGATCACCGTGTAGTCGCGTTCGAGAAAGGCCTCCGCAGCGAGCGTGACGCACACCATCGTGGTGGCCCACCGAACTGCCAGGATTGCCGGATTGAACGGGGCAAGCCGATCGCTGTCGCCGAGAAGCGCGAGCGCGCCCGATCCGATGGACAGATCGGTGCTCGCGGCAGACGGCGAGGTTCTTGGAACGGCGGGTGCAGTCATGAGAGAACAGCGAGAACCCGCTGGTCGGGCCCCACATCTCTCCGTCGGCGGATGGAGGGTCCGATTAAGGCTGTTCTACAGTCTCCTTGTGCGGTTGATTGGTCTCACTGGCGGTATCGGGTCGGGTAAGTCGACGGTTTCTGCCCGGCTGGGAGAACTCGGAGCTGTCGTGATCGATGCTGATGCGGTAGTGCGCGAACTTCAAGAACCTGGCGAACCCGTCTTCGACGCAATGGTGGAACGGTGGGGTGTGCAGATCGTCAACGACACTGGCTGCGCTTGACCGCGCGCTGGTTGCCGGGATCGTGTTCTCGGAAGCTGATGAGCTCAAAGCACTTGAAGCGATTGTCCACCCAGTGCTGCAAACCGAGATCAAGCGACGGATTGCCTCTCTGTCCGACACCGACGCCGTGGTGGTCCTGGACATGGCACTTCTGGCCGAAAAGGACAATCCCTATGGCGTGAGGGAGGTCATTGTTGTCGACCTCTCCCCTTCCGAACAGGTTCGCCGGCTCGTCGAGTTCCGTGGTTTCTCCGCCGACGACGCCCAGAATCGGATCGCCGCCCAAACGAGCCGGCAGGAACGGCTGGCCATCGCGGATCACGTGATCGACAACTCGGGTGACCTCGAATCACTCCAGACCCAAGTGGATCAGTTGTGGGACACGTTGGCAGCGCAGCCTTAGGCGAGATCTAGTCGATGTCTCGACGCTGAAAGAGCATCGCGCCGATCACGAGCGTTCCGATCACGTAGGCAACCACGATGATTCCCGCAGTGACATAGCCGTGAACTGAGACTGTCTCCACCGTGTCGCCGAATGCGCTGCCCTCGATCCGTTCCACGTCGGTACCGCTGGCGAATGCCGAGGTGTTTGTGACCGGTGTGTAGGGCGAGACTTGCCGAAGAAAGACACCAATGATCCCGTCGATGATGAAGAAGTAGATGACGAAGCCAACGATCGACGCTAGAGAGTTGTTGGTGATCACTGTTACCCCGAGCCCGAATGCGGAGAACAGGCCACCGGCGAGGCCGAAGCGAAGCACGGCCTGAAGCAAGTTGGACCAAACCTCCCCGGTGATGCCGTCTGTCGTTCCGGTCAACGCTGCTAGGACGAACATGAGCACGATATACAACATGGCGACCACCGCAGTAAGGAATGCCACGCCGACCACGCTGGAGATGACCCGAGCGATGAGCAGACGAGCACGTCGAGGTTCCCACGTGAGGATCTGCTCGATCACTCCGGTTTTCACGTCGGCGCCGAAGTACGAGGCTCCGATGACAAAGGCCATGAGCGGGAGGACAAATGCGACCGGGGCGAAGAGGCTCTCGAGTTCAGCTCCCCCGGCGATGTCTTCTACGAAGTTTGGCGAATTGTCGTCGTCGTTGCTGATCACGAAATACGCAATCACGACGCCGGCGATAATGAGAGCAACGACACCGGCTGGGAAAAACCAGGTGATACGCCGACTCGTGAGGCGCCGAAATTCGTTGAGGGTGAGGCCGATCATGCGGCACCACCACTGACTGCTGCCGATGGCGAGCCGGGCACGACTCCCGGCGGAGGTGGAGCTCCGGTGAGATTGAGGAATGCAGTTTCCAGCGTCGGTCGTTGGGCTGCCAGGCCGCTCAAATAGATGCCACCCTGGGCGAGCGCCCTGGTTACTTCGGCGGTCCGATCCGAAGGAATATCGCACACGAGTTCGTTCTCTGCGGGGCGGGGGCGGGCACCGATTCCGGCGGCGTTGAGGGTGTCCGCTGCGAGTTGGCGTTGCGTCGGGTCGATTTTCACCACAACGAGATCGCCGCCGGCGAAGCTGCGAATGTGATCGAGCGTGCCTGTTTCGATCAACTTCCCGTTGTTGATGATCGTGACGTCATCACACACCAGTTCGATCTCGGCGAGCTGGTGGCTCGACACGAGCACGGCTTTCCCTTCGCCGGCGATGTCACGGATCAACAGTCTCATCTCGGCGATTCCGGCCGGATCGAGGCCGTTCCCGGGTTCGTCGAGGATCAGTAGGTCGGGATTCTTGAGCAAAGCTCCCGCCAGTGCCAGTCGTTGCTTCATCCCCAGGGAGTACGACGAGAAGGTGTCCTTCGCCCGATCCGTTAGTCCGACGATCGCCAACACCCGGTCGATTTCCTTCTTCGGAACCCCCTGGATGCCTGCGAGCAATGAAAGGTTCTTTCGACCGGAGAAGTTCGGGAACATCTTGGGGTTCTCCACGATCGCCCCAACCCGATGTGCGACCTCGTGATACCGACTGGCCGGCACGCCGAACACCGATGTATTTCCCGCTGTGGGTCGTATGAGCCCCAAGAGGCAACGGATGGTAGTGGTCTTCCCAGAGCCGTTCGGGCCGAGGTACCCGTGAACCGAGCCCGGTTGACCGAGGCTCAGCCTCATCCCCTCGACTGCAATCACGTCGTCGCGACGGGCATTGGTGTAGACCTTGCGCAGGTCGTTCAGCTCGATGATCGCAGCCATCGGGCAAGGCTATGTCTCAGTGCTCCGCAGTGCGACATCACGCATGCCTCAGCCGATGTCACACCCTCTCGTTAGGCTGGGAGAGTCCTCGCGCTCGAGTCGCACGGCTGCGCAGGGACGGAGCAGCAGAAACACACGAGCTCATTGTTCGAAGAATTGGTCATTTTTCGTGGTGGTGGTTCGAGCAAAGCGAGACGAACCAGAGAAGGCGCGTAGCGGCGAACGTAGGAGTGAGGGCATAAGACAGATGCAAAGATTCAAGATGGTTTCGGACTATGAACCGGCCGGCGACCAGCCCAACGCCATAGCCGCACTCACCGAGAGCCTGGACAAAGGCAACCGCTACCAGACCCTTCTCGGCATCACCGGATCGGGCAAGAGCGCCACGATCGCTTGGACCATCGAGAACGCCCAACGCCCGGCCTTGGTGATTGCGCCCAACAAGTCGTTGGCCGCCCAGCTCGCCAACGAGTTTCGTGAGTTCTTTCCCGAGAATCGGGTCGAGTACTTCGTCAGCTATTACGACTACTACCAGCCTGAGGCCTACATACCGAGCTCGGACACTTACATCGAAAAGGACAGCTCGGTCAACGACGAGATCGATCGATTGCGCCATGCTGCCACCAGCGCACTCCTCACCCGCAGTGACGTCATCGTGGTCGCTTCGGTGAGTTGTATCTACGGTCTCGGATCACCCGCTGAGTACCGGGCCAAGACCCTCATTCTCAATTCCGGCACCGAAATCGACCAGCGAGAAGTGCTGGGCAAGCTGGTCGACATGCGGTACGAGCGCAACGACATGAACCTGGTGCGCGGCAAGTTCCGAGTACGAGGCGACACGATCGAAGTTCATCCCGCCTACGAGGAGTTTGCGGTTCGGATCGAGCTTTTCGGCGATGAGATCGAGAGCATCGTGAGCTACGACCCGGTCACCGGCGAGAAGCTCGAGGCGCTCAGCGACTTGGTCATCTGGCCGGCAACGCACTACTCGGCTTCGGAGGAGAAGATGCACAACGCAATCCTCACCATCGAGGACGAGCTGCGAGACCGCCTACAGGTATTGGAGAACGAGCAAAAACTTCTCGAAGCGCAACGGTTGAGAATGCGCACCCAATACGACCTCGAGATGATCCAAGAAATGGGCTTCTGCAATGGCATCGAGAACTACAGCCGGCATATCGACGGCCGCCAGCCGGGTGAGGCGCCGTACACCCTGATCGATTTCTTCCCGGACAACTTCATCACGATCATCGACGAAAGCCATGTGGCCGTCCCTCAGCTGCACGGTCAGTACGCCGGCGACCGGTCTCGCAAGGAAGTACTGATCGAACACGGTTTCCGACTCCCCTCCGCCGCAGACAACCGGCCGCTTCGATTCGAAGAATGGACCGAACGAGCCGGACAGGTGGTGTTCCTGTCAGCTACGCCCGGTCCCTACGAGTTGGAGCATTCGGCCGAAGTTGTCGAACAGATCGTGCGGCCGACCGGACTCATTGATCCCGAGGTCATGATCCGTCCCACCAAAGGACAGATCGACGATCTGATGGAGGAGGTCACCAACGTCATCAAGGCCGAGGGTCGTGTGCTCATCACAACCCTCACCAAGAAGATGTCCGAGGATCTCACCGACTACCTGCTGGAACAGGGGCTGCGGGTGAGGTACCTGCACTCCGAGGTCGACACGATCCAGCGGATCGAGTTGCTCCGAGGGCTCCGCCTTGGCGAATTCGATGTTCTGGTGGGAATAAACCTGCTTCGCGAGGGGCTCGACCTCCCCGAAGTCCAGTTGGTGTGCATCCTCGACGCCGACAAGGAAGGTTTCCTCCGATCTGAGACATCGTTGATTCAGACCATAGGCAGGGCCGCCAGGAACGTTGATGGCCGAGTGATCATGTATGCCGACAAGGTCACCGACTCGATGCAACGAGCGATGTCGGAAACCAACCGTCGTCGGGCGCTGCAGAACGCGTACAACCAAGAACATGGCATTGATCCCCAGACTGTTCGCAAAGCGGTCACCGACATCCTGGCAATGTTGCGTCCAAACGAGGAACGGCAAACCGCACCCGTGCCCGGGGAGGGCAAGCGGTCCCGGCGACCCGGAGAGGACAAGAAACTCCAGGAGATGGCCGACCTGCCCGAGGATGAGCTCCGTCGTCTGATCCTCACCCTCGAAGAGGAGATGAAGGAGGCCTCAACCGACCTGCGCTTCGAGTACGCAGCGAGAATTCGCGACGAGATCAGGGATTTGAGGCGAGAACTTCGGGAGATGGTGTAGCACCCGAGGGACGGGCCAAGAACCAGTCGCTCTCGGTACGGTCGCCGGTTTCATCGTCGATGCTCTCGAGCGGCTCGGCCACCACCCATTCTGGCCGTGCGTCCAGCCATGCTTGTAGTCCACCGCCGGTCTTCCAGAGGATGGCGTCTGGTTCGTAGCGAGCGATCACGTCCCCATAGTCCCCGCCATAGAGCAACACGTCGAAGTCGTCGAGAACCTGCTGGGGGTAGAAGTCGAAACGGTCATCTACGAACACATTCGCGTCGGCCCCCTGTCTGAAGCCCAAGTAGTTTCCGACCACTTCGGAATGGAGGATGCGAGCCTCACCGTCGAGCAGCCCCTCTGCTTCCAACACGTTGATCTCTTCGATCGGGTAGCCGTCGAACTCCATCGGAACCGACGTCGCTGTGACGACTGCCAGTGCCAACAACGCCCCCGATCCAAACCCGAGCACGCGGGGAACAGCGCCTCGGTCGGAGTGGCCCAGCTGGCCGAACACGATCCGCAGGTTCGGAGCGGACACGACTGCGAGGACAACGCTGGCTACGACGATGTTCCGGATGGCGAGAAAGGCCGCGATGGAGAACACCGTCGCGGGAACAACCGACCGCCACTGCACCGACTGGGTGAGCGAGACGATGAAACCGACCAAAAGACCCGCGAATACCCAGGCCGTCAGCCCTTCGAGAGTAAACGGCTGCCACTCCACCACATTGTCGAGGGCGTCGCCTCGCCTGAGCAGCTGAACGGGGAACCAGAGGAGTCTCGGTCCGATTGGGTTGACAGCACCCAGGAGGGTCCCGGCGGTAACCCAAGCAAGAATCTTGGCTGTGTCGACGGGGAACTGGCGGCGGTCGATCCACTCGCCCACGCCGATGGTCCCAACCAGGACACCGGCAAGAGGGAACGATCCGTGTGTGTTGACCCACACCCACATCACGGGCAGCACCCACTGCGGCCGGAACATCCCTTCGACCGTTGCGAACACCAACACCAAGCCGAGCAGGCCAAACAGCAGAGGACGAGCCGACCACATGGTTGCACCGATGATGAGAACCGCTCCGCTGAGCACCAGGGGAACAAAGACGTTGGTGTTCTTCTGGCTGGTGAGCTTCCACACCATCGCGGCCGAACAACCTGCGAGCACTCCATTGAGAACCCGGATACCGAACCCGCCTGCGACCGAATCAATTGCGGCGTAGAGCACGCTGGCCAGCCAGCTCTGCACCACCCAAGGTTCGCCGTGAGCGGTGAAGCTGTAAGGGTCGGTGGTGGGGACGCTACCCCGATCCAGGATCAGCTGACCGGTTGCGAAGTGGGTCAGAAACGAGTTGTCGCCCAGAACTCTGCGCCCGATCAGGAACCCGATCGCCAAGAAGAACAGGACGAAGGCTGCTTGAAGAGTGAGGCCACTCCTGGCCTTCTCACCTGTCAGGGTTGACATTGGGCTCTAGGAGAAGTTTTCCATGATGCTGATCATGGCCGGACCGAGCACCACAACGAAGAGCGCCGGGAAGATACAGAACACCATCGGGATCATCATCTTCACCGGTGCCTTCTGAGCGGTCTCCTGGGCCTTCTGGCGACGCTTGATCCGCATCTCGTCGGACTGGCTTCGCAGAACACGACCGATCGACACACCGAACTGATCGGCCTGAATCATGGACATCACAAACGAGCGGATCTCGGGAACATTCACTCGTTCGTCCATTGAGCGCAGCGCGTCGCTACGAGAGGAGCCGGCTCGTGACTCGCCCAGTACCCGAGCGAACTCATCGGAGAGCTCGCCGGGAACATTGTTGATCACGCGATCAAGAGCCTGCTCGAATCCGAGCCCGGCCTCCACAGAAATCACCAGAAGGTCGAGGGTGTCTGGGAGCTGACGGGTGATCGCCACCTGTCGTGCCTCCACCTTCTTGGACAGAGTGTTGCTCGGTCCGAGCGCACCTATCATCACACCCAATCCGAGAGCTGCAAGTTGTAACAATCCGGTCAGACCGAATGGGTTCCAGACCAACATCACGATCAGCCACACCGGAATGAACACGAAACCGAGAACCCGCAAAGCGAGGAAGCGCTCGACCTTGTCGGGATCCACGATGCCGGCCTGAAGGTGTTTGCGCCGGATGGACTCCACGTACTCCGGCGGGTTGAACCGACCGCCGAACTTTCCGAGCAGGCCGACGAATGGCGCCAAGAGTCGTTCCCGGATCGGAGCTAGAAGCTCCTGGTCGCGAATACTCTCCACCTCGTATTCGTCGAGCTGACGCAGGGTATTTCGCACGGCAGCGCGTTCTTCGAGCCCTCCGACAACAGCGAAGACCAGGAGTCCGATTGCCATTGCGATGCCGCTGACGAAGAGCGCCGGGTGAACGGTGGTGAGAACCTCAAACATTGATCGTGATGATCTTTCTCATCCAGGCGAGGCCAATGCCGCCGGAGATCACTCCGGCCACGATGAAGCCCTTGCCGAGGGTGCTGGTGAATAGTGTCTCGATGTAGGCGGGGTTCATGATCCACATCACGAATCCGAGCCCCGGCGGAAGGCCGCCCAGAATCGCCGCGGACAGCTTTCCTTCGGCAGTCAGTGCCCGAACCTCGCCGGCAAGGCGTTCCCGGGCAACCATGGTGTCCGACACGGTCATGAGGAGTTCGTTCAGATTTCCGCCAACTTCTCGTTGGATGCTGATCGCCATGACAGCCCAAGCAAAATCGGGGCTGTCCAGACGGGTGGCAACACCCTCCAACGCTTCTTCGATCTCTCGGCCCAGCCGGGCTTCTGTCATCGCTCTCGTCAACTCATACCCCATCGGCTCGGCAATCTCGTGCGACACTGCCTCCAAGCCCTGGGGAAGCGAGTAACCGGCGCGCAGGGTGCCCGCCAGGAGCTGAAGCATGTCGGGCAGCTGGGCTTCAAACGCCCGGATGCGTCGGCGAGCCTTGAGCTGCACACCCGAGGACGTCGCCAATGCGGCAACAGCAGCGACGACAAGCCCGCGAATTGCGGAGCCGGTGAACAGGAAACCCAAGCCGAAGCCAGCGATGCTGATAAGACTGAATATTCCCATCGCCTCGCCAGCTCGCAGTGGTATACGGCCCTGCTCGAGAATTTCCTCGACCCGAGCCAGGAAGCCGCGGTCCTCGGCGAAGGACTCGGTCATTTCAACCGCCTTCTTCACCAGGGCGGTCTGAACCAGGGCAGTCTCTTCTTCGTCGAGTTCAGCCCCTTCTTCCTCGCCGGAGTAGCGACGGAGCATCCCCTCCAGCGTGCTTTCGCCACCGGCAAAGATGTTGCCCAGCGACCACACGGCGGCCAGCATGCCGACTGCCGTGAATCCAATAGTGATAGCCAGCCCAGTCTTCGAACGGAGGAAGTCGAGGGGTGACGTCGGCGGTTCAACGACCGGTTGGAGCGCCAGTGGCTTGTCCGTAAGACGGCCACCCCCATAGGAGATCGAGATCGAGCTTTGGCCGATCTGCATCGTGAGGTCGCCGCGCTGTGTTAGATCAACCTGACCCTCGTAGGACACGATCAGGCGATCCGAACCAATGTCCATCGCCAGTCCGAGAGCGGATTCGAATTCCACCGAATTCCGGGCGTCGAAAAGTGCGCCGCCGGTCACGCTCGTGAGCGCACCAAGACGTTGTTCGCCAACGGTTCCACCAGCGTCACCCTCGTACCGGGCACCGAGTATCTGAACGTTGTTTCGGACCAGTTCGGCGCGGACCGACACCGGCGTGGCCGCCGACACAGTGTCGTCGAATCCCGAGGTGACAATCATCGTGCGATGCGTGTCGGCCCGGTCGGTGAAGAGGTCAGCGCCCCGCAACATGGAATTGAAGATGGCCGAACCATTCGAGGTGTCCATCGAACGCACTGTTCGAGCCGCAGCTTCCAGGTCGCCGGTGAGCGCCACCTGAACTTGATCTCGATTTCCGGCGGCAACAACAGCAACCTTTACTCCTTCGGGGAGCTGCTCGATGTGACGTGCCACCTGCTCGATGGTCTTGTCGAATTGATTGGCCCGTGACAGTTTCGCATTGGCGTCGATCACGAATACGAGCTCCAGGTTGTCGCCCGTGGAGAGCGCCGTCGTCACGGCCGTTGCGTCCACCGCTTCGCCTTCGGCGACGAGGGAGACGTCATCGGTGCTGACGTCATAGCTACCACTGAGCACCGTGAGTTCAACCGGGTTCTTCGGTGGCATCCACCTCGTGGACGACCAGGAACTCGGGAGTGTCGGACTGGGCCAGCACCGGGGCGAACCCGAGCAACGCAGCCAACATGACGATGGCACCGAGGGCTGCTGCGGTGAGCAACCTGAGTGTTCGGAAGGTCATCGCCGGCCTCGCGTCGGTGCTGCCTCGCCCCCGTTTGGACTGAACATCTCGGGACCGAGACGGATGCCGTGGTCGGCGAGTTTCTGGGCGAACTTGGGGCGAACGCCGGTTGACTTGAGCTGCCCCTTGAACCGGCCCTGCTCGTCGACGCCGGCGCCGAAGTCGAACAGGAACACATCCTGCAACGTCACGACCTCGCCTTCCATTCCTGCCACTTCGGTGATGTGGGTGATGCGGCGGGAGCCATCTCGCAGCCGTTGAAGCTGCACGATCATGTCTACTGCGGATGCGATCTGTTCGCGGATGGCTCGGACCGGAAGGTCATAACCTGCCATGAGCACCAGCGTCTCCAGACGAGACAGGGTGTCCCGGGGGTTGTTGGCGTGCAGCGTGGTCAAGGAGCCGTCGTGGCCGGTGTTCATGGCCTGGAGCATGTCCAATGCCTCACCTGACCGACACTCGCCGACGACGATTCGATCCGGTCGCATACGTAGGGTGTTCTTGACGAGGTCACGGATGCTGACCTCACCTTTGCCCTCCACGTTGGCGGGCCGTGTTTCCAGGGAGAGAACGTGGTCCTGGTTGAGTTGCAGTTCCTTGGCGTCCTCGACGGTGATGATCCGCTCATCGGATGGGATGAACGATGAGAGTACGTTGAGCATTGTCGTCTTACCGGTGCCGGTACCGCCGGCGACGATCACGTTGAGCTTGCCGACAATGCACGCCTGCAGGAACCGGGCCGAGTGCACACTGAGGGTGCCGAACCTGATCAGATCATCGATCCGAAGCGGGTCGGCAGCGAACTTGCGGATCGTCAGGAAAGGGCCGCCGACCGCCAGCGGTGAAATGACCGCATTGACGCGGGAGCCGTCGGGCAGACGAGCGTCGCACAGCGGTGACGACTCATCGATTCGACGACCGATTTGGGCGACGATCTTGTCGATGATGCGACGAAGGTGCAGCTCGTCGACGAACGAGACCTCGGAGAGGGTGAGCTTGCCGCTCTTCTCCACGTAGATACTCTTTGGTCCGTTGCACATGATTTCGGAGACGTCATCGTCTCTGAGGAGTTTGTCGATGGGTCCGTAGCCGAGGATGTCGTCGGAGACATCCTGGATGAGCTGTGCCTTGTCGGCCGCCGACAGCGGCGTACGCTCCATTGCCAGGGCGTTGTGAAGCGCTTCATGGACCTTCTTGCGAAGCTCGTCCTCACTGAGACGCTTGTCGTAGAGGATCGGGCCGAGTTCCTCGATGAGCGAGCTGTGGACCCGATGGCGCAGTTCGTCCAGCGCAGGATCGCGGCGCCCGCTCAGCTTCGCCTTCGCTGCGGGCGATGTGTCTTTTTGCGCTCCCTCTTCCGAGTTCGCCTCATGTAGTCGCTTGTAAAGAGACATCTGCCCCTGCCTTGAGTTGTCCTGGTTACGTTTCTGGCGGTGTCGGTCAACGCCGCCTACTTCTTCATCGGCTCAGTTCGAGCCAAGTTGATCTTCTATCCGCCGAAGAACCGGCGACGGCTTGGTTGTTGAGCTTCCAACTGCGCTCCGTTCAGGAAACGCATCGCCAACTCCTCGAAGGAGCGAGCCGGGTTTGACTTCGGATACGAAACAACAACAGGGCTGCCCTTGTTGACCGAGATCGGCACAACGACGTCGCTCGGAACTCGAGCGGCGGCATGGACCTGCAGCGTCTTCTCAACCTCGTTGACGTCCAGCTTCACCTTGGAATCGGACCGGTTCAGAACCAGGTGGAGACGTTCCTTGGGGATGTCCAGAAGCTGTAGCGTGCTCAGGCCAATCTTGACGTTCTTGATGTTCGGGATGTCAAGACCGGCGACCATGATCACTTCGTCGCTCGCCTCGATCAGGCTGAGAACGACGTCATTGAAGTAGGCGGGCAAGTCGATGATCACATGGCCGGCGAAACGCTTCACGATCTCGGCAAGCCGCACCATCTGCTCGCCGCTGATCTGGTCGGCAAAGGTCGGCTCCATGGGTGCGGGCAGCACCCGAAGTCCCGTTTCCTCATGGGTGGTCATCAGTTGCTGCATCAGGACAGCGTCCAGCTTGTCGAGCTGGGTGATGGCGTCAACGACGGTGTGAGTCGGTTGGAGTTTGAGCATCACAGCCACATCGCCGAACTGAAGATGACCGTCGATCAGGACGACCGGGCGATCTGAGCGCCGAGCCAACGAGCATGCGATATTGGTGGCGGTCACCGACTTCCCTGAGCCACCTTTGGTCGAGAAGACAGTTATCACCATGCCCGGATCGCCCTCGAGTTCATCGAGGATCTCGGCGCCTGCGGCGGGCGCCATGGCCGAGCCGCTACCCGAGCCGACGGATGCCAAGCCCTCGGCTACCCGCTCAACAGTGTCCTGAAGCTGCATCTGGTCGATGGGCGCCGACAGCACGTCACGTACACCGGCCCGCATCGCACTCTGCAGCAGTGCGGTGGAGACCTCGCTGGTCACCAGGATCGAACCCGACTTCGGGGTGGGTGCGAGTCCAGGTTTGGATTGTGGCCAGGTCGCCGGCATCGGCACAGGAGGGGCCGAGTATGACGACCACAGGACCCATTCCGAGCCGGCCTTCCAACTCGGCCAGGCTTGCAGCAGATCCGGCACCTTCGCCGAACTGCGAAGCGAGATAGTCGCGGACAGCCTGATCAGCATCAACCACCGCAACGGCTGCGCCGTTGGCGATCTGAGGCCGCAGGGCCGGAGCGTCACCTACCGGTTCAGTTGTTTCGGGTTCGGACTCTTCGCCAAATGAGGACGAATCATCGAGTCCGAACGAAAGGTCAATGTCTTCCATGGTTAGGGCCTCGCAGTTGCGGCAAGTGCTTCCTGCAGCAGTTCGTCTTCGTAGCGTTCACACACGGTGAGATCGCCTTCGTTCTCCGGTTGGCGGCGGACCATACGGCGTGAGCAGTTCACAGCTCTCGCCTGGAAGCTCGAGGGTGTCGAAATCAAGCTGAGGGATCGGCCACGGCTCGTAGTCAGGAGACACGAGGGTCAGATAGAAGTCGTCCAGAGCGTGCATGACCTGCGCAACCTCAACCGGCACTGCCAGAGTTATCAGGCCACCAGCGGCTGCATCCGCTTCTTCGCCTTCCTCAGCGATCTCCACCGTGGCGGGGAGAGAGGTGCCGATCGCAAGGATCTCCGCCTTCTGGTAGACCATTGCGGCGTCGCTCTTGAAGACACCTTGAAGGACACGGCCGCTGGCGGGTGCCTCCTCGGTGGATCCTTCGCCATCGGCGCCGTCGGTCGCCTCGTCTTGGTCGGCGGTGCTGTCGACGGTGGGAGCGCTGTACCGGGTCATGATGTTCACGTAGTCACCCGGCTCCAACAGACCGGCCACTGCGTTCTGGCCAGCGGCGCTGAACGTGTAGGTGGTCATGTCCTGACGACGTTCGTTCTCCACGTCGATGGTGCGCTCCTCGAGCCGGTCGGTGACGCCGGTCGGCAACGACCTGAGGTGCGGCGAACATGCCCTTCACGATCGTCTGTTCGGCCGGGATGGAGTTCACGGCGACCAGACCGACGATCTCCTCACCGGGCACAGCAATGGCGGCGTCGGGAGCGAACTCAGCCGGAATCGGCTTCTCCACGATCAAGCCCCGCTGTTCCAGGTCTGAACCGCTGGCGCCCAGAGGGATGTTGCCCTCGGCGACCCAGACCGTCACGAGTTCGCGTCCGGCGTAGACATTGTCCTCAATTCCGCGGATGTAGATCAGCAGACCCATCGCCGCAAGGCCCGCCATTGCGATTGCTACAAAAAGGATGATCGTTCGCCGTGAGTTCACGACACTCTCCTGAAGGTCAGGCCGGTTGGTAGCCGGCAAGCTTGTACTCAGGAGAACCTGTCGGCCGGTTTTGGCCTCGGGCTTAGCACTTCTTCAATTTTGGTTCTGGATGTTCGCCGACCTCGGTGGGGTCAACAGCCAGTGAAGGCTACGAAGGAAGCGAACCTAGGCGTCCTCAGGTTCAGGTTCGGCAGCCTCGGTCGACGCTGGCTCGTCACTCGCTTCGGCACTGACCTCCGCCGGTGCTTCGGAGGTGTACACCGACGGCGTGTCGGCTTCGACCTTGTCTTCTTCGAGTTCCTGGTAGTACTCCGCCCACGCAGCTTCGGTGGCAGGATCGACTTCGGTTGGGCCGATGTAGTTGCCATCGGAGTCGAAGGCATGCTCGCCGAAGTGTTCCTGGTACTCCTGAGCGACCACTCCACCTTCGGCGGCCTGCTTGATCGACAGGCTGATACGGCGGCGCTGCAGGTCGATATCGATGATCTTGACCCAGAGTTCTTCGCCCGGGGTCACGACCTGCTCGGGAAGGTCGACGTGGTGTGCGGACATCTCCGAAATGTGCACCAAACCCTCGATACCGTCGCCGACCTGAACAAAGGAGCCGAACGGTACGAGCTTGGTGACACGGCCATACACCAGTTCCCCAACTCGGTGGCCGGTGGCGAATTCCTGCCACGGATCCTGTTGGGTTGCCTTCAACGACAGGCTGATCCGTTCCCGGCTGAAGTCGACTTCGAGGACCTGAACAGTGACCTCGTCGCCGACCTGAACGACCGAGTTGGGATGGTCGACGTGCTTCCAGGAGAGCTCCGACACATGGATGAGGCCATCCATGCCGCCGAGGTCGACGAAGGCACCGAAATTGACAACCGAAGAAATGACGCCGTTGCGTACCTCACCCGGCTTGAGGTTCTCGAGGAAGTCTTCGCGTTGTTCCTTCTGAGTCTCTTCGAGGTAACCGCGACGGGACAGGACAACGTTGTTGCGGTTCTTGTCGAGTTCGATGATCTTGGCGTGAACGGTCTGGCCGACGTATGGCTGTAGATCCCGCACACGGCGAAGCTCGACCAAGGACGCAGGAAGAAATCCTCGGAGGCCGATGTCGACGATCAGTCCACCCTTGACGACCTCGATGACCGGGCCCGACACGATGCCGTCGGCTTCCTTGACATCTTCGATCGTGCCCCATGCACGCTCGTACTGGGCCCGCTTCTTCGACAGCAGCAAGCGACCCTCTTTGTCCTCACGCTGGAGCACCAGCGCTTCGATCTCGTCGCCGATCGAAACAATCTCACCGGGTTCGACATCGTTGCGAATCGAAAGCTCACGAGATGGAATGACACCCTCGCTCTTGAAACCGATGTCGAGAAGAACCTCGTCCTTGTCGACCCTCACCACGGTTCCCTTGACCATCTGCCCATCGTCGATCGAGACCATCGACGTGGTGTAGGCATCGTCGAGGGTGTCAGCAAGATCGTTGAAGACGATCTGACGAGGAACGTAGGCGCCGGCTTCGGCGTCGGTCATGGGTTCGGTTGAAGGAGAAGTGGTATCGGTCACGGAACTAGGCAGTACTTTCGTAGAATCTCGCGGCATTGCGGCCGACGAGACGCCGAGACGATCCCGGCAAGCCCATCACGATACCTGCTGACACCTAGGGTCAGACCCCTTCAGCAGCCGGATCGGTTTGGCTCTCCTCATCTAGAGATCTGAACTGTCGTCGTTTCTGCACGCGCCGTTTTCGGCCCGCCGTTTCGGGATCACTCCTTTGCGTCGGCCCACGTCGAACCAAACGCGAGGTTGACCTCGAGAGGAACCGACAGTTCAAATGCTGTGGCCAATTCGGCTCGCACCATCTGTTCGGCGACGTCAGCTTCATCATCAGGCACTTCCAAGATCACTTCATCGTGCACCTGAAGGACCACCCGGGACTTCAACCCGGAGGTTGCCAAGGCGCGATCGAGACCAACGAGTGCCACTTTGAAGATGTCCGCCGCCAGCCCCTGGATGCCGGCGTTCATAGCCTGCCGCTCCCCCGCCTGGCGCACGCGGGGATTGTCACTGCGGAGTTCGGGCAGCAGACGCTTTCGCCCGAACAAAGTTTCGGTGTACCCGCGGTTGCGAGCCTCGGTGACGGTTCTATCCATGTAGTCACGAACCGCTGGAAACCCTTCGAAGTATGCGTCGAGAATGTCCGCCGCCTCGGAGGTCCTGATCCCCAGCCGCTGGCCCAGCCCGTAGGCCTCCATGCCGTATGCGAGGCCATAGCTCACCATCTTGGCCTTGCTCCGCTGTTCGAAGTCGACATCTTCGGGCTCGACGCCGAAGACGCGAGCTGCGACCGAGCGATGCACGTCGGTACCAGAAGTGAATGCCGCAACCAACCCGGGATCATTGGCGAGATGCGCAATGCAACGAAGCTCGATCTGGTTGTAGTCGGCCACGAGAAGTTGATGGCCGTTCGGAGCGGCGAAGGCCTTTCGGAATGATCGGCCTCGTTCGGATCGAACCGGAATGTTGTGCAGGTTCGGATGTTCGCTGGAGAGGCGACCGGTTCGGGCCACCATCTGGTTGAAGGTCGCTCGAATGCGGTCATCGCTTTGCACCTCAGCCAGAAGTGATGCTCCATAGGTGCTCCGAAGCTTCTCCACCTCCCGATACGCCAGCAGGTGTTCGATGATGGGATGTTCCCCGACCAACTTCTCCAAGGTCGCCTGATCGGTGGAAAAGCCCGTCTTCGTCTTCTTGCCGGGGGTCAAACCGAGATCCTCAAAGAGCACCTGGCGCAGGACCTTTGTGCTGTTGACGTTGAACTCGTATCCGGCGTCGTCCTGTATTTGGTTTCGGAGTGCCTCTGCTTCGGCCGTCATGTCGGCATTGAGCCGCTCCAGTTCGGCCCGATCGACACCGACACCGCGATGCTCCATACGGGCGAGAACTGCAACGAGAGGGACCTCGACCTCGGCGTTGAGGGTCGTCAGGCCCTCATCCTCGAGCGCCTGTCGACATGGTTCGACCAGGGCTGCTACCGCCGCCGCCTCCACCGCAGCGACCTCATAGGGTGGCGGACCCTCCCCGAAGTCAAGTTGCCCCTCGGGAACGGCATCGACACCGGGCAAAGCGAAGTGGGTTCTTTCGGCTAGGAGTTCTCCCAACGGGTATGACGTTCCGGCGGGATCCATAAGATATGCCGCCAGTGCGGTATCGAGTTGGAGACCATCGCCGAAGTCCTCACCGGCGAGGCTCTCTCGAAGGATTGTCCTCAGGAGAGGCTTCGCATCGTGAGCCGCAAACCCCGGCCCTTTGGTGGCCGCCAACATCCCAGCGACGAGTCCGGGATGGCCGATCGCGTCGATCCATGCGACGTCAAGCGATCCATCATCACCCGGAGGTTGGCTAGCGAACGCCAGCCCCAGCAGCCGGCCTCCGCGGAGTGAACCGGCAATGGAGACCGGAGCGCTGGATCTTCCGAAGACCTCCGACCACGATTCCACCTCGGCGGTGGAAGTCACCTCATGATTGGTCGGCTCGAGAACTACCCGATCGGCGTCGGCCACCTTCGTGCTGGCGTCTTTGGCGAACGCGTCCAGGAAGCGGTCGTACATGGTCCGAAACTCGAGAAAGTCGAAGACCTTCCTCACCTCATCGAGCTCAAATGGTTGACGGTCCATCAACTCCTCGACTGTGACGTCGAGTTGCACATCGCGGAGGAGCACCATCAGTTCCTCGTTCAGCCGCACCTGCCGCTCATTCTCTTCGAGGTTCTGGCGGAGTTTGGGGCTGTGGTCGGTGATGTTGTCGTAGATGCCATCGATTCCGCCGTAGGTGTTGATGAGTTTTGCGGCGGTCTTCTCACCAACGCCGGCCACACCGGGCAGGTTGTCGCTCTTGTCGCCCCGCAACGCGGCGTAGGCCACATAGTCCTTGGGCGCCACGCCGGTGCGCTCCATGATGCCTGCTTCGTCGTAGAGGGCGTAGTCGCTGACCCCGCGACGGTTGTAGATGACTTTGATGTGGGGATCCTTGACCAGCTGATACGCATCGCGGTCGCCGGTCACCACCTGAACGTCATGTCCCGCTGCCGCCGCTTTGAATGCCAACGTTGCGATGATGTCGTCGGCTTCGTAACCAGGCGCCTCGAGCGTGCGTAGGTTGATGACCTCGAGAACCTGCCGGACCAGGCCCATCTGCTGTTTGAGGATGTCGGGGGCTGCCTTGCGGCCCGCCTTGTACGTGTCGAGCCGTACGTGACGAAACGTTGGTTCGGGCAGGTCGAATGCCACTGCGATTCCGTCCGGCTTGTGATCTCGAACCAGGTTGATCAGCATGCTGGTGAATCCGAACACCGCATTGGTCACCTGGCCCGAGGCCGTCGCCAGGTCGTCGGGGAGGGCATAGAACGCCCGATACGTCAGCGAATTCCCATCGATCAGCATCAGCGTCCCCACCGGCTTGATCCTACCTGCGCTCGCCTCCGGGCCTTCCTCCCATCTCCTCGCTCGGCGCTGGCGCGCCTCCCTTGATGGGTCGGCCCTGCGGGTCGCTTCGGACACTGGTTCAATCGCCTCGTGAACAACCGAACTCGCATGTTCGCATGCCTAGGTCGCTCCGGCCACGTTTCACGGAGACGGCTCGATCGCCCCTCTGCTGCCAGACAATCTGCGTTCAGCCACGTGACTGCCTGGACAAAGAGGGCGGCTGATCTCTTCCTAGCGATCCGTGTGACTTCGGCTCTGGCGTCGTTGCTGAGTTTGGAGCCGTGCGGCATTCCTGACAATGATGTCTGCTCTCCGGTTATCGACGTCGCAGCAGAAGATCTCGAACTCGACACAATCGCAAGCGGGCTGGGGGACCGCGCACAGCCACCAGTTCCCGGTCGCCGTCCAACTCGATAAGTGCCTCGGCGTGACGCTCCCCAATGTCGCCCTCGTAGTGGAAATACTCGGGTCCGCCTGCGATTGTCTTGAAGGTTTTATGCGACCCCCATGGCCGCCAACAGGGTTCAAGGACCTGTGTGTCGTGATCGCGGGGAGAGGGCATGACCTTCCCAGGCCCCGACTTCACCAAACTACCCACCCTCAACCCAAGGTGGCGACTGATGCCCACAACCACCGACTCCGAGTACTGGGAAGCTGTCGTCGTCAGCTCCGGCCCGGGTGGCCTCACCCCCGCAGCCTGCCTGGCCGGTGCCGCAAACGCGTGCTCGTTCTCGAGCAGCACGACGTGGCCAGACGCAATACCCAAGTGTTTCGCCGGCGGCAACCTCACCGGCTCCTGCCCAGGCTGTATGGATCTTCTCCAGATTACATGACTGGGTGGCCCGGTTTCGGGGCATCTTTGTCACACCCCCCGACGATGATGGAGTCATGGTTTCCACGGCGGAAAACTCAGAACCAACCGGGCCATTGGCGGTCGAGCGTGCGATGCTCATCGATGCCGGGCGCCGACAAACCGAACTCGCTGCGGTCGATCTCAACGGCATGTCCCGGCAGGAGATGGCCGATCACACCCTGGCCGTCGTCGCAGCAGCGGAGCAGGCAACGGTGGTTGCGGCTCGCATGGTCGCTTTGGCCAACAGCGCAGCTTGCGCCCTCACCAAAGGCGAGCACTCGATGGCCGGCGTACTCGGGAACGGCTGCGGGATGGCCCGCCGACGGTCAGAAACCCTCCAACTCGTGGGTTCATCACCGGACCGATACCCGTTGTTCTACCGAGCCCTCCTCGAAGGTCGCATCTCCATCGGCCACATCGAGGTGCTCGATCGAGTGTGGAAGAAGATCGACACCAACCAGTTCGCCATCGCCGAACCCGAACTCGTTGAACTTGCCGCTATGTGTACCCCGGAGGAGTTCGGCGATTACCTGAACCAGTGGCGCACCCACGCCGACGAAGACGCCGGCCTGGATGAGTTCATCAGGGCTCAGGGCCAGCAGCACTTGGCGTACGGGTTCGATCTGTTCGGCAGTGCTCACATCTCTGGCACCATCGGCCCGCTCCACGCTGAACCCTTCGTCGACACCCTCGAAGCCAATACCAAACAACACCAGGGTCAGACCCCATCCCAAGCCAGAGGTGACGCGCTCGTCGACCTCGTGCTGAACCCCCACGGGAAGTACCGGGCCCACCTCGAAGTGCTCGTCCCCCAACACAAAAACCACACCCCACCTGACATAGACACTGAGGTCGGGGAAGGAAAGGTTGCGGGGTTCGTTCACTTCTACGGGGCCATCACCCGCATCAAACAACTCCCCAACCCACTCGACAACAGCTTCAACTCCGTGTGCGGGGCCCGCACCGCCCGGGGCACACCAATGCCCAGAGCCATCGTCAAGCTGCTCCGAGATCGAGGGGCGAAGGTCACCGAACACACCGTCACCCCCGACGGGAACATCGCCGACGACCGGTCGAAGGGCCGGCACTTCACCGTTGGTCAGAAACGACTCATCCGGCTACGGGACAACAACTGCAGGCACCCCGGCTGCCGCCGCACGGCCAGAACCTGTGAATACGACCACATCCGAGACTGGTCCCAGGGTGGCCAATCCCTCATTGCCAACGGCCGGCTCCTCTGCCGCTTCCATCACCGCTGGAAACACAGATCGGACCAAGGCGGCTCCACCATCTTCGAAGACTCGGCAATCCAACTCGAGTAGAGACCGGGACTGGCACCACTCATCATTGCCATCTAATCGAGGCACCCCGGGCCCCACCGGGGTTCTTGACGCGCACCTGTACCAGGAGAGCACGCCGTAGCCGTGTCGCACCAAGGCCGACGGACACAGCCATCAAGCCGAATGGGCGCCCGATTGGCTGGACACTCAGATCGAACAAGTTCGCTCCGGGGCCGGCGGTCGCTTCGGCGACGTCGAGCTGAACGCGATGGTCCAAGTCACCCGAATCACCAACGGCTACGACACAACCGTCGACGAAGCATGCGAGCGCATCGAAGGCCTGACCCCAGATCACGCTCGAGCGACCCCGTACCTCCTCTTCGGAACTGTTGACCAGATCGTCGAGAAGCTCCACGAGGCGCGTGACCGTTGGGGCATCACCTACTTCGCGGTCCGCGAACGAGACGCCTTCGCCCACGTCATCCGCGCAGTCTCAACCACTAGCTGACTCGGCACGATGGTGCTCGGCGATCCGCACGTAAACACTCGTCCGGCGCTGCAGCGTAGATGAAGCTCGGCCGACTCCGCCCCCGTCCGAGAACGAGCAGGGGCCGCATGGCAGTGAACTAAGGCTTCAGCTCACCGTCGATGGTCTTCCGTGCAACCTCGCCCATCGACAATCGGCCGTTCATTGCTGATGAACGGAGGAACCGGAACGCATCCGCTTCGGCGAGGCCGTGGGTGTCCATGAGCACGCCCTTGGCTCTATCCAACAGCTTTCGTTCTTCGAGTTTCGCCTCGGCCTGATCGGCTCGCTCAGACTCCTGACTGACCGCCGCTTCTGCCAGCGCAATATCGGAGAAGCGGGCGATCGCCATCTCGATCGCAGGGACCAGATCGTTGCGTTCGAACGGTTTCACCACGTAGGCCAGGGCGCCCACGTCGCGAGCTTGCTCGATCAGTTCTCGTTGGGAGAAGGCGGTGAGAATGACCACCGCCGACAATCGTTCGCCGATGATCTGGCGCGCTGCGGCAAGCCCGTCGGTGCCCGGCATCTTGATATCGAGTATCGCAACATCCGGCGCCAGCTCCCGGACCAGTTCAACCGCCCGATCACCATCGGCGGCCTCGCCGACCACTTCATAACCTTCTTCGGTGAGGGTCTCGATGAGGTCAAGACGTATGAGCGCCTCGTCCTCAGCCACAACGATGCGGGTCACGGTTCACGCGTCTTTCTGATAGTCAGCTCATCGAGCAGGCTGTCCTGTTTTTCTTCCAGCTTGACCAACCGCTCGACCTTGACCGAGCGGTCCTTCTTGAGCGCAGTGACCGTTCGGTTTGCGTCACGGTGTTCGCGGCCAGCCAATGGTGTCTCGCTAACCAGCGAGCGCAGCCGGGCATCGTCGGCCTCATCGGAGAAATGGAGTAGTTGCTCGTCGATCACACGTAGCTCGTTTCGGAGTTCAACCAACTGGTTCGACACATTTCGAAGCCTCCGCTCTATTGATGATTGGAACATCGCTATCCGTCCGCTCCTCTCCAAGTCGGGTGCCCGGGGTGGGATTCGAACCCACACGCCCTTTCGGACAGCGGATTTTGAATCCGCCGCGTCTGCCATTCCGCCACCCGGGCATACAGGGTGTTCGGGCCCGCGATCGTATCAACAAACACTGTGAAGACCGCCGGAATGGCCGGACTCGACACCCGCTCACAACTGCTCGTGGAGATCTGGTCAAAGACCTTGTAACCAGACAGTGTCGAGGTAGGTCTATACGTTGATGCCAACAACCCACATTGCGTTCACCTACCCAGGACAGGGCTCCCAGGCCCCTGCGATGGGTGCTGCGTGGACAGATCACCCATCATGGGAACTCGTCGGGGAGGCCAGTGATGTCGCCGAACGCGACATCGCGCACCTCCTCCTGAAAGCCGATGCTGAAGAGCTGAGGGAGACCAGAAACGCCCAGCTCAGCACCTTCTTGCTGAGCATGGTCGTCCTCGACGCAGTCGAGCGTTTGGGCATCGAGCCCTCGCTTCACGCAGGCCACTCGCTCGGCGAATATTCTGCCCTCGTTGCCAGCGGCGCGATTTCGTTCGCCGACGGAGTGCGGCTGGTCACCGAACGAGGCAACGCCATGCAGGCCGCTGCAGATGCCATCCCCGGCACCATGGCCGCCGTACTCGGCCTCGACGATGAACTGGTCGAATTGGCGTGTGCGAAGTGCGACGCCGACGTCTTCGTCGCCAACTACAACGCTCCCGGTCAGGTGGTCATCGCCGGAACTGCAGCCGGTATCGAATCGGCCGGCCAACTAGCGAAAAGCCTGGGCGCCAAACGTGTGATGCCCATCAAGGTCGGCGGCGCGTTCCACACGCCCTTCATGGCTGCTGCGGGAGAGCGGCTCGTGAAAGCTCTGGCCGACATTGATTTCCGGGCTCCCAACCGGCCCGTGGTTTCCAATGTCGACGCCACCCCCCACAGGACAGCGGATGAGTCACGCAAGATCCTGAGCCTGCAGCTCACGAGTCCGGTTCGATGGCGCCAGACGTTGCACACTATCGAGGAAGCCGGCGTCGACCTGATCGTCGAACTCGGCCCTGGAACCGTGCTCACCGGAATGGCCAAACGGACTATTGGAAACGTGGCCCGAGCGTCGGTGTCCAAACCTGATGATCTCGACTCACTACTGGAGGAGTTGGCTCACTCCCCAAAATTTGATCGCTCGCCCGATGGAGAACACCTCTATGCGAGCGAGCGCCTGGTCGTGAGCCCCGGCAGCGGCGTTTTCACTCCGCTGGACATCACCAAATCGGGCCTGCTCGTTCGCGTGGGCGACGTGCTCGGCCACGTGGGAAGTACCGAGGTGCGTACCGCCTTCGCTGGTGAGCTCCACGGCATCCTCGCCATGAACGGAGAACGAGTCGCCGCTTCACAGCCGATCGCTTGGCTGCGGGTTGGCGCATGAGCGGAATCGGATTCCGCATGTCAGGCGTGGGGGCTGCACTGCCGGAGAAGGTCCTCACCAATGCCGATCTCGAAGCGTGGATGGACACCACCGATGAATGGATCCGCGAGCGAACCGGAATCGGTCAACGTCACATCGGCTCAACCACCACCGAGTTGGCCGCCCTCGCGTCGCAACGGGCGATGGACGCCGCCGGTGTCGGTCCCGAAGACATCGACCTACTTCTGCTGGCCACCACCAGTCCCGAGCATGTGTGCCCGGGAACTGCGCCCGCCGTCGCTCGCGAGCTGGGGCTCGACTGCGGCGCCCTCGACATTCAGGCTGCTTGCTCCGGCTGGGTCTACGGCCTGACCATCGCCAACGGTTTCCTGCTTCAAGGGATGGAACGTATCCTCGTGGTCGGCGCCGAAGCGCTCGACAAGATCACCGACTACCACGATCGCGGCACCGGAATCCTGTTCGGCAATGGCGGCGGAGCTGCGGTTGTGGAAGCCGACCCCAGCGGAGTAGGAGAATTGCTGGGCTGGGACCTCGGCGCTGACGGCAACTACATCCACATTCTGTATGCCGAGCACGGCGACGTGCTCAAGATGGACGGCAAGGAAGTCTTCCGTCAGGCTGTCGCCGCCATCCAGCGGACGGTCGCAAGGACAATGAAGATGGCCGGACCGGACATCACTCTCGATGACATTGCGCTCATCGTGCCCCATCAGGCAAACATCAGGATTCTCGAGTCGGCGTGGAAGAAGCTGGGGTTGTCCATGGACAACACCGCAATGATCTTGGAGAACACGGGAAACACCTCAGGTGCAACGATTCCGATGGCTCTTCACGATTCTCTGGTCAAAGACCGACTTCAGAACGGGGATCTCGTTCTGTTCGTCGGATTCGGGGCCGGCATGACCTGGGGCAGTGCGCTCGTTCGCTGGAACGGTTCATGAGCGTCGCCCTCGTCACCGGTGGGAGCCGAGGAATCGGGCTCGCCATTGCGGTTGCGTTGGCCGATGCTGGTCTTTCGGTGGCGGTTGCCAGTAGATCCGATCCCGATGACCTGCCCGAATCACTGAACTGGTTCCAGTGCGACATCACTTCGGGCCCCAGCGTCGAAGCACTATTCGACGCCATCGAGGACCAACTCGGCGCGGTGTCGGTCCTGGTGGCCAATGCCGGTATCACCAAGGACGGTCTCACGCTTCGCATGAGCGAGGAGAACTTCACGTCGGTCGTCGACGCCAATCTCACCGGATCATGGCGGGTGGCAAAACGGGCTGTGAAACCGATGATGAAGGCACGCTCCGGCCGAATCATCTTCATCTCTTCGGTCGTAGGCGCCATCGGCCAGACCGGCCAGGTGAACTATTCGGCCAGCAAGGCTGGACTGGTGGGCTTGGCTCGTTCGCTTGCCCGGGAGTTCGCATCACGCAATATCACCGTGAACATCGTCGCCCCCGGCCCGATCGCCACCGACATGCTCGACGCCGTCAGCGACAAGGCCAAGGACGCGATGACAGCTGCGGTGCCTCTGGGCCGCGTCGGCACACCCGAAGATGTCGCCGCAGCTGTGACCTTCCTCGCCTCCGACGGTGCCGGTTACATCACTGGAACCACAATCGCGGTAGATGGCGGGCTCGGAATGGGAGCCTAACGCTCCCTTGCCAACTAGTCTTTGATCTACGACACAGGGCAAAGACTCATCTACAGAATGCTGTCGAACCCGACCAAGCATCACGAAGAAAGAAGAAGACACGTGAGCGACACCGCAAATTTTGAACGATTCACCAAGTGTGCTGTGGAGGTGCTCTCCGTCGAGGCATCCGCAGTCACCAAGGAAGCCCGATTCGCTGAAGATCTCGACGCCGACAGTCTCGACCTGGTCGAGCTGGTCATGGCGCTCGAGGAAGAATTCGATGTCTCGGTCGACGAGGAAGAACTCGAAGGTGTCGAAACCGTCGGTGGCGCGTACGACCTCATCGTCGCCAAGCTCTAGAACACATGCGTCGGGTAGCAATTACGGGGCTCGGGGTGGTCGGGCCCTGCGGCGTCGGCAAGGAGCAGTTCTGGCAGGGTCTCCTCGGCCCGGCGCCCGACGGCGAGCGACGGGTCCACGATTGGGACCCATCGCCGTACTACGCCAACTCCAAGGAGTCTCGCCGCGCCGACCGGTTCACCCAATTCGCCATCGCCGCTGCGATCGAGGCCGCTGAGCAGGCCGGCAACCTGGAAGCCGACCCCGCCCGTATCGGTACCCTGATCGGCACCGGGACCGGCGGCATTGGAACCATGGAGAAAGAGATCCTGGTCCAGCACGAACGGGGTTCGCGGCGCGTGTCCCCGTTCCTCGTGCCGATGATGATGTCGAACGCCGCGGCAGCAGCAGTTTCCATGCGCATGGGATTCCAGGGGCCGTGCGAGGCGACGGTCACCGCCTGTGCCGCCGGCACCCACAGCATCGGCAATGCCATGCGGATGGTGGCCGATGGCCGCTGCGACGTGGTCTTTGCCGGTGGATCCGAGGCATCGTTCACTCCCACGGCACTCGCCGGCTTCGGCAACATGACGGCGCTGTCGACCACCGGAATCTCGGTTCCTTTCGATGCCCGCCGTGACGGTTTCATGATGGGCGAGGGCGCTGCGGTGCTCGTGCTGGAAGAGTGGGCCCGGGCTGTAGGGCGCGGAGCCACCATCATCGGCGAGATGCTCGGTGCGGCCAGCACCGCCGACGCTCATCACATCACCGCACCGGCTCCAGGGGGGTCAGGGGCGGTTCGCTCAATGGAGTTGGCCATGGAGCACGCCGGCCTGTCGCCAAGCGACATCACACACATCAACGCCCACGGCACATCGACACCGCTGAACGACGCGGCTGAGGCTCACGCCATGGCCAAGATCTTCGGCGAGCCTGGACCAATCGTCACCTCTACCAAAGGAATCACCGGGCACGCGCTCGGAGCTGCGGGTGCCCTCGAAGCTGCGGCGGTTGTCCTGTCGATCCAACATCGCCTCATACCGCCAACCGTAGGTACCGTCGAGTCCGACCCCGAACTGCCCAGAATCGATCTGGTCATCGGGGAGGCCCGCGAATGGGAACCCGGGCCGTCGATGTCCAACAGTTTCGGGTTCGGCGGACACAACGGCACGATCATCATCGGGCCAGGTAGCTGAGTGTCCTTTCCCGCCCCGATCGACCTACTTCCCCACCGTCCACCGTTCCTCTTTGTCGACGAACTCACCGAGCTGACACCGGGCGAACGGGTCCGAGGCCTGTGGCGCCTCACCGGTGACGAGTGGTTCTTTCCCGGCCACTTCCCCGAACGTCCCGTGGTGCCGGGGGTGCTTCAAATCGAAGCGCTGGCCCAGACCGGTGCGTGCGCAGTGCTGGCCGAAGAGAAGTTCGCCGGCAAGATCCCGTACCTCGCCGGCGTCAACGGAGCGAAGTTTCGCCGACCGGTTGAACCTGGCGACACCTTGGAGATGGAAGTTACCTTCGGACGACTGTCCGCTCGGGGCGGCAAGGGTTCCGGGGTTGCCACAGTCAACGGCCAAACCACTTGCACGGTCGAACTCATGGTTGTCCTCGGCTGACCTGAAATCGGTGTCAGACACCGCTACACGACGTTGAGCACCAGCAACAGAAGCCACCCTCGGGCAGCCGTTGAATCGAGGCGGGTCACGCCTTAGCGAAGAGAACTCTCGAGTTGCGATTCGGCCCGACTCTCACCCGCTTCGCCGGTCCCGAATCGACATGGTCCCCCAACTCCCGGCCGTAGGTCGACGATCGAGGGCATGCGCGGCGAGCGGTCGACAATCCCCCGACCGACGGCGCCAGCGACAGCGAGCTTACGGTGACTTTCGGGCGACTCCCTAGACTGTCGCTATGTCCCAGTCTGTGTACGACGTCGTTGGTGGCGAAGCGTTCTTTGTTGAGTTCGTGGACACGTTCTACGACCACGTCGAATCCGACCCGGTTCTGCGGGTCATGTATCCGGCCGATCTCTCCGAGTCCCGAAGGACTACCGCCGGTTTTCTGGCCCAGTACTGGGGCGGTCCCCCGCATTACAGCGAGGAGCGGGGCCATCCCCGGCTGCGGATGCGACATGCGCATCTACGCATCGGCCAGCGCGAGCGGGACCACTGGCTGGCCCACATGCTGGATGCGGTGACCACGACGGCGCAACGGGTGGCAGCGCCGCCCGAGGTAGATCGGGCCATGGCCAGCTACTTCGAGCATGCCAGCACCGCAATGATCAACTGGGCGGGCCCGGAATGAACTACCTCGGACTTCGGTTGAATCTGGAGTGGTTGCTGTAGTGACTGGTCACGGCGAAGAAGCGACCACCTCGGATACGGACGAACCGCCTCTGGCCAAACGCGACAAGTTCGCCTGCCACGTTCAGCCTCATATCCCGCTTCTCTTCGCCACGGCCTGCACCCTCACCCGCAACTCCACCGAGGCCGAGGATTTGGTGCAGGACACGCTATTGCGCGCCTTCCGCGCCATAGAACGGTTCGATGGGGCGTACCCCAAGGCCTGGCTGCTCACGATCCTGCGCAATACCAACATCAACCGGGCCCAGAAGAAGAAGCCGTACCTCTTCGACGATCCGGACGATCCTTCAGCTGAAGCGATCGATGACGTCACACCCGAAGACCTTATTGTGGAACCTGTATTCGATCATGCCGTCCAAACTGCGCTCGATGAGCTGCCAGCTCCGTTCCGGACCGTTGTCGACCTGGTCGATATCAACGGTCTGAGCTATGCCGAGGCGGCAGGGATACTCGATATCCCAGTTGGCACAGTAATGAGTCGACTACACAGAGGCCGTGGGCGAATCCGCCAACGGTTGTCTCCCAAGACAGTAAAGAACCGTCCCCGATCGGACCCGTCATGATCCTCACTCCTGTCATGGACTTGATGAACCGCATGCGTGGCAGACTCACCTGCGGCGAGACCCTCGAACTCCTCCAGCACTACCTCGACGGCGAGTTGACCGCCGAAGAGGCTCGCAGAGTTGCTGAACATCTCGACCATTGCACTCGGTGCGAGGAGGAGTCCGAGATCTACCGCCAGATCAAGAAAGCGATAGCCGCCGCGGCGGAAACTACCGATCCTCACGTCATCGAACGACTCGAACGCTTCGGCAAAAGGGTCGGCAACGGCGAAATCGTCGACTAGTCTGAAACCATGTGGTCGTTGAGCCCCACCCCAGGTGCCGGTAGCTCAGATCTGACCGCGCTCCTTCTCGGACTCGAGCTTCGACTTCTCTGCCCGGCCGTCTGACAACGACGCGTCGGGAACAACAGATCCAATCTGCGGAGCATTCAGCCCTTCCGCACCTGTCCACAGAATGAAAGACCGAACGAAACCGAGAATCCAATGACTACCCCCCTGAACAACAGACCCGGCGTACTGCCGATCGACAGATACCAGGCCTTTCCACCGATACCTATCGCCGATCGAACCTGGCCCGACGCGGTCATCGAAACCACACCTCTCTGGTGCAGCGTCGATCTCCGAGACGGCAATCAGGCCCTGATCGAACCCATGGACGCCGACCGCAAGCTCATGATGTTCCAGCATCTGGTCGAGGTGGGCTTCACCGAGATCGAAGTGGGCTTTCCGTCCGCTTCAGAAACCGACTTCGAGTTCGTTCGCAAGATCATCGACGACGGCCTGATCCCAGACAACGTCGCGATACAGGTCCTCACACAAGCCCGGCCCGAGCTGATCAAGCGCACCTATGAGAGCGTCGTCGGGGCAAAGAACGTGATCATGCACCTGTACAACAGCACATCCACGGTGCAGCGACGAGTGGTGTTCGGCCTCGACGAGGACGGCATCGTCGACATTGCTGTCAAGGGTGCTCAGGAATGCAAGAAGAACGAGGCGATTCTGCAAGGGACAAACATCCGCTACGAGTATTCGCCGGAGAGCTTCACCGGAACTGAGCTGCCGTTCGCAAAGCGGGTTTGTGAAGCTGTACTCGACGTCTTCGAGGCTTCCCCAGACAACAAAGTGATCCTCAACCTGCCGGCAACTGTCGAAGTGAGCACCGCCAACATCTACGGCGACATGATCGAGTGGATGCACCGCAATCTGGATCGACGCGACTCGGTGATTCTGAGCCTGCACCCGCACAACGACCGTGGAACCGGCGTCGCAGCCGCCGAATTCGGCGTGATGGCAGGTGCCGATCGTGTGGAAGGAACACTGTTCGGCAACGGCGAACGAACCGGAAACGTCGACATCGTCACCCTCGCCCTCAACCTGTTCAGCCAGGGCGTCGATCCCGAACTGGATTTCTCCCAGATCAACGAATCCCGTCGGATCGCCGAGCACTGCAACCAGCTGCCAGTGCATCCTCGTCACCCCTACGTCGGCGACTTGGTGTACACCGCTTTCAGCGGAAGTCACCAGGATGCAATCAAGAAGGGCTTCGATGCCATGGAGGCCACCCAGCAGCGCCTGTGGGAAGTGCCGTACCTGCCCATCGACCCCAAGGACGTGGGCCGCACATACGAAGACGTGATTCGCGTCAACAGCCAGTCAGGAAAGGGCGGCGTCGCCTATCTGCTCAAGACCGAGCAGGAGCTCGACATTCCCCGTCGGCTCCAGATCGAGTTCACCCGTGTCATCCAGCAGATCACCGATACCACCGGCAAAGAGGTCAGTGGCAACGAAATCTGGGAGACCTTCCGGGAACACTATCTCTCGATCGCCAAACCCTTCGAGCTGGTGTCGTTCAGAAGCACCCACAACCCTGAGGGCCAAGATCGCACAACCATCGACGCAGTTGTCAGAGTCGACGGAGCCGAGATAGCCATCTCCGGCGAAGGTGGCGGCTCGGTTTCCGCTTTCGCATCTGCCGTTGCCGAGCACACCGGCAAGGCGATTCGGGTCCTCGACTACCACGAGCACGGCATCGGCTCTGGGACAGATGTGCAAGCGGTGAGCTACATGGAGATGCAGATCGGCGACACCGAACTGTGGGGGGTGGGAATGCACACAGACATCACCACCTCGTCGCTGCGAGCGATCCTCAGCGCGGTCAATCAGGCCCACTCCTAGGCGCACGCTCGGGTTCGTACCCACGCCGGAGGGCCGCATGCCCAGAAACCTGTTTCGGCCTTTGATGGGCAGGAATCCCCATCAAAGGTCGTGATCCGGCGCGCCTAGCCTCATCGTAAGGCGCAGGCGTGGGAGCTTCTATGTACCAGCAAACCGATCGATGGCTTCGCGGCCGCCTCAACGCGCTCGGTCTACATCCTCATTGCGGTGCTGGTGGTCAGTGTCCCAATGGTGCTCGACAACCATGGCTCCGAGGTGATCGATGCGGTCGCCGCACCCATTGAGCCCTTGCTGGCTGAAACAACCACATCACTTCGATCAACATCCACCGAAACCTCCGCAACTGTGGCTTCGACGACACCACCGGGTCCTGTATCAACGGCAATTCCAACGATCGTCGTCGCGGCACCACCACCCAGCACCGCATCAACTCTCGCCGCTCCGACTACCAGACCCAAGTCTGCAACCAAGGCAGCACCGACAACCACGCCTGCTCCAACGACCCAACCTCAGACCACCAAACCCCCCACGACGCAGCCCCCGACCACACGACCACCGACCACCAGAATCACCACCACACTTCCTCCCACAACCAAGCCCACCACAACCACTACCAAACCCACCACAACCACTACCAAACCCACCACAACCACTACCAAACCCACCACAACCACGACCGACCCACCACAACCACTACCAAACCCCACGACGACGACGAAACCCACCACCACCACGACAGAACCGACCACTACAACGACGGCCCCGCCCAGCACCGTGCCCGAACCCGTTGCCATGGGACTTGCGGTCCTCAACGCTCCGAATGGTGAAGCTTACGATGGCGGGGACATCACGCTGTTCACCGTCGAGGCGTTCGCACCGGCCGGCACCAAGAGCGTCCGTTTCGCCATGTCGGGTCCCTTCAACGCCAGCAAACTGGAGAGCAGTGCAAGATGGACGCTCTTTGGTAACACCGGCAACCGCCTTGGTGGCCGTCGTGCTGTTCCCGGCACCTACTCTGTTACAGCACGGGCCTTCAGCGGAACGGGCGGCAGTGGTGACGTTCTCGCAACGGGATCGGTGACCTTCAGTTTCGGTGAAGCGGACTGACGATCAGAACGCCGGTTCGTCCCACGGATCGGCGAGTGCGTGATTGGCCCCGTACCCCTCGACCGAACGGGCATTCAGGATGAAGTGATTCAGCTTCGTGGCGTCTTTGATGCCGGGCCTCTTCTCGACCCCTGATGCCACATCAACTCCCCACGGTCGAACGGTCTGAATTGCTTCAATCACGTTTTCCGGATTCAAACCGCCGGCCAAGATGAAGTCACGATCGATCGGATTCCGGCGCACGATCTCCCAGTCGAAGGTCTTGCCCGATCCTGGAGTCGCTGCATCGATGAGGAACCGCACCTTCCCGAATGCGTCGTGTTCGATCATCGCCTTTGATCCCGCCGGCACAGCCCGAATAACGCTCGGTACCCGCTCATTGATCCACTGGGTCTCCTCGGGGCTCTCATTGCCGTGGAGCTGAACCGCCCGGATCCCAGTTCTGTTCGTGAGCTCCACTACCCGCTCCTTGGCCTCGTTGCGGAACACTCCCACCGGCAGCACCGAACCAGGAAGGCGTTCGATGATCGAGCGAACGCGACCGGGGGTGACCTGTCGTGGCGAGGGAGCGAAGATGAACCCGACAGCGTCGGCGCCGAGTCCAGCAGCCAGCAGGGCATCGTCGGCGTTGGTCATTCCGCAGATCTTGATGAACACGGTCTCGCTCCTAGCTCCAACTCCGTTCGATCAGCCTAGGGCTCTTCGATCCCACGATCGCGTACGATTCTGGAGGTGGCAGCAACCTATCTCGACAAGATTCTTCAGTTCCATCGGGACCGTGCGGCTGCCGACGAGCGGAGCGAGGCGTGGCTACACGAAGCGATCGCGTCGAAGGTTGGTTCAGATCCCATCGACTCAGCGCGTCGAGGCTTCGCCGACGCCTTGCAAGACTGCGGGGCTGTCGGTCATCAGCGAGATCAAGCGGCGCAGTCCGTCCAAGGGTGACCTCTTCGCCGATCTGGATCCTGCCGCCCTTGCGGTCGAGTACGAGGGCGGAGGCGCGGCTGCGTTGTCGGTGCTGACCGACAAGAGCACTTCGGTGGATCGACGATCGATCTCGTTCAGGCCAGCGCCGCTGTCGTCTCTTCCCGTCCTCCGCAAAGACTTCACCGTCGACCGTCGAGACGTCCTCGACGCCCGACTGATGGGGGCCGACTGCGTCCTGTTGATCGTCGGCTGCGCTCGACCGACGATCGAGTTGGCCGAGTTCACCGTGCTGGCCGCCGACCTCGGCCTCGATGCCCTCGTCGAGACCCACGACGAACGGGAGATCGAGCGGGCCTCCGGGATGGGCGCAACACTGATCGGCGTGAACCAGCGGGACCTCGTCACCTTCGAAGTGGACACCGATCGAGCGGTTCGCGTTCGTTGGGCCATCCCCGACGAGGTCGTGGCGGTGGCCGAGAGCGGGGTGCGGGGCCCTTCCGACGCTGCCGGGACTCGTTGCGGCCGGTTACGACGCCGTCCTCGTGGGTGAGTCGTTCGTCACGCAGCGACGATCGACCGCTGCCGTCCGGGCGCTGATCGAACGCTGGCCGGCCTTAGTGCCCGCCGACGCCTGGGCCTGAGGCCGGGACATCAGAGCGGGCTGCTGACCCGACGGTGACAGCTCGCCACCTTCGAGGGCAGCTCGTTTCACCGAGGCGAACGCCAGCCAGCCGTCGCTGAACGGCGACGACGCTGGTGAGCACCCCGCAACCGGCTCCGTCTCGGTGAATGCTTCCTCGCCCACCTGCGGCGGCCGGCCGCTTCCGCGCAGATGACTCATCAGTCGTCGGGGGGAGTTGTTGCCTCGGCTGTCCATTCGAGCCACGAGTTCCTGCCCTATGTAGCAACCCTTGGAGAACGTGGCCGACATGTCGACAACGCCGAGGGCGGCGGGCACGGTCTTGTCGTCGTAATCCGGACCCGTAGAGCGGGATACCGGAGCCGATCCGCAGCGCCTCGACGAAACTCGGATCGAACCTCAGACGTCATCGCCTGTGCTGCGGTACCGAACAGATCGACACCGGCGAGCCTTGGCCAGAGCAGCGGTACGACGAGATAGTTGACCATCCGCCACTGCCTCGCCGGAGGGAAGATCTTCCTCGGGCGAGGCCCTGACCGACATCACGTCAACTGTTTCCGACAGCGACCTCGGCCTTGGTACCCAACTTGAAACGTTCGAGACGGGCCGCAATAGCAGTTCCGGCGCCGGCATCAGCCACCAACGAAAAGGCTTCGGTGTCGGTACGAACGATCCGAAACCACGCAACCATGTGGCCCTGCGGCTGCAATAGGAGTGAATAGCGACAGTCGCCGACCGCCATGGTCGTGACGTTTTGGGAGAGCTGGCCCTGCAGGTACAGCTCGGCCTGGGGCCCCGAAACGGTGACGTCGTCGAGTTGTCGTCGCTCGCTCACGACGAACGACTCAGGAATAGGCGGCGATAGCAATCTCCAAGGGGACACGTGTGCCAGTATGCTCCGGGCCGCCGGCCTTCCCCGAGCGACCCGACCGCAATGCTTTTTCCCACCTTCACCTTCGGAGTGTTCTTTCTCTTCGTGACGCTCGGCCACGCCGCCGTGCGACGGTCGATGCTGCTGTGGAAACCGTTCATGGTTGCTGCGTCCTTCGTGTTCTACGGCTGGTTCGATGTCCGGCTCACAGCACTGCTCGCTGGTTCGATCATCTTCAACTGGGCGGTCGGACTGGCCATCGACTCCAACCCCGACCGTCCCCGACGAAATCGTCGGTAATCGGGGTCGCCATCAACCTGGGTGTGCTGGGCTTCTTCAAGTACTTCCTGTTCTTCACCAGTTCGGTGACCTCGATCGTGGGAACAGTGAGGTCCCGCCATCGCCGATCCTGTTGCCGATCGGCATCTCGTTCTTCACGTTTCAGGCGATCAGCTACCTCGTCGACATACACCGCCGCCAGCTTCCCGCCCACGGGTTGATCGACGTGGCGCTCTACCTCGTCGTTCTTCCCGCAGCTGGTTGCCGGTCCGATCGTGAGAGCCACCGAGTTCCTTCCTCAACTCGAACGCCGGTCCATCAGACCCACCGTGGCCTCAGGCGAGGCGGCATGGTTGATCGGTCAGGGTCTGTTCAAGAAAGTCGTGGTCGCCAACTACCTCGCCCAATCGGTTGTCGATCCGGTCTTCGACGCTCCCAATCGAGCGTCACAAATGGAGCTCGTCACTGCTATCTACGGCTACGCCATTCAGATCTACGCCGACTTCAGCGGGTACACCGATATCGCCATCGGAATCGCCCTACTGCTCGGCTTCGACTTCCCCAAGAACTTCAACGCTCCGTATCGCTCGCTATCGATCACCGAATTCTGGCGGCGGTGGCACATGACGCTGTCCCGCTGGCTCCGTGATTACCTCTATATTCCCCTCGGTGGCAGTCGCGGAAGCAAGATCCTCACGTATCGGAACCTCTTCCTCACGATGTTGCTCGGTGGGTTGTGGCACGGTGCGCAGTGGAACTTCGTGGTGTGGGGAGCAATCCACGGTGGCTGGTTGATGCTCGAGCGATTGCGGGGCGGATTCAACTTCCATCCTGTGCTTCGTTGGATCCTCACGTTCCACGTGGTCTGTATCGCATGGGTTCTCTTCCGAGCCCCTACATTCGGTCATGCGGAAGAAGTCCTACGCGGACTCTTCACCGCTGACGCCGGTCTTGATTCAGTCAATTGGGTGGCATGGGCCATGATCGTTGCAGCACTCTTGATCCAAGTTCAACCGCTAGGCCATGCGAGGGCCATCTTGGAACGATTTGCCCAGTGGGATCCGTTGGCCCAGGCCACTGCGCTCGCCTGCTGGGTCTTGATCATCACCGCCGTCAGTCCGCCAGGGGTCCAGCCCTTCATCTACTTCCAGTTCTGATGCGATCCAGACTCCGGGAGCAGCAGAACTCCAAGCAACCCGCAATCGCCCGCCGACCGGCGCCCGATCCGCTCACGACCACATATCGTTTCGATTCCTTCCGCACGCTGCTGGGCACGCTGTTCTTCCTGGTTCTGGCGGCATTCCTCGCCTCGGCCAGCCTCGTTGACATCGCTCAACGGATGGAGTTCGGACCTGAACGAGATCGTTGGCTGAGCGCTGCCCGAGTAGTCGATGATGCAAGCCACACGCTCTACCTCGACCGCCCCGGCGGCTGGATCCGCTCGGTGGTCAGCTACGAGGACGGACCCGGGCTCCAGAACAACGATGATGATGTCATCCTGGGCGAGTTGGCTCTGAGCGACATAGGGCTCGAACCGGACGGGTCGGCGGCCCGATCAATCGATACCGGCGAGGCAACGGAGCCGGGTGTCTCCACCGGAACTGACCCCAATCAGCCGGATACAAACGATCTCGACAGTGTTTCCACGGACCGAGGCAACGAGCCAGTACCAGAACCGGAGATCCCGACGCTGCGCTCGATCACTTCAGGAGATCCGCTGAGAATCTGGCTCGGTGGCGACAGCCTGGGTCAGTTCATGGCTGCTCATATCGCCTATCGAATCGCTCCTCCGGAACGAACCGACATCGACATCGACTATCACATTTCAACCGGCCTGGCCCGACCTGACTACTTCGACTGGCCAGCCCGACTGTCCGAGGTCATCTCTCAGGAAACACCGCCTGAAGCGATCGTCTACATGGTGGGCGGCAACGACGACCAAGCCATGCGACTCCAGTCATCGGTTCTGGAGGTGTCGACACCAGAATGGCTCGAGGAGTACCGACGCCGGGTTGGTCTCATAATGGACGTGACGGCATATGAAGACACCCGGCTGATCTGGGTGTTGCTGCCCCCGATGGCAGAACAGCGACGGGAAATCATCTCCAACCAGATCAACGAGATCGTCACATCCCAGGCCGAGCTGCGACCGTGGGTTTCAGTACTGGACATCGACGACCTACTGGTCGATGACAGCGGCAACTATGCCCGGTTCGTGGACGACCCGGGTGGTGCGCAACAGCTGGCCCGTCAACCCGACGGCGTCCACATCACCGAGATCGGCAGCCGTTGGGTCGCCGATCTCCTCTGGCAGGAGATCACATCCCACTGGCCGAGCCTTGCAGCCCAAGCCGATCCGGTGGGCACTGACCCCGAGCCCGCCTCGCCTTCGGTCTCGCCCGACGAATAGCGGCTGCCCCCTGTACTTGTCAGCGTTCCTAGGTCATTCGAGCGATCCGCATCTGGTTTGCGGCTGCCACCGACGCCAGGAGCGCCCTTGCCTTGTTCCGGCACTCCAGATCCTCCAGCTCGGGGTCAGAGTCGGCCACGACACCCGCTCCGGCCTGGACCGATGCCTTGCCGTCCGAACACACCATCGTGCGTATCGTGATTGCGGTGTCGAAGGTCCCGTTGAAGCCGAAGTAGCCGACCACACCGGCATAGGGGCCTCGGCGTACCGGCTCGAGTTCGTCGATGATCTCCATCGCCCGAACCTTCGGGGCGCCCGACACCGTTCCTGCCGGCAGCGTGGCTCGAAGGACGTCGACGACAGACGCATCGGGCCGTAGGTTGCCTTCGACCTGGCTGGTGAGGTGCATCACGTGGCTGTATTTCTCCAGCGTCATCATCTCGGTGACCTCGAGCGATCCGAACTTCACCACCCGGCCCAGATCATTTCGGGCAAGATCGACCAGCATCACGTGCTCCGCCCGTTCCTTGGGGTCCTCGGACAACTCCGCGGCCAACCGGCGGTCGTGGGCATCGTCTTTGCCTCGAAAGCGGGTACCTGCGATCGGACGTGAGATCACCCGACCTTGTTGGACCTGCACCAGCGGTTCGGGCGAGCATCCCACCAAGCTCAGCTCCGGATGGCGTAGGAGGTACATGTACGGGCTTGGATTGATCTGGCGGAGAACTCGATACACATCGGTGTCGTCGGCTTCGAGTGGGAAATCGAACCGCTGCGAAAGGACGACCTGGAAGATGTCTCCGGCAACGATGTACTCCTTCGCCGCCTTGACCGCAGCTTGGTAGAGGCCGGACCGCCAACGAAGACGTGACCTCGGGCAGTGGTTGCTCACCGGAGTTGCAGCATGCGGCTCACGACCGGGCGAGCGCCGTCGGCAGCGAGTGTGTGCAACCGAGTCACGGCATCGTCGTAGGCGGCATCGACCTCAGCTGGGGTGGGGTTTTCGGGCAGAGCGCAACCGAGGCGAGCAGGACACGCTGGCGCCAGTGGTCATAGGCGGCGATATCTCCGACCACGTCGATAACGGCATCTGGATACCCCTGGTCGTCGGTGCGGTGGGTCGGGGAACCGTTCGACCTCGCGGACCACGTCGTAGCCGAAGAACCCGACCAATCCGGCGCCCAGGGGTGGATCATCAGGGTTGACCGGTGAGGTGAGGGTGGAGATGAGGTGGTCGACCGCGGCCAGGATTCCTCGGATCGGTGGGTAGTTCAGGTACTGGCAGCGAACCCCGAACCTCCACTTCGAGACCTCTGCGCCACGAGTGTGGCCAGCGGCCGTCGACCGACAAAGGAATAGCGGCTCCAACGTTCGCCGTGTTCGGCTGACTCGAGCAGGAAGCCAGGTTCACTGCCTACGCAACGAAAGAACCCGCTGATCGGAGTGGCCATGTCGGCCAGGAGTTCTGCTCGAACTGGTATTGCCCTGTGATGCCGAGCCAGTTCGGTGAAGGCATCGCGATCGATGTCGACGATGAGGTTCATGTGCTGCCTTCCCCACCGTCGTCGTGCTGCCCGGTTCTTTCAGCAGAGGGGCCAAATCCGGCCAGCGGAGTGAAGAAGCACGTGTCTGCTCCGGTATGACATGCCGGACCCAGCGGCACCACCTTGACCAGCAGAGTGTCACCGTCGCAGTCCACGTCGATGGATACAACCCGTTGGGTGTTCCCCGATGTCGCTCCCTTGTGCCACAGCTCCGACCTCGAACGGCTCCAGAAGACCGTTTCCCCGGTCGCTGCTGACAGCGATAGTGACTCCTGGTTCATCCACGCCATCATGAGCACCTCGCCAGTCCGAACGTCCTGAACGATGGCGGGAACCAGCCCATCGTCGTTGAAGGCAACAGCCACTTCACCAGTCACGTCACGACGCCCTACAGGTACAGGCCGGTTGGCGAATCATCGAGGCGTTCGGCAGCCACCGCATGGATGTCACGCTCTCGCAACATGATGTAGTCCGTACCGCCGACCTCTACCTCGTGCCGGTCTTCAGGGTTGAACAGCACCCGATCATGCAGCTGCATCGAGCGCACGTTCGGTCCATGAGCTACGACCTCAGCCCAGGTCAACCGCTTTCCAACTTGTGCCGTTGCAGGAATCAGAATGCCGCCAGTGCTCTTTCGTTCGCCGTCGGGTCCTTCGATCCGCACCAGTACCCGATCATTCAACATCTTGATCGGTAGACGTCCATTCTCCATCACACCAGAATACCGGTGCGTGAGCCCCGCTCTGCCAGTGCCTCATCCCAGCCCGCCACTCTTCCCGCTCCCCCGCCTACATTGCCGAGGTGTCAGATCCTACGACCAGTGGCCGGCCGTCCCGGAGCACCACGCTTTTCGACCGATGGTCGGCCACCTATGACCGTGACATCGTTCAAAGGTTCACCTATCGCCCGCTTCACGATGCAGTCCTTCGCTCTCTGGGCCCGATGCGGCCAGCCCGGATAGTGGACATCGGGTGCGGAACCGGCCAGTTGACACGCAGGCTCGCTCATCACTTCAGCGGCGCACATGTGATCGGATTCGACTATTCGGGCGGGATGCTCGCGCGGGCGCACACGCGACTCGAGGCGCTGGAAACAACTGCGCTCGGTCGCGCCGACGCAACGAACCTGCCGTGTGCGCCGGGTTCGGTCGATCTCATCACGTGCACAGAGTCGTTCCACTGGTATCCGGACCAGGAGAAATCACTCCGGGACATGCACACAGCACTACGAATCGGCGGACGGGTCGTCATCGGTTCCATTGCAGCTTTCACCGCCTTGGAACAGCAAGCGCTCGAACACCTCAGCTCCCGAATCGATCAACCAATCCGAGCGTTGACCGCCTCGAGGACAGCAGAACTCATGGAAGCTGTCGGGCTGACAGTAGTCGCCCAGCGACGAGTTCCACGACCGTCGATCCTGCTTCCATTGCCGTTGCTGACGATCGGCTACAAGCCCGAGTGAGCCGGGCGGACGGTTATGCCGGCAGCGGTCAGCTCCCGCTTGGCCTCGGCGATGGTGTGTTCACCGAAATGGAAGATGCTGGCTGCGAGCACCGCATCAGCTCCACCGGCGGCTGCTCCCTCCACGAGATGGTGGAGATTTCCCACTCCACCCGAAGCAACAACCGGGATGTTGACTGCATCAACGACCGCCCTGGTAAGAGTGAGCTCGAAACCCTCTTTGGTTCCATCGCGATCCATGGACGTGAGCAAGATCTCGCCTGCACCGTGCGCTTCAGCATCGATCGCCCATTGGATCGCATCCACCCCGGTCTCCCGGCGGCCACCATGGGTGAACACTTCGTAGCCGCTCGGTGTTGCTTCTGAACTCCGAGCGTCGATTGCGACCACACAACACTGCGATCCGAACTCGGCGGCGATTTCGGTGATCAACTCTGGACGGGCCAGAGCAGCCGACATGACCGAAACCTTGTCCGCTCCGGCCCTCAAGAGCCGTCGAGCGTCGTCGACGGATCGAACCCCGCCGCCGATTGTGAACGGAATGAAGACCGTTTCAGCCACCGCGGTGGCCATCGCAACAGTTGTGTCCCGGTCTTCATGAGACGCCGTGATGTCGAGAAAAACGAGCTCGTCGGCTCCTTGAGCGTCGTAGGCGGCCGCCAGTTCGACCGGATCGCCCGCATCTCGAATGTCGACGAAGTTCACCCCCTTGACAACGCGACCTCCCTCGACATCAAGACATGGGATTACCCTCACTACCTTCATCAGCGCAACCGTTCTCGCCGCTCGAGTAGAGCAACTGCTTCAGCCACGGTGAACGCTCCCTCGTAGATGGCGCGACCGGCGATTACCCCTTCCAACCTGCGCTCCCCGCCCGAGTCCGAGACCACCATGCCGGCCAAGTGCACGAGATCGTCGAGTGTGCCGACCCCGCCAGAAGCAATGACAGGAACAGAAGATCCGGCGAGCAGGTCCGAGAGTCCCCCGGTATCAGGACCTTCCATCGTTCCGTCCCGCGCGATGTCGGTTGCGACGATCGCGGCAACTCCGACATCTGCGAATCGGATAGCGGCATCGAGGACTGACACATCGGAGGTTTCGGTCCAGCCGTGGGTGGCGATCAGCCCGTTCCGGGCGTCGAGCCCCACGGCGACAGGTTGTCGCCCAGCAACCCGAGCAACCAGATCCGGATTCTCAACGGCGGCGGTTCCGATGACGACCCGCTCCACACCGAGTTCAGCAAGCCGGTGCGCCGCCTCGACCGATCGGACGCCTCCACCCACCTGGACCGGCACGTCGACGGCTGCGCACACCGCTGCGATCGATTCGTGGTTTGTTGCCGTACCTGATCGGGCCGCATCGAGATCGACCATATGGATCCATGTTGCGCCTTCCGCCACGAACTCCAGCGCCTGGGCCACCGGATCAGCACCATAGGTTGTTGCTGCGCTGTAGTCGCCTTTGAGTAATCGCACACAGGACCCGCCCAGGAGATCGATAGCCGGATAGAGGATCACTCTGTTCCCTTCCACATGATCGAACCCAGTTGCCAAGGAGTGCCAGTCCGGCCAAGGACGACTTCTCAGGATGGCACTGAGTGGCCCACACGTTCTCATCGGCAACCACCGCGGTGACCGGTCCGCCATACTCCACCGTTGCAACCGTATGCCCGGTGTCTGGCGCCGCATAGGAGTGAACAAAGTAGAGCCACGGATCACCCAATCCAGCGACCGCCGGATGATCCGGCTGCACGAGGTCGAGGCGATTCCATTGCATCTGTGGACGCTTCACCTCGGGCGGGAGAAGCTGCACGTCGCCCTTGAGAACTCCGAGTCCATCGACACCGGGTGACTCATCGCTGCCCTGGTAGAGCAGCTGCATACCAACACAAATACCGAGGAAAGGACGACCGCTCTCGGCGGCCTCAGAGGCGTGATCAGCCAAGCCGGTTCGTTCCAGGGCTCGCATACATGCACCAAAGGCACCCACCCCGGGTAACACAACGCCGTCAGCGTCACGGATGAATCCGGTGTCGGACGTGAGGTGAGCATCGGCGCCGACTCTGGTGAGCGCCTTCTGTGCCGAACGAAGATTGCCGATGCCGTAGTCGAGAACCGCAACGATCGGAGCGGTCACAGGACGCCCTTTGTGGACGGGACCACACCTTCTTCCACGACTCGAACCGCGTCCCGGAGGCAGCGCGCCAATCCTTTGAAACTCGCTTCGATGATGTGGTGAACATTCGAGCCGTACTGGAGTTCGACATGGAGTGTGATCCCGGCAGCCGTGGCAAAACTCTGCATCACGTGTTCAGCGAGAGATGGATCGAAAGGAGGGCTGCCCAGCGGGATTGCCTCGGGCATCTGAACTCGCCACACGAAATACGGGCGGCCCGAGAGATCCAGTGCGACGCGAACCAGGGACTCGTCCAACGGATAGAAGCCACTGGCGAATCGTCGAACGCCAGCCTTGGATCCCAGCGCCTCGGCAAAACACTCACCCAAAACGATCGCTGTGTCTTCCACCGTGTGATGGGCATCGATGTGAAGGTCCCCGTCAGCTTTGACAGAGAGGTCGAAACCCCCGTGTCGACCGAGCTGATCGAGCATGTGGTCATAGAACGGGATTCCCGTAGAGATGTCGGTCTGACCACTGCCATCCAGGTCGATCGAAACCTCGATCGAGGTCTCCTTGGTAGCTCGGGAACGAGTCGCTGAACGCACTACTACATTATTCCCTTTCAGGGGGAGCGTTCCACGCAGGTTCCGTTGTCATCGCTCGTTCCTCCGGGCCCACGTCCTCACTCGCTGACGCTCGCTCCGTGGTCCCTCCAAAACTCGACTCGCACCGGCACACGCAGCACTCGGTGCTGACCCACCCACGTCAGTTCCCTCCCCAGCCCGACAACAGCTCCGCTCGCCTAGGTTCGTTCCTCAGGAAATTCCCTTTCAGGGGGAGCGTTCCACGCAGGTTCCGTTGTCATCGCTCGTTCCTCCGGGCCCACGTCCTCACTCGCTGACGCTCGCTCCGTGGTCCCTCCAAAATTCGACTCGCACCGGCACACGCAGCACTCGGTGCTGACCCACCCACGTCAGTTCCCTCCACAGCCCGACAACAGCTCCGCTCGCCTAGGTTCGTTCCTCAGGAAATTCCCTTTCAGGGGGAGCGTTGGCTTCGCAGACTCGGGTTCTGGCTAGGCTCGCCGGGTGAGTTTGGATCGGGTTGCGCTGGGAACCATTGCGATGAGCCTCGACGAGTTGATCGATCGATTGGGTGTCGAAACGGTCAAAGCGGACGAAAACGACGAAATGGCGGTTGCGTTGCTCGACATCGAACGGCAGCTGCAATCCTGCGCTCGGCGTTTCAATTCCACGCTCCGTAAGCGGTGAAGACCAAGCACCCTGAGACAATGCGGTGACTATCCACCGCACCCCAAACCGACTTGAGTTATGTTACCCATACCAGGTTCCCGCCACCTGGTAGCAGCGATTTGGGGATCCGCCGCCCCGAATTGCGCCGCTGGCGCCCCTTCGGGGGCGCCAGTGATTCTTTTGGCGCAGACGACGGTCCAGATCTTCTGATCTCCGCCGGTGTTGTTACCGTTGGCGAAGTGCTGAAGAAACTCGACCTACGAGGTCACGGGACCGACGTGAACAGGCTCCTCCCAAGGCCAAACATCTCCGGCGACGAGCCGAACGCGGTGGTCGCCGACATCATCGCTTCAGTGCGACGGGATGGTGATTCTGCTGTCGCCGGCTACACGGCCAAGTTCGACGGGGTGAACAACCCGCAGTACCGGGTCGGGGCCGACGAGATTCATGATGCGCTCGACCGAGCGTCTCCCGAGCTTCGAGCCGCGCTCGAAGTAGCGGTCGAGAATGTCGAGGTGTTCCACCGCCATCAGCTGCGCAGCGAGACGGTCGTCGAACGCCACGGCATGGTGATTCGTGCGTTCCAGAAACCGGTGAAGCGGGCGGGGCTGTACGTTCCCGGCGGGCGGGCCGTGTACCCCAGCACAGTCGTGATGACCGCTGTGCCCGCCCGAGTTGCAGGTGTGGCCGAAATTGCCCTGTGCGTCCCACCCGACCGGACCACGGGATCGGTTTCACCCGCGGTGCTGGCCGCGGCAGCCCTCTCAGGGGTCGATGAGGTCTACGCGGTTGGAGGCGCCCAGGCGATCGCCGCAATGGCCTATGGCACCGAACTCATGAAACCGGTCGATGTCATCGCCGGGCCGGGAAACGTCTACGTTGCCCTCGCCAAACAGCAGGTTGCCGGCGATGTCGGGATCGCAGCGGCGTTTGCGGGTCCGTCCGAGGTTGTTGTGGTGGCAGACGCAACCGCCAATCCCCTCTTCGCTGCCATCGACGTCATCGTGCAAGCTGAACACGGACCCGACGGGCTTGCGTGGTTGGTCACCTGGGACGAAGCCGTTGCCGACGCTGTTTGTGCTGCGGGCGAAAAATACCTGGCAACGTCTCCTCGGGCCGAAGACGTCAAGAGCACCTTGGCAGAGGGGGGTTACGCCGCCCTCGTGGACGGTCCCGAGGCTGCGATTGCAGTGATCGACGCAATCGCTCCAGAACATCTGGAGCTTCAAATCGAGAACGCGGTCGACCTCGGCCGGAAGGTGACCAACGCAGGAGCGATCTTCTGCGGCAATCTGTCCCCTGCATCGGTGGGTGACTACGTGGCGGGGCCAAGCCATGTTCTGCCCACGTTCGGCTCGGCCCGCTTCTCGTCCGCACTGACCGTGTCGGATTTCGTTCGCGACCATCACATTGTCACGATCGATCAGAAGGCGATCAACGATCTCGGCCCTCACGTTGTGGCGCTGGCCGAGGTGGAAGGTCTCGCCGCCCATGCCGAGTCGGTGCGAATACGTCTCACCTGATCCCATGTCCCCGACCCCGGGACGCAGCTCCGGGCCCTCTCCTACACTGAATCGGTGCCGGTGCGCTTCTTCGACTCCACGAACCTCGACGGGAGGATGAGCGCGCTCGACCTCGGAAACCGAATGCTCCACCATCAGCTGCCAGCGATCCAGGTGGACGGCCGATTTGCAGACGATGCCGACACGGTCACCCTGTTGCTCAGCGATGATGGCCGACAAACCCCCATGGGAGTTGCATCGGTAACCGCCACCCCCCGCCGGCCCAGCAGTTTGCTCCCGCCGTGGACGATGCAGATCGTCGTGCGACGCGGCCAGGAACATCAGCTGTGCTCCCTGGTGAACGGCGGTCTACCCACTGAGGGGGCCGAGGTATGGGTTCGGCCCGAGCATGCACCGCTCATCGATGAGATCCGATCGTGTTGGCCACGAGCATATGAGTGTCGTCGGCTCTATTTGATGGTGACGGACTTACCTGTGGCTACCGATCCGCTGCCGACCAGAGCTCTCGACCCCAATCGGGAGGACGACCTCACAGCGGTTGTCAGGGTGAACAACGCCGCGTTCCATGATCATCCCGACCAGGCTGGCATGACGGTCGATTCGGTGCGAGCAAAGCTCGCCGGGGTCGGCCACAGCGCTCAAGGCGTTCGGTTGGCCGAAATCGATGGTGCCATCAACGGCTTTTGTTGGACCCAGATACATCACCAACGAATGCTTGGCGAGATCTCCGTCATCGGACTACACCCCGATGTGCACGGCCGAGGCCTGGGCGCCCCAATGACTGCTGCCGGACTGCACTGGATGCATCGCCAAGGTCTGAACCAGTCGATCTTGTACGTCGAAGCCGACAACGCTGCTGCGATTCAGAGCTACCGACGATTGGGTTTCGAGATCGTCCAAGACGACGTTTCATGGATCATTCCCGGCGGCCACACCCATGAGTGAGGTATCGAGGGAGCAGTTGGGCCGGATCCTCCACATCCAGGAAACCCCGAGGGCCGCAATGCCCGAGCGACGGTCACTCCTCGATCTGGATCGCAGTCAGCTGGCATCGTTCTTGTCCGACGAACCGCGCTTCAGGACTGAACAGGTGTGGAATGCGGTCAACCAAAGAAGCCAACTACCGGATGAAATCAGCACCATCCCGCTTCATCTCCGACGTCGGCTCGAGGAGGAGTTTCCCCCAGCGTTGTCCTGGCTGACCAGCCAGACCTCGGGTGATGGGCGAACAACCAAAGCACTCTTCGCTCTGCAGGGCGGCGCGCAGATCGAATCGGTGTTGATGCGCTACAACGAACGGGCAACCGTGTGTGTCTCCAGTCAGGCCGGCTGCGCCATGGCCTGTAGCTTCTGTGCCACCGGACAGGCCGGCTTCGAGCGTCACCTTTCAGTGTCGGAGATCCTCGAACAGGTTCACTGGGCCAAACGCACAGCCGCCCCGCAGCGGCTGTCCAACGTTGTGTTCATGGGAATGGGCGAGCCGCTCGCCAACCTCGACCGCCTTCTCACCTCGATCGACCGGATCACCGCCGACATCGGAATTGGCGCCCGCAAGATCACCGTGTCAACGGTTGGTGTCATTCCCGCAATGGAGGCGTTCGCAGCAGAGAAACGGCAGGTGGGACTGGCTGTCTCGCTGCACGCCGCAAACGACGACCTGCGGTCCGATCTCGTACCGATAAATCGACGGCACCCAATCGCCGACCTGGTTCAGGCGTGCCGCCTGGTACGAGCCGAAACCGGAAGGCGGGTCTCGTTCGAATGGGCCATGATCGGCGGAATCAACGACAGGGACGCCGACGCCGCGGAACTCGCTTCGGTGTCCCGGGCGGCCGGGGCCCACGTCAACCTGATACCGCTCAACGCAACTCCCGGGTACCCGACCACCGGATCGAGCCCTCAGCGGGTGAGGGAGTTCGCTCGCCTCCTGCGGGACCGGGGCATCAATGTCACCATTCGCTCGACCATGGGCGACGACATAGACGCCGCCTGCGGGCAACTGGCGACCCGCCACGGCTGAGGCTCTACTCGAACCAAGCCTTCATGTACTCGCGGGTGTGGGGATGCAGCACCGCCGCGAGCAGCGCCACCGGGAAGACCGTTGCATTGAGCTGAAAGAGGGTTGGGTTCAGTCCATCCGGCACCGTGAGCAGCAGATCGACGATCCTCAGAAGGACGAAGAAGGTTGCTCCGGCTGCCAACGCAATCCAGCCGATGCGCTTGTTGTTGGCAACGCCGAATGCCCCACCGAGAATCGCAAGGGCAGCAAGCAGCGCCAACTCGAAATACCGGGCGCCTCCGATCAGGGCGAAAAAGCCACTGATGTAGCCGATCAACACCGCAGCCTGCATTGTTTGGGGATGGGACGGGTTGAACCAACGCACGGCGAAAGCTTAGTCCCTTGTGGCGCTGAGAAGTTGGGAAAGCCCACCGTGTAGCTGGCGATGGTCCGCATCAGCGAAGCCAGCCACGCGCAGCATCGCAATCATCTCCTGCCGCTCAGGCAGGTAGGACACCGACCGAGGCAGATAGTCATATGCCGCAGCGTCGGAGAAAAGAGCACCGATCTTGGGGACGACCCTGTTGAAGTACACGTCGAACCCTCCTCGGAGGAGTCGGCTGTCGGGTCGCGACACGTCCAACAATCCGATCCGACCACCGGACCTGACGACTCGGGCCAGTTCATCGAAGAAGGCTGGTAACTCGATCAGATTTCGAAGGGCATAGCCACAAACAGCGCCGTCTACCGAGTGGTCGGGAAACGGCAATGCGAGGAGGTCACCCTGGACCAGAGGTGCGGTCGTTCGAGCGGCGGCGAGCATGCCGTAGGAAAGGTCGACCCCGATTCCGCGGTGTCCACCCTGTTCGAGTTCGATACAGAAGTCCCCGGTCCCTGCGGCAAGATCGAGCACAGTCGATGACGGATCGAAATTCGCCACCTTCATCGTCTTCTTTCGCAGTCCAACATCCATCCGAAGCGTCATGATCCGGTTGACCAGGTCGTACCGCGGGGCGATTGTGTCGAACATTGTTCGAACTGCCTGCCGCTTCTGATCGCCTTCAGGCAGATGGTCGGTGGGCATGCTGTTCACAGGACCCGACCGTAGCGGTTTGTTCGACGAGGGTGCCGACCGAAGCGACGACCCACCGCCTCGGGCAGGTAGTTGATTCAAAAATGAAGAATTCCCTACCGGTTGACCGTTGCACCGTGTTATGATCTTCGTGCGTCGTGGTTACCTAACAGTAACGCGACTGCTGACCCCGGGATTGCCGCCGCCCCCCGGGGTCAGTTTGGTTCTTCAGACCGGCCGGCACCGAACAGCAAACGTGTCCGGGCGGATTTCAACGCCTCTCCCCTCACCTCCATCGACCTCGATGCCGATGAAGACGTATGGAGCCAAGGTCGGTCAAGGCACCGAACACCCCAGCAGGGCGTGGCAGCGCCCGATACGACCGGCGCACCTCAGACCGCCGCGACCTTGCAAACCCTTTGGTCAGTGTCATCATCCCTACCTACAACGAAGCAGAAAACGTCCCGATTCTGGTTCGGCGACTCGAGAACGCTCTGGCCGACGTCGACTACGAGATCATCGTCGTCGACGACGATTCGCCGGATCGCACCTGGCAGATCGCAGACGAACTGGCCAGAAGCCAGCCCAGACTGAGCGTTCTGCGGCGCACCGACGCCCGTGGCCTGTCGTCCGCGGTGATGGCGGGCTTCGGAATGGCTCGAGGTCGAACCCTCGCGGTCCTTGACGCCGACCTCCAGCATGATGAGCGCATCCTTCCCGATCTGGTGAGCGCGATCATCGACGACGGAGCAGAAATTGCAGTCGGTTCCCGCGAGGCGCCGGGAGGTAGTTACGGCGACTTCGGACCGTGGCGCCGAACGGTCTCCTGGGGAGGTGCGCGACTGGCCCGGCTGATGCTGCGGACCCCTGTCAACGATCCGATGAGTGGTTTCTTCGTCGTCAGCCGGGATCGGTACGAAGCCGTCATCAACCGGGTCAACCCACGAGGTTTCAAGATCCTCCTCGAGTTCCTCGCCACCGGTTCACCGCCCAGGGTCGTCGAGGTTGGGTTCACGTTCGGCCAGCGCCTCCACGGGGCAACCAAACTCACCGGTTCAGTGATCGTCGCTTACATCATGGCTCTGATCGAACTCGCCGGGGGTCGGTTCGTAACCGCACGGTTCAGCGCCTACGCCATCGTGGGGTTGTCCGGCGTTGTGGTTCGGGGCACCGTACTGATCGGCATCGGCCTGTTCTCCGCCACACCCGCCTCGTGGTGGCTGGCGATCGAGGCCGCGGTGCTGTGGAACTATTGGTGGAACAACCGCTTCACATTCAACGCCTACCGACAGCGGGGCGCTGAATCGCTCGTCGGATTGACGAAGTTCCATGGTGTTGCCGCTCACGGAGTCCTGGTTGCAACAGCAACACAGCAGCTCATCCTCGATGCGATCGGAACCGACGGGCTGGCCAGAACCGCAGTGGCCACGGTGGCCGGCCTGGGCCTGGCGACGATCGGCAACTACCACCTGAATCGTTCGATCACATGGCGGGCGCTACCCGCGTAGGGAGGGTGATCGTTCTAGAATCAACGGGTGCGGTCCGGCAGTCTCCTCGGCGGTGCAATGGTGTTGGCCGGGGCCCTTGGTCTGTGTGCACTGGTGCTGCCTTCCGACCCGGTTGTCGCCGCGGATGTGCGCCTCGATGATCACGAAACGTCGTGGCCTGATCATGCCGACGTCCAGGCCGACGCGGTGGATGCGCTCAACGAGGCTTTGAAGCCCTTCGATGGAACGGTAAGAGCTCGACAGGATCGCTCTACGGTGAAGGTCGCAGGGTTCGACGGCCGCGACCGAGACGTTATCGACACCGCAATCGGTGGACTGGTCGAACGTGACCGACAGGCCCGGCGAAACTCCAGCGACACAGAGTCGTTGCGAGATCGACTCCAGCAGTTCGAGTCGGCCCAACAAGCCGCGGAGCGATCAGCGGTGTCTGAGGAGCTGATCTTGGAGATGACCGACGAGCTCAACGAGCTGCGGTCTGCCTTGGCCGATAGTGAAATAGCTGCACGGTCGGGTCGATCCCGATTCGTGGCGCTGGGGTATGCATCCTCACTTCAGTATCCAGCTCAACCAGAACAGTCTGTTTTGGCCATCGGCCTACTTCTGGCAGGAATCGCAACGCTGCTGAAGTCGCTCAGAGCTTCGTGATGTCGCTGACCTCCTCACGGTCTGGTCTGATTGTTCTCGTCGGGCTTGCCGCTGCCATCGCTGCGGTAGATGCAGAGCGCCTCGGAACATGGGGTTGGACCCAACCGATGTACTTGGGCTTGGCCTCTCTGGCTGTGATGCTCGTTGCCGTTGCGGTCACCGGGATTCCCAGGATTCACCGGAGGTGCACTCTGGCTCGCAGGCTGGCTGGGATGGGCCGCCGTTGGAGCAGCGGTTTCCCCGGAGCCGGGTTCGTCCCTGCTTGCCGTTGGTTGTTTTGCCGCCATTGGGTTCGCCAGCTTCGCACTGGCCGTCACGGGCTCCGCTGAGGACATCGTGCTCGCTGTGGGTGTCGCCGGTTTGGCATCGGTGGGAATGGCGGTTACCGCTGCGCTCGTGGGTGGCGAACGCTGGTATCACTGGCCGGCTGACGCTGCTGTTCTCTCGAACCAAACCAGATGGCCCGAGCGGCGGCGGTCTGGGCATGGTTGGATTTGGTGCCGTCTTGATCAGCGAGGTCTTCGGCGGTCGTCGGCCAAGGAACCTCCTCGTAACCAGCGCTGCGACGGCCGTAGGCTTGTCAGCGCTTCTGTTGACTCAGTCGCGGACCGGAATCGCCGCCGGAGCCGTGGGAATTGTCGTTGTACTTCGCTACCCACCTGTCCCGGAGGACCTCATTGGCTGTGGTCATCGCCGTTGGCACGCTCATAGGGATCGGCGCGATGACAGTCCTCAGCAACAATGCCGGCGAATCGATCAACCGGTCTCTGTCGAGAAGCACCGAGGAACCAACGAATGAGCTCCGTACGCTCAACGGCCGCACCGTGCTTTGGCCCGAGGTCGTCGACGTGGCGTTGGAACGTCCGGTGACCGGAATCGGACTCGGTCGTGACCGCACGGTCGTCTCACGATTTCGAGCCGAGGGTCGCGTTGGTTGGGATGCCGAACACACCCATTCGCTGCCTCTGCACGTGTGGTTGACCACCGGAGTACCGGGTTTGGTCGCAGTGTTGAGTTCGCTGGGGTGGCTGGCTTTTCGGACCTGGGCTGCTCCGGATTCGTTGGAACGAACGCTGACGCTGGGCACCTTGGCTGTGGTGATTGTGGACGGGATTGTCGAGCCAACCCTCCGCGTGCCTTCCTTCGCATGGCTTGTCGTGACCGCGGGGATGGGATTCGCTGCCGCTGGCAGCGTCACTACTGGAGGCGCGAGAGCAACGTAGACACCAAGCCATCGATTTCTTCGACGGCCTTCTCGTAGGCCTTCAATCGCTTCTTGTACGGGTCGGCCACGTCGAGCTCGACTGCGGACAAGTACTTGTGAGGATCTCGTGTGGCGTTTATCCGCTCGAGGAAGGCGTCGATGGTTTCACCTTTACGGATTTCTCTCGCCGCTTCCTTCAGGGGAATGATCTTTCGGAGTGATCTACGATCAAGCACCGTGGCGTCGAGCACATGGCGTGACTCCATGGTGAGAATCAAATCGGCGGCCGTCAGGGTGTCAACGTCGAGTTTGTAGCTTCGATGGTCAGCGACCGAGACTCCCCTGCCGGCCAGAACCCGCTGGAGTTCGTCGGGGCAACTCTTGTCCGCTGCCATGAAGCCAGCGGAACGAACATGGAAGACATCGCTACCGAATCGGTGGCGGGCGAGGTATTCAGCTGTAGGGCTGCGACAGATGTTCGCCGTGCACACGAAAAGGATTCGTTTTCGCTGGTCTTCGTTCTCCATCCGCCCAGTCTGTCCGGTTTAGGTACCCGTGCGGCGGATCAGTGCTCCGACAGTTCGGAAAAGGATCTTCAGGTCCGTCATGAAGGAAAGATTGATCACGTAGGCCATGTCGAGGTGCAGCCCCTCGGACAGGTTGGCCTTGCTGCGTAGACCCGAGGTCTGGAACAGGCCGGTGAGTCCTGGCCGCACCAGGTGTCGAGGATGATCGAGCATGCCGGTCTGCTTGGCGACGTGATACAGCTCGGGCCGAGGTCCGACCAGGCTCATCTCTCCCTTCAAGATGTTGAGGAGTTGAGGGATCTCATCGATGCTCACGCTTCGAAGGAAGCGACCCAGGGGTGTGTGGCGCGGATCATCAGAGCTCTTGTGTGTCCGTCGTCGGTCGTGACCATCGAACTGAACCGAACCCGCCCTGCGGTCTTGGTGCATCGTGCGGAGCTTCAGCATCTGGAATGGCTGGCCATTTCGGCCAACTCGATCCTGGGTGAGAACGACGTCGGAGCCGAGAGTCAGCCGCAAGCTGATCCAGGTGAGCGCCAGGATCGGAGCCAACGCCAGAAGGGCAATGCCAGCGAACATGATGTCGAGCGGGCGTTTCATGAATCGCTCATACACCGTGCGACTCCGCCTGATGCCACTGGTGTCGAGAACGAGCCCATTGAGATCAACTCCGCCGAGTTCATTTTGACTTGCTGGGTGTTGCGCCGTCATTTCTCGCCTTCTTGCCTGTCGCCCGCTGCGTCCTGGTTCAGGACCTTCACAAATGAAGGTAGCAAGCCGTGCACTCTCGGGAAATGATCGATGGCATGTTTGGGAACCTCTACCCATGGGAACCTTGGCCGGTATGGCATAGGTCATGGGTGGCAGTACCTTCGTGGGATGCGTCGCATCGCAGTCATCCTCACCTGCTTCAATCGGCGAGACACAACCCTTGCCTGTCTGGATCGTCTCAAGACCCAAACCGCTGTTATGGAAGATCTCGGCGGCGACAACGACGTGGCAGAGGCGGAGCTCACCGTGTTCCTGGTCGACGACGGAAGCACCGACGGTACCGGTGAGGCTGTCCGAGCCGCACACCCCGAGGTTCATATCATCGAGGGAACGGGTGACCTTTTCTGGAATCGGGGGATGTATCTTTCGTGGGCCACAGCCATTGACCAGGGAGGATTCGATCACTACTTCCTTCTGAATGACGACACGATCCTCTTTCCGGACGCACTCGAACAGCTCATCCATGCCGCCGAATCACCCGAGGACGGGTCCGAGGGCGTGGGCCTGGCTGTCGGAGCCACCACCGACCCAGAAACCGGAGAGTTCAACTACGGCGGCTACGTACGCGATTCCAAGTGGAATCCGATGAAGTTGCGCCACAGGAAACTCTCCGAAACCGACCGGATCGATACGATGAACTGCAATGCTGTGCTCGTCCCGGCATCGGTGGTCGAAGAGATCGGCCAGATGGACCCGGCCTACCACCACAGTTGGGGCGACATCGACCTCGGATATCGCGCCTCGAAAGCAGGCTTCGTCCTCTCGGTACCCAGCGTCCCCGTAGGGCACTGCGAATCCAATCCGCGGGGAACCGATGCCCACAATGACGCTGCGCTCAGCCTGCGCGATCGAATTGCCTACATCAACTCGATACGCGGGCTCAACAAGGCCGACTGGCTGCACCTCGTACGCCAGCACGGTGGGCCGGCCTGGCCGCTGGTCTGGGCCTCTCCCTACATCAACTTGTTCATCACGTGGGGCAGACAGAGAATCCGCCGCTGAGCCAACCCACGTTCAGGCGTCGCGCTCCGCTGTCTCACGACGCTGTTGTCTGGTCACGGCAAGTCTGCTTCCATCCAGGGTTGAACGGTTCTTGTCCATGAAGCGCTTCGTTTCCACCAGTGCCACCACCACCAGCATCCAGTCCATCCCCCGGCGCACGACCCCGGCCTCGGTGACCGAGTAGAGAAACGCGTAGGAAAAGATGGCGATCGGGAACAGGCCGGCGATACCGGGGCGGTCCCGCAAATAGTGGATCGAACGCCATAGCCCACGGGCCATCATGACGGCCCACAACACCAGCCCCACCGCTCCGAGTGCGAGAAGATACTCGAGCGGCGCGTTGTGGGCGGTTGGAGGGAACCAGTTGTTCGTCAACCAGATCTCGTGGGCCGGCGACCCCCAACCACCCCAGAAGGCCTCCCAACCGTGACCCAGGATGGGCTTCTCCGATATCGGCTCCAGGAGGTACTCCCACAGGGTGGTTCGGCCGGTGAGGGTGATGTCGCGATCCAGGAGGTCAGTGAAGAAGACCAGATTTGCAGTAGCGAACAGAAGCCCGAACAGCCCGGCTGTCAACTCACTGATGATCACGGCGCCGAAGAGCTGCTTGCGGGCTCGGAATGTCGAGAAGACGATGAGCAACCCGCCAAGGAGAACCAGCGACGCCAGCGATGTCTTGGAGCTCGTTCCGATCACAAGATAGAGCGAACCCAGGAACCCGATGATGGCGAGGATGCGATGGTTTCGTGACCGGAACGCGAACACCATCACCAGGCACCCCAAGACCGCCTGCTGGCCCAGGCTGTTTCTATTGGTGGTGATCCCGAGGAAGTCATCGCCGTGCGGTTCCGTACTGAGGTAGGGCGTAGATCCAAATGAGATTGAGAACCATCGCAATGAAGAACACGATCGAGAGGCGGTTGATCAGCTGCTCGAGGCTGTAGCGAGCAACAAAATAGATACCCATGAGCGTGACCAACGCCAGAGCAACCGATCGGCGGACTGAGGTTGCGAAGTCAGCAGACCAGAGCGGCGAAAAGAAGATCAGCAACGAAAAGGCCACCAGAACCAGGTCGCATACGAGCAGATAGAACATCGCCTTCGGTCGCTTCATCGAAAACGCCAGCAGCGTTCCGATCAATATGGTGAAGACCACAACGACCAGCGGGCCACCCACGTTCACGTCGTCGTAGAAGTCACCGGTGATCACCACGAACCACTCGGTCGGCAAACCCGTGGTGAGCACGGTGAGCGCAACCATACCGACCGCTTGCTCGAAGAGACGAGGGCGAGCTCTGTAGGCAGCACTCTGGCGCCATGTTGCCTGTGCCTCGGCTAATCGGGTGGGCGCAGGCAGCGCATCGCGTACGGCAACAGTCATGTCGGACTAGGACTGTCCGGTTTCGTAGTACGCATACGAGTCGCGCCGACTGAACAAGCCACGGCGGGCTCGCGTGCGGTTCAACACAGCGCCGACGATGGTTGCACCAGCACGGCCGAGTTCGTCGCGGCACCTTCAGCAGGTCCGGGGTTTCGGTCCGTCGGCTGTCGACGACGACCACGACACCGTCGGAATAGGTCGCAGCCGTTGCAGCATCGGCCGTGCTCAGAACCGGGGGGCTATCGATCAGAACATACGACGCCATGGTGCGCAGTTCCTTGATCAGCGTCTCGAACTGCACAGAACCGAGCAACTCGCCAGGGTTGGCCGGCGGAGGACCAGCGGGTACGAACCAGAGGTTTTCCACCCCATCGATCGACTTGAGTTCCATCTCACTTCGGCCACCGAGGAAGTCTGACAGCCCCTCGTGGTTCGGAACTCCCAGGATCCGTTCCAATGTTGGACGCCGCATGTCGGCAGAGACAAGGGCGACGTGTTTGCCCGACTGCGCGAGCGCAAGAGCGAGGTTGGCCGCCGCCACCGACTTGCCCTCACCGGGGAATGCAGAGGTGAAGAGGAATACCTCGCTGCCGGTCGAGGCCGAAGCGAATTGGATGCTGGACCGCATCCGCCGGAACGCTTCTCTCGAGATCGCAAGGCGAGGCTTCCGCTCCTCGCTGAGCATGATGGCCGCACTTGTGCCGCTCCGGTTGCCCAGTGGGAATGCGGGAACCGACGCCAGAACACGAGCCCCCAGTGCGAGCGCCACGTCGCTTTCGTCGCGAGCCGTTGTGTCGAGCCGCTCGACCAGGAAGGCGGCAGCGGTTCCGAACAGCAGACCGGCGATGAGAGACATCGCCAGAATGAACGATCGCGGGATGCCGTCGGGACTGGTGGGAACATCTGCGGCCAACAGGACGCTGGCGGCGCTGCCGAGCGAGCGGCGAGCCAAACTCTGCTGGGTCAATTCAGTGTTGGCGGTGCGGATCTCGCTGGACAGTACATTGATCTCGGTCTGGACTTTGGAGATCTCCTCCTGCGCCTGTGAGATCTGCGCAGCGGTTGCTCCGGTGCGGTTTCGCACCACGATCAATCCGGCTTTTCTGCTCTCCAACTCCTTTCTGCTCTGCCACCGCCACTGCGATCTGATCCTCGAGCGCGGTGATGCGAATGTCGTACCATTCTTCGGCTTCGCCCTGACGGGTATCCACGTAGTTGGCAATGAAGGTGTTGACCGCGTCGGCTGCGAAGCTGGGATCCACATCGGAATAACTCAGATCGAGCCGTTGACTCTGCGGGATATACGACACGTCGACCTCACGGCGCAAGAGCGCAGCCGACACGGTGTAGCCCTGGCTTCGGAGGTCCTGAGCCACCTCGTTGGAGATCGTGTTGCCGATCAGGCGGGACCGCTCCAGTTCGAGGTTTCCGGCGACCGGATTGCCGTTTCGCTGTTGACCGGGCTCAGACCAACCTCGATTTCACCAAAAGCCGTGTAGCGGCTCTCGGTGCCCGAGGTGACCACAAAGGCGATGGCGAAAAGGAGCAGGGCTATGGCAAGGACGATCCATTTGCGATTGCGGATTGCCGCCAGGTAATCCTCGAGGGTTGTTACATCGTCTTGAACGAAATTGTTGTCGGGGACCATGAGGAGCTTTCAGGAGATGTCGGCGACGCCAGGGCTGCCGTAGGTTGGCGTGATCGACTCCCCAGGCTACTTCCTACCGCTGCTCTCTCACCTGAGTCGTCATCCCAGTGCCTGCTCATTCCACCTGGGCCAAAAGTACCTGGCCAGTAGGCCGAGCGCTACGAGCCCGGACAGTGGGATCTCCAACGGTACCGGTGGTTGGGAGCTCGGATCGCCGTCGAAGGCGAGCGCTAGGGGAGGTCCAGACCCTGGGCTGCGATTACGGGCACCATCGGCCGGGCTCGGCCCTCCCAACGAGAATGCGTCGGTTGAGGAACTGGTGTTCCCGGCGGCGGCAGGTGACGAGGCCACAATTCCTGCTTCGCCTGATGTGCGGCCAGCGATGTCGCTGAGCGCAACCTCGGGGTCGTTGTCTCTGGTGGTTTCAAAGGTCGCACTGTTCTCGGTCGTGGGCACGGTGGCCGCGGCCGGAGCCTGGGTCGTTGGGGCCGGCGCCGCTGACGCCGGAGCCTGGGTCGTCGGGGCCGGTGCCGCTGCCGCCGGAGCCTGGGTCGTCGGGGCCGGTGCCGCTGCCGCCGGAGCCTGGGTCGTCGGGGCCGGAGCCGCTGCGCGGCCGGAGCCTGGGTCGTTTGGGCCGGCGCCGCTGCCGCCGGAGCCTGGGTCGTCGGGGCCGGCGCTGAGCTCGACGATTCCAGGGCCCCCAGATCCACAGCTTCACCGGCTACGCGAGCAGCTCCAGTGACATCACGCGCCATGACCGAGTTGAACTTGTTTGTTCCGGCGTCGACGGCCGGCGAGCCGGTCTTGAGCTCGAAGTTCGTGGGGTTCGGGTTGGTCGAGGGCGAGCTCACTACCGGAGTACCCGGGGCGACCCGCCGGTCGTCATTGGAAGCACCGTTGTACTCGGGCGCGGTGTCCGCCACGTAGAGGTTCTTCACAAATCGGATGTTGCTGGAGTCGAACGATCGAGCCGGCTTGAGACCGTTCCGGGCAAACACAAGGTTGTTGGCGAACTCGACGTCGCTGGAGTAGAACGAACCCAATTCGCCGCCCGAGCTCGCGATTTCCGGCGTCTTCAGATTCTGGTAAATCGTGTTGTTCACCACATCGACGTGTTTCGACTCAAAGATCTGAATTCCACGGCCACCATTGTCGATACACAGGTTGTTGGCGATCAGCGTCCGTCCGCTGTAGTTGTTGATGTTGGTCCGGTCCATGATGATGCAGTTGCCATCGGTGAAACGACCGAGGTTGTCCCGATTCTTGTTCTCCACCTGGTACACGACATTCCCTGTGATGTAGTTCGAGTACCCGTTGCTGTCATCGCCAAAGCCCATGTTGAAGCTCTCGAGAATCGAGATTCCGCTGTGCTGGGTCGGTTCCACCTCCGCCACGTTGTGAATCACGTTGTCCCGAACTTCCACATGGCTCGAACCGGTCACGGGAACCCCTCCGGCACCAAATCCGGAGATCCTGTTGTTGAGAATGCGAACGTGGTGGTTCTTGGCTGGGCCGTAGATGGAATCCACGTTGATTCCCGCGCCGGAGTAGCTCGATGTACCTCCGGTCGGGTTGCCAACCAGTTCAAGGTTGGAGACCTCTATGTAACTTGCGCCTTCGACCTTGATCCCGTTGGACTGGTTGCTTCGCAGGATTGGTGTCGCGCCTGGCTGAGCGGTGATCGTGATCCAGGCATCGGGCAGCCCGGAGCGATCCACCACCACGGAAGAGTCGCCGCGTTCGTTCTCGAAGAACTCTCCCTCCATCACGTAGAGCGTGTCGCCCGGATTGAGCTGTTTCACCGCATATGCGACAGTCTTGAACGGCTGATCCGGCGACGTGCCAGGATTGCCGTCGCTCCCGCCGGGAGACACGTATTTTCCTGGTGGAGCCGCCGCTGCGCCGAGCACGGTGGCGTCTTCTGTTGTTGGGGAATTCCCGCTCTCATCGGTTGTACATGACGAAAAAGGCAAAGCGAGAAGCGCAGCAACAGCGGCGACGCGCCAAGAGAATCCTGATCGACGGAGATCCAGCGGCATGTACGTTCATCGTCATAATCCAGGATCGGTTGAGTGAATTCTGGGTAGTCTCAACCCGCGACGACCTCATTGGTGGTCCGAACAACATATGCGCTGCCCTCTCAACCGGCCCTGACCTCAGAAAGCTCTCGCAGACATGGATTCAACGGCATCTTCACGGCCACTTCGAGCCCTATTGGTGTGCCACTCGTGTTCGCCCAGCGGAGGCTCTGAAGCAAGGATGACGTGGCAGTGGGTCGTTCACCTGGCCGCCGCCGGAGTCAAGGTCACCGCCCTGGTCAACCGCGCTGACCCTACCTCGCCGATCGATCCTCGCACTGCCCCACTGCCCGAGTCCGTAAAGGAACCATGGGAGCCGGAATTCATAGCCGTGCAACCCCCTCGCCTGCCGCGTCGCCTTCCGGTGAATTTGTACACCGCGCTGGACTACCAGGGGTGGCAGAGAAGAGCTCTCAAGCTCGCCCGCACACTCCACGCGATTGATCCCTTCGATGTCGTTCACCATCTTTCCTGGGCCAGCATTCATCACGGCACCCAACTCGTGAAGATCGACGCGCCCTTCGTGCTAGGGCCGGTCGGTGGCGGTACAACGAGCGATACCGGTTATGCCGACTGTTTCCCGACCAGCTGGAAATACGAACAGCTCCGCAATCGGTTGGTCGGGGCCGTCCGATTCAATCCGATCAGCCGATCACTGGTGCACAACGCCGATCTGATTCTGGCCTCCAACCCCGAGACCCAATCCGTACTGGCATCGATGGGAGCTCACGATATGCAGACCATGCTCGATGACGGAGTGGACACGGCCGAACTACGAGCCGAACCGGTGACTCAGTCCGAGGAGGGACCGTTGCGGGTGCTGTGGGTGAGCCGGATGATGGAACGCAAAGCTCTTGGTATGGCACTTGCCGCTGTTCGCAGGGCCGCCGAACGAGCCGACGTCACGATGACTCTCATAGGCGACGGGGAACATCGCTTCGTCGTGGCCGACGAGATCGACCAGATGGTGGCAGCCGGAACCCTGGTAGACCATGGCTGGTCCGATCAGGAAACGCTCGATGCTGCCTTTGCTTCTCACGACGTACTGCTTTTCAACAGTGTGCGGGACAACGGCAGCGCTCCCCTGCACTCGGCCTCGGCCCACGGTATGCCAGCCATCGTCATCAATCACCAGGGCCCCGGCGCCATCACGTCACCCGACTGGGCCATTCAGGTTCCGCCGACGACGACGGCTCAGTCCACATCGGACATCGCCGACGCTCTTGTCGAACTGGCCAACGATCGAGATCGCCGGGTCCGGATGGGAGCTGCCTCGCTGAAGGCCGGCGCCGCCAATACCTGGCCGGCTCGGGCCGAGAAGATGAAGGGTCACTACCTCACGCTTGTCAACCATTGAGACGAGGCCCTGCCCGATCGCCGGAGCTCACGCGGCCGCCCAGTGGCTCAACGCTTCAGAATGGAGAGCCGGGCCTGTTGTCCCTGGTCGATCAGGTCGTGCCGATACGTAGGTATCGCAAGCACAATGATCGAAGGCACGAACAGAACCGGTAGCCACAGATTGCTCGGCAAGAACGCTGTGAGGCTGGCCGGTGCAAGTGCGAGAATCCAGGGAACATAGCGGCGGTACGTGGGGATGAAGATCTTCCGCACCGGTCCTTCCAGGGTCAGGAAGCTGGCTGTAGAGGCGACCGCTGCGAGGCCCAGCCCGATCTCGTCGAAGAGCTGGGTCAGTGGAATGGCGACGACTACTGCGATGACGAGCTGAAGAATTCTCTGCGCGGTTGCGCGCTTGGGCTGTTCGGTAACCCGAAGCACGTTGCCATGCAGATCGAAGCTCACCGAGATCAACTGGAACAGACACAACAGCCCCAGCACCGGGAGGGCGGGACCCCATTCGCTGTCGGCCGTGTTGATGATCAGGGGCAGGAACAGCGGTGCGGCAAAAGCAACACCTGCGATGATCACTCCGGTACTGAGCAGGTGGAGAACCACGCCCTGGCTGTGCGCCCGTCGTAGTCGGGCTGGATCGTTCTGGACCTTGGCCAGACTCGCCATTGCCACCTGATCGACGGCGACCCGCAACACGGCTGTCCGATTGGCGATCCGCTGAGCTGCGCCCACAACACCCGAGCCGGCAGTTCCCAGTACAGCACCGGCGATGAGAGTCAATGCCGAGTCAAATGCATGAATGCTTGCGTCGTAGACGGCGTACGGGTACCCACGGCGGATCTCCAGAGCCCACGCAGACAGATCGATGTTGGCGGCGGGTCGGTAGCCCGCACGCCACAAGAGTCCTCCTGCCATGGTCGAACTCATTGCGATCTGTCCGATGACCGGCGCTGCGAATCCGAAATCGAGAATTGCGAGCGGAATGGCCACGGCGTAGAACACGAAGTCGGCGGTCACCTCCACCAAGCCCTCGCTCGCCGAATCGCAGTTCGCGGTCCATCTTCACTCTCGATGCAATCCCCTGAAGATCGATCGCCAAGGCCAGCGCCACCCCGGAGCCGGCGTACACCACATCGTTCCCCGACTGGCGACCGACCGCCAGAAGTACCACGGCAAGCACCACCAGCAAGACGCCCACCAGCCCGTTGTGGGTTGCCACGAGATCGAACGCCTTCTTGGGTGGTTCGTCGGCGCGACGGGTCAGGTAGGTGGGAATTCCCAATTGGATCAACAACCCGGCCGGAACCGCGATCGAGATGGGTATCACGTACGCCCCATAGGCCTCGACGCCGAGGAGCGCGATCATGGCGAACACGCCCACAACACGGATCACGTTGCCGACGCCCTGCCGAAGCAACAGATGCACACTGCCGCGCATCACCTGAGTCTTGAACTCGGGATCCTCTCCTGACAACGACCGCTTCGGCTCAGATTTCGTCGACCTCAGGATCCGCCATCAGCAGTCGGGCCGGCCGCGCTGCTCGATGACCTTGGAGAAGAACTGAGGCGGCCAAGAGAGGAACGAAAGGGCCCGCGTACTTCACGAAGTCAGGTTTGCGACCGTCGACGAGCGCTGCGCCTGAACGGCGAAACATGTGGCGGCTTCGAACCATACGGTCGTGGGCGAATCGTCGCAGAAACGGCCGGCGCTCCATCGCGGCCTTCCAGTCCTCGAACGTCGGTTCGGGTTCTCCCCGATCGAGGCACCGCAAACATTCCTCGAAGTACTCGTACCGTTCGAATTGTTGGCCGAAGTTCTGGGCGCTGTCGGAGCCGTCGTGGATCCGGAACCCGAATTGGCGACCGGTCTGGGTGAGGCAGGGCCAGAGACGACCGATGTAGCCGCTGAGCGCAGCGTCCATCGCCGACCCGAATCGCTCCTGAAATCCGCCCGCCTCCCGAGCCGCTGTCGGTGTCGAAGATGATCGCTGGAAAGCAGTACTGCACCGGCGTGGAGTTCTGCCGATACGACTCCCATTCTTCCAACGTGACCGGGCCGATGTCCATCTTTCCACGACGAACCGGGTTGTCGAAGTCACCGCCCACACGGTGGACCCACGATCCGACCATCTTCAGGTCCGCGACGTCGTTGAACATCTGAATGGCTTCGGTGAAGCGATCGCCAAAGACGATGTCGTCGTCTCCCATGAAATTGACCAGCCGGGTCGTGATCGCGTCGAGCGCCGTCTGATGGGATGCGGTGACGGGGAGTCGGTGCTCGATTCGTATCACGTTGACCGGACCTTGCCACTGTTCGACGAGATCCTCGACAGCGGGCCACGTTTCAGCCGACGCCTCATTGAGAACAAGCTGCAAGGTAGGGTCAGGAGGAGTGGTGTCCAAGAGGCTTTTGACCGCGGCACGAAGCGCTTCGGGACGGTCGACGGTGCAGATGTTCACGGTCAGATCCGCCAACGTGAGCGGCAATTCGGTACCGCTCGAGTCTGGAATGCTCATAGATGCACCAGTGTGTCAGGAAGAAAGCACTGACGTAAGCGGGTCGTGTCCCATTACCCCCCGGTATCGTCCGATCGGACTAGTAACGAGATCCAACCCACACCCACGAGGGACTCACACCAATGGCCCGAATACTCTGGCTCTCCGGCGAGTATCTGCTACCAGCCGACTCAGGGCTGTACCGATACAGCCTCGACATGATTGAATGCGCTCGCCGAAATGGGCCACGACGTCCATGTAATCGGTCGTCACAGAACCCCGGAGCCGGCTGACGAGACCATTGACAACTGGACGCATTCTGCCCTACCGGCAGCCGCCGATGTGGCGCAAGATGTTGCACCGGTTGCCGGTCAAGGTCGTCGAAGTCTGGGACGACGACTATGGCGATGCGGTGCGGGCGGCGCTTTCATCGTTCAGACCCGACATCGTCTTGTTCGATCACCTCCGGACCGGAGCTGCACTCGACATCCTCAACGGAGAAGTCCCCTCGATCTACGTTGCACAGAACGATGAAGCCCTCGTGAAAGCGAAGATGGTTCCTGCGGCAACCGGCATTCGCAAGCCTGCGCTGTGGGTCGACATGAAGAAGATTCAGCGCTTCGAGGATCGGCTTCTCAACGAATGCGACGGTGTCAGTGCGATTTCGCTGGCCGATGTCGAGACATTCAAACGGCGCGGCACGAAGGGCCCTATCGTGCACACACTGCCGAGCTACCGCGGGAAACGACAAGCAACCCGAGAGATCACCGAGTCGACCCCTCGACGGGTTGCGATGATCAGCACCCTCTACTGGGGAGCGAAGGTCGACAACATGGTGATGGCCTTGCGAGGCCTCCGACCGGCGATCGAGGCCGGCGTCGAAGTCGTTGTGTTTACGGGCGGATATCAACCTCCGGCGGAGATATCTGCGCTGTACCCCACCGTACGGTTCGAGGGTTTCGTGGAAGTCTTCGACGCCGAGCTTGCCGACTGCCGGATCGGGGTCGTCTACGAACCGGTGGGCGGAGGATTCAAGATGAAAACCCTCGATTTCATCTTTCATCGTGTCCCCCTCGTCACCGGCCACACCTCGGCTGAGAGCCTCCCGCTGACCCCCGGCGAAGGTGTGGAACAGGCACACAACGAGACAGAATTGGGCGACAAGGTACTGTCGATGATCGACGACATCGACCGCCTGAACCGTCTACAGGACTCGGCATTCAACACGTGCAGAGATCTCTTCACCGGCGAATCGGTCCGAGCACTCTCAGATCTTGTCGATCAGATCACCTCTGACAGCGCACCGCACGATGTCGTCGTCTCCCATGAGGTTGACCTGCGGGGTCGTGATCGCGTCGAGCGCCGTCTGATGGGACGCGGTGACGGGGAGTCGGTGCTCGATTCGTATCACGTTGACCGGACCTTGCCACTGTTCGACGAGATCCTCGACAGCGGGCCACGTTTCGGCTGACGTCGCATTGAGTATGCGGGTCGTGGCTCATTACCCCCCGGTATCGTCCGATCGGACTAGTAACGAGATCCAACCCACACCCACGAGGGACTCAAACCAATGGCCCGAATACTCTGGCTCTCCGGCGAGTATCTGCTACCAGCCGACTCAGGGCTGTACCGATACAGCCTCGATATGATTAATGCGCTCGCCGGAATGGGCCACGACGTCCATGTAATCGGTCGTCACAGAACCCCGGAGCCGGCTGACAAGACCGTTGACAGCTGGACGCTTCTGCCCTACCGGCACCCGCCGATGTGGCGCAAGATGTTGCACCGGTTGCCGGTCAAAGTCGTCGAAGTCTGGGACGACGACTATGGCGATGCGGTGCGGGCGGCGCTTTCATCGTTCAGACCCGACATCGTCTTGTTCGATCACCTCCGGACCGGAGCTGCACTCGACATCCTCAACGGAGAAGTCCCCTCGATCTACGTTGCACATAACGATGAAGCCCTCGTGAAAGCGAAGATGGTTCCTGCGGCAACCGGCATTCGCAAGCCTGCGCTGTGGGTCGACATGAAGAAGATTCAGCGCTTCGAGGATCGGCTTCTCAACGAATGCGACGGTGTCAGTGCGATTTCGCTGGCCGATGTCGAGACATTCAAACGGCGCGGCACGAAGGGCCCTATCGTGCACACACTGCCGAGCTACCGCGGGAAACGACAAGCAACCCGAGAGATCACCGAGTCGACCCCTCGACGGGTTGCGATGATCAGCACCCTCTACTGGGGAGCGAAGCTCGACAACATGGTGATGGCCTTGCGAGGCCTCCGACCGGCGATCGAGGCCGGCGTCGAAGTCGTTGTGTTTACGGGCGGATATCAACCTCCGGCGGAGATATCTGCGCTGTACCCCACCGTACGGTTCGAGGGTTTCGTGGAAGACTTCGACGCCGAGCTTGCCGACTGCCGGATCGGGGTCGTCTACGAACCGGTGGGCGGAGGATTCAAGATGAAAACCCTCGATTTCATCTTTCATCGTGTCCCCCTCGTCACCGGCCACACCTCGGCTGAGAGCCTCCCGCTGACCCCCGGCGAAGGTGTGGAACAGGCACACAACGAGACAGAATTGGGCGACAAGGTACTGTCGATGATCGACGACATCGACCGCCTGAACCGTCTACAGGACTCGGCATTCAACACGTGCAGAGATCTCTTCACCGGCGAATCGGTCCGAGCACTCTCAGATCTTGTCGATC
>CAWDOA010000004.1:0-6537 GCA_963803875.1 uncultured Acidimicrobiales bacterium | reverse complement strand
GCTACCACCAGTCGCTGGTAATCATGGCAACGACAACGCAACCCCGGCGGCCGTGGCCACGATGAAGGACAGCACAGCTGCCGCCTTCACCTGATCGGCGGTTGCGAGGCCGGATGCCACCAGGCGCGGGGCGACTTCCGATTGTCATCGGTGCCGCGTTCGCCGTCGGCGAAGTCGTTGACATAGTTGGTTGCGATCTGCAAGGCGAGTGCGACGACGGCGGCAGCGAATGCCCGCCACAAGAAAATGCGTTCACCTTCCCCTACTGCAGCTGTGCCGACGACGACCGGCACCACGGCTGCCGGGGAGGGTCTTTGGTCGTGCTCCCAGAACCCACCTGTTGCCCAAGTTCTCCGCTATGCTGGAGGTCAGCGATTTGCCGACGGCTTGACGATTCCCGGTGATCCGGCGTCGGCCATCAGGTATTCGGTGCAGAGACGCTCCAACCCTGCCACCCTGCTTCCCTTCACCAGCACCAACATCGTGACCCAACTCGCCCACCAACCCCACAGCCGAGGCAATGTCACCTACGTGGGTGGTTTCGGCCCCGTAGAGTGGTGCGGTTGACCGTGATTGTCGACAGCGGCGGCGGGCCCTTTCGATGATCGACAGATGATCTGCCTGCTGATTCGCCAATTCGGCCATTACGCCCAGGATTGCGCTGCCATCCGTCGCTGCGTTGATCCTGCTCAACGTCGAGAGCAGCACGATCGAGGTGGGGTTGGCGTTGTAACTGTCGTTGATGATCGACAGCTCCAGTCGGGAGGGGAGAGAACCTCCATCCGGAGGGGCGAGATCAGCGGCGAGGTGAGTCCGGCGAGGACTGCATCGATAGGTACTCCGGTGGCCACGCCTACGCGGCGGCAGCGGCAGCATTCTGGGCCATGTGGGCGCCCGCAACTCCCAGGATGTTTCCTCGCCCGGTGTTGCTGGAGGGTGAAGGTCGGTCTGAGGTCCGAACCGACTTCCACGTCGCTGAAGGTCACGTCTGCGTCGCTGCGACCGTAGGTGAGGTCCGGTTGGTTCCAGAACGCTGCTCATGGCAGCGACGTTGGGGTCGTCGACGTTCAGAACCAGCAGTTTCCTTGGCGCGCTTCGGCAAGTTCGCCCTTGGTGGCTGCCACTTGCTCGATCGACCCGAAGATCTCGGTATGAAATGCGGCAGCCGCCTGTGACCACCCCGATTGTTGGCCGGGCAATCCTGCACAGGAACTCGATATGGCTGTCTCGTGCTCCCATTTCGATCACAACGACACCGGAGTCAACAGGGGCTCCCAACAGGGTGAGCGGAATGCCGAATTCGTTGTTGAACGAGGCTGCGCTCGTGTGGTTTGACATGTGTTCGCTGCACACCGCTCGGATCAGGTCCTTCACAGAGGTTTTGCGCAACGCTCCCGGTGACGCCGACCACGTGGCCGAGTTCCGGCAGCTGCACCGAGTTGGAGTAGAGCAGCGCCGGCGTCGATCACGGCGATGGAAGGGACGGTGGGGAACGCAGGTACGCCACTGCTCCGTGGTCGATTTGTGGAGCCCACGAAGTGGTGGCCGTCCCGCTCGGCAACGATAGGAACGAAGAGATCGCCGGGCTCGACCGACCGTGAATCGATCGAGACGCCAAGGATTTTCCGGGTCCGTGCCCGACTCGGTTCCTGAGAGTTCGAAACCAATCGCAAAGGACCAACGCAACCTCCGGGTCCAGCGGGGGCGATGTACGGTTTCGGTGTGAGCAGCGGCCTTCCAGCAACCGATTCCCAACTCCGCGTCTGTGCTCATGGCGGCCAATCCCCCGAACACGAGGTTTCACGGGTCACCGCTGCGCATGTGTTGGCTGCGATCGGACCCGGGCCCTCCATCGCCACCACGTGGGCGGCGGTGACCCGTGAAACCTCGTGTTCGGGGGATTGGCCCCCGAACAACACCAGAACCCGGAGTCGTGAATCGGGTGCTCGAAGGCGTTGGGCGGTGCTGCTCACACCGAAACCGTACATCGCCCGCTAGACCAGAAGGGTGCGTTGGTCGTTTGCGGAAGTGGTTTCCGAACTCACAGGAACCGACCCAGGCGGTGAAGCCGGGCCGGAGATCCTTGGCGTCTCGATCGATTCACGCTCGGTCGAGCCCGGCGATCTCTTCGTTCCCATCGTCGCCGAGCGGGACGGCCATCAATTCGTGGGTGCCGCGATCGACCGTGGAGCAGTGGCCTACCTGCATTCGTCGCCGGGGTCGATCGACGACCGAGTCCCTTCCATCGCCGTCGAGAACACCGGCGCGCGTTGCTCCAACTCGGGGCCGCCGCTCGGAACCGCCTCGCTGGCCACGTGGTCGGCGTGACGGGAAGCGTTGGCAAGACCTCGGTGAAGGATTTCATTCGATCGGTGTGCAGCGAACACACCTCGACCCACGCAAGCGCAGCGTCGTTCAACAACGAATTGGGCGTTCCGCTCACCCTGTTGGGAGCCCCTGTCGACGCCGGTGTCGTTGTGATCGAAATGGGAGCACGAAACGTGGGCCATATCGAGTTCCTGTGCCGGATTGCCCGGCCAACGATCGGGGTGGTCACGGCAGTTGCCGCCGTCCATACCGAGATCTTCGGGTCGATCGAGCAAGTGGCAGCCACCAAGGGCGAACTTGCCGAAGCGCTCACGCCAGAGGGAACCCTGGTTCTGAACGCCGACGACCCCAACGTCGCTGCCATGGCACAGCGGTCTGGAACCAACCGGATCCTCACCTATGGTCGCAGCGACGCAGACGTGACCTTCAGCGACGTGGAAGTCGGTTCGGACCTGCGACCGACCTTCACCCTCACCACACCGGGCGAACAGAGACGGTTCACCCTGGGAGTTGCGGGCGCCCACATGGCCCAGAATGCTGCCGCTGCCGCCGCGGTAGGCGTGGCCACCGGAGTCCCTATCGATGAGATTGTCGCCGGACTCATCTCGCCACTCATCTCGCCCCTCCGGATGGAGGTTCTCTCCAGTCCGACTGGGGCTGTGATCATCAACGACAGTTACAACGCCAACCCCACGTCGATGGCGGCTGCTCTCGATGCGTTGAGCGCGGTCGACGCCGAGCGACGGATCGCAATCCTGGGCGTAATGGCCGAATTGGGCGAATCGGCCGAGGCAGATCATCTGTCGATCATCGAACGGGCCCGCACCGCCGGTATCGAGACAATCGCGGTAGACGCACCGCTCTACGGGCCCGAAACCACCCACGTAGGTGACATTGCCTCGGCTGTGGGGTTGGTGGGCGAGTTGGGTCACAATGTTGCGGTGCTGGTGAAGGGAAGCAGGGTGGCAGGGTTGGAGCGTCTCACCGAATACCTGATGGCCGACGCCGGATCACCGGGAATCGTGCCAGCCGGAGGCGAATCGTGACCTCCAGCGAAGTGCAGGCGGAACCGTTGGGCAACAAGTGGGTTCTGGGAGCACGACCAAAGACCCTCCCGGCAGCCGTGGTGCCGGTCGTCGTCGGCACAGCAGCTGCAGTAGGGGAAGGTGAACCCATCTTCTTGTGGCGGGCATTCGCTGCCGCCGTCGTCGCACTCGCCTTGCAGATCGCAACCAACTATGTCAACGACTTCGCCGACGGCGAACGTGGCACCGATGACAATCGGATTGGCCCGGTTCGCCTGGTGGCATCCGGCCTCGCAACCGCCGATCAGGTGAAGGCGGCAGCTGTGCTGTCCTTCATCGTGGCCACGGCCGCCGGGGTTGCGTTGTCGATTGCCGTGGGACCAGAACTTCTGGTGGTAGGCGCCGTGTCCATCCTGGCCGGCTGGGGCTACACGGGAGGTCCGAGGCCCTATGGCTACATGGGACTGGGCGAAGTCTTCGTCTTCGTCTTCTTCGGAGTGGTAGCTACGGTCGGGTCGACCTATGTGCAATTGAGCCGGGTCACTCCGTTGTCGGTCATCTGTTCCGTCGCGGTGGGGTTTCTGGCTGTGGCGCTGCTGGTTGTCAACAACCTCCGTGATCGGCCGCTCGATGCAGAAGCGGGCAAAAGAACCTTGGCTGTTCGGGTTGGCGATATGAAGACGCGGCAGTTCTATGTCGCCCTACTGGCTGGCACCGCAGCGTCAATCGTGGGTGCCTCCTTACTTCGCTGGCCTGCGATCATTGGTTTGATTGGCCTCGTGACAGCGGCTCGACCGATTCGCAGCATCCTCGATGGATTGACCGGTGAAAACCTGATCCCCGTTCTGGGTGATACCGGCCGGACCCAGCTGATCACCGGGGCCACTCTGAGCCTAGGGCTGATCCTGGGCAGCCTGGGGTAGCCCATTTCACGATCCGGTGCCCAATTGCTCAATCCGGCCACCGAATCGGCCGATTGAAATTGCGATGGCTGGAAAACCAACCAAAGCGAATGTGAGCAAACGCACCTCGGCCGCGCCTGCGCCATCGAGGATTCGCAACCGACGACAGCAGAAAATCGTCGAGACCGTTGAGGGCTACGAATCGATCGTTACCTACGGGAAGGCGCTGTGGGTCATACAGCTTCTCTGGGCGTTTGTGGGCGTTGCGGTGGTCGGCCTCGGTATGGCCGTGGGCTTTCTTGGTTCAACTGACACCGGCCGATCGCTACTGCGTTTCTACCAGGCGCTCGGATATGGGATGGGACTCCTCACATTCGTTACGGTTCTCATCGCGCTCGTTTGGGCCGGCCAAGCGTCGTTCAACGTGTCCAAGCTCGGCCGAAACGCCTCTTTGGGTCAGGTCGGTATCGTTGGTCGACACCTGCCGGGTCTGCTCATCGGGTTCGGACTTCTGGTCGCAGCCGACCGTTTCGACGACTACGAGCGCCCCCTTCAGCTTCTTGGAGGAACTGCATTGGTGTGGGGCTGCCTGCTTCTGGCCGGTCTCGGCTTGGGTGTGCTCAAGATGTTGTGGCGGTCCTCAGCCCTCGGTGACTCCGCCAACGTGGCACCAAATCGCGACTTCGGATTGTGGTTCGTTGGGATTGCACTCTTCGCCTACGGCTCCTCGGCGGTGGAGTCTCTTGACGATGTCTCTATAGAGGTCTCCGGAGTCCTGATCGTTCTCACCGGTATCGGGGTGCTGCTTGCATCGGGCATGGCATTGCGGTTCGTGCCGATGATCGCACAGCGCCAAGAGACGCGTGTCGTAGCGATTCTCGAGAGTTTCAATGACGAGGACCCAGGCACTCAGCCGGTCACCGCACAACAGATCGAGGAGGCTTGGAACGCCTCCAACGACCTCTTCAGCGTCGACTTCCACTAGCTATCCCTCCGGGGGCCTCTCGCCTCGCCTTCGGGCCTCTTCTGGTCCGTCGTTCTCACTCGGCGCCTGGCGGCCCTCGCTTCATGGACACGGCCCTCCGGGTCGGCCCGGAACGGTTGTCCCTCCGGGGGCCTCTTGCCTCGCCTCCGGGCCTCTTTGGTCCATGTTCTCACTCGGGCCTGGCGGCCCTCGCTTCACGGACACGGCCCTCCGGGTCGGCCCGGAACGGTTGTCCCTCCGGGGGCGAGTTCGGCGCGTAGCGCCGATACTCGGTTGAGAGAAGGCGCTCTGCGCCGACGAACGGCGGTCCCTTCGGCTCGCTCGCCTTCGGGCCTCTTTGGTCCATGTTCTCACTGCGGGCCTGGCGGCCCTCGCTTCATGGACACGGCCCTCCGGGTCGCTTCGGCGTGGGCCTTCCTGTTCGTCTTCTCACTCGGCGCTGGCGCGCGAGGTCACGGTGGGAACGAGGTTTGCGTACCCTTGCTGTGCGTGTCGACCCACTACGACGTTCTAGGAGTCTCCAAGACTGCATCTCCCGAGGCAATTCGTCGCGCCTACTACCAACAGGCAAGGGCATGGCATCCAGATCGTTTCGTTGGCAAGCCCGAGCAGGAGACCCAGAAAGCGGAGCGGGCCATGCGGGAGGTCAACGAAGCATTCAGGGTTCTCGGCGACACCGGACGTAGAGCCGACTACAACCGTCAGCTTTCCGACCAAATGACCGGCTCGGGAACGATTTCGGTTGACGAGGGGATCACTCGAATCGACCCTCGTCTACTGGATCCCGAATACCTTGCGGCGCGCCGGAGTCGACAAGAACAGGCGATCAGCACCCATCATTCCCGAATGATGAACGTGATTCCATGGTTTGGGTTTCTGGGCCTGCTGCTGTTGATCTTCGTCTTCACCGCCTACGCCAACCGCGGGGGAGTGGTCGAGCCCATCGTGGTACCCGGTCCTGATATCGGCGTGCAGGCCAACGCCTGCGTGCGGCTTCTCGAAGGCCCCTCCCTGGTTGAGGTGCCATGTGATCGCGTAAACGATGGTCGGGTGATCGGCGCTCGTTTCCCCGATGGAACATGCCCGGCGCCCCTTACCACTCGCGAGATATCTCTCAGCGCCGACACGATTGTCTGTCTCACCGACCGCTAGCCCGTCGGGCAACCGGGAAGGAATCTCCCGGGGCCGTTAGGCCGAAGAGCTCCCGTGGAGTTGTGAGCGCTGACAGCCCGTGTTGTTTTGGCGAAAAGCGTCTCGGCGCCCCGCGCCGAAAGGCGAGTGAGCGAAGCGAACGACG
>CAWDOA010000003.1:0-14388 GCA_963803875.1 uncultured Acidimicrobiales bacterium | reverse complement strand
CAGTCGCCTCGGTCCCACCAGTCCAGCACCCGTAGCGCACGCAGCGTCGACCACCGGCTGGGGCCACGGGTCTCCATTTCGAACCAGTAGCGTCCGGGGTGGCTGCGATACACAGGCCAGGCGCCATCGGAACGTCGAGCGTGTCGGACGACCTCGATGGCGTCGGCGAGACGGTCATCGCGGACTGCGCCAGCAGCACGAAAGTGTTCCAGGCCCCGCATCACGTCGTAGTGCCATTGGGGAGGAAACGGGAAGCGCGGCGAACGCAGGATTCGACACCTCGCCTGTTCGGTGCGATTTGTACATGCGATGGTCCAGGAAGAACTCGCGGCCTGAGCCAAGGGCGTCTTCGACATCCTCACCTCCGCCTGAGTCTCGGTAGGCGAGCAGGGCCTCGAGCACGCTGATCGACGTGTGGAACGAGCCATGGCGGGACCCACTCCGGATCGACTCACAGTTCCAGCCGCCGTCGTTGAGCTGTTCTGAAATCAACCACTCGACCGTTTCGTCTATCGGGAGTCGGTGAGTCCGAAGGACCGGGCCAGGAACACCATCATGGCGGTAATGCAGGTCTCGGGTTCGCGAATGGTCTTCGCCAGGTTGATTCCACCACCGTAGAAGCGGGCCTCTTCCCAGAGCCGCTCACAGCCCGCGAGCGCTTGAGGATTGCCGGACTCGAGTCCGAGTCCCGCTCCAACAGGAGAAGGGTGTAGGTGGTCGAGGTCCACTTGGGGCTGTAGACCGCACCGGCCCACAGCCCATCGGAGTCCTGGTTGCTGAGCAAATCCGCCCCCCAGCCCTCCTTTGCAACCAGGCTGCGCTGTTCAGCAACCTGTGACCACGTCGCATGGGTCAGGTCCGACAGCACCTGCCAGCGAACCGCAGGATCACCAGACAGTAGCCACGCCCACAACTGGCGTCGTTCTGGTCTGCGTACTCGATTGCGCCAACGGACGCTTTGACCGGCACGGCTGCTCCCGATACTTGGAAACTTGATCGTTGGCCTCACCCTGTGCGAGATCAACCATGCTCGAAAGAGACGAAGGTCCCGATTCACACCGAGCAGACTCCAAGGCACAACCGGGCCTGACAACAGCGCGTAGGCCTCGATACAACGTTGCCTATCCAAGGGGTATGTCGAAGTGGGCAGCTCGATCTACCTTGGTGATCAGCATCCTTGTGCATCGAACCCAGGTAGGAACACCGTTGGAACACTCACCTCACGACGATCGAGCTGGTCTACGAGCTCAACATCAGCACCTTCTGACAGAAACGGTTGGTCGCCTGGAGCGTGAATTCTCCAAGCACTTCACCACCGACACACTCGAACACTATGTACAGGACTCCTATGAGGAGCTGGCCAGCAAGGCTCAGGTACTAGCCCATGTCCCGGCCTTCGTTGAACGATTCGCCGTCGATCGTCTGCGTGCGCTCGCCAAGACATCCCATGAACCAGTTGCGATCTCTCCCGACGTGCTCTTTGTTTGCGAGCGTAACGATGCTGCCTCACAGATGGCGGCGACGCTCTTCAACCGAGCGACCGGGGGTCGAGCATATGCTCGATCGGCTGGCCGAAAGCCCGCTGGTCAGATGGCGGAAGCCGCCATTTCAGCAATGCACGAGATCGGAATCGAGATGCGCGGTAACTTCCCGAAGCCTGTCACCCCGGAGATCGAGGCGGCGTCCGACATCATCGTCACCATGGATGCCCACGACGATGTCGTGGTCCTCGAGGGCAAACACTTCGAGGCATGGGAGTTGCCCCATCCGTCGACCGGCGATCCCGATTCCTTTCGGGTTCTGCGAGACGAGATCGATGGGCGGGTGCGAGATCTGATTGACCGTCTCATCCCCAATGGCGTTCGCAAGCCGCAGTCCGCATTCGACCTTGACCTGAAAGAACTACGTGTGGCCTTGACGCTCATGACCAGACGCATCGTGGAGCTCGCTCAACGGCTCGGGCCTGCGGTTCTGGAGTCTGACTCGCTCGCCCTCAAGGCGATCATCGATGAGGACGGCGCCATCAATGCGATGGATGCTGAGCTCACCTCGCACGTGTTCGAACTGATAGCGCTGCGCCAGCCGGTCGCTCGGGATCTTCGAGCGATTCTTGCGGTCCATGACACAAGCCTGCATCTCGAACGGATTGCCGATTGCCTGGTTGACGCGGCGACGACTGCTCTTGGGGAAGTCGTTGCGCTTCCTCCGGATATGGCGGAGATGTCGGATCGAGTTGCAGAGGCCACCGAGCTGGCAATCCACGCACTCCAGGAGGGGGACGTGGACAAGGCCTACCAGGTGGTTCAGCTGGTCGAAATGCTGGAGCAGACGCGCCGTCAGCTGCTGGAACAGGTCATGGACAGAGGAGCCTCGGCGGACAGAAAGACCGCACTGGCCATTGATCAAGCTTCAATCGCGCTGAACCGCGCTGGCAAACATGCACTGGACATCGCCGAGCAGGCTCTTTTTGCCGTGAAGGGTGTACGGGTTGAACTGAACCGTTGACGGTGGCCGATCGTCTACCAGCTTGGCGGGTCCGGGTGGCGTCCCGGGTAACTAGAGCCCTTCGGCCCTTGGCCACGACCCGGGCGCGGGAGACGCTCGATCAATGGATACAGCGCACCGACCGGCGGTGATGCTTGACCTCGGAGGACTGGGCAAGCTCATCGACGAGCTGATCGGTCGAGGATATGAAGTATGGGCGCCGGTAGTACAACACGGCGTCATCGGTCACGACCGGATCGAATCCGTGGAAGAGCTGCCGGTGGGTTGGACCGATGAACAGGCCCCCGGTCGATATCGCCTCGTCCCGAGATCAGATGCATCGCGATTTGGCTATGCGGTCGGCCCGCAGTCGTGGAAAGAACTGCTTCAGCTGGCGCGGACCAAGGTGTGGACCATGACCCGTGACGAGTCTGGATCGCTCACCATCCGCATGGCTCGGACCGAACGTGTGCCGCGGGCGTTCCTGGGAGTTCGCCCGTGCGAGCTGGCAGCCATCCACAAACAGGATCGGATCCTGCGTGAAGGCCCCCATGTCGATCCCAGCTACGACGCCCTCCGGTCGGCATCGCTCATCATCGCCGTCAATTGCACCGACCCTGCCGCCACCTGTTTCTGCCCGTCGATGGGAACCGGTCCAGCCGTAGGGCCGGGCCACGATCTGGCGTTGACCGAACTGGTCGATGGCGACTCTGTGCGCTTCGTCGTCGGGTTCGGATCTGACCGAGGGGCCGAACTCATCGATGCTGTTGAAAAACGACGTGCCAACGACGTCGAGATCGAGGCCGCTCGGGCCGCTGTCGAGGCGGCGGAAGCGGTCATCACGAGGACCCTGGACGCCGAGGGGGTGCGTGACCTGCTGTACCAAAACCTCGAAAGTGACGCATGGGACTCCATCGCTGACCGCTGCCTCACCTGTGCAAACTGCACATTGGCGTGCCCGACGTGTTTCTGCACGAACCTCGAAGACGTCACAGATCTCAGTGGTGACAACACCGATCGGTGGCGGGTGTGGGACTCGTGCTTCAGCCTCGAGTATTCCCACCTTGGACCTGGCCCCCACCGAGCTTCAACCAAATCCCGCTACCGGCAGTGGTTGATGCACAAACTGGCGAGTTGGATCGACCAGTTCGACGAGTCCGGCTGCGTCGGATGCGGCCGCTGCATCACCTGGTGCCCTGTCGGGATCGACTTCACCGCCGAAATCCCACGGTTCGGCGAGTCGGCCACACACGGGACATCGAATTGAGTTCCGGCGAGACAATACCCGGTGAGGAACTGGTGCTGTCACCGCTGTTGATTCCCCGCCCGTTCGTCGTAGCGGCCAAGGCCCTGGTGAGTCCGGAAACGTGGACGCTCGACCTCGTGCCGGTAGAGGGCGCCCTGCCCGACTTTCTTCCAGCCCAGTGCAGCATGCTCGGCGCGTTCGGCGTGGGTGAAGCCGCCATCTCCATCAGTTCGCCGATGTCGGTTCGAACTCATCACGAGTACACGATCCGCAATGCCGGACCGATTACGGCCGCGCTGGTAGGCACGCCGGTTGGCGGTGTGGTCACCGTCCGGGGCCCCTTTGGTGAGCCGTGGCCCCTCGATGATGTGGCAACGAGTTCGCTGCTGGTGATGGCTGGTGGGCTCGGTCTGGCGCCACTTCGAGCCGCGATTGCCGCCGGCGTCGAACGACATTTCGATCGTCTGGTGGTACTGCTCGGCGCCAGGAATCCGGAGGAGATTCTGTACCGCAAGGACCTCGAATGGTGGAGGAACGCTGGTGCCGAAGTGCACGTCATCTTGGATTCAGCGTCGGATGGTTGGCATGGACCCACTGGTCTGGTCACCGATCTGGCCGGTGGCCCGACTGGTGTTCAGATGGACTGGAAGGACACGACCGCTTTCGTGTGCGGACCCGACGTGATGATGCATTTCACTGCGAAGCGGCTCGCGGAGCTCGGGATGCCCTCGTCTCGAATCTGGCTCACACTCGAGCGAAACATGCAATGTGGCAACGCCCTTTGCGGCCACTGCCAACTGGGTCCTGTGATCGTGTGCCGAGACGGTCCCGTTGTCAAGTACGAGCGGATCGAGCGTTTTCATTGGATCAAAGAACTGTGAGGGGATGAGGTTTCATGAGTGGTGATACAACCAATCCCACGCTGGCGGTGTGGAAGTTTGCTTCGTGTGATGGATGTCAACTCAGTCTGCTCGACTGCGAAGATGAGCTGCTGGCCGTTGCCGGCCGGATCGACATCGCCTATTTCCCCGAAGCATCCAGCGCGATGGTGGAGGGGCCCTACGACATCTCCCTGGTGGAAGGGTCGGTGTCCACCGCCCATGGCGAGCGAAGGATTCAGGAGATTCGCAGAAACTCTCGAACCCTCATCACCATCGGGGCGTGCGCAACCGCAGGCGGAATCCAAGCGCTCCGCAACGGAAAAGATATCTCTGAGTTCTTGGGCATTGTGTATCCCGAGCCTGGCCTCATTTCGACGCTTGCGACCTCGACCCCGATTTCTGATCATGTGGCGGTCGATTTCGAGCTGCAGGGATGTCCCATCGACCGAGGACAATTGGTAGAGGTGATCGCAGCTCATCTCGGTGGTCGACCACCCCGGATCCCCACTACTTCAGTATGCGTGGAGTGCAAAGCGCGCGGCACGCCCTGTGTGATGGTTGCGCACGGCACACCGTGCCTGGGGCCCGTGACCCAGGGCGGCTGCCATGCGCTGTGCCCGGCCTACAACCGAGGCTGTTACGGCTGCTTCGGACCGATGGAGAGCCCCAATACCAGCTCGCTGGCTGAGCAGTTCGTGCAGATCGGTCTACCCGATGAGTCGATCGCTCATCTGTTTCGGAGCTACAACGGGTGGGCGGAGGCGTTCCGAAACGAGGCCGAACGAAGGGATGCCCATGACTCATGAGAACATCGATCTTCATGTGCCGGTCCTGGCCCGGGTCGAAGGTGAGGGCGCAATGCACGTGAAGGTTGTGGATGGGCAAGTGAGCGACATCAGGCTCGAGATCTACGAGCCCCCTCGCTTCTTCGAAGCGTTCCTTCAGGGTCGACACTTCTCCGAGCCGGCCGATATCACCGCCCGGATCTGTGGGATCTGTCCCGTTGCGTATCAGATGAGCGCCACCCACGCCATGGAGCGCCTAGCGGGGGTCACGGTCGACGGCGAACTGAGGGAGCTTCGCAGACTCCTGTACTGCGGTGAGTGGATCGAGAGCCACGTCCTCCACATCGGTTTTCTGCACGCACCGGACTTCCTCGGGTATCACTCCGGCATCGCAATCGCCGCCGATTTCCCTGAAATGGTGGAATCGGTGTTGCAGCTGAAGAAGACCGGCAACCAGATCATTGAAGTTCTCGGAGGGCGACCCATCCACCCGGTGAACATTCGCAACGGTGGCTTCTATCGTGTCCCGGCACGCAAGGACCTTGACGAGCTCGTCGGCCCTCTCGAGCACGCACGAGAGATCTGTATCGACCTCATTCGGTGGACCGCCGGATTCGACTTCCCCGATCTCGAACAGGACTACGAGTTCGTGTCGCTGCGACACCCCGACGAGTATCCCTTCAACGAAGGCCGGATCGTGTCGAACCGAGGACTCGACATCGATGCATCAGACTTCGAGCGGTACACAACCGAGGAGCAAGTAGCCCATTCCACCTCCCTGCGATCTCGCAGGTCCTCTGGGAGTTGGTATCACACCGGCCCCTTGGCTCGATACGCCAACAACTTCGATCTGCTCACCGACGATGCCAAGGACCTTGCGTCCGAGGTGGGATTGGGTCCAGTGGTGAAGAACCCGTTCAGAAGCATCGTGGTTCGCAGCATCGAGACGTTCTATGCCATCGATGAAGCTCTACGCCTCATCGACTGCTACCGAGTCCCCGCTGTGCCCTTCGTGGAGGTTCCCGAGACTGCCGGGATCGGCTGGGCAGCAACCGAAGCGCCTCGAGGTTTGCTGTACCACCGTTACGAAACTGATGAGAATGGCATCATCACAAGTGCTCAGATCATCCCGCCCACCGCTCAAAATCAGCTGACCATCGAATCGGATCTGCGTCACTTCGTGTCGGCCAACCTTCACCTCGACCACGAAGAACTGGAACGGCGCTGTGAGCAGACGATCCGAAACTACGACCCGTGTATCTCCTGCTCGACTCATTTCCTGCGCTTGACCGTCGAACGCGAGTAGCCCGTGAGCGGATCTACGGCGGCCCACTCTCAACTGGTGGTTGGCGTTGGCAATCCGCATCGGGGTGATGACGCGGTCGGGCCGCTCGTAGTCGAGGCGGTGCGCGAACGACTCGGCGCCGCATCGGATCGGCTCGACACGCGCGTGATCGTCGGGGACCTGCTTGATCTCGTGCTGGCCTTCAGAAGTGAACAAGACGTGATCGTCGTTGACGCCATGGTGAGCGGGGATCATCCGGGAACAATCCGGGAAACCGACGCGCTGGATGACCTTCGTCTCTCTGAGCCCGCCGTGTCGAGCCATGGTATTGGACTTGCCGAAGCGGTAGCGCTGGCTCGCGTTCTCGAACGACTTCCTCGGTCTCTGGCCGTGATCGCGGTCGAAGCAAAGACCTTCGGCCATTTCGAACCACCCTGCCCGGAGGTCACAGCGGCCGTATCCACGGTTGCGAACCGGATCATCGAACGATTCGGGGTTCTTCATTCAGAAATGGACCTCTGAATCTAGTCGGGGATCGGACAGTGCATCATGCTCAGACCATGAAGCGATTTCTTCGACGCTTTGTGTTCTTCGTGGCGGTGGCGCTTCTTGTGGTTCTTGTGACGTGCGGGACGCCACGTCCGGTCGAACTCGGCAGCAACGACTCCGGTTCGGAGCTCAGGCTGGACATCGGGGACGAGTTCATCGTAGAACTCGAGTCCAACCCGTCGACGGGGTATTCATGGGAGCTTCTCGATCCGAACACTATCCCGATGGTCCGGCTGGACTCGTCGGTCTACACCGCTCCGGATTCAGATTTGGTTGGGGCGGCCGGCACCCAGACGTTCACCTTCGAAGCGGTCGAGTTCGGTGCCGGCGTGGTCCGGCTGGAGTACATCCGGACCTTCGATGAAGTCATCATCCCGGACCGGGTGGTCGAGTACATCGTGATCGTTGACGGGGCACCGTGGCCCCCTGACGGCCCACGACCGTCGACTACGTCCGTCACCGCTCCCGAACCCACTTCCAGCACGATAGAGGGAAGCACCACGGAGCCAAGCTCGACCACTTCGGAGCCTACAACAACGGTTTCGATGCCCACTCCGGTTCGGGTGGGTGGCTTGTTTGACGGCGAAGGCGCCAGGCCGGCTGTGGTTGTAGGTTTTGTTGTGTGGGACGACGTGAGCGCTCGGCTCTGTGACGTCCTGATGGAATCGTTCCCGCCCCAATGCGGATCGCCCTGGGTTGTTGTTGCCAATCCCGAATCACTGACTGTTCGGCTCGAATCGGCCCAGGGTGTCCAATGGACTCAAGGTGAAACGTCGATCGAGGGCTACTTCGACGGTGATCGCTTCGTTGTCGGTCCCGACGCGTCGGTCGCCGAACCGGCTGATGATCAAGTGCGTCTGGTCGATGCCTTCGTAGCATTCGCCCAATCTCCCGGTCCTGATACCGCAGCGGAGGTCCCCTTCGGCGACACCGTGGTGCTCGGCCTCGGACCCGACATCCAGACAACGGTCTCCAAGTCTGACCTCGGCAATCCGGCAAGCTGGGTTCTCGATGCCGAGGAGTTCCGGGCATACGCGGGACCGTTTTCTGCCCTCGAATTGGTGAACCCCCCGGTAAAGACCCTCGTCGGCCAGCACGCTCGTTGTGTTGGAGTTCCTGTCGCAGCACCCGCCGGTTTCGAGGATGCGGTCCGGATCAGCCTTCAGCCAGAGGTTGCGACCAGCTGCCTTGAATGGTGGGCGGTTGATCTCTTCATCGGCGACGACGGGTCGATCAGGGCAGTAACCATGGATCTGTACGGTCCGTAGGGACGACTCTGATCTGATCGAGGAGCCCGTACAGGCGGCAGAAATCGTTATCGTTTCGAACGATGAAGACCGTTGAAGAGATTTCCGCCGCCCGAGAACAAATCGAGGCTTCGATGCCCGGCTACCAGTCGCCAGCGGCGTACGGGATCGGTATCGGCACCGTTGGGCCCAGCGGGGCGATTCTCGACGTCTGGTATCCCCATGTGAACGTTGGCCAGCACAGCTATACCGCTGCGGTTGCGGCCAACGTCCTCGGCTACACAGCCGGCACCCGAACCTATGAGCTCTCACCCAGCGATCTGGATGCGATGATCACAGAAATCCAAGCGGCGGAGGAGGTCGATGTTCCCCACCCGAATCTGACCTCGTGGCGAGCCCTTCGGCAGATCGTCCTCGCTGCGGCCCATGGTGGCGAACGGCAGCTGGTGGCTGCCTTCATTGGATCGCTCGATGACGCGCCCGTCGATCCGGTGGACGGTTATCTGAGGTTGCACATGCTCAGCAATCGAGCAGTTGCGCCGCACGGGGTCAACATGAACGGCATCTTCGGGCTGCTCACCAACTGCGTCTGGACCAACTTCGGTCCCTTCGAGGTAGACGACTTCCCAGTCGCCAAAGCTCGCCTCACAGCCGAGGGCCATACGGTCCACGTGCGCCTGGTCGACAAGTTCCCCGCCATGCTCGACTACGTGGTGCCGGCGGGGGTGCGTATCGCGGACGGAAACCGGGTGCGACTGGGCGCCCACCTGGCTTCGGGCACCACCGTCATGCACGAGGGCTTCTGCAACTTCAATGCCGGAACCCTGGGAGCATCGATGGTGGAGGGTCGCATCTCGGCTGGTGTCGTGGTGGACGACGGATCCGATATCGGTGGTGGCGCTTCCATCATGGGCACTCTTTCCGGTGGCGGTTCCGACGTGATCAGCATCGGCAAGAACTGCCTGCTCGGGGCCAACTCTGGTCTTGGTATCTCACTTGGTGACGACTGCATTGTGGAAGCCGGCCTGTATCTCACCGCAGGTGCGCAGGTGTCCATGCCCGATGGGACGATCGCCAAGGCTCGTGATCTATCGGGTGCCAGTGGGCTGCTGTTCCGACGTAATTCACGCACCGGTGAGGTCGAGGCGAAGGCCCGCACCAGCGGCGCCAGCTGGCAAGGCCTCAACGACGCCCTCCACGACAACTGAGCACGGCCGGTTCAGCGCAGGAGTGTTTGGCACAGCGCAGCGAGAACTCCGCGCTGGGTCATGATGGTGTCGGTCACGATGCAGCGCATCCCCAGCGTTTCGACTTCGGGGGCCAGGGCAGCATCTACAGTGTCGATCACCAACGTGCCGCAAATGTCTGAGTAGTGGCTCGCTACTCCCACTGCGGAACACTCCAAACCAAGCTCGGTCATGAGCCGAGCGGCCGGACCCTTCAAGGCTTCTCCTCCGATGATGGGCGAGACGCCGATCACATCTTCACGCCGAGCGGCGATTCGCTGGCGAACCTCGCCGACGGCCAACACGGGATCGATGCTCACCAGCGGATTCGAGGGTGCGATGATGATCCGCTCCGCCTGTTCCAGAGCGACCACGACGTCCCCGGTTTCAACGGCGTCACCGATGCCATCGAAGCGAATGTGGGTCACCGGAACGCCGTGGTGCCGGGCTACGAAGTAGTCCTGAAAGCTGATCTCGGTTGGGCCGTCGGGTTCCTGAATCGTGACGCGGGTGCGAATCGGATCGTCGCTGACCGGGAGAAGGCGTAGGTCGAGCTCCCAGGCAGCACCGAGTTCTTCGGTGACTTCGGTGAGCGATGCACCCTCGCTCAAACGCTGTGTTCGGTACAGATGGGTGCCGAGGTCCTGGTCGCCGAGGCTGAACCAGTCGTGGCCGCCGTATTTGCCCAGCATTTTCATGGCTTGCCAACTCTCGCCCTCCAGACCCCAGCCCCGATCCGCACTGACGGCTCCGGCCAGGGTGTAGATGATGGTGTCGATGTCGGGCGAGATGTGTAGGCCGTGCAACACCATGTCGTCACCGACGTTGACGATGGCCGAGAGCTGATCGACCTGTCGGTGGAAACCCTGAAGTAGTCGGGCGGCACCGACCCCTCCGCTGATCACGACGACGTTTGAATCAATCACCTGGGAAACCTAACCGGCGGGAAGTCAATGTCAGACCGATCGGTTACCTGGACCATGGCATCCCGTCGATATGTCGCTGGTCTGGCGGTAGTTGGTCTTGTCGCTAGTACCTGTTCGGTTGCGTCATCGCCCAAGGTCGTCGTCGGCGACCCTACGGCCGGGATGCCCTCCGAGACTGACGCGGTGGATCCGATTCGCCCGGGTGACCTCGACACGGCCTTTGATCTCTCTGGAGGAGCCACTTCGGGTTCGAATGAAGAGACGGTCAGATCAGGCTCAATCGATGATCTGTCGGACCCCGTGGCACAGCTGGTGCGCGTCTGGGACACCGATTGGTCTCGGACGACCATCGATCTCGAAGAACTCATCGCCGGTATTCCCAGGTTGGACCCGCGGGACGCAATCCCGCCGATCGATGAACCGGAGTTCGAGTCACCTTCGGCGGCCGCCGAGTGGCTCGACCCGGACGAACCGGGTGTCCTCGTGCAGCTCGGCGGCGAGGTGCGTTTCTATCCGCTGTCGATCATGACCCGACACGAAATCGTGAACGACCGGTTTGGGGACGTTCCGGTGGCGGTGACGTTCTGTCCGTTGTGCAATACCGCCTTGGCGTTCGATCGGCGGATCGACGGCGAAGTGCTTCGGCTCGGTGTGTCCGGGCTGCTGCGTCGCAGCGACATGGTGATGTGGGACGACGCCAGCACGAGCCTCTGGCAACAGATCACCGGAGAGGGGATCGTTGGTCGATTTGCGGGCAGCCGGCTGCATCGGGTCGACGCTCAGATCGTGAGTTTCTCTCAGTTCGCCGGCGGCTTCCCTGATGGCTGGAGCCTGTCGCGTGCGACCGGTTTCGGGACCGTCTACGGAACGAATCCGTACCCGGGCTATTCGAGTTCGACCCAGCCGTTCTTGTTCGACGGCGAGCTCGACGGGCGGTTGCCTGCACTCGAACGAGTGGTCGGAGTGGCCATCGACGAGTCTGACAAGAGCTATCCGTTCTCCGTGCTGGAGAACGAGGTCGTGATCAACGACGTGGTGGCAGACCAACCGATCGTGGTGTGGTGGGCACCGGGCACACGAGATGCTCTCGACCAACGCTCGATCGCCGAAAGCCGGTCCATCGGCAGCGCCGTGGCGCACCACCGGATACTCGATGACGGCACCGAGCTGACGTTCACGCCAGGACCCCGTGCCGGTACGTTCATCGACGGCGAGACCGGCTCCACCTGGAATCTGTTTGGGCTGGCAACATCGGGAGAGCTGGAAGGAGAGCAGCTAGCGGGACTCAGCCACCGCAACGAGTTCTGGTTCGCATGGGCCGCCTTCTTTCCCAACAGCCCCGTCTACTCCCGGTGAGGCGGCCATCACTCGGGACGCAGGGGCGATCGAGAAGGAGCTAGCGAGGTGGGTGTTTCATCTCCCACTCGACCAGTTCCATGTCTGAGTCGACCATCATCGTGACCAGATCGGGGAACGATGTCTTGCGCTTCCAGCCGAGTGATCTTCTCGGCCTTGGCCGAACTACCGATCAGCAAATCGACTTCTGCGGGCCGCATGAAACGCTCATCCTGAACAACGTGGTCCTGCCAGTTCAGGCCGACGTGGCCGAATGCGAGTTCACAGAAATCCTGGACGCTATGGGTTTCGTTGGTGGAGATCACATAGTCGTCGGGCTCAGTCCTGCTGCAGCATCAGCCACATCGCTTCGACGTAGTCGCCGGCGTAGCCCCAGTCTCGCCGTGGGTCGAGATCGCCGAGCGTCAGTTCGGTTTTGCACGCCGTGTTTGATCTCGGCGACATGGTGGGTGATCTTTCGGGTGACGAACTCGAGCCCGCGACGGGGTGATTCGTGGTTGAACAGAATGCCGCTGCTGGCATGCATGCCGTAGGACTCGCGGTAGTTGACCGTGATCCAATGGCCGTACACCTTGGCGACGCCGTAGGGAGACCGCGGCCAGAAAGGGGTCTCCTCGGTTTGGGGAACATGCTGAACCTTGCCGAACATCTCCGAGGAGCTGGCCTGATAGAACCGTATGTCGGGGTTCACGGTTCGGACCGCATTCAGAAGACGGGTGACGCCGATAGCGGTGGTCTGGCCGGTGAGTTCGGGCTGCTGCCACGAGGTCTGCACAAACGACTGAGCGGCGAGGTTGTACAGCTCGTCGGGGTTCGACCGCCGCAATACATCATTGAGGCTGTTCTCATCGGCCAGGTCACCGGGCAGGATTTGAATGTCGTCCTGAATGTGGGCGATGCGCTCGAAGTTGAGCGTGCTCGAGCGGCGGACCATCCCGGAAACCTCGTAGCCCTTGTCCAGAAGCAGTTCGGCCAGGTACGAGCCGTCCTGGCCGGTGATACCGGTGATGAGTGCTCGGCGTGTCATGCTTCTCCTGTTGGGTGTCGACTACCTCGGCAGCCACAGTCGCTCGGGCGTATGCCAATACGTCGGTAAGCGTGTCCCGAAGGTTGATTTCTGGCTTCCAACCGGTTGCCGCCGCCAGACGGTCATAGGACCCTCTGTGAACCGCCAACTCGATCGGCCGGATCAAGTCCGGATCTGTCAGTGTACGTATCGGCACCTTGGCCTCGGCGACCAACATTCGGAGAACATCGGTGACCTGGGTGTCTTTGCCCGAACAGATGTTGTAGGTCGTTCCCGAGGTGCCGTGTTCAGCCAGCAGGCGGTATGCGCGAACGACGTCGCGGACGTCCAGGAAGTCCCGGCGAGGGCTGAGATCGCCGTGGGTGACCGTCCCGCCGCCGTCCTGTTCGCTTCTGGCGATCTTGAGGGCGAAGGCAGCGGCGGCGAACTTGGGCGACTGGCCGGCCCCGATGTGGTTGAACGGTCTGGCGATGACGGTGTCGACACCGAACCCCCGGTTGATCTGTCGGGCGATCGCCTCCGCTGCCTCTTTGGAAACTCCGTACGGCGAACGGGGCTTCACCGGTGAGTCCTCGGTGAGTGGGAGTTCGTTGGGGGTGACAGTTCCGTACACGTCGGCGCTCGACACCAGGATGACCCGCACCCCTTGGATCGGGCGGGCGCCAAGCAGAACATTCATCGAGCCTTCGGCGTTCACCCTGAAGGCAGCATGGGGGCTCTGCCAGGAACCACCAACGTCGGCCCAGCCGGCGAGGTGGTAGACCACGTCCGGACGTACCTCGGCGAACAGGTTCTCCCAACCGTGGGGGTCGAGTAGGTCGGGCCCGTTGACCGAGTTGACCCCGACGACTTCGTCCCCTTTGAGGTGAGGTGATCGACCAGGTAGGGCCCTACGAACCCCGATGCTCCGGTGACAATTGCTCTCACAGGCTCTGACACTAACCGCATCACCGTGGACTACCCTTGAGCTGTTGTGACCGAGGGTGATGACAAGGTGGATCCGTCGGATCCCTTCACGCTGCCATGGCCTCCCGACGACGGAGGGCTTTTCCGGCCACATGACGCCGAGATCAACCTCACCGACTCCGGGTCCGGCGACCGGTCGCACGATACCGATGGAGCACTGGGACCAGCATTTCTCACCGATCCTCCCAACGTCCAGGTGATCCTGGTGGCTGAGCACGCTGGTGCTCACTTGGCCGAAGTTCTCCAGTGTCTTGACGATCAGGTGTATGACCGACTCGTTGTCACTGTTCTCAATGCGACGGGCGACGGTTCACTCGAGGCTGAGTTGGGACATCACCTTCGGACCGCTCGCTGGGTCGACATGCCACGTGACCTCGGGTTTGCAGCATTGGCAAACTGGGCGATCGACA
>CAWDOA010000002.1:0-28309 GCA_963803875.1 uncultured Acidimicrobiales bacterium | reverse complement strand
GAGGTATTGGAGGACTCCCGGCTGTACCTGATCGATGGCCATCACCGAACCGCCGCAGCAGCACTTCAATATGCCAATGGCGGGTCACCATGGGTCTTGGCAGCCTTGTTCTCCACCGACCAGCTTCGAAACCGAGCCTTCCATCGGTTTGCCAGTTCGATGGCAGATGAACCATTGGCCGACCTACTCCAGATCGAGGGTGCTCAGCACGGCCGTATCGGTGACGGGAGCGGTCACCTCCAGGTGTATTTCGGCGGGGAATGGATCACACTGCCCCACCAACGGGCTCATAGGCCCCTGGAGCGACTCGATGTTGTGGCAGTTCGAACAGATCGTTCGACCGCGATTGGGTCCCGACGTGGTTGTCCGATACCGGATGGCCGACGGTGACGAGGACGTCCTGCTTCGGCTCGGTCGACGAATCGGGCGGAGTTGCTGGTGTTGATGACCGCCGGTGACGATGCCTCAGCTCTTCGCCGTCGCCGACGCAGGTGACGTGATGCCACCGAAGTCCACGTACTTCGAGCCGAAGGTACGGAGCGGAATCTTCCTCCGCCATTTGTAGCGGTTCGGTCGTCGCCGATGCTCGGAATCGGTGGGTGTCGTAGGCTGAGGGTGTGAACCAGTCGTTGTTGAAGCGCTATCGAAACGTGCTTCCATCATTTGTGAACCCGTATTACGCCGAGCCGATCGAACTCGATCATGGCGATGGCAGCTGGGTCTACACGAGCGATGGCACCCGTTACCTCGATTTCTTCGGCGGCGTGCTCACGACCATGGTTGGCCACAACAATCCTGTCGTTACCGCCGCGGTTCAGGCCCAAGCGGCCAAGATCATGCACACCTCGACCCTGTATCTCAGCGAACCGATGATTGCGCTCGCCGAGAAGATCGCTTCACTTTCGGGCATACCGGATGCGCGTGTGTTCCATGACACCGTCCGGCACCGAGGCCAACGACACCGCCATTCTCCTTGCCACGTCCTACCGGAAAAGCGAATCAGATTCTTGGCGATGCGCAACAGCTACCACGGCCGTTCGTTCACAGCGCAGGCGATCACTTCGCACAGCTCCTGGTCATCGACCAGCCTGTCGGGTCTGCAGGTGACGTTCGTGCAGGGCCCGTACAAACTCCGTAGCCCGTTCCAGCACCTCGACGGCGACGACTACACCCAGGCCTGCGTCGACGATCTCGCTCCAACTGCTCGACATGACCTCAGCCGGCGACGTGGCCGGTATGATCGCCGAGCCGATTCAAGGTGTCGGTGGGTTCGCAACACCGCCCGACGGCTTCTTCGGTGCGATGAAGAAGGAGCTCGACAACCGCGGGATACTGTTCATCTCCGACGAGGTCCAGACCGGATGGGGCCGCACCGGTGAACACTTCTGGGGATATGAGGCCCACGGCATCGTGCCGGACATGCTCACATTCGCCAAGGGCGTCGGCAACGGGATTGCCCTGGCCGGCATCGTGGCGAGAGCCGAGATCTTCGACACGATCAACGTCACCCACTTCTCGACCTTTGGGGGGAATCCGCTTTCAGCTGCGGGTGGATTGGCAACGATCAACGAGGTGGTCGAGAACGATCTGCAAGGAAACGCGCTTCGCATGGGTGGCCGACTCCGTGCCGCCCTCGACGAGCTGGCGGAGGAGACGCCCTGGCTCATCGAGGCTCGTGGCAAAGGGCTCATGCAGGCGATAGAGACCGTTCAGCCCGGTACGAACGAGCCATCGCCGGAACGTGCGGTAGAGATGATGGAACGATGCAAGGACCACGGCCTGCTTGTCGGGAAGGGTGGCCTGTACGGAAATGTCCTACGGATCGCACCGATGATGAATGTGAGCGCCGAAGACATGGACACCGGCATCGCTCGAATCCGGGCGGCAGCCCGAGTCATCTCGTAACCACAACCTTCTGCGGAGGAGCATCCAAGTGAAGTCGATCGATCATCTCATCGGAGGCAAGATCAGTGCCGGAACATCGGGCAGAACCAAGCCGGTCTTCAACCCGGCCACGCGGTGAACAGACGGCGACGGTGTCGTTGGCGACCGCCGGCGAAGTAGATGCCGCTGTTCGAGTAGCCCACGAGGCCTACCTGGAATGGCGAGACGTGAGCATCGCCAAACGAACCAAGACGATGTTCCGGTTCCGCAATCTCGTCGAGGCCAACGTTGATGCTCTGGCAAGCACCCTCACATCGGAACACGGAAAGGTTCTCTCCGACTCGGCCGGAGAAGTTGCCCGTGGCCTCGAGAACATCGAGTACGCGTGCGGCCTTTCCGAATCGCTGAAAGGTGAAATGAGTGAGAATGCCTCTACCGGCGTCGACGTCCTGTCGGTTCGGCGACCGCTGGGCGTGGTTGCGGGAATCACGCCATTCAACTTCCCGGCAATGATCCCGTTGTGGACGATTCCCAACGCTATTGCAGCGGGCAACGCCTTTGTTCTCAAACCCTCCGAACGCGATCCTTCGACGCCAATGTTGATCGCTGAGCTGTTCCACGAGGCTGGCTTTCCCGATGGGCTTCTCAACGTTGTCAACGGCGACAAGGAGGCGGTCGACGCCATTCTGAGTCACGACTTGGTACGGGCTGTCAGCTTCGTCGGGTCGACCCCGATCGCAAAGTACATCTACTCGACCGCTGCGGCCAACGGCAAGCGAGTGCAGGCGCTCGGCGGCGCAAAGAACCACATGGTGGTTCTACCCGACGCCGATATCGAAATGGCAGCTGACGCAGCCGTGTCAGCCGCCTACGGTTCCGCCGGCGAGCGATGTATGGCGATTTCGGTGATCGTCGCCGTCGGAGATAGCGCCGATCCGCTGGTCGAGGCGATCCGAACACGAACCGACTCGCTGGTTATCGGGCCAGGCACCGACCCTGCATCGGAGATGGGTCCCTTGATCACAGCCGAGCATCGAGATCGTGTGGCGGGCTACATCGATGCCGGGAACCGTGAGGGAGCCACGGTCGTGGTGGACGGGCGGGAAAAGGCCTTCGACAGCGAAGGTTTCTTCCTCGGAGTGAGCCTGATCGACAACGTCAGCACCGACATGTCCGTATACCGCGATGAGATCTTCGGTCCGGTGTTGAGCGTCGTCCGCGTGGCTACGTTCGGTGACGCAATCGACATGATCGATGCAGAACGCATGGGGCAACGGCACCGCCATCTACACCCGCGATGGCGGCGCTGCCAGACAATTCCAGCAAGAAGTCGAGGCGGGCATGGTGGGGATCAACGTTCCGGTGCCGGTCCCGGTTGGTTACCACAGCTTCGGAGGCTGGAATGACAGCTTCTTCGGCGACACAACGATGTACGGACCGGAAGGGATGCGGTTCTACACCCGCCCCAAGGTCATCACATCACGATGGCCGGACCCGGCCACAAGCGAGATAGATCTGGGCTTTCCCACCAACACGTAGTGCCGGACCTGTCTACGGGGCCCGAAACGCCTGACTCCACATTCCGTCGCTCTCACCGTCAGGAAGTCTGGCCACCGGATCACCGACAGGTTCCCAGTCGATGGCGTCGACCACTCCACTGGTCTCTGCGGCCGTCATCGTGCACACGCTGTAGATCAAACGACCCCCGGACTTGATGAGAGGCAATGCCGCGCTCAGAAGTTGTTGCTGTAGGACTCCCAGCCTGTCGGGCGCGTCGGGATCGATCCGCCAACGCGGTCTGGGCGCCGACGAAGACTTCCAAGGCCCGAACAGGGAGCGTCGAGCAGAACAACATCTGCGCACCCTGGTCGAACCGGAAAGAAGCGACCATCGGCGGCGACAGAAGCAATTCCGGATCGGATCGACTTTGCATTCCGAGCCATCAGACGAGCCCGTTTGAAGCGGAGATCGCCAGCGACGACACTGGCCCCTGTTCTGGCGATACCGGTGGCCTTGCCGCCGGGCGCAGCGCAGATATCGAGGACCAGATCGCCCGGCTCGCCGCCCACCATCGCCACCACCTCCTGGCTGGCCGGGTCTTGCACATACCCGTCGCGACGAATGTGGGTGGTGGCTGGCTTGTTCATCGCCTCGAGTGCCGCCAGCGTTTCGGCTCGGCCGATGTCTGCGACCAGTCGCTCGATCATCCAGTCCGGATAGCTGAGACGTACGCCATCGGTCGGGAACTCCGGTGTTGTTGCCGCCACCTTGCGCAAGACGGCGTTGATCAGACCACGAACCCGCTTCCTCGCTGAACTCACCGTTGCGTCAACTGCTGCGTGCGCCGGGGTGTCCATGAAGTGAAGTTGGTACGTGCCGATCTGGAGGACGGCTCGCACATGGGCGTCGATCTCGCCCATCAAGAACGGCTCGATGATGAAGTCGAGGGCTCGGCGCATCCGGGTGGTCCCGTAGACAAGTTCGGTCACAAACCCTCGGTCTCGAGTCGAAAGGCTCGTCTTGTCGATCATGGGTCCTAACACGAGGTTTGCAAACGCTCCCCCGTCCTGGACTCGCTCGATCGCCTCGATCGCGATCTTGCGTGTTTCGATTCCTGAACTCACCGACCCAGAATCTCGCCGCTGGGCCGGGCGCCGTTCCACCACGCTTTGGCATCCATGCGAGGTTTGCCTGCCGGTTGTACCTCCACCAACTCGAGCGCAGAGCTACCGCTACCAACCATCGGGATCTGGTTGTGTTCGAACAGTTCGCCTGCGCTGGCTTCAAGGTCATACATGCGCGCTCGCCACACGATGAAACGTTCACCGCGGAACAACGTGTGGGCACGTCCGATCCGAACCTGAGCGTCGATGATCGAAGCAGGCTGATCCCATCTGATCTGACGATCGTCCGAAGTGATCTTGTGAGCGTAGGTGGCTGCTCCTTCTTGTGGGATCGGGGGCGCCTCGAGCCCCTCAGCGAGCACGTTCAGGAGCAGTCCTGTTCCGATCTCGACAAGACGGTTCCGCAATGACTCGGCTGTGTCATCGGGGCGAATTGGTACGTCTTGCTGGACGTAGATCGGACCGGTATCGAGCCCCGCTTCCATTTCCATGATGCCCACCGCAGTCTCGGTGTCACCAGCCAGGATTGCCCGTTCAACCGGGGCTGCGCCTCGCCATCGAGGCAGCTTCGAAAAATGCATATTGACCATCGGCACGGCAAGGAGAAGTTCCGCCGGGATGATGAGCCCGTAGGCGACAACAACCCCACGCCTCGCTCCGCACGTCGCTACATCGTCCAATGAGTGCGTCACCGGCAGGCCAAGCTCCACGGCGGCCATCTTCACCGGCGATGGGGCTGGTTCCCCACCCCGACCTCGGCGAGCGTCGGCCCGGGTGACCACCAGAGCGATCTCATGCCCGGCGGCGTGAAGGGCACGAAGGGGCGGAACCGCCTCATCTGGGGTCCCCAGAAAGACGAGCGGATGCACAGTCAATGGCTCAAACCGTCGCTATGCGCCGCCGAGAAAGACTTCGCGTACGGTGCGCATCGCCGCTTTGCGGGTCTCGCCTTCGAGGTGATCGATCAGCAGTTTGCCTTCGAGATGGTCGAGCTCGTGCTGGAAGCAACGCGACAGGAGTTCATCAGCCTCGATGGAGACTTCGTTGCCATCGAGGTCATACCCGGTGAGGTGGATCTCCTTGGGACGCACGATCTCCCATGACAGACCAGGAACCGAGAGGCAGCCCTCTTCAAACACCCATTCGCCGTCGGTCTCAACGATTTCAGGGTTCACAATTGCGTGGGGACCCTCGCCGATGTCATAGACGAAGAGACGCTTGCTGATTCCGACCTGAGGTGCAGCCAATCCGATTCCCGGTTCCGCGTACATGGTCTCGAGCATGTCATCGACAACGTTGACCAGTATGGAATCGATGTCGTCGACGTCGGCGGCCCTGGTCCGCAGGACCGGGTCGCCGAACTTTCGAATTTCGAATGGGGCGTCGCCCTCGCTATCGGTGAAACGGCCTCTCATGAGTGTTCAAGTGTACCCAGCGACAGTCCGGCCTCAGTTGGAGGCTGATGTGACCTTGAACGATGGCGACTTCGATGATTGGGCAGTGGCTGCTCGTACGCAGAACGGCTGAGCGCTCAAACGGCAAAGACCGAACGAATCAGGTCCTGGTGCGGCTCAGCGGTGAGCACAGCACTCCACTGGGTACTTCGAGTGAGAGCCACAAACAGAGATGCCAACCCTCCAGGGTCAGTGCCGAACAACTCGGGTTCGATTATCAGCGAGGCATCGAATTCGAGACCCCGAACCTCGCTCGATCGCACGGCGATGAGCTCGTACCCGGCAGCGCTGGCCTGATCAGCAACGGTGGCGGAAGCGGTCTCAACCTGTGCTCCACTCGAGTCGTGGTAAATGCATGCAACGGTGCGACGCTCATCGCCCGGCCGAGCACACAGGACTTGGAGGATTGTTTCGCTCAGCGGAACGTCGCCGATCAGTACAAGTTCGGTTGGAATCTGCGAGGCCCGAAGAGCGCGCGGCATCACCAGTTCCGGTGCATATCGCTCGAGGACCGCTGCGGCCGGACGAAGGACTTCGGCGGGCGAGCGGTAGTTGATACTGAGCCGCATCTCGTTCACCGGTCCGAGGTCGGGAACTATGTCATCCCACTTCTCGGTAGGTGAGATCGTCCGCTGAGCGAGATCGCCGACAGCGGTGATACAGCCGGGCTCAGCACGGCGGACGATCATCCGCCATTGCATCGCTGAGAGGTCTTGCGCCTCATCGACGATGACATGACCGAATCGGAAGGAACGTTCGCCTGCGGCCAGTTCCACAACGGTCGCGCCGTCCAATTCGATGTCGTCGACGACATCGGGCGTGAGTTCACTGGGGTCGACGTCACCGACGATGGCAGCACGGTCTCCGCGAAATCGGTCGACCAATGCTCCTGGATCGATCATCGGTTCGTCTGCCGCTGCGGGATCGGCGGGTTCGGGATCGATGGACCGGGGAGTGGTCGGTTCATCCAGGTCTAGCGTGCCGCTGACGCGTTGTCCTCGAACGACCGTGCCGTCCGCTCCCATCGTGGATTCCGCATCGTCGAGCGCTTCGGCCAGTTCGAACTCATCTTCCATATCCCGCTCTCTGCGCCGTGAACTCGGGGTCAACTCGGTCGCCCTCTGACCCAGCAGGGATTCGAGTTCGTCGAGCAGCGGTATGTCTCCGTCAGCCCAGCGCCGGCGCCTGAGGTCCCTTTCCCGGCTTCGCGTGCGCGCCAAAAGCCTTGTTTCTTCTCCGGAGATGCCCGCAGCCCGCCCCGCCGATCGCAGTAGCGCAGGAGAACCGAGTAGATCGTTGAGACACTGCTCAGGTGTCAACGTGGGCCAATGCGCCAGGAGGTAGCGCCGGACCTCGTCGTGACGAACGAACGATTCAGTCGCTTCTTCAACCGAGAAGAACGACGGGTCGTACACCTCGTCTACCAACGCATCGATGAGCCCGATGCGGAACTGCTCAGCACCGTCGTTGTGGGTAGCCGTGCGGGTGGCGCGGTCGAATATCTTCTGGCAGCTCGAGGTCGACAGGGCGACCCGTCTTGATCCGTAGAAGAGCCGCAAACCCTCAGTAGGCCGTCGCTGCCTATCGCGCACCGCTCTGCCCAGCACGCTGACCATTTCTGCCCGGCCTTTGAGATTGGTCAGGACCGGCGACTCCGAACGACCTCGAAGCGCAGGGAACAGCTCGGCCGGGATCGCACTCAGCACTCCGGTTTCGCCAAGACTGGGAAGAACGTTGCTGACATAACGAAGGAACCGTCGCGTTGGCCCGACGATCAACACACCCCGGTCTGAGAGCTCCTCACGCTGGTCGTACAGCAGGTAGGCCGCCCGGTGAAGGGCCACTACTGTTTTGCCGGTCCCGGGACCGCCCTGGACGATGAGGGGGGTGGTGGACGGTGCTCGGATGATTGCGTCCTGCTCGGACTGAATGAGAGCGACGACCGACTTCATCTGCCCGTGAGTAGGCGTGTTCACAGCCGCCAGTACCGCCGCCTCGCCCCGCAGAGACGTCGCCGTCGTCAGGGCCTCGAGATCGAGAACATCGTCGGAGTAACTCTCCAACGTCGCATCGGCACCACCTTCGCCGTAGTGGAACTGCCGCCGGGTTCGGACACCGTGGCGTTCGAGCGGAGTCGCCCGATAGAAGGGCACTGCGGCGGGTGCACGCCAATCGACCAGAAGTGTCTCATCCCCCTTGAACACCGAGAGCCGCCCTACGTACTGGTGACATCCACTGTCGGCCGAGAAGCGGCCAAACGCCAACGCAGTTCCTTGCCCCTCCAGGTCACGGACTCGGTTCGCGGCGTGCATTGCGCGGATGGCGGTCTGCCTGACTTGCGCAGCACGAACCGCCGTATCAGCCTCGGAATCCTCGTCGATGATGTCTCGAATACCCTCTGCGGCCGCATCAGCTGCCTCGAGCCCGAGCAATCGAGCCGATTCCTGAGCGTGTTGCACGTGCTCTTTGTGAGCGGCCCGGATGGAACCCAGATAGGACCGTTCGGATTCGAGTTCCTCATCCGGGCTCATCACCGAACAGGTTATCCATCAATCATCCTGGCGACCCGAGGTTGAAGGCCCAACGCTCCGCCCGCCGATGACCACTTGGTTTCGGTGTGCTAGCCGGCCCGCCGAAATATCTTCGCCACGCCTGGATTCCCACCTAGCGCAGAGGTGAGGGTGACGGGCAGTTCATGAGCCAGAACATCCCACATGCGATCAAGTAGCTCGGCCTCCATCGAATCGATCACGGTGGTTTGTTTTGTGGAGGACCTCCGCAGCTGATCAGCGACTGCCCGAACCCCCAGCAGTGTGGCTGCCACACCAAGATCGAGTGGTGCGGCCCCTGCTGCACGGGCGGCCCGAACTCGTGCCTCGGTGTCAGCTGCGATTCGACCAACAAGATCCTCCACCAGTTCCTCATACTCGGCTCGAGTTGCTCGACCGCTCTTGAGGAGCAGCGTTTGGGTTGCACTCTTGCCCGCCCGCGACGACAGGTGGACGATCTGTGCGCGAACACCGAACACCCACGCCTCGCGGCGGGACCGTGCGGCCTGAGGAGGCGGTGGGGGTGGGAACGGAGCTGGGCGAGGGCTTTCATCTCGTCGCCGAAGTTCGGTGTCGTAGCGTGCTCGCCTGTCGGAGTTCCCCAGGGTACGCCAGGCTTCGGTGAGTTGTGAGATCTGCAGCGTGTCCGCGGTGGAAACGCCGGTCACGTCGGGGTGCAGCGAGCGCATTCGTACCCGATAGGCACGCCGTAGCGCCTCGAACGGCGCATCAGCCGGTACTCCGAGAGCGTCGTAGTGGGTGCCTGACACACCACCATTGTGGCCCAATGGTGTTCCCAAAGCTGATCTCCTGGGCTCCTGCGAAGAAAACCTCAGATGACTGCTTCATGTTGAAGCATCTAGATCCGATAGAACTACAGCTGGATGCTTGCGCATCCGGGGCCCACTCCAGGCGGCATCCTGAGGGCCGAGTGTGAAAGAGGTCAGCGGTCGCTCACGCGGCCGCTGGTCTCGTTTTGCTGGGCTATTCTGATCCGCAGTGGATTTGAAGATGATTGTGTCCGATCTCGATGGCACCTTGCTCGACGAAAGGTCGGTGATCTCGGACCGAACTGCAGAAGTCTTGCGCGAGGCCGCCGCAGCGGGCGTTGTCATCGTGGCAGCCACCGGCCGCAGCATTCACTCCGCCCTCGATCTGCTGCGCCCGGTCGGCGTGGTCTCCTGGGCTTTGTGTTCAAACGGGGCGACCAAGTTCCACCTCGATGAAGAGCGGCTGGTTCACCATCGTTTGATCCCCTGCAACGACGTCGACTCATTCCTTCTTCGAGTGCGGGCGACGTACAACGAGGTCGGCCTGGCGTGGGAGACCGAATCGGCTCTCCAATGGGACCATTTCTATCAGTCTCACCGTGACAACCTGGTGCCACCGCCGAAGCGACAAGAGGGTCAAATCGCTCCTTTTCCGGTCGGCTCTGACCTGGTGAAGCTACTGATCACTCACCCCGAACGTTCCCACGATCAGTGGCTTCAAGATCTCAAACCCCTCATCGGGGACACAATGGTGGCGTCCACATCAGGTACTGATTTCGTCGAGATCACCCACGCCAGTGCTACCAAGGGACAGGCGATTGCCGACCTCTGCTCTGAGCTGGGGATCGAGCGCAACAACGTTGCCGCATTCGGCGACCAGACAAACGATCTCGACATGCTCCAATGGGCCGGACGTGGGTACGCAATGGCCAACGCTGCACCGGCGGTCAAAAGCGTTGCCAGCCATGCAGCTCCCCACCACGCAGAAGACGGTGTGGCCCAGGTGATCTCTGCGTTGCTGAACGCCCGGTAGCTCATGTTCGTCGTCCGGATCTGGCGTGTTCGGTTCCTGTTCGTAGTGGGAGCATTCCTCGCCACCCCCGCGGCTGCGGCGCCGATTGCTGTTGTCGAGCAATCTCCCATCATCGAGTCGAACACGGTTCGTCTGTCATCGGTCGGACGGGATGTTCAACCGGTCCGGGGCGGATACATCGTGCTCTCCGAAGCAGATCTCGGTCTCACCGAGGTGTCCTTCATCGCCACGGACACACCACCGGAGACCTCACGACGCCCCGAGCCCGAGCTCGTAGTGCTCGGCGACGTGGCTGCCCAGGGAACCCGGGTTGTAGCGGTCGACAGCGCAGGGCCAACCGCAGTCGAGGCTGGCCAAGTTGCCGATCCACTCTCACCGGTGCTCCGCATCTTTCGTACACCGACCGGCAATTCAAGCTCGTTCCAAGAAATCGGCATCGCAGTTCTTCCCGAGGATGCCGGCTCAGAGATTCGCCGGTTCGGAACATCCGTGGCGATCGGAGGAAACGCGATCGCCGTCGTGAGCGAGACGACATCGAGCAACGACCGTGTGGACATCTTTCGTATCAGTCCCGACGGAACCGCTAGATGGTCCCAGGAACTGACTCCCCGAACGCTCGACACCAGTGTTGCCGTCTCGACCTCGGGCGCAACGATTGTCCTCAGCGGCGTCAACCGACTTGCGGCATCAGGCGAAGTGATCGTGAACCGAATCGGTCCGGCGGGATGGGTGCCGACCCAACGGTTCCTACGCATTGGTGGAGGGCCAGTGCTCATGTCGAACAACCGAATTCTGGTTCAGCGAAACAGCTTCTTCGCACGGCCATCGGGGCCGTGGAGCGTCATCGATTCAACCCCTGGCCGTGCCTTTGAAATCAGTGGCGAGCTTCCCGTGGAAGGCAGTTCAGTCGACTTCATCGGCGACCTCATCGTCGTCGGTGATCCAGAGAACGAACTTGTGTATCTGCTGGAGGGGAACGCACCGAGATTCCGGTTCACGCAGGCGATTCGGCCACAACGAACCGGCGCCAGCGGAGATTCGTCTCTCTTCGGGACCTCGGTGGCGCTGGTAACCCCGTCATCGCTCGTGATCGGAGCACCTGGGCTGGGCTCGTCCTCTCCGGCCGGTGAGGTGCATTCCTACTCGATCGTCGACGGACCGGTCGGGTGCACGACGGTCGGAACCGACGCCAACGACGAATTGACCTCAGACGACGTGGCCCTCACCGCTGAGACCGTGTGTGGACTAGGCGGCGACGACATCCTGCTGGGAGCACAAGCGACCGACGCCTTGTTCGGTGGACCCGGGAATGATCTTCTCACCGGTTCTTCCGCCGGTGGAATCCTCGACGGAGGCTCGGGGGACGATACGTGTGCACAACTGGAGCCGGTCACCGGACCGGTGACGGCGATCAACTGCGAGCGTTAGCCAGGCAGTACAAGACCCGAGACAGGTCAGAGGTGTTCCACGTCGGTGCGATTGCCTCCCGAGGCGATCGCCTTTTGGCCGGCGGCCTCCACCCTGGAAACGATGCGGTCGATCGAGGGTGGCTTGGAACCAATCGTGGCCACAAGGACCGATGCCGTGAAACTCACAAGGGTGCTGTCGTACTCGACCGGAAAGGAAACCTCATCCCGGAGTCGATCAGCAACGGTTTTCAACTCATCGGTGTCAGAATCGCTCACGAGCAGCGCCAGGAATGAATGATCGTCCATCCGTCCCAGCAGGTCGCTGCCTCGCAGGCGGGTACCGAGTCGCTCTGCGACCTGCCGGCAGACCTGTTCGCCCGCTCGGATCCCGCGTTGATCCACAACCTTGTCGAGATCGTCGATCCACACGGCAATCAGCGCCATCGGTTGGGCACCACTACGGTGCAGCCGGCGGTGAAGTTCCTCGAGCACGAAGTACCTATTGGCCAAACCGGTAACAGCGTCGTGGGTCAGAGCACCCCGCGATGCAGCCGACAACTGGTGTTCGACCTCGGTACTTCTCGCCGAGACCACTATCAGGCGCTCACTGATACGTCGCATCGTGAGATGTATCGGCTGAAAGTTCGTGGCCAGTCGAATCGAACAGCCATCGCTCGCCTCGAGGCGCTGGATGGTCTGTTCCAGACCAGCCTGCTGTTCTGGAACGACCAGATCGGTGAGAGGAGCTCCGGCGATTCGGGCTCTGGGGATTCCGAACAACAGTGGGAGATCGCTGTTGACCGCGCGGATCTCGTCACCATCGAGAATGAGCGCAGCACCGGGCATGCAACGAAGCAACGCTGTCAGCCATTCTGGATCCTCAGGCACCGAACACTCCCTTCATCCACCAATGGTGGCCGCGGGAAGAGGCCGCAGACAGTGCAGACTCGCCCTGTCCAATGAGAATTCTGGCCCATGTGAGGATTCACCAGAGCGGTTAGCTTTCATCGATCCGAAGACCGCAGAGCCGCCATTCAGGTGCTTGATTTTGGCCCGTGCCGGCGAACCGCAGCTCGGCTCGGATCGCATTGTCGGACAGCGTGCCGAGATCTGCCATGCCCCGTACCAACACGATCTGGTCGAACTCGAAAGGCTCGTTGCGGGGCGGCGTGAGCGAGTGGTCTCGATAGGAGAAGAAGACCGGTTCAAAGCCGGCGCGGAATTCGGCCGGACCGAAACTCGCGCAACCCTGATCGAAGGCGTCGTACGCCGACTCCCAGTCGTTGTCAGCGATTCTCGCAATGGTGTCGTCCACCAACCGGACCGCCGCGAGCGCCTGCGGACCAGCCGGGTCTTCCTCTCGCGCGTTCCATGCAGCTGACCCGAGGCCAAAGGCCATGGCCGCCGCAGCTACCAGTCCGAGCAATGCGAACCATGTCGATGCTGCTTGGTTCTGCTGGTGAGGCACCATCTCCGGGAGTGGGGGCGCCACCCGGACCGGGGTCGTCATACACCTGTTTTCGGCGATGGCGCTCCCGTCCTTGAGCCCGCTGCTACGCCAAGGCGCTGAGACCTTCCAGGAGCGCGTTCTCCACGACCTCAGTCAATGCGGGGTGGATGTAGTACACGCGGTTTGCGAGTTCGTCCGCGGTCTGTCCGAGTGCCTTGGCCTGAATCAGCGGCTGGATCAGGGATGCCGCCTGTGGGCCGAGAATGTGAGCACCCAGTATCTGCCCCTCCGGGTCCAAGAGTACTTTCGCAAACGATTCGTCGTCGGCGAGCGCCCACCCGTACGCCGTGCCGCCGTAGTCCCGCCGCCCGACAACAAACTCAACTCCGTCTGCCCTCAACTGCTCCTCGGTGGCTCCCACCGAGGCCACCTGGGGGTGGGAGAACACTGCTGCGGGGACCGATGAGTAATCAACGTGGAGGAGTTCTCCCCCGCTCCGACTTCGCGCAATATTTGTGAACGCAGTCTTGGCTTCGGCGTTGGCTAGATGTTTGAGCTGGAACGTGTTGGTGAGATCTCCGATCGCCCAGATGCCGGGCACGCCGGTGGCCATCGTGTCGTCGGTACCAATGCGACCGTCTGCGGTGACATGCAGTCCCCCTGCCCCGGCGTTCACCGTGTCGCCGTTGGGGGTTCGCCCGATGGCCACCAATAGTTCATCGACAACCGTCACTGTTTCACAATCGGCGTGGGTGATCTCGATCCCGTTGGGACCAGCTTCGATCATGGATGGCATGTTGTTCAATTGGAGGTCGACCCGCTTGCCGAACACCTCGGTGAAACGGTCAGATATGTCACCGTCATGGGACCTGAGAAGACGTCCCGAGCGATTGAACAGCGTCACTGCGGACCCAAGCCCTGAAAACACATGACCCATTTCGGCAGCGATGTATCCGCCTCCAAGAATGCCCAGGCGGTCGGGCAATGCGTCGAGCCGCATGACCGAATCGCTCGTGTGGAAGCCGACCTCTGACAGGCCCGGAATGTCCGGGATCATCGGCCGCGATCCGGTGGCGAGCAACACCCGATCCGCACTGATGTGAGGGGTCGCTGAGCCGTCGTTCAGCTCGATCGAGAATTCTCGATCAGCGGTGAATCTAGCTGTGCCCCGGTAGAGGGTGAGGCCCTCGGTGCCGCTGGCTCTGTACCGTTCACCACCATCACTGATCGCGTCGATTCGGCCGAAGATCCGATCTCGGAGGGCGAGCCAGTCGACCCCTTCGTAGTGGGTCGTGAGGTTGAGTTCCGATTCACGGGCTTGCACCGCATGATCGGCCGGAAGCACGAACATCTTGGACGGAATGCAGCCCACGTTCAGGCACGTGCCGCCGAAGACGCCCCGTTCGACCATTGCGATCTGCCAACCTGACAACTCGGGCGGAATGCTGTTGCCCGACCCGCTCCCAACGATGATGAGGTCGTAGTGGGACTCTCTGGGGTTCGGATGTGCAAGCTCGGTCATAGATCCTCGTTCGGGTCGGGCATAACGTCGTGATCGGGCGAGTCGGGTTCCGGTGCTGTAAGCGTCTCGACCCCGAAGGTATTCCCATCGGTTCGATCCGGGCCGGGCGGCGGCATGTCGACGAGGGCCTCGGGATCAACCACTCTCCAGTCGACCTCGAATGCCTCGAGTGGTCGCATGGCGACATCAATCGCGGTCCAGAACGTTCGCGTGAAGGGATCGATCAGCGGAGGAATGGAGACTGCGAAGACCACGAGCCCGAGGGCGATTGACCAGCGAGGCACGTCGGTGTCGATGAACACGATCAACGCCCCGCTCAGCAGCAAGAGGATCAATGCAAACGTCGCAACGGTGTTCAGCCCAATGGCCCCGATCCAATGTCCTTCGATTCGCTCGAACTTCAGGCCACACCGCGGACAGCGGTCGGCGATTTTGAACCATCGCCTGAAGAGACGACCTTGGCCGCACGCCGGACACTGTTTGCGAAGACCCCACAGCAATGATCGAGGTATCGAAGGACCGAGCCGTCGATGTCGGGGCTGACGAAGGGGATTGGGCTTGGGTTGCCAGTCTGCGTGTTTCACCTGTCTCCCGCTTTGTGCTCGGTAGCTGGGTTGTCGTGCTGCGCCCATCGAATGATCCGACGCCCGGCTTCACGTATGTCGTCTTCGCTGCCGGCCACGGACAGGCGTATGAATTGTTCCCCTCGGACCGGGTCGAAGTCGATTCCAGGTGTCACGGCGATGTCGAGTTCGCGAAGCCATCGGTTGCAGGTCTCGGTGGCTGTCATGCCGGTGTCGGAGAGATCGACCCACAGGTAGAACGCTCCCTCCGCCGGTGCGAGCTCGGTGAAACCGGCCGTCCGCAACGATCCCAACATCAAATCTCGGTTTCTTCGATATCGAGCTACATTCGCCTCGCATTCCTCCACCGCCTCGAACGCATGACACCCTGCGATCTGCGCAAGCGTCGGTGCCGAGATCGTCAGGTTTTGGGCCAACCGTTCGATAGTCGGCATCAACGGCTCGGGAACCACCAACCAGCCGAGTCGCCATCCCGTCATGCTGAAGTACTTGGAGAAGCTGTTGAACACGACCACGTCGTCGTCGATTTCCAGGGCCGTGGGCGGGACCGACTCGTAGGTCAGACCGTGGTAGATCTCGTCAACCACCACGAGAACGTTGTGTTCTCTGGCCCAGCTCAGCAGAGGTCGGAGGTGATTCTCACCGAGCACGACACCGGTGGGGTTGCTGGGACTGGCCAGAACCAACCCATCGAGGGGCCCGGCCTTCTCGAGATGGTCGATCGTCAGTCGGAAGTCGGTTGACACATCAACCGGAAGTGGAACGGCTTCGATGCCGAACGCCTGAAGATCGTTTCGGTAGCACGGGTAACCCGGTTCCACCACGCCCACTCGCTGCCCCGGGTCCCACAACGCGAGAAACGCCAGGACGCAACTGCCGGAGGCTCCCGTCGTCACCGCTATTCGACCCGGATCAAGATCGAGGTCGTATCGCTCCTTGTACCACTGTGAGATCCGGGTCCGAAGCTCAGGCAAACCCGAGCGCGCTCGGTATACCCCAACACATCAGTGTCCAGCGCGTGTTTGGCTGCGGCCAACACTTGTGCGGGCGCCGCGGTTGATGGTTGGCCGACCTCCAGATGCAGCACCCGGTTGCCGGCCCGTTCATGAGCGGCGGCTGAATTCATGGTCTCCATCACATGAAACGGGGCGATCTTGCCTCGGGTGGAATAGCGGTCAGAAGGGTTCACTCCACCATCGTAGAAATGAATGAAGGCCCTCACCCGGGGGTGAGGGCCTTCGTATCGAGAACCTGATCCATAGAATTCGGCAGCCGCTGCCCGCCAGTGGCAATGCCGAGAACCAGTTCCCGGTACCCGCAGCTACCAGTGAATCGTTTGTTGGGTCCGGTCGCAATAGGTCGCTGGGTTCAGTAGGCCTGGGCAACAGGGTTGTTCGTCACAGCACACCGGAGCCGCTTCGGCAGAGAGTGCCCGGTCATCTGAGAAGCCGGATCAGACTGCTGGTATCCCATCGGCTGCCGCCGCGAGCCTGGATCTGTGCATACAACTGATCGACAAGGGCTGCGATCGGTACAGAGGTGCCCAACGAATGGGCCTGATCGATCGCTATTCGGAGATCTTTGCGCATCCAGTCCACCGCAAACCCGAATTCGAACTCGTCCGCCACCATGGTGCGGCCCCGATTGTCCATCTGCCAGGAACCAGCCGCACCTTTGGAGATCACATCGAGAACGACGTCCATATCCAGCCCAGCCCCCATCCCGAGGGCGATCCCCTCGCTCAGCCCTTGCAAAAGTCCGGCAATGGAGAGCTGATTCACCATTTTGCACAACTGGCCGGAACCGGCGCCACCGATTCTGGTGACCGCAGTGGCGAACGGCTCGACGATCGGCGCAATCGTGTCGAAATCAACCTGGTCACCGCCACACATGACCGTCAACGATCCATTCTGGGCGCCGGACTCACCCCCGGAGACCGGAGCGTCGACAAAACCCAAACCGCGTTGTTTGCAGGTTGCGTGCAGCACCCGAGCGAGATCGGCCGATGCCGTGGTGTGGTCCACGAGCACCGCTCCCTCGGCCATGCCTTCCAGTGCGCCGTCCTCTCCAAAGACGACCGCTCGTACATCGTCGTCAGCTCCGACGATGGTGATGACAACGTCGGCTCCAGCAGCAGCCTGGCGGGGCGAATGGGCGAGTGACCCACCGTGCTGAGCGACCCACGCCTCGGCTTTGGACGTCGTGCGGTTGAAAACCGTGACCTGATTTCCGGCGTGTTGAAGATGTCCAGCCATGGGATAACCCATCACGCCGAGACCAATGAACCCGATAGTTGCCATAGTTGAAAGGTACCGACGATCTACGCTGATCGAGTCGATCGCCTGAACCTCGCCCTAGGGGCGCTCGCTGTAGCCCTCATGGCTGCGATTCTCGCCGTGCTGTTCGTCGGCGACGACATCGAGGAAAACCCAACCGTGTCGCTCACGGTTGTTCCTACGTCGACACCGCAGTCAACCACCACCCCTCCAAACTCGGCTTCGACATCGTTTCAGGCGCGAGAGGATTTGAATGGACGCTGGCAAAGCGTCACCGGGGACACCGTTGTTCAATTCGGTGGGACGAACATCGACACGCTGCGGTCCGTGATCGAGATCGACGGTGAGTCTGCGGAATTGGTGCTGGTCGAACCGTCCCAAGTCAGCACCCAACCCAGTGTGAACCAGCCTGTTCAGGCCGTCATGTTCGTAACAATCGAGACCGAAACGGTTCGCTCCGCACTCACCCCAGTGCTCGTCGAATTCCTGAAAACCGACGATGGCCTGTTGATGGAGATCACCTTCGATGGGTCGGTCCAAGAGTACGCTTTGCTCCCGGTTTGAGGCCAACATGACAATCGTCAGTTCATGGGCCAAGATAAAGACGTGACTGATATGAACAGCGTGGTTGACCTGGGGGTTCGCCCTCACGTGCTATCAATTGTCCTGGCCGGAGGTGAAGGCAAGCGGCTGATGCCCCTCACCGCGGATCGAGCCAAACCGGCAGTCCCGTTCGGAGGGCCGTATCGACTCATCGATTTCGCTCTCTCCAACCTGGTCAACGGTGGCTACCGCAGGATCGTGGTCCTCACCCAGTACAAGAGTCACTCACTGGATGTTCATGTCAGTCGAACCTGGCGGCTCTCGACGTTCCTGGGCAACTACGTGTCTTCGGTACCCGCTCAGATGCGCAGGAGCCGCGACTGGTTTCAAGGCTCGGCGGATGCCCTTTTCCAGAACATGAACCTGATCGACGACGAGAAGCCCGATTACATATTCGTCTTCGGCGCCGACCACATCTATCGCATGGATCCTCGCCAGATGCTCGACCAGCACATCCGAAGCGGTGCTGGAGTAACCGTTGCAGCGCTCCGGGTCGACCGATCTGAGGCCGATCAGTTCGGTGTGATCGACAAAGAGGCCGATTCCAACAAGATCAAGCAATTCCTCGAAAAACCATCGGATCCTCCCGGTCTCGCTGACGACCCCGACCGCGTGCTCGCTTCGATGGGTAACTATGTGTTCGATACAAAGGTCTTGGTCGATGCATTGAACGCCGACTTCGACGATTCCGAATCTGGTCGAGACATGGGAGGCGACATCATCCCCCGGTTGGTGAATGAGGGCGCCGCCCACGTCTACGACTACACCACCAACGTCGTGCCCGGCGACAGTGAGGATCAGCGTGGCTACTGGCGCGATGTCGGAACTCTCGACGCGTACTTCGAAGCTCACATGGATCTTGTTTCGCCTCTCCCCGCCTTCAGCCTCTACAACCACGAGTGGCCGATCTACACGTTGGGCCGTTCGCTGCCCCCTGCCAAGCTGGTTCGCGACGGTGTCCGATCACCCGATGTGTACAACACGGTGGTGTCGAACGGAGCGATCCTGTCCGGCTGCACCGTCTCCGAGAGCGTGATCGCACCGAACGTCCGGGTGGAACGAGACGCCACCCTCGAAGGCACCATTCTCTTCGACGAGGTGCACGTGGGAGCACGTTCGCAGATTCGGAAGGCGATCATCGACAAGAACGTCGTCATTCCCCCCGGCACTCGGATCGGTTTCGACAAGGAAGCGGATCAGGCCCGTTTCACAGTTTCAGACGACGGCGTGGTCGCTATTCCCAAGAACTTCAAGTTCTAGGCTCGGCAGCCAACTCCGCGTACATGTCGGCGTGACGGCGAGCCGGCTCACTCCACGACCAATCAGTCGTCATCCCGCGCCTACGAATGCCGTTGAATTTCTGCGTCGAACCGAGCGCACGCAGCCCACGATGCATGGCATCGACCAGTCCGGTTAGGTCATTGCTGACGGTCAGAAACCCTGTTCCAGCGCTGGGGTCGGCATCGGCGTCGACGATGGTGTCGACCAAACCTCCCACCGCGGTGGCAACCGTTGGAGTGCCATACGCCATCGCCTGCATCTGAGCAAGGCCGCAAGGCTCAAACCGACTCGGCATGCAGAAGAGGTCACTGCCGGCGAAGATCAGGTGTGATAGTGGCTCGTCGTAGGCGTCCAGCTCAACAGCCAATTGATCCGGGTGCTCCTCAGAGAGGCTGCGAACCCAGTTTGTGAGGTCCTGAAGCCCCGAGCCCAAGAGCACAACTCGCGCATTCATTCCCTTGAGGAAGGGAACTGTGCCCATGAGGATATCGATCCCCTTCTGGTCGACGAGCCGGCTGACGACACCGACGATGGCGCTTCCGTCGTCTTGCCAACCAAATCGTTCGAGCAGGGCTTCACGAGCGGCCGCTTTACCCTTGACCACCGTCTTGAGTGTGTAGGTTCGAGGCAGATGAGGGTCAGCCGACGGGTCCCACACACTGACGTCGATCCCGTTCCGAATACCAACCAGTGAGTCGCCTCGTGCCGCCATTTCGTGATCCATCCCCATTCCGGCTTCGGGCGTGAGAATCTCACGGGCATAGTTGGGGCTGACGGCAACAATACGATCCACCGAACGAATGGCTGCGGCGAGCGGATTCGCAACGTCGTACCAACTGAAGAGCCATGATCGATGCGGTATTCGAGACATCCACCACGGATCGGCAACTCCCTGATAGCCGAGGGTGTGGATGGTGAGCACAGTTGGGGGCGCAGACGCGAGGAAGCCCACGGTTGCAGCGGTATGCCAGTCGTTCAGATGCAGCACGTCGGGGCCCAGACCTCCGGCGTCCTCGCCCGCACAAAGAGCTGCAATTGCGGCGGAGAAAGCGAAGAACCGCTCGGTGTTGTCGGCCCATGCGTTTCCGGTCCCAGGATCCACATACGGGTGCGGTCGTTCCATCCCCGGACGGCTTATCAGCACGACGTCGCCAAGACCGGGACCCGAGCCGCGGCGAGCCAGAGTGGGTCCGCACCAATCAGGGACTTCGAGTTGCCAGGACGAGGTCTCTTCGAACCCAGCAATCAGAGGCCCATAGTCGGGCAACACCACGGTGATGCGAGATCCCTGCGCAGTCAGTTCCTTGACAATCCCGCTGGCGGCCAGTGCGAGACCGCCCACGCTCACCAGTGGCGACATCTCCGCAGACGCAAACAGCACGTACGGCCCTGTGTTCTCTTCAGTCATCTTTTTCGGCTCTCCTCTAGTACAACTAATGACCACGCTTCAGCCAGAACAGTTCCGACAACGGGCCGATCCGGCGATTTGGGTTGCGCGGTGTCGATCGCGATTCTCCAGAAGCGGTCTGACAACGACGCTGGGATCTCGAAACGAACCGGAGCGTTGTTGGCATTCATCAGAATCACGAACGAATCGTCGACGACTCTCTCGCCTCTCTTGGACGCGCTCAACAGACTGTCCCCGTTGAGAAACGCCATGATTGTCCGATTCAGTGGCCGGACCCAGTCTTCGTGACTCATGGGCGAACCGTCGGTGTCATACCAGCCGATGTCGGCCAGCTCCTCATTGGTGTCGCTGGGTTCGCCGTCGAAAAAGCGTCGGCGACGAAACACCGGATGGTTCATACGCAGCTTGATCAGTGATCTCGTGAAATCCAACAGCTCGGTGTCTGCGCCTTCCCAATCGATCCAGTTGATCTCGTTGTCCTGGGCGTAGGAGTTGTTGTTCCCGCCCTTGGTCCGGCCCAGTTCGTCGCCAGCCAAGATCATTGGCACGCCCTGGGACAGCAGCAACGTGGCCAACATCGCCCGCACACGGCGTTGTCGGATCTCGAGCACAACGGGATTCTCGGTTGGTCCCTCGAACCCACTGTTCCACGACCTGTTGTGGCGGTCGCCGTCCTCATTGTTTTCACCGTTCGCCTCGTTGTGGCGTTCGTTGTAGCTTACGAGGTCCGCCAGAGTGAAACCGTCGTGCGAGGTGACGAAATTGATCGAGGCTGAAGGCCTCCTACCGTCGCTCTCGTACAGGTCCGAACTCCCGGTGAAGCGGCTCGCGAAGCTCGCCAGGGTTGACGGTTCACCCTTCCAGAAGCTGCGGAGGGTGTCCCGATACTGCCCGTTCCATTCGCTCCACAGAGGAGGGAATCTGCCAACCTGATACCCACCGTGACCGATGTCCCAAGGCTCTGCGATCAGCTTCACAGTGCGCAGCACCGGGTCTTGATGAATGATGTCGAAGAAGGCGGCGAAAGGATCGACGTGGTGGTGATCCCGGGCCAACGCTGCAGCAAGGTCGAACCGGAAGCCGTCGACCCGCATGTCGGTGACCCAGTACCGAAGGGAGTCCATTATGAGCTGGAGCACGTTCGGGTGCCCAACATCGAGTGTGTTTCCAGTGCCGGTGTAGTCGATGTGAACCCGCGGGTCTTCAGGCGACAGACGATAGTAGCTGTGATTCGACAGCCCTTTGAAGGCATAGGCCGGACCCCGGGTGTTTCCTTCACACGTGTGGTTGTAGACAACATCGAGGATCACCTCGATCCCTGCCGCATGCATGGTCTTCACCAAGTGTTTGAATTCCTGGACCTGCTCGCCTCGTTGACCCCAGGCGGAGTATTCGTTGTGCGGCGCCAGGTATCCGATGGTTGCGTATCCCCAGTAATTCGTGAGGTCCTTCTCGGCCAGGAAGCTCTCACTGAAAAACTGATGAACAGGCATCAGCTCGAGCGCTGTCACTCCCAGATCGACCAAGTAGTCAACGATGGCAGGATGGGCCATCCCGGCATAGGTGCCCCGCAGGTTTTCAGGAACATCGGGATGGCGTTGCGTCATACCCTTGACGTGGGCTTCGTACAACACGGTATCGGTCCGGGGCTGCCGGGGCGGACGATCAACACCCCAGTCGAAGAACGGACTGACCACGACCGAACGCGGAACGAAATCCTTGCTGTCGCCAACGTGCATTTCGTCGATGTTGCCCTCGCGATGGTCGAAGACATCCCGCACGAACTGGACCTCGCCCTCTATTGCCTTGGCGTACGGGTCGAGCATCAGTTTGTTGGGGTTGAAGCGCAGACCCCGAGCCGGATCCCACGGGCCATGTGCCCGAAATCCGTATCGCTGACCTGGGCCAACACCGGGCATGTAGCCGTGGAAACAGTATGCGGTGACTTCTGGCAGTTCGACCCGGGTTTCGGAATCGTCATCGTCGAAAAGGCACAACTCGACCGATTGTGCGTCCTCGGCAAAAACGGCGAAATTTGTGCCCGATCCATCCCAGGTCGCGCCGAGGGGATAGCCCACGCCGGGCCAGATTTCTGCCATGTTCACACCGTACTATCGGCAACCCGGCTGGGAATTCGTTCCATAGGGATTATCAGCCGGATTGAGGCGAAGGACACAGCCGAATCCGGTCTCGGATCGACAGAACGAGGTGGAGAACGGTGCAGTCTTCCCTTGTTGCCCTACCGTAAGGTGCCGATGATGGGAATCGTATGAGCCACGCCGCCGATCCGCCCAGTCTGCATGTGTGCTTTTCAGCCCAAGAGTGGGCCCACTTGCGCCAAGCGACCCCGATGACGCTAACGGCTGCCGATATCGACGAACTCAGAGGGATAAACGTCGAATTGGACATGGCCGAGGTCGAGCGGGTGTTCCTCCCGATGAGTCGCCTCTTGAACCTCTACGTGGCTGGTTCACAATCGTTGTATCGAGCGAGCGCCACCTTCCTGGGCGAGATGCCGCACAAGGTTCCCTTCGTCATAGGTATCGCAGGCTCGGTCGCGGTCGGGAAGTCCACCACGGCCCGCGTGCTTCAAGCATTGCTGGGTCGCTGGCCCGACCATCCCAAGGTCGACCTTGTCACCACCGATGGGTTCCTGTGGCCCAACGCAGTGCTGGAACGTCGCGGGATCATGGACCGCAAGGGATTTCCCGAATCGTATGACCGACGCCGGCTTGTCCGGTTCATGGCCGAGATCAAGAGCGGTGCAGACGAGGTTCGAGCGCCCGTGTACTCCCACCTGGTCTATGACCGCACCGATCAAGAGGTGGTCATCCGTCGCCCGGACATCGTGATTGTGGAAGGACTGAACGTTCTGCAGACCGGGCAGGTGGACGACATGAACCCGGTCTTCGTTTCGGATTATTTCGACTTCTCGATCTACGTGGACGCAGAAGTCGACGACATTCAAGACTGGTACGTAGAACGTTTCTTCACCCTGCGAGAAACCGCATTCCGCAATCCCAAGAGTTACTTCCGCAAATACGGTGATCTCACTGACGTCGAAGCAACCACCACCGCCACCTCGATCTGGAAGTCCATCAACGAGAAAAACCTGGTGGAGAACATCCTCCCAACTCGGTCACGAGCCGATTTGATCATCCGGAAGGGTTCGGACCACCGAACTGTCGAGGTTGAACTGCGTCGGCAGTAGATTCCTTCACAGCCAGATCGACGCGACGAGGCCAGCGGTGCAGTCGAGGTCGATGACGTCTGCGGCCCCCGTTTCCGAGGAAAGGTCGGGCTGTCCGGTGCCGGGATCGGTCGCATTCACCGCAACGCACCCTCAAGTCTTAATCAGGCACCCACAGGCCGCGGTGTTCCACCAGGCAGACGAGCAGGTCGAAGACCTGAGGCTCCACATGGACCTCGGGTCCGCCCCGGCGAAGGACGAGTCGCCGTCACAGCGAGTTCGCAGTTGTGGTATCGAACGTTTCTTCGCACGGGATCCCGTCGCCGTCGGCGTCCATCCGATCCGGCGTTCCTTCGAGCATCCAATAGGCGATCGCTGTCCGGTAGCCGGCGGGATCATCTGGCAGATCCAGGGCCGAACAGCTCAGTCCGCTGCCAAAGATCCTGGCGTCGGCCAGAAACGCCTCGACCTCGTCGGGGGGATAGACAGTTTCGCACGGGATGCCGTTGCGGTCGGCGTCCATCCGGTCCGGGACACCTTCAGAGAGCCAATACGCCGCAGCGGAGGTGAAATCGCCGCCCCTGGCTGCGAGGTCACGGCAGAACAGACCCGACTCGAACTTCCCGGCCGGCGTGTGCTTGACCTACCCCGAAGACGTTCTGCCACGCAGGCCGGGCCGGAGCCTCGCCGCCGTCGAGCATGGCCCGCCACTCCTCGTCGGTGAGTCGTTGTTCGTTCCAGAACTCGTAGTAGGAGTAGACACCGCCGGCTGCGACCTGGAATCGGCCGTCGTCGTTGGGCACGAGCACGAAGAGATCGTCGATGTAGCCGGTGCCCAGTTCAAGGACCGCGTCGGCGTTGCGCATGACATCGGCGACGAGGGCGGCGTAGGAGTCCGGTCCGCTTTCGAAATCGAACTCCAGATCCGACGTTCGGATCCAGAATCCCTCCAGGGCCGCACCGACGGCGGCCAGCCGGTCGTTGTCTTCGGCACTGATCGGTTGCCCGGCCAACTCGTCCTCGGCGATGCCGCGGAGCCAGGAGTAGAACTCCTCGAGATCGGCCAGGAGAGCGTCGTAATCAGGTGGGAGCAGATCGCGGCTCTGGAGGCCGGTGCGCAGTAGCGCGGTCACAGCAGCCAACCGACCGAAGGCCACCGGATCGGGTTCGACCCAGTGGCGGGGCGGCACCGGCGGTTCCTCGCCGCCGCCCTCGGCCACGGCCTGCTTGGAGTACAGGATCGTGTCGTGCTTGAGCTCGGTGTAGGACCCCAAGCCCGTCTGGTGGGCCTTCGCACTCCACGCCGGGGTCTGCATGAAGTCCGGAAAGGCCGTTCCGTGGGGCTGCCACATCGGGTCGATGGCATACAACCAGGCGTCGTAGACCGTCTTGCCCCAATCGTCGATCGTGCGGCCGGCGATCAGGCCCTGCAATTCGGTGAGTTGCTCGGAATAGCCGGGGTACTCGGTGGCGCCAATGGATCGGAGAGTGTCGAGCGCCCAGTCCGAGCCGAACGCAGCGGCCACATCGAGAGGGGTTGCCATGTTCCGCTCGGCAACGTTGGGGATCACGAGCTGGTCGAGGATGTAGGAATCGATCACGAACCGGGCACCCATCACCCGAACCGATGCCGCCTCGGGGTTGATGGCCACCGGCCGACTAGCCCGTAGATCATCAGCGATCGCTTGAAGGCTGTCCGGACCTGTCAAGGTGACGAGGTCGTCCCATCCCGATCCCGCTTGAATCGCAGCCACAAGCTCAAAAGGCGTGTAATCATCGGCGGCGCCGACGAGGAAGGCGGTCGGCTCGTAGATCGTGCGCCATTGGTCGACCACGGTGGGATCAAGCACCAGCACTCGACTGGCGAGCACCGCCAGGCGCAACGATGACTGTTCGAGAAGAAAGGCGTTGTTGCCCAACTGCGACATAGCTCGGAAGTACCGCTCGAGCTCGGTGTTGCGGGTGTAGTGACCGCGAGGAGCGAACAACGAGTAGTCGGTCTTCACCGTGATGAAGTCGGAGTCGACCTCCGCGCCGATCGTGGGTGAGACCTCGACGCTGCCGGCGTCGAGCGCCAATTCCACCTCGGCCTCGGCCAGCGTGCCGATCGGACCGATATCGAGTTCGAGCAGTGTGGCTGCGGCCTCGTAGAACTGGGCAACTCGATCGGCCGGTTCTGCGAGGGCGGTGCCGGCCAGTTCGTCCCTCTGGGCTCGAGCCAGCTCGACCAACCTGAGCAGCATCGACTCGAGTTCGGGCAGCAGGACCTGCTGCTCGGTCTCACGCAGCAGTTTGTCGAACGCCAGATGCCACACGTGATAGGCGGCGTCGGTGGTCATGAAGACCGGATGCCCGTCGTAGGCAGCGGCTTCGTACACGTGGTGGAACTGCCGGGTCGTTGCGGGGACCACCACGAAACCGTTCCGAGTGAGAGCTGTGGCGGCATCGTCTGGAAGCCAAGGTCTGGGCGATCCACCCGGCAACGATCACGTCGTCGAGGCTGTCCGGGTGAGCCGGTCCAGCGTAAACAGGGCTCTGGCCCAGTAGGCCTACGGGCGTGAGACTGCCGAACGGAGACCCGGTTCGGGGATGAGGGTCTCAGCGGCCGTGGTGGTTGGCCCAGCCGTGGTCGTCGGCTGGTCACCATCCGCGCTCTCTGGAGTTGACGTGCACGCGGCTGCAGCAATGACCAGCACCAACAAAGCGACACCTGGCTTGAACATGATGGACCGACCTTCCCGTCGCTGCCGTTTTCGGTCACTGTAGATCCATTGAGCAGCGCTTCGCAGCAGGCTGGTCAGCCGGCTGACTGGTCCCTCAGAATCAAGGGTTCGGGTCAGTCCGTCGCCGTCGAGGTCGGCGCAGCGCGGCTGTCCCGGCCCCGCCAGCTCCGGCCCGGTGTCGAACCCGAACCCGTTCCAAGCCCAGGCGCTCGTGGCGATCGGGGTGGAATCGTCCAGTGAGTTGTGGACGATGGCGATTGAACGGTCGCAGGCCTCGATGGCCGAGACCGGCATCAGCACCGTGCCCGCCACCCAGACCTCGTCGAGGTCGTCCGGGTCGTACACGCCAACGTGGGCGCTGCGCCCGAGCCGATCCTGCCACCGGATCTCGGGGTGGAGGCTGCTGAAGGGCGTGACCTTGTGGGGTCGTCGAAACGATGCGACCACATCGACGCTTCCGTCACCGGTGATGTCGCCCCGAGCTGCTGCGATCAGATCGCCGTGTGGGAAGGTCGACACCAGCGTCGCCGTGGTCGGTGCCGGTTGGAGCGGACGGATCACAGACCACCAGGCGTCATCCAACCAACCGGCCGGGCCTTCCGGTGCCTGCCACTCGACGAACTCGACCCGACGATCGGGGTGCCGGGTGATCGCAACCCGGTAGGCGATGATCCCGTCGCGGTCGGCGAGCAGTTCGAGTGCAGCTCCGGTCGTCCGGTCCGGTCCGGCCTGGTCGAACAGGAAGTTCCCGAGCGATGTAGCTGCGACGGTCGGCCGATCGCCGACCAAGGTCATGACCGGCTGAATCACATGCGCACCGTGTCCCCAGACCACGTCGGCTCCAGCGGCAGCGGCAGCCTCTGCGATCTCGACCATCTGTGGATCGTTGACCGGCAGATACTCGGCGCCGCCGTGAACCGACACAATGGTCAGATCAGCGTCGTTGGCCAGAACGCTGATTGTGTCGGCGCTCGTCACGGGATCCCACGCCATGACGCCGGGTGCCGATCCGGCCACCAGGCCAACTCCGGTGGCATCGAAAGCGAGAAAACCGATCCGGAGGTCCCCGACTGCGAGCCGCACTGGTTCGGCGGCGCCGACCGATCGAGCCGGCCCCGACCATTGTCATGCCTGCAGCACGGATCGCCTCGAGCGTGTCGACGAACACCATCGGGTCCGGCATCGCCGGCGTGGTTGTTTGGCAGCGACGCCAGATCGAACCCAGCGCTGGCGAGCCGACTGCTGCGGCTGGGTCGGCTGGCGACGAGCACGTTGTCGCCCGACCGCACTGGAGCGCTGGTGGTGAGCGGTTCGAGTTGGCGGCCACGATGTTCGGCATCGGCGAGGAGATGGCGGACCGAGGCGAAACATCGTCGCCATCGCGCTCGATCGCTGTGGCAATCCCCCGGCCGAGCATCACATCACCCACCAGAGTGATGCGGATCGTCGGCGACTGAACCGCCTGGGTGCTGGCCACCGAGGGTGTTGTCGATTGCGGAGCGCCGACGCAGCCGGGGACGAAGACGAGCCAGGACAGCACGACAGTCGA
>CAWDOA010000001.1:0-24996 GCA_963803875.1 uncultured Acidimicrobiales bacterium | reverse complement strand
ACCGGCCTCAATCGTGGGAGTTTTCGCGTTTCGTCGTCCACGAGGCATTCCACCATCACCAACTCTTCGGTGCGAAATGGCGCGTGCCCGTGGGGTACGACCCCGCAACCCCTCCATGTTCAGATCCCCAAAACGGCAGAATCGCTCGTGAAGAGGCCCGACTCCTGGAGCTCGCGGCCTTGGCGCAGGACGATCGCCAGGCGTTGAGTTTCGTCCGTCGGTTCATCGACATGCGTGCGGCACGTTATCGACGGTGGCCGGCGACCGAAATGCTGGAGCGGGGCACCGAACAGGTCGAGGGTTCGGCGCGGTACGTTGAGAACCAGTACAGCTCCTGTAATGGACGGGCCAGTCGGCTCAGCATGCCGCCCGAGGCACTGCGACAGGACGGGGACTGGGTTGATTTCGGTCGGCTGTATCGAACCGGTGCCCGAATGCTCGAGATCTTGGATCGGTTCGATGTCTCGTGGCGGAAGCGGCTGATCCAGGGTGAGGATCCCTACGCCGTCCTGCGCCAGACGTTGTTCTGACAATTCGTTGCGCGTATCGACGTCATGCCGCCCGAGGTGGGCATCGCCCTATTTCTCAGACCTGTACTCGGCGAATTTGGCGATGACCTGGTGCATCTCATCGGTTGAAAGCAACGTGGGATGGCCGACGGTCCGCGCCATCAGGTATTGCTGAGCCAGGGACTCCACTTCGATCGCAAGGTTGTAGGCGGCCCGAACCGAAACTCCGCACGCGATCGATCCATGGTTGGCGAGCAGGCAGGCTGTCCGATCTGTCAAAGCGACAATCGCGGCATCGGCAAGCTCGGCTGTGCCAAAGGTCGCATAGTCGCTGCAGCGGATATCGATCCCGCCCGCCACTGCAACCATGTAGTGAAAGGGAGGGATGCCGAGCCTCAGAGTCGAGAGGGCTGTCGCCGCCGGTGAATGCAGGTGCACGATCGCGCCAACATCCGAGCGGTGCTGGTAGATCCGCTGATGAAAGAGCCACTCCGAGGAAGGTCGGTGCGGTCCCGAGGCTGTTCCCTCAGCGTCGACGGACACGAGATCGCCGGGCACCATCATGTCGTAGGCGAGCGCTGACGGCGTGATGACAAACCCACCGCCGACGCGGAAACTGGCGTTTCCAGACGTTCCACGGTTGATCCCGGAGCGCTGGGCATCGAGGAGTGCATCGATCATGGTCTGCCCCTGGCTCGAACCGGATCCTGATCCCATCTCCGGGATCGTATCGCCGGCTGAGTTGGCGAGGCCGATGGCTCGATTCGGTGTCGTCGTTCGTCGCGATTCCGGGTCGAAGATGGGCACTGTCACATGGGGGAGATATGAATATGATGGTTTGCTCTATTCCGCTCGAGGTAAGCACAGGATTCACATGCCGCCGATTCGCATGATCGCCACCGACATAGATGGCACGATGCTACGAAGGGATGGCACCCTCTCGCCCGTGGTCCGAGACGTGTTGCACGACGCGACGCGGGCAGGAATCGAGGTCGTTCCGACAACGGGACGACCCTATGTCGTCGCTACCGATGTCATCGAAGCGCTCGGACACGATCACTACTGGATCTTCGCCAACGGCGCGGTGACCTGGCACCATGGTCGGGCGGAGACCGTTCGTGGTTACTGGATGCAGCCAGACCGCGTGGTCGAGACGATCGAACGCATCAGATCGTTCCTCCCAAGCGCCAGTTTCGCAGTCGAGTTCGAGACCGATGCCATCTTCGAGCAGGGATTCGAGCGTTTCGTCAACATCGTCGATGGTCTCCATCTGGTCAACGACGTGACCAAGGCGGTGAAGTCCCGGGTGCAGAAGATTCTGGTCTTCGATCACACCAACACTCTCGATGAGCTGTACCGGAATGTGTGCGCCGCCATCGGTGATGATGGTGTCGCAACCTATTCGGGTATGTCGTTCATCGAGGTTGCTGCCGATCTCGTTACCAAGGCGATGGCTGTCAGCGAGCTGGCTGAGGAGCTGGGAATCGATCGTTCTGAAGTTGCGAGTTTCGGCGACAACCACAACGATGTCTCCATGCTGCAATGGGCCGGCCGTGGGTACGCCATGGGCAACGCAACGTTGGATGCCACAGAAGCTGCTGACTACGTGATCGGCACCAACGAAGAAGATGCGCTTGCCACACAGGTACGGGCCCTCATCGCCGAGCACGAGGTTGGCGCTGACCGTGCAACGGAAATCCCGGGCTGAGGTTTTCTGCGGTGGAAGTGCCAAAGCCGCTGCACGGAGTATCCGGATGGCTGGGGCGCCCGGTTTGGGGTGAGGCCAGGAGCGTTCGCGAGCTTCGGTTACTCCGGCAGAGCGCATGGTGGCAGGGGTACAAGGTCCCCGAAGGCAAGAACCGACCTGTGCTTCTCATCGCAGGGTTTCTTGCCGGTCCGCGGACCATTGATGCTTTGGACCATGTGCTCTCCGTTGCCGGATGGCGGGTGGTGCAGGCCGACGTGGGCCGCAATGCAGGACCCGCCTATCACGGGATCGAACACTGTGAACGAGATCTCTTGGCGCTCCATGAGGACAGTGATCAAAAGGTCCGCGTGATCGGCCACAGTCGCGGCGGCCAATATGCCCGAGTGCTGGCGGTTCGGTTTCCCCAGTTGATCGAACAAATCATCACCCTCGGCTCGCCGCTGCGGGTGAAGTATCCAAAATACGCGGTGGTGAAGGTGCCGGCCGAGGCACTCGATCGGCTGTGGCGTACAGGTGTGTTCGGCGCCGTTGACACCGATGCCGAACAACTCGTCGATGAGGATCGGTTTGTTCAGGTTCCTGACGAGATCCATTTCGTCAGCGTGTATTCCAAGACCGACGGAATAGTGGACTGGCGGACGTCCATCGACCCTCAGGCCGAACTGATCGAGGTGAACGCGTCGCACGCTGGACTGCCGAACAGCATCGCCGGCGTCGGTGCAGTGTCAACCGCTCTCGCTCGTATCTGAGGTAGCCAGGCCGCCGTTTCGAGTCAGGTCCGCTGCTTCTATGCGGGCCGGCGTTTCGGTAGCTAACTTCACGGGGTGGCTGAGTTGCAGTTTTTCTTCGGAACGATGGGTTCAGGCAAATCCACGCAAGCGCTTCAGGTGCATTACAACCTGACCGAACGAGGGCTGCGGTGCGTCCTGCTCACCCAACTGGACCGCACCGAAGGGGTGGTCTCCAGCCGGCTCGGAATTCAGGCCGAGGCATTGATCATCAACCCCACGGTCGACGTGTACAGGTTGATTGCCGCTGCTCATCGAACCGGTCCCGGACTCGACGCAGTCATCTGCGACGAAGCCCAGTTCTATGAACCGGCTCAGATAGATCAGCTGGCTCGAGCCGTCGATGAGTTGCGCATCGATGTCTACGCATACGGACTACTCACCAGCTTCCAGGGGGAATTGTTTCCCGGTTCCAAACGACTCATGGAGATGGCCGACAAACGGAACGAGCTTCAGGTCGAGGCCAGATGTTTCTGTGGGAAGCGGGCTACCCACAACGCTCGCTTGGTCAACGGGCGCCAGGTGTACGACGGCGAGTTGAAGGTCGTGGGAGACACAGGAGAGACTGCTGCGGAGGTCTCGTACGACCTGCGCTGTCGGGAGCACTGGCTGGCTGGCAAAGACGATGCCCGCCAGCGGGCACTCTTCGATGAACTGCGACTCGATGACCTGCCCGTAGAGTTCGAGCATGGATTCTGAGACCATTCGGGTCGACAAGTGGTGTGACCCTATTTGACCGTGGTGTTGGATAACCAGTCGTTGGCTGGTTGAAGAGGTTGCTCCCCACCGAAATCTTGATATTCACTATCGATCGATTTCGCTGAAGGTCAAGAACGACAGCGACCACGAGGCAGGTGCAGTTCACCCACAATCTCCTACGGGTTACCGAGTCGGTCCGCGCGTCGGAGGGCGATGGGCCCCTGAAGAACCTCTATTGGGAACTGTGCCGCCGAATCCACCACGACCACGACACATCCTTCTCCGCGGCTGAGGTTTTGAAGGCAATCGGACTCGACCTCTCCCACGCGGCCGCGTTCTCTGATCCGACCTGGGACGATGCGGTCGAAGCCGAAACCGCGGCCGGTATCGCCCTGGCGGGCGAAGACGTGGGCACCCCCATCATCGGTCTCACGTTTCCCGATGGATCCCAGGCGGCGATTTTCGGGCCGGTCATGACGCCCATTCCCCGAGGTCAGACTGCCCTTGATCTGTGGGATGGCATGGTGAAGGTCATGAGCGTGCCGGGGTTCTATGAACTGAAACGGACCAGGGAGGTGGGGCCCGATGTTGGCCCCCGTCCGGCCTGATCTCTCCGGGCCCCTACGCTCGAAGTCTACCTATCCGCCGCTGGCAGGTGGTCGGCGACTACGTTCGGAATCACGAAGGTATTCACACCTGTGGACGAAGGGACTGTGAGATGTTTTTTCTGGGCGTACTCCTTGGACTGGCCGTTGCGGCCGTGATCGGTTGGTATGGCTCCCGTAGGCAGCGGACGCGGATCTCGTCGATGGAACGCAGCCTCAGCAACGAATTCAGACGGGTGACGGCCTTGGAGAACGAAGTCGCCGCCGCAAAGGCCGCCGGTGCCGAGGCGGTACGCAGCGAGAAGCTGCGAAACGCACGAGAGTTCGGTCAGTACAAGATTCTCCTCGCGTCGCGCCGATGTTGCTCTGGCCCAAGCCAAACAAGCTCGGAACGACTCCATCCTCGAAGCCGCCTGAGCTGCGAGAGCCTCACTAGGGAAGAGCCCAATCGATTGATCCACGATCAACGTGGTTCAGTAGTTCGTTGGTCCGGCTGAACGGTCGGGAACCCAAGAACCCTCGCGACGCCGAAAGCGGGCTCGGGTGCGGTGATGCCACTACGGCATGGACGTCGAGATCGAGGCGGGGGATCTTCTGCTGGGCCGACGCACCCCACATGATGAAGACCACCCGATCGGGTTTGGCGTTGACCACGTCGATCACCGCATCGGTGAAATGCTCCCAGCCCCGGCGCCGATGGGAGTTTGCCTCACCGGCTCGAACGGTCAAGACGGTGTTGATGAGAAGAACCCCTTGACGGGCCCACGGTATGAGCGAACCGGACGTGGGCTGAGGGAGGCCGAGATCAGATGACATTTCCCGGAAGATGTTCTTCAGCGACGGCGGCGGCGGAGTCGGAGGTCTCACCGAGAAACACAGACCGTGAGCCTGACCGGCACCGTGATAGGGGTCTTGGCCAAGAATGACAGCCCGAACCGAATCGAGCGGGGTGAGGTGCAGGGCGGAAAACACCTCCTCGTGGGGCGGATAGACGGGGCCCCGTTGTCTCTCAGAGGCCACGAACTCCTGAAGTGGGGCCCAATAGGGCTTGGTGAATTCACTTCGGAGTACGGGATTCCAGTCGGTCGTGGGTGCCACCTTCCCGTTCTATCCGAACACTACGATCCGTCAGTGCCCCATTCCGCGGTTCTTCGCATCGGCGGACGGGTATGCCGCCTGGTGATCCCAATCGCATTGCTGAGCGTGGTCGCCTGCTCCGCCAGTGAATCCTCGGAACCGGCCGTCGAAACGAGCGCGGCCCGTGAAGCAGCATCGAGCACCTCGACCTCGGCCCCTGCGACGACGTCCACGCCGCTCACAACGTCAACGATCAAACCGACGACTACCACAACCGATCCGGTGCGGGCGCTGATCGAGACCATGACGCTTCAGGACAAGATCGGGCAGATCCTCATGCCGGTGGTTCGAGGAACTGGGGTCGCCACCGTGACCGGCGCCGACGTGAGCTATAACACGGCGCTCGGGGGTTTTGGCACTCCGGCCGAGCTGGTGGCCGCCTATCGTCTGGGGGGCATCATGTATCTGGGTCCCAACGTGGAATCCCCGGCTCAGGTCGGAGAATTCAGTCGTGGGTTACAGGCTGTTGCGGTTGAAAACGGACTACCGCCCCTCCTCGTGGCCGCAGATCAGGAGGGAGGCAGGGTCCGTCGAATCCGGGGCGAGGGCGTCACCGCAGTCGGATCGGCCAGATCACTGGCCGGCGACGCCGTGGCGGTGTTCGAGAACGCCAGCCTGACCGGCCAGGAGATGCGGGCAATTGGCATCAATGTCGTGTTTGCCCCTGTGGCCGATGTGGTTCGATCCGACGTCGGCGTGATCGGTGATCGCTCGTACGGGTCAGACCCGACGCTCGTGGGGGAAATGGTGGCGGCTGCGGTAGGCGGGCTCCAACAGGGCGGTGTTGCCGCCGTGGCCAAGCACTGGCCGGGACACGGAGCCACCGAGGTTGACAGCCATCTGGCTCTGCCGGTCGTGGGTTCCACGGAGAACGAATGGCGGACCACCGATCTTCCGCCGTTCGTGTCAGCGGTCGAGGCTGGGGTGAAGGCTTTGATGGTGGGGCACCTAGCCGTCCCGAGTCTCGGTGGCGTGGAACCGGCCACAATTTCGCCTCAGCTGACCGAGGACCTCATTCGTAACGAGCTTGGATTCGACGGGGTGCTCTTCACCGACGCGATGGACATGAGAGCTCTCGATGGGATTGACGAGGCCGAATTGGCCGTGCTCGTCCTGGAGGCCGGAATCGACATCCAGTTGGTTCCGCCCGACCTCGCGGCCGCCGTGGCCGGAATCTCCGAAGCCGTCGCCACCGGCCGCATCACTGAACAACGACTCGACGCCAGTGTGGCGCGTATTGTTGGCATGAAACAGGATCTCGGGTTGATCGACTGATGGCGTGGAGTCAGGTGAGGACCGGGGTTGCCGTGATGACCTGGTTTCCTCGATAACTCCGTGCGAACCGGTCGAACGACCCGCCGCAGGTGACCAGGTGAAGCGCGTGGGGCCCTTCGGATCGGAAGAGTTCGTGGGCCGGTAGCTCGGTCTTGTCGTACAGCACCACTGACGAAACTACGTACTCCGCGTTCGTTCCATCGGCTAGCTCCAACTGAATGATGTCTCCCACCGTTGCGAGCCGAAGGTCGTAGAACAGCCCCGGCTGACCGCCGTAGTCGACGTGGGCCGCGATCACGGTGGCTCCTACCGTCTCGGGTACCGACGAGTGGCGGTACCAGCCGGCAGCCTGAGCGTACGGGACGTCGAGCTGGCGATCGGAGGCGATGCCAACCGCTTCCACCGGTCCATCGATCCCGATGCCAGAGACCGAGATCCTGACAGGGGCAGCCCCGGCGCCCTGCTCGACCAGGGCATCGGCTGACCTTCGTCGTGGCACCTGGACGTAGGTTGTCTGGCCGTCGAGCTGTGTTTGGAATGCGAGGTCGAGCCGTTGGGCATCAACGGCCTGGCGCACCTCGGCGCGGAGAGGCCCACCCGAGATTACCGAAGAGGGCGCAACGAGCAGAGCGAGCGCCGTCGCAAGATACGCAACGGCGAACTGGCGAAACCGGAGCGGCCGTCGCACTCAGCCTCGTCCCGCCCGTAGAAGCCGTTCCCGCCCAACCACAGCAAAGAGCGCGAACGCTCCAGCCGCGGCAAGGAGGAGTCCGGTGGTGGGATCCTCCGAACCGGGTAGGAGTCCGCTTGTTCCGGTTGGGATGCCGTTCGGTGGTGTTCCCAGGTCACCGATTCGCTGCAGGATCAAACGGGGAGAGCCATCGCGCAGGAACGTAGCTGCCGTTGCCTCTCCTTCGGTATTGGAGACGACCGTGGCGAGCAGCGGTGATCCGTCCTCCTCGCTGATGAAGAGCTGGTAGTTCCCGGTCGGTAGATCCAGAGTGAGAACTGCACCCGCTGCAATTGCCTGCGGTTCAAACGAGGTGCCGTCGCTCACTGGGTCGAGTGTGACCACGATCGTAGACGCCGAGGGATTGCGGATCGAGAACCGTCCCTGCCCGGCATCGACGGGAGTGAGCACGTCGGAGAAGCTGCGAATCGTTGCGCCGCCTGCGCCGTCGCTGGCGACGACCAGTGACTGAGGTTCTCCTGTGACCGGTACTTCTTGGGAGACCAGCGCGTCATCGGCTCGGTCCTCGGCGAGAGCGGTTGGGCCCTCGATAGCTGCAAACAGCTGGAGGTCATAGCTGCCCGAGTCCAGGTTGAGCGGGCCGGCGATCTCTCCCGGTGCGAACATGCCGACAAGGAGTTCACCGTTCAGGTAGGCGTCGACGGCTGGTTCATCGAGTCCGTGAACGATCTCCAGCCCGGCCTCGGAGGCCGGGATCGAAGGCACATCGGGTGGTGAGGGCAAGGTCGTCGAAGATGTGGTGGTGGTCGGCGCTTCTGTGGTGGTCGGCGCTTCTGTGGTGGTCGGCGTGTGGTCGGCGCTGGTGGTCGGCGCTTCTGTGGTGGTCGGCGTTGTGGTCGGCGCTTCTGTGGTGGTCGGCGCTGTGGTGGTATCGCCAGTAGTCACTGTGTCGGTAGACGTCGAACTGATAGATGTTGTGCTGGTGGTCACCGTGCTGGTGGATGTCGTTGTGGGTTCGGTGGTGCTGCTCGATGCAGATGTAGACGACGTGGATGTACTGGTGGCCGACTCCCCGTTGTCGCTCGTGGCTGCGGACCAGAGCCCGATACCGATCACTCCAGCGAGCCCAGCGGCAACGAGCCATGGCAGCGCTCTGCCGACCAACCCCCTCGCTTGGTCGGTAGCAACGGGAGTGGCTGACGACGCAGCGGGCGGCTCCTCGGCCACAGCCACGGCCGCCGGGGCGCTATCGGCAGCGGGCTCTGCAGCGAGCAGGGGTGAGGAGGCGAAAGTCATCGGCGTGTACGAGCGCATGACCCCACCCCCCGCCTCTCTCAGGCGCTCGGCAAACGCGTGAGCGGTGGGGATCCGCTCGCCCACTTCCTCCGCGGTGGCATCGGCGACGATCGCTGCAATCTCGGGCGGTGTGTTCGGATCTCCGGCTGTGGCGACCTCGAGGAGTCGACCAAGGCTGTAGACATCACCTGAAACGGTTGGTACGCCGGAGAGAGTGACTTCCGGGGCCATCGGGAGTCCGGTCTCGGGGGTGCCGCCGAGGCTCAATCCCATTCCCGCTACTGCGATCTCCGATCCGGCGACGATCACGTCGCTGGGTTGGAGGGCGCCGTGTCTCAGCCCGAGTGCGTGGCCCTTCTCCATCGCCAGGGCGGCGCCCAATGCGACGCCGGCACCTTCGTTCCAGGTGGGCGGAGTGCGGAAGTCAAGCCGCTCTTGGAACCGGGGGGAATCGGTTCGCAGGGAAACCACGGTCATGTGACCCGCGAGGTTCGTGTCCACCGAGGCGATCGGAACAAGACCACTTGTGTCTCGTTCTTGGGTTGGAGCGGTCAGGAGCAGTCGCTCCACGTGGTCCGTGCTCCACCGTTGTGGCGGGACGGTTTGCACCGTGACCGGTGCTCGGTCATCGGGAGTACCGGATCGCGGAGCCGCCATCCCATCGGCGCGCCGATACCCGAACCATGGTTCGATCTCCACCAGATCGTCCACTTCGAGTCCAACTCCACCCACGTCTGTGTTCTTGCGCTCCATCGGCTGCGCGCTCCCGTCCACACCTCGCCTGACAATCACTCAGAGTACATACGAAACACCGATCACTCTCAGAGGTGAATCAACTCAGACAGTGATAAACCCGCAGTGTCCATCTCCACGAGCCCGGAACGGTCGGGGTCGTGTGTGTCCTGGCCTGCGCGATCGGATAGCGCACGCCGTTTGTCACAGTGCTAGAGTTGCGTACTGAATCTACAGACTTGAAGGGGAGAAATCGCATGGCACAGGTTGTACTCAAGGATATCAACAAGGTCTATCCCAATGGGTATCACGCCATTGCCGACCTCAACCTCGACATCGCCGATGGCGAGTTTCTTGTTCTTGTAGGGCCTTCTGGGTGTGGCAAGTCGACCGCGCTGCGAATGGTTGCCGGTCTGGAAGAGATCAGCGGCGGTGAAATGTACATCGGCGACCGCGTGGTCAACGATGTGCACCCCAAGGATCGTGACATCGCCATGGTCTTTCAGAACTACGCCCTCTACCCCCACATGACCGTGGCCGACAACATCGGCTTCGCTCTCAAGCTCGCAAAGGTGCCAAAGCCCGAGATCGAAGAGCGTGTTCGCAAGGCGGCCGCGGTGCTCGATCTCACCGAGAACCTCGACCGCAAACCCGGTCAGCTCTCCGGTGGTCAGCGTCAGCGTGTGGCCATGGGCCGAGCGATCGTTCGTCAGCCAAAAGCGTTCCTCATGGACGAGCCCCTCTCCAACCTCGACGCCAAGTTGCGGGTACAGATGCGCGCCGAAATCGCCGCCCTACAACGGGACCTGGGTGTCACCACCCTGTACGTCACGCACGACCAGGTGGAAGCCATGACCATGGGGGATCGCGTTGCGGTGCTCAAGCGCGGCTTTCTCCAGCAGGTTGACACGCCCCAGAACCTCTACGACAAGCCGGGCAATGTGTTCGTTGCAGGGTTCATCGGCTCACCGTCGATGAACATCATGAAGTCCCGAATCGAAGGCACTGCGGCGAATCTCAAAGTCAAATTCGGCAGCAACACCGTGGATCTCGATCCGGACCTCGTCGCTGCGAACCCGGGTTTGGTGGGCTTCGTCGGTAAAGACATCGTTGTCGGCGTTCGGCCCGAAGATCTCGCCGATGCCGAACTGGCAACCTCTCCGGTGGCTCCCGGCCGGACCATCACCTCCGAAACCACGCTCGTCGAAGCGTTGGGTTCGGAGATCATCGTCCACTTCCCGCTCGACGCGGAACCATTCGCCATCATGGATGCCGAGTTCGAGGGTGAGGACGCAGTCGAACAGACCAGAGACGAACAAGGCCGCACCATCTATGTAGCCCGCTTGAGCCCCCGCTCCCGGGCTCGTATGGGCTCTCCTATCACCCTGAACGTCGACACGTTCAGGATGCATTTCTTCGATCCCACGACGGGCGAGGCGATCCGCGGCTAATGGTTGACGAGGCGACGGGCCCGAAGCTCGGACGCCTTGTCGGTAGAGCCCGCCAGAGGTCGTCTGAAACAACACGTGGTCTGCGGTCCAGGGCTGGTTTCGCCCGACACCGACAGGACGCTCACAACTCGACCGAGATCGGTCACGACGAGCCGGAGAACAACTCAGCGGAGCACTCCGCATTCGTCGATTCAGACATGATCGCTGTCGATTTGATCGACGCCGTGGCACGTGCCGAGTCAGCCGAAGCCGAGAATGAGCGGTTGCGTGGTGAACTGGCCCGCAAGGAAGAGATCCTGGCAGAAGCTCGCATTGCGCTTCGTACGGCCCGCCTCGCTCTACGGGATCACCTGCGAATCACCCAGCGGTAGGTCCTAGGCTGATGGCCGACCAGACCACGACAGAAAGACCACGTGCGCACGATCGCCCCGCTGCTTGGCCCACCCGACGTAACCGTTCGGATTCCGGGCTCCAAAAGCCACACCAACCGAGCGCTCATCTGTGCCGCTATGGCGCCGGGAACTTCGGGACTGGAAGGTGCGCTCTTTGCCGACGACACGATCGCCATGGTTGGTTCTCTCCTCAGCCTCGGTCTGGCGGTATGGGCCGATCCGGCTGGTCGCACCATCACCGTGATGAATCGCGATGGTGCAATTCCAGCGGGCCCGGCTGACCTCGACGTACGAATGTCCGGTACCACCAGCCGGTTTCTACTCCCGCTGCTGTGCCTGGGCGAGGGGCCCTATCGGATGGACGGTGCACCTCAGCTTCGCAATCGACCGATTGCCGAGCTGGTCTCGAAACTGCGCTCGCTGGGGGCGAGGATCGAAGGAGACTCGTTGCCTCTCACCGTTCATGGAGGTGGTCTGAGCGGGGGCTCGGTGGTGATACAGGGCTCGGTATCCAGCCAGTACTTGTCAGGCCTGCTCATGGCGGCGCCACGAACCAAATCCGGCCTGTACGTCCGGGTCGCAGGCGAGTTGGTATCCAAGCCGTATGTGGATCTGACAATCAGGACGATGGAGCAGTTTGGAGTGCAGGTTGATGCCGGCCCCGGATTTCGGGAGTTCACCGTGCCGCATGCGAACTACCGCCCCACCACCATCGCCATCGAACCAGATGCGTCGGCTGCAAGCTATTTCTTCGCGGCCGCCGCTATCACCGGAGGTCGCGTGAAGGTCGAAGGCCTGGGAACAACCACAACCCAGGGAGACTTACGATTCGTGAATCTGCTTCAACAGATGGGAGCTGAGGTCACGATGACCCCAACCAGTACCGAGGTCAGAGGAACCGGCGTATTGAGCGGCGTACAGGTCGACATGCGCGACATCTCCGACACGGCTCAGACCCTTGCGATCGTGGCAACCTTCGCCGATTCGCCGACCGAAATCACCGGCATCGGTTTCATCCGTAGGAAGGAGACAGATCGGATCGGGGCAGTTGTCACAGAACTATCCCGGCGCGGGATTCGAGCCGCAGAAACACCCGACGGCATCGTGATCTATCCGGGAAATGCCAGACCGGGAGTCGTGACAACCTACGAGGACCACCGAATGGCGATGAGTTTCGCCCTACTTGGACTCAAACATCCCGGGATTCAGATTCGCGATCCTGAGTGTGTTGCCAAGACCTTTCCAGACTTCTTTGACGTGCTTGACACTCTCCGACCCCAGTCTTTCGGGAACAACTGAGATGCGGTTCGCTCGGCTCGTCGCCCCTCGGTCGCTCGAGATCGTCTCGGTTCCCGAACCTTCACCACGGCCGGGTCAGGTCGTCGTCGAAGTCGTTGCGTGTGGAGTTGGGGGTTCAGACCGGCAGGCCTGGGAGGCTGGAGTTGCGTCTACCCCGTCCTGGTTCGGTCACGAATGGACCGGTCGGGTCGTGGCAGTCGGGGACGGCGTCGTCGGTCGCTTCGAGGGACAACGAGTGGTCGCCGGGGTCTCGCCCCCGTGTGGATCGTGTCGACCATGCACGGTCGGCCGGTCGGCAAACTGCCAATCGGTTCTCGAACAAATCGTCGGACTCGATGATCTCAGCGCTGATCACGGCGGGTTTGCCACCTACACAGTGGCGGACGCACGCAGGGTTGTCCCGGTCGACGACGCCATCTCGTTTCCCGACGCAGCGCTCATCGAACCGGCTTCGGTTGCCGCTCACGCCGTGCGTCGGAGCGGCATGACGTTTGGTGATGTGGTTGTGGTGATCGGTGGGGGAACGGTAGGGCTTCTCACCAGCGAAGTAGCTCGAATCGGGGGAGCGGCGCACATCGCATCGGTGGACACGTCGGTCGTGCGCAACGAGTTGGCATGCGATCTGGGCGTTGACGCTGCGTTCACGTCGGTCGACGACAGCCTGCGTCATTGGATAGATGAACACACCGGAGGTTTGGGGGCCGACGTTGTTTTCACATGTGTCGACACCGCAGAGGCCCTGTCGGCGGGACTCTCGTTGGTGTGTTCGGGAGGAACAATCGTCGCTGTTGGTGTGGGGGATCGGATCGACAATCTGTCGATCACTTCCTTGCTGGCTCGAGAGGCGGATTTCCGGGTGTCGCTGGGTTATTCCGCCGATGACATCGGGCGGGTGCAAGCACTGATGCGTCAGGATCGGCTGAGGGTCCGCCCATTGCGGCAGCAGGGCGCACCGTGCTCGCTCGATGATCTCGCATCCATTCTGGAAGCCGGGATAGAGCCAACGGCCGGTCCGCCCAAGGTAGTGGTTCGGCCCGACGGCTGAGAGCGAAGAAGACAGCTAGCTCCGCTTGCTCGGCCCGGTGGGGGCCCGCTGTGTTGTTGCGCGAAGTGCATCGAGGAAAGACTCAGCCCAGCGGGAGGCGTGGTTGGCCTCCACCTTGGCCCGCATTGATCCCATTCGTGTTCTGGCCTCTGCCTCGGGCATGGCCACGGCGTGCATCAGTGCGGCCTTCACCCCGTCGATGTCGTAGGGATTGACGATGAGAGCTTCGGTGAGTTCCTCGGCCGCCCCTGCGAACTCGGACAACACGAGAACGCCGGTGTCGTCGAATCGGGTTGCGACGTACTCTTTGGCGACCAGGTTCATTCCGTCGCGGAGAGGCGTGACCATCATGACATCCGCGCTCCGGTACAGCGACATGAGTTCATCGAAGTCGCGGCTCTGATGGATGTAGTGCACAGGCGTCACTCCGACCCGAGCGAAGTCGCCATTTATCTCTCCTACCAGTCCCTGGACACGCTCGCGTAGAGCGACGTAGGCGTCAACGTTGTCTCTCGATGGCTCGGCCACCTGAATGAGAATGACTTCGCCCGGAGCGAACTGTTCCTCGATCAGAAGCTCCTTGAAGGCTCTGAGGCGGAGGTCGATGCCCTTGGTGTAATCGAGGCGGTCAACCCCGAGGAGTACGGCCCTGGGGTTGCCGAGCCGCTCTCTCACCGCGGCTGCTCGTTTGGCGATCTCGGGTCTGTCGGCCCCTTTGGTGTAGCGTTCGACATCGATTCCAATGGGAAAAGCGCTGACGTGGATCGTGCGTCCGTTGCGGGACAGTTCGGTGTCACTGGCGGAAGTGACAAGATCGAGCGAGTGCGCAAGACGACAGAAGTTCTTCGCTCCCGCAGAGGTCTGAAAGCCCAGTAGATCTGCGCCGAGGAGACCGGTAGTCAGTTCGGTCCTCCATGGGATCTGATAGAACAGCTCCGGCGGTGGAAAAGGAATGTGAAGGAAGAATCCGACCGTCAGATCCGGCCGTTGGGCGCGGAGGTATCCAGGCACCAACTGAAGCTGATAATCGTGAATCCAGACGGTTGCGTTCTCTGCGGCGGTCTGGGCCACCGCTTCGGCGAAGCGCCGGTTGATCTGCCGGTAGCCGTCGAACCAGTGGCGGTGAAACTCAGATGGCTCGACCTTGTCGTGGTACAGCGGCCATAGCGTTCCATTGGACATTCCCTCGTAGTGGAGAGCGTGTTCCTCGGCACTCATGGGAACCGGCACCAACCGCATCCCCTCATGGGTGAACGGCTCGACTGGACCGTCGGAATCACCCGGCCATCCGACCCACGCGAACCGGTTGCGATCAGCGACAACGGGCGCGAGCGCCGAGACCAGGCCTCCGGGCGATACAACCCATTCGGGGTCTGCGCCGTCGTCGGAGGTCACTCGCCGAATGGGCAGCCGATTGGCTACAACCACCAGATCGGCGGTGAGATCGGTTCGTCGTTCGGGGATAGTCATTTCTTCCAACACCAACCTTTAACTCTGTGTCAACATGGAGCCGAGGAACATCACAGCGAGGCTGAACAGCAGACCGAGTGCGCCCGTCATGGCGATCACGGGACGCTTTGAGCTTCGGGCGTGAGCCACTGCTGCCGCTCCAGCGGCGATGTAGAACAGGAATTTGATTCCGAATGTGACGCTGTACGCAGTGGACGAAGCGCCGTCTCGGGCGAGCAACCCCCAGATGCCGGTGACCAGCGATATGACAAAAGCCGGCCACGCAACCCGAGCGAAACCGTTTGCCAGCGTCTTGGTTCCCTCGGTACCGCTGGACTTTCGGAGGGCGGGAACCACGCCTGCAACCACGATCTGGCCCCCGACCCAAATGCCGGCGGCGAGGACATGCAGGAATACTCGTACGGAGTCGAGGGTGGGGGTAAGCATCGTCTATCTGTTCTGTCGTGTAGCCCTGTCTGGCACGTGTGCCGCGTCCGTTTGGACACGGGCAAGCTTACCCAGGTGCGGAGGTCAAGGTGGCTGACCCTCCCGACAAGGTTGGGCGCGCAGCGTTCCACACGTCGGGGAGTCCGCTGGCACGTTCACTTCGAACGCGGCACTGTCGATTTGTGGCAACAGGACCCTTGAACCGGAGAGGATTTCGACCTGGATTGGAGTTGGGATCACGTCGAATGCCCATTCGGCTCGGCTCGCTCCCGGAGTATCGATCGTGAGCACGAGGCGGTGCCCGTCACGGAAAACATGGGCGAAGGCCAGCGTCCCGATCGACGCATCGACCACCTCGCCTGATTCGACGGGACGGATATCGGCTTCGCGGTTGGAGATTCGGTGGTTCAGGGCGGTGTTTTCCGACGAGCCGGTACGACGGCTGAGACGTAGCCATCCGGATTGTATGAAGGTCTCCGAACCGTCTGGGGCGAGGTCAGAAAGGGTGACCTCGAGGTCGGCGTCGGGTTCTCCATTGGGAAGTTGAACTCTCAGTTCCGCGACCGAGGATCCGGTGAGGACGACGGTTTCGTTGAATTCGTCGCTCACGAATCGAGCTCGGTTCGGTTCCTGGGCGAGCGGCCAGTTCCAATTGGGAGTGGAACCCCAGATCTCATCAATGGAGTCGATGATCAGTTGAGACCCTTCGGCCGGGTCGCCCACGAAAGATCCCACCACATCGCTGGTGGCTGGGCTCGGGTCGATCCGAAGTGATCCGTCATCCGCGAGAGAGAACTCCAGGACCGTCGTCGCTTCAATCGGCCATGTTCGAAACGATTGTTCAAATCTCGGCTGTGGGAGATTCGGCTGATCGGCGCCCACTTCGTAGAGCACCCGGATCGGTTCTTCAGCTTCATAACGCAACCGGGCGGTCTCGTACTCCAGCCCTTTGAGGTCCGATTCGGGAACCGGAAGAGAACTGCCGAAGAACGTTGTGGTCCCGGCCCCGACGACGAAGTCGATGAGCTGGGTGGCCTGCGGCGCTCGCTCCGCCACGTACAGGTCGTAGAACTCCAGGAGCGGGATCAGTACCGCGGGCCCGAGAGGATCGATGTGGAGCCCGTTGTAGAGGGTTGCTCGCAACAAAGGCGAGTTGTCGAAGTCGTCCAGTAGCTGAGTGAAACCACCACCGGTTTGTTCGTCCTGCCAGGCGCCGGCGAGAAACACCGGAACGCTGATCTCGGATACGAAAGACTCCGGGGAACGGCTGCGGCTCAATTCGGTGGAGAACGGTTCGTTCAGCGCAGTCGCCACGAGGTCGGGATTGTGAATTCTCAGCGACTGGTTCGCGGCGCAGACGGTGTCGCCGGCGTCAGCCTGCTCTCGAGTCCACGGCTGGCCGAATGGTTCAGCGGCCCGACCGACGTCGGTTGCCCACCGCTGGCCGAAGCCGTTGTTGAATATCCCTCCAGGAAACAGCGTCTCGTCGACCGTTGCGATAACCGAGAGGGGTGCGATCGCGTTGAGGCTCGGAGGCCGGGTCGAGGCCACGTGCAACTGCATGATGCCGGGGTAGCTGACCCCCCACATGCCGATCCCATCTGACCATGACTGCGCGGCGACGGTTTCGATCACGTCGTAGCCGTCGAGCCGTTCCAACGGCGAGAAGCCGTCGTACACACCGCCGCTGCATCCGGTTCCGCGAACGTTCACTTGGACCAGGGCGTAGCCCAGCAGCGGAATGGTGAGCCGTGCCGGGTCGGTTGCGGTGGGGTCCGAGGGGGAATAGCCGGAGTACTCCACCAGCGTGGGAAACGACCGTTCAGGGTCCGCCGAGCCCGCCGGCAAGGTGAGGAATGTTGACAGTAACGTGCCATCACGAGTCTCGATGTAGTTGAGGCCAGGCTGCAGAAGCTGAGCGTCATAGTGTCGTTGAGGCGGGGCGGTGTCGCCGGGGAGAACCACTGATCCGGCGGTTCCGACCAAGCGATCTTCGGCCCAGACCTCGAGTTCGACGGTGTCCCGAGACAGGCCGAGCAGCGCCGCGCTTCCGGCCTGAGAAACGATGGAACGTGTGAGGACATCACCGGTCCGGGAATCGATCGCTCGGATCTCCGATCCGGGCTCACCATCTCGCACGATGATCTGTGAAAAGGCGGTCTCCAGTTGCAGCTGCACTTCCGGGACGGCGGGAGCTGGCTCTGTCCCGCCGTTGTCGCCAGTGTCCTCCGAGGTCGACTGACCAGTGTCATCGGAGGAGGGATTGCCGTTGGCGTCGCCGGTACTGGATTCGGTTCCAGTGCAGGCCGAAGCAAGGAGCCCGAGGGCGACCAATGACCGCAGAATGTGGAGGGGGGTACTCACTGCACCATTGTGGCCCAGGACTGGATCGGAGTGGGGCGCGAACGCTTCTGCTTGGGGATCGATGAGAGATCACGCAGGGGTCCGAGTGTTTCGGGCATTCATCGCCTACCTTTTTGAGCCCGAGCGGAGTGGTGTCGGAAGGCGCCTCTGCTTTGCTGTCCCAGTTCTTCTACAACCAAGGCTTTCGTCCGCCCCATGAATTCGACCGCACCAGCGCACATCGAAGGACGCCGCGGACCTGCCAAGACGCGCGATGTCGACTCCAATCGCAGTTGTTTGGAACCAAGGACACCATGACCGGCTTCTCTTCGCTGCCTCTTGGTCGTCAACGACTACGGGCGATGGTGTTGGTTGTCGTGGTTCTGCTCAGCGCAGCGGTAGCGAGTACCGCACTCACGGTGTCCGCCGAAGCCGAACAGCCCTGGGTCGAGTCCGGATGGAGCGGGGATGACTTGCCGAATGTTTCGGTCGTGCTTCGCAGTATCTCCAGTTCCGACCCCGACATCGACGGCCGTTTGTTGCCGGCGGTCCGCCAGATCCCCGGTGTCGAGTCAGCGTTCCTCGATGTGCTCCCCACCGGACCGCCAGTGATTCACCTGGTCGTGTCGGATGCGAATCAGCTCGATCAAGTGGTCGATCAGATAGAAGAGCTGTCATCGGGACTTGGCGAGGGCCAACTGTTGATCGGCGGTCAGCTCGTGGCTGACAACGAAGTGACCGGTTCCATCACATACGCAACCTTTGTCGCACTCGTTCCCGTCGTCGTCATTCTGGGGTTCGTAGTCGCAGCCCTTCATGGGGTCATTGTCGGGGCGGCAGCAACACTCTCCACAGGCTTGGCGGCGTTGTTGGGTGGAATGATCGGGTCGAGCGTGGTCGGCGGTTTCGACGGAACCCTTGCCACCACGGTCGTGCCCGGAGCCCTCGCAGGCCTTCTCGTCGGTGTGACACTTGTGTTCGGGCTGATCACGTGGTTCAAACATCCCGAGGGCGATGATGCAGCCGACAACATTCTGCGATCGGTGATCGCCCAGCTCCCCGACCTGGGTCTGGTGCTCGGAGGCCTTGGTGCCTTGTTGGTCGGCGGGCTTTTCTTCGATGGTTGGAATGCCCCGGTTGCCGTTTTCATGGGTGCCCTTTTCGGAGCCCTGGCCACGTTGGCAACCATGCCCGCCCTGCTCTCAACTCGAGGTTCGATTCACGACAACACCGAGTTTCAGACGGTCCCGATCGAGATTCCGGACGGTCGAGACCTGCCGCTTGCTGTCCTGGCTGCGATCGCTTTGCTCCTGCTGGGACTCGGAGCCGTTGCGGCCAGCGCCACGTCGTCTCGTTCGCTGCTCGACGCATCCAGCGACAACAGCGAATCCGCTCAGGTATCCGAGCAACTGGTACAGCTTGGTGGAGACCCCTCTGCCGCCATCAGAGCCACTGCTTCTGATAGTGCCGATGACTGGTTTGCCGACTGGGCGATGAGCGCAAGCCGTTATCCCGGCGTCGGGTGGGTTGCCACTGCTGCCGGCAGATACGAAGACGGAATCTTGGTGTCGGATGCATCGGTGGCACCCCCGATCGACGGCACAACCGCAATTATCAATCCCTCAGAGTCAGCCCGTTCAAGTCAAACCCAGGCCACGGTGCGTGCGCTCTCAGAAATTCGCACGGATGGCGAGGTGCGGCTCGAGGGTCTCCCGGTGGCAGCCGAGGCTTCGGCCGAGGGATCCGACCGGTCGTTGTGGCTCATGGTCGTTGCACTTGCCGTTCTTGCCGGCGCGGTGGTGTTCTTCCTTGTCGGCGATGCTGGCTTGGCTGTCGTCGTCGTCGCAATGCGGCTCCTCACCTCGGCCGCCTCGCTTGGTGCGTATCACGTTGTGGTCGAGACACCGACCGCCGCCGAACTCCAGGTTCTACTCTTGCTTCTATCCACCGGTATTTCCTTTTTGAGATTGGCTTGATCCGCATGATCCTCGTAGACGAAGAATCCCAGATCGGCGCCGTGGTGTCCGCCGCCATGCGGTCCGGGGGCGGTCAGCCCGCAGCCGGGCTTGCTGTCGTTGCGCTCGCCGGCGTAGGACTGCTCGCATCCAGCGTCGACCTCGTGGCTGCTTTCGGCATTGCGCTCGCCGTCGCCGTGATCATCGAGTTGGTATTGGGCATCTGGCTGCTACGTCCCGTCATCATCGGCGAACAGACACTCCGCTCTCGGACCCCAGGGGGGACCGGTCGTTCGATCATGGGCCGACGTGGACCTTCCGAGGGCGAACCGATCAACCCCGAATGGCGGCGGATCGTGTCGGGGCTGCTGCGAGAGGAGTTCCGTTTCCAGACCGAGCCCGATGAGGCCGATTTGGGAACCGTCTTCGTGGAGGGCACGCCGTTGTACGGCGAGTTGTCCCAGCACAATCTGCGCCTTCGGCAGAATGGTTTGAAGATCCGTGGCGAAGGACCAACCGTTGTCTCGGTCAAGGCGGTCAATGACGGCGACCCCGTGACCGTTGCGATCACCGTCGATCATCCGTCCCGACAACTGCTCGCCGCCGACGGAAGGCTGCTCGGGGTACGGGCCGCAGAACGACAGGGATGGAATGCTCTGGCTGGCGCAGGATCCCAGTGGCCGGTACCGGATCTCCGAGGCGGTCGACATGGGTAGCGGCCTCCCGATTCCCGAAGGACCCAAAACACAAACGGTCTCCTAGAGCCGGGGTCTTCGGTCCTGATTGGCTCGAAGGTCTGGCTAACCTCGGAGATGGACCGATGCCCTCTTCGAAGGACCCAACGTGAGTCACGACCTAGACATGCCCGGAATAGCCAATTCGGTCCTCGACCTGATCGGGCATACCCCCATGGTGCAGCTCCAGCAGGTCGGGGCGGATCTCGAATGCCCGGTTGTCGTGAAGTACGAAGTTTTCAACCCGGGCGGTAGCGCCAAAGATCGTCCCGCACTGAAGATGATCCTCGATGCCGAAGAGGCCGGCCTTCTCAAACCGGGGGGAACGATCATCGAGCCGACCAGCGGCAACACCGGAGTGGGGCTGGCCATCGTCGCAGCTCAGCGGGGTTACAACTGCATCTTCGTGGTCACCGACAAGGTCGGCGTCGAAAAGGTGGACCTGCTGCGGGCCTACGGAGGCGAGGTTGTTGTGTGTCCAGTCGCAGTTGCACCTGAGGACCCTCGGTCGTACTACAGCACCGCCGAGCGCCTGGTGAAGGAGACGCCGAACGCATACCGACCGAACCAATACGCAAACGAGTCCAACCCTCAGTCCCACTACGAAACCACCGGTCCCGAGATCTGGTCTCAGACCGAAGGCAGGATCACCCACTTCGTGGCCGGTGCGGGGACCGGGGGAACAATCACCGGGGTGGCGCGATATCTGAAGGAGCAGAATCCCGGGGTTCAAATAGTCGCCGCCGATCCCGAGGAGTCGGTGTTTTCGGGTGGATCGGGCCGCCCCTACCTGGTGGAAGGAGTGGGCGAAGACTTCTGGCCCACCACCTATGATCCCAGTCTGGTCGACCGGGTGATTCCGATCTCGGATGCAGACTCGTTCAAAACCGCTCGGTTGGTATCGCAGAAGGAAGGCCTCCTCATCGGCGGGTCGTGCGGAACCGCGGTAGCGGCGGCCCTCATAGTGGCGTCCGAACTCGGCCCCGACGACCTTGTGGTCGTCCTGACCCCCGACTCCGGGCGCGGCTACCTCAGCACCGTGTTCAACGACGAGTGGATGGGTCGTTTCGGTTTCCTCGAATCCGAAGGCCCCTCTGTGGCCGATGTACTTGCCTCGCGAGATGCGGACACGCGCCCGAACCTGGTGTACGTGCAGCCTGAGGATTCGGTGCGCGACGCCATCCTCCTGATGCACAAACACAGCGTCAGCCAAATGCCGGTTGCCCAAGGCGAGATGCCCCTGGCGAACGCCGAGGTCTTTGGGTCAATCGACGAGCTTCGCACGATGGAGGCAGCCTTTGGGAACTCCGGCGTCCTCGACCGAGCGGTCGGCGAGGTCATGAAGCCACGGCTGCAAACAATAGGAATCGGCGAATCGGTGGAGCGAGCCGTACTGCTTCTCGATTCGGTGAACGCGTTGGTCGTGCTCGATGGCGGTCGGCCCTTCACAGTGCTCTCCCGTGCTGACCTGATCTCATTTCTTTCCATAGAGCAACTCTGACATCATCAAAGACCGTCCATTGACCCGTCCTTCAATGGGGCGGGTTTGACCCACAAGGCAGGGATCCCGTGAGTGAATCATCAACGACTGAGGGGTTTGGTTTCTCCACCCGGGCGATTCATGTGGGTCAGGACCCCGAAGTTGTCACCGGTGCTGTCACGGTGCCGGTCTTCCAGACCTCAACCTTTGCCCAGGAAGCAGTCGGCAAACACAGCGGCTATGAGTACGCACGCACCGGAAACCCAACACGAACGGCGCTCGAGGCAGCGCTCGCGTCCTTGGAGGGAGCGGCCTTCGGAGTGCAATTCGCCAGCGGCCTGGCAGCTGAAGATGCTCTACTGCGCCAGCTCGAACCTGGCGACCATGTGGTCCTGGGCAATGACGCATACGGAGGGACGTTCCGGCTCATCTCCAAAGTGTTCGGCCGAGCCGGAATCACCCATTCGGCTCACGACTTCTCCGATCCTGAAGTGCTCGCCGCCAACTGGCCAGCGAACACCAAAATCGTGTGGGCCGAGACCCCAACCAACCCGCTGCTGTCCATCGTCGACATCGAGGCGCTCGCCGCAGTCGCGCACGCAAACCAGGCCATGTTGGTGATCGACAACACCTTTGCCACGCCCTACCTTCAGCAGCCTTTGGCGCTCGGGGCCGACGCTGTCGTGCATTCCACCACCAAGTACCTCGGCGGTCACAGCGATGTTGTGGGCGGTTTCGTCGCTACCAACGACGGAGATCTCGATGCCCATCTCCGCTTCATCCAGAACGCTGTAGGCGCAGTTCCTGGTCCGTGGGACTGCTACCTCACGTTGAGGGGAGCGAAGACCCTGGCGGTCCGAATGGATCGGCATCTGGCGAATGCGGCAGCGGTTGTCGAACTCTTGTCCGAGCATCCGGCTGTGTCAACGGTCCTCTATCCGGGGTTGGAGTCCCATCCGAACCATCACATCGCGAAGAAGCAGATGAGCGGATTCGGCGGAATGGTGTCGTTTCGCGCCGCCGGGGGACGGGACGCAGCGATGAAGATCATCGAAAGCTGTCGCCTGTTCACTCTTGCCGAGTCTCTCGGGGCCGTCGAGAGTCTGGTGGAACACCCCGGCGTGATGACCCATGCGAGCGCCGCCGGTTCCGCTCTCGAGGTGCCCGACGATCTCGTCCGTCTCAGCGTCGGGATCGAAGACATCGCCGACATCCTCGCCGACCTCGAGCAGGCCCTGGGTTGAGGATGGCAGACTCTTCGGAATGGGTCGTCAACACATACATGTAGCGCCGCAGTCCGGGCGGGCTGATTCCCTGGCCGAAGCGGTTGTCGCGGGTGGTGCAGAGCTTTCCGGCGCGGACATCGCCGAGGTGCTTGTCTGGGCCGATCCGGCCAGGGCATCCGAGCTCGGTGGTTATGTCGAGACCATGAAGGCGGTGCAATGGGTGGCGCTTCCCTATGCCGGAATCGAGCCGTACATCGACACGATCCGTGCCCGTCCAGATCTCATCTGGACATGTGCGCGAGACGTGTACAGCCGCCCGGTCGCTGAGCATGCCTTGACCCTGGCAGCCTCGGGTCTCCGGAACGTCGTCGAATATGCGAAACAGACTTCGTGGACCGCTCAAAAGGGCAGCATGCTCATCGACGGCAAGCTGACAATCTTCGGAGGCGGCGGTATCGCTCGGTCCGTGATATCGCTCCTGCAAGGTTGGAATTGCGATATCACCGTCGTACGTCGTTCGGCCGAACCGATCGACGGGGTTGGCAGAGTGCTTCCTCCGTCGGAGGCAACGGATGGCTGTCAGCGGTGCCGACGCCGTGATTCTTGCGCTTCCTCTCACCGATGCCACCAGGCACATCATCAACCGTGAGGTGCTCGACGCGATGCAACCCCATGCGTGGCTCGTGAACGTTGCTCGAGGGGGAGTGGTGGACACCCACGCATTGGTTGAATCGCTCGTGCAGGGATCAATCGGTGGCGCTGCTCTCGATGTCACCGACCCTGAACCTCTACCTGAGGGCCATCGATTGTGGTCGCTTCCCAATGTCGTGATTACTCCCCATGTGGGGAACACGCCAGAGATGGGGATTCCACTACTGGCTGCGTTCATCGAACGAAACGTGGCCAGGTGGATTTCGGGTGGCGAAATCGAGGGCGTTGTGGACCCAATCGCTGGTTACTGAGGCCAAGACGGCAACCTGGGAAGGCGGCCTGGCATGCGCGTATCTGTCCGGCTTGGGATTGTTACAAACCGGTATCGTCGCAGTCTCGTTTTGCGGTTGGTCGATTCGATGAATAAGTTGCTGGATCAGATGTGTCGCGTGACACATCTGGCCTAGTGTGTTGCGTGGTCGTTGACCGCTTGAGGATCAAAGGGGAGAGCAAGTCGATGAGGGGAGACCGATGACGGTTGTAGAGACGTCTGCCAATGCCACTTCGAGCAGAGGTGGACACCCAACCGTTGCGTCCCGGGCCAGGGACTGGGCCATCAAGGCTCCCGATCAGCTCGCCATGCGCGACAAGGACTTCGGCATCTGGCACGAGTTCACCTGGGGACAGGTCTGGGACATGGTGCTGGACGCCGCCCACGGCCTGCTGGCCCTCGGATTCGACGTTGGTGATCGACTGAGCATCCATTCCGAAGATCGATCCGAATGGGTTGTGCTCGATCTGGCCGCAGTGGCTTGTCGAGGCATAACCGTGGGTCTGTACCCGACGAACCCCCTCGCCGAGGTCGAATACACCCTCAACGACTGTGGTTCCAGGATCCACTTTGCCGAGGATCAAGAGCAGATCGACAAAGTGCTCGACCTACCCCGTGACCGTTACCCACCGTCGAGCAAATCATCTTCTGCGAGCCACGTGGTGTCCGTGGGAGCTACACCGACGACCGACTCATGTACTGGGACGAATTCATCGCCCTGGGTCGGGAACATCGCGCTGCGAAGGCCGAGAT